>NZ_KV440945.1:2623353-3750853 GCF_001636345.1 Cytobacillus gottheilii
TAACAACGGATGAAGCAGCAATCCTCTTGGAAATTACAGAAGCTCGTCATAAGGTTGGCTCCACTATATTCTGTTCACAGATTGATCCTAGTGGATGGCATTTAAAGCTAGGAAATGAAACGATTGCGGAAGCAATCTTAGATCGTATTATTCATGACTCCTATCAAATTCTACTAGATGGAGAAGTTTCTATGCGTGAGCGTCATGGGTTAGGCAGGTAACCTTAATATGGCCACATAAACCACTAGGGAGATTCAGAAGATTGAAGAATACTATTATTGGGTGGGTTACAAAACCTGGATTCCTTTCCCAAAGGAACTAAATGAAATGCTTTTAGAGGTATACGTCGAGGAACCTATTCCTTATAGCTGGACTGAGGAAGATATATTTGAAGGGACTAGAATGATAATCTTCGATTACTTCAGTAACCAATCTAAATAGTTAATTAATAATAAAAGCCCTATCAGATTACTAGAATGTTAATCTGTAGGGCTTTTTTATCCATTGGTAAACATGTGGCGGAGAGTGGTAAATTCCTTGGCGGAGAGTGGTAAAAAAGATGGCGAGGGTGGTAAAATCTCTTGGCTGTATTCATAAATCACCTAGAATGGATTTAATTAACACATCTATTTTCTACTACCCTGCCCATTTTCTGGTGTAAGCACAGTTTCGCTTATGACATGAATGTTGCCCACTTGTTACATAAGAAAGCCGACTATATAGGCAGCTGATCGTGAGTATTAGCACTCTTTCCATAAAGAAGAGTAAGTATGACTTGTTATAATTGTTCATTCAAAAACTTTATAAATTTCATTTTGAAATCTTCGTTCTTGATTATTTTCTTAACACGATAGGTATTTTGTAAATACATTCTAACCTTTCAATTTACAAAGAATAACCTATGATATCTTTCATCATCATAAATATCCTTAAACCAAGAATAATTCTTTAACATTTCAATATTTCGGTCAATTTTTTTTGTATCCAAAGAGGTACTGCCATTTGGTATTAGTGAGGCAAGAAATTCTTCTAGCAAGCTCTTTAAGCTCCTTTATAATTAAACTTTATTATATCTTTTATATTAAGTAACTTTGTTGATTGTCTTCTATCACTATCTGGATAGATCCGAAAAGTTGACTTGGTTCCGCAACTGAAACATAAATACCTTATAGTTTTAAAAGATTTTAAGTGAATAAAATAAAAATAGCCAAAGCGATAACCCCTATTCCTGCTAAGAATAAGAAGATCCTCCTTATTATAGGGGGAAATAGCTTATAAATTATTAGTATGAAAAAATCACTTAGATCTGTTGGTATATCTGATGCAAACTCCTTCAAGTCCTTTTTCTTGCTAAAAATCGCCATCCATATACAAAATACACCTACCATTATTAAAAAAATTGAAAAAATAATTATTCCCATCTTATTATCCTTGTCCCCTAAAATTAAAGTCTATCGTAAAATAATTATTATCCGATTTAGGCTTTTATTAAAGAGGTAAATAATCCCATTGTCACAAATAGAACATGTTCAATGGGCAACTAACCTTAAAGTTAAGCGCCAGATTATTTAAGTGAATTTATTTAAAAATTTTATATTTAAGGCAACAAAGTTCCTCTTCAAGTTAACCAGCATGACATAAACAGGCATGTACTTCTGAAATATTGCTTTAAGTAACTGTAACCAAAATAGGTAAATAACCTGCATCGCATGCTACCTTTTGAAAATAAGGAAATGTGTCTATTATCAATTAGCGTTTCGATACCGGTTTGCCCTCCCCCTTAAGTTTCTATATTCAGTATTATACTTAACATAATTTATTTCTCTTCTAAATGTAATTCTCCTTTAACGTTATTATCTTCCCTATAAAAACTCTTATTATTGGACTTTAATACTGAAACAGAAAAAATAAAAGAGAAAAGCAACATGACTAGGGCCAAAGTGACTGTTGTAAGTCTTAGAGAAACAATGTCTGCTATTACTCCAAAAACTAAAATAAATACTACTTGGATAGCACTTTGGATTAGCTGGTAAATGCTTGTTACTCTCCCCATTACATTAACAGGAACATTGTTTTGATAGAAAGTCACAATTCCTGCATTTAAAAACACATTAAAGAAACCTATTGTAACAAAACCAGCAACTATAGAGGTAAATGACCATGAGAACGCATAGATTACATAGCCAATTGTCATCATGATTAATCCAATAGCTATCATAAATCGAAGTGCAAATTTATTAGAGAAAACCGATAATAATAAAGCTCCTACAACAGAACCAATACCAGTTATACTAATTAATAAGCTATAATCAAATTCAGAAAGACCTACTACTCGTTGAGTAAAAACAACTTCTTGTGCATCCATAGTAAAGGAAAAAACCATAATTATAATAAAACCCATATAAATAAAAGATACATATTTATTGTTTACCATGAATTTTTGAACAATCGTAAAGTCATGAATCACTTGTCCAATAGTCAATGTTGGAATCGTTTCTTTATCAAAATTTTCTTTTTCAGGTAAAAAAAATAGTAAAATTGCTGAAATCAGGAAAAAGAAAGCATTTAGCCACAATGTTGCTTCAACAGAAGTTAATAAAATAAACGAACCCCCGATAGCAGGTCCAATAATAAATGCTCCTGAACTAGCAAAAGATTGAATAGAGTTAAAACGCTTTCTTTTTTCTATTGGAATGAGAATAGTAATATAGGTTATAGAAGATGGATTAAAAAATGCTTTTGCCACACTCAAGACAACTAATATTCCATAAATAACTACCATGTTTGTTGCCACCGGGATTAAGCAGATGAAGGCAGCTCTAACTAGATGCGTTACAATCATTAATTTTCTCTTGCTTCGATAGTCAATAAAACTTCCAGTCCAGAACTTTGTAACAATATTAGTCAGTGGTCCTACAATCCATAGCGCTGCAACTGCAGCTGCCGACCCAGTTAACTGATAAACTATAATATTAATTGCAACTAAATAAAGAAAGTCACCTATACTTGAAAAACCGATGGATAATAATAATATTGATGGATTCTTCCAATCCCTCCAAATATCCTTCATATTATTCCTCTTTTCTATTAAGGTTCTTTCAACTCCTTTTTAGCTACTCATACGCTGACGCACTTTTTCACTTGCAATAAATGCGTATTTGAAGCAAATACTTGCTCGCTTATAAGCGTTGAGTCCTTCATAAATCGATGCCCATAAAGGTGCATAGTACAATATCAGTGAATAATACTCTTGCTCAAAGAAATAAGGGAAAACAAGCTCTTCTATGTCTTTTACCTTATTTAGCGAAAAATCTCGATCACTTACATACTTGAGCAAATCTAGTTGATATTTATGATGCCATACATTAAATCGTTCCTTTGGATAATGGGTAAATAGCTTATTCAATATATCTTTGTCACCCTGTTGATATGAGGCTCTCATCCAATTTATTACAATATGTAAATCCTCCTCAAAGCCATTTGCTTGCTCATAATAAGACATCGATTTCTTGAATAAACCTTGGCATTCATAACTATAGGCAAGGTTGTTGTAAAGAGAACTCCATTGCCTTGGAGATTGTATAGATGAAACGTTTTTTAATAAATCCAGACCTGCTTCAAATTCCAACAGTGCCTCTCGAAACCTATGTAAATCATTCAAAATAACGCCTTTCATTGAATAAAGCTTCAACTGAAATAAAGGTTTGTAATAATGCGAGAACGCTTCATCCGCACGATTGATATAATATAGAGCTTGCTGGAATGAATAATAGCGGTGGTGAGCAAAAGCTAAATGGTAAAGATAATTCGCTTGCTCAAAACGATTGGCAGTAATCATATAATTACTGACATGCTGTTGCTCTTCTCGAAAGATAATCTCATCGAACTCAAAGAAAGATAAATGAACATCCGTCGTAGTCGCAATATACATTTGTGTTACCCGATCTTGATGCCAGATGACGAAAGGTTCAATTCTCATCAGCAGCTCCCTAGCTACAGTTAAGGCATTGATGGATGACAAAAAACGACTATAGACCAAACTGGCCAGCAAATCGATTTCTTGTTGAAAAACCTCCGTTTGATAAGACTCCAACGTTGCTAATTCGTTTTGTGTCAGATTTTCATTCGATAATAGTTTTGCATATAATGCTTCAAGAAAAGAATGTTTCAATTCTATATTGGCTACCTCTATGCCTAAGTCAATCCCTAGACGTGCTAACAGCATTTCGTATACGGTTTGTTCGGCAATCACCACACCATTTTCAATACGACTCAAATAAGAAGGTGTACAAATGCCTAAAGATACATCATCCTGTCTTAAACCTTGTTGCTGACGATGATATTTTATCATCCGCCCCCAGTTCTTTCCTTCATTCTCTGTCATTCTTTTCACCTCTCCCCTAATTTTAACAAATTTTCTTTAACATATATTGTGTATATGGTAAGTATTATTTTAGATCATAACCCGAATTTCACAGCACTTACACAACTAGAATAAGCCATTATATTGATCGATAGTTCGAATTCATCAACGGCACAAACTTTTACAAAATGGTTCATTGATTTATTTAACCATAAACATTAATGTTAAATTTACTAATAATAAGTTTACCTACCTTGTAATTACTCACACGTATGTTAACTATAAGATTAACAACAGCTTTATTCATTATTAATCTACCTCCCCCTTTAATAACAAAAGCATATTTATTTTAGAACGCATTAATAAAAAATTTAAAGTATAACTATTTTCAATTTATCATAAAAAAACAACATTATTTATATCTTCAGTCATATAATCGGGTTTAACCTACACACATGACTATAAGTTTCCATGCTTAAGTATTTTTTATATTCTTCAGTGATGGAATTAGAATAAAAGAATTTACTTCTTTCAAAAATGTTTACTATGATTACCTAGATTCCTTGTAGCAATCTAATGAGAGTTGATACTAATTATCAGTTTAAATAACCAATTTAGACAAAAAAAAGAACAATTTTCAGGAGAAAATTATTCTTAATTATTATTAACCTTTTGATATAACTTAAATTCCTCATCTTCATCTAACCATTCGATTGAAAAAGATTGTTGATCTGACTGTTTAAATTGGAAGTCTTCGTAGTCACTAGTTTTAATTATTTTATTATCTTTTAAGGTTTGCTCTCCTCCACCAACACCATAACCTGTTCCTTCTAATGACCAGGAATTAACTTCAATTATGCTGTTATCTTTACCGATGTATTCTATTATTATTTTACTTTGGTAATTCACATGGCCTTTACTAGTAAAAGTAGATGAAACTTTCCAATTTTCACTTTTCCCCTCATATAAATATTGTTCACTTATATGCCTACCTTTTAAAAAATCATATGCAAAAAAAACAAAGATTATAAAAGCTATGATCAAAAATATTAACTTATTTCTCTTCACCACTTTCCCTCCCTTTATAAATTATTATACAGATAAATGAGTAAATATTTATTTATATTAAAAGAATCTAAAAATAATGTTCATTATTAGGTAATCCAATAGTGCCCGGTAAGTTCCAACCCTATGATCACTTTTTCATGTTTTGTTCCAGCTTTTATTGATTGATCCAATATAGAAACATTTGAATCTCTGCTTGGTATTTTCAAAATAACAAGTGGGTTGCAAAACTCCGTTCCTCTATAGTCCGGTGCACGTGCAACATGCTTCAACTTGAATGAAGGGGTTTTTGGTGAATTATACTCTGATATGTCATTGCTCACTCTTCAAACATTTCCTAGGTCATAAGACGTTTTAAAAGCAGGAAAAAAGACCATCATAAAGAAAATAAATGAGATCTGTAGAAGCAGTTCACCTAGAGTGGGCAAACAATCCATTTTCGGAATAGATAAAAAATCGGGGAGCGACTATTTCTGAAATCGGGGAAATGTATCGGTTTAATCACCCTAAGAAACTGGTGCGTTTCCAGGAATTGATCCAAGTGTCTTTGAATCTGATACATTCAAAGGTACTTTAAATATTCAGTAATACACGAAATAAAGTTGTTTCAAAATTCACTCAAATATTTTATCAACAGTTATTTTCGTTAATACTAATAAAATAATAAAAATTGCTATCGATATTATAATGTTAAATATTGCGGTTGGTGCAAAAAAGAAATAATTTAAAACCTTTGTGGTGATAATATAATTTAGGACAAATACTGCAAGGAAAACAAATATGTATTTGAAGTTCAATACATCACCCTCCGCAAAAATAAAAATCAGAATATTATTATAATTTTAACATAAGGTTTTTTAAAAAGTAAAGGATTGTTATGGAAATAACAGGAATTTAAATTTTGAAGGAGAGATTTTTTTCAAAGTCAGTAATCCTGTCTCTGTTAAACTTTAATTATATTTAAATTAACGGAAACTCTATTTCCTTTGATTACTCAAATTCAATGTAAGTCTTCAAAAGCATTTATTCATTCTAAATTTTTTAATTCTTGATAACTAAATCAGCTTTTTCGATTGGCGAAACTGTTTCCATATAATAATCTTCAGCTTTCCAGTATCTCTTTTGAAACTTCTCAATTTTATTTTGTGTATCGACATTTTCACGATTGAACCTCTCTTCTCTTGAACAATTCAGATAAATCATAAAATCGAAATAGTTTTTCCACTCTTTTCTTTGTAAAAAAACTCCTTCGATTATAATTAGACAAGTATCAGGTATTTTAACTGTATGTAATTTTTGCAAATCACAACTATTGTCATAAGTCAATAATTGTAGTTCATTAGCTACTTTAAGTTTTTTGAATAACTTCTCTTTCAGCCATTCTACATCCCATTGCAAATTGTAATACTCATGCCACTCTTCATAACCGGTGTTATAACGTTTTTTTCTCTCTACAATGTAATCGTCTAAATGCAAAACACAAGCCAACATGTTTTTATCTTGAATATGCTGTTCGATGTTTCTTACTATTGTTGTTTTACCAGAACGACTTAATCCATCTATTCCTAGAACAACCCTTTGACCTTGTTCAACTTTTGGAATTCTTTTAAATAAATTTGTTATTTTATCTTCCAAGCTCATTCCCACCCAAATTTTAATATGCCAATTGCACTATAGCGCCCCGTTTCTATCATAAGCAAGATTTCACTTATTAGAGGACTGGTCTCCCTTTACTTAAAGAAGCAGCTAAGCATTGGTAGTCAAAAAATACATTCCTAAAAGGATTACCATGATTAGCAATATACCTAAAAAACACGCTTCATTTTTTCCCCCTTTAATATATATTGCTAGCTTGTCACTAATTCCTGTAAATTCTTTATTCTAATCGTATTTTCCTTCCTAAGCTAACATGCCCCTATTATGGAATTTTAAAGAACCTGTCAAGTTAGGCAGTTTATCTGGAATTCCTCCGTTATAGCTTAATTATCTTCCTTCCAACCAATTTGCTGAATAATAATAGCTATCACTTTATCTTCATTAATCCCAAACTCTATATTTATCCTATTATCTTTATCAAAATATCCAACCGTATCTATGCCACTTTCAACCCTTTCATAATACTGATCACCGTATTCTTTCATTACCTTTTCTTTTTTATCTCCAATTTTAATTTCTTTATAAGTTTCATATATTTTAGAGTTTTCGTGTGTTCTTTTAATGAATAATCGAATAACCTTGTCATCTACAAATCCAAACTCCACACCATCGTAACTTAAATATTTTGACTTTGGATTGTCTATTTCTTCGACTTCATTTGATTTTCCGAAATTGTTGATTACATCCTTCTCAGATGAATTTATTGAAATAGAATTGATATCTTCACTTGACAGATCAATACTCCCTGTACTTTCATAAAAGTCCATCGTTTCTTTCGCTAATGGTTCGCATCCTATTAAAATTAAAAACATAATTATAGTTGAGATTTTTAGATATCTCTTCAAAACAATCCCCCTCTTCATTTATAGATTGGACTATTTAACCATAAGATCTAATACTTTTAATATTTTTAGCATAGTAATAACTTCCCTTGTTAAAGACCATTATTTTTGTCATTGGTTAATGAAACGCAATTCTTATTCTAATTGTTATTAATTATTTTTTCCGAAATGAAATCATTATTACTTATATCTAGGTTAGTAATTACGTATAAACCATCCTGTTTCTTTCGGAAAATCATCTCTAGACAATTTTTTACCCAAAATATATTGTTTGTAAGAAGTGATTGTCCATCATGAGATACAAGATAAATCCTCTTCTTATCTTGTTTTTTACACCATTCTAGAAAATGTTTTGCTAACAAAATAAACTCATTTTCTGGAATAATATTTATTCCATATATCCATAAATTAAGTGACGATTCTTTATCAAGGATAAAATCAGGAAAATCCTTTCTTATCTTTTCTCTTGTTAATAGATGATAACATGGAAGTGTTTTTGAATCTTGTTTTAGAGGAAATATTCTTGGGGAGATTAGTCGGCTTACCAATTTTGTAGGACTTATTCCTTCTGTCCATATCATTGCTGTTTGTAACGCCCTTCTTATAGGGCTGATTATTACAATGTCATCTTCTGAAATTGGAAATTGACTTCTAAGCTCTCGCGCCTGAATTATACCTTCTTTTGTTAAAGAAGGATCAGTTGTATATATACTATAAGGTAGATTCAGAGTATGTTCACCCTGTTCGTGCCTAATAAAAACTAACTCCAATTTATTATCCTCCTCATATATAGCGGTCTCTTAACATTATTCCTGCAGATTAATAAGTAGAGAAACAATCAGCTATGGTAGTTAAGAATTATATTACAGTGAGTAACCTTTGATTTAATGTAAAACATATACTTCTTAATTTATTCCCGCTTATACTTATTATTCCTCCCCCACTATTCTGACCCTTTAGTAAAATAAAACTAAACAAGCTGCCTTAGTGGCAGCTCTGGAACTTTAATATTAGTACCCTTCTGTATTTGGCAACTAAAAAATGCATAAAACGGCAATTAAAAATGTATCCACTTGTCAACGAACTCGTTTACTAATTTTGTAAAATAGATTCTCTGTAGCGATGACTATCACCATTAAACACTACAAGATGCGAATGGTGAATGAGTCGGTCAATAACTGCCTCTGTCAATATAGGATCGCCAAAGACATGATTCCATTGACCGAACTGAAGATTAGTTGTTATGATGATACTCTTTGCCTCATAACACATCGAAATGACTTGAAATAGTAATTCTCCTCCCTGTTTATGTAGGGGAATATAGCCCAATTCATCAAGTATCAAGCAATCTAGTTTTTCAATCTGCTTAAACAGTTTGCTTAACGTACCCTTTTCATTGGCATCAAGAAGACGGTTGACCAATCCTGCCACTGTGTAGAACTTTACTGATTTGCCATACTTCTGTATGGCATTTAACCCAATCAGTGTGGCTAGATATGTTTTCCCTGCCCCTACTCCACCATAGAAGATGGCATTCTCTTGTTGGTCCATAAATTCTCCATTCAATAGAGAATCCTTTGTTAGTCCTCCAGGCAATTGTACTTCTGTCCAATCAAATGGCTTTCCTTTAACTTTAGGGAGGGTAGCCTGAGTAAGTAATAAATTGGCTTTTCGCTCCTCCCTTTGTTGGATTTCCTCCTCAAAAAGCTTTAGTAAAAAGTTTTCATTAGTTGTTGCTTCTACCTCGTGGTAATGTTCCCTAATCCAACTGAGTTTTAATCGTTTCGCATAGGACTGAATCTGCTGGTTCAATGTTTTGTCACTCCTTTATGGAGCTGGTCATAAAGATCAAGTCCTCTTGTAGCTTTAGGTAATTCAGGTAACGGGATTGTCGGCTTTATCTCACTACGTACTCCACGTCCATTAATAAGTTGGTAGAATACTTGTTTAATTGCCTCGACAGAGGGATGTCCTTTCTCTGAAGCGGTGACAAGAGCTTTCGTTATTATGGTGAAATCGTAATCTTTTAATATAGTCGATAATAATCGCAATGCTTCCGGTTTTTCAGATACCGTGCAGCACTCAAAATACACCTTCCATTCCTCAGGTAGTTGATCATAAAAACTGGTATACTTTAGTGCCATAGGGCGTTTGGCCATTAAATTTAAATAAGGCTGCCATTTCATCGACTTGCGGTATTGCCCGTACAGTCGAGAATGACTCACTACTAATTGATGATCATCATTTAAGATCTCAACGGTATTGTAGGATATCTTTACTAATACCTTGCTTTGTGCATATCTTGGTGAAGTGGAGTACAGGTTCAAGTCCAGTTTAATATAACCATATTTATCAGCTTTCAACGTTTCATATCTAACACAATTGTATTCTTTAGAAGGTAAAAGTAGAAAGGCTGCTTTATCTTCTTCAAATAGGTCAGATATTAAGCTTTCTTTTTGGTAATGCTTTCGATTTCTGTCACTCTCAGCTTTTTCCCATAACTTCATATTTAGCTCATCGAGCTCAATAATAGAAAGACTAGGAAGGAGAAAGTTATTTCTCACATACTTTACCATGGATTCAACGTGTCCTTTTTCATTGCCACTGTTGGGATTACAAAACTCGCACTCAAACCCATAATGCAGTACGAAATTTTGGAACTCATCCGTTAATTGCCGTTCTCCATTCGGCAAGATCTTCTTTACGGCAGGGGATAGGTTATCAAAACGTATGGTTTTTGGTACTCCTCCCATATGATGAAACACTCTCTTCATTCCTTCTAAGAAACATTCCTTGTTTTGCGAAGGAAAGACCTGAAAATAAAATCCATTACTTGAAGGGAAGGACATCACTAGAAATGGCAAGACTAACTCTTCACCTGCATATATAAACGGAGCCTCCCCGAAGTCCACCTGTGCTGTTCCTGGAATAGATTCTAATGGAAGTGCAGCTTGAGGTGACTCCTGCAGTAACTCCTTCTTCTTGAATGAAACATAATTCCGTACACTACGATCAGAGCCTTTGAATTCATGAAGTTCTTTTAACAATTCCCACATTCTCTTAGCCGTTCTTCGGAACTTCTTTTTCTTCCTCAAGTCTTCCATAATCCAATCATCTAGGATAGATTTTACTGGGCCTAATACCGGTGCTTGTCTTTGTTGCACTTTTTTTACCTTTTCGTTAAAGTCCTCCATGTCCGCATATTTCTTAACTGTTCTAGGATCCTTCCCCATTCTTTTAGCTACATCTGTATAATTGCAATCTTTATTATTAACCTCGTGTCTGATATACTTAATCTCGGCCACTGCCAACATCTCCTTAATACCTCCTGCGCTTGTTTGTCCCAACAGGAAGTGTATGTGTATTTTGGAATGTTGACAAGTGGTTTTTTTAATTTGTACAGGCCCCCTCGGGGCCTGTACAAATTAAATGCCGAACCTTACATTTTTATAATGCCATAAACAGTACCCTTCCTTATCGAGATAAATGTTTGTAGTCTATAATTTCGATATTAAAATCGTGGTTACATTTCTGCTTATTAATCTTTTCACTGTCACAGGATGGGGATACTCTTACTTTAACTAAATCTTCTATATCGTTATTATCTTTTGAAGGAATATTAATTTTTACATCAATGTCATATGAATGATTGTTATTGTACTTTATTCCGACAATTCTTTGCCATTCCCAGCCAAATAGGTCATCGCCTTTATATTCTTTTATCACTCTTTTATCAATAGTTGGCATTACTAAGTCTGAAACAATATCTTCAGTTGTGAAATGCGAATTTTCTACTTCTGGAATAGTTTCTGCATTGACTGTGTGCACAACGGTAAATGCAAATAATAATGATCCTACTAGGCATAAGCATTGTTTAACCAATAAAATCCACCTCATATATATTTTTCTTCATACTCTTCCCAAACATTTATTCTTTATTCTAATAACGTTACCCTATACTTAAAATAGAAAGATTGCTTGTTCAGCCTTATCTTGTTGGATGGGATGGTGATGATATGAAATCGTGCTTCTCGAATAATAAGCTAGACTATACATGCTTCCTTTTTGTTTAATATTGGGTCTTTCTTCAACTAAACTATCCCCTAAGTATAGATATAAGCATTTCATTATGGAGTTGCATTGCGTCACGAAGTTTAACAAATGTGTATAGACTTTACATCCTAAAGCAAACTAAGTAAAAAAAGGATGTGATTGTTTTGCAAAAGATTGTCTCATGTTTATTATTTTCTTTCTTAATGATGGGCTTTGTATCAAGTAATTGCCTAGCTACTTCTTTGGATAAAATTCCTGCTAAAGAATCTTCTAAACAATGGGAAGTAGTTGTAGATAAAGCGGATAGTCAAGATCCAACATCCAGTATTTCAGATAAACCAGAGTTATATAAGTTTTACAGTCTTGACATTAAAAATAATGGCAATGATAATATTGAATTGGTAAGGGTTGAAGCATATAGAGATGATCCTAATACAAACATAGAATTTGAACTGTTTACTATTCAAAATGATTTACCTGAAAAGAATTTATCTCCAGCATTTCATCATT
Source organism: Cytobacillus gottheilii (assembly GCF_001636345.1). Taxonomy (GTDB): domain Bacteria; phylum Bacillota; class Bacilli; order Bacillales; family Cytobacillaceae; genus Cytobacillus; species Cytobacillus gottheilii. The sequence goes on from NZ_KV440945.1 coordinate 2,635,843, forward strand.
CAAACTTTCCTTTATATACGAAAGCAACAGAGCTTAAAGTTGTTGTAACTTGGATAAAGAAAAGCGATAATCCTAACGACCAGCGCAAATATAGAGAACAATTTGTTTTCAAACAGTAACTTACAATTGAGAGGTGACACCTCTCTTTTTTTGTCTAGGTGGATATTTCGTTATTTGTCTTTATTTAAAAAATGATCAGATCGTCGGTGAATTCCACTTGAAATGACCGGAAGTCTTAGGGGAAAGAGTCCAGAAAAACCTTCTGATGAGAGAACATAATATTTTTAAGGAACGCAAATAGAAACCTAGGAATGATGCCCTAACTCTCCATTTAAACTGTATTTGTGACAGGAATAGCTGCCTAATTTAGCAGATTGAATTAAAATAACATCCACCCTAAGCGGAATCATTACACATTAAGAACCACAGCGACCTTTAGCTCTTCAAAAAACTAACGCAGCGTGTTTTCAAGAATGTACCCATTATCCCACGTTCCTATCAGAATAAATCGGTCATCGCTGCTGAATTCCCCAAAGCAAGCATATTGAATCTCTTCAACAACAATTGGTTCTAAATCTTCGTAGCGCAGGATTATAACTCTTTTACTATATGTAAGGATAATAAATCGACCATCATTTGAAAGGTGAATATACTGAAAAACACCTAATTCTGGAGAAACTTTATCTGACAACTTAACTTTCTTAATAATCTCCTTAAATTGTGCATCAAGCATAATTATGTCATATCTTTCAACTACAATAAATGAGTTATGAATAGAGTTAAAAAGGATAAAATTCCAATCCCAGATCTCAGAGTTTTCTATTACCTCTATCGCTTCATTTTTTATTGGTTCTTTCACTTTTACAATTTTACGAACTATGTATTCATCGTTGAATTTATCGGTAATTTCATATACAAGAGTAAATAAATAGGCTCTTTCAGCCTCGATGAATTGATTGTAATAGGCATAATTAATTGAATCTTTAAATTGAGTTAAGACTCTAATGTCACCATTTTCCATGTTGATTAATGCCAATTGGTTTCCGTCTTTTGTATTCAATGTATCTAGAATAACGAGTGAAGTATTGGTTAAAGCAAAGTCTGCTTCAACAAGTTGATATTTTTCATTTGATTTTATGGTCATAATTAATTCAAATCCAACTGTTTCATACAAATATAAAGTACCGCTTGTGTTTTTTATATACAAATATTCATCATTGTCGGAAAAGTGAATAAACCCTGGGTGATTAGGTTTACTAAGCTCCTTTATTTTTTCCCAAGAATTCGTATCATAAATAATTGTTTTACTGCCCATTGTATGGCATAAAAAACGATAGTCATTGGAAAATTTAATCTGATAAGAGGTTTTAAATTTTTTAATTATCTTCATCTGAAGCATAGAAACACTTCCTTTATCAATTTCCGTCATATCATGTTCTAATCTTTCTCATCTTATCCCTATTTGCACGTACCTGACCTGATTAGTTAAACCACTTCATAAAAACACTAATCCTATGTGTCTCAACACACTTGTTCCTATAAAGTTATTTCCGATAAAAATACGGACCATAAATCCCTTTTTCGTGCGGAATAACGTATGTCCAATTAAACCCTTTATCAACTACATACACGTCTCTATATTCACCATATTGATCTAAAAAATCGTTTGCTTTCATTTCTGAAGCAAATTCTACTTTTAAAACATCATTGGATTCTTGAAAAAATATATAACAGTATTGTTTGTTCACTCTATCAAAAGTTTTGTTTGCCTCTTTACCCTCAAGGTAATTCATTCTATTACTATGCAACAGCTCCCATAAAAAATGGTGACGATATAATCTTTTTTCATTTATAGATTCAAAGAATGATTTGATCCATTCTTTTCTATAATCATTACCTATGCTCTCAAATTCCGTTACAATAATTCCTTTTTTACGAAGATTAGTGGCTAAATTCAACTATTGTTACCTCCATTTCCTTCCTTTACTTTACTGGTAACCAGATAAACCTCTAATGAAAAATTGTCTTCTTAAATTTTGCTGGCTGATTTGCCCTTTATAGATCAATGCCCCTATGAACAATATCCATTTATTATGTCAGATTACATAAATGCAGCTTGGGCATAATCTTTAGGAGCTAACCTTAATGCATACACTGATGTTAGTAACCCAATGGAGTATAATAATGATAGCTATATTATAGTATACTACTAATAAAGTTGGAATTATTAGGAAGAAAATACACTTAAATATTCAGGAACTTAATCACCTCTTGGAAACTATTTTTCTGTGATAATAATTCCCCATTCAAATATTAAATAATAGCCACTAAACAAGCCAACTTCTGAAATGGTATCTATTTTATTTTTCATTAAAATTTTTCTTGAAGTATAACTTCATTCTGCACATACAAAGTAACGTCAAAAATTAAAGTGCTTTTACAAATTTTGTGCTAAAGTTAGAGTGGAACTGGGAATTTTAGGAGAGTGAATAGATGTACAAATTAATTCAAATTGTGTTCCTTTTATCATTAATTCTAATCCTTACAGGGTGTAATTCCACTGAAGAAAGAAAAGCAGAAGGTTTAATCAAGGAATATTATCAGTCAATGATAGATGGCAATTATGAGAAGGCTTTCGAACAATTACATTTGTTCCAATATGATGGAAGAACGGATGATTATAAATTAGATGAAGAATTCTCATTATCTGCTGAAGAAGCAAAAGAGTTCTATTTAAAAAAAGTAGAGATCTCGCAAGAAAAAGGTTATCAATTAATAAACTTTGAGATTGGTGAAGTCGAATATGAAGATGGCCATTCATTCTGGCATCATATAAAACTTCAAACAGAACATAATGGCCAGGAATTTGAATGGAATGAAACAGCATCAATTTATAATGGGAGATTATTGATTGGCGGAGATGACCCATTTCAGATTTACCGTGACGGCAGAATGAACTTTGATATTGAGGGTTTTTAATTAGTAAAAGGAGAAAATAAAATGCCTATAATTGAGCATCAGCAATTTATTAAAGCACCAGTTGAAGTATGTTTCGACCTTGTAAGAAATGTAGATATTCATACTCAAACGACCTCTAAAACTAGGGAAAGAGCTGTTAGTGGAGTGACAGAAGGATTTTTAGAACAAGGTGATACGGTTACCTGGGAAGCCATCCATTTTGGGATTAAACAAAGGTTGACAGCCAAAGTGACAGTAATGGAGAAACCACATACATTTGTTGATGTTATGGTGACGGGAGCTTTCCATTCCTTCGTTCATACCCATCAGTTTATTGAAGAAGCTGGAGGAACCATAATGATTGATAAATTTCAATATAAATCACCATTCGGTCCAATTGGCGTTGTAGCCGACAAGTTATTTTTGGAGAAATATATGACGTCATTCATTGTTTCTCGGGCAAAAGCATTGAAAAAGATTGCTGAGAGTATGGAATAACCTTCCTAAAGTCCAAGATCAGCTGTTAGTCGAGTAGTTTTTTATCTTATGACTAGAAGGGTAGATTAGTGGTAAAAGTTAATGGTTTTGATATGGAGTTTTGTAGGCGTGTTTGTTGTTGCACTACTCTTATTTTGATATTTTTTAGATAAAAAAACCAACCGTTATAAACGAATCAGTGATAAAAATGCTAAAGATGGCCAAGAATTAATGAAGGATGAAGCACAAAAAGCACACTCCACCTAATTCGAACCATACAAATTGGTCGTAATGGATGATGAAATGAAATACAATATTGGATTAGCAAGTATTTGGTTCTTACACTATTGGGTGCTGCAGTCAATGACTACGAAAGGGACGATACAAGCGGAACTGATACCTTCTCTGTTCAGGTAAAATGAAAGGTGTGACCGTCATTAAAAATGAAACAGTTTCTGCTAAAATATTGGGACACTTTACTGGAAAGTAACATTCCCTTTTCATAGTAATTAGCGGACTCAGAAAACAAGACATTCTGAATAGACTGTTCTGATTTTTTAAGATAGAGGTGATTAAGAAAGAGCCCACATATACACTTTAATGAATAAAATAATGTTTATCTGGCTCTTTTGGGATATTGGAGTTATTGAATGCACCCGTTGCTTTAAACTGCTCCGTTTGTTCCATAAGAAAAGCCGCCTTATTTGGCAGCTGATCTGAAACATATGCACCCGTTATGCTTTTTATTATTGGTATAAACAGGATATTAAGTTTTTCATATTAATTAGGGAGATTTAGTTGCCACGAAACTCCAAAACGGTCATTTAGCCAGCCGAATTTCTTACTGAATCCATAATCTCCTAGTGGCATAAGTGCTTGTCCACCTTCGCTCAGTTTCTGATAAATATTGTCAAGTTCTTCTTCGGTATTACAAGTAACAAATATTGAGAACGAAGGTGTGAAGGAAAACTGATGTTTTACATTACTGTCAATGCACATAAATTCTTGACCTTTTAATGTGAAAGTAGCCTGCATGACAGTTCCTTCATCCCCACTTTCATTTGCACCATATCGAACAATGTTTGTAATTGCTGAATCCTCAATCAGAGATGTGTAAAAATTCATTGCTTCTTCTGCTTTGCCATCTTGAAACATTAAAAATGGTCTGACCTTTTCCATTATCAATCTACTCCTTTTAGGACCTATTTTCTAAATATTAGTTCAACTTGTATTATAAATCCATTCTTTTACTAAACTGCCCTTATAGCATCATAAGAAAACGGCTTCCATTTTATCTAAGGAAAGCACCAGTTAGTTCAACAAGGAGCTATACCTTTTTAATTAATTTGGAAAAATTGAATATACCCAACAACAAACAAATCATACTTAAAGCCCAAAATACTGCTGTTTCCCCTAAACGAAGAGATATTTCTTCCGATGCCATAGGATGAAGGTAATCAAACGAAATGGCTTGTAAAGAAAAATATACTGCAACAGAGGATAACAAAAAATGTAGGAAAAGCCAAGCGTATGCCCCACTCCGTCTCTTATTTTTCACCCACAAAAAAATTGTAATTCCAATTGCAATTCCCATTATAATTAAAAATCCACTAATTAACATACTTATGGTTTCTTGTTCCATTGGCATATAGAAAACCTCCTAAATTTAGGTATTAATATTATTAAACTGTACCACCTATTTTAGTAGAATATAATTCTTTTCCTCTAGCCTGCATACGTTAGCATAAAAAGAAAAAGCTGCCGATAATGACAGCTCCCATCTTCAACACTTTCACCCAATAGTTGAATATCTATCAATAATTAACTTACTGTTGTATTACCTTTTAACTTTAAAAAAGTTTTTCCAACAAGTGCAAAGGCAATCAACATAGTAATCAAACTTGCAACAAAGAAACCAATTGCATATATTCGAATATTCGCTTCTGGTACTCGGTCATTTATCTCTAATCCTAAAAGGTATATTCCGATGCCTTCACCATCCACATTCGTTCCAAGAGACCATAAATCTAATCCTTTGTTGACCATTAAAAAAGTAAAGAAAGTAAGAAAAATAATAACAATCCAACGATTAATAGCGTTCATTTTTATACCCCTCCTTATTAAATAATATACCATATTTCCCCATTCCCCCTTTAGTCTTCTTATTGCACTAACCCGACCCGTTTTTATAACAAGCACAATTTTGTTGATATGCTAGTTATAGTATATATACATTTTTAATGAGTATCGAAAATACACAAAGACAACAGTGCTGCTTTATCGTTAAGAGCATAATATAAGCTCTACCGTAAAAGGAGTCCTTAACTGGAACAAGTGTCTCACTTTATCAAGCAAAAACTGTGACGTCTTTTCAAGCGGTCATAAAAGATTGGTTTATTTATATTATCAACTAATAATTGGTATGCGTTTAATTGCTCCAAGTGGAATACTATCTTTGAGGTGAATAATATGAAAAGATTTTTAATGTTAACTTTTTTAATCTTAATGAGTCTATCGGTCCCTATTTCTCTAGCACATGCAGACAAAGATCCTAGCAGCAAGATCAACAAAGAAATTTACGCTTCTCCAGAAGAGCTTTTGGTTGATATGATTAATCCTTATATCACAGAAATTGTTAATAAAGAATGTGAAGAAGGAGTGAATTGGACATTTGAGAGAGTCAATAAACTAGAGTTGATTGTCGATCATACGGGATCAGTGTCAAAAAGTTGGTACGAACTTGAATTGATGATTCGTACATTTAGTTCTAACCTAAAGAATGAAGCTATGAATTTGGACACGGTGACCGTACAGATTGATCCTAAAACGTACTTCGGCTCAATTGAAGGTAAGAGAAAGAAGCTTGATGAAGTGTCGGTTAAAGTTGTTAAATACAGCCATCATCATGATAACAAAAAGAATCAGTAAAGTTTGAGCTGTTGGAAAACAGCTCATTTTTGTAACTGCCTATTTAATGAAGTTTACAATTAACTTAAACAAACTAACACTATAAGGATTAGAGAGCTGCAATATGATTAACCATTCTATAATTGGCAGACAGTAAACATTTGGTCTGTAATTTACGTTAATTCATCGATCGAGCAATTTCTAACATCTCTCTTTTGATAAAATTAAACTGGTCATTTCTATAAATGTGTCTTGTTTTACAAAAAAATAATTTTACAGCTTTAAAAAATGTGTTGAGTTAGGATATCTATTTTCACTTATCTAGAAACATAAAAAATTCTTAGCCTTCCCATTGTTTTATCATTTATGAAGGGGTCTATATTCAGTCCAGCTATTGCTATTAGCTCCTCCTTCTCGTTAAAGACACATATAAAACCAAAAATTAATCAAAGTTAGATAACCTCTCTCCTGAAATGGTTTCGAACAATTTTCCCGATTTACTCTTACTTAACTGAACATATTTCCCTTCACCTTGTATAACAAGCTCGATTTGTTCATTGTTAGGGCTGATCCATAGATCATAATTTATAACAGCTATTCCCTTGTTACTGCTGAAATTGATTTGGAAATCAGGAGGGTGTGTCATACTTACTTCAGCATTTTCCCAGTGAATACTTTCCAGTAGATGTTTGACATTTTGAACAGTGGCCTGATTGTTGATTTCTTTGAATTCCTCATAATTTGCCTCTTCTCCAACACGTTTTTGAACCTTCAACTTAGTTTCTGAATGCTGTAATTTATCTTGAACATTAATCTGAACTTCATTTGTTCCTCTAATGGAACAACCTGAAATGATAATTGAAAAAATTCCAATACAAATAATGAAATAGATATATTTCCTCAAATCGCTCACTCCTTTCCTCTATAGACGATTGTTCTTCGGTTAAGTTACTAAAAATTCAAATTAATAGACGCACCGCTAAATCGTAAATCGGGTTTGAAACTAAAAACACTTTATGCAATATACCTAATAGTCCATGCACCTGTATAAGATAAAAGATAAATTTATAGATGCTAAGCATAACTATGTTATATCATTTATTTATCTTAGTAACTAATAAGCAGGTTTTGTATCACGATGTTTGTTTTTCAAATATTTTACTGATCAATACTGCTTCTTAAAGCACAAAACCCTTCCACATCTGAAAGGGTTTTTTTACTCTATTATTCCGAACCGTCAATCGGATCCACAATGACTTTTCCGTTTTCATCTAATAATGGTGTTAATCCGCTGCCTTGTGTATTCCATACATGCATATAATTAACACCTGTTTTCCGATCAACCAAAATGTAGATCAGTCCGTGCTGATAATTTTGGACTAGTTTTTCATCAAATCGTTTTTCTTCTTTGCTTTTGTCTCGAAACATGCTACCTCACTCCTAATTTAATTTATTCGTGATGTTATTTAAAAGGTTCCCTGTTTATTTTCCTCACTGCTAGCGATCTAATCCAATAATCTGGATTGCACATAAACAAGCGAAATAAACTGACTCTTTTAATGCACACTTTCTTTTTTGGAAATTTATAAGAAATAACGGCTCAGTTTATTTTTCACAAGTATGCACATATTATTTCCCGCAGCACTTCTTATACTTCTTCCCGCTGCCGCAAGGGCATTGTTCGTTTCTGCCAACTTTTTTTTGCCTTGATTTTATATCAATAATGTTGCTGCTGGAAGATGTTGCTAACACAGCGGTTGGGTTTGTATTTGGTTTGCGGATTTCTTTTGGTGCGTAGCCTTTTAAGTGCCATTGTTTTGTATGATTGACTAATGTCATGACAGGATTCATAAAAGCATTTACCTCATCAACATCCTTAAAATCGATGTATTCCTGTATATAAATCAGAATTTCACCGAATTGCTTGCCAATCTTTATGAGAAGTACAATTTCTCCTACAATGTCTTCAGCTTCGGACTTTTTCAAGGGATAGTGAGTCAACATGTATTGCACCAGTTGCTGATAGCTGGCGGTCTGATCAATGTAGCCAGGTTCACTTGCTTTAAAGAGCTGTTCCTTTGTAAAAGGATAAAACCCAATATGCGGCCGCATTTTATGTTCTTTTTTGAGCTTATCTAAATCTTCCAGTTCATCATGCTGAACATAACCGTCTTTAAAAATAATTTCTGAGTCATATACTCTGCGATCAAGTAAAAGCTCTAAATACATGAGCAGATTTACTGGCTTTTTCAGCAGATTTTCAATCATCGATAGTAACTCATTGTATGAGACTGCTCCATAATAAAAAATAATTCCTTTTGTGATTTTTAATAGCTCCGTGTTTTGTTTGACTGCTTGTTTTATGTCTGTGCTTTCACAAAGCGCCTTTAGCTGCTCTACTAGATCTGCTGGAATATAAAGGACTCTTTCTCCGTTAATGGATCCTGTTGCTACTATGCCGCTTTCACGAAAATAGCTAATCTTTTGATGAGTTAAATCAGTAAATGCATAATACCCTCCATTTTGGAGAATTTTAATGATCACCTGCATTCTCTCTGCATCAATACTTGCCAAAAAAGATTCCATTTGATTAACGATGCTTTCAATTAGCACTTCTATTAATGGTGCTTTTTTTAATGTACTGAGTCCCTGCAGCCCGTAAAATTTCCGAATGGTATCTAATTCTGCTTTTGTCTTCTTGCTCAGGGTATCTTCCAGACTAATAGGGTATTCAACTGTTGCATATAGCTTTTTATCTCTCTTATCTTCTTCCAATATAACCGTTTCTTTCATATTGGAGAGTGCCTTTAAAAGTTGTTTCTCTTCGTTGCTGCTCACTTTATTACTCATTTCTTTCACTCCATTATATCTTCGTACATTCTTAGTTGATGAGGGTATTCTACTCCTATGTGCTCTACATTAAGTTTCCGCTGCAGATCAACCGGGAGAATAAAGATGATCTCTTCATTGTGCAGGTCACTGCCTTTAATTTCACCTATTCTTGTATAACCGGAAACCTCATCGCCTATCATAGCAAGCTGAAACTTGGATTGTCCATAAATAATGACAGAGAGTTCAATGAACATCTCATGCATTCTTTTTAACCATTGGTTTTGCTTGATGGTTAAAGGATAGTCAATTGAAAAGTACTCTTCTATTTCACATAGCGGAATTGAAACAATGACGGAGGCTGTTTCACCATCAAGAATGACTTCAACAAGGCTGTTAAGGGTGATCGTTTTTGAATAAGTAAGTTTTCCAATGAACGAATATGTTTGCTCTTTATTTATCTGAATTGGAAGCTGGACAGGCTGGCGTTTTTCCACATAGTTATCCTTATAAGCTAAATCCATGTGCATTGCCATGGTTTTGAGCGCTGCATTTATGACTTCTTGGTCGCCTCCATCATACTGCATTTCCAGTTCATAATAGCTCCCACGCCATTGAGCAGGGTCGCTTATTTTTTTGGTCATCGAGATCCCCCCTCATCTAAATGGATCTAAGATTTGCAGTTATCATTGTAAAAACATTACGAACGCAGCTTCACACGATAATGACTCATCGATTTTGGTACTCCTTTTAACTCAAGAAACCCTGTATAGATTAAGTCCCTGATCCGATATTCCAAATAGTCCGCATGTTTAAATTCTTTACGGTTTTCCAAAACCTCACCAATAACACTGCCTGTTTTAATAAAGTCTTTTTGTTCCTGTTCCTCATGTAATTTTTTGATCGTATTTAAAATTAGTGAATCATAGTGATTCTGTTTTACTTCCATTATTTCATTGTCACGGAAAGTCCGCAAAACTCCCTTAGCCTGTGAGAGTGTCTCCCATTCTTTATGATATTGATACAGCTCTGCTTCATTTAATGCCTTAACTTCTCCTCTTTTTTCAAAAAGAATCCTAACATCTTGAGAGGCAAGATGACATGTATATAAGAATTCGTGTTGTGCATCCTTTGTGGTTATGTATTTCTCATAGAGTTCAACAGAATTCATTAGATAAATCACATTTGCTTTATGCCGCAGTATGTATAAAATAAACCGCAGGAATGTTTGTTCATATGCATCATTTCCATACCAGATATAAATCGGCAGAGTTTCTGGAATGTCTTCGATCTCCCGCAGCATATTCCTAAATTTATTTCCACCCTCAAATTCATCCTGCTCACTATTAATATGGTCAAACAGCCATTCATTGCGATACACTTGTCCTTTTTTCTCATGAAGCTTCCATATGGGACCGATTGCAAGAAATTCAGTAAAGCCTATAACAGCCTTTGGATGCTGCAGTCCTACTCTAACCGAACCTGCTGCGGATTCGGAAGAAACAATATGTACGCTATCCACCTCTTTAAATGGATCTCTGCTGAACGGTTTACAAGCCAGCAATGAGCGATATTGCTGGATACTGTTGTTGATTTCTTCAACCATATCGTTCAACACATCCTGGTTGACGAATATACTGTATCCTTCAGGCGGTTGGGTCTCTTCATGTTTAAACGTTTCAAACGCTTCCTCATCAGCTATTTCAAATGATCTCCACTCGCCATTTTGATTCCAATTCGAAACAGTTAAATACTCCGTAGAGTCCATTTTATACATATAGACCCGATTAGGCTCCAAATAAAAATATACGAACGGAAATCTGACTTTGCTTTTCACTTCGATCCACTCCTTTTCTATAAATTTTACCATACTCACTCATGTAAAAAAGCGCCATATCCAATTAGGAATGACGCTTCGTTTTTGAGGTCAGAAAAGAACCTCATTTTTTCAGCTGTACTCTATATATTCTCTTGTTTAATACTCTCAATAATATTATCCTGATTGACTTTTCGAATTGAATACAGCATGGCTGTTCCTACAATCACGAAAATGCTGATAACGCAATAAATAATATTCATCCAAGGCACTTCAAATGTATATTCAAATGATGAGGTTGTAGCATAATAGATCAGATACATGACAATAAGGCTGAGCGGCAGGCCATACAGTAAGGATTTTAGACCGTAGAAGAGACTCTCATAGCTGATCATTTTATTAAAGCCCATCGGTGTCATTCCTACTGACTTGAGCATAGCAAACTCTCTTTTTCTAAGGGAAACACTAGTAGATATTGTGTTAAAAATATTAGCAACTGAAATCAATGTGATCAGGGCAATAAACCCATAGGTAAAGACCGAAAGAATCAAAATTAGCTGCTCCTGCTCCTGTCTGGCTTTGTACAGATTAGAAACATAAAAATCAGCGTCGGCGTCTTCGATCATTTCCTGCAGTTTTATCGGGTCTGAACTGCGAAGAAATACACTTGAATTAGCCATTTCCTGTTTGTCAGATGCCACTAACTCATTAAAAACCTCTTCGGTCGTAATTAAGTTAACACTGCCGATGCCACCGTAATTAACCCCCATCGGAACCTCATTTGTTTCAGCCACTATGGTGACATCTGCAAATTCACTTTCGATTGATTGCTCATAATCATAATAAAGCAAAGATAGAGATTCACCAATTTCCTTAAAAACAGCTTCTGTTTCGACAAATTTTCCACTTTCAGAGTCTTCGTATTGTGCTGTATTTACTAAGATGACCGGGTGACTTTTCAATGGTTCATCTGTAAATGATTTCACACCAATTTGTTCTGCGTAATCTTCAAAGCTTCGTTCATCCAAACTGGTTACGGAAGTGTAATATGGAACTCCCTTTTCATCCAGCTCTATTAATCCGCTTTTTATGTCTTCCTGAAACGGCAGAGCCGCCTCCTCTTCTTTCACATAAAAGTTTAGATCAATTTGTTTTTGCAGCACTGAACTCTCAACCAAGTCAAATTCTTTAATACTTGCCAGCTGTTCTGACTTTTCTTCATTACTGCTATTGAGTGAAACTCTAATGTCAAAATTAATTCCTTCCTGTGACAGTTCTAATGATTTTTTTAAGCTATCGGTAAAATAGGAGACCGATAAAAATAAGAGAATGCTGATGACAAGGGAAAAGACGGTCACATTATAACGGCGCTTATTTCGTTTTAAATTTTTGAGCCCTATTTCTCCTTCGATGCCAAATAGCTTTCTCACAAGTTTCGGTGTTTTAATCTTTTTGCCTGTGAGTTTTACATCCTGTGATTGGCGGATCGCATCAATTGCTGATATTTTTGATGCTTTAACAGCCGGTAAATAGGTTGAAATAAAGATGGTTACTAACGACAAAAGGCATGCTGTCACAATTGACATTGGTGTAATGACTACCGTTAATTTTTCTGAAATGCCTAAAGCTCCTTCAATCATGTCATTAATTAATAGGAAGGTGATCCATATACCTGTTAAACCGGCGATGATCCCCAGGGGAATACTGATAAGAGCAATGACAAAACCCTCAAAAAAGACGGAATTCCTTTTTTGGCGTTTAGTTGCCCCCACACTTGACAGCATCCCTAAATGACGGGATCTTTCAGATACACTGATCGCAAACGCATTATAAATTAGTGCAACAGAACCAATCATGATAACTGCAACAATAATCCCCAGCAGCCTATACAATGTAGTTTGCAGGTTTGCATTATCTGTAACACCGTAATAGCGGAGCAGACTGTCATTAAAACTTAAAGATGCTTTCTCCAATCCAATACTGTTTGCTAAAACCTCCGCATGGTCAAATATGTCCTTATTAATATCTTTCACGATAACAGATACATCAGCTGAAACATCTGCTTCAACATCTAAATAAGAAATCATGGTATATCCAGGCGACCATGTTGGCTCCCACTCAGGTCTTTCAATTTTACCAACAATCTCATATGTCTTTTCAGCAGTGTCTTCAATCGTTTCAGCTGTTTCGCCGTCCAGTTGAACAACTGAAGCTGTTTGTTTTAATTCCATCTCAGGATCAGAGTCTGGCAGATTACTCACTCTTTCTCCAACCTGCAGTGTTACTTCATCACCAATCTGATAAGAAACTCCTCCGTTTGTTTTCATATGTTCTGAAACAACTGCTTCATTGCTCTCTTTTGGCAATCGGCCTTCTTTTAAATGAATTGGATAATTCTCTAAGCCATCTGTATCAAAGGATTTAATAAAGACATATGGCTTATTTTCATTTTCAGAGCCTGTTAAATTGGCATAGCCCTCATCTCTCGATAAAAAGGCTGATTGTGTTTGATCGTCATCCTGAATCGCCTGTATTTGTTCTTTACTTACATTTTCGTACGACACATGCCATTCGCCATTATTGGCAATGGACTGTTTTTTAAATAAATCCAGGAAAGAGACTCCTAAAGTGGTCACTGCAGCAATCATTGCAACAGAAATAATAACACCAAAAATCGTAACGAGCGTTCTCCTCTTATTCTGTTTCAAGTGCTGAATGGTTAGCTTGTTAACGATATTCATGGATGAAGCACCTCATCCTTTGCAATCCTGCCATCTTCTATCGAAATAACGCGGTCTGCTTCAAGTGCCACCCGCTCGTCATGTGTAATCACAATAAGTGTTTGCTTGTAGGTTTTATTAAACATTTTCAGCAGGTCCATTATTTCTTCGCTGTTTTTGCTGTCCAGATTTCCTGTCGGTTCATCTGCAAGCATAATGGCAGGCTGGCTGATAAGCGCTCTTCCAATCGAAACACGCTGCTGCTGTCCGCCTGAAAGCTGATTCGGCAAATGTGACAGCCGGTGTTCTAAGCCTAGCGTATTTACAATATCAGTTAAATGCTGATTGTCGACTTTATGTCCATCAAGAAGTACGGGCAGCGTGATATTTTCTTCCACTGTCAACACAGGTATTAGATTATAAAATTGATAGATCAATCCAATTTGCCTGCGTCTGAAAATTGCAAGCTGTGATTCGTTTAATCCATAAATATCGGTATTGTCAACGAGCACCTTGCCGCTTGTTGGAATATCGACACCGCCAAGCATATGCAGCAGAGTTGATTTTCCGGAGCCCGATGGTCCAATAATCGCTACGAACTCACCTTTTTTGACTGAAAAAGAAACATCATCAAGAGCTTTGACTGCTGTATCTCCTGTTCCGTACACTTTAGACAGATTCTCTATTTTTAAAATATCCATATCATATACCTCCAACATTCAATTTACATAAAGTATATCTGCCTAAAATGACTCTGCCGTGACTGTAAAATGACAATTTAGTCACTTAAGCTGTTACAGAATTTGTTTATATAATTTGATATGGAATGTTGTTCCTTGGTTAAGTTCACTTTTGACAGTAATAGAGCCGTTCTGCCTTTTAATGATGCTATATGCCATGGCTAGTCCTATTCCAATGCTGTCATCACCAGCATTTTTCCCTTTGTAAAATCGCTTAAATATGTATGGAAGATCTTCTTTCGGGATACCTCTGCCATTGTCAGTGATGATGATTTCAGTAAAAAGGGCGTTTTCAGAGCAAGAAGCCGTGATGCGTCCGCCCTCCCCAGTATGCTCAACACAATTTTTCAAAATATTCACCAGCGCTTCTGCAGTCCAGTTGGCATCTCCAATAAACGTCGCTGTCACATCACCTGTGAGTTCAAATGTTTGATTTTTTACATCCATCGGAATCAGGACCGGCTGAGTTGCTTTTCTAATAGCATCTGCCGCGTTAACAGGGTCCTGTTTAAATTGGATTGTTCCGGCATCAATTTTTGATAGCTTTAACAGTGAAGACACAAGCCAATCAATGCGTTCAAGCTGTACGGTCATACTGCGGGTGAATTCTGAACGCTTTTTAACATCTAAGTTGCTGTCGTTCAGGAGATCAGACATCACCATCATGGACGTTAAGGGAGTTTTTAATTGGTGTGAAATATCAGATATAGCATCAGTTAATTCTTGCTTATTCTTTTGCAGATAATTACTTTGGTCAGAAAGCTTCCTTGTTACTTTATAAAATTCATTTTTTAGAATGCTTAATTCACCTTCATAATTATCACGAATGTCATATGCTATGCTTTCACTGCTGATTTTCCGCATATAATCTGTGAGTTTTTCAATTTCCCGATATCGCCACCTTGTAAATAGTAAAAAAGCGGTAATCAGCAAAACTTCCGTTGCCAGAATGTAGATAAGAGCTTCGGCTGTTAAAAAAAATGTGGCTGCTCCCAATATAAGTACACTTATTGTCATCAATACAACCAAAAATAATTGCCATTCTCTGTTCCGCCACATGCTACTCACCTACTTTATAGCCAATACCGCGGACGGTTTTAATGATTTCTGGTGTTTGCGGATGGTCCTCAAGCTTTTCACGCAATCTTTTAATATAAACGGTCAGGGTGTTATCATTCACAAAATCACCTGCTACATCCCATAACTGTTCAAGCAGCTGTGTTCTTGACAGCACTTGTCCAATATGATTGCTGAAGATGAGCAGCAAACGATATTCAAGTGCAGTTAGAAATACTTCTTCCTCCCTCTTGAACACTTTACCTTCCAGTGTGTTTATGACTATATGTTGAATTTCAATAGTTTTTTTATTCAGCGGCTGTTTAGCGTATCTGCGCAGCACTGATTTAATTCTCGACAGCAGCTCCCGAATCCGAAAAGGCTTCGTAATATAATCATCCCCGCCCATATCGAGGCCCATTACTACATTCACCTCATCGTCGAAAGCTGTTAAAAAAATGACCGGGAGATCACTGCGCTCTTTCACGTATGAGCATAAATCATAGCCGCTTCCGTCTGGAAGTCCGACATCAAACAAGCAAAGGTCAATACGGTCTATCTCTTTAGATAAAATATCCAATGCTGAAGCAAAATTATAACAAAGAATGGATTCAAAACCATCTTGTTGTAATGTATATTCAAGACCAGCAGCAATCGTTTTGTCGTCTTCAACAATCATAATCGTAACCATTTAATTCACCTCAACCTCTAGCATAAAGGATCAATGAAGTGATAAGCAAAGTTTATTTATTTTAAAATAAAATACCCCTGCACAGGGCAGGGGCAAGTTGATTAATGCTTCATTTGGTTGTTCATAGGCATTTGCCCTGCTGCTGGGTGCTGCAGCTGGAGCGTATGCATTTGTTAAAGCCTGCATATCCTGTGCTGCCAATTGTGGAACTTGGTAGTAGTGATTCTTGTTTTGATAAATCGATAGCTCATAAGCCATTTCAATGCAATTTGGCACTGAATCTGCCAGCACTCTGCGCACGACTGGATTTGTTGTTTCCAGTGCAGACATTGTTTTTTGAGATGCAGCTGACTTATGTGCATGCAGCAGGCACCCTGAAATGTATTCATCGTTAATTTCAGTTGCAGACTGGAATGGTTTCTTAGGCGCTCTTGGTGTTAAACCATAAATAAAATCATTGTTTTGCGTCATATTATACGTTTGTGTCGGTACCTGAGGATCTTGACCTGTTTTGAAGCACTCAAGAGTTGTATTATACTCTTGAACAAGGAAAGCATGCTGGCGATTCATGATATTAATCAGTTCAGGATCTTGTGCTTGCTCCTTTAGCATGACAAATTGATTAATCGTGCCAACCCCTGCAGTTAGTACTTCATTTAAGTCAAAAACCTCATGTCCACCATGGTTCATTTGCGGCGGTACAGTACCTGTGTGCATATTTTGATGCATTTGTTGGCCTTGTTGTTGGATGTCCATGATATTACCTCCCTTTTAAGTTTCAGTGTTACCTTGTTATTATGAAGATTTTCCGGTTTGTTATTCACTTGTTTCGATAACCAAAATTAAGCATTGAGGTAAGGGAATTTAGTAATTCTATGTAACAAAATGTCGTCCAAAAAGCAGACTTTTAGAATTGAATGCCTTATGATTTAGCCTTAATTTGTTCCCGGATATTTTCTAATTCTTTTATAGGCAGCGTACCGAGGGATTTCATTATTTCTTTTTCAATGGATTTGCGATTTCTCTCCCGAAACCCATCCCACCAATCACGAAGTCCTTCTGTATTCTTGAGCAAATATTCAATATCGATCTCTTCAACCTCATCATCAGAGAGATAGGTTAAGACCTCACCAAGCATTTTGTTTAAATGCTCTATTTCATCTTGAGCGCTGTTAGGTTGCTGTTCATTGGGCTGAAGCGTATCAGTTTCTGTTTCATCAGATTTCTCAGCTTTTCTTGGCATTATGAGATCGCTCCTGTTTTTTCTTTAGCTTGCCCAATTAACGGAGTTGAAGTCGAGGTTATTGAGGAATGGGTTTATATCGAGAGTGGGGGGTGGTTGTTGCAGCCTGATAGTGAAATAAGCGGAGATTTTACCGTTATTTGCTGAAATGAGCTATTTTCGGGGAAAATAAGCGGAGGTTTTCCGACTATCTCGCGGAAAACAGCCTATTTTTATGTTTTTTGGGTTGTTAGTCGGAATTTCTCCGTCTATTTCATCACTTTTTCCGTGATTTTACGATTTAAGCGGAATTCTTCCGTCTATTTTATCCAGGATGGATCCCTCAATCCATAATAAACCCTAGATTGATCCCTACACTCCATAGTACACCAGATAGGAGCCTTCACCTTATCCCCCAGTCGATAAGTGCGGACCCTTTTTTGACCTGATGCGGGAATCAGAAGCTTTTTATCAACTAGGTTAGAAAGCACTTTTTTGACAGTTTTATCACTTAACTTCATATAATGTAGAACTTCTTTAGGGGAAATGGCTTCTCCTTTACGAACTGCTAACCGGATTACTTCCTTTTCAGCGTAGGACAAGGATGTTTCATCGAACTCATCACCCAGCCATTGGCCGATCATTTGCTGAACAATCTGTTGGCAGCGGCGTGGCTTCTCTTTTATTTGGTCATAAGAAAAGCGAATCACAGTCCATCCATCAATCACTAACTGATTTTGACGATCAAGGTTGTCAGCAAATTGCCATCTGCTTATGTTCTTTAAATGAGGCCCATACCCGTCAATCTCAAAACATATCCGAATTCCCGGGCGAATATAAGCAAAATCCAAATACCTTTTGCCGTCCTTGAAATCATCTATTTCATATTCTGGATGAAGGTACTTGAACTGATAAAATATCGGCCACCACACTTGCTTCAAAAATAGCATTTCAGCCTGACTATGGCCTTCTTCCAAGCGCCGCAGCCGTTCCCCAGTTCTTGCCTGCATGTGAGCATTTAAAAACGCCTGATATTCTTCTTCATATCCCATTGAATTCCTCCTTTTTCATAATAGATACTTCTTCATTATTAGAGCCTAAAACTTACCCAGGAGATCTTTTAACCTGGAATCCAGCATAGCTGTCTTTTAATCTGCATTAATTTGATTGAACATTGGAAGAAATGGTGCAGATGGAGGTAAATTTACAAAGGGTAGTCAGCGGATATTACTATTTTAGTTTAGTATAAATCTTCCAATTGTCAATTTATATCCTTTAAATACTGAGAACCAGCATACACAATTGAATCCTAACTTTATCGGTTATAACCCGTTGCACCTAAGAACGTATTGAATTAATTGAACATATTCTCCTAAGTATTCTTCCTTTCCAGTTCTGCTTGTTTCTTGAAATCCTAATTTCTCAAGCATTTTTCGTGAACGCTGGTTGTTTTCATGCGTTTCAGCAGTGTATTTGGCTATTCCATATTTCTTTACACCATATTTCATCAAATCTGACGCTGCTTTTGTGCCAATTCCTTGACTCCAAAGCATTCTTTCACCGATCGCGATTCCCAATTCGGCAGTATGGTTCTTCATATCTGCCATGTCGCCATATCCAATTAATTTTCCGTCTTGCTCAATCCCTAATCTGACAAATTCTCTAGAGGAATAATACAACTGATTGAACCACCAGTCATATAATTCCTCTGGCTTTCGATCAATCTTCCAGCCATTTGCATGACAAAAAGTCTTATCGGTACTCCAATTGAGTACATATTTGTAATCGTTCATGGTAATAGGTCTGATTTTTATCACAGCTTCCTCCAATTCACTCTTCCTTTGAAATCCATTACAAACTACAGTGTCATGACCTCTTTCTAAAAACCGTATGAATCACCCCAAAGAAAACACAAGCATTTACAACGATAAAAACTGAGAATTCCTTCAACTCAGTCGGAGATAATTTTAATTCTTCATTTAGGAAAAATTGCATCTCTTCATTTAAAGATACAGGTATGGTTAAGTTGGATAAAAACATACCTATTACTGCAAAAATGCCGTATATTTGAAGAGCCTTTTTTATTGTCATGTTTTCCTTTGTATGTATGTTTATTTCAGCAGCTGCTTTTGTTTGCACTTCCAATCTTGCTCCTCCTTTCTCTGTCTCCTTTTTATACGAAGAAATAAATAGAAAGTTCCATATTTTCTTAGACGTACAATACATTTTTATACAGCAAATTTTTGATGTGGTAGTTCAGTTTTCATTTTAGCTCAGCTCCATATGTACTATTATGCTGCGGTATCTTACAGGAGTACAAAAAAGTCCGCTGGCAGCGGACTTTCATCTGGGTTATAAGTGGTTTGGGTCACCGTTCTAACAGTAACTAGATCTTGGCTAACAGTTTGCGGACTTTGGAGTAGCGTTTCACTTATTTCTAAGACTTTTTTGCCATTTAATGCGGCTATATCCTGTTTTTGAAAAAAACACGACTCTTTTTTCCAGTTACTAGGGGTTTCGTGTCCCGTTTCTCTCATTTACACGACACTTTTTACCAGTTACTGGGGTTTTTTGTCCTCTTTCTCTCATTTACACGACTCCATTTTCCAGTTACTAGGGTTTTGTGTCCTGTTTCTCTCATTCACACGACTCCATTTTCCAGTTACTGGGAGTTCATGTCCTGTTTCTCTCATTTACACGACTCTTTTTACCATTTACTAGGGTTTCGTGTCCTGTTTCTCTCATTTACACGACTCCATTTACCAGTTACTGGGGTTTCATGTCCTGTTTCTCTCATTTATACGACTCCATTTTCCAGTTACTAGGGTTTCGCGTCCTGTTTCTCTCAATAACATAACCCCAATTACCATTTTTCAGCATTTCATATTTCGTTTCTCTCGGTAATACGCCAAATATCGGTAACCCAGCCCAAGTCCCATTCCACTCACCTAACAATAAATGAAAGCTTAGCTTTTTCTTCCCCATTTATAAGAATTGCTATCGTGTGATCACCAGGATAGTGTTTTCTTGTTGTCATATTTCTAAAGGATTGTTTCTTTTTATACAGAAGCGGTTTATCCTTCGAGATGGTATTTTCCGTTATTTTAAATATTTTAGCGGATTGTTTGCCTAGTGCTTTTGCATAGTGGATACGGTATTCCAACCGGATCATGGTTGCTTCGTTTCGCTCTGAGGCGGTGGCAAAGGAAAATTGAAGTTCTTCTCCAATATGGATCGTTTCATTTTCAATCCTTAAGTTTTGAACAGATAATCCTTCTGCACCTGAATATCCGAATAAGGCTAGAGCAGCAGGATCGCTCTTTTTTAAAAGCGTTCGGCAAGCGTGTTTGATAATCCAGTCCGTATAAGGATGTGAACCAATCCAGCTTTGCGCTAATTGAAGGACAAGTTCTGGATGATCCTTTGAGATATCATTTAAATTATTGGCTACACTTTTACGAACATATAAAGACTCATCTTCCTTCAAAAGCTCAAAGATGGGAATAATAGGAGATGGGTCTTTTTTTAACGGCTGAAGGGCCATTCCCCAAGGGAGACGGGGACGAATTCCCTCACTTGCCAGACGCCGAACATTGGCATGAGGTGAGACTGCCCAGTTCTCCATTTGTTTTGCCATCTTGTCTAGATCCTTCAGGATAAACGGACGGACGGCAAATTCAGATGTCGAATACATAGTGAAATGTTCCAAGGCTGCAATGGATAGCTCCCAGTGATCCAAGCCAAATACTTCAACATAGTCTGGAAAAATAATGGCTGCCAAATCTTCATTTTTAAAATGGGGTGCAACTTTCATTAGCAAGTCTAAGCTTTCTTCGTAATCCGCAGGCAAGCCTTCATTCAGTTTTAGCGTAATATGACGCATCCGTTCTTTTAATGTTCTATACTCCCATTGATCATCAAAAACAGCAGAAGTAAATACCTCCCCGTTAAAGGGAGGATATTCACTTTTAATTGAAGAGATAAGTTTATGAATAAATGGTACATTGTAGATGTCTTTTAATGCAGAAGCCATTTCAGCGTCTCTCCTTAGATTAGAAGCTTAATGATTCTTCAATAAAAATTGCGTTTTGCTGCCTGTTTGGGTTGCAGTTACTTCTAATCTTGCATCAATTCTTTCTTTTAGTTCCGGCACATGGGAAATCACGCCTACGAGACGGCCGCTGCTTTGAATATCAATTAATGATTCGATCGCCTGATCTAATGATTCAGGATCAAGTGTGCCGAAGCCTTCATCAATAAACATGGTTTCAAGCGAAACCCCGCCTGCATAGTTTTGAACAACATCAGCCAGGCCAAGTGCCAACGCAAGAGATGCTTTAAAGCTTTCTCCGCCTGACAATGTTTTCACATGCCTTTCCTGTCCAGTATATTGATCATAAATAAGCAGTTCAAGTCCGCTTTGAACATTTCCTTTTGAGCGGTCTGTTTTGCGCAGCAATTCATAGCGTCCGCTCGTCATTTTTGTCAGACGGCTGTTGGCTTCCCTTAAAATATCATCTAAAAAGGCCGCAAGAACAAAACGTTCGAATGTGATTCTGTACGTATTTTGACCTTTTGAAATGTCAGACAAATGGCCAATAAGCTGATAGCGCTCTTCCAATTCCTTCATGGAAGCATTAATCTCATCGATCTTTTGTTTGGTTGCTGTGTTATCTCTCTTTTTAATCGTTAACGCGGTATATTGCTCCTGAAGAATCGAGATTTGCTCGTCCAATTCCTTCAGCTGATTTCTCATTGCCTCAAGATCAGGTGCCTCAACATTGTGAAGGAGCTCTGAAAGCTCAGATATTCTGTCTGTGACAGAACGCAGCTCTTCTCTATAATTGCGGATGAAGCTGTCAAGATCCTGTAGCTGCAGTTCCGTACGCTTTGCCTGTTTGTACTCTCCATATACTTTAAAGCCCTGTTTTTGCATTTTTTCAACAAATAGATTGCGCTCAATTTTTAGCTTTTCCCGGATTTGAACAGCGTTTTTCTCCTGCAGCTCTAATCTGGCTTTTTCTGCAGCGTGCTTTGACTGTGTCTCCTGATGCATCTTTTGTGCTGCTTCAAGCTGTTTGAGCATCTGCTGCAGTTCATTCTCGGCTTGCTGTAATTGTTTTTGATAAAGCTGTACGGATCGCAGTTCAGCTGGGATTTTTCCTGTCATACGAGTCAGCTCTGTTTGTTTTTCGGTATACAGAATAGTTGCTTCATTGACTTTTTCTCCGGTGGATTGAAGTTCGTGTTGAAGATTTTTCTTCGCTTCTTCACCATTTTTCAACTGTTTTTCACATAGAGAAAGTCTTTCTTTTTCGTTGCTGAATTCTTTTTGTGTAAGTGTTAATTCCTGTAGCTTATCTTTAGCTGTTCGAAAAAGAGATGGCAGCTGCTCCATCTGATAGTCAGGAGAATGCTTTCGTATGTCCTCTTCTAAATCATTTAACGTATCAAAGATCGCTTGCTTGGACGATTGTGCCTGATAAAATGCAGACTCAGCCTGCCCTTTTTGCTGTTCCGCTTTGACCAGCCTTTCCTTGGCAGCTTTTAAATCTTCATCAGTTGGAACTTCGCCGCTTGCATGTGCAGGCACCGGATGATGGTTTGAACCACAAACAGGACAAGCCTCTCCATCAGCAAGTTTCCCAGCCAGCACAGCAGCCTGGCCTTTAAGCCACGTGTTTTCTAAAGCTTCTTGAGTTGCTTTTGCATCATCTAACTGTCGTTTTGTTTGAGTATAAAATTCTTCTTTTTCTTTATGGATTCGCTCTGCTTCATGATAGCGATCAGATTGATTTTTAAACTGATGCAGCTTTTGCAGCTCATTGTTAAGCTTTTCGATGATATGCTCATTTTGTATAAACTGAAGCTGATTTTGTTCCAATTTACCTTTTTCTGCAGTTAATTCTTCAAGTTTGGCTTCTATTTGTTTTTGGCGTTCCTCAAGCTCGGAACGCTTCTCTTTTAACTGCTGGAGATTTTTATTTGCTTCCATTGCATCAGCCTCTACAGCTGCAAAAGAATAGATATCCTCTTGAATATTCTTTAAGCGATTGACGTTTTCCTGAGCAATTTTTCTTTCCTCTTCCTTATTCTGTTCCGCTGTCCATAATTCCTGATGTTTTTGAAGCAATTGGGATAAATCTGTAAAACGGGTTTCGGCTTGTTTGTGCTCCTGCTCGGCCACATCTAAATCGCGCTTTAGCATATGACATATTTCTTCCTGCTGTTCCAAAATAGCCGCTTTATGCGCAAGCGCAATCTCGGCTTCCTTTTCTTCAACAGATGTTTTTAAACCATCCAACTCGATCTTACGCTTCTGCAGGTTTTCTTTTGTTTCCAGCTGCTTGACGATATTTTCTGCTTCATAAATCTTTTGCTGTAGTTTGTTTCGTTTCTCCTGCTCTGTCTTGCCTGCTTTTATGAGCTGCTCTAGAGCAGCTTCCATGAAGGATATTTCTTCCTCCAGGAGTGGAAGGATTACAACATCATTTGTGCTTCCTGCGTCGAGGTAATTCTTAAGTTCATCAGAAAAAGATGCATGTATTTGCTGAATTGCATGTGATCGATCATCAAGTCTTTTTTCCACTGCCTTTTTCAATTGAGATGCTTCTTCTTTTAAAACTTCTTCCATTCTTTTATATAGTTCTGTATGAAAGAGGCGCTGCAGAATCAATTCTTTGTCCTTACTGTCCGACGTAAGAAGTTTACGGAACTCTCCCTGTGGAATCATTAAAATTTGCCGAAATTGATTGCTGTCAATGATCATAATTTCTTTAATTTTTTCATCTACATCTCTTACATTTGATGCGAGGAGCTGCAATTTACCGTCCTTGTCATAGATATAAAGTTCAGCTTTTGCTCCAACCGTAGTTGTTCCATCGCCCCGTTCTTTTTTCTTGATTTGCTGAGGAGATCTCGAGATAAAATACGTTTTATTTCTGAGTGAAAACTCAAGTGACACTTCTGTTGCTATACTGTTAAGTGCAAATTGGCTCCGCAGATCACTGCCATTACGATCTTCGCCGCTCGCTTTACCATATATCGCGAAGCTGATTCCATCAAAAATGGTTGTTTTGCCAGCTCCTGTTTTACCTGATATAACAAACATTGTTCTCAATCCGAGTTGTGTAAAGTCGATCTCTTCTTTTCCTGCGTACGGCCCAAAGGCTTGCATAGTCAATTTTAGCGGTCTCATTTCAATGCTTCCTCCTTCCGTACTTTTTCAATAACATCAGCGATCGCTGCTTTTCTTTCTTCTGTAAAAGGAGATATTGTCATTTCCTCATAAAATTGCTGAAATAAATCGAGCTCAGATTTTTTTCCATCCTTAATAGATGTAAAAGATGATTTCTTTTTCATATCAGTTATAGATATTTTTCGCTCTAAATGAAGAACATTTGGGAAAACTTGTCGGAGCTTGTTAATCGGATCAATTAAAGCTCCCTCATCTAATAGATTAATTTTAAAATAATCTTCTATGTTTTCTTTTTCATAGAAAGAAGGATCTAGTAATTCTTCTAGGTGTCCTTCGATTTCTCTCATATCTTTTTTAGGCTGAATCGAGCGTGTGCGAAGCTCAAATTCTCCATTTTCTTTCATTTCAATAATGGATATAGATTTATTTTGCTTTGATTCAGAAAAAGAATATTTTAAGAGAGATCCAGAATAGCGGACTGTATCATGCTTGATTGCGTCTGGGCTATGCAAATGCCCTAAAGCCGTATAGCTGAAAGGTGAAAATACATCAGCATGCACACAGCCTGAACCGCCAACAGATAATGTACGCTCCGAATCGCTTGTTTTTCCGCCTAACACAAAGGCATGTCCAATCAATACATTTGGTTCATCATGATTGATGTTTTTTTCAATCTCTCCTACCACTCGTTTCATTGCATCATCATGGGAGTGAATGCTTGAATCATCAAATAAGTGCCGCACCATACCAGGTTCTGCAAATGGAACTAAATAAAAGTTCACACCGTTAATAGTGACCGGCTGAAAGTCTGATTGCAGCTTCCCTTCCAAATAAAAGTGGCTTTTTTTATACCAAGAGCTACCAAAAGAAAGGCGTTCAGCACTGTCATGGTTGCCTCCTATAGCAACAATCGGAGTGTTTAGCTCTACATTAATCTTAAATAATACTTCATTCAGCAATTCAACCGCTTCAGTTGGAGGAACAGAGCGATCATATAAATCACCTGCTATGACAACTGCATCCGGCTTTTCTTCTTCGACAACTTCAATAATTCTCTCTAAAAAGTAGCGCTGATCCTCTGTCATATATACACCGTGCACAAGCTTCCCTAAATGCCAATCAGCAGTATGTATAAACTTCATTGCCTTTCCTCCCCATTCCCTATTATTAGAATCTATTATAACAAATCAAAAATGGGGATAGGAATATTTGTTCTATTTTAATTATTTTAATTTCGAAGGATGAGGATTTTTATGTTCACCATTTACTAATTCTGCAAATAATTCCCCTGGAGGTGTCTGATCGGCAATAGGGTTTTGAGCTGTAAGTCCCATTAACCTTTTGAATTCGCCAACAGTAAGAGGCTTGGCTTCATCAGTTAACTCATAACCAATTTGTCCATTAGGTTCCAGTGTTGCTGTTTTTATGTTCTCTATCTTATTTATACCCGATATTCGAATGCGCATCTCCAGCTCATCAACAGAAATGCGCAATTTTTTCAACTGATGAATATCAATGATGCCATCTTGAATGATAACTTTTGACTTGCCTGTAATAAATTTTTCAACTGCATTAAATTTTAACTGTACAATTTCCATGAAGACAAGGGCTGCCACAAAAATCCCTGCGGCAACGACTGTTTTCCAGACGCTTTGTTCTACAATAGGTTTAACAATGATCGATCCGATGGAGATCATGACAACCGTTTCTGCAAGGGTCATCTGCGAAATCGATTTTCTGCCAGCCAGTCTTAAAAGAAGTACACCAGCAAAAACCATTATGAGGGCTGCAAGAGCAAAGTTCATGAATAATCACCTTTCTTAAAAATTGACGCAGACTCCCCTATAAACTGAGAGTGGCATCTGTTATGTGATTTAGTGTGAAAAAGATTGCTTCTAGACAAGACATAGCCTATTACTTTTAAAAATTCATTGCTGAGTATTCTATTTTTTGGATTGATAAAGGAAATTATACAGAAATGGGAAGAGTTTCTTTGAGGATTATAAGTGAAATGATAAAAGCAGCCGAGGCAAAAGCCAGGGCTGCTTGGTTAGTTAGCGATTATAGTTTGTTTACGTTTGCAGCTTGAGGTCCGCGAGCACCTTCAACAACTTCGAAAGATACTTCTTGACCTTCATCTAAAGACTTGAAGCCTTCAGTTTGAATAGCAGAGTAGTGTACGAATACATCGTTTCCGTCTTCGCCTTCGATGAAGCCGAATCCTTTTTCAGCATTAAACCATTTTACTTTACCGTTTTTCATAAAAAAAATCCTCCTATTGACTAAACCATTAGCCATCTTTAATCACCATTTACAACGATTATGCTTTACCTATACTACTGTTCCTAACCTTGTTTAAAGAGACGGAAAAGTTGCTAAAAAGTATAACACGATGCAGAACGGCTATTCTTAACTTAGCATTATACTTAAAATATGTCAACAATTTCCGTTCCCTCTATTTTCCTCTATTGTTTCATTTTCTCAGGCAAGCTCTGGATTGAGTTGACGACAACATCAAGCTTTGCTTCGATCCGATTTAGTAAGAATAAGGTTACTACAATTGGAAAACCAACATCGCTAATAATTTGGGAAATCTCATCCATCTTATTACCCTCCCTTCCTTTTTATTAGAAATTTGTGAGCGTTCATTTCATCAATAGAGAAGCATTGGAGAAGCTAGACTCTTTTTACGAAATTTCATTCTCATGCTAAAAAATAGTTCATATTAAAACAAGGCCAGCAGACTTCCTGCCGGCCTCTTCTGCAATTAGACAAATTCATAGGATGTTACAGTGCGTTCTACTAATCTAGCTTCTTTTACAGCCACATAGCTGCCATTGCTGCCTTGAAATACATCTGATGAAATCATTTGCTCCATCGCTGCTCTTACTGCATCTGGATCGATCGGCTCTTTCGGCTGATCAATTGAAATTCTGGCCTGCTTGTCTAGGTTTGTCAGAAAGGTAAGCTCCAATGTCTTTTCCATGCCTTTTTCCCTCCCTTCTTTTGTTTAAAGTTGGTCATTATTCTACGATTGTGTAGCTGTCGTTTCTTGTTATTGAAACGATTGGAGTGTCGGTAAGAGTGCCTACAGCTTGTGCTGCGGATAGTAAACCATCTGCTGTAGCTTCTTTTTTGATGTTTGAAAAAGTTTTGGATTTAAGGATCGGTTCTCCTTTTTCATTCAAACCTGTTTCAAACGCAAGCTTTAACTTGGTATCAACCATAAGTGCTTGTGCCATTGCCATCACCTCCTTTCACTTTCTATATAAATAAAAAGCAGTAGAAAGGACAGGTAGCAGGCAAAAGTTTTTTAATTCATTTCGCTCAGGTTAATAAAACAAGCCATTCTATCACATTTTCATAAGATATATAGAAGC
Source organism: Cytobacillus gottheilii (assembly GCF_001636345.1). Lineage (GTDB taxonomy): Bacteria > Bacillota > Bacilli > Bacillales > Cytobacillaceae > Cytobacillus > Cytobacillus gottheilii. The sequence continues at coordinate 2,663,837 of NZ_KV440945.1, forward strand.
CGGACAAAGGAGGTGGTTTGATGGACTTATTAACATTCCTGAACCAGAAATACGTTATGCTAATACCGGCTCTTTGGGTTATTGGAGCTGCTTTAAAAAATACCCCTATTATCCCGGATTGGACGATTATTTGGATTTTATTTCTATGTTCAATCACGATTGGAAGTCTAGCTCATGGCTTTACGTACGAGTCAGTGGTAAATGGGATTATAGCTGCTGGTATAGCTGTTTTTGGGCATCAAATGTTGAAACAGACTTTGGAAGGAGGCCTGATAAGAAAACAAAAGAAGTAAGGAAGGAACAAAATCAGCTTTCTGCCAATTGATCATGCCAGCTGCTGCTGGCATATTGGCTACATATAGAAAAGAATAATTAATTGTGGATCTGACATGGATATCGATACTAAAGAGAACTAGAAGGATATATAAGGGGATGAATTGTTTAAAAAGATAATTTCACCTTAACCAATGTAAATATAGAGAAAAACATTGATCGAGTAGGAGGGGGTGACTAACCCCCGACCTCTCACACCACCGTACGTACCGTTCGGTATACGGCGGTTCAATTAAGTTTGACGTAGAAATTCATATCTTTGATATAGACTTTTGAGCCCTCGATTACTCCAATAAGAGTTATTGAGGGTTTTGTTTAGAACCGGACTAGAGGCTATTCTCCAATATCTCTTTCTGGAGTTTCCCCATTCGTATGCCTTTTGGTCTGGAACACCTAAGCCCTTGAGTTTTCTTACTCTTGTCCCCGGATTCTTCCATTGTTTCCATTCAATCATACGAAGTCTTCTCCTAATCCACTCATCAAATTCTTTAAATTTGCTAGGTGTATCGGCTAATGCAAAATATCCACACCATCCCGTTAGATATTGATTTAGTTTCTCAATTCTACCTTCCATGGAAATGGATTTGGAACGGGAGGTTAACTCTCGTATTTTAGCTTTAAGCCTTTTAATACTTTCGTTGGCTATTCGAACCTTCGGTTTCTTATTAATCGTAAAGCTAAAGCCAAGGAACTTTCGTTTCCACGGGCGGTCAACCGCTGATTTATCCCTGTTCACTTTGAGCTTTAATTTCTGCTCAATAAAACATGTAATCGAGTTCATCACACGTTCTCCAGCTTTCTTCGATTTCATGTAGATATTACAATCATCGGCGTAGCGGACAAACTTGTGACCTCTCCTTTCTAACTCTTTATCAAGCTTATCCAAAAGGATATTCGAAAGAAGAGGGCTCAGGGGGCCTCCTTGTGGTGTTCCTTCTTCTGCATCGTAGACTACACCATTTATCATGATTCCTGCTTGGAGATATTTCCGTATTAATTTCAAGACCAATCGGTCTTGGATTCTGCTTGCCAATATCCCCATCAACTTATCATGATTCACTTTGTCAAAGAACTTCTCCAAGTCCATATCAATCACCCACCTATAACCTTCACTTATGTATCCCCTTGCTTTACGAACAGCGTCATGGCCTCTTCGGCTTGGCCTGAACCCATAACTATGTTCTGAGAAGATTGGGTCAAAAAGTGGGGTTAAAACTTGGGCAATTGCCTGTTGAATGAACCGGTCTGTCACGGTCGGTATTCCTAGTAATCTTACTCCACCGTTCGGTTTCGGGATTTCGACTCGACGGACTGGGGTAGGCTGATAGGTACCCTTCCTTAAAGAGTCACATAGGGTGTCCCAGTTTTCATAGAGCTGTCTTCGTAGGGATTTTACGGACATTCCATCTATGCCGTGACTTCCTTTGTTCTTCTCCACACGTTTAAGTGCTTCTATTAAGTTTTCCCGTGACAGAATCAGATTCATTAACATGTGATATTTCCTTTCGACGTGAACGTAGAAGTCTAATTATGTTATTCCTGCTCCACCCTCATGAAGTCCCCTGTGGATTCACCACTTCCTCCTTCAAGTAAGTCCTTTCGGCTTGTCTGCTTCTACACAGGAATTGTATGCCTAGTTCTCGTTCTTCCTAATTGTTCAGTCCTTCCCTTACCGTCTCGAGTAGGTAAGGTACTATGACCTCTGCTGACTTCTGGTTGTTCAGCTATCTATTTCTAGATAGGTTACCAAGTGTACTTGGCGTACCAACCAGACCTCCCCGCGTAAGAGTACAATCTTTCCCTCCATCTATCTGCTCCCTTTACTCTGTACCACCTTCGGCAGTAAGGACTTTGTTTTGTCTGGCAAACGCATCCAATGATACCTAGCCTTGTATGAAGTTCGTATTCCTCAGACCGGAGGTTTGCCGCTCGCTTCCTTCAGATTCCGCGTCGCCGCGGACACCCTTGCGTTAAGCTAACCACTACTACTGCCTTCGTGGCTCGGGACTTGCACCCTATAGATTGCACCCATGCCGGGCGCACCAGAAAGGAAAAAGCACCCCTCCAGAGATGCTTTTTCCAGCTTCTATATTATTGTTTAAACAAAAGCAGTTATAGTTTAAAACGTGAAACAACGGTCTGCAGATCTTCAGACAATTTCGCTAATGACTCTGCTGAAGTTGCAACTTCTTCCATTGTTGCCAGCTGTTCTTCAGTTGCTGCGGACGTTTCTTGAGCAGAAGAAACATTGCGTTCAGATATATCTTTGATTGTAATGATTTGCTCGTTAATCTTATCACTAATTTCCGATAACGTTTCAATTGATATATTGACTTCTGCCACTCTTTCAATGACATCTCCAATGGACGTAAATATTTCCAAAAAGGCAGCATTGGCATTCTCTGTATCTGTCAGTCCTTCATGAACTTGGGCATTTCCTTCTTCCATCGCAATAACAGCCTGCTCTGTTTCTCCTTGAATGAGATCTACCATCTGCTGAATCTGATCTGCAGATTTCTTTGATTCTTCAGCCAGCTTTCTTACTTCATCTGCAACAACAGCAAAACCTTTGCCATGTTCACCAGCTCTTGCTGCCTCAATCGCTGCATTTAACGCTAATAAGTTCGTTTGATCGGCAATGGACGTAATCATTCCAACGAAATTGCTGATTTCTTCAGAACGAGTTTTTAGGGCCGTTATATATTGAGTAGCATTTCCAACAGATGTGTTGATATCCTTCATTTGCTGTACCACGTTTTTTACAGCATCTGTACCTTTATCCGTCAATTCAGTTGCTTTCTCTGTCGCAGATAACATCTTTTCACTGCTTTGTGATATTTCTTTTATACCAGATGACATTTCACCAACAGATAGGGAAATTTCTTGAAATTGATTCAGCTGAAGTTCTGTTTCTGCTACATTTGACTGCGAAATGTGCGCAACCTGCTCCGAAGCAAGTGTGCTTTGTTCTGAGCTTGCTGCCATTTCTTCACTGCTGGCAGCTACTTGACTGGAAGTATCCCTAACTTGTCCAACTAGCAATCTTAGTTCATGTACCATTTTATTTAAAGATGTAATAAAGCTTCCAATTTCATCGCGGTTTTTAACCTTTATTTTCCCTTGGCTTAAGTCTCCCTCAGCAACCAAATCAATCGTTTTTGCGGCAAGTTTTATTGGTTTAGATATGGATGCGCCAATGAAATAAGCAACAATAACACCAAGAATAATTGCACCAATACTGCTTAAAAGCACAATCATCTGTATTGTTCTGACAGCTGCAGCAGTTTCCTCCGTCTGTTCAGATAGCAGATTCTCTTCAACTTTTACCAAGCTGTCTGCTGTAGTGATAAATTCTTCTCCAGCTTCCTTTGCAGAAGTTTCTGCCAATTCCATATAAGCAGCTTCATTTTGCTGAATTTTTAATGTGATTTGCTCTTCAGCAATCTCGTAAAATTGTGTATGCAGTGCATCGATTTCTTCAACCAGCTGCTGTGATTCCTGATGGTGAGCACTCTCTTTTAAAACGTCTATGTAATGAATTAGTCTCTTGCGGGCACTTTCAAAGTCTTCCAGGTAAGAAGAATCCCCTGTGAGCAAATAGCCATTAATACCATTCGCCTGATTATATAAGTCTATTTTTAAATCTTTTACAGTCAGTGCAACCGGCACTCGATTATCAATAATTTCTTCGTACTGTTTATTTACATGTTCAAGCTCATAATTGGATAATCCCGCTACAATACCAAATAGCAGAAATACGATGAAAAATCCTAACAGCAGCTTCTTCGCTACAGTCATTTTCATTTTCTTTCCTTTTTTCATCATCCTCTTCCTCTCGTGTCGAATAGTAGGTGTAAATAGGATATTATACTTATAAGTTACCATAGAATAGGGCTAAACGTCAGCTACTTTTAGCCTATTTCATAGAATGGCTAAAATGTTTGTTATGTAAAAGGAAATAGTTAACGAAGTACAACCTGACAGGGTTAAAGCTGAATTAAATAATTTGCTGAATCATTTTTCTCAGCAAAAGGCGTGAGTTGCTCTTTTTATCTATTTTATTGTAAAAAAAATGCCGCCAAACTCTTAGAGTTCAGCGGCCACTATGCAGACCAAAGATCTATTAGGGAGGAGATCTTACAATGTTATTGTATGCATGATCCTTTTACTGGCTTGGACAAACATCCCTAGGTATAATCATCATTTCTTTATTTTTTTAACATTGGACTTACACTTGTTTTTTCAGGATGCTTTCATATTGTTTTGCTGTACGGATTTCTACTGTTAATTGCCCATCCGCCATGACAGTATGAATTAGAAAAGGGGCACCTGCTGTATTTTGAAAGCGGAAATCAAGACCTCCATAAGAAACAGTTGCATCTCTTCCGACTGGCACATATCCAACCGTAACTGAATGATTATGCTTTTCAACATATTCAACAGCCAATTGATCAACTGCATTAAATAAGGTCGAAGAAGTTTGGCAGATCCCTCCGCCAATACCCATAACAAGTTTGCCATTTACAGCTTCTTCAGCCGGCTGATAACCATGTGCTTCGTCACTTGGACCCACTGTTGTATTGAATGAAAAAATATCATCCTTACCGACAATAACCTGGTGAATTGCTTCTGTTGAGAGTTCAATATTTTTTGTTCTTCCTGCCACATTAGGATTAAAATGTGTTGTATAGGAAGCAATGACAACCTCATTTAATTTGCTGGCGTCTTCCTCAGCATAGCCGCTTGCTGTCGTATATAAAGGAAGCTCTACCTCACCGCCTTTTTCTGAGGCAGCTAATATCCGTTCGACAAGTTCTTCTTCTTCAAGAATAACTCTTGGTGTTCCTTTAATGATTTGCCCATCAGCACCCATTTTATCAGGATATATGCGCTGATCATAACCACTCTTTTCATCAGTGCCTCGAGCCAGCTCTTTCGCCCACTTTTTTAATTCTTTTACATAGGCTTCCTGATTTTCACTATAGCCTAATTCTTCAGGATCTATTACTCTAATTTCTTTTTCTGTATTTGGATCAATGATTGAAATATGACGAGGTTTTTCAGCCTCCGTTTCTAACTCCTCCTTTTGCTCTGATTTTGGCTGTGCGGCACGTTCTAAATCTTCAATTTTTTCCTCAAGCTGAACAATTTCCTTTTTTAATTCCTCTTCCCTGGTTTCCTGTCCTGAACACCCGCTGAGAATGACTAATCCGAGAACTGCAATTAAGCTGTAAAAACTCCATTTTTGCTTCATGTTTCCCCCTGCATACATGTAAAATTTAGATTCATTTATATGTATGGGCCGAAAAGGAAAGATATGTAAGAGTTTATAAAGATTTTTTCATTCTAAAAAGTTAAAGAACCAGTTTATAAACTAGGAACCGTTCATATTGATTTTTCTTAAACAAGGCAGATAAATCTATTTCCTGCTTTAGCTCAAAACATGGATGTTTTTCTAGAAAATCCACATAATCACTGTCGATATAATAAAAAATCAATTCGATATCTCGCCAGCTTTCTTCTGCTGAAAGTAAGATATTATTGACCACCTTTATAAAGATCTGCACAGTAAAAGGATTAAAAAAGTAAAAACGATTTTGAGAAGGAAGGATTTTGTAATCCTCTGCTAATGTACATTCAAAGTGTATTTTACCACTCGATTTAGCTTTCTTCATTTTGTAGCTATTGGCATTCAAAAGTGCCTGCTGATAAAATTGTTTATTCATTTCAATTCCTGTCGCTGCATTTTGAAAATGGAAATGAGTATAAAAATTTAATCTGCCCTTCCCACAGCCATAATCAACTAAATGATCAGAAGGAGAAAGCTGATAATGCTTAAACAATTCATCTAGGGCACGATAAGGCGTCGGCTCATAGCGGTGATAATGAAATGAAGAAATAACACTAAGCTGCTGATCTGATGTAGAAATATTTAGTTTTGCTTCATACTGTTCTTCCTTTAACATATTTGTATTCCCCTATCTTTATCATATGGAAAAGGCTGCCCATTATGTAAGGCAGCCTTTTGCTTATTCTGTATCTTCTTCAGTACTTGATTGTTCTTGATCTGTGGATGTTTCATCTGTCTGCTCTTCATTTTCATTAGAAGGCTCGGAGTCATCCTCAGGAGCAGTATAGTTATATTGAGAACGGTCAATTGCTTCAAAGCCTTCTGGTTCATAAAAACGAAGGAGGTCTCCGTTAACGACCTTGTCAGATAACGCAAGCTTATTCTCAACAACCGCCTGCATTTCTTCAGCTTCTTTTAGGCGAGCTTCATCTTCAATCAATTCACCTGTTTTGGAATCATAGTATTTACCTGAAATCGACGTAATGGTTGAGCTGACAAAATCACCATTTCTGAATGGTATGACATCGTCATGTCCCTCTGACAATAAGTCTGTTCCAAATTGCAGATAATCTTTTGTATCTACACCAAGTAAATGCATCAGTGTAGGCATCAAGTCAATCTGACCGCCATACTCGTGATTTATTCCGCCTTCCATTCCTGGAACGCGAATGAATAACGGCACACGCTGCAGGCCAGTTTGTTCAAATGCGCCAACTTCATGACCTAACACTTCTTCCATTGCCTTTGTATGGTTGCTTGAGATTCCATAGTGGTCGCCATACATAACGATCACAGAGTTCTCATACAGCCCTGATTCTTTAAGATAATTGAAAAACTCTTCTAAAGCTTCATCCGCATAACGAGCTGTACGGAAGTAATTATCCACTGACTTATCTCCAGTGGTGTGAGGAGCAATGGTTGCTTTATCCTCAGCTAATGGATATGGATAATGGTGTGAAACAGTAATAAATTTTGTATAGAAAGGCTGTGGCAATGATTCAAGCAGCTGTTCAGACTGCTCAAAAAACGGCTTGTCCATAAGTCCATAATCAGCCATATCTTCTTCATTCAGTTCATAGTAGCTGCTGTCAAAAAAGTGATTATATCCAAAAGATTTATAAATCTCATTACGGTTCCAGAATGTGCCAGAATTACCGTGGAATACAGCAGATGAGTATCCTTTCTGACCTAAGATCCCTGGAGCTGATTGATAAGTGTTCATCCCTTTTGTTGTAAATGCAGATCCTTGCGGAAGTCCGTATAAAGAGTTCTCAAGGATAAATTCTGCATCAGCTGTTTTTCCTTGTGCTGTCTGATGAAAGAAGTTATCAAAGTAAAGAGTATTTTTATCCTCAGTTAATGAATTTAAAAATGGTGTTACTTCTTCACCATGCAGTTCATAATTCATAAGGAACGTCTGAATAGATTCAAGGTGAATATAAATGACATTCTTGCCTTCAGCAATGCCAAAGTACTCTGGATTAGGTTCTGCATAATTCGATGACGTAAAGTTTACAACTTCTGTCGTATCGTTGCTGTCGGCCATTACACGCTGTGCCGAAGCTTTTGTGCTTTGAACTGCATCGTAAATTGTATAGTTGTACATACCTAAATACTTAACTATATAGTTACGGTCAAATCCTCTTGTTAATAACTGCGGACGATCTGTTTCTGCTAAGCCAAGATTTGCACATGAAATCGCCAGTGCCAGTGAAAATACTGCTGCAGCTTTGCGGCGGCTCATATCCTTCATTTCAATCTTCGCAAATTTAAACACAAGCATTAATAATAAAAATGCAAAATCTGCAAAGAATAACAGGTCATATGGTCTAAGCAATGATAATACACTGCTGCTGACATCTCCAAAGTTTTGAGTCTGCGTTAAAGTCGGCAGTGTAATAAAGTCGTTGAAGAATCTGTAATAAACAGTATTCGCATAAAGTAAAAACGACATAAAGAAGTACAGCACCATTAAGGTTATATACTTTTTGCGCCCTTTAAAAAAAGAAGCAATCCCCAAGAACAAAATGGAAGATCCTAACGGGTTTAAAAATAACAAAATCTTTTGAAGTGTATTTTCTATACCAAGTTCAAATTGTGTTAATTGTACAAAATATGTTTTCATCCAAAGGAAGAACACAGCTAAAAAGAAAAAGCCAATATATTTGCTGAAAATACTTTGACCTTTACTCAACATGTTGTTCATTTCTTGCACCTACCTTCTAGCACACTATTATAGCATATTAGCATTCTATTTTATATATGATTAACTTCCCTAACCAATAAATGGTTATTTTATCCTGTGTCAAAACAATGACCACAGTTATATAACTATACTCCGTTTTTTTATTAAGTCAAGTATCTCCAATTAGACAGAAATTTATCAATAATATTGCAATACCAGATGAACAATTTCCAAACGCTTGATCGATACTTGTATTGTGCCCAAACTCTTGCTTAGACGATACAATGGATAAGGAACTGGAGATATTTAGTATAAAACAGCATTATTGGATTGTCCAATCATTTCCATTCGACAAAATCGGCGTCCTGAGATGCTGGTGGTTTCGTCAGGCTGAGTATGCTCTCATCACACAGAAGGACGGTTTTCTGCTTTTGCAAGTCTGCTGGCTCACATATAAAAAACCCGAACAAATAGACAGATAATCAATAAATCGTCTAAACTGTTCGGGTTAAACATAGTCTGAATTACTTACTTTTCAACCTGATTTACTATCAGTTTTTAGCTAATTTTGGCGAAAACTTCTGCGGTTCTTCAGCTGGTTCTTCTGCCTGTTTAGAACGTTTAATGAAGAAAGCTAAAATTAAAGCCACTGCCGCAATTCCAGTCGCCACTAGGAATGCATCATTAATGCCTTCTAGTGTAGCTTGCATCGTAATTTGCTGCTGCAATTGAGCTGCTGCTTCAGCTGTAGGCTGAGCACCGCCGCTTTGCTGCATAGCATCCGCTGCGAGATCTTTTGCATAATTCTCACTTTGTGTTGTCATAATTGTGACAAGCAAAGCAGTCCCAATCGCACCTGAAACTTGGTTTAAGGTATTGTTCATCGCAGTACCATGCGGATAAAACTTCGTTGGCAGCTGATTAAGCCCGTTTGTTGAAACTGGCATCATCACCATTGACATCCCGAACATACGAACAGAGTTCATGATGACAAGCTGCGTGTATGTGATATCCATCGTTAAATTACTGAAGAAATATGTTGTTACTACGGTAATTGCTAATCCAATAATCGCTAATACACGACCGCCAAATCTATCGAATAAACGTCCAGTTATAGGTGACATTAACGCCATAACCAATGCACCTGGCAGCATCATTAAGCCTGCATCTAATGGCGTAATACCACGGATGGTTTGAACATAAATAGGTATTAATAGCATTCCTGAGAACATAGCCATATTCATTGTCATTGTTATAACAGAAGATAATGCAAACATCGGGAATTTAAAAACGCCAAAGTTCAGCATTGGAACAGTCTGTTTGTGCTGACGGATAATAAATGTAACGAGTGAAACCACTCCGACAGCCAGTGGAATAATAACATGCAGACTATCCCAGCCTTTACTTCCTGCAGAGCTGAATCCATATAAAATCCCGCCAAATCCTGCGCTCGATAGGATAACAGATACAATATCCAAACGAAGATGCACTTTTTCTTTCTTATCTTTTAATAAGAAGAAACCAATTAGCAATACAATCACTGCGATTGGGGTTACAAAGTGGAAAAGCATTCTCCAATCATAATTTTCAACGATCCAGCCAGATAGTGTTGGCCCAATTGCAGGTGCAGCCATTAAGATCAGACCGAAAATCCCCATAGCCGCTCCCCTTTTTTCAATTGGAAAGCTAACCAGCATTACATTCATTAATAACGGCATCATGATAGCCGAACCTGATGCCTGCAGCATTCTTCCTGAAAGCAAAATTGGGAATACATCGGCGATTCCGCATATTAAAGTACCAATTGTAAATAAACTCATGGCAACTAAGAATAATCTGCGCACTGAATATTTTTGAATTAAAAACGCAGTCATCGGAATTAATACTCCATTGACGAGCATAAAGCCAGTCGTTAGCCACTGCACAGTTGTTGGTCCAATTTCTAAATCTTTCATAATAGACGGCAAGGCGATATTTAGCAGTGTATTATTTAAAAAAGCAATAAATGCACCAATCATTAAAACTGCAATAATGCCGTACGGAGGCCGTGTGTTTGAATTGTGTTTTTCTTCCATTGTTTTCACCTCTTATTGTACTGTTGGTACATTAATTTGTACCTTTGTTCTACATCATAGGCAATATCATATAACACTCAATCACTTTATGCAATCAAAATTTCTTCGATTTCCTAAATTTATTTTTTCTGACTTTATAGAGATATTATTAACCATTTTCCCTGGAATTCTCCTTTTAATAGTGTGAAAAGCAAAAAACTCACCATTTTAAAAAAAGGTGAGTTTTTATTAGGTCTTTCATGAATGATTAGCATAAGGTGCCTTCTGATAGAAGTAATTTGGCTTCTTAATTTTATTATCATAGGAAGAATGAAAGATATGGGTAGAAGCCGGGGAAATTGGCGGTATAAGCCATGTCCAGTCTCCTGTAACCTCTCTTTTCTGATCGGCTTCTATTTCTTCAAACCGCTTAAATTGCTTAGCGGCCGTATGATGGTCCACAATGCTGACACCATTTTTCTTGTAAGAGTAGAGTACAGCTGCATTTAACTCGACTAGTGCTCGATCCTTCCATAGAGTTGCATTTGTTTTAGTATTCAATTCAAGCAACTCAGCAACTTGTGGCAGCACATTGTACCGTTCAATATCAGCAAAGTTTCTTGCACCAATTTCAGTGCCCATATACCAGCCGTTAAAAGGAGCTGCACTATACTCAATGCCGCCAATCTCCAGCTTCATTTCAGAAATAATCGGTACTCCATACCATTTTAAGTTTAAATCTCGAAATTCCGGATACTCTGGATGCTCTATCTCTATTTCTTTAACAAGCTCAAGAGGGACTTCTCTCCATCTTGGCGTCTGATTATTGATTTGAACTACAATTGGCAGGACATCATACATACCATATTTAGGCTTCCAGCCAAGCTGAATACATTCCTTTGTGAATGCAGCGGAATGAGGATCGCCGGTTATACCTTTCTCTGAATCATATCCAGCATATCGAATCAGCTGATGATTCCATATGCGGAAAGCCTGGTTTTTCTCCTTTTGAGGAAAAATCGTAATGGTAGGACGAATTCTTCCCTCATTTGTTGCGTAAGTAATATGGTCTATGAGAGCAGCTAACATTTCCTCTTCATTTTCAATGTTTCTTTTATCAATGACCGTGAGCTGTTCCCAAAATAACCTGCCAATACAGCGATTGCTGTTTCGCCATGCCAGTTTTGCTCCATAAGTTAACTCTTCAGCAGTGTGATTGTATGTACCTGTATGATCAATACTCTTTTCGATTTCCTGGTGACGAAGTTCAATTTCTTCTCTGCTTTTGCCAAGTTCCTGATAACAGAGGTGAATAAACTCTTTTGCCTCTGTTTTTAGTTCATTACTCAAGAGTGAACCTCCTTTTAATGATACTTCATATATATACTCATAGAATTTACTGATATTAAGAAATCTTGATGCATGGCAAAAATAAAAGGACAGCTAATGTCTCAATTTGAATCTCTAAAATAAAACGCTTTTTCAAACATAATCTGCGTTGCTATTCATAAATTCAATTTTCTACAAAAAAAACTGCTATAGTCAGCAGTTTACCTTATTTTATATAGTATTATTAGCTTTGCTGGCGGGACCGCCTGGGAATCGAACCCAGCTGACCGCTCACGGCGGTCACAGATGGTTTTGAAGACCACGGGGGACACCAGTACCCCATTCAGCCCCATTTCTAAAGTTGAGAATATGTAAGCTCTTAAATTATATTTCGTCGATATACTGTAACATGGTACTATGTTTTTCGTTATCTTTCAATAGTAAATACCTTGTTGTTTCTATTTAATTGTTACATTCTTATGAACACTCAAATGACTGAATATAATGAATGTGCTGGAATGGCTTCTTGTCTGATAGTAAAACAAGGTTTATAATAGGATCAGAATATTTCAGTGTAGGTGAATGCAATGCTTGAAGGCTGGTTTTTATGGTTTATTTTATTTTGGATTATCGTTTTACTCGGGTCATTTGCGATTGGCGGCTTTTTTATGTTCCGAAAATTTTTAAAGCGCTTGCCAAAAGAAGACGGCAAGTCCGATATGGATTGGGAAGAACATTTTGTAATGGAAACAAAGCATTTATGGAAGCAAGATGAAAAAGAGCTGCTAGAGGATCTTGTCAGTCCCGTTCCAGAGTTATTTAGGGATGTAGCACGCCAGAAAATCGCTGGAAAAATAGGAGAACTTGCTGTAAAAGAGAAAGCAAAAGTGATTAATCAGGATTTGGTTATCCGAGGATATATTTTAGCAACACCAAAAAGGGATCATAAATTTCTCCGCAAAAAACTGGATGAAAGCCGAATTAGTACAGTCCCTTATGAACATTTATTCTAATCAAATGTATAAACAAAAAATGCTCCGGCACATGCTGGAGCATTTTTTGTTTAATTTGGAAGAAGGACAATCTATTACCGGATGCGAATAAGCCGTTCTTCTTATCAGACCGCATTTTTCCCTAATAAAAGAGTGTTCTGCAGCTTCTTAAAATTGATATACATCGCAATACGCCAAGGTACAATCATAGCAAAGGCTAAAATCCAAAACATACCTCCAAGCTGGCCAACATCAATAGATGCGCTTAAAATGGACTTTGCCGCAATTCGTATGACAAGTAATCCAATTAAAATGAATATAAATGCTTTAGAGCGGATTAAATATATATCGTTTTCCTTAATTTCAAATTTAGATGTTTTAATCAATAAGATTGAAAATAACATACCTACTAAGATGGCTTCCAGTATTTCAATTGGAGTCACACGGAAGACAGGAAATATAAACATTAGCGCACCAGTACTCATAAATAATGGCGGCAAAATAATTTTTCTAGCTGAAGCAGGTTTTTCAGCAGACTTCATTCGGATAAACATAGCAAAAATGGCCATGAGCACTGCACCTATAGAAGAAACAACTACCATGTTCATACAGAGACATCCTTTTTTCTATAATTTTGACTATCTTATTATATCTCATGTTAATAGAATGAGTCATCTATTATGAGAATTAATTACGAATTTAGAGTTGAAAATGAAAAAAACGGCACCTTCAAAAGATGCCGATTCAGTGTTCATTCAATTTAAAACTCTTTCTACCGCATCCAAAACGCGTGATTCGTCAAATGGCTTAACGATAAAATCTTTTGCGCCTGATTCAATTGCTTCCACGATCATTTTCTGCTGCCCCATTGCTGAGCACATAATGATTTTAGCTGCAGGAAATTCCTTCTTAATTTCTCTCATTGCTTCAAGACCGCTCATCTCAGGCATTGTGATGTCTAAGGTTACAAGATCCGGCTGCAGTTTACGGTAAAGATTGATTGCTTCTAATCCCGTTTCCGCTTCGCCTACAATTTCATGCTGCGCCTTTTTTAATATGTTTGAAAGCGTAAGTCTCATAAATTTCGCATCATCCACTATTAAAATCTTTGCCATTGGTGTTTCCCCCTCGATACGGCGACGGTAAGTTCAATTATATGTAAAATACAGCTGTCTACTTGAGAATTACATAATCCAATATACCTAATTTAATCAAAAATATCAATTCAAAGTAACCGACAATTTTTGCGGATGTATAAGCTGAATGTTCAATTTTACTATTGTCAGTGGTTTTTCACTCACTTTTAAGCCCTATTAAAACCCTTTAAATCCGCCTGTTAAAGCAGTGAAATAGGAAATAATCATTGTCATCCAATCAAAAAATAAAATGATCCCCATAACAATCATAATATATCCGCCGATTTTCATCAATTTTACATTATGTTTTTTAATCCATTGCAATTTGCCAATAAAAAACGACATAACAAAAAATGGAACAGCGAAACCTAATGTATATGCAATCATATAAAATATACCGGAACCAGGATTTGTTGCCGCTAACGCAATAACTGATACAAGGATTGGCCCCATGCATGGTGTCCAGCCAGCTGCGAAAGCAAGACCAATTAAGACAGAACCGAAATATCCCGCTGGTCTGTTCTTAAATTCAAAACGCCTTTCCTTCATTAAAATTTCTGGACTGATAATACCGACAATCATTAATCCAAACACAACAATAAATATTGCGCCAATCTGCCTGATCAGGTTATTATACTCTCTGAAAAACTCACCAATAAAAGTAGAACTAAATCCGAGTGCAATAAAAATGATAGAAAAACCAATTAAAAAGGCTATAGTATGAAAAAGGCTTCTCTTCTGCAGCATAGCATTATCATTTTTCAATTCCCCTACAGACATCCCGGTTATGTAGGACAAAAAAGCAGGATATAAGGGCAAACAGCACGGTGAAATAAAACTTAAAAAACCTGCACCCAAGGCAAGAAATAAATTAATATCTGTCATCGTAACAACTCCCGATCATATAGTGATCATGTTCTATTCTAGCAAAAGCACCAAGAATAGTAAGGTTTAAATGTGAACAATTTATGTCATAACACCATTGCTCAAAAAAACACAGAATTTCAGCATGTAAGCTACCCGTAATTCTAACCCATTCTCTAAATAGATGTCCATATATTTCTATGTTTCAAGTATGTAACTAATGTTATTTTGTTTAGACATCCTAAAGTTTTACAAAAGTTTCTTTTGAATTAATTACCAACATTCGTTATACTAGATAGGAGCTAACAATTTTTGTGACAATTTCTTGAGTTTTACATGGGTGGTTTGTGATGTCTGTACTATTTGCTAAAGGTGAAATTGATATGAAGGGATTTCCAGCCGTGAATAAAAATGAATTGCTTGCATTAATCGAAAAAAAACGTTCAGAATTAATTCAAGTAGCCATGTCAAACGGGTTAAATTCTACGGATGCTATTAAATTTAGTCAAGAGCTGGATGCCTTATTAAATGAATACAATCGAACCTTTCTAAAAAAAGCGTAGAATGCAGGTCACCTCTCATGGCACCCTGCATTCTTTTTATTTTTATTTACCTTATTAAGTTCCTACTGCATCTTCCACAATTTCCGCTGACCCATTCTGCAATAAATACATTTTGTGATAAAGCCCTCTTTGGGAAAGCAGCTCCTGGTGATTGCCCCTTTCAACTATTTCCCCCTGGTGGAGAACCAGAATCTGTTCGGCATCTTGAATCGTTGATAATCGATGGGCAATTGCAATTGTTGTTCTGCCCTTTCGCATTTTGTTTAGCGCAAACTGGATGGCTTCTTCTGTTTCAGTATCAATATTAGCCGTCGCTTCATCTAGAACCAAAACCTTTGGATTAGATGCAATGGTTCTGGCAAAAGCAATTAGCTGACGCTGACCGCTGGAAAATGTTGACCCTCTCTCTACTACCTTATGATCATATTTGTCCTCTAATTGCTGAATAAAGTGATGCGCTTGGACAAATTCAGCTGCCTTTTTAATCTCTTCATCTGATAGTCCATCATTATATAGACTAATATTATCTTTAATAGTTCCATAAAAAAGGAATGGATCCTGCAGGACAAGGCCGAGCTTTTTGCGGAGCTCTTCTTTTCCGTAATGCTTAATGGATTGTCCGTCTACCAAAATATCTCCGCGCTCAAATTCATAAAATCTCATCATCATATTAATGATTGAACTTTTTCCGCTTCCTGTATGACCAACAAGTGCCACCGTTTCTCCAGGTTTGGCTTTGAAGCTAATATTTTTTAGAACATCCCGTTTGCCATCATATGAAAATGAGACATTGCGGAATTCTATTTCACCATCTGTAACTTGCAAACTGCTGTTATCAGACTGATCAGGAGCAAGCTCATCTTCATCAAGCAGTTTAAAAGCGCGTGATGCCGCAATAATCGCTTGCTGATACATAGACAGGCGCTGCATGATATTATTAACAGGCTCAAAAAAACGATCTAAATAACTAACAAACGCATAAATAACGCCAATTTCAACTGGACTATTTAACGAATCAAAACCAAAAAAGCTTAACACGATGATTAAAGCAAGTGCGTAAACAAGATCGATGGCTGGACGAAGCAGCAATCCATCAATCTTTATATTGCGTATTCCTGCTTTATAATGCGCTTCGTTGATTTCCTCAAATTCGTCCCGCATTCTTTTTTCCTGCTTAAAAACTTGAATAATAGCCATTCCCTGCAATGATTCACTTAACTTGGCATTCAGCTGACTGAGCCGTTCACGCAAATCCTGGTAAAAAACGGAGCTGTATTTCCGATATGCTGCCATTATCATAAAAATAAGCGGCAATATAATAAGGCAGATTAGGGCAAGCTTCACATTCAGGATAAACATAGCAATAAAAATCCCAACCAGCAGAAATCCGCCTTGAATAAAGGTCACTAAGACACTGACAAACATATCCTTTATCGCTTCAGTATCATTTGTAACACGTGAGACAATACTGCCCGCAGGTGTTTTATCAAAATATTTTAACCCAAGAGCCTGTACCTTACTAAAGACATCAATTCTCAGCTGCTGTATGATTTTCAAAGCGATTTCCTGGAATTTCAGCAGCTGAAAATAAGAAACAATTAAGTTCATGACTTGAAGACCTAAATATGCAGTCCCAAGTATAATTAATGGTTCCGCAACCAGATTCTGAGGACGCAAATAATCATCGATGAAAATACTCACTAGAATTGGGCCTAAAATATCTCCTGCCGTTGTTGCCAGCAGAAGGAGAAAGGCAAGGATAATTGTTTTTTTATGCGGTTTTGTATAGGATAGTAAACGAAATAAAATATTTCTCTGTTCTTTCCCTGTTAAAACTGGTATTTTTTCCATCTCGCTACCCTCCGTACTCCACAAGTTCTTCTAATTGCTGACGTAAAAACATTGTTTTATACCAGCCTTCTATTTCCATCAGCTCTTCATGTGTTCCGCGCTGAATGATGGTTCCTCCATCCAATACAATAATTAGATCAGCATGCTGAATGGCACTTAAACGATGAGCCGTTATGATCGTTGTTTTATTTTCTCTTTCTTCCTTTAATGAACTTAAGATTGCTTCTTCGGTCTTAGCATCAACTGCTGATAACGAATCATCCAGCACTAGAACTTCATGATTCATCAACAGAGCCCTGGCGATTGAAATCCGCTGCTTTTGTCCTCCTGAAAGCGAAACGCCACGTTCCCCTACGACCGTCTCATATCCGTCTGTAAATTGCAGGATATCCTCATGAATATGAGATATCCTTGCAGCATCATAGATTCGTTCCGTATCTATCTTTGGACTTGTAAAAGCAATGTTCTGGGCAACAGTAGTGGAAAATAGAAAATGCTCTTGCGGAACATATCCAATCGCTGCCCTCAAGCTGTCGAGTTTATATTTCTTAATTGAAAGGTTATTAAAAAGAATCTCACTCTTTTCCCCTTCAAATTCCCGTGTAAGCAGTTTTAATAAAGTTGTTTTGCCTGCACCTGTTTTCCCTACGATTCCTAAAGTCTGCCCCTTTTTTAGTTCAAAGTGAATATCTTTAAGGACGGGAACATTGGCTCCCGGATATGTAAAAGAATCAATCTGATAAAGAAGGTTTCCGCTCGGTACCTCTGAGCTGGCATCTGCATCTTCTTGAATGTCTACTTTCTCTGCCAATAATGCTCTAACACGGTCATATGATGCTCTTCCACGCTCTACAATATTAAACAGCCATCCGAACGCAAGCATTGGCCATACCAAAAGACTCAAATACGTTGTAAAAGAAACAAGTTCTCCAATTGTGATTTCCCCTGCAAGAACAAATCGTGCTCCAAAAGCGATGGATAGAAAAAAAGACACACCCACAATAATGCTGATGGTCGGATCAAATAAAGCGTCCACCTTTGCAACTGATATATTCTTATTTACAACATCCTCAGATTGTTTGCGAAAATCTTCTATATCTTCTTTTTCCTGACCAAATGTTTTAATGACCTTAATACCAGAAATACTTTCCTGTGTTTTATCATTTAAATCTGAAAAAGCTCCCTGTGCTTTGTGGAAACGTTTATGAAGCAATGTTCCATACCAGCTGGTTAAAATCGCCATTAACGGCATTGGAATCAGCGCAATGAGAGTGAGCTTCCAGCTGATCGTTGCTGCCATAGCAATGATTACAGCTCCTCCTGTAGCCAAAGAATCAACTAATGTTAATACTCCAGCACCGGCTGTCTGCTGAATGGCCGATAAATCATTGGTGGCATGTGCCATTAAATCACCAACGCGTTTCTTCTGATAGAAAGCTTGGGACATCTTAGTAAAATGGTGATAAAGATTGTTCCGCAGCAGCCTGGCAAGCTTAACAGATGAACCAAAAATCATGATCCGCCAAAAATACCGCAGCACATACATGGCAAGTGCACAAACTGCCAAAACACCGATCCAAAAAAGAATAGTCTCAGCAGTGAGCGTATGACCAATGATATGATCAACGAAAATACCAACAATTCTCGGCGGAACCAGCTGAAGAACCGCCACAAATAATAGTAAGATAATACCTGTAATATACGCCTTTTTTTCTTGTTTAAAAAACCACATTAAATCCGTAAAAACCCTCATATGTTGTCCCCCACGTTCTTCCATAATAACCAACTTAGTTTATCAAATATTTAAAAAATAAGAAAGATTAAATTTAAATCCAAAAGCTGTTTGTCGGTAACAACCTGAAACCTTTTCCCTGCTCAACCGTAAGATAAGATAGCAAGAAATTCATTGAAAGGATGCGGGTAAAATGAAACGACTCGTACAACTTTTGTTCATCAGTATCCTAGCAGCAGTTTTAAGCGGATGTTCATTTTTAGGGGAAGTAAACAATTCGTTAGACTATATAAATGAAGCAACTGCACATATAGAGACACTAAATTCCTTTGCCGAAGAAGCACCAGAATTGCTTCAGGAGGCAGTAACGGATTCTGCTGTTCAAACTGAACTTGAAGAACAGCTTCTGCATGTTAAAACAGAAATTGAAGAATTTATTCAGCTTACTGACATTCCCTCATTAGCAGAAGAGCTGCATGCAGACTTTGTTCAGAAAAACGAGGCTTTATTGGCAGAAATCAATACCCTGTTAGACAATGGTAACCTCGTGATTTCCAATATTGAAAACTCTGAACTATTTACAACCATTCAAGAAGCGAACGAACTCTTTACAAGAATTGAGGACTTAGGTCTTTAAGATTAAACTGTGACCAATCAAACATCATTCTCCTTTACCTTGTACTAAGCGAGCCATCGCTAATTGCTCAGGTAAATGAAAGCTGAAAACTCATTTTCAGTTTTTTTTCATGTCCAAGGGTATTTCTTTAAAAATGTTATATGGCGAACTTGGCAATGGGATTCTTTGAAAGATTTTATTTCTGGAAAATTTACTCTAATGCACAACCTAATTGCAAATTTTTCAAAGCTGTATATAGATATT
This sequence comes from Cytobacillus gottheilii, assembly GCF_001636345.1. GTDB lineage: Bacteria > Bacillota > Bacilli > Bacillales > Cytobacillaceae > Cytobacillus > Cytobacillus gottheilii. The sequence continues at coordinate 2,683,607 of NZ_KV440945.1, forward strand.
TGGTGCGAGATCCCAGAACGGACTGGGTTCGTAACTGGATTGCGAGACTTTCAGATGGTATTGCTTTCGGAACTGGGTTGCGGGACTTTCGGAAGGTATTGCATTCGGAACTGGGTTTCGGACCTTCAGAAGGTATCGGTTTCGGAACTGGGGTGCGGGACTTTCAGAAGTTATTGGTTTCGAAACTGAGTTGCAAGTCATTCAGAAGGTATTGGTTTCGAAACTGGGTTGCGAGTCTTTCAGATGTTTTCGGTTTCGAAACTGGGTTGCGAGATTTTCAGAACTGATGGGTTTCGGAGCGGAGTTGCGAGACTTTCAGAAGTTTATATATCAGAGCCAAGGCTCGAGTGTTTCGATCCCTCAAATACAGATTTGGGTTTCGAACAAAAATATCTTCTTGGAACTGAGCTGCGAATTTGCTGTGCAGCTGGTCCTTACTCTAGTTAACGCAAAAAAGACCACTTATCCTGAATTTTATCTCAGCAGGATAAGTAGTCTTTTTGTGCAAATTTTGAAAGTCAAGCCAATGAAAGATTAACGATAAAGAATGATCTATCATATCTATAGCAGGAATAAGTCTTCTTCGCCATCGTTTCATTTTTAGAAAAGGATTAGATAAACACATCTAATTCTAAAGCTCTAGTATTTACTTCCCTTGCTGCTTATTCATCGCATTCATCATTTGATTAATTTTCTTCTGTGATGGTTTCATACCCATTTGCATCATCATCATTTTTAGCATTTGTTCGTTAATTGGTGGATTTTTCTTTAAGTAGCTCATCATATAGCGTCGAGCAATGAAAAACCCTAGTGCCACACCTGCAAGCAATGCAAGTACGCCAACTAGAATAACCATACCCATACTCATTCTTTCTTCCTCCTTCATGTTGTCTATCATACAGTGTACTAGACCAAAGGCTATTATACAATATTTGCTCTTATTTTTCTCTTATTTAGACGAATTTTCTTTCTTTTATAGGCTTTAGCCATCCATAGCGGCCATGTTCCATATCGATAGCAAGAAAAGAGCCCTCATATTTACGCAGTACTTCAAAAAACATAGTCTCTGCATCATAGTTTCCTCTTGCTTCTATTGAGAGATAACGATCATGAATGGTTAATGCTGCACTGCTCTTTTTTCCATCAATGATATAATTCCCTGATTTGTCCATTTTAAAATTCATTTTTTGCTGCATTTCTAAATGAATATTCTGGTGCAATCGCAGACCTGGGATAGGTTTAGTAATATATTGAATTTGCTTTGCTATGATTTTGTTTAGCTTTCCAGCTGTGTTTTCATATTCCTCAAATAACTCATAAAACATCCGTTCACGACCAAAATAATGCGTGGCAAATTCGTCTTCAATTAGATATATTTGATAATCTCTCATAAGGCCCTCCTTATGGGACAAACCTTTTTGAGTCATTATATCTTTATGTCAATAAATTTACTGTCTGAAAACGTCGCAAAATTCCACTACTTTTGTCGAATGAGTTATTCTTGAAGAGATATATTCATTCGGTATTCAAAAGAAAGAGCGCTTTAATACTATAGCGCTCTTTCGACTATTTAAATGTTATTAGTTTTGAAGCAATGCTTTCACACGAGCAACAACATTTGAAACGGTAAATCCGTATTCTTCCATAATTTTCTCACCAGGAGCTGATGCACCAAATTGATCGATGGCAAGCACATCGCCTTCATCGCCAGTATAGCGATGCCATCCAAGTGATGATCCCATTTCAATAGCAAGTCGTTTCTTTACAGTTTTCGGAATTACACTTTCTTTATATTCCTTTGACTGTGCTTCAAAACGATCCCATGCAGGCAGGCTTACTACAGATGCATAAATCCCTTCATTTTCAAGAGATTTTTGAGCTTCTACAGCTAATCCAACTTCAGATCCTGCAGCCAATAAAAGAACGTCCGTTTTTTCATTATTTGCTTTAGAGATTACATATCCGCCTTTTGATACACCTTCATAGGCGTTTTTATCCGTATCTTTTATTGTCGGTAAATTTTGACGAGTCAGTACTAGAGCTGTCGGCTTGTTTGTTGATTCAATGGCAATCTTCCATGCTGCAGCTGTTTCATTGCCATCAGCAGGGCGAATGACTGAAAGATTTGGCATTGCACGCAAAGCTGCAAGTTGTTCAACTGGCTCATGTGTAGGACCATCTTCACCAACTGCAATACTGTCATGTGTGAATACGTAAGTAACAGGCAGGTTCATTAATGCAGCAAGGCGTATCGCTGGGCGCAAGTAGTCAGAGAATACAAAGAATGTTCCTCCAAAAACCTTTACTCCGCCATGCAGTGCCATTCCATTTAATGCAGCACCCATTGCAAACTCACGGACACCAAACCAAATGTTTCGGCCTGCAAAGCTTTCTGGTGTAAAATCTTCTGTTCCTTTAATCATTGTCTTATTAGAACCAGCTAAATCTGCAGATCCTCCAAAGAATGTCGGTAGGTTCTGAGCAATTGCATTTAATACTTCTCCTGAAGAAGCACGGCTTGCAAGGCTTTTTCCTTCTTCATAAACTGGCACATCTTTATCCCAGCCTTCTGGAAGTTCATCGTTGATTGCTAATTGCAGCTGGCTTCCTAGCTCAGGATACTTCTCTTTGTATGCAGCAAATAGGTCATTCCATTCCTGCTCTTTTTTCTGGCCATGCTCAGCAACTGCTGCTTTAAAATGATCATAAACTTCTTCAGGCACATGGAAATCTGCTTCAAATGTCCATTTATACGCTTCTTTTGTTAATTTCAGTTCATCTGCTCCAAGTGGTGCACCATGTACATCAGATTTACCTGATTTATTCGGAGAACCAAAACCAATGACTGTTTTTACTTCAATCATCGTTGGACGGTTTTCATCACTCTTTGCTTCTTCAAGTGCCTTAGCAACCTCATGAAGATCATTGCCATCGTTGACACGGATGTACTGCCAGCCATAAGATTTAAAACGCTGCTCAACACTTTCAGAGAATGAACGATCTAAATCTCCATCCAGCGAAATGTCATTTGAATCATAAAGAACAACAAGTTTACCTAACTTAAGATGACCTGCAAGAGATGCTGCTTCAGCAGATACACCTTCCATTAAGTCTCCATCTCCACAAATACTGTATGTATGATGATCTACAACATTAAAACCTTCTTTATTATAAACAGCTGCCATATGACGTTCTGCCATCGCCATACCAACTGCCATTGCCACACCTTGTCCAAGTGGTCCAGTTGTTGCATCTACTCCTGGTGTATGGCCGAATTCCGGGTGGCCTGGTGTTTTGCTTCCCCATTGGCGGAATTGTTTAATATCCTCCATCGCCACATCATAACCGGATAAATGCAATAGGCTGTAAAGAAGCATTGAGCCATGTCCAGCAGATAAAACAAAACGGTCACGATCAAACCATTTTGGATTTTTCGGATTATGATTCATAAATCGAGTCCATAATGTATAAGCCATTGGTGCAGCACCCATTGGCATACCAGGGTGTCCGGAATTAGCCTTCTCTATCGCATCAATGGATAATGTTCGAATAGAACTAATTGATAAAGCATCTGTTTGATTAAACATAAATTACATCCTTTCGAGAAAAATATCTTCTCTTTTAATATATAGACATTCGAGAGGTAAGACAACTGATAGAAACCAAAAACACATGATATTTCCTATTTTGTCACAATAAAACTTGCATTATGTAACAGGAAAGACAAATGTTCATCCATTCCTTTAATAAAATGATAACGCCACCAATTTAATAGAATGAAAAGAAGGAACACATGCCATTAATGGTGTATTCCTTGGTTTTTCATATAAATGAGGCTGGGACAAAACTAAATAAATCTTTCTAAAACACGAACTTTCAATATCTTGGTTTGGGTATTTAAACAAGTCCGTTCCACCTGCGCTGCGGACCCTCGCTTTCCGTGGGGAGGAAGCTGAGCCTCCTCAGAGCAAGCTCCTGCGGGGTCTCACCTTTTCCTCTATTGCCCACAGGAGTCGAGTGTCCTCCGCTCCATTTCACTCATGCTAATAAAATACATTTTATAATCGTAAAAAAACCGAATGATTAGAAAGATGACTTCCTAACCATTCGGTTCTATGGAAGTGTTAAATACTTATTCCCCAGCCTCATTTAAGCAATTTAATGCAGTTTGTTATTGTTCTTTTCCTGCTTTAGTTTCTCAGGTGTTACATCATTTCCTTCTGGATCTATGATTGTTACGCTCTTGAGTGTATTAAACATGGAAGAGCGGAATGTCTGCAAATATTCTTTACGCAAAGCTGATTGCTCCTTTGCTTCTGCTTCCGTTAAACCAGTTGTTTTCGCCTTATTTGCTAGAACATTTATGCGGGCGAGTTTGTCCTTTGGCAGCATATGGACAGCTCCTTTACTATTTCATTAGCATAAATGTCATTTTATTAGAAAATAGTTAAATTGACAAGGATGAAGTCTTACTCGTATAGAAAGAGGCTTCCGAAGTGAGAAAACGCGGATTAAAGGTTTTTTCCGATAAGTCCAGTACATACTGTGAAATTGTTTACTATTTCGCTGGACAATATGAAGATCTAAAGATTTATTGTTCATTATTAAGTTTATCTATATATTCCTGATAACGCCTATGTACAGTAGCTTTTGATATATTATATCCAAACCCTCTTAAGGTTGCTGCGATTTCAGAAAATGTTAACTCATTTTTACGTAAGCGGACAATTTCAGAGATTGGCACTTCAATACGTTCTCTTCCTGCGTTTTCTCCTTGATTAGCTAAGTTTTTTTGGGGCTTATAGCCTTTTTCGATCGCTCTTTGCATTCCGCGTTTAATTTTTACATTATGCAGCTTTCGCTGATATTCCTCAACCATTCCCACTATTTTCAGTACCATTGAGTCTGATTCTGAAAGCTGTAGTTCCCCGTTATGCGAAACACTAAATAACTTAATATTTTCCTTCAGAATACAATGAAGAATGGCTATTTTGGCATTTCCCCTGCCAAGCCTTGTTTCATCCTGAATTAAGACTGCCTGAATATTCTCTTCTTTGATTAGCGATAACAATTCAAGGATTCCTTCTCGCTCAAGGTCGTATCCGCTTGCCTTTTCTTTTATAATTCTAGCTGGAAGAAATCCGTTCTTACTTGCAAGATGAAGCAATTCCTCTTCCTGCCTCTGCAAAGATGATTCCTGAGTATCTTTATTTGTACTGACACGGCAGTAAATAATTGCATTCATGTATTGCACCTTCTTCTATTAGTTCCTATTCCTATTCACGGCTGGCCAATTCTGTTATATATTGATCTTCATCAGCTTTTACCGGAATAGAAACGGTATCACCGGGATGAATTTTTCCATTTGTAATGCCATTATGAGTTTCCATCCATTGAACAAATTCAGCAGTAGAAAAATGATGCTCCTCTGCAAATTGTTCAGCAATTCCCCATAACGAGTCATTTTCATTAACAGTTACAATCATATATTGATCGTCTTCCTGATCTTCTAGTTGAAAAGAAAGAATAAGTGATCCTGCAATACTTAAAAATACAAGAATAATAGCATAGCAATAAGAATTCCACAATTTTTTCATAACCTTCACCTCATAAAGAATGTATGTTCGTATTCGTTGAGTTTATTATAATACGAACATTTGTTTTGGTCAACAGAAAATTCGAACTTATGTTTGTATGTGTTTTAAAAGAATGGTATAATAAGGACAAGATATTAATAAAGGGTGCGTGATCCAATTTGAAACTATCAAAAAGACAGCAGGATATTTTGGAATTTATTAAAGATGAGGTCCGACAGAAAGGGTATCCGCCTTCTGTGAGAGAAATCGGGGAAGCTGTTGGACTTGCTTCCAGTTCTACAGTGCATGGCCATTTAGCCAGACTTGAAAGCAAGGGATTAATTAGAAGGGATCCTACAAAGCCTAGGGCAATTGAAATATTGGATCTTGAGGAAACTCATATCCCGAAGGTAAATACCATTAACGTACCTATTGTCGGAAAAGTTACTGCCGGTCAGCCTATTACTGCAATCGAAAATGTTGAAGAGTACTTTCCCCTTCCAGAGCGTCTTGCACCTCCAGATGAGCATGTTTTCATGCTGGAGATTATGGGTGATAGTATGATAGAAGCTGGCATTTTAGATGGTGACTATGTTGTAGTTAAACAGCAAAGCACAGCTAATAATGGTGATATTGTAGTCGCAATGACTGAAGATGACGAAGCTACTGTTAAACGTTTCTTCAAAGAAAAAGACTATTTCCGGCTTCAGCCCGAAAATTCAACTATGGAACCAATCATCCTTCGTCATGTTTCAATTTTAGGAAAAGTTACTGGTGTTTATCGTCAAATGCATTAATATGGCAAACAGAGCATGCAGAATACCTGCATGCTTTTTCTTTTATCTGCTAAAAGGTATATACAAATATAGTATCCAGCTATTTTTATCGTTGTTTCCGACCTGTCAATCGCCTTTTTTCATTGCCACGATATAAAAAATCACCAAACCGAACTTTTGTTCTATGCGTAGGGTTCAATATACATGCCGCATCACCTATATAGTTGTCTGAAAATTCGTTATAATTAACCATGCTATTTTTGGAAAATTCCTATATACTGGTAATACAACATGATTCTAACTAAGGTCGCTTCAAAAAATCTCGGCTTTAGGAGTGTGAAGGGCTATGTTATTGAACATGTTACTTTCTTTCTGTATCGGTGCATTTGTCGGTGTAGCAGCACATATTCAAAAAAACGGCAAGCTGATCAAGCCGCGCAAAACAAAACGATTTATCTATCTGGGATTTTTTGAAGATGTTATTATGGGGTCATTAGCGGCTGTACTAGTGGTTTTATCTGCAAATCCTGAATCTGTCATAGCAGTTATTGTTACTGCCATGATCGCTGGATTAGGCGGAGAGGCTATCCTAAAAGGATTGGACTTATTAAAGCTGCGAGAGAAAAAAGAATAGGCGTGCAAGTCTTTTGCACGCCTCATCCTTTCTAACGTCGATGCTCTACAAGGTCAATAACACCTAAAACTACGTGTGCAAGTCCAAATCCAAATAATGTGTTAGCCATCATTTTGTTGCTGCCACGCTTTTGCTTAAGTGCATATCCAGTAGCTGTTACAGCCGTACCTAGTGCAGTTGGAATCATACCTTCACGAATGTTCATGTATTTCCCTCCACATCGATGTTAGTAGGCGTTATTTCTTTCACCCACAAATAGTATCGGCTTTCTTCACCTTAATCACTCATGTAAAATACTCCAATTTTGCATTAGGAAAGAATTTCTCCATATAAGCGTATAAGCTTTTTTGAATTTCCTCTTGTTCGTCTTTCTGATAAATATACTTGCCTATTCCGTATTTTCCCCATTTGTAGCGGCGTTTTTCCTCATCTAACTCCAGCTTTGTCATTGGGTAGTTTTTCTGAATGACCTTTTTTGCAGGCTTGGTAAACCGGTGCTGGATAAACTCAAATGTAATATCCTTTTTCGCATCCTCGGGTAATTCATCATGAAGGCGTTCAAACATATGGTAATATCCGTCCTGCCATCCTTCGTGCAGATAAATTGGCGCAACGATAAACCCTAGAGGATACCCTGCTCTGGCTACCTTCCCCGCTGCTTCAATTCTCTTTGCCAGCGGTGATGTGCCAGGCTCAAAATTTTTAATAACATAATCGGCATTCACGCTAAAGCGAAACCGGGTTTTTCCGTTGTGCTCTGCATCCAGCAGATGATCAACATGATGAAACTTTGTAACAAAGCGAAGTTTTCCATGTTCTGACCTGCCGAAATGTTCAATAGCTCTTTTTAAACTATGTGTCAGATGATCAATTCCAACAATATCCGATGTACAGGATGCTTCAAACCGTGTAATTTCTGGTGATCTTTCTTCCATATACTTATCAGCTGCATCCAAGATTTCATCCACATTAACGTAAGTACGAATATACGGCTTACTTCCCATCGTCGTCTGCAGATAGCAATAATGGCAATGACCCATACAGCCAGTGGCAAATGGAATGGCATATTCCGCAGATGGTTTCGAGGTATCAAACTTTAAGGTTTTTCTAATACCAACCACTAATGTGGATTTCGCCACTCTGTATTTTTGAAAATCATTCTCTCCTGGTAAATTGCGGATCTGATTATGAGAGGTTGTATAACGGATATCGAGACCCATTTCCTTAAATCGATCGTATAAAGTTTCTCCTAAAGGATAATCAAGTGCATTAGGCTCAAAATAAACGAGCTGCGGCTTAAAAGGTCTCATCATATAATCCATTTCCTCCATCTATATTCCCGAAGTATTCCTGATAAGCAGCCTCTGCTTCTTGAGGTGTTGAATATACCGCCATTTCATTTGTCAGCGGATAATACGTTTCATATACAAAGACAGCTAAAGATTGAGGATCTTCGGGATTATTAACAACAGCAGCTTCCTGAATATTTGCCACATCCTGTGTGTGCGGATTACGATAAAAAATATAAACAATGTCTCCCGCTTGGTATTCATTACTATATTGGCTGTATTCCAAATTGATCACCACTTTCGAAATGTATACACTCATTTTGCCGATCAACAGTGGAAATTATGATTTCTATATAGTGGAAATAGTTTCTAAAAAGCTTTCGGGTAAGGATGAAGCCAATGGTTTATACTAACGATGCTAAATAAATTGGAATGGAGATGAATCTCATGGATTTACATGCGTCTAACCAAACTGAGGCAGCATTGCTGCATTATAAAGAGGGACTTGGCACATTTACAAAAAAGATGCCTGAACTTGCTTCTCACTTTAATGCTTTTACTGAGGAATGTTTTCGCGAGGGAACTCTATCTCAAAAAGACAAGCAATTAATCGCTCTTGGGATCAGCCTTTACTCTCAGGATGAATATTGCATCATTTATCATACAAAAGGCTGTCTGGACCAAGGGTGCAGTGAACAGGAAATCTATGAAGCAATTGGCGTTACGGCGGCATTTGGCGGCGGCGCTGCTATGAGTCAGGCAGTTACACTGGTTCAAGATTGCATCCAAGACTTAAATAATCTTACACAATAAGTACTGATGCATAACGGAAAAACGAGCCACTGCTGACGGTGGCTCGTTCACTTAAAAATCTTCTATTTCGGCCTTTTTGTTCGACTTTGCTGCATCAATCATAAGCAAGATGGCGGTGATGATATGCATCACCATTCCTATTACAGGAATAAACCCAACAACAGAGGTAACAATGCCTAAAATGCTGCCATGTTTCTTTTCGCCTTCATTTGCACTGAATACAAGTGTCACGATGTGTAGTACCAGCATGACAAATAACGGTGTCCATGCCGTACTTAAAATTAATAATCCTCCCAAAAAAGGAATGCCCAGCGCCGCTTCAAAACCACCAGTTATCCACTTTAAAATCGTAGAGGTTTTCATTACTTTTCCTCACTTTCCTGTAAATGATGGATCACATTATAATCTTTGATGGACCACTTATCTTCTTTAAAAGTCATATTATTAAGGCAAGCATTCTCTAAACGAATTTGATTAAATAGCTCAGCATCTAATGCGTTCGCAGCTAGGATTGCATGAATGACTGCACCATGGGCCACAAGCAAAACTTTCTGATTCGGATATTCCCTGCTGATTCTCATTAATCCTTCCTGCAGCCGGGGGGTTAACTCCTCCACTGTTTCCATATCTGTGTAATTCTTATCCGGAAAATGCTGCTGACGCTCCTCCGGTGTCATGCCTTCAGCTTTACCAAAATGCCTTTCCGTGAAATCCTCCATTACTTTTAATGGTACCCCAACTTGATTCTGAATGATTTCAGCTGTTTTCTTTGCTCTTGAAAGCGGACTGGTTAGAATAATGTCCCACTTATCTTGGTTTAAATAGGCAGCACACAGCTCAGCCTGTTTTACTCCATTCATATTTAAAGGAATGTCTGTGCTTCCTTGTAATTTTCCTTCTGCATTCCAATCAGTCTGTCCGTGCCTAACAATACATAGAACTGTCAAAAGTAATCATCTCCTCATTTATTTCTTTTTTATGTAAAATTATTAGATATGATGAATTGTGTCACACTAGTAAAATCTTCATATAATTTTAGCATAAATGAGGCATAATAATATGTTCAATTTCTTAATATGTAAAAGAAGTAGTCAATAGCCTTCGCTACAATTTTACTTCAAGGTATGTTTTAATAAGAATATAACAATTAATGAAGGGGGAGAGAGTTTTAGTGATTAGGGAACATATGAATGACATCTTTACACCATTTCTCAAACAAGCTTTAGATGCAACAAATGTCGGGGTGGTAATTACTGATCCTGAAAAAGATGATAATCCGATCGTCTATATTAATAAAGGCTTTACGAACCTAACCGGCTATACCGAAGAGGATGTTCTTGGGAAAAATTGCCGTTTTCTCCAGGGAGCAGATACAGAACGTGCTGTTGTTCAATCTATTTCGCAGGGCATCAAAGAAAAAAAGTCCATTCATGTGGACCTTATCAATTACCGTAAGGATGGTACACCGTTTCGTAATGAATTAATTATTGATCCAATATATATAGATAATACCGATCGCACTTTTTTTATTGGCGTGCAAAAAGATGTTACTGAACAATACGAAACGAAGCTGGAGCTGGAAGACACACTTAAAGAAGTGCAAAGACTTTCCACCCCTATTGTACCAATTACAAACTCCATTTCGGTTATCCCTCTAATCGGTTCCCTCACATTTGAGAGAGTTGAAGTCTTATATAACGAGATTTCGGCTTCAGAAATCATTAGACATAATCAAATTGTCATTATTGATTTATCAGGGCTCGCCTTTTTTGATGATCAATTCGGAATCAATATTGGAAATATACATAAAATGCTTAATCTGCTCGGTATTGAACTCGTTCTTACTGGTTTTTCACCTAATATGGCAGTTTCCACCCAAACATATATCGAACAGTTAAGGAAGATTAAAGTCTATAAAGATATCAAAAGTGCATTGGCAAATCTTGCCGCATAATGAATATGTTTATCTTTCTTTTATAAGTGTATATAAATAGTAAGCTTATACTACACACGATAAAAGGAGGCAAAACCATGTCAGTCTTGCAAAAAATTGCATTAGTACTCGTAATTATCGGAGCTGTCAATTGGGGGCTCGTTGGTTTCTTCCAATTTGACCTTGTTGCCACTATCTTTGGCGGACAAGAAGCCATTGCTTCACGTATTGTATATGGATTAGTCGGTATAGCTGGTTTAGTATCCATTGGGCTGTTGTTTAAGCCGGTAACAGCAGAAGAAACAAATCGTTCATATCGAACGAATCACTAATAGAAAGAACCGAGTCGGAATAGCTGGCTCGGTTTTTTTCTGAGTCAAAAAAGAACATATACATGAACCTGGACTATCATAATTGTATATTTCTTGCTAAACTCCTATTATCTGATTAAAGGAGTTAAAACATGTCTATTAATATACATTTTGAAGTCAATACCATCGAATATACTGTCTTAGATGAAAGAATATCCTATGATTATAGCTATTGGAAACCCTTGATGTCTGTTTTTTTATCCGCTAGCGATGAAATCCAAATACATTGCTGGAGCTCGGATCAGGATGTATTAGACGAGCTTTACACAGAGCTTAGTACTGAACTAACATTTAGAGCAGAACACAACATGTCAATCTTCTCAGGAAAACTTACTAAACAAGTGAAAAAATATATAATAACAGACTATCTGACACCTTCTAAAAGATTAAAATGGTTTTCTGTATTTCTTAGCAAACATGGTCATTCTACCTTTAATGCAGAGCATTATGGAACTGAATTCATAGGCTATAAAATAGATACATCCACATTGGAAGAAATAAAAAAGATCCTTCCAAAAGAGATATCAGTTAACACTTGGGTGTCTGAGGATGACCAAAACTAATTCATTCTTTTAACATTAGTACTCTTTAAGTATTTTTACATGAATGTGGCTACCGAATGAAAATAAAGCCACTATTACAAATTGGACTTAATTCTCAAGATATTTATAATTCTCCTTCTCACCTTCTGGCGGGTTAGGTCCAAGCTGCATGATTCCGCTTGTGTCTTCTCCATAAATATAAGTAGAGTTTGGTTCATCCTCAAATACAATATATGCAAGCTGTTCGCCTTTAAGCGATGTTTCAGTACTCATTTCTTCTATCTTTGCTTCCTTGTATTTAGAAGTAACATATTCTTCAACCCTTAACTGTAATTCATTTAATTCTTTTTGCTCTTGGTAAATGTTATAACATATCAAGGCTGCAACAATGATGATAAGACTAGCTAAAAAGGCAAAAAACAATAACACTATTTTGACTTTTGTACTCAGCTGATTTGTTTGATTCATAACTGCCTCCATTTGAATCAAATTGTACCCTTCTGAATCCTTTAAAAACTTAGATACTTTATATAATTTTTAAACAATAGTAAAGACCCCATCAAACAGCAATAGTATTGGGGTCAACTTTTAAAATTTTTACATCTTGGAAAGAGCTGTGAATAAAACACTATCTAGGCTAGAAAAATATTTGCACGAAATCTTATTGGTCTTTAAGCTTATCTGCTTGTTTTTTCAGCCACTTTTCTCTAGAAACCAATCCCCAAAGACCAAATCCTGTCGTTAGAACAATTAGAACAAGGTAGAACCATCCCATAGAAATCCCCCTTTTCATCTTCTAACCACCTTAATCTTACAGCAATTCCCAAATCCATTCAACCCATCATAATTATTTTTCGAAATTTTCCACCTATTAATTACTCCAAACGACGTTTCTTCTTAAAGACACCCCGTTAATGTCTAACATTTACGGGGTGTCTTTCTAGCTTATACTTTTTTAAGGGTTATCTTTTGGTCATGTTTAATTTATACTGCAGATGATGTTCGCTGGTATACGCACAATTGGATAACCAGCTTCAGTTGGTGTGAGCACTAGCTCAAATCCATCAAACTGGCTAATAAATCCACATGCTGTTTTTAATACTGTGCCATTGTATCCTAGATAATTTACCTCAACAAAGCTTCCTGCAGGGTTGTTTGCAAAAAAGTTACGAAGCTGTGCAGTGGTCATACATGCAAGAGGATCTAGTTCTGGATCTAGTATTTGCTCAGATTCAACCTCTATTTCTTGTACTGATTCCATTTCTAGTTCGATTGCTTGTTCTGATTCTGGTTCCAGATCTGTAATTGGAAATAGCATTGGATTTCTCCAAGCTGGAGGAAAAGGAGCCTTTTTCCCATTTCGCAAAATAGGTTGTTTACTTTGTTTCCATAATCTCCTTTTTTTCATATAGTTTTCAATCTTCAATACAAATCACCTTCCTTTTCTTAATATGTTTTATACTATTAATATTTAAAGTTTTTTGTCTATGCTTGTCCCCTTGAATTTTGTCTCAAAAATAAAATGAGTCATTTTTACATTGTTTGGCAGCTAGACAAAAATAATAGTCTATGAAAATTGGATGTTTTTCTTTATGAGTACCCTATTTGAGTGATTTATTAAAACAAACTAAAGTCTAGTGGAATAATGGATATGTGTATGGGGATTAAATAGAAAAAGGCTAATATAAGAAATTCTTTAAAGAAATAGGTAATAGTATCCTTAAAATAAAACACTCTGGAAAATGGCGGAAAGATTATTGCATAGTTTGTTGGGGGGGATTTGTGCGAATATGAATTTGACTTATTGTTCAAAAATAAAAACCCCTTGATGCTATACGCATCAAGGGATTCCACTTATTAATACATTTGCAGGTATTGCTCGCGCTCCCATGGGTGAACTTGAGTGCGGAACATATCCCATTCAATTTCTTTTGCTTCAAGGAAGTGTTCAAGGATATGCTCTCCAAGAGCATCAACCATGATTTCATCCTTCTTAAGGTTATCAAGTGCGCTTGCAAGTGTTGATGGAAGATCAACGATACCTTCTGCTTCGCGCTCTTCTTTGCTCATAACGTAGATGTTGCGGTCTACTGGAGCTGGAGGAGTTAATTTGTTTTTCACGCCGTCTAAGCCAGCTTTTAATAGAACAGCCATTGCTAGGTACGGGTTAGCAGCAGGGTCTACGCTGCGGACTTCTACGCGAGTACTTACGCCGCGTGAAGCCGGGATACGGATTAGCGGTGAACGGTTTCTAGCAGACCATGCAACATAACATGGAGCTTCATAACCAGGCACTAAACGCTTGTATGAGTTAACTGTTGGGTTTGTAACAGCTGTGAAGCTAGGTGCATGCTTGATAATACCAGCGATGAAGTTGCGAGCTGTTTCGCTTAATTGCAATTCGCCATTTTCATCGTAGAAAGAGTTTTTACCATCTTTAAATAAAGAAACGTTACAGTGCATACCAGAACCGTTTACACCGAATAATGGTTTTGGCATGAATGTAGCATGCAATCCGTGCTTACGAGCGATTGTTTTAACAACTAGCTTGAATGTTTGAATTTGGTCACACGCTGTTAGGGCATCAGCATATTTAAAATCAATTTCATGCTGTCCAGGTGCAACCTCATGGTGAGATGCTTCAATTTCAAAGCCCATTTCTTCAAGCTCAAGTACGATATCACGGCGGCAGTTTTCACCTAAGTCTGTTGGTGCAAGGTCAAAATATCCTCCGTTATCGTTTAGCTCAAGTGTTGGTTCACCAGCTTGATCTAATTTGAATAAGAAAAATTCAGGCTCAGGTCCAAGATTGAAATCAGTGAATCCCAGCTCTTCCATTTCACTTAGAATTCTTCTTAAGTTATTACGAGGATCTCCATCAAAAGGAGTTCCATCTGGGCTATAGATATCACAGATTAGACGTGCCACTTTTCCTTTTTCAGCTGTCCAAGGGAATACAACCCAAGTGTCAAGATCAGGATATAAGTACATATCAGATTCTTCAATACGCACGAATCCTTCGATTGAAGATCCGTCAAACATCATTTTGTTATCCAAAGCCTTTTCAAGCTGGCTAATTGGAATCTCAACGTTTTTAATAGTTCCTAAAATGTCAGTGAACTGCAGGCGGATAAACTTTACATTTTCCTCTTCTGCAATACGTGTAATATCTTCTTTTGTAAATTTTGCCACTGGTTTTTCCTCCCTTAATGAATTACAAGTTTAATATTTTAATGGAAAAAGCGGGACATATCGCCTTGGCGGGTAGAAGTCCGGTTGAAACGGCCAGCTTGCATCAATTCTTTCCTAAGCAGCTTTCTCAATTCAGTATCCGTTAACTCCTGTCTCACTTTTTCTTCTTGCTTATTTAGTTCCCCAGAAACAGTTTGATCTTCTTTCACTAAAAACAGCTGTTTGATGCCAGCCATATTAATGCCCTGATCAATTAAATCTTTAATTTCTAATAGTTTGTCAATGTCGTTTAAAGAATATAATCTTCTGTTTGTGTCAGTTCTTGCCGGAGAAATCAACTGGTGTTCCTCATAGTAGCGGATCTGACGCGCTGTAAGCTCGGTCAGCTGCATGACGATTCCAATTGGAAAGAGCGGCATGGAGCGACGAATTTCACTTCCAGTCAATCGTCTCTCCTCCTTTATTTGATTTCATGTGTTTATTATATGTAATGTTAGATTTCCTGTCAACACAATGTTATATTTTATGACATAAAAAATTAACACATGATATTTACACATTCTCTTTACCTATTATGTTTTCCTGCAAGGACTGTTATGCTTTGGTTTTTATTCTTTTAGATGGTGTGGATAGATTGGTTCTGACGGGCTCTTTCGCGTTGCCTTAGTTCCCTTCAGAACCTCTTTTTCATGCTGACGGGCTCTTTGGGTGCTCCTTTGTTCCCTTCAGGCTCCCTTTTCTCTGCTGACGGGCACTTTCGCCACAACTTAGTTCCCTTCAGGCCCCCTTTTCTCTGCTGACGGCCACTTTCGCCACAACTTAGTTCCCTTCAGGCTCCCTTTTCTCTGCTGACGGGCACTTTCGCCACAACTT
This sequence comes from Cytobacillus gottheilii, assembly GCF_001636345.1. Lineage (GTDB taxonomy): Bacteria > Bacillota > Bacilli > Bacillales > Cytobacillaceae > Cytobacillus > Cytobacillus gottheilii. The sequence continues at coordinate 2,699,606 of NZ_KV440945.1, forward strand.
AGTTCCCTTCAGGCTCTATTTTCCCTGCTAACAGGCACTTTCCCCACGCCATAGTTCCCTTCAGCCACCATTCTATCCGCTGACAGGCACTTTCATCATCCTTTTCTAATCCCATCATTTAAGATCCCACATTATGTATGAAAAAAAGACAGCTGCACGGCAGCTGCCTTTCAAACATTCCCTTTTATAATGATATTAAACCTTTTTCGAGCAATCGATTCAATGCAATGCAGACAGCCATTTTCACATGAGAGTATGTCAGTCCGCCTTGAACATAGGCTGCATATGGCGGTCTGATAGGACCGTCCGCAGTTAGTTCTATGCTTGCACCTTGAATAAATGTGCCGGCTGCCATAATCACATCGTTCTCATAGCCGGGCATGTAGCTTGCGTATGGAGTAACATGCGAATTAATGGGTGATGCAAATTGAATGGCCTGACAAAAGGCAATCATTTTGTCAGGATCATCGAACTGGACAGCCTGAATGAGGTCTGTTCTTGGTTCATCCCATTTCGGAGTGGCATTCATGCCGAACTTTTCCAAAACTGCAGCTGTAAAGATTGCACCCTTTAGCGCCTGTCCGACAACATGCGGAGCAAGAAAGAAGCCTTGATACATTTCTTGCAGGCTATATAAAGAAGCTCCTGCTTCCGCACCAATACCTGGAGAAGTCATTCTATAAGAACAGGCTTCAACCCAATTTTTCTTTCCGACAATATAGCCGCCGGTTTTTGCCAAACCGCCGCCCGGGTTCTTGATTAAAGATCCAGCCATTAAATCGGCTCCAACATGGCATGGCTCCTGCTCTTCTACAAATTCACCATAGCAGTTATCAACGAATACGACAACATCTGGTTTCATTTCTTTTACAAATGTAATCATTTCTTTGATTTGCTGTATTGTAAAGGATGGTCTGGTTGCGTAGCCTTTCGAGCGCTGAATGCCAATCATTTTCGTATTAGGCTGAATCGCTTTTTTAACAGCATGATAGTCAATATTTCCTTCATCAGTTAGAGGAACACTATTATATGAAATTCCAAAGTCTTTTAACGACCCGACTCCATCACCTCTGATTCCGACGATTTCCTCTAAAGTGTCATATGGCTTTCCAGTTATATATAAAAGCTCATCGCCAGGACGCAGTACGCCAAATAAGGCGATTGAAATGGCGTGTGTTCCTGATATGATCTGCGGACGGACGAGTCCAGCTTCCCCGCCAAACGTTTGCGCATAAATGGCTTCAAGTGTATCTCTGCCATGATCATCATACCCATATCCAGTTGAAGGGATAAAGTGCGAATCACTAACTTGATGATCCTGGAAGCTTTTTAAGACGCGATATTGGTTTTCGTCAATCCGCTCATCGATTTTCTTTAGTACAGATGCAATTTGTTCTTCAGCTTCTTTTACGATCGGCTGAATTTTTTCTTGAAATGATAAATGCTGAAACATGGTGTTCTCCTCTAGATTTTATATTGTTTTAAGCTGCCCGCTATTTGATGGTCAGCCATGTAAAAACCTTTACACATATATTCTTGTGTTTCTTCATTAAAAACGAGTTCGCGCAAGACGGTATCGTTTTTCAGCTGCGACAGAAGCTTGCCCTCACTTGAAGGAACAGATACATGGTATTCTTCCATCATCTGCAGCATATGCTGTTCGATTTTTTGTTTTAAGAGCAGTCTGTCTTCCCCGTCTAAAGCGCTGATTTGAATCATATCTCTGCCTGAAGTTGGCACAAAATCCGGATGGACAGCATCCCTTTTGTTATAAACCGTGATTTGCGGAATTTTTTCATCCTCAAGTTCTTCAATCAGCTTTTGCACTGTTTGTTCATGCTGAAAGTAATCCGGGTTAGACATATCAACGACATGAATCAGCAGATCAGCTTCCTTCACTTCTTCGAGCGTTGAGCGAAAAGCAGCGATTAACGCAGTCGGCAAATCTTGTATAAAGCCAACCGTATCTGTCAGCAGTGCAACAAAACCGCTTGGCAGCACAATTTTTCTTGTCATTGGATCTAATGTGGCGAAAAGCTGATTTTCTTCAAAAGAGTCTGCTTCGGATAGCCTGTTAAATAATGTTGATTTACCGGCATTTGTGTAGCCACCCAGTGCAATTTGAAAAACTTTATTTTTCTTCCTTCGTTCTCTGTACCGCTCCCGGTGTTTAACAATCGAATCTAATTGCTCTTTAATATCATCGAGCCTGCGACGAATATGACGGCGATCTGATTCCAGTTTTGTCTCACCAGGTCCTCTAGTTCCAATTCCGCCCCCAAGTCTTGAAAGCTGTGTCCCTTGTCCAGCAAGGCGTGGAAGTATATATTGAAGCTGAGCTAGCTCGACCTGCAGCTTCCCTTCACGCGAGCGGGCGCGCGTTGCAAAAATGTCTAAAATAAGCTGTGAGCGATCAATAATTCGTGCAGACACATTGGCAGATAAATTCCGGACCTGACTTGGCGAAAGCTCATCATTAAAAATAATCAGATCGGCTTCCAGCTCTTCCTGCAGAGCAGAAAGTTCTTCAACTTTGCCTTTGCCGATATAAGTAGAGGGGTGCACCCGTTCTCTTTTCTGCGTTAATTCAGCAAGCACTGTACCTTTTGCTGTAGAAGTCAGAGAAGCTAGTTCTTCCATTGAATATGTAAAATGCAGATCATCCTCTTCTGTCTGGCAGCCTACGAGGATTACTTTTTCACGTTCATTCTTTTGTTCCATCTGTCTCCTTCTTTCCTTTCGATTCTGTGAATATCATATCAGATTATTGTTCTATTCACTAATCCAGATTGTAATTTATGTTTACATTCCCCTTGTCACAGGCAAACATGCAATAAATCTAGGATCTGCTTGGTTTTAAAATAAAAAATCTTTTTTCTGTAAAAAGCAGTTGTAAAACACATTATACGTGGTAAAATTTATATGTTTGCACACAGAGATATTACAGCATAGAGGAGAACGAAGATGGCTTGGGATGTTTTAAGTATGATCGGTACGATTGCATTTGCAGTAAGCGGTGCCATTGTAGCGATGGAAGAAGAATATGATATTTTAGGTATTTATATATTAGGAATTGTGACTGCTTTTGGCGGCGGGGCAATTCGAAATTTGCTGATCGGTGTACCTGTCTCAGCCTTATGGGAACAAGGCATGTTTTTTCAGATTGCCCTGCTTTCCATTACAGCTGTCATGCTTTTTCCGAATCGGTTATTAAAACACTGGCAGCGGTGGGGCAATTTTACTGACGCGATTGGCTTATCGGCATTTGCCATTCAAGGAGCGCTATATGCAACAGAAATGAATCATCCGCTCAGCGCTGTGTTGGTTGCAGCTGTTTTGACTGGAAGCGGCGGCGGCATGATCCGTGATGTGCTGGCGAGAAGAAAACCTCTCGTCCTCCGCTCGGAGATTTATGCTGTTTGGGCCATTTTGTGCGGATTGGCAATTGGCCTCAAAATAGCAGCCAATTCTTTTGAACTGTATGCATTATTTGCAATTATTACAGCACTGCGTGTTCTTTCATATACGTATAAATGGAAACTGCCAACAAAACGATTGGGAACATAGAAAAGCGGAAGCGCCTTGCTCAGCCCCGACAAGCTTAAGACAAGATGGCTAGAAGGTTGTTCTTTAACCTTCTGGACAGATTGGCTTAAGACCTCGAGGGGCTAGGCGCTGTAGCTAGACACCTAGAAAAGCGGAAGGCGCTCGCCCAGGGACGACAAGCTTAAGATGAGCCAGGTGAAAGGTTGCTCTTTAACCTTTTGACTGGATCAGCTTAAGACCTCGAGTCCCTAGCGCCTGTAGATGGACACCTAGAAAAGCGGAAGGCGCCTTGCCCAGCCCCGAGTGAGTTCATTCTATAGAAAAAGACATGAGTGAAAAAATTTCAGCTCATGTCTTTTTTATTACAAATATTTTCTGCTGCCTACTTTACTTCCTCGATTACAAGATCATTACTCCTGATCGTCATCAGTTCATGGCGGTCATATATATTTTGCATTAATAAACGCATAGCTTGGGTGCGGATGGATTTTTCAATCACATTCCGCACATAGCGTCCATTCGAAAAACTATTAGAACTATATCCGTTTTTCACATCATACAAATGTTCTCTTAATTTCTTTTCTGCTTCATGACTTAATGTGTATTCTTTCTCCTTCAGCATTAAATCAGCAATTTCCATCAGCTGATCAATATTGTAATCTGGAAAGTCTACAACAAGCGGGAAACGGGAATGCAGACCAGGGTTTAAGGTTAAGAAGAAATCCATTTCCCTTGAATAACCTGCTAAAATTAGGATAAATTCATGCTGTTTGTCTTCCATATGTTTTACAAGTGTATCAATAGCTTCTTTTCCAAAATCCTTTTCTCCTCCGCGCCCAAGTGAATAAGCTTCGTCAATGAACAAAATACCGCCTAATGCTTTTTTAACTAGATCCCTTGTCTTCTGGGCGGTATGGCCAATATATTCTCCTACAAGATCCGCTCTTTCTGCCTCAATCAGATGCCCTTTCGATAGCACATTCATTTTAAGAAACAGTTTGCCAATCAGTCTTGCTACTGTCGTTTTTCCTGTGCCTGGATTGCCTTTAAACATCATATGAAGTGCTTGTTTTCCAGCTCGCAGGCCTGCTTCTTCTCTCTTTTTATTAATGTATATCCAAGCATAAATTTCTTTTATTAATCGTTTCATCTCTTCCATGCCAACCAATGCACCAAGCTCTTCTTCTATTTCCTTTAGCGCACTATGCTCTGCAGGGAGCTGCTTTGGTGCTGCTGGTGCATCCGGCATTTCTTTTGTATATGTTTTCTTTTTTTGCGAATTTAGAACGATGCTGATTTGCCCATTATTTTTTAAGCGAATCGGCTGATCCAAATGCCTTCACCTCTCATTCTTAGGCACAGATGTAAGTTGTGTGTGTAAAGGTCCATTGCCTGAATTAGAGGAATTTCAGATTACACTTGAACCTGAAAGAATTCCCTCCGTGCGAAAAGGTTTTGGTGTGATGTCTGATCTAGTTTTATCATAAACTTTGTTTATATATATTCGGTTAAACGTAAAATCATTAGTACAAATTGAAACTCGGCCAATATATTTGTTCAAGTAAGGAAAAGTTGAATGCAGGAAAAGTTGTTGTGTACAGAAAAAATGGCGGGGTGAATTTTTAAAAGATAAAAAAAAGACTGCCGCAAAAGATGAAAATTGATTTGCGGCAGTTTTTTCGTTGTTATTTTTGGCCTTCCATATCAAGCTGAACATTTCGCTGTGGAGCGAAAGTGGAAATAGCATGCTTATATACAAGCTGCTGCTTGCCTTCTGATTCAAATAAGACAGTAAAATTATCGAAGCCCTTCACTTGCCCCCTAATTTGAAAACCATTTAGAAGAAAAACGGTTACATTCGCATTATCCTTGCGGAGCTGGTTTAAAAATTGGTCTTGAATATTAATGGATGTTTTCATCATGTATCCTCCTCTTTTATCTCTAGTAATATGTATTCGATTTAACTCCAAGCTTTCCTTCAATATGGAAACAAATTTCAGCGAATTTTTTTTGCCATTGCTCTTCCTTTAGAGCGTTTGTCATATCAAACCATTCCACATCCATTTTGTTTCTAAACCAAGTCAGCTGCCTTTTGGCATATCTTCTTGAATTTTGTTTCAAATTATCAACAGCTGTTTCAAGTGTTGCTCTGCCTTCAATATAATCATAAATTTCTTTATAGCCTATTGCCTGAATAGATGGATAATTGCGGATTCCTTTTTCATAAAGACCTTGTACTTCCTGCAGAAGCCCTTCTCTCATCATAAGATCTACGCGGCTGTTAATGCGTTTATAAAGCAAATCCCGCTCCATCGTAAGACCAATGATAGAGGTATCATATAGTAATTCCGGCTGCTGTTTTTCCTGCCACTGTGACACAGGAATTCCCGTACAGTGGTATACCTCCAGCGCTCTAATGACACGCCTCACATTATTGGGATGGATATTTTCCGCACTCAATGGATCAATCTTCTCAAGCTCTGCATATAGAGCGTCATGTCCTTGTGCCTCTGCTTTTTTTTCAAGTTCTTTTCGAAATTCCTCATCAGATGGAGCATCTGAAAATTGATAATCATAAATAACCGACTGTATGTACAAACCTGTTCCGCCTGCTATGATCGGCAGTTTGCCGCGCGATGAAATTTCATCTATCTGCCGGCGGACAAGCTGCTGAAATTCTGCAGCAGAAAACGCTTCATCAGGTTCTTTAATATCAATTAAATAATGAGGGATTCCTTCCATCTCAGCAGGACTGATTTTTGCTGTCCCGATGTCCATGGATCTGTAAATTTGCATCGAATCGCCGCTAATAATTTCACCATTATACTTTTTAGCAAGCTGAATGCTTAAGTTTGTTTTACCTGATGCCGTTGGCCCAATAATTACTAGAAGCTTCTGTTTTTCATTCAATATCGTTCACACTGCCTTTTTAAACTAAATGACCGATTTATTGGTCTAACCTAATCGTACCATATCAGCCGCTGGTTTTCAGAGTTAAACGTATCTATTTTGTGCTGAGCCTTGAACATCTAACCATTATAAACATTTTAGCACTTGTTTATGCGCCGCTTCATTACAATTCATGAAAAATTTTCACAATAGATTACATTTCATTAACGTTTCAATAACAAACACGGGTTTTAGCATCTATCCGTGTTATTTTATGTGAAGGCTACAATAGATCTTCAAAAGAAAACAGAATTGGGTGAAAAAGATGTTATCTTCAAGTGAAATTGGAATTGATTTAGGAACTGCTAATATACTTGTATACAGTAAAAATAAAGGAATTGCTTTAAATGAGCCTTCTGTTGTGGCAATAGACACATCTACAAATAAAGTGTTGGCTGTTGGACACGAAGCGAAAGAAATGATTGGAAAAACGCCTGGCCGTATTGTTGCCATCCGCCCTTTAAAAGAAGGAGTCATCGCCGATTATGATACAACCACAGAAATGATTCGGCATGTGATGAACAAAGCGTCTAAAAAACTCGGTTTTGCGATCCGCAAACCAAATGTGGTTGTCTGCACTCCGTCAGGTTCTACGAGCGTGGAAAGAAGAGCCATTCATGATGCAGTCAAAAATGCCGGCGCTAAAAAGGTGCATTTAATAGAGGAGCCTGTTGCTGCTGCTATTGGTGCGGATTTGCCGGTGGACGAGCCAGTTGCCAATGTAATTGTTGATATTGGCGGCGGTTCAACTGAGGTTGCGATTATTTCCTTTGGCGGCGTGGTAGCTTGTCATTCAATCCGTATTGGCGGCGATCGTCTTGATGAGGATATCATTCAGCATGTCCGCAAAGAATTTAATGTTTTGATTGGAGAAAGAACGGCAGAACAGATAAAGATTGAAATTGGACATGCCTTAATCGATCATGAGGAATTAACGATGGATATCCGCGGGCGGGATCTTGTAACAGGACTGCCAAAGACGATTACATTAACGTCCTATGAAGTTCGCGATGCAATGAAAGAATCATTGCTTCATATTTTAGAAGCAATTCGCGCGACTTTAGAAAGCAGCCCAGCTGAATTGAGCGGCGATATAGTCGATCGCGGTGTCATCTTAACAGGCGGTGGTGCCCTTCTAAATGGAATTCAAGAATGGATTTCTAAAGAGATCTTTGTGCCTGTCCATTTGGCGCCAAGTCCACTTGAATCAGTGGCAATTGGCACTGGAAGAGCTTTAAAGTTTATTGATAAACTGCAGACTGCAGTGAAATAAGTTTTTTGAAAAAGAAAATGTCCGGAGATTGTTTTAGCGGGGGTATTCGGGCATTTTTCTGCTTTTTTGTGAAAATTACATATGGTAATGATGCAATTTTGAAGCTTTTTATTAAGAATACATAGTTTTGCTTAATGAATTTACGCGCTTTTTGGGTTTCTATTTAAATATTTGAGGCTTTTTACTAAGTTTTGGGGTTATTCTGATAGATTTGTGGACCTTTCTAGCTATTCTTTTGGTTTTCCTTATGAATGCACCGGTTCTCTAATTAGATATTTGTGTTTTCCTATCAAAATCCTTTCGTTTCCTAACAAACTTTTCTGCTTTCCTAACAAACTCGGCGGCTTTCCTATCAAATTCCGAGACTTTCCTATCAAACCCTCAGAATGACTACTCTCTCATAAATTTTCCATAGTAAAAAAAGCAGCCCGATAAGGATCACTCACCTTACCAGGGCTACTTCTTTAATCAATTACTGGTTACATCACACGCTTAAACATCTTTTCCAGCTCATAAACCGAGTAATTAATAATGATTGGTCTGCCATGCGGACATGTAAAAGGATCGTTTGTTTGGCGAAGTTCATCCAGTAAAGCTTGAATTTCGTCATTACGCAGGTGATGGTTTGCTTTGATGGAGCCTTTGCAGCTCATCATAATCGCCGCCTCTTCACGCAGCTTTTTGACATCTACTTTTTTCATGGAAAGCAGTTGTTCAATCATGTCTTCAATGATATCCTGTTCATCACCAGGCGGAAACCATTGCGGATGCGCACGAACGATGTAGCTGGTTGGTCCAAATGTCTCAAGAAACACTCCGACTTTTTCCAGCTCATGCTGATACTCATTTATCTTAAGCATTTCGTCTGTTGAATACTCAAGTGTAATCGGGATCAGCAGCTCCTGCAATTCTTTAGCGACTTGTCCAACTTTTTCTTTAAAAAATTCATATTTTATCCGTTCTTGAGCGGCATGCTGATCGATAATATATAAGCCTTTTTCATTTTGTGCAAAAATGTATGTTCCGTGCATTTGCCCGATCGGATACAGAGGCGGCACACGTGGTGCTGCACTTTCAGTAGAGAATGATTCATCTGTCTGCTGAACGACATCAGTTGAAACCCATGCTAGTTCTGGAACTTCTGCAGGAATAAATTCTTCAAGTGCTTCCGCTTCTCTTTCTATAGGTCTATCCTCAACAGGTGATCTCTGCTCAAGCATGGCAGGTACATCCTCATACTCTGAATGAGAAACAATTGATTCCGGCTCTTTCTCTTTTACCAGTGATGCTGAAGCTTTTTCCGGCAAATGATCAAGCTCTAAAAAAGTCTGCTCGTCTTTTGGCTTAGGCACAGCAATCGGTCTGGAGTATCCTGCTGGTATGAGCTCCTGCTTTTTAAATACATTCTGAAGCGAAGTTTTAATCAGCTCAGTCAATTCGTTTTCCTTGCTGAGGCGCACTTCCATTTTCGATGGGTGAACATTGACATCCACAAGCTGCGGATCCATAACGATATTCAGAAGCACGATTGGATAGCGTCCAATCGGAAGCAACGTATGATACCCTTCCTGAATGGCTTTCGCCAGTGAATAGTTTTTAATAAAACGGCCATTAATCATGGTCGAGATATAGTTTCGGGATGCACGAGTCACTTCTGGCAAAGCTGCATAGCCACTAATGGTGAAATCCAATGATTGTGCCGTCACCGGTACCATTTTTTTGACGATATTGAGGCCATAGATCCCAGCTAAGACCTGCCGAACATCGTCTTTCCCGTTTGTATGAAGCAGTTTGCGTTCATTATGAATCAATTTAATCGAAACTTCAGGATGTGAAAGAGCAATCCGGTTAACGACATCTGTAATATTGCCAAGCTCTGTATGAATGGTTTTGACATATTTTAAACGTGCAGGTGTATTAAAAAACAGGTCTGTTACACTAATATCTGTTCCTTTTCTGGCAGAAGCCTTTTCCATCACTTCTACCTTTCCGCCTGATAAAACTAGGCGTGTTCCTGCATCGCCTGTGCTTGTTTTCAGTTCCACATTGGAAACAGAGGCGATACTTGGCAAAGCCTCTCCTCTGAAACCAAGCGTTTTAATGCGGAAAAGATCATTTTCATCTTTAATTTTACTCGTCGCATGGCGATGGAATGCATTTAAAACATCTTCCTCAGCAATTCCTTCGCCATTATCAATTATTCTGATTTTGGCAAGTCCAGCCTCTTCCAGTTCAATTTCAATGATGGTGCTTCCTGCATCGATGGCGTTCTCCAGCAGTTCTTTGACAACAGAGGCTGGCCGTTCGACAACCTCACCGGCTGCGATTTTATTTGAAAGGGAATCGTTCAGCTGTATGATTTTTCCCATTTCATGCACCTCCTCAGCCTTTTATTTTTTTATGAAGCTCATATAGCTCATTAAATGCCTGCATCGGCGTCATTTCAAGTATTTCAATTGATTTTAAGTGCTGCAGAATTTTCTTTTCTTTTGAAGACAGCTGGGTCTGTTTTGGTTCTGGCTCTTTTTCATCAAAAAAGGACAGCTGCGCTAATGGCTCATGAGCCTTTATAACAGGCTCTTGTTTCGTTTCGCGTTGAGGCTGATTCTGCTGATCCTGATGCTGCTTTTCAAATCCAGCTAAAATGGTATTGGCTCTGGCAATTAGTTCGTCTGGAAGCTCAGCAAGCTGTGCAACATGAATTCCGTAGCTTTTATCAGCAGGACCTTCCTTAATTTTATGAAGAAAAACAACTTTGCCATTTTGTTCAGCTGCACTCACATGAACATTTTTCAGTTGCTGCAGTTCTTCCTGCAGAACTGTTAATTCATGATAATGAGTAGAAAATAAGGTTTTCGCACCAATATGCTCATGAATGTATTCAATCATCGCTTGTGCAAGCGCCATGCCATCATAGGTGGATGTGCCTCTTCCGATTTCATCAAATAAGATTAAACTATTTTGTGTTGCATTGACAATGGCATTTTTTGCTTCAAGCATTTCAACCATGAAGGTACTTTGGCCTGAAATCAAATCATCTGCCGCTCCAATACGCGTGAATACCTGATCGAAAATCGGCAGCTCAGCACTTTCTGCAGGAACAAAGCAGCCAATTTGTGCGAGAATTGCCGTTAAAGCAATCTGGCGCATATAGGTGCTTTTCCCTGACATGTTGGGACCGGTAATCAATAAAATTTCTCTTTCCTGGTCCATAAGACAGTCATTTGGCACATACTCCTGTGCCTTCATCACCTTTTCTACGACTGGATGTCTGCCTTCCTTAATGTAAACTCTTCGTTCAGCTGAGAAGTGCGGACGCACATAATGCCTTTGTTCACTGATGGCAGCAAAGCATTGGAGCACGTCCAATTCACTTACCGTTTTCGCCAGAGCTTGCAATCTCGGGATAAAAGTTTTAATTTGCTCTCTAACCATAGCGAACAATTCATATTCCAGCTCAACTGATTTTTCTTCAGCTTGAAGAATCAATGCTTCTTTTTCTTTGAGTTCTGGTGTTACAAACCGCTCTGCATTTGTTAATGTTTGTTTTCGTTCATATAAACCTTCTGGCAAATGCGGAAGGTTTGCTCTTGTTACTTCTATATAATAGCCAAACACGCGATTATAGCCGATTTTCAGCGATTTGATGCCCGTTTTTTCGCGCTCCTGGCGCTCAAGCTGTGCAATCCAGTTTTTCCCGTTTCTGCTCGCATCTCTGTATGTGTCCAATTCACCATGGTAGCCATCGCGAATAATATTGCCTTCTTTAACGGATAATGGCGGGTGATCCACAATCGCTTGTTCAAGCAGATCTGTTGCTTCTTTACACGAGTCAAGACGTTCCGCCAATTTCTCCGCTTCTTCTGTTGAGAGGTCGTGAACCATTTGTTTTAAATGCGGAATCTGCTGAAGTGATTTTTTGAGCTGAATCAAATCACGGGCATTTACATTTCCAAACGCTACGCGTCCTGCAAGCCTCTCCAGATCATAGACCTCTTTCAGCTTTTCACGCAGCTCTTCTCGTTCAAAATAAGCAGAAATCAATGTGTCTACCAAATCATGTCTGCGTGTGATTTCTTGTTTATTCATTAATGGACGGTCGATCCACTGCTTCAGCAATCTACCTCCCATTGCTGTTTTGGTTTCATCAAGCAGCCATAGAAGTGACCCTTTTTTCCCTTTCGAGCGAATGGTTTCGGTCAATTCTAAATTGCGTTTTGAGTAATAATCAATTTTCACATACTCGTCGATATGGTAAACTTCGACGACTTGAAGATGATCTAGACTTCTTTTTTGTGTTCTGTGCAAATAGTTCAGCAGTCTGGAAGAAGCTAAACGAAGTTCATTTTTCTCCAGTTTTTCTAAAAGAGGAACATAATGACCCTGCTGCTGATCATCATTTTCTATTGAAAATGTAATCTGGCTGCGTTCTTTGATTTTTGCTTGCCATTCTTCTGAAAAATCACTTCCAACAACGACTTCTCTTGCTCCAGAGAGAAACAGTTCATTTAGGACTGTATCAAAACTGCCGCTTAAGAACGCTGCTTTCGTTTCTCCAGTTGACAGGTCATTACAGACAAACGCAAATGTTTGGTGATCAAAAGCGGTGATGCTCGCGATGTAATTGTTTTCTTTGTCTGTCAGCCCTTTGCCTTCCATCATGGTTCCTGGTGTAATCAGCTGAACGACTTCTCTTTTCACAACGCCTTTCGCTTGCTTAGGGTCCTCGGTCTGCTCACAAATCGCCACTTTATAGCCTTTTTCCACAAGCTGTTCAATATAGCCTGCCGCTGAATGATATGGCACCCCACACATTGGAATTCGGTCTTCTGTTCCGCCTTCACGGCTCGTTAATGTAATTTCAAGTTCTTGTGACGCACGAATGGCATCATCAAAAAACATCTCATAAAAATCGCCTAAACGAAAAAATAAAAAGGCATCCTGATAATCTGCCTTTACTCTTAAATATTGCTGTATCATTGGCGTATACGTTAAAGCCATAATATCCTCCACGGTCTGTTAGATTGCTAGAATATCGTTCATGTTTCATATAAGAAAGCATGTGTGTTCTATGCTTTGGTTCAAATTTTTATTCTCTTTATTATAACATAATTTTTTTTGCTCTTTTGGAAAAGTGCACAAACCATACCTCTAAATGACTGGTTTGAGAAAAAATGATTTCGCTGTTGAACCAGAAAGGCGGATTGGCGATTTTGCCTTTGCTGCTTATGTTTTTGGATGGCAGTATTAAAAAGTGATTGTTTAAAGGAATAGCATACGTGGTCGATTTTTCGCGGAGGATCGCTGTTTTTAGGCGGAGAAATTCCGGTTATTATGAAAAATAGGGCTAAATAAGCAAATATAAACGGAGAAATTCCGGTTAAGTCCTAAATATGGGGCAAAATTTAATGATTTTGCTCATATAAGCGGAAATTCTCCGTCTATTTTACGGGAAATGGAGGCATTTCCCAGAATATACGGAATTTCTACGCTTATTTTCCGAAAGACTATTAAATTCGCAAAAAAAACACTTGGGGCACCAAGTGTTCTTTATGAAACAGTATTCGTATTCTGCTAACTTTCCATTTGCAAAGCTTCTGTTACAGCGTTTTAATTATTTATATACTTCTCAAACACATAGCCAAAGTCTTTAACATTATATTTTTTACGGCTGTTCATGAGCCAGTTAAAGGCTGTTTCATTGAGCACTCTAAAATTATCGTTGATGTTGCTTTGTTCGCTGGATGCATAGCGGCTAATCGTTGTTGAAGCGATATTTAAGCTTTTCTCAGCATACCCCATTGAAATTTCGTTTTCGGTGCAGATTTCTGAAATGCGAATTAATGCTTTATATAGATCTTTTAATTCTTCAATATGCTTTTTATGTACATCAATTGAGAAACTAATGCCGGCCATAACGAATTTAATTTCGACATCTAAATCGACGGTGCCAGCGGTTTCAAGCATGACATTTGAAATCGTATTCTCTCTATAGCTGTAGCGCTTTAAAGATCTTTTTTTACTGATTGCACTGGTGCCATCTAAGTGAATTAGCGCACGATTTGTAAAACAATACTCATCCGTTTTGGACTTGATGAGAAAGTAGATTTTTTCATTATCTTCATGCAGGATATAATCGTCGGCGTCAACCTTGTCGTAATCAGCTGGTCCGATAACGGAACCAATATCACTTAAACCTAAAACATCTGAAGCTACTCTTTTGAACATGTTATCAGCCTTCCTAAGTTTGATAGAAATATTTTACCATATTCTTCTGAAAGAGATAACAGGACCTTTTCCTCATTAGATCCCAGGGGTATTCATTAAAACCACTCTCCAGCCATCTGGATCTTCAATTGTGATACCGCCTCGTCCCCAATAGGGATTTTCCGGAAAAACCTCTGTAAACCCCATATCATTCAATCGAGCAATAGCAGTTCTCCATTCATGGTGATCAGGCATATAAAAAACAAGCAAATGTTCCTTCGTCGGTTCCGGCAGCTCCATTTTCTCTTCCGTTTGAATAAATTCAAGATGGTACGTCTTATCTGGCAGTCCAATCATTAAACCTTCGTATCCCCCGTGGTTAAAGTCTCCTAGCTTTTTCAACCCCAAGCCATCAATATAAAAATGCTGGAGCTTATTAAGCTGATTAGTCGGTCTAGCCATACGAAATTGCATAGCCTGCATAGATCCTTCCCATTTTTTTCGGGTCTCTATTTCATATGGAAAATCAGGATGTTTAAAGGTCCCATTCTCTTTCCCTTCAACAACCATTTTAAAGGACGAAATAACAGCATGTCTGTCAGTCGGATACCAAGGCCTTCCTTCTTTTACAATCACGAGCACTCCTTCACGATCGCCGAAAAAAGCAAATGTTTCACTTTCCTTCATAAACTGATCATAAATATAGGGTTTTAATTCAGCCTGCATGTCTTCTACACTTGAAACAGGCATTCCAACTTCACCTACATCCTGCCATCTTCCTTTTTCTCCATTGTGCAAAGGAGATCTGACAAGCATTTCTATAATATTTCCATCTGGATCGGTAAAATAAGCCTGCTGCCCTTCCCAGTTCATCCGATATTCCCCTTTTTCATTGGCAAGCAAAGCACTTACATGACCAAGCTTTTCAAACATATAATCAAAATGTTCATCGTTAGTTCGGAAGCAAATATGATAAAAAGGCAGATTTATATTTTTTTCAAAAATAAGTTTTGTGCTTCCAGCTTGAACGGCAAACGCGTTTTCTCTTTCCATTAAAAGTTTCATTTCAAGAATACCATGATAAAATTCCTTCATTTTTTCTAAATGGAAACATTGTACTTTAAGCTGCAATATTTTCATATGTATCATTCCCTCCGCTTTATCTGCTTTCATTATATAAAAATGACTTCCTTAAAAGCTCAGTCAAAAGATGTAGAAATGATTGGCAGATGGAGGGAACTTTTTACTTCCGCAAAAAAGAAAAACTAGGAAGTAAAACCTCCTAGTTAATTTTTATTCTTCTTCTGTTCCTACTAAGAAATCAGGATTTAAATCTTCAAATTCTTCGTCGTCTACATCAAAGCCCCACTCGTCATCATCGCAGTCGCAGGATTCTGGGTGAACAGCGACACATACAGTAGTTTCGCCGATCACTTCTGCAAGAAATTCTCTTTCTACATTTACAATGATTTTGTTTCCATTTGGTGAAATAGCTGCTTCAATGCAATTTGGCTGTTGAAGAACTTTTGCAATTACTTCTAAATCATCAAGACAATCAGGGTCACGGTATTTTACTTTAATGACATCTGTATACTCCACACGTTCAGTTACTACTTCTGTCTGTGTATTATCACTATAAGAATACCAAACGTTGATGTCATAGCTGCCGCAGATCTCAACTGTTTTCCCAACCTTTTCTGCTTCATACTTATGGTTTATAATCCAGCAGCCAAGGATACTTGACGGTTGGTGTTTAGGGCAGATTGTATGATTGGACTGTGTAAATTTACGTCCTTTGGCAACGACTGCCTTTGTAATTATCTCTCTGTAGTCTCCCATTGCGAGCGAACCCTCCTCATTCATTTTCAATTCATCCTATGCGGGATATTAGACTAGTGTGCGACAATTATTGAGGAATGTTAGGTAAAAGTATTGGCATGATTTATCCTATGCCGAAAGCGGGCGAATGTGCCGGGTCAAGTCGTTACTACAGTCATCTTTTCCATAAATCATATAGCATTCATCACAAAATGTGCGTTTTACTTGATCAAAATGCACAGACAGCTTGGCTTATTCTTCAATAGTATATATTAAAGAAAAGGGGGTGAGCAGATATGCCAGATCAAGAGAGATCTAATTTCAGAGTTTCAGTAAATGGTGAAGAAATGACAGGAACAGATGCTCAGGAGTTTGCACAAAACTTGGCAACGAATTTAGCGGGGACTTTCAGCAATTTCTTCTCAGGACTGTTTGGCAACATTACTGGAGGACAAGGACAAGGAACAGGTTCAGCTAATCAAGAAAATCCTCTGTCTAATTTAAGCAATATCCTAGGTGACGATCAATCTGGAAACAATCCATCCAATCCATTAAATCTAACAGGATTAAATTTAAACAACATGCTTCCAGTTTTTGAAACATCAGATGATAACAACAAAATTAAAATGTCCTGGAACGGAAACACTTTATTTGACTTAGACCTTACAAATCTACAAAACTCAGGAAATAATAACTCAAATAATTCCTAACTATTTAAGGAGGTGAATGATAAATGTTAACAAGAGGATCAAACAGATGCAGATTTGACCATGACGATAACAACCGTCCAGCTGTGAGCCCAGCAAACGAGAACAGCGCAGTAAGCACTGGAGATGAATTTGAAGCATTCACATTTGCAGCTCAAGCGAACGTTCAAGCAGATGTAAATCCGCAAGTACCTGTTTCAGTCGGCGGTTTTGCAATCAACGCTTCTTTAATCAATGTCCCAATTCTTTCTGCTCAATTCAATATTGCAAACGCTGGAGATTCCAGAGCAGTTGCAGTAAAAGTAAACAACCAAACTCAAGGTAACGAAGCTTAAGAAGCATAAAAATATAGATTATCCAAAAATGAAGGGGGGGAGTACAAATGTTAAATGCTAGTTCAAGTTCAAATACAAATGCAGTTGGACAGTCAAAATCTGTAGAAATTAATCCCGATGTACTCAAGGAGCTGGGAATTCCGCAGGAGCTGCTTGATGTTGCAGCTGAAGCTGGGATTCCGTCGATTAATAATCATGCAGCGGGCGGAAAAGGCGGCCGAGCCATCAGCTTAACATATGTTGATAATTATTCAACCTTGCTTCTTGTTTACACCTTTCTCCTGAATTTTTTGGATAGTCGCGAAAATGATAATGGAACAAAAATACTAAATGAATCGCTTCTCGCCACTTTGAATAGCGCCCTGATCGAACAGCAGGAATACCGTAAAGAATTCCTCAACGCCGTTGAATTGCTTCGACAATAAGAAAAGCGGAAGGCGCTTGCTCAGGGACGACAAGCTTACCTCGAGTCCCTAGCGCCTTGAGCTAGACAATAAGAAAAGCGGAGGCGCTTAGGTGCCTGAGCTAGTAGAAGAAAAGCCAATCATGATCCCGCCACAACCCGCGAATCATATTTGCTTCTCCTTTAAATAGATAAAAACCTGGTTTCCATATGGGAACCAGGTTTTTGGTTACTGCATTTCGATTTGCCAGCTACAGCGCCTAGCCCCTCGAGGTCTTAAGCCATGTTGTCCTGAAGGTAAAGTTCAACCTTCATGCCAACCTGTCTTAAGCTTGTCGGGGCTGAGCAAGGCGCTTTCGCATTTCGTTTAATGATGGCTGCAGTTTGTATTTTTGATTTGAGCACCCGTTTCCCCGCTGAGAAGGTTGCCCCCAGTGGATAAGATGACTTCATCTGTAACTTTGTTTGAGATGGCAGATGCCACTGTCTGCAGAAGGTTATTCACGTCCAGCTGTGATTGTTTGAATTCTTGTACAACTGGGATGCTATCAAGCTGTTCTTCAATGGATGCAATTTTGGCTTCTGTTTTTTTATGAGCCTCTTCTTTGCCAAAATGCTGCAGGTTTACTGCTTGCTTTTGTAACCCTTTAATTGAAGTCATTAAGGTTTTTACTTTTTCATTGCCATGAATTTGTGCTTCAGCACGTTTAAAGAATTCTACTTCTTCTGTATCTGCAATCATTCTTGCCAGCTCTTCAGCACGCTTAATAATGTCATCTTTTGTATATTTAGCCACCTTAGTTCACCTCTACCGTTTCCTGTTCTAAAATCATGTCCCCATTTAAAGACCAAGTTTTTGCATCGGTTATTTTTACTTTTACAATCTTGCCGATCGATGTTTTTGGTCCTCTAAAGTTTACTAATTTATTTTTTCTTGTATAGCCTGCTAAAATATCCGGGTTGTTCTTGCTTTCCCCTTCAACAAGAACTTCCACAATCTCATCTTGGTATTTCTTCATAGATGCTGCTGAGAATTCGTTTACAAGCGCATTTAAACGCTGCAGACGCTCTTTTTTCACTTCCATTGGCACATTGTCTACCATTTTTGCAGCAGGTGTACCTTCGCGAGGAGAATAAATAAATGTATAAGCAGCTTCAAAGCCCACTTCGCGATATAGAGATAACGTTTCTTCAAACTGCTCGTCGGTTTCATTTGGGTATCCAACAATAATGTCTGTTGTAAAGGTTGCATTTGGAATCGCAGCTTTAATTTTACGAACTAGCTCTAAAAATTGCTCTCTTGTATATTTGCGAGCCATAATTTTTAGGACATCTGTCGAACCTGACTGTACTGGCAAATGAATATGTTCAACGAGGTTGCCGCCTTTTGCGAGCACTTCAATTAAACGGTCATCAAAATCACGCGGATGGCTTGTTGTGAAACGAATACGCGGGATATCAATCTTGCGGATTTCATCCATTAATTCGCCAAGACCATACTGAATATCGTCAAAATCCTTACCATACGCATTTACATTTTGACCAAGCAAAGTGATTTCCTGGTATCCCTGCGCTGCAAGCTGGCGCACCTCTTGAATAATATCTTCCGGACGGCGGCTCCGCTCTTTGCCTCGTGTATAAGGAACGATGCAATATGTACAGAATTTATCACAGCCGTACATAATATTAACCCAGGCTTTAATATTTCCGCGGCGGACCTTCGGCAAGTTTTCAATAACATCGCCTTCTTTTGACCAAACCTCAACAACTAATTCTTTTGAAAGATATGCCTCTTTAAGAATATTTGGCAAACGGTGAATATTGTGTGTGCCAAAAATCATATCTACTTGCGTGTATGTTTTTAGAATCTTGTTTACTACGGATTCTTCCTGTGACATACATCCGCAGACACCTAGTAAAAGATCTGGATTGTTTTTCTTTAAATGCTTCAAATGGCCAAGTTCACCAAATACTTTGTTTTCAGCATTTTCACGAATAGCACAAGTGTTTAATAAAATAACATTGGCATCTTCCACAGTGTCCGTTGCTTCATAGCCAAGAGATTCAAAGATCCCGGCCATAACTTCTGTGTCATGCTCGTTCATCTGGCATCCAAATGTGCGGATATAAAACTTACGCCCTTTACCCATATGATAAAATTCTTCAGGAATATCAAAGTCTTTGTGGTATTTTACTTCTTCTTTTCCCCGTTTTTTCGCTTCCTTTAAGGAAGGTGGAGTATACACTGTTTCAAAATATTTGCTGTAATCCTTTTCGGATTTTTTGTCCGCTGGATTAGCTGCTGCAATTTGCTGTCCTTCTAACCGTTGTTTTTCGTTCATTTTGGAACTCCTTTCATCTATCTCAAAACTTGTCCAATAAACCCTTCGCTCATAAGTTCATCGTGCTTTTTAAACTTCTATGCACATTATTATAGTATAAAGCCTATAAGGCGTTTACACAATAGAATGGAGTTTATGACTTTAGATTAGTAAGTTCTTATAATAAAGAATTTAGATAGACAAAATAAGTTTTATGCCTAAAGTACATAGGATGCTATAGGTGGTGAGAAGATGGGGCGTTTGCAAGTAGTGGGACTGCTGCTAATTGTGACCGGTGTTTTTGTGGCGAGTAATATTTATACGTTAATTCCTATTTATTCGGAAATTGCTCAGGGAATTCATGCTTCTGAAGAACAGATTATATGGGGAAGCAGTATTTTTACCGTCTGTTATGCGTTCGGTTTGCTTTTATTTGGACCATTATCGGAACAATACGGCCGAAAAAAAGTAATTGTTTCCGGACTCTTGATGTCTGGTCTTTCTACTTTGCTGGTAGGATTATCTTTTAATATCGAAAGTTTATTTATCTTTCGCGGTGTACAGGGATTCTTTCTCGGAAGCTTTGCACCGGTAGCGTTTGCCTATATATTTGAACTATATTCAGATGAAAAACAAAGAACATTAATTCTGTCCCTTATCAATTGCGGATTTTTAGTTGCGGGGATTTTTGGGCAGATTGTCAGTTCTGCTCTTACTCTTTTCTATGGGTGGGAAATTGTTTTTTATGTTTTTGCGGTTTTTTATATCGCTTTATTCGCTTTTAGCAATAAAGTTCATATTAAAACAGCCGTTTATCCTGGGCAAGGTTTTCATATTTTCAAAGTGCTGACCATTCCATTTTCCAATAAACAGCTTTTTAACAGCTATCTAATTACGTTTACCCTGCTCCTTTCTTTTATTGCTTTTTATGACAGTTTGGGCAGAATGCTTAGTGCAGACGGTTTTACGGATGAAGAGCTGATCATCATCCGAACCATTGGATTAGCCGGAACCATTCTTGCCGTATTTACAGGGAAAATCATTGAGAAATTACGCTTAAAGATGACAATGATTATGGGCATTCTCTTATGTCTTAGCAGTTTATTGCTGTTTATTTTATTCAGCGAATATCCTGTTATGATTACGGTGCTATCCATTCCATTTGTTGCGTCTATAGCCCTGCTGATTCCTTCTGTTATTTCTTTTATAGGCAGCGCGGCAAAAGCGCAAAGAGGATTGGCAACTTCCTTCTATTCGTTTTCCCTTTTAATCGGGGCCAGTTTGGGTCCTGTGCTTGCTGCTCACTTATCGTTTACGTTTGTTATAACTGTCCTTCTTGCTTTTTTCTGCTGTAATTTGTTTCTGGTACTAAAAATGTAAAAGAAAACCGCCTCAGAAGAAGGCGGTTTAAAGATGGTCACATAAATTCCGCAGCAAGTTTGTCAAAATGCACCTGATCAAGCTTTAAATCAGCATGTGCAAGCGGCGTTTCGGAATAACCATTTATAAGTTCCTGATAGGATTTTTGTTCTGTGTTTTGATAGATAAGCCCTGTAACGAGTCCATCATGCTTCATAAGTGTTTGCATGGCAAGCTCCCGATTAGCAGGATCATAATCTTCAATACCTGAGAGTTTTGTCAGATTCTCCTTGAACCAATCATAGGTGTTAATTTTGTTATATGTCACACATGGGCTAAACACATTGATTAATGAAAAGCCATCATGTTTAATCCCAGCTTCAATTAACGCTGTTAAATCTTTTAAATCAGTAGAAAAACTTTGGGCAACAAACGTTGCTCCTGCTGTTAATGCCATTTCCATAGGAGAAATAGCAGGTTCAATGGAGCCTTGTGGCGTTGACTTTGTTTTAAAACCTGATGCTGAACGAGGTGACGTCTGCCCCTTAGTCAGACCGTAAATTTGGTTATCCATGACAATATACGTCAGATTGACATTACGGCGGATCGCATGAATTGTATGCCCCATCCCAATCGCGAATCCATCTCCATCACCGCCAGAAGCAATAACGGTTAAATCTCTGTTCGCCATTTTCACTCCTTGAGCAATTGGCAGGCAGCGGCCGTGAATTCCATGAAATCCATAGGAGTTAATATAGCCGGAAATACGTCCAGAACAGCCTATTCCTGAAATTACAGCTAAATTCTCTGGTTCAAGGCCAACGTTTGCAGCTGCACGCTGAATAGCAGCCTGCACGGAAAAATCGCCACAGCCAGGGCACCAGTTTGGTTTTACATTGTTGCGAAAGTCTTTAAACGTCGCCATTTAGAACAACTCCTTACATGCAGAATGAATTTCATGCGGCAAAAATGGATTTCCATCATATTTTAAATGATTATGAACCTTTTGCGCATAGCCGACATTCATTTTCAAGATATTTGCCAATTGCCCTGTAGCATTATTTTCAACTACAACCACTTTTTTCGCAGATTGAACAAGAGGCAAAAGTTCTTCTGCAGGGAATGGATGAATAAGACGGATATGAGCATGATTCACCTTAAAACCGTCTGCTTCTAATCGTTCCTGTGCTTCTTCAATTGCCCCTCTTGTGGAATTAAATCCAACAAGCAGCAAATCAGCTTCTTCATGTGGTGTATTTTTATAAACTGGTGTATTGAAGCGGATATTCTTAATCTTGCGCAGCCTTTTATCCATCTGTGCTTTTCGGTTGGCTGGCGATTCAGATGGTTTTCCTGTTTCCTCATGCTCTACACCTGTTACATGGTGGATGCCGTGCTTCATGCCAGGAATTACCCTTGGTGAAACACCATCCTCTGTTACTTCATATCTTTTAAAATACTCTTTATTTTCAATTTCAGGGAGTTCGTCACTAAACAGCTTGCCTCGGCGTATTTCTACCTGGCTAAGATCAAGCGGCTCAACCGTCTGTTTTCCTAACGAAAGCTGTAAATCGGTTAACATTATAACTGGACATTGATATTCTTCTGCAAGATTAAATGCTTCTGCTGTATCGTAGAATGCTTCCTGCACTGTGCTTGGAGCCATGACAATCTTTGGAATCTCTCCATGTGTTCCGTAAAGCATTGCCATTAAATCGGATTGCTCCTGCTTTGTCGGCAGACCTGTCGATGGACCGCCGCGCTGAGTATCAATAATGACGAGCGGCGTTTCAGTAATTCCTGATAAGCCAATGGCTTCCATTTTCAGCGAAAGGCCAGGTCCGGCAGAGGCTGTTAGTGCACGCACACCAGCATAATTCGCTCCAATACACATCGTAACAGCCGCGATTTCGTCTTCTGTTTGAATAACAGAACCGCCTACTGCGGGAAGTTTTTTAATCAAATATTCCATAATCTCAGAAGCTGGCGTGATTGGATAAGCAGCCATAAAACGCACACCAGCACTTAGTGCGCCTAATGCGATAGCATCATTTCCAATCATAAATAACCGTTTCTGGCCATCTGCCTTTGCCAGCTCCATTATGCCTGTTTGGCCGGATAGAGCTTCTCTCATCGCATCAAAGCCAGCTTTAATGGCTTCCATATTTCGATCTACGACACTTTGCCCTTTTCTTCCGAAAATCTCTTGAACTACTTCTCTAAAAAGCTCTGTATCTATGTTTAATACTGCACATGTTGATCCAACCGCAATCATATTTTTCATTAATGAAGTGCCCAATTCAGTTGCAAGACTCGTAAATGGGATCGAATATAGAGAAGCATTTGTATCTTCTGGTTTCTGCGGATCAAATTTTGCATCAGCAATAATGATTCCGCCATCATGTAATTCCTGATAATTTAAATCAATTGTTTCTTGATCAAAAGCAACCAGTATATCCAAATCATCTGATATTGAGCGAACCTGGTGCGTGCTAACGCGAATTTTGTTGTTTGTATGTCCGCCCCTAATTCTGGATGAAAAGTGACGATATCCATATAAATAATAGCCTAAGCGATTCAACGCAATCGAAAAGATTTCACCTGTGCTTTCAATCCCTTCCCCTTGCTGTCCCCCAACTTTCCATGAAAGCTGATTGATCATGTCCTGCACCCCTTTTAACATTATTAATAGGTATGTATATTTATTCGATATTTAAAAAAATATGCATTCGTTCATTACCGTCATATGCAGATGAAAATTAGCGGCACAGACTGTACTAAACGCTTTCAATTCTAGTCTTAAGCTTATAAAAAAGCAAGACTTTCTATGCAAATAACAGCTGATTTTCTAAAAGAATATTAGTATATTTTCTGTATTTTCTGCGAATAAACTAAAATTGAATTTTCGGGAAGGTTTCTATCATTCTCACATTATTTATCTTAAATCGGCATGCGGCTAACGAAATTTTGAAACAAAAACTGTTCTAGTTGTGTTTGTGAATAGTATTTGCTCAATACATTGATAAGATAATCGTAATTGGATGCCCGCTCAATACCAGTCACAATATGTTCTGTTCCATCAAAGTCTGAACCAAAGCCTACATGGTGTTCTCCTCCAAGTGAACAAATGTAATCAAGATGGCGGAGCAGATCATCGATGGTGGCGGTTGTCGCCCCTGACAGAAAATCAGCAACAAAGGTAAGCCCAATCACACTATCCTTTTGAATGAGCGCCTTGATTTGATCATCCTTTAAGTTTCGCGGATGCTGGCAAAGAGCATAACAATTCGAGTGAGAGGCAACCGGAAACTGTCCATATTCCATGACATCCCAAAATCCCTTTTCCGCTAAATGTGAAACATCACACCAAACGTTTCTTTCATTTAGTACAGCAAGGACTTGTCTGCCAAACTGTGACAGCCCGCCTGCATTCTCCTCTAATACCCCATCAGCAGCACAGTTTCTGTAATTCCAAGTTAAACCAACACTTGTGACACCAAGTCTAAGCAAGGTTTGTAATTTCACGATGTCTTTGCATATAGCATCACAGCCTTCGAGTGTAAGAAGTGCACCGACTTCACCTTCTTTTAGCTTTTGAATATCCGCTTTGCTTTTGACTAGTTTCATATGAGGATTATCGTGAATAATGCGTTCATAAAACATTTCAATCATTCGCAGTGCAGCAATAAATTTCAATTCTGGATGTACCGCTTCAGGGACATAAATCGCAAAGCATTGCACTTTAATGGGTGAGTGTTTAAGCTCATGCATGTTAACTTGCAGACTGGCATCATTTTGAAAATTAATTTTTGGATTCATTAGCATTTTACAAAGAACATCACAGTGAGCATCAAATATAGTCATATGTGTATAGCCCTCTCCTTTAAGTTTGTTTATTTCACAAACAGTTGATTTAATCCTTCTATTTTAATAGGAAACAACGTCTGTTTTATATAACTCTTTTCTTCCCTTGTGTCAAAAAGCCTGCTTGCGTTAGGCAAACAGGCCACATCCATATGAAGTTTTCTTTATCTCGGTTCGACGATCAGTTTGATCGCTGTTCTTTCTTCTCCTTCAATGAGAATATCTGTAAATGCAGGGATGCAAATTAAATCCACTCCGCTAGGTGCTACAAATCCGCGTGCAATCGCTACTGCTTTAACCGCTTGATTCAATGCACCCGCACCAATTGCCTGAATTTCTGCTGCTCCTCTTTCACGCAGCACTCCAGCAAGCGCACCAGCTACAGAATTGGGATTAGATTTTGCTGAAACTTTTAATATTTCCATTCCTAGCTCCTCCTCATTTTTTCCCCTCTGTATGCCCCCTTAAAGACACATCAGGTATATAAACCATTCCATTGCTACTATATTCATTTATGAAAACACATATTCCGGCTTGGACTAAAAATTGAAAAAAAGTATTGGTTTTTAGAAGGATTGCAGAAGATTAAATAGGTAAGAAGGAAAATGCTATATTCGGATCCATAAAAAAACCGCACCTTCATAGGTACGGATTTTTGCTTATGAATAAAATGGGTGATCATCATTAATAAGGATTGGCTGTATTTTTTTCGCTTTACCTGTTTTTTGATCTAAGTCAATTATTACCGCACTAAGCTGCGAGCGTCCTGTTTTAGGCACTTCAAACCTTACTGGCAGTCCGGTAAGGAATCGTTTAAGAACTGCGTCTTTTTCCATTCCCAAAACAGCGTCATATGGACCAGTCATGCCTACATCCGCCATAAAGGCAGTTCCTTCAGGCAGAATTCGGCAGTCAGCTGTTTGCACATGGGTATGAGTACCAACAACTGCTGAGACTCTTCCATCCAAATACCAGCCCATTGCCTGCTTTTCACTTGTTGCCTCCGCGTGAAAATCAACGAAAATAATTGAGGTCCTCTCCTTCGCAATTGCAATCAGTTCATCTGCTTTCTCAAATGGGCAATTATTTGCTGCCATAAAAGTTCTGCCTTGAAGACTAATCACCGCTATTTCCTCATTATTGTATTTTAAAAACACCATGCCCTGTCCCGGGTTGTTATCTGGAAAATTAGCTGGCCTTACTAAATATTTGGCTTTATCTATGAACTCAAAAATTTCTTTATTGTCCCATGTATGATTGCCAAGCGTAACTGCTTGTGCGCCGGTTTCTAAAAAGCTCCGATAGATTTTCTCTGTGATGCCCCTGCCGCTTGCAGCATTTTCTCCATTGATAATCGTCAGCTGGGGACGATATTTTTCCTTTAATTTGGGTACATACTCGCTGATCATATCTCTTCCTAACGAGCCTACCACATCTCCTACAAACAAAATTCTCATTTTTACACCTTCTTAATATGTACTTGCTCTTTAAGTTTAGCACACTTCTCCCTGCTTTTATGCATTTCATCTCACTATCTTTTTATTAGTTTAGAAATCAACATATTAAATCGCTGCAAAGAATATACTATAGCTAAAATCTCAGGTGCATTTGCATTTATATGTAAGCACAAAAAAAGCGATGCATACGCATCGCTTATTTTGCATATTCAACAGCTCTCGTTTCACGGATCACTGTTACTTTGATATGTCCTGGATAATCCAGTTCTTCCTCAATCTTCTTGCGGATATCTCGAGCCAGTCTATGTGCTTCTAGATCATCTATTTGCTCAGGTTTAACCATTATACGAATTTCGCGGCCAGCCTGAATGGCAAATGATTTCTCAACTCCATCATAAGACTCAGAAATTTCCTCGAGCTTCTCAAGGCGACGGATATAGTTTTCAAGTGTTTCACGTCTTGCTCCTGGGCGTGCAGCTGATAGGGCATCTGCTGCTGCGACAAGAACAGCAATGATGGACGTTGGTTCTGTGTCACCATGGTGAGACGCGATACTATTGATGACGACTGGATGTTCTTTATATTTTGTAGCAAGCTCAACACCGATTTCAACGTGGCTTCCCTCTACTTCATGGTCAATCGCTTTACCGATATCATGAAGCAAGCCAGCGCGGCGTGCCAGTGTTTCATCCTGCCCAAGCTCTGCTGCTAACATGCCAGAAAGCTGTGCAACTTCCATTGAATGCTTTAGAACATTTTGACCGTAGCTTGTACGGAATTTCAAGCGTCCAAGGATTTTGATTAAATCTGGATGCAGTCCATGTACACCAACTTCAAACGTGGTTTGTTCACCGATCTCGCGGATATGTTCATCTACTTCACGGCGTGCCTTGTCTACCATTTCTTCGATGCGTGCTGGGTGAATTCGGCCATCCTGTACAAGCTTGTCTAACGCAAGTCTTGCAGTCTCACGGCGTATCGGATCAAATCCGGAAAGAATAACCGCTTCTGGTGTATCATCAATGATTAAATCAATACCAGTTAATGTTTCAAGTGTGCGGATATTTCGTCCTTCACGTCCGATAATTCGGCCCTTCATCTCATCGTTTGGCAGATTAACAACCGATACAGTTGTTTCGGCAACATGGTCAGCTGCACATCTTTGGATAGCTAGTGACAAAATTTCTTTCGCTTTCTTGTCAGCGTCTTCTTTTGCTCTAATCTCGCTCTCTTTTACCATTATAGCGACTTCGTGAGACACTTCCTGCTCTGTTCGCTCTAAAATGATGGACTTCGCTTCTTCGCGAGTTAACCCAGAGATGCGTTCTAGCTCTGTTTGCTGCGCTTGTACCATCTTGTCCACTTTGCTTTCCATCTCTTCTATATGCTGTTGTCTTTTGCTAAGAGAATCGTCCCTCTTTTCTAATTGTACTTCACGTTTATCTAACGTTTCATCCTTACGGTCAAGATTCTCTTCTTTTTGCAGTAAACGATTTTCTTGTTTTTGCAGTTCATTTCTGCGATCACGAACTTCACGTTCAGCCTCTGTACGAAGCTTGTGAATATCATCCTTGGCTTCAAGCAGGGCTTCCTTTTTGGTCGCTTCAGCTTCACGCTTAGCGTCTTCTAAAATCTGCTCAGCTGCGTCTTTAGCACCTGCGATCTTTGCTTCAGAAATAGATTTACGAACAAAATAGCCAACAAAAGCACCGAGTATTAGGCCAAGCAAAATGGAGATGATTGTTACTGGTTCCATCATTTCACCTCCTCTTGCTATGAACTTTTTGTTACGTTTCTAAAAGTGATGCTTGTACATAATGTTAAGTTAAATGTACAGCACTGCGGCTTCTAAACGCTTTTCATACTTTATAAAAAATGTAAAATATACAATTTTAATTGTAAAGCTGTGAAAATTTATTGTCAAGTGCTGCTGGTCCTTGACAGAATGATAATTTAAGTATTTTCGCAGTTTTTGAAAACTTTGTTCGTGTTTCAGTAAAATATAGACTTTTCTGCAGCCTTTTGGGTCACTTCTAGCCTAAAAATTTTGATCGTGTTCATCGCTTTTATAATAGGAATAAAAAAGCTCAAGCAAATGAAAAAGCGGACAATGTCGAATCGACCTTGTCCACTTCTTTAGCGTCTTAAATTAAGTCGAACTCTTCTTGTTCTTTTTCCTCTGTCACTGTGTATTCAGCATCTAAACCGTAGTGTTCGCGAATTTGCTGCTGAATTTGCTTGCGAATTTCAGGGTTTTCTTTTAAGAACTGCTTCGCGTTCTCACGGCCTTGACCTAAACGTTCCTCGTTGTAGGAATACCATGATCCGCTCTTTTGAACAATATCAACTTCAGAGCCAAGATCTATGATTTCTCCTTCTTTAGAAATCCCCTCACCGTACATGATATCCACTTCAGCTACACGGAATGGAGGAGCAACTTTATTCTTAACTACTTTAATTTTAGTCTTGTTACCGACCATTTCATTGCCTTGTTTTAATGTTTCAGCACGGCGCACTTCCAGACGAATAGTAGAATAGAACTTTAAAGCACGTCCACCTGGAGTTGTCTCAGGGTTACCGAACATAACACCGACTTTTTCACGAATCTGGTTAATAAAGATAGCAATCGTTTTGGATTTATTAATAGCACCTGAAAGCTTACGAAGTGCCTGGGACATTAAGCGAGCCTGTAAACCAACGTGGGAGTCACCCATTTCCCCTTCAATCTCAGCTTTTGGTACAAGAGCCGCAACCGAGTCAATTACTAGAATATCTACTGCACCGCTTCGGACAAGAGCTTCAGCAATCTCAAGTGCCTGTTCACCTGTATCAGGCTGAGATAATAGCAGTTCATCAATGTTTACACCCAGCTTTTGAGCATATACCGGATCAAGCGCATGCTCAGCATCAATAAATGCAGCCTGTCCGCCTTGTGCCTGAACCTCTGCGATAGCATGAAGTGCAACAGTTGTTTTACCTGAGCTTTCTGGGCCGTATGTTTCAATAATTCTTCCGCGCGGATATCCGCCTATTCCAAGAGCTGCATCAAGCGCCAAGGATCCGCTTGGGACAGCAGATACTTTTTGATCTGCCTGCTCGCCCAGTTTCATAATTGAACCTTTACCAAATTGCTTTTCTATTTGCTTTAATGCCATTTCAAGTGCTGCCTGACGATCACTCACTCAAAATTCCTCCTTTTATATGAATGAACGAAACTGTTCATTTATCTCATCTCGAATCTATCTCTACTATAAACGTTTTTTATCCGTTTGTACAGCAAAAAGTCGAACATTCATTCGTTTTTTTATTTCCAGTCTTACAGGCAGAAATCATATTTTCGAGCTGAAAAATGCCGTTTTTCTATCATAATAAGGATTAAAAAAGCTAGAAGCTGCTTTTATCTGAATTTAAGCATTACAGCAGCAGTTTCTAGTATAATACCGGTTTATTAAAAAGAAAAGGAATGCAAATCTGCACTCCTCTCTCCTTATTACTCCTGAATATAGCTCAGCAAAAAGTGACAGCCATATTTTATGCTTCGTATGCGATTGGCTGCTCTTGAGCCGCCTAAGTTTAACTTTTCCACTCTGGTCTTTTTCCCTTTTTGATAGAGACCAATATAGACTGTGCCAACAGGGTGTCCTTCTAATTCATCTGGTCCGGCAACGCCAGTAAAACTAATGCCGACATCTGCGTTCATCAGCTTTGCTGCATTTTCAGCCATCTCAAGCGCACACTCACTGCTTACAACACCACATGTTTGAATCGTTTCTTCTTTTACTTGTAAAATATTAGCTTTCACTTCGTTTGTATAGCAGACAATTCCGCCTTTTAACAGGCTGCCAGCACCAGGGATCGATGTGAACTCCTGCTGAAACATGCCTCCTGTTAAGCTTTCGGCTGCGGCAATGGTCAATTCCTTTTCTTTTAGGAGCTTGATCAGCTCTTCCATAAGCGAACTGTCGTCATAACCGTAGATAAATTCGCCAACCCGTTTTCTGATCTTCTCTTCTGTTTCATCAATCAGCTGATGTGCTACTTGCAGATCAGCATGTTTTGCTGTAATCCTTAGTGTAACTTCTCCATCTCCAGCAAGTGGGGCAATGGTCGGGTTGCTTTGGCCATCAATCAAATCTTCAATTTCAGTTTCCAGCATAGCCTCGCCAATACCGAAAAAGCGTAAAACCCTTGAAGCAATGACCTCGTAAGATCCAAGTTTTGAGCGCAGAGACGGGTAAGCAAATTTAAGAAACATCGGCTCCATTTCCTTTGGAGGCCCTGGAAGCAGCATATAGAAGCACTCATCTTTTTTATAAATCATTCCCGGTGCCATGCCATGCTCATTTGGCAGCACTTCTGAACCCTTTAAGATGAGGGCTTGCTTTTTGTTATTCTCTGTCATTGGACGTCCGGTTCTATTAAAATACTGTTCGATCGACGTAAGTGCATCATCATCCATTTGCAGAACTGTATTCAGGTGACGAGCAATGGTTTCCTTTGTTAAATCATCCTTTGTAGGTCCGAGTCCGCCTGTAAAAATAATAAGATCAGCTCTGTTTTCAGCTATTTCAATCGCTGACTTCAGTCGATCTGGATTGTCTCCGACAGCGGTGTGAAAATACACATTAACCCCAATGTCTGCCAGCTGTCTGGAAATAAACCGTGCGTTAGTATTCACAATCTGACCGAGCAAAAGCTCGGATCCAACCGCAATAATTTCTGCGTTCATGCCGTTCCCCCCGGTTGCCTTTTATTTTGAGTTAACAAATGCCTGTTTATTTTTTGCGAAATAATCCCACCCTGACCACACTGTGAAAATTAAGGCAATCCAAAGGGCAATCATATCGAATGGAATCGAAAACATTTCAAAGATAATATTATGCAGAAGCAATGCTGAAACAGCAATAATTTGAGCCCATGTTTTTATTTTGCCGAGCATGTTTGCAGCAACAACCTCACCGCCGCCAGCTAAAATAAGACGAAGTCCTGTCACAGCAAATTCACGGCTTATAATAATAATCACAATCCATGACGGAGCAAGGTGCAGTTCAACCAATACAATTAACGCTGCCGAAACAAGCAGTTTATCTGCTAGCGGATCTAAAAACTTTCCAAGATTGGTAACTAAGTTGTATTTTCTGGCTATATAGCCATCAATCCAGTCTGTCGTAGATGCGATGATAAAAAGCAGAGCACCAACTAAATGCGTAACAGGCAAATGATCAACGCCTAGGAGCGAAATTTCACCCCATGAAAAATCGTAAACCATAATAATTAAAAACAAAGGAATTAACAGTATTCTAGATATCGTAATTTTATTAGGCAGATTCATCTTAAACCTCCAGTAGTAATAACTTCACCATTTTAAAGCATGAGAAAATAGCCATCAGATTGATGACTATTCAGTATCCGCACTGTTGCGGATGGTAATATCCTGCCGCACAAAATCACTTGGTGAGACAGCATACTCAATTTTCTCATCATTAATGTATATTTCTGTGTTAGAAGAGTTTCCAATAACAAGCACAGCTGCCTCTTCTTTTGTCAGATCGACGGTTTTCGTTGAGTTTGCTTCATCTCCAGCTACCAGCATTCCCTGAAAGAAGGAATAATCTTTGCCGTTTTTGATATTCACCCAAGTTTCACCTGTGGAAACAAGCTTCAGTTCGAACTTGTCCGTATTTTTCAACTCGTATGTTGTATATTGGCCATTCGTTTCTGCAACCGTTACTTCTTGGGCAGGAGATTCTGGTTCTTCAACTGGTTCTTCAACCGGTTCTTCTTGCTCTGCATCTTCCCCAGTGCCATCTTCGGCTTCATTTTCGTCTGAACCATTATTTTCATCGGTATCCTCAGGCAGGTTATTCTCCACATTTACACTTGGAGTATTCTCAGGTTCAGCAGGATCTGTTGCATTATTTCCAGAAAACTGTTCATAGAAATAATAAACAACGGCAAATACACCGACTACAAATACGGCGATTAACACCTTCGGAAGGATTTCAAAAAACTTTGAAGTGCCTCCTGAAATATCTTTCCTTGTCTGAACTCTTGATAGTTTTTCTGGGATATCCTCATTCATAGCAGTTGGGATATCACTTTTAAATTCCTCAAAGAGTTCTTCAGGATGCAGGCCGACAACCTCTGCATACTGTTTAATAAATGCTCGAACATAAAATTTACCCGGCATGACACTATAATTGCCTTCTTCAATGCCAACTAAATATCTTTTTTGAATCTTGGTTGCCGTCTGCAGGTCATCAAGACTCATGCCCTTTGCGAGACGGGCTTCTTTCAATCGATTGCCTAGTTCTGTCATTTTAAACACCTTCCAACGTACTAAAAATCAAAGTCTCCAAAAGCAGATTCAGAGAACATACTGTTTTTGTCCACTACATCATATTTAATTTCTTCGTTTGGCTCATGACGCAGTTCAATAATATAATCAAAGTCATTAAGGGTATATTCTGTATTTTGCACAAAAATATCCGGATGCTCAATCACTTTAATAGATGGAAGCCTCATAATTTCTCTGACCAGCTGCCAATGACGCTCATTGGCACGGCGTGTTGAGACTATTCCATCGATGATGAATAAATTATCTGCATTATACTCATCATCAATCAGCTGATTGCGAATCGTTTGCTTTAAAAGGGTGGAAGAAACAAATAGCCAGCGTTTATTCGCACAAACACTTGACGCAACGATTGACTCTGTTTTTCCAACACGCGGCATGCCCCGAATGCCAATCAGTTTATGCCCTTCCTGCTTAAACAATTCTGCCATAAAGTCAACCAAAAGACCAAGTTCCTTTCTTTCGAAGCGGAACGTCTTTTTATCATCAGCATCTCTCTGTATGTATCGCCCGTGACGAACCGCAAGGCGATCACGCAGCTTTGGCTCCCGAATTTTAATTACTTTTATTGTATCCATTGTATGTAAAATTGACTCAAGCCTGACGATTTGCTCGTCATCCTCTGCTAAAATTAGCAGCCCTCTTCGTCCTTCATCTACCCCATTAATTGTCACAATATTTATGGACAGCATCCCCAAGAGCGAGGAAATATCCCCGAGCAGACCCGGCCTGTTTATCACAATTTCATATTCGAGGTACCATTCTTTCTTTTCCACAGAAAAAACCTCCTAAAACTAGCCAAGCATCTGAAATAATAAGATTTTTAATAGATCCTTTTTATGCCTCTATTTCATCTAGCTTCTATAATATATGATTTCCAATAAAGATGAAAGGAAAAACGCTAATGATAAAGGATTATTAATAGTTGAAGGTTTTCTGCCGGAAGACATATAAAAGAAAAAAGAGAGGATGCCCTCTCTTTTTTTCAGCAATGCATTACTTTGTGCCTTTGTTTTCAACAAGCTTAACCATCATGTTGGCAATCGCATGTTGTTCCTGTTGATCAGCCACAGACCATAGATCCGCTAAGATGCGTTCCTGGTCATTTTTAGGTTCAACTTGCTTAGCCAGATAGTCACCGATTTCGAAAGCAACGTTATTTATTGTATCTTTGCCCATTCCTTGATGCTCACCTTGATGAAGACGATCAGCAAGGAAGTCCTTCCATTGTTGCCAATTATCAAGTACTGACATGTCAAATCCCTCCTTAATGGTAATACAATACTATTTTGCATTCAGAGGAGAGAAAATATTCATCAAGTACAATAAGGAATAACGGATAAAATGACAACTTTTTGACAAGGTGGTCTTATGTATACCAGCCGCCGTTGACAGCAATCACTTGTCCAGTTATATAGGATGCTTTTTCAGATAGTAAAAATTGCACCGCATCTGCTATATTCTGGGCAGTCCCAAGTCTTCCCATTGGAATATCTTCTTGGATGTCTGCTATATCTTCTTCAGAAAAACCAGACATCATATTTGTTGAAATAGCTCCTGGCGCAACTGTATTTACACGGACCCCGCTTAAAGCCAGCTCCTTGCTCAGCGCTTTTACAAAAGCTATTTGTGCACCCTTAGCAGCCGAATAAAGAACTTCACAAGCACTGCCTGTCTGACCCCATATCGAAGAAATAATTGTAATGCTTCCTGAGCCCTTCGTAATAAGCTTAGGCAAAAGTTCTTTTGTTAATAGCATCGGTGCAGTTGCGTGTACATACATCATGTTCTCAGCATCCTGAGCTGTAATATCTGTAAACAGCCCATAGTGCGCAGTTCCGCTCGTAATAACAATTTCATCAAGGGAGAAAATGTCTGCAGCAATTTTTTTATAGCCTCCGCTTTCAGAAAGATCCGCTTGAATGGGGATATATTCCCCGCCGTATGCAGCAAATTCCTGCAGTAAGCTTTCAATTGGCGCAGCGTTCTGATTATAATGCAAATACAATGAATAGCCATTTCGGGCAAGCTCCCGGCAGACTGCTTGACCAATCCCGCCGCTCGCACCGGTTACTAATGCAAATTTTTTCATATGTAGTTCACTCCAAAAAACATCATCATAGGTATTCTAACATAAGATTCAATTGAAATGAGACTGCATGAAAACATGCTTATTTGGCATGCGGTATAAAACAAACAATTGACTATTTAACAGCTGTCATACGCAATTCTCCAGACAGTCAATTTACACTTCTGAAAGTACAAAAAAAGGGAGTTTCCTCCCTTTTTAGTACAGCTCTTATGCTTTCGGCAAAACTTGAAAAACGGTAAAGCGATCTTCTTCAATAAATCTGGAAGCTGCCTGCTCTACATCCTCTAAAGTAATGCTTTCAAGCATTGGCACGACTTCAAATAGCTTCATGTCATTGAAAGCATATCTTGTAAATTGGTTTGCAATGTATTCTGGCGAGTTAATCGCTCTTAAGAATGCACCAATCTTTTTCTTTTTTGTACGCTGCAGGCTTTCCTCTGTCAATTGTCCTTTTTCTTTTGCTTTTAAAAGCATGGTTTCAAGCGTATCGGCTAAACGATCTGCATCTGGAGTGTCTCCGCCCACCATGGCAAATCCAAAGCCTTGCTCTTGCGTGTAATCAAAGGAAAATGTGTCATCGATAAGCCCTTTACTATAAAGCTCATTGTAGTTTTCTGAGCTTTTACCGAAAATGATATCCAGGAGAATATTTAAGCTTAATTCGTGCTTTAGCATTTGCTCACCGTTTTGAGCGGTTTCATGACTTTTTATTCCTACAAGACATTTTGAAGTCTGCACATTCATCTTCATGACTCTTTTCTTCGTGTCACTAGCTGCAGGTTCTTCATCAAATTTGCGCTGAATCGCTGGCTGTTCCTTATAATCCTTTGCATTCTGATTGGTGCGCACCAAATTCATGATTTCATCAGGATCAACTGTTCCAACGATAAACAAGAGCATATTGCTTGGGTGATAGAATGTATTGTAGCACTCATATAACATATCTTTTGTAATATGTGAGATCGATTCAATTGTACCCGCAATATCAATCTTCACCGGATGTGTGCTAAACATATTTTCAATTAGGCCAAAGTAAAGGCGCCAGTCCGGATTGTCATCATACATTGTAATTTCCTGGCCGATAATCCCCTTTTCCTTCTCAACCGTAGCTTCAGTAAAATAGGGCTCCTGCACAAAATCAATTAAGGTTTCTAAGTTTTTTTCTACATTAGATGTACTTGAAAAGAGGTAGGCGGTTCTTGTAAACGATGTAAAAGCATTAGCAGATGCTCCTTGGCGGCTAAACTGCTGAAATACATCCTCTTTTTCTTTTTCAAATAGCTTATGTTCAAGAAAATGAGCAATTCCATCCGGAACTTTGACATATTCATCTTTTCCATGAGGCAGAAAATGATTGTCGATTGAACCATATTTTGTTGTAAATGTAGCAAACGTTTTATTAAAGCCCTTTTTCGGTAAAATATATACATCCAGGCCATTGCTTTGTTTTTCATAGTAAAGATCTTCTTGCAGCTGATTAAACGTTAGTTTTTCCATTAGTTTGCCTCCCCCTTTCCATATAAGAAATAAACGGTATCCAATTCACATTTTTCTGCTGCTGCAACAATATCCTCTTTTGTAACAGCATCCATGCCTGTGAGCCATTCATCCAGCGAAACGGAATGCTCGGAAACGACATTATGATAGAGTACTTCTATTGCCCCCCGAGCGGTGTCTACCGTTTCAAGCAATTGATTTTTGATGACCGCTTTGGTTTGATCGATTTCAGCTTCTGTAAATTCACCGTTTTTCATTGCCTTCATTTGTTCTTCAATAATGCCGACTGCTTGATCATATTTGCCGTTATCAATCCCTGACATTACCATCATCAAGCCTTTATGACTTTCCAGCCTGCTTGCTACATAATAAGCTAAACTGGCTTTTTCCCGCACATTTAAAAACAGCTTCGAATGTGAAAATCCGCCAAAGATGCCATTGAAAATCTGCAGAGCATAATACTCTTTTTCACCATAAAGGATGTTTGTGCGATAACCAATATTCAGCTTTCCTTGCTTTACATCCTGCTCTTCCTTCACCGTATGCGTATCCGCTTTCTTGATTGAAGTTTGACGTACGTCCATAACTTGCGGTGTACGATCAGAAAATTGAAGCAGTTCATTTGCATATGCTGCCACTTCATTTTCATCAATATCACCAATCACATATAGATCCAATTCATCTTCTTTTAAAGCCGTTTCATAATAGGCATATAGACTTTCAGGTGTGATCGCATCAACATCATCAATTTGTCCATGCACATGTAGAGCATAAGGTTCCTCTTTGCACATTTCCTGAACAAGCCGATAGTTAGCATAACGCATTTTATCATCGTATACAGCCTGAATTCTCTGCTTTAATGATCTTTTCTCATTTTCTACTGTGCTGGCATCAAAAGCGCTCCCGCTTGTGTTTGGAGAAGTAAGTATATTAGCCAGAAAATCAAATGCCTGTTTTAATAATGGCGTTTGATCTGATAGAAACTTTTCATTGGCGATTTCAAGAGAAAAACTCATCACATGGTATTCGCCTTTTTTGGAAAGGTCTGTAAAAAGGGATGCACCATAAAGTTCATCTAAGTATGATCGAAGCTTAGCTGTTGTCGGATATTTCTCACTATTGCTTTGCAGTACATGAGGCAAAAGCGATCTTGCTGTCACCGTCTCTTTTTTTAATGGAGATTTCATTTTCCAGACAATCGTATTGGTTTTAAATTTTGCGGTCTTCACCGTATGCAGCTTAAAGCCTTTTAGCTGCTGTACCTTTTCATCAATAACGCTCATGTATCTTCCTCCTTTATATAGGCTCAGTTTCTCCATAATAAGTTAAAATTTATCATCTTAAAGATAATAAATTGCAATTATACATAACACAGTGTTTACCAAGCACAGGTTTTGAACACATCTTTTCTTATTATATGTACAAAAGCGAAGAGATATTTTCTGCTAACCTCAGCATTGTCTTTTTATCATATGCTAATCATTTCCACACATCAAGAATTAGGGTTTAGGACGGCGTTTTGAAGTTTTTAAGGGGAGGTTGAAGCAGTTTTTTTTAGGGCTTACAAACAGGAGGGAATCATGATTTTAAAACGCGGATTATTAAATTAAACCTATTTAAACAGCCGGTGCAGTGGTACTGCTGTTCCACGCTTTCTACGGTGAAATATGTGCGGAGTTAAGGATTCTCGCCCTCAAAAACACCAGGATTACAAATCTTATAAATAAGCGGAAGAATTCCGCTTATTTCTTAAAATCACTTAAAAATGGCTTAAATAGACGGAGAAATTCCGACTATCTAACCGAAAAACGTGCAAATAGGCGATTTTCCCCCCCTTAACCGGAAATTCTCCGCTTATTTGGCCCGAAAATAGCACAATTTTGAAAATAAGCGTAAAATCTCCGCTTATTTTCCACTCCACACAGATTCCTTCATCTAAATAGCAGGAAGAAAAAATCTTCCGATTGCCACCCATTTGTAGTTGATTACTAAAAACAAAAAAGCCGAATGATTAAAGAATAATCATCCGGCTATAATTTATTTGACTTACTTATTATCTGCTTCCTTTAATATAAGGCACACCAGAAGCTTTAGGTGCATCGGCACGGCCGATAAATCCTGTAAGTGCTAAGATTGTTAACACATATGGTGCGATTAATAAGTAGACATTTGGAATGTTTTCCAAGAACGGCAAGCTGTTGCCGATGATGCTTAAACTTTGCGCAAATCCAAAGAATAGAGCTGCACCCATGGCACCAAGCGGATGCCATTTACCGAAGATCATCGCTGCAAGAGCCATGAACCCTTGTCCGCTGATAGTAGCATGTCCAAAATCGGATGATATAGACTGAGCGTAAACTCCGCCGCCAATTCCTCCAAGTGCACCAGAGAGAACAACCGCAATATAGCGGATTTTCGTAACATTAATCCCCATTGTATCTGCTGCCATCGGATGTTCCCCAACTGCACGAAGACGCAGACCAAAAGGTGTTTTATAGATGATAAACCACGCAATCACCGCAACGAAGATTGCAACAAACGAAGTATAGTAAGTGTTTGAGAAGAATAATTCTCCAATAACAGGTATATCACTTAGGAATGGTATATCCGTTTTACTAAATCCTTTTTGAATAATGTCGGTTTGACCTTTATCATAAAAGAATTTAACAAGGAATAAGGAAACCCCGACAGCCAATAGGTTGATCGCAACACCGGATACAGTCTGGTCAGCACGAAACGTAATGGAAGCAACAGCATGAATGAGAGAAAATAATGCTCCAACAGCCATTGCGACCAGTAGTGATACCCATGGAGTCCAAGCGCCAAGTGCATCATCAAAGGTTAAGTTAAATACAATCGCCGAAAAGGCTCCGATAACCATTAAACCTTCTAAACCAATGTTTACTACGCCGGAACGCTCTGAAAAGGTTCCGCCTAATGCAGTGAAAATAAGTGGAGCTGCCCATAATAAAGTGGACGGAATAATGATAACTAATATATCCATGAAGCTCACTTACTTCACCCCCTTTTTACTAATACGATCAATAAACATGCGAATCATGTAGCTTGCAGCTACGAAGAAAACAATTAAAGCGATAATAATGTCTACGAGTTCATTCGGTACCCCAGCTTCAAGCGGCATGTTTAGTGCACCTACTTTTAAGCTTCCGAATAAAATAGCGGCTAAGATAATTCCAATTGGTCCATTTGCACCAAGCAAGGCAACAGCAATTCCGTCAAATCCAACCCCGGTAAAGCCGCCTTTTGTGGCTGCATATCCAAATGTTCCAAGCCCTTCCATAGCACCTGCAAGACCTGCAAAGGCACCTGAGATGACCATAGACATAATGATATTAGATTTTACATTCATGCCCGCATATTCAGACGCATGCTGGTTAAATCCAACAGCTTTTAACTCATAACCTCTTGACGTTTTCTCAAGAATGAACCACATGATAAATACGCAAATAAGTGCTATAAAAATTCCCCAGTGAAGACGGGAGTAGTCAGTTAAACTTTCAAAGAACGGTGAACGCAGTGAAGCACTCTGATGAACTAATTCTGTTCTGTCACTTGATTCTGCTAGCACAGAACGAATGATATAGTTAGTAACATGCAACGCGACATAGTTCATCATGATGGTGACAATAACCTCATGGACTCTAAATCTCGCCTTTAAAAGGCCTGGGATAAATGCCCATAATGCCCCTGCTGCTGCACCAGCTAAGACTGCCAATGGCAAGTGAATAACTTTAGGCAGTTCAAAAGCAACCCCAACCCAAACTGCTGCAAGCCAGCCGACAATTAATTGCCCTTCAACCCCTATGTTAAATAGGCCTGTTCTAAAAGCAAATGCAACGGCTAGACCGGCTAAAATGTATGGTGTGATTTGTCTGATTGTCTCCCCTGTAAAGTAAGAATCACCAAAAGCACCATTCCATAAAGCTCCAAAGGCTGCAACTGGATCATAGCCAGTAATGAGCATAATAATTGTTCCTACTAGTATTCCCAGTAATACAGCGATAATTGGAACAATAATATTCTTTGTGCGATTAGACATCTGCATGCTGCACACCTTCTTTCTTCTGGTTCGAACCAGCCATCAGCAATCCTAATTCTTGTTCAGTAGTTGTTTTAGGATCAACGATAGCGACAATTTCTCCTTCATAAATAACAGCAATCTTATCACTTACATTTATAATTTCATCAAGTTCAAATGAGATTAACAGAACAGCTTTTCCATTGTCGCGCTGTTCAATCAGGCGCTTATGAATAAATTCAATTGCTCCAACATCAAGACCGCGTGTTGGTTGAGCAGCGATCAGCAAATCAGGATTACGGTCTATTTCACGACCAATAATTGCTTTTTGCTGATTACCGCCTGATAATGCACGTGCTAGTGTATACTCACTAGGTGTACGAACATCGTATTCTTTAATTAAGCTCTTCGCTTTTTTATAAATTTCTTTGTAATTCAGTACTCCGCCTTTAGAAAACGGCCGCTTATAATACGTTTGCAGCGCAATATTTGCACCAATCGGATAATCTAAGACAAGTCCGTGTTTATGACGGTCTTGAGGAATATGGCCCGTGCCAGCTTCAGTTACTTTTCTTGGCGGCATATTGATAATTTCTTTGCCGTTCAGCTTAATTGAACCGCTTTCAGACTTTCTTAATCCTGTGATCGCTTCGATCAGTTCTGATTGTCCATTTCCATCTACTCCGGCAATTCCTACAATTTCTCCAGCCTTGACTTCTAAATTCAAGTTATTTACAGCAGGAAGACCACGGGAGTCTTTTACATTCAGACTCTTAATTTCCAGAACGCCTTGTTCTGGTTTCGCTTCTGTTTTTTCCGTTTTAAAGGTTACTTCACGCCCAACCATTAAGCTGGCAAGATCATTCGGGTTGGTTTCACTTACATTTACAGTACCAATCCCTACACCTTTTCGGATTACGGTTACACGATCACAAACTTCCATGATTTCTTTTAGTTTGTGTGTAATAAGAATAATAGATTTACCTTCTTTAATGAGCGTTTTCATAATCTGAATTAACTCTTTAATTTCCTGAGGAGTTAATACAGCTGTCGGTTCGTCAAATATTAAAATTTCTGCGCCGCGGTAAAGCGTTTTTAAAATCTCTACCCTTTGCTGCATACCTACAGAAATATCAGAAATATATGCCTGTGGATCCACAGCAAGGCCATATTTTTCAGAAATCTCGCGTACATCCTTTTCCGCTTTCTTAATATCAATTCGTCCACCAGATGTTGTTTCTTTACCTAAGATAATGTTTTCAGTTACAGTGAATTTATCGACAAGCATAAAGTGCTGATGCACCATACCTATTCCCAATTCATTTGCAATGTTAGGGTTGGTGATTTGAACAGGCTTTCCATTCACTTTAATTTCGCCTTTTTCTGGCTGATAAAGACCGAATAGAACGTTCATTAACGTTGATTTACCTGCACCATTTTCACCTAATAATGCATGTATTTCTCCCTGTTTCAGCTGCAGCGTAATGTTATCATTTGCTACGATGCCTGGAAACTCTTTTCGGATGTTAAGCATCTCGATCACGTATTCCATCTTTTTCACTCCTCACTTTATTAAGGGGACATTTAGTAGTTAGAGGTCAGACCTTGCCGCCTCATATAAAAACCTGGCCTGCGCCAAGTTTACTTCCTTATTTCATTTAGTTGTAAACAGCTAAGTGAAAGGCAGAGTAAAGATCGAATTCTGACCTTCAATTAACTTTTTACTGTTAAAATATTGGGACAACTTCGTTTTTTTCCTTAAAAAAGGAATAAGCGGCGAAAACAGGCTACCGCTTATTCCTTTGTTGTATCATTACTCTGCTGAGAAAGTTTCTAATTCAGCAAGTGTGCCAGGGATTGTTAAATCACCAGCTTTGATTTTTTCGATCCACTCATTTACAGCAGTTTCGATGTCTGCTTTGTTTTCTAGTTCTTCGTTAAGAGGAGCTAGACCAACACCATCTTGAGCTAAACCGTAAGTTGTTGTTTCGCCGCCAGGGAAGTCCCCATCCATTGCATGTTTAGCAACGTCTTGAACAGCTACGTCAACGCGCTTCATAGCAGAAGTCAATACGATATTATGCTCTTCTCCGCCTGCTTCAACTACACCTTCAGCTGTTTGGTCAGAGTCAACACCGATAGCCCAAATTTTTCTTTCAGGATCGTTAGCTTTTAAGTCACGCGCTTCTTTGAATAAACCGTTACCAGTTCCGCCAGCTGCGTGGAAAATTACATCAATATCAGAAGAATACATTGTTGAAGCAATTGTTTGTCCTAGTTCTGCTTTATCGAATGCACCAGCATATTGAACATCAACTGTGATCGCAGGATCTACAGCTTGTACACCAGCACGGAAACCAGCTTCGAAACGCTCGATAACTTCAGATTCCATACCGCCGATGAAACCGATTTTGTTTGTTTCAGTTGTAAGTGCTGCAGCAACACCAGCTAAGAAAGAAGCTTCTTGCTCTTTGAAAAGAACGCTTGCTACGTTAGGCTGATCTACAACAGCATCAATGATTGAGAAGTGTGCATCTGCTTGCTGCTGTGCAATTTCATTAACTGCACCTTCCATCATGAAACCAATACCGAATACTAAGTCAAACTTTTGGCGAACAAGGTTGTTTAGGTTTGTAGAGTAGTCTGCATCAGATTGAGATTGCAGGTAGTTGTATCCGTCAGTCCCTTTTTCAAGGCCGTTTTCTTCACCAAATGCTTGAATACCTTCCCAAGCTGATTGGTTGAATGATTTATCATCAACACCACCGACATCTGTTACCATTGCAACTGTAAAGTTATTTTCAGTGCTATCTCCGCCACCGTTATCTCCGTCGGCTGCATCGTTTCCTTCACCGCCGCCACAAGCACTTAAAAATGTACCTGCTGCTAGGACTAGCGACATTGCTAAACCAAATTTGCGCTTTTTCAACGTTTGTACCCCCTAAAGAAATTGTTTTTGATATTAGTAGTATATCCAAGGCTCATGAATGATATTGAATCAGACCCAAATCAGATGCGCTTCCTGAGCACATGAAAGCTAAACTTGTCAGCTCTGAAATAGTTGACCGAGTAAAGGATTGGCTCGTCCATTTCATCATAATGCATTTGCTTTAAGACAAGCAGTGCAGTTTCAGGATCACATTCTAATATCGGGGAAACTTTATCGTGATAACCAATGGGTTCTATCTGTGCAATGGCATATGTAATCTTCCGGCCAGCATCTGTTCCCAGCACATCCAAAAATGACTCCTTCTCATGTGAGAAGGTATCTGGAAGGATTTTTTCAGGCACTTTGTCTATACAATAGACGACCGGCTCACCATTGGCGGTTCTTACCCTTTCGATCACAGCAATTTCTTCCTCAATAGAACATGAAAAACGACGAATATCCTCCTCAGTTGGCCCTTGGGTGACTGAGCTTAAAAAAATGGTTCCGGGCTTCATGCCAGCTTGCAGTATCATGTTTGTAACACTGTTCAGCTGTTCTATTCCAGATGTAAACAACGGCTTTGCATTCACAAAAGTTCCTACTCCATGGCGGCGAATAATGATATTCTCTTCTTCAAGAATTCTTAGCGCCTCACGCAGTGTTGCTCTGCTGACACCGAGCTGTTTTGCAAGGTCAAACTCAGATGGGAGTTTTTCTCTTTCTTTATATAACCCTACCTCAATGTCCTGCTTTAAACGATCGATGACTTGCAAGTATAAATGCCGGTTATCTGACTTAATAGACATGCAGTGTTCCTCCAACCCATTTTCTCAAGACATCAGACCTCTGATGTTCAATCATTCCTACTAATCGAAAATACTATAACACTTTTTACCCAATAAAGGAATAGTATTTCATGAAAATGTCGAAAAAAGATAGATAGATTTCAATTGTTAAAATTGCCTAACATTTACAAAGGAATATACTGGGACTGTTGCCATTTTGATATCGTTTACATTTCCCATATCAGCCATTTTT
The DNA here is from genome assembly GCF_001636345.1 of Cytobacillus gottheilii. GTDB lineage: Bacteria > Bacillota > Bacilli > Bacillales > Cytobacillaceae > Cytobacillus > Cytobacillus gottheilii. Next base: position 2,743,795 of record NZ_KV440945.1, read on the forward strand.
GCCTGTTGATTTTAGAATTGAGCAATAAATATAAATGTAAGCGTTTTTAATAGTATGTCACATTTAGGTGCGGTAAAGCGGATGTAAAGGGGGGGTGTCAAATGTTGACGACCGCTACAGCCGCAAGACTTTTTCATTATTTTTTATCACATGGCGCATAATATGAATTTTTGCAAGGCATACCAGGAAGACAAAGCGTTCTTCATAAAACTAGCTGTTTCTTCTTCTGCCCTATTACACCTATGTAAAGCGACACTCCAACTAATTCTATCTTGATCAAAAGAAAAAGGAAGTGTCCATATCGAACACTTCCTTCTTCTTTAGCTCTATGAACTTGCTTCTTCTCCCGGCTTGCCGAGAAGCACTGATCGCGGCTTGCTTCCTTCGTATGGCCCGACAATGCCTCTTGCCTCCATTTCATCTATGAGACGGGCGGCTCTAGTATAGCCTACGCGGAATCTTCGCTGCAGCATTGATACGGAGGCTGTCTGCATTTCAAGGACAAGCTCCACTGCTTCATCGTATAATTCATCGTCCACTTTTTCTGTTTTTTCAGGCACATCCTCAGGGATCATTTCCTGCTGATATTGTGCTTTCTGCTGTCCAATGACAAAATCAACAATTTCTTCGACCTCTTCATCTGATAAAAATGCACCTTGTACACGAACAGGCTTTGAAGCACCAACAGGCAGGAACAGCATGTCACCGCGGCCAAGCAATTTCTCTGCGCCACCCATGTCTAGTATGGTCCTTGAATCAGTCATAGACGAAACAGCAAAAGCAATTCGAGAAGGTATATTTGCCTTAATAACACCTGTGATAACATCAACAGACGGCCTTTGCGTCGCAATAATTAAATGTATGCCGGCCGCTCTGGCCATCTGAGCAAGCCTTGTAATGGCATCTTCTACATCTGAGGAGGCGACCATCATTAAATCGGCAAGCTCGTCTACAATTACAACAATATATGGCAGCAGCGGCTGCTGTCCATCTTCCTGTGCATTATGCCGTTTTACATACTCGTTGTATCCTTCAATATTTCGAGTTCCGGAATGAGAGAATAACTCATAGCGTCTTTCCATTTCACTTACCACTTTTTTCAGTGCCTGTGAAGCTTTTTTAGCGTCTGTGACAACAGGTGCCAGCAAATGGGGTACACCATTATATACATTTAATTCAACCATCTTGGGATCTATCATCATGAGTTTTACCTCATGAGGTTTTGCACGCATTAATATACTGGTGATGATTCCATTAATACACACACTTTTTCCGCTTCCAGTCGCACCAGCAACGAGCAAATGGGGCATTTTATTAAGTTCAGCCATCACCGCTTCACCCGTAATATCTCTTCCAAGGCCAATTAAAAGCTTCGCATCTGGTTTGTCCTTGCCTTTTGTCTCGATGACTTCACGGAGCGATACCATAGCCACCTCTGAGTTAGGCACTTCAATCCCAATCGCCGATTTCCCTGGTATTGGAGCTTCAATTCGAATATCCTTTGCAGCAAGTGCAAGTGCCAAATCATCATTTAAGCTGACGATTTTACTTACCTTTACACCCACATCCGGATGTACTTCATATTTGGTTACAGCTGGTCCGAGATGCACTTGTGTGACCCTGGCCTTAACACCAAAGCTCTGGAAGGTGCGTTCAAGCTTAGCTGCATTTGCATGAATAAGCTCGTATTCCCCGCTTTGATCTGTTTGATTCGGCAGCTTTAATAAACGCATCGGCGGAAGCTGATAATCTTTGTTCTCCACTTCCGTAAAAGTAATTTGCGGTGGCAATGGATCTTCTTCCTCTTTTGCTTCAGCAGTTTCTTCTGTTATAGCTGCAGATGGTTCTTCTTCCTGAATATATGCTCTTTCTGCGAAACTGGAAATCATAGGCTCTGGTTTAATGTCTTCCTGAATATTCTCAGACATTGAATTAATCGTTATAACAGGATCTTCTTCAACTTCCTGCTGTTCATTTTTTTCAGCTTGCTTCTGATTCTTTCTTTCCGTTCTTTTATCCTTTTGACCGCCAATCCATTCTTTAAGATCATCAATAAAAGCCAGCCATTGTTTTTTTATAAAAGAAAAGATTGAAGTCATCATTTTTCCGGCTGTTTCGCCGAATGTTTTGCCTGTTAATAATATAAAACCGATAATAATCAGTAAAAAGGCGATAATTCTTGATCCGGCTTCATCAAATAAAAAATAAAATAGTGCAAATAGTATCGCCCCGACCATCCCGCCGCCAAGCTCATCTGTGCTTGTTTCGCCTGCACTTTCCATCCAAAACAATTGCCATGTGTTTGAAATCACACTCGGATTATCAAATTGCCCTCCGTTTGATAGAAGCTGAAATAGCTTCACATGGCTTAAGAGCAGCAGTGATGCTACTATAAAATAGATTCCAATCAGTCTTCTATTCAGTAAATAGGGTGTTTCTCTTTTCCACATTAAGTATGCAGCATAAACAGCTAACCCTAACAGGCAAAGCATATACCATTCTCCCGTAAAAAATCGGAAGAAAAGAACGGTGGTCTTGCCGACGGCACCTAAACCTGCAATGGAAATGACAGCAAGCGTTAGCAATGCAAGGGCAATCAGTTCAAACTTAATTGTTCTTTTTACCGTGTCTGTTGTTTTTGAGCGTCTTCTCTTCTTTTTTGCCATCATATCACCTTATTTTTATAGTTATTACCATGATAAACCACTTTGCTAGTTTTTAGGCTAAATCTTGATTATTTTTTCCTTAGCAAGTATTTCACTATGTATGAAACGAGAGAGCAGCCATAAAGGCTGCTCTCTGTTTTTCCAATCTATTATAGCATATTTAGAAATTGCTAGGTTATGTTAGCGTAATTTTTGTACCAGGCATATAGGCATCGTTCATATAATGGTTTGGATCGCTGCTCATGACACGAAGCACTCTGCATTCAGGTCCCTCAAGTTTTTCAACAAGCAAAGGAATTCCATTATGAGTAACAACCTTTTGAGTATTGTATGTGCTTGAATCTAATGGGAAAATGAGTTCCTCTGGCATCATTGTATATAGAATCATTGAACAAGACCCTCACTTTCGTCCTTGTTCATATCAATTAATTCATTTAATTTTTGCAATGCTGGACCTACACCGCCAACACTATCAATTAACCCATATTGCACGGCATCAGATCCGACGACATTTGTTCCAATATCTCTTGTCAGATTGCCTTTTGCAAACATCAAATCTTTAAATTGCTGTTCTTCAATATTAGAATGCTTTGTTACGAAATTAATGACACGATCCTGCATCTTATCCAGATATTCAAAGGTTTGCGGTACTCCAATTACTAAGCCTGTCAGGCGGATAGGATGTATTGTCATCGTTGCCGTCTCGGCGATAAATGAATGGTCACAGGAAACAGCGATCGGAACCCCAATTGAATGGCCTCCTCCCAATACAATCGATACAGTAGGTTTTGACAAGGAAGCAAGCATCTCTGATATCGCAAGACCTGCCTCTACATCACCGCCGACCGTGTTTAAGATAACTAGTAATCCTTCAATTTTCGGATTTTGCTCAATTGCAACAATTTGCGGAATTAAGTGTTCATATTTCGTTGTTTTATTTTGAGGAGGCAGCTGAAGATGCCCTTCAATTTGTCCTACAATCGTTAAGCAGTGAATTTTTGAGTCTTGAGACAGCTGCGGTACATTGGTTTGTCCAAGCTGCTGAATTTTTTCCATTAATGGTGATGGTCTGTCCTCTTTTGGCTGCTCTTGGCCGTCATTGTTTTGCATTTGGTGATCCATCCATATTTCTCCCTTCAAGCAATATATGGATAGTATGAGCGGTTCTTGGAATTTCATTCTGATATAATGACATTCCTTTAGGAGCAGAAAGGGACTGCCGCTGATTAGGTCTGACAAACAGCAGTGAAGAGAAAAAAACCCGGCAGATAGATCTGCCAGGTTTCCTATTCGTTTATGCTTCCATTAAGATCGGCAGAATCATAGGTCTGCGTTTTGTCTGATCGTATAGGAATTGGTAGAGATGGTCGCGCATATCCTGTTTAATAGATGACCAGTCAAATGAAGATTCAGCCAATTTCTTTTCAACAACCTCTTTGACAAGCTGAGAGGCGTCAATCAGCAGCTGTTCTGATTCCCTCACATAAACAAATCCTCTGGTGATGATTTCTGGTCCAGCCGCAATCTTTTTTTCCTTTTTGTTTAGCGTGACAACGACAAGGAGGATACCATCCTGTGATAACAGTTTACGGTCTCTTAAAACGATGTTCCCAACATCGCCAACACCGCTTCCGTCGATTAATACATTCCCTGCAGTAATTTTACCGGCGGTACGGAACATGCCGTTTTTATATTCAAAGCTTTCTCCTTTATCCGGGATAAAGATATTGCTTTTTTCTACGCCGCATTCTGCCGCAACCTTAGCATGGGCTTTAAGCATTCTATATTCGCCATGTACAGGCATAAAGAATTTGGGATTCATCATATTAATCATAAACTTCAATTCTTCTTGACTGCCATGACTAGAGGTATTAAATGTTCCTTTTCCGGAAATAACATCTGCACCAGCTCTATAGAGCATATCAACAGTTTTAGAAATAAATAGCTCTGTTCCAGGAACGACTGATGCAGCAATTAGAACTGTATCACCTTTTTTTATATTGATATGACGATGAGATTGCTTGGCCATTTTTTGAAGGACTTCAATTGGTTCACCTTGAGAACCTGTCGTCATTACAACAACCTGCTGATCATCATAACTTGAGATTTCTGATAAAGTAATGATCATATCTTCATCCACTTGCAGATAATTCAAAGAAAGGGCGATTTGATAGACTTTCTTCAGGCTTTTGCCGGCTACTGCCACTTTTCTTCCTGTTTCAGCTGCAGCATCAAATATATGCTGCATGCGAACTAAATCTGACGCGAAGGTTGCTGCTACAATCCTGCCTTGTGCTTGTTCAAAGATGCTGATTAGCTCCTTCAATACGATCGCCTCAGACTTTGTGTAGCCTGGTTTTTCTGCCTCGGTACTATCAGAGAGCAGGCATAGTACCCCCTCTTCCCCAATTCTGGCCATCTTGCCGATGTCAGCTTTGTATAAACTTGAAGCCGCTTGATCAAATTTAAAGTCTCCTGTATAAACAATGGCACCTTCAGATGTATGTATACTTATGCCGACACTGTCGGGTATGCTATGGGTTGTCCGAAAAAAAGAAACCTGCGCAGATTCAAATTCCAAATGAGTTTCAGCCTGAATTTCAATCAGCTGTGCTTTGCCTTTAAATTCATTTTCCTTCAATTTTGCCTGTGCTAAAGCCAGCGTTAATTTCGTTCCATATACAGGCACTTGCAGAACTCTTAAAATATACGATAATGCCCCGATATGATCTTCATGTCCGTGCGTAAGAAAAATTCCGACCACGCGATCTTTGTTTTGCTCTAAATACGAAATATCCGGTATCACGATATCGATCCCCAGCATTTCATTTTCAGGATACATAAGACCCGCATCGAGAACATAAATATCCTCGTCCACTTCCACTAAATACATGTTTTTGCCTAATTCTCCGACTCCCCCGAGTGGTGTAATCTTGATGCTTTCATTCTGTCTGTTCAATGTATGTTTCCTCCTATATTTCTTTAGCCGACCGTAATCAGTTATCCATATTATACTTGAACAATGAAAATGATGACAACCAGAATTATGCAAATAGTTAGGAATACTGATCTGAATTTTATGAAAATAATAGAATTTCCGCATCATTAGTACATTTCACTATGCACTTTTACAGGTATTAAACTGATTAACATAATACTGTTTCACAGTCTTAGTGGTTATTAGATAGGATATTAGAAATAGATGATCCACTCTATCGCTTATAAAATCATTATTCGATTATATAAAAAACCCGAACAATTCAGCAGATTATCTGGAAAATATCTGCTAATTGTTCGGGTATATCATGGGCAGTATGACTTACATTTCATTCTCACGTTTTAGATCAGTTCTGCTAATTTTGCTCTTTCTTCCTGAGTTAATGGAACCATTGGCAAACGAACGGAGCCAACATCAAGTCCGCGCATTTGTAAAGCCGTTTTTACTGGAGCCGGACTAGGGGCTGCAAAAAGACCTTCCATGACAGGAAGCAGCTTTTGATGGATTTTTGCTGCTTTTTCGTTTTCATTGTTTAAGAACGCATGAACCATTTCTTGCATTTCATCTCCAAGAATGTGAGATGCAACTGAAACAACCCCAGCTCCGCCAATTGCAAGTACTGGAAGTGTAATGCCATCATCCCCGCTGTATAGAGAAAAATCATCGGCTGTGCCGGCAATGATTTCTGTCATTGCATTTAAATTTCCGCTCGCTTCCTTAACAGCTGTAATATTCGGGATTTTAGAAAGGCGGATAATGGTTTCAGGTGTCATATTAACAACTGATCTGCCTGGAATATTATAAACCATCACTGGAAGTGCAGTGCTTTCAGCAACAGCTTTAAAATGCTGATATAAGCCTTCCTGATTTGGTTTATTATAATATGGCGCAACGATCATAACAGCATCAACGCCGATTTTTTCTGCTTTCTTTGTTAAATCAATCGATTCGTACGTGTTGTTGCTGCCTGTTCCCGCAATGACTGGAACACGCTTATCAACAACCTTGACAACATGCTGAAACAAAGCAAGCTTTTCTTCCTTTGTTAACGTAGGTGATTCCCCTGTTGTTCCTGCAATAACAAGAGAATCTGTGCCATGCTCTATTAAATGATTGACTAACTGTGTTGTTTTTATAAAATCTACATGGCCTTTGCTGTCAAATGGTGTGACCATCGCTGTAGAAACTCTTCCAAATTGAATCATTGTTCCACTCCTTCGTACGGTTGCTTATTGATCTTTTTTTTCGTATTCTGCTGCGTCTTTTTCTAGATGGAAGGCACCGTGCAGTGCATTCACCGCTTTTGCCAGATCTGCTTGTTTTACAAGCACCCAAATGGTTGTATGGCTATCTGCAGACTGAAGGATTCTAATACCCTGCTCTGATAAAGCTGTAACAATTTTTGAAGCCACTCCCGGTACACCCTGCATTCCTGCTCCAACAACAGATACCTTTGCACAGGCTTTTTCAAAATTTGGTTCGTGACCAAGACCTTTCAAAACGGAAATCGCCCGATCTGTCATTTCTTCGGTAACCGTGTAAGTAACTCCGTTAGGATAAATATTAATAAAATCAACACTTATTCCTTCATTAGCCATTGCTTTAAATACTTCTGATTGCAGGTTGTATTGATCTTTTTTAGCGACCACTTTAATTTGTGTGACGTTTGGAACGTGAGCAATCCCAGTTACCGGACGCTCTTTAATATCTGTTCCCCTGCTGTTGCGATTAATCGTTGTAACAAGGGTTCCGGGGCTATCACTATAGGTCGAGCGGATTCGAATCGGAATTTTAGACTGCATGGCAATCTCTACAGCACGGGGGTGTATAACCTTTGCTCCTTGATAGGCCATGTTGCAAACCTCAGTATAGGTGACTACTGATAATGGTCTTGCTTTTTCCGCAATACGCGGATCGGCAGTCATGATTCCTTCCACATCGGTAAAAATATCAATCCATTCCGAATTTAATGCAGCACCCAATGCAGCAGCAGATGTATCGCTTCCGCCTCTGCCAATGGTTGTGACATCGCCATTCTTAGCTGATCCCTGAAAGCCGGCTACGACCACTGCATCATGATGCTCAAGTTCGCTCAGCAGACGCGCACATTTCATATCAATAATTTTAGCATTTGTATGATCATTGTTAGTACGGAATCCAGCTTGGGCACCTGTAAGAGATGTAGCTGAGATCCCTTCCTGACGCAGCATATTTGTAAATACAACACTTGAAATGACTTCACCGCATGATAATAATAAATCGGTTTCTCTTTTATTAATCAATGCTTCACCTGACTGAACAAGCGACAGCAACGTATCCGTTGCATATGGGTCTCCCTTACGGCCCATTGCTGATACAACAACTACCGCTTTATAGCCATCTGCAATCGCATTTTTTATATGCCTTAAGGCATGTCTGCGGCTTTCTTCATCTTTAACAGATGTTCCGCCGAATTTTTGCACGACGATTTTCATCTAAACACCTCTAATGTTCTCTTAGCTTTTGAAGTTTTTATTTAACTAACCCTAATTTAATCAGGCTTTCTGCTATTTGAACAGAATTCCAGGCAGCGCCCTTTAATAAGTTGTCAGATACAACCCACATATGGAAACCTTCCGGCACATCTATATCCTGACGAATACGTCCGACAAATACATCATTGCTGCCAACACAATTAGCAGGCATAGGATAAATCTGTTCCTGCGGCTGATCTTGAAGAACCACTCCCGGCGCTTTTTCTAAAAGAGCCTGAATGTCAGCAACAGCAGCATCCGCACTGTCAAGCTCAACATAAACGGACTCAGAATGGCCCGTAGCTACCGGCAAACGCACGCATGTAGCCGCAACCTTTAAGTCTTCGCTATGCATGATCTTTTTTGTTTCGTTGATCATTTTCATTTCTTCAAAAGTGAAACCGTTCTCTGTGAATTTATCGATTTGCGGAATCGCGTTAAAAGCTATTTGATAATGCTTCTTGTCTCCCTTTACTGGCAGGATTTCTGGTGTAAAAGGTTCATTATTTAAAATCGCTTGTGTTTGCTGTGTTAATTCCTCAACAGCTGCAGCGCCAGAGCCTGAAACAGCCTGGTACGTTGATACTATTACTTTTTTAAGACCGTATTTTTCTTTCAATGGCTGCAGTGCTACAACCATTTGAATGGTCGAGCAGTTTGGATTGGCAATGATGCCTTTGTGATTCAATAAATCTTGTTCATTTACCTCTGGCACAACTAAAGGAACATTCTCATCCATGCGGAATGCACTTGTATTATCGACCACAATTGCACCATGCTCAACAGCTGCAGGAGCAAGCTCTTTTGAAACACTGCCTCCAGCGCTAAATAAGGCAATATCCACACCTTGAAAGCTTTCCGGCTTTGCCTCTTCCAGTTTATATTCTACCCCTTTAAAAGAAACTGTCTTCCCTGCAGAACGTGCAGATGATAACAGTGTTAATTTACTGATTGGAAAATCTCTTTTTTCTAATGTTTGCAGCATCTGCTGTCCTACAGCACCAGTAGCACCTACAACAGCTACATGAAATCCTTTTTTCTCGCTCACTTCGTGTTTCCCCTTCCGTCTCCATATATTTCATCTTCATTTAATAAATCGTGGGTAAAAACCGCGAAAATCCAATACAGCATAAACATCATTCAAAAGCTGTATGGTTTGATTAAACTCTAGAGATCGAGTTCCACTTCATTTTATCATATTCACTCATTAAAGAATAAGTTTTTATTATGTTAGGATTAGCAATGTTTTCTGTGGTTTTGGATCTCCAGCAGTATGGTGGATTGAACGTTTTTATACCACTTCTTTTAAATGTCGGAACTTCATAAGAATATGTGGAGAAAGTTTTGCGGGTTTTTGTATTATAGAGGTACTTCACATTTAAATGGAACTGGAGCAAGCTCCTTCTGCAGCAGACTTGCTCCCTTTTTTATTACACTAGTCTTTATAGCGTTCAACGATCACAGGCTGAAGCTGTCTTCCTTCGATGGCGGATTCAATTGTTTCAGAGATTAGAGTCATTCTTGCGACCATAGAATTTGGTTTATTCACTGGATCATCTTGGCCATATGGAATAAAATAAATATTTTTCGTTGCCATTAGTCTCATTAAATTAACACCATTTAAACCTAAAGCATCATTTGTGGAGATGCCAAGAACGACAGGGCTGCCATTTCGCAATGTCGCTTTAGCCGCCATCAGGACAGGGGAATCTGTCATGGCATTTGCAAATTTGCTCATTGAATTTCCAGTTAATGGTGCTACAACCATACAATCAAGCGGCAGCTTCGGACCAAGAGGTTCAGCAGCAACAATCGAGTCAATTGCCTTGTTGCCTGTTAAATCTTCGATGCGCTTTACCCAGTCTTCCCCTTTTCCAAATCTAGTTGTTGTGTTTTTCACCGTAAAAGTAACTACTGGAATAACTTCCGCGCCAGCATTAACAAGTTTTTCGATTTCAGGAAAGACTGCATCATACGTACAATGCGAGCCTGTTAGACCGAAGCCGATGCGTTTTCCTTTTAAGCTCATGATTGCTGCTCCTTTCTTGTCTGTAATTCTTCTCCTATTAACTGAGTTAATACATTAGCCAAAATCTGCCCTGCTGTTTTGGGCGCCACAATCCCCGGTAAACCTGGAGCCAGCAATGCTTTCACTCCACGTTTTTCAGCATATCTGAAATCGGTACCGCCCGGCTTTGAAGCCAAATCTATGATTAATGTATGAACAGGCAGTTTGGAGATAACAGAAGCTGTTAAGACAAGATGCGGGATCGTATTAATGCAGATATCTGTATTTGCAACAGCTTTTTCAATGTCATCCATATGAAACGGAGTCATTCCCATTTCAGTAATTCTAGCAATATGTGCACTCTGTCTCGCTCCAACTTTTACTTTAGCGCCTAAGGCCTGAAATGTTCTCGCTGTGCTCATACCTGTACGTCCAAGACCCAAAACGGTAATTTCTGAGCCATGAATGGTAAAATCAGTATGCTGAATCGCCATCATAATGGTTCCTTCAACAGTGGGAATTGAATTATAGATGGCTACATCATCCCGCTCAAAGAGCTTCACAAGTTTGCGATTTGCCTTTTCCGTAATTTCGGTTAAATAATCATTCGAAATACCGGAGTAAATCGTGCAATGGGAAGGAGTCTGGTCTAATATTTCTTGATTTAAATAAACCTTTTCATTTGAAAAGATGGTTTCGACTTTTCCTTCCAGACTTGTTCCTGCAACAGGCAAAATAATGTGATCTATATTCGAAAAATCAACTTCATCAAGTTTTTCCTTTGCCGCTCCGGTAAAAGCGTGATCCAATTGCTCAAAGCCAATTAAGGATAGCTTTGCATCCAGCTCGGTTAGCTTGCGAATAATTTCCAGCTGCCTTGCATCTCCGCCGATAACTGCGATTTGTAATCCTGTCAGCATGCAACACTCACCTTCTTTTAAAGAATCCATATAGACTCTTTTACTGAACTACTTCAACATCTTATGTTCATAAGAATCATTCGGTGAGTTTTCCAACATAAAAAGAGCGAATAACTCCATGCGGTTATTCGCTCTTTGTCTTATTCAGTTCCATCAGGAATATCAATGATGATCATGTCATTGCCGATTTTTTGTATATGGCTCCAAGGTACACGCACCTCCGTGCCTTGCCGCTTAAATCCAAACCATTTAACATTCGGAATTAGCAATGCCTGTATTTGCCCTGTGGTTTCATTAATCTCTAAGTCTGTTTGACCCAGTACACCAAGCCGTTCAGCTTTTTTTACATCGACAATCTCTTTGCCGCTAAGTTCACTCAGTCGCATGCGGAAGCCTCCAATTATTAAGTCTTCGTATTCTTTGTACTATTTTATTGACCAAGTTCTCTATTTAGAAGTGATTTAACGACCCACATTGTAGAAAATATAGGTTATGGTAAAACGTGAGGGTGGAATATGTGCTTTTAATACAGCAGCCCTCTTTTTCGTTGTAATGATGGATAAAATAAGCGGACATTTTCCACTAGCATTGCATATGTATCCACAGGCCACAAATAACCCCCTATTAATTAAAAAATAGGAGGCTATTTTATGGACGAAAACAAAAAAGTCTCCTAAAGTAGAAGCTGAACCCACGTTATCCGTGACTGCTACTAAAGGAGACTTTCATGGATAACATTATATCAGATCAGAATGTATTTAGTAAATTCCTATCTTTCTTACCGTTTGAAACATTTAAGTGTTCATTTTTAGACATTGGTGTAAAAAAACTGACCACCGCTAACTTAATGAAGATTTGTGTCACCATGCAATTGGGGAATTGGAAATCCTACGAGGAAACAGAAGAACGTATTCGTGCCATGGAAGGGACAGAGGAACTGTTTGGCCTTACTAGTATTAGTGCTTCTCAACTATGTCGTCGAGTCAATACTTTACCTTCCATTCTTCCACGACAGTTATTTCTTGACGCTGTTAGCCAATTGAGTAAGCTGACAAGTCACGGAAAAGGGATCCCTTCTTTGGGGCGTCTTCATCTCGTAGATTCTTCTTCTCTGCTTCTTGGACCTACACTCGGAAAATGGACGTATTTTACAAAGCACAGTAATTGTGTGAAGCTCCATACTCGGATTGTCATAACGGATCCTGGCACAGCTTATCCCGACATGGTCATTCCTTCTACAGGTAATGTGGATGATCGAGAAGTTATGCTTGAGCTCGTGACAGATGCTCATGCGACCCATGTGATGGACCGTGGCTATGTGGATTACAAAAAAATGGACTATTGGGTGGAAAACCAGATTCCATTCGCGATGCGTATCCAAGCTAAGCATAAGGCGAACGTGATAAAATCCTATGAAGTACCCGATGGAGGTAGGGTTAAGCTAGACGCCTTAGTCGTCATGGGGAGTAACTTCAGATCCATGGAACAACCCCTTCGTCTCGTTGAATTTACGGATGAAGAGGGGAAAGAATACCGTGTTGTAACCAACCGATGGGATTTGACATCAGAAGAAGTAACCGAATTGTACCGGCACCGTTGGATCATTGAACTGTTTTTCAAGTGGATGAAACAGCATTTACGTTTAGTTAAACTACAAAGTACCCAACCACAAGGAATCTGGAATCAGATTTTCTTTGCGATGACGGCGTACTGTGTCACTTTATATATTCGGCTAGTTGAGAAAACAAAAAAGACTACCTGGAAAGTACTTACCTTACTCCGCATCCATTCCGATAGGACATGGAAAAGTTTTCTCCAAGAGTTACACCGTATACCAAAAAGAACATCGAAAGGAAGGCAAAAGAGCCACCACCCACCAAATGAAATTGAACTTAATGATGCAGGTGTGGCCATTGTAAAACCAGTGGGGATAAGTACTAGCTCGATGGCAAAATATAAGAAAAAAAGAAAATAATCCAATTTTTGGATGACTGGGTTCGATTACACCCCCTCTGACTTATTGGCTCAGAACCTAGAAACCAGAATGGTAAAAACATACATAAAAGTAATATAAATCAACATTAACGTGTCATTGTGGATATTTTTACAATGCTAGTGGAGTTTTTCCGACTATTCATTATAAAAACCTTGATTTTCACGTATTTTGAGGTAATAGTCGGAATTCCTCCGTCTATTTTAGCTGTTTTTAGCGTTATTTTATAAATAAGGGGAATTTCTCCGCTTATATTTTGGCCCGCTTTTCATGCTAAGCACCTTTCAGAAGTGAAAAAGCTTAGAGAAGACCATCTCTAAGCCTGTTTGATCGTATTTGATATGCTTGTAATCCACTATTCTGCAAACTGGCATCTGGCATGGCTCAGTTTGGTTCATTATTTGGCAGTTCCCCGGCAGGCTAGGATCCGCATCCGCCTTATTCATTAAATCGATGGGTAAAATAAGCGGAGATTTTCCGCTTAAATCTAAAATTGAGCTCTTTTCGGGGAAAATAAGGGGAGTTTTTCCGACTATCCCTAATATAAACCTTGATTTTCTCGTATTTTAAGGTAATAGTCGGAATCTCTCCGTCTATTTTAGCTAATTTTAGCGTTATTTTATAAATAAGGGGAATTTCTCCGCTTATATTTCTCCGCTTATTCATGCTAAGCCCCTTTCAGGAGTTTAGCATGAAAAAAGCTTAGAGAAGTTCATCTCTAAGCTTTTGAATATACAGTCATACTATTGTTATGTGGATTTATCGAATGTGCATCTTACAACTAATGCCCGGGCTTATAAATTCTTAGGCAGTTCCCCGGCAGGACTAATCAGCGCGACTGAGAACTGATTATTAAAAATGGTTTGTGCCATTTCATCAACAGAGGATTTTGTCACGGCATCAATTTCTTCCACGATTTCATCCAATGTGCGGTGACGGCCTAAGATTAATTCATTCTTACCGTTTCGGCTCATGCGGCTGTTGGTGCTCTCTAGGCTCAGCATTAAGCTTCCCTTCATTTGTTCCTTGCTATTGCTTAATTCTTTGTCGGTAATGCCTTCTGCCTTTAATTTTTCCAGTGTTTCCTGCATTGTATCATAGAGAACATCAAGCTGATTTGCACCAGTACCTCCATATAATGTTACAATGCCGCTGTCTTGGAAAGCAGAATGATAAGAGAAAACAGAATATGCTAACCCTTTTTGCTCTCTTACATCCTGGAAAAGTCTGCTGCTCATGCTTCCGCCTAAAATATTATTTAATACGATTAGGCTGTACATATCTTCATGGCCAACCTGCAAGCCTTCAAATCCTAAACATAGATGTGCCTGTTCCGTTTCTTTTTTCCGTGCAAGACGATTCGGATGGAAGGAAGGCTTCTCCGTCGTTCTTGCTTTTTTTGAAGCTTCATAGGAACCAAATAGTTTTTCTACGTCATTAATAAAACTTTCGTCTATATTCCCCGCAACGGAAATAACCACATTTTCAGGAGTATAGTTTTCATACATATACTCTTTTAACGTATCTCCATTGAAGGTTGCAAGTGTGCCTTCTGTTCCTAAAATAGGATAACCCAGCGGATGATTTTCATAAATTGCCTGACTCAAAATATCATGTACAATGTCGTCCGGCGTATCCTCATACATTTTAATTTCTTCATAAACTACATTTTTTTCTTTGTTTAACTCTTCATCAACGAATGTTGAATGGAAGAACATATCTGACAATACGTCCAAAGCAAAATTAGCATGTGTGTCTAATACTTTCGCATAATAGCAAGTATACTCTTTTGAAGTAAAGGCATTAACTTGTCCGCCAATGCTGTCAAATGACTCTGCTATTTCTCTGGCTGATCTTGTTTTTGTACCTTTAAAAAACATATGCTCTAAAAAATGCGAGATTCCATTGTTTTCAGCATGTTCATTTCTTGAACCTGTTCCAATCCAAACGCCAATTGCGACGGATCTGACAGTCGGAATATTTTCTAGTACAACTCTTACCCCATTTTGACAAGTATATTTTTTTATCAAAATATTTCCTCCTGTTCTTTGCTTGCTGTTAGCTCCAAACCGCTAAATAATTGAGGGCACCTTCCGCTTTATTACAGTGCTGCATTTCGTGCGGAAATCTTCAAGGTCCTATGTATTCAACTGGAGCTTTTGCTGCCGCACAGGTCTGACCCCCTCAAACCATTTACAGTGCATACGGTATTAGTTTATATCATTATAGTTACTTTTTCCAAATTGCTGATTATTATTTTTGTTCTTCAGCAAAAATTCTGCGCTCGTCCAGGAGCTGAGACACTGTGCCGATTTCGAGATTTTTGCTATTCAGCCCTTTTATAAGACGATCGAGAGAGTCTGCTGTTGACTTCGTTGGATGCATTAAGATCATTGCTCCATTATGCACCTTGTCCATTACCCTTTTAATCAGTACTTCTGGGGCGGGTTTCTGCCAATCAATTGTATCAACTGTCCACATAACCGTTCCTAATCCTTCTTTGGCAGCTATTGATACGATTTCATCCCGATAACTTCCGCTAGGGGGAGCAAACCAGCGAACTTTTGTATTTTTTTCAGAAATGGCCTCAATTACTTCATTTGTCTTTTTGATTTCCTCACGTGCTTTTGCAGCAGATACATTTTTCATATCCGGATGTGTATAAGAATGGTTGCCAATCTCATGTCCTGCCGCCGCAATCATTTTAGCGAGATCAGGATTATTCTGCGTCCAGCGGCCTTCTAAAAAGAAACTGGCAGAAACATGATGTTTTTTTAATGTTGCAAGCATATCAGGCAGATATTCGTTTCCCCATGCGACATTAATAATAAACGACACCATTGGTTTATCAGGATGACCTTTATAGACAGGAGATGGAGGAAGATCACTTAAATGAGTTTTAGGCGGTATTTGATCATATACAAGCTTATCCTCGTCAAATACATTATCCTTCTTCATTTTTTTATATGATTCCTCTATATTCACTTTTACCCCATTTAACCCAGGCAAAGCCTTCCAGACACGATCAATTTTTGCATCTGCAGGAGCAATATTATATTGCTCTGCTTTCTCTTTAATTTCATCCAGCAGCGGTTTTGTTTGACCTGTAACTGCAATGCTTTCTGTCTTTAGATTTGCAACATATGTAGTCGTCAATGAATTATTAACTATTAGAAAGGAAATAAAACAAATGCTGATCAGCATTACTAATTTTTTCATTCCACACGCCTCCTCAGTACAAAGTATGTTTTGAGGGGACAAGGTAGAACGAAGAATACGTGCATACATTTAGTTTTATCTCATAATCTCTTTTTACAGTTACATAGCCAAGTGGTGTTAAGCAGCTCTTCATCTCGTGCAACAGCCAGACAAGTTTTCCATCCAGTAAGGGTGATCACACTATCTAGAGCCAGATGAAATCAAAACTGCCGCTTGAATATATGTAGGAAAAAGCCAGGGAAATTCCCTGACTTTCTTAAACGATATTAATTATTGGTTCAAATAGCTTATTGCTGTGCCTTTTCCTGTTGTTCACGCTGTTCGCGCAGGACAGCTTTTCTTGATAAGTTCACACGGCCTTGCTTATCAATTTCTGTTACTTTAACAAGAATCTCGTCACCAATGGAAACTACATCTTCCGTTTTGCCAACACGTTCTTCTGCCAATTCAGAAATATGAACAAGTCCATCCTTGCCATTGAAGATTTCAACAAATGCACCGAATTTTTCAATCCGTTTAACTTTTCCTAAATACATTTGTCCTACTTCTACTTCGCGTACGATATCTTCAATAATGGATTTAGCCTTTTGGTTCATTTCTTCATTAATAGAAGAAATAAAGACTGTTCCATCTTGTTCGATATCAATTTTAACGCCAGTTTCTTCAATAATCTTATTGATTTGTTTTCCGCTTGGCCCAATTACATCACGGATTTTATCCGGATTGATGCTAAGCATAAGAATTTTAGGTGCATATTGAGATAGCTCTTGTTTTGGCTCTGCAATCGTGCTTAACATAGAATCTAAAATCTGCATGCGGCCTGTTTTTGCTTGCTGAAGGGCTTCTTCCAGAATTTCACGGGATAGGCCTTCAATTTTAATATCCATTTGCAATGCCGTAACACCTTTTGATGTACCTGCTACTTTAAAGTCCATATCACCAAGATGATCTTCCATACCTTGAATATCCGTCAAAATGGAATAATGATCACCTGATTTTATTAGACCCATTGCAATACCAGCAACTGGTGCTTTAATTGGCACACCTGCATCCATCATAGCTAAAGTGCTTGCGCAAATACTAGCTTGAGAAGTTGAACCATTGGATTCTAATACTTCAGAAACAAGACGAATTGTATATGGAAAATCTTTTTCTGATGGAATAATCGGTTCTAATGCTCTCTCACCAAGTGCTCCATGTCCAATTTCACGGCGGCCAGGTCCACGAATAGGTCCAGTTTCACCAACACTGAAATTAGGGAAATTATAGTGGTGCATGAAGCGTTTCTCTTCTTCAATGCCTAATCCATCTAAAATTTGCACATCACCAAGCGCTCCAAGTGTACAAATGCTAAGTGCCTGTGTTTGCCCGCGAGTAAACAGACCAGAGCCGTGAGTACGCGGAAGTAATCCTATTTCAGAAGAAAGCGGGCGGATTACTTCTAATCCACGGCCATCCGGACGGACTTTGTCTTCTGTAATTAATCGTCTTACTTCACCCTTAACAATTTTATCAAGGATTTGTTTTACTTGCTTAAGCTGATCTTCGTCTGCTTCTTTTTCCTCGTATTGAGAAACAACTTCAACTTTTACTTCTTTAATAGCAGCCTCACGTGCATGCTTCTCTTGTACTTGGATCGCTTTAATCATTTTTTCTTCACAAATGCTGCGAACTTCAGCTTCAAGCTCTTGATCTACTTGATAAAGAACAACTTCCATTTTGTCTTTGCCAATTTCTTCAGCAATTTTTTCCTGGAAAGAAATCAAGCGTTTGATTTCTTCATGTCCATACATAATTGCCTCAAGCATTGTTTCTTCAGGTACTTCATCCGCACCAGCTTCAACCATGTTAATCGCGTCTTTAGTACCGGCAACGACTAAATGAATATCACTTTGCTCAGTTTGTGCAACAGACGGATTGATGATGAATTTACCATCGATTCTTCCAACTGTTACTCCAGCAATAGGTCCGCCAAAAGGAATGTCAGATACACTTAATGCTAAAGATGATCCGAACATCGCAGCCATTTCGGAAGAGCAGTCCTGATCCACACTCATAACCATGCTGACAACTTGTACATCATTACGGAAACCATCAGCGAAAAGCGGACGGATCGGACGGTCAATTAGACGGCTTGCAAGAATTGCTCTTTCACTCGGACGGCCTTCTCTCTTAATGAAGCCTCCCGGAATTTTACCAACCGCGTATAAACGCTCCTCATAATTAACCGTTAACGGAAAGAAATCTAAGTTTTTCGGTTCTTTTGAAGCAGTTGCTGTGCTTAATACAGCTGTATCGCCATAACGAACTAATACAGCACCATTTGCTTGCTTTGCAAGCTGGCCAACTTCAACAGTCAGCTTACGACCAGCCCATTCAAGGCTGTAGACATGTTTATCTTGTCCCATATTTGTACCCCTCTCTGCCATTTCACTTACAAAGGGAGGAAAACTCCACCCATAATTTATCGAAAAGCAATATGCTTAACATTCATTAAAGAAAGCGTTAGCACCAAATTCAGCCCTGATAAGCCTAGGACGAGGCAGACAGAAGGTCGTTTCTTTGACCTTTCGTCAGTGACCCGCATATGACTGTAGAAGGACTAGACACTGAAGCTAAACACTATTTAAATCAACCACAAATCAGCTTTTATAAAACAATTATACATTCACTAGTATGCACACTTTTTTTAATCTGTAAAATGTAATCAGTTATGTATTGAATATAAAAAAAGCAGCTTTTTTTGCTAATAAAAAAGCGGGAAAAATCCCGCTTCTCTGAAATAAGACATTAGAATATAAAGCCGGACATAAGTCTGCTTTATAAGCATTCTTATTATCGGCGTAAACCAAGCTTGTTGATTAACACACGGTAACGCTGAACGTCTTTGTTACGAAGGTAAGTTAGTAAGTTACGGCGCTTACCTACCATTTTAAGAAGACCGCGACGAGAGTGGTGGTCTTTCTTGTGCGTACGTAAATGATCGTTCAAGTTGTTGATTTCTTCTGTAAGGACAGCGATTTGAACTTCTGGAGATCCAGTATCACTTTCATGAGTTTTGTACTCAGCGATAAGTTCATTTTTACGTTCTTTTGTGATTGCCATCCGGTTCACCTCCTAATAGATATCCCCTGTTACTGAGCAAGCGTCGGTGACTCGACTTGCCAAGCAAAGGTTCTTTTTTAATACGTTATTAAGAATACATCTTTTCCTTTTAAAATGCAAGGATAATCGACGTTTTTTGTCACGAAAAGAGTTCAGGTTGAATTCTGCCAGTTAGATTTTAATCATATTATGACTTTATTTTAATTCTTTCAGATAAACGGCAGCTTCTTCTTTATCCTGATTAATTTGCTTAACGAGTTCGTCGATCCCAGCGAATTTCTTTTCGCTGCGCAGATGTTTATGCCATTCAATGGTAACAGTCTTCCCATATATATCCTCGTTAAACTCAAATATATGAACTTCAACAGAAGGCTTTTTCATTTTTTCATTATGGAAGGTTGGCTTATAGCCAATATTGCATACACCTTCATGCCATTTGCCCTCTATTTGAATATTAACGGCATATACACCAGTTGGCGGTATTAAGTAATCTTCGGAGTGCTCAACATTTGCTGTCGGAAAGCCAATCGTCCGGCCGCGTTTATCACCGTGAATGACTGTTCCCGATGTAGTATAGAACCTGCCAAGCAGAGCAGGCAGTTCAGCTGTTTTCCCAGCAGCAATCATGCTTCTTATTTTAGTGGAGCTGATTTTGCCTTCCTCCCATTCAAGCTTCGGAACAATCGCTGACTGAAATTGACCGCGAGAATGAAACGGCAGTGTTTCCATCGTTCCTCTGCCCATTTTTCCATAGGAGTAATCAAATCCAGCTGTTACGCAGGTAACATTTAAGCCAATTAAATAGGAATCAGCAAATTCCTGGGGCAGGAGACTCGCAAATTCCTTTGTAAAATGCACAACAAATAAATAATCAATCCCAAGATGTTCAATTAACGAAATTTTCACATCCAGCGGGGTAATATATTCAACATGCTGTACGCTTTTTCCCAGTACAACTGAAGGATGGGGATCAAAAGTCATGACAGCACTCTTAATTCCCTTTTCTTCTGCTGTCTTTTTTGCTTCAAGAATCACTTTTTGATGGCCAAGATGAACACCGTCAAAAAAGCCTAATGCTATAGACAGCTCAGGAAAATCGCTTTGCTTTAATTCATGTGGATGATGAATGTATATAACTTTCACAAAAACTCACCTTTTCTATTCAAGCGCCGAAATGACTATTCATTGCGCAAAACTTTTGCAGGCTTTATTAGACCGTGCTTTTCGGGATGATTCATATAGATTGCCAACGCTCTGCCATTTTTATCTGAAACGAGAATAGGGCCGGCAATCGTTAAGAGCTCCTCTGGCGTCTCAAGAACAGCGCCATTTTTCACTTTCATTGCTAATGTATCATTTATTTCATATTTCGGCAAATCAGAAAGTCCCGTCTCAAGAGGATAGAGAGCCTCTTCGATTGTACCGTTTTCGGCTTTTTCTTCAATCTCTGCAAGTGTCAGGCAATCAGATACTGTAAAGCTTGCTGACTGGATTCTTGAAAGATCTGACATATGCGCAGGAAGACCAAGCTTTTCACCAATCATCACAGCAAGTGTTCTAATATAAGTTCCCTTTCCGCACGACACACGGAAGCGAAAGGAGATTGTCTCTCCAGTGAAAATCTCCCGATCATCCAATAGCTCAATACTATAAATATTCACCTTTCTCGAAGGACGCTCTACTTCAATTCCTTTGCGTGCATATTCATATAAACGTTTGCCATTCACTTTTACAGCCGAATACATAGGCGGCGTCTGCGTAATCGTTCCTGTCAATTCATCTAATACAGTCAAAATTTGCTTGCGAGAAAATTCCTCAGTGATTATTTTCGTTTCGACCATTTCACCTGAACGATCTTCAGTTGTTGTTGAAAACCCTAATGTCACTTCACCCTCATACGCTTTTCCTGCATCTGTTATGTATTCTGCCACTTTTGTGGCCCTGCCTAAGCAAATCGGCAAAACTCCTGTTACATCCGGGTCAAGTGTTCCTGTATGACCTATCCGCTTCATTTTTAGAATTTTTCTCAGTTTAAATACACAGTCATGTGATGTCATGCCTTTTGGCTTCCATAAGGGAATGATGCCTTCCATTGCAATTCCTCCTAGTAAAAGGATAATTTTTCATAAAAAATGGATAGACAAAAGTGTCTATCCATTTTTAACTCATGTTATTCCTTATCATCTGAACGTTGTTCATCTTGAATTTGATGAAGCAGCGATTCGATGCGATTTCCGTAGTCAATTGACTCATCGAATTCAAAAAGAATTTCCGGTGTTTTGCGGAGACGGATTCTTTGCCCAATTTCTGAACGAATAAATCCTTTTGCCTTCGCTAAACCTCGCAATGTGTTTTCTCTTTGTTCCTCATCGCCAAGTACAGAAATATAAACAGTAGCTTGTTGAAGATCACCTGTAACCTGAACATCTGTTACCGTTACAAATCCAATGCGCGGATCTTTAATCTTTCGGCCGATGATTTCGCCAAGCTCTTTTTTCATCTGTTCCCCAACTCTGTTTGATCTAAGGCTCATCGTGTTTTCACCTCTTATCCTACAGCATATCAAGTTACTCGTTGTGATCATGCTGTCTATCTATAGCATTTAACACTCTGCAGAAAAAATTCATTGTTGTGCAGGTGTATTTTCAGAGCCATTCTATATCCGTAATCGTCCGTTCTATTTCAGGAAAAGAATCAATGTATTTCAGGGCGTTATCAAGCTCTAGTTCAGTATATTTCTTTGCAGAGGATACTGCTACAATCGCTATTTTTGTCCGCTGCCATACATCCTGATAATCTACCTCTGATACGGATATATTATATTTCTGCTTTAACCTTGAAATAATCCTTTGCAGAACGGCTCTTTTCTCTTTAAGGGAATGTGCATCGTAAATAATACATTCACAGGCTGCTAAGCCAATGATCATTTACGCTCAATTTCTTCCATAACAAATGCTTCAATGACATCCCCGTCTTTAACATCATTAAAGTTTTTAATCGTCACACCACATTCGTAGCCTTGAGCTACTTCCTTCGCATCATCCTTGAAACGTCTTAAAGCGTCAATTTCACCTTCGAAAATAACTACGCCATCACGGATTAGGCGAATGCCGGAATCACGAGTGATTTTTCCATCAGTTACATATGAACCAGCAATTGTTCCAACCTTAGACACTTTAAATGTTTGGCGAACTTCTGCCTGACCAATGATCTTCTCTTCAAATTCAGGATCAAGAAGACCTTTCATTGCCAATTCGATTTCTTCGATTACTTTATAGATAATGCGGTGTAAACGAATATCTACATTTTCAGCATCAGCAGCACGTTTTGCATTATTGTCAGGGCGTACGTTAAATCCGATTACAATCGCATTAAATGCTGCAGCAAGTGTGATATCTGATTCATTGATTGCACCAGCACCTGTATGAAGAATGCGTACGTTAACACCTTCAACATCAATTTTCTGCAATGCAGCCACAAGTGCTTCAGCAGAACCTTGAACATCAGCTTTCACAACGATGTTTAAGTCTTTCATTTCCCCTTGTTTCATATGTTCAAACAGGTTATCAAGACTAACACGTGTTTTCTCGTTGCGCTGCGCCTGCAATGCTTGAGTTGCACGTGATTCCCCGACACTGCGGGCTGTTTTTTCATCATCAAAAACAACAAAGCGATCGCCGGCTTGAGGAACATCATTTAGACCTGTAATTTCAACTGGTGTTGATGGACCAGCTGTTTTTACACGGCGGCCAAGATCATTCACCATTGCACGAACACGGCCAAATGTATTTCCAACAACGATTGGATCTCCAACCTTTAGTGTTCCATTTTGAACAAGCAATGTTGCCACAGAACCGCGGCCTTTGTCTAACTGTGCTTCAATAACAGTTCCAACTGCATTGCGGTCAGGGTTTGCTTTGTATTCCTCAACCTCACTGACAAGTAAGATCATTTCAAGCAAGGAATCAATACCTTCACCCTTGATAGCTGAAATCGGTACAAAGATCGTATCTCCGCCCCATGCTTCAGCAACAAGTCCATACTCAGTCAATTCTTGCATAACACGATCAGGATTTGCTGCTTCTTTGTCCATTTTGTTGACAGCAACAATAATAGGAACTTCTGCAGCTTTCGCATGGTTAATAGCTTCAACTGTTTGCGGCATAACACCATCATCAGCTGCTACTACTAGGATTGTGATGTCTGTAATTTTCGCACCGCGTGCTCTCATTGTTGTAAACGCAGCATGCCCTGGTGTATCAAGGAACGTAATTTTTTTGCCGTTTTCTTCGACTTGATAAGCACCAATATGCTGAGTGATCCCGCCTGCTTCACCAGCAGTTACCTTTGTGTTTCGGATGGAATCAAGCAATGTTGTTTTACCATGGTCAACGTGTCCCATGATTGTTACAACTGATGGACGCTCGATTAGTTCTGCAGCTTCATCGTCTCCGAAATACACTTCCAGATCTGTTGTATCAATTTTAATTTCTTCTTCTACTTCAACACCGAATTCACCAGCGATCAATTCGATCGAATCTTTATCAAGATCCTGGTTAATCGTTGCCATTACTCCAAGCATGAATAATTTTTTAATGATTTCAGAAGGTTCCCGGTGAAGTTTTTTTGCAAGTTCTCCTACTGTTAAGGAATCTGTGTAAGTGATTTTCGTTGGGAGTTCTTTTACTTTTTTAGGAGCAGGAGCGACTGGGGTCTGCTGCTGTTTGCCTTTATTTTGGTTTTTATTTTTATTGTTTTTGCCATTGTTTTTATTGTTGTTATTATTATTGTTTTTGTTAAACGGTTTGTTTTGCCCACCCGTTTTTGGTCCGCGGTTTTGTTGATCATGATTCGGTTTTGCCGCTGGTTTGCCGCCTTTTTCGCCACTATTTGAAGGCTGTTGTTTGGTCGGCTGGCTAGGTTTTGCCTGCTTTTCTTGCTTATTATTAAAAATACCGTCTAGTTTTTTTACTGCATCGTCTTCAATTGTTGTCATATGGTTTGAGACCTCGATGTTCATATCTTTTAGTTTTGTAATTACATCTTTACTGGAAAGATTATGTTGTTTTGCATATTCATAAACACGCATTTTACTCATGTTTTCACCCCCGCTAGAATTAATCGAGCAACGTTAACAGTTTTTTCGCAAATCCAGCATCAAGCACAGCAACGACAACTCTTGCTTCCCTGCCAATTGCATGCCCAAGTATCTCCCTGTTTTCCACCATTCGCACAGGAACATGATAGGTCTTGCATTTGTCTGTTACCTTTTTTGCTGTGTTGCTAGAGGCGTCTGCCGAAAGCAATACAAGCTTTGCTTTGCCACCGCGGATTTCCTTAATGGCAAGCTCTTCACCTGATGTGATTTTACGTGCCCGATTGGCCAAGCCAAGCAATGACATCCACTGATTTTCTCTCATCAGGATTGCCTATTTTCTGTCTCGATGATGCTTAATAACTCATCATAGAGCGCTTCATCAATTGTTACTTCTAAGTGATTTGCTAAAGAGTTCTTCTTTTTAGCAAGCATTACAGCTTCTTTTTCTTTTGAAAGGTAGGCGCCACGACCGGATTTTTTTCCCGTCAGATCAATGGAAACCTCACCCTCCTTGGAGCGAACAATGCGAACGAGCTCTTTTTTCGGTCTCATTTCACCCGTTGCAACACATTTTCGCATTGGAACTTTTCTGCGAGTATTCAAAGGTCATTCACCTCTATTAATCTTGATCTTCTTCAAAGCTGAAGTTGTCATCATCTTCGAAGTCATCATGATCATAGCTCAGTAAAGTATCTTCACGCGGAAAGATCCCCGCTTCTCTGGCATCCGTTTCAGACTTGATATCAATTTTCCAGCCTGTCAGCTTTGCAGCTAACCTTGCATTCTGTCCGCGTTTTCCGATCGCAAGGGATAACTGATAATCAGGTACAACAACAGTTGTTGCTTTTTCTTCCTCGTTCACAATAACATCCAGCACTTTAGAAGGGCTTAATGCGTTAGCAACAAATACAACTGGATCTGCTGACCATTTTACGATATCAATTTTCTCGCCTTTTAACTCGTTCACAACAGCCTGTACACGAGTACCTTTTGGCCCTACGCACGAACCAACTGGATCTACTTCAGGGTTATCAGAATGAACCGAGATTTTTGAACGGTCTCCCGCTTCACGTGCAACAGACTTTAATTCGACTGTGCCATCATAAATTTCCGGTACTTCGATTTCGAATAAACGCTTTAGAAGACCAGGATGTGTTCTTGAAACGAAGATTTGCGGTCCTTTTGTCGTTTTCTCAACCTTTGTCAGAAAGACTTTAATTCTGTCATGGGCTTTGTAATGTTCATTCGGCATTTGCTCGTTTGCCGGGAGGATTGCTTCAATTTTCCCTAAGCTTACATAGATAAATTTAGGGTCTTGTCGCTGGACAATACCTGTCATGATATCTTCTTCACGATCGATGTATTCAGAGTAAATAATGCCACGCTCTGCTTCACGGACACGCTGTGTCACCACTTGTTTCGCTGTTTGTGCAGCGATTCGGCCAAAGTCTTTTGGTGTTACTTCCATTTCGACAATATCTTCAACCTGGTAGTTTGGATTGATTTTTTGTGCATCTTCAACAGAGATCTCAAGTCTATGGTCAAATACTTCATCTACCACTTCTTTTCGGGCAAATACACGCATTGTGCCAACACCCAAATTCAAGTCGATCCGAACATTTTGTGCCTGATTAAAATTTCTGCGGTATGCTGACACAAGTGCCGCTTCAATTGCTTCAATAATCACATCGCGAGAAATACCTTTCTCTCTTTCCAGCAATGTTAGAGCATCTAGTAATTCACTGCTCATGAGATTTTTATCCCCCTTTAATATAATGACAGTCTAACTTTCTAAATAGATCATAAGTTGGTGTCTTATGAAAAAACGACGGCTAAACGTGCACTTGCTACCTTATTAAAAGGAATTTGTACCGTTTTCTTTCTCGTCTTAATTTTTACTTCTACTTCTATCACATTTCCATCATAATGAGTTAAAACGCCTTCAAAAACTTTTTCTCCGTCAATCGGCTCATATGTTTTTATGTACACATTTTTGCCGATCGCTCTTTTAAAATCTTTGTCTTTCTTAAGAGGGCGCTCAGCTCCAGGTGAAGAAACTTCAAGAAAATAGTTGTATGGAATCGGATCTGTTTCGTCCAGCTTTTCGCTTAGTCGCTCACTGACCATTCCGCACTCTTCGATATCAACACCTGTTTCTTTATCAATGAAAACACGGAGAAACCAATCTTTTCCCTCTTTCACATACTCAATATCAACTAATTCTAATTGAAGTTCATCCAAAATAGGATTAACTAGCTGCTCAACCTGCTGGGCAACTTTGCTCACTCACTACCCCTCCTTTAACACATACATCTCAAATCGGGTCATATTTCCCAATCGAAATTAAATATATACTACCTAAAAAATAGCGTACACAACACGAAAGAGTGGGTTTCCCCACTCTCCTTTGCGAAGTTATCCGTAGTATTTCCAATAAAACTATACCATAACCAGAAAATTAATGCAAATGACTGGAAAAGCGCAGGGGGCTTGCCCAGGGGCGACAAGCTTAAGGCGAGCCGGCTGGAAGGTTGTTCTTTAACCTTCTAGACGGATTGACTTAAGACCTCGAGCCCCTAGCCCCCGGAGCTGGATCTCGGAAAAGCGGAGGCGGGTCGCTCAGCCCCGACAAGCATAAGACGAGCTGGCATAAAGGTCGTTCTTTGACCTTTAGGACAGATTGGCTTATGACCTCGAGGGGCTACCCGCCGGAGCTGGATCTCGGAAAAGCGCAGGGGGCTTGCCCAGGGGCGACAAGCTTAAAGCGAGCCAAGTTCAAAAGTCTTTTATGTACGGTTTTGTACCTGCTTATTGTTTAATTCTAGTCATAAACAGATAACCAATAACTGAAAGCAGTCGTATCTTATCTTTCTCTTCAAGCTGATCTGATAGCTCAACAATATCGTTTTGTGAGTCTCTAAATATTTTCGTATACTCGTGCGGAAATAAACCATTATAGAATCTGGCCCATTGCTTGCCCTCTACATCATACCATTTAAAATCCCCAGAAAATCCTGAGGCTTCAATAACTAGCACATTCTCATTCTTTTCGTTTATAATCTTTCCTTTTATATTGAATAATGCCTTCAATTCTTCCTGTATGTATGTACCTAGCTTTATATTATTTGGATCATATATAGACAGCTTAACCTGCTTCAGCCACCCTCTTTTATTGAATGTAAATAAGGTCTTCCCATCTGAAGATTCAAATCCATAGCTTTGCGGGAACATTAAAGTCGCTTCCTCGCTGAACATATATAACGGATACAGCCACCATGGTGTATTAATCGGCTTCAGCATTCCAATAAACTCTCCGTTCTTTTCGAAAAGAAGTAATCTCGGAATGATGGCAGCGTCCTTTTTTATCACCACATGATTTAATTCAGTTATCCTTCGCTGAGAATTAAGAATGTTAACTTCTTTAACTTTATTATAATGAGAGCGGCTGATCATTATAATAGAAACAGCGAATCCGAGCGGCAGAAGAAAAAAGGCTAACTCCAGCCATTCACGCTGCGTTTCTGGTGTCTGGAAAATGAGCCAGCCGATAAAAACTAATAATAGAAGAAACAAAATAACATATCCCAGCTTTTCCCTGCGTTTATATAGATCTGAAATCAAAACAACACCCTCCTTTTCTATACATTTTTTCATCTTTTATCAATTATACGTTCAAGATACTTAGTAAGTTTCATTTTCTATAAACTGAGATTATTACGGATACCTTTCAAAACACAAAAAGGACCGCCAAATGTGATGAGCGGTCCTTTCTTCTATAATATTTATCACCTTAAAACAAACTCAGCTGATTCTGATCAGGCAAAGCTTCCAGGCAGCCATGATTATCTAGATATTCAATGATTGTTTTCGAAACTTTACCACGCTGCTGTAAGTCTTCCTTCGAGAGGAATTCGCCATGCTCGCGTGCATTTACAATATTAAAGGCAGCGTTCGTTCCAAGTCCAGGGATCGAGTTAAACGGCGGAATCAAAGCATTTCCATCGATCAGAAACTCGTTTGCACTGGAATTGTATAAATCTACTTTCTTAAAATGAAACCCTCTTTCGTTCATTTCAAGAGCCAGCTCTAAAACAGTCAGCAAGTTTTTCTCTTTCGTTGAAGCATCTAAGCCTTTGGCATTGATTTCGTCAATTTTAGCTCGAATTGCCTGTGAACCTTTAACCATTGCATCGATATCAAAATCTTCGGCACGCACAGAAAAATATGCTGCATAATATAAAAGCGGATGATGCACTTTGAAATAAGCAATTCTCACTGCCATTAATACATAGGCAGCAGCATGCGCCTTCGGGAACATGTATTTGATCTTCTTACAAGAATCTATATACCATTCAGGCACAGTGTTTTTGCGCATTTCTTCTTCCATATCATCACTGAGCCCTTTTCCTTTACGGACGGATTCCATGATTTTGAAAGCGAAAGCAGGCTCAAGGCCTTGATAGATCAAGTAAACCATTATATCATCACGGCAGCCGATTACTTCACTCAGAGTACAGATGTCATTGTGAATAAGCTCTTGCGCATTGCCGAGCCAAACATCAGTACCATGAGAAAGTCCGGAGATCTGTACGAGTTCAGAGAAGGTAGTCGGCTTCGTATCCTCAAGCATTTGACGAACGAATCTTGTACCAAACTCAGGTATTCCCAGTGTTCCGGTTTTACACATTATCTGCTCTTCTGTTACACCGAGAGACTCTGTGCCGCTGAATATTTTCATAACCTCAGGATCATCTGTAGGAATCGTCTTTGGATCGATTCCGCTTAAATCTTGAAGCATACGAATTACCGTTGGATCATCGTGTCCTAATATATCTAGCTTAAGCAAGTTGTCATGGATGGAATGGAAGTCAAAGTGCGTTGTTTTCCATTCCGAGTTGCGGTCATCAGCGGGAAACTGAATTGGCGTAAAATCATAAATGTCCATATAATCCGGAACAACGATTATTCCGCCAGGGTGCTGACCGGATGTCCGTTTTACACCAGTACAGCCAGAAGCAAGCCTGTCGATCTCCGCTCCCCTTAATGTAAGGTTATTATCAGATTGATAAGCCTTTACATATCCAAATGCCGTCTTATCTGCAACCGTACCAATTGTACCTGCACGGTAAACATATTCATCACCGAAAAGCACCTTTGTATAGTTATGTGCTTTAGGCTGATATTCACCGGAAAAATTCAAATCAATATCGGGTACCTTATCCCCTTTAAAACCAAGGAAGGTTTCAAACGGTATATCATGGCCATCTTTTTTAAAGACGCCGCCGCAATTTGGGCAATCTTTATCAGGCAGGTCAAAGCCTGATCCCACCGAACCATCATCAAAGAACTCTGAGGTTTTGCAGTTCGGACAAACATAATGAGGCGGCAGCGGATTCACCTCAGTAATTTCGGTCATGGTTGCAACAAACGAAGATCCGACAGATCCCCTTGAACCTACCAGGTATCCATCATTCAGCGATTTTTTAACAAGCTTATGTGAAATCAGATAAATAACGGCAAATCCATGACCAATGATACTTTTCAGTTCTTTTTCAAGTCTTGCCTCAACAATTTCAGGAAGCTCGTCTCCGTAAATGCTTTTGGCCATATCGTAACTCATGGTCCGCATTTCTTCGTCGGCGCCTTCGATCTTTGGTGTATACAGATCGTCTTTAATCGGTTTGATTACATCGATCATATCCGCGATCGCATTTGTGTTTTCAACGACAATTTTTTTCGCCTTTTCTTCTCCCAGGAAGGAAAAAGAATCTAGCATCTCGTTTGTTGTCCTGAAATGTACATCCGGCAGATTATGACGATTGAGCGGATTGGCACCGCCCTGTGAGTTCACGAGAATTTTGCGGTAAATTTTATCATTTGGATTTAAGTAGTGAACATTACCGGTTGCTGCTACTGGAATGTTCAGCTTTTCACCAAGTTCAACTACCTTGCCGATGATTTCCTTTAACGCCTTTTCATCGCGGACAAGTTCAAGCTCAATTAGGTGTGAATACACTTCTTTCGGATGAACCTCTATATAATCATAAAATTGTGCAGTATCTTCTACTTCATCTGGCGATTTCTGCATCATGCCTTCAAATACTTCACCTTTATCACAGCCTGAACCTACTAATAGTCCTTCCCTGTACTTCTGCAGAAGGGACCGCGGCAATCTAGGCACACGATAAAAATAATCAATATGAGAAATGGACACTAGCTTAAACAAGTTCTTTAAGCCTGTTTCATTTTGAGCGAGCAGTGTGCAATGGTATGGACGAGCTCTCTGAAAAGCATTTCCTTTTCCCATATTATCATTGAACTGATCATGATATTCGATGCCTTGATTTGCTGCATCTTTTAACATTCTTAACAGCAGGTATCCTGTCGCCTCAGCATCGTAAATAGCACGGTGATGCTGTGTTAACTCAACATCGAATTTTTTCGCTAATGTATTTAAACGATGATTTTTCATATCTGGATAAAGAAATCTTGCCAGTTCAAGTGTATCAATAACAGGATTAGGAGATTTCCCTAAACCTATTTTTTTGTAGCCGACATTAAGGAAGCCCATATCAAAGGACGCATTGTGAGCAACAAGCACTGCATCCCCAGTCCACTCATAAAACTTTTTCAAAACGTCTTCCACTTCTGGCGCATTTTCAACCAAGTCATCGGTTATTCCTGTTAAATTAATGGTTGTTGCCGATAATTTATGGTGAGGATTTGCGAATGATTCAAAGCGGTCAATAATTTCTCCACCGCGAATCTTCACAGCTGCGAGCTCGATAATGGTATCGTAAACAGCAGAAAGACCGGTTGTTTCTACGTCAAATACCACAAACGTATCTTCCGCAATCAGTCGATGTGCATCATTATAGGCAATTGGCACACCATCATCTACAAGATTAACCTCAACGCCATACAATATTTTAATATCGTTTTTCTTTCCGGCACCAAAGGCTTCCGGGAAAGATTGCACAACCGCATGATCAGTAATTGCAATTGCTTTATGCCCCCATTTTTTCGCCTGTGCAACAAGTGTGCTTACTGATGTTACTGCGTCCATCTGGCTCATTGGCGAATGCAGATGGAGTTCAACACGTTTTTCGTTTTCGGGTGCAGTATCTTGTCGCTGTACTGGTTTGATTTCATTGATATCATTGCCAATCATAACCAGGTCACGAACAAAGGTATCATTTTGAATGCTGCCTCGGACCTTTAGCCACATTCCTTTTTGCACCAGCTGGAATAACGCTGCGTCTTCTTTATCACGAGAAAACATTTTAACCATGATTGAACTTGTATAATCCGTAATTTTGAAGGTTAAAAGTGTTCGTCCGCTCCGTAATTCCTTCGTTTCGGCTGCAAAAACATACCCTTCTACTGCTACTCTTCTTTCTTCATCTATAATATCAATCAGCTTGCGGTAATCAGCATCATC
Organism: Cytobacillus gottheilii; assembly: GCF_001636345.1. GTDB lineage: Bacteria > Bacillota > Bacilli > Bacillales > Cytobacillaceae > Cytobacillus > Cytobacillus gottheilii. The sequence continues at coordinate 2,775,756 of NZ_KV440945.1, forward strand.
TTTGATGGTTAAGCCAATCGAAAGCGGACCTTTAAGTACTGGTGTGTCAGAGTTTTCAGCTTCCTGCTCCTTCTTCTGCATTTCCAATGCAGCCTGCAAGCCTCTTTCCTGATCTTCTTTTTGCTTCGCTTCTAGGAATTTTTCATATTCATCATTTGATGCAGACTCTTGCACAGCAGTATCAACTGTTAGCAAAGGAAAGCCAAAGGATTGAAAAATATTTGAAAGCAAAGCGGCATACTTGCTTTTAATCGACATTCCTTCCATTTCATTACGGACAGAAATGGTTACTTTGCTGCCCTGAACGGCGGGAGTTTGCTCATTCAGCAATTTCAGAAGAGGCGGAGATATTCCTTCCAGCTCTTGAACACAGTTGTTCCAGTAATCAAGAATCAATTGTTCTGTGTATTGCTGATTGACTGCTTTGATCGAAAAGGACGTATGAGCGATATAAGAAAAATGCTTCGCAAGCTGTGCAGATAATCTGCTGTAAATAGTACATGGCAGAATGTTTTCAAATACGAATTGAAAATGCCATTTGCGTGCCTTTTTCTCAAGAATAACCTTTTCGAGTTCAGCATTTTGGAAATATGGCAAAAGAGCATCTTCTGTTAACTCAAGCTGCTGCATTAACAGCAGAAACTGCTCTTTTTTAGATTTTTGCTCTCCCAACAGTTCACACTCCTCTCAAAATAGATTGTCTCTGTTAGCTTCGGACATTTTTCGACGGTCTTCATTATATCACATGTCCTATATTCTGAATGTATTTTTTATACTGGTAAAATGATTTCATTGACTGTGAATATTAAAAACAGGTTCCCAGAAATGGGAACCTATTTACGACTACTCTTATGTTTATATACTTATTTTTTCAGTTCTTTTGCAATTTCTTCAATTTTTGCCAGCAGTTCTGATTGGTGCACTTCGTACATGTCTCCGGTGCTTCTTACTTTGATTTCTACGATGCCTTCAGAAGCTTTTTTGCCTACTGTGATTCGAATTGGCAAGCCAATTAAGTCTGAGTCCGCGAATTTAACGCCAGCACGCTCGGCACGGTCATCGAAAAGAACATCATAGCGAGCTGCTTTCAGCTGTGCGTAAAGTTCTTCTGCCAATGATACTTGATCAGCATCTTTCGTATTTACTGCGATAACGTGTAAATCATATGGAGCTACTTCCATCGGCCAGACGAAACCTTTTTCATCATTATACTGTTCAGCAACAGCAGCGATTAAGCGTGAAACACCAATTCCGTAGCAGCCCATAATCATTGGCTGGTTTCTTCCGTTTTCATCTAAATACATCGCATCCATTGCTTCACTATAACGAGTTCCCAGTTTAAACACATGTCCAACTTCAATTCCTTTTGCAAATTGAATGATGCCTTTTCCGTCTGGAGAAGGATCTCCCTCTTGGATGAAGCGGATGTCTTCATAAGCAGATACTTCAAAGTCCCTGCCAGGATTCACATTTTTGCAGTGGTAATCTTCTTCGTTTGCACCACAAACCGCATTTACAAGCACTTCAACTGCCTGATCTGCAATGATCTCCACATCTTTAAGACCAATAGGACCAACAGAACCAACTGGTGCATTAAAGACTTTCGCGGATTCTTCAGCTGTTGCTAATTCAACATCACTGACATTAAGTACATTTTTCAGCTTAATATCATTTACTTCATGGTCACCGCGCACAAGGACTGCCACAAATTTATCATCTGCTTTAAACAGCAGCGTTTTAATGCATTTTTCAGGAGAAACGGATAAGAAGGAAGATACTTCTTCAATGGTTTTTTGATTTTCCGTTTTCACCTTTTCCAGCGGCTGTACTGCTTCTTCACTCTTTTTATAAACAGCAGCAACTGGTGCCATCTCGATATTTGCAGCAAAATCTGATTCGTTCGAGTAAGCAATCGTATCTTCTCCGATTTCAGATAACACCATAAATTCATGTGTATCCTTACCGCCCATTGCTCCTGAATCTGCAATAACCGCTCTAAAATTCAGTTGCAGGCGTGTGAAAATGCGATTATAGGCTTCAAAAAGCTGCTCGTACATTTCATCCAAGCTTTCTTTGGATGAATGGAAGGAGTATGCATCCTTCATAATAAACTCACGGCCGCGCAGAACCCCAAATCGCGGGCGTTTTTCATCACGGAATTTCGTTTGAATCTGATAAAGAGCAAGCGGCAATCTTTTATATGATTTCACTTCACCTCTTACCAAGCTTGTAATTACCTCTTCATGTGTTGCTCCTAATGCAAAATCACGTTCATGACGATCTTTCATTCGCATTAATTCTGGTCCATATGTATACCAGCGTCCTGATTCCTGCCAAAGCTCTGCCTGCTGCATGGCCGGCATCAATAATTCAACCGCGCCTGCATTGTCCATCTCTTCACGGACAATTTGTTCAATCTTTTGCAGCATTTTGCGTGCTAAAGGCAAATAGCTGTATATGCCGCTTGCATTCTGGCGGATATAACCTGCTCTTAAAAGAAGCTGATGGCTCTTAATTTCTGCATCTCCTGGAATTTCTCTTAGTGTTGGAATTAACGTCATACTCTGTTTCATCTAATAGCACCTCTTTTATTATCATAAAGAAGGGTTAAATTCCTTCCCCAAAGCTTAACTGAACGCTTAAAAAGGCGAGGAATCTAACCCATCTCAGTCTTAATTTTATATTGCCGGAAGGCCTTATGCCCCCGTTTTATAAAAAGAATCTCTGAATATCATTCCATGTAACAACGATCATCAGCAGCATCAGAAGGGCAAAGCCTACAAAATGAACCATTCCTTCTTTTGTGCGGTCCAAAGGTTTTCCTCTGACTGCTTCAATTGCAAAGAATAATAATCTTCCTCCATCTAATGCAGGGATTGGCAAGAGATTCATAATACCTAAGTTAATACTTAGAATACCTGCCCATTTCATAAGGTTATAGACCCCTGTTTGAGCAACCGTATCAACTGAAACATAAATGCCAACCGGTCCTGATAAATCATCGATTGAGAATTGGCCTGTCAGGATTGTTCCAAGGATAACAAAAATTTGCTTTGTCCAATTATATGTTTCCTGTGCACCATATACAATCGATTTTAACGGTGACTTTTCCATAGGCTGATAAACGCCGATTACACCGCGCGATCCTGCCTCGTCCTCTTGAAGAGCAGGTGTAACAGGAACGGTTAACTCTTCGCCATTACGGTCAATGTGAAAGTCAATTTCTTCATTAGGGCTTTCGCGAATAATTTCAACGATATCTTCCCATGTTGATACTTCTGCGCCATCTACACTATGGACGACGTCTCCTTGCTGCAGGCCAGCTTCATATGCTGCACCATCAGCCGTTAATTTACCTAAAACAGGGTCACTCGTTGGCATTCCCTGCAATAAGGCAATAATGACAAACACAACAAAAGCAAGGACAAAGTTCATCATCGGTCCTGCAAAAATCGCCATTGTACGCTGCGGCAAGGTTTTTGAAGCAAATTGGCGATCATAAGGAGCAATTAACGTTTCAACCGAATCTTCGATAATGACAGCTTTTCGATTAATAGAGAAGGTTTGCAGTAATTCCTCGTCCTCACCTTCGACATAGCCTTTAATAAACAGTTTATGTTCTAAATCAGCTTCTTCAACCTCGATAATACGAGCATCCGGATGCTTATCTTTTCTATTAAGAACAATTTTTTGAACTTCATTTTTGTCATTAAAAAGAAGCCCTACTCGATAACCTGGTTTAATTTCAACCATTTCTGGGTCTTCGCCAGCCATCCGGACAAAGCCGCCGATTGGCAAAAGGCGAATGGTATATACCGTATCATTTTTTTTATGAGTGAACACTTTCGGTCCAAATCCAATTGCGAATTCACGGCAAAGGATACCTGCTCTTTTGGCAAAGATCAAATGGCCTAATTCATGGAAAAAAACCAATGCACCAAAAATAACGATAAAGGCAATAACTGTACTCAAAATTTAACCACCTTTTCTATCACGCTCACTAATACTTGCGGAGACGTATTTTAAATAAGAGAAGATACATATTTTCTCGCTTCGGCATCAGCTGATTTTATCTCAGCAAGACCTGGATTAGCAATATGCTGATGTGCATGTAATGCCCGCTCAATATACTCCTCAATTTGAAGAAATGAAATTTTCCCTTCTAAAAAGGCGGCCACAGCTGCTTCATTTGCAGCATTTAAAACGGTTGGCATACTGCCCCCCGCTTTACCAGCATCATAGGCAAGCTGTAAACAGCGGAAGCGATTGAAATCCATAGCTGTAAAATGCAGCTTTCCTATTTCAGCTAAATTCAGGCGATTGGCTGAAGGCAAAGGCAGTCGATCCGGATATGTCAGCGCATATTGAATCGGCACCCTCATGTCGGGCGTGCCAAGCTGGGCGATCACACTGCTGTCATGAAATTCAATCATTGAATGGATGATGCTTTCTTTATGAAGCAGAACATCAATATTTTCATATGGCATCGAAAACAGCCAATGAGCCTCTATTACTTCAAGTCCTTTATTCATCATAGAAGCAGAGTCTATCGTGATCTTTGCACCCATTGACCAGTTTGGGTGGTTCAATGCTTGTTCGACTGTTACATTCTGAAGTTCTTCCCTAGTTTTATCGCGGAAGCTGCCTCCAGATGCGGTTAATATTAGTTTTTCGATATTCTTCTCTTTTTCACCTTGTAATGCCTGAAAAATGGCAGAATGCTCACTGTCCACCGGAAGCAGAGCCACACCATTTTTTTTAGCGGCTTCCATGACAAGGTGCCCCGCTGTAACGAGCGTTTCCTTATTAGCTATCGCAATCGTCTTTTTCTCTTCGATTGCTTGGAGAGTGGGTTCTAAACCAACGCTCCCAAGGACTGCATTTACTAATACATCTGCTTTATGATAAACGGCAACTTCCGTTAACCCTTGTTGTCCATATGTAAAAGATATGCCTGGAAATTCGCTTTTAAGAACTTCCATATCATTTTTATCTGAAACTGAGACTAGTTCTGGCTGAAATTCAACAATGATTTTTCTAGCCAAATCTAAATTCTTACCGACAGAAAATGCCGATAATCTAAATTCATCCGGATGTTCTTTTAAAACATCTAGCGTTTGAGTACCGATTGAACCAGTAGCTCCCATTAAACTTATATGTTTCAATTTTACCTCTCCTATCAAAACCAGGCTGGCATTTAAATAAAATGCAGTAAATGAATTAATGGCCAAACAAACAGCAAGCTGTCAAAGCGGTCTAGAACCCCGCCGTGTCCGGGCATAATTTTCCCAGAATCCTTCACCTTATAATGACGCTTAAAAGCAGACTCTGCTAAATCTCCAACTTGTCCAAAAATTGATAATACTATAGTCATCACGATTAACTGGACTGGCGATAGATTCATATCTGTAAAGATCATGAATAAAATAGCTACGATAAGCGCACATGCAACTCCGCCGAGCGAACCTTCAATTGTTTTGTTTGGGCTAATTTCCGGCCACAGTTTTCTCTTCCCGATCGCTTTTCCAATCAGATATGCTCCTGAATCTGTTGCCCACATTAAAAACAAGGAATAAAAAATAAAAATTAGACCGTTATCAGCAAATCTCGTTTCAATAAAGAAATGAAAACCTACACCTATGTATAAAACCGTTAAAATCACAAACCCCGCATCATCAAAATGAAACTTGTTCTTCGATACAACAGTATAGGAAAGAAACAAGAATAGAAACAAGATGATTATATCAAAGCGGGAGCTATTCCAATCAGTTAAGATATATTGATAATCAGCCGGCAATAAGATGGTCCATAATAATAAAGTCGATAGAACTCCGGGTATAGACCAGATATGTAAATTGCGCATTCTTAACAGCTCATGAAGACCAACTGTAGCGATTATATACGTAAAAACGGTAAGAGGAAGTCCTCCAAAGATGACGATAGGCAATAAAATTGCGACAAAAACCACTGCTGAAATACTTCTTTGCTTCATTGTTTATTCAACATCCTTTATTATACTCCTCCAAATCGTCTTTGACGACTTTGGAATGCTTCGATTGCATCGGCAAGATGTTCTTCTGTAAAATCTGGCCATAATACATCTGTAAACCAAAATTCTGAATAGGCAAGCTGCCACAGCATAAAATTGCTCAAGCGAATTTCCCCGCTTGTTCTAATTAACAAATCAGGATCACTTAGTTCACACGTCATTAAATATTTAGAAAACAGCTCATCATCCAGCTGATTTTCATCTATTATACCACTTTTAATATCTTTTAAGACATTTTGAACTGCATTGATGATCTCAGCTCGGCTTCCATAATTCATCGCAAAATTCAAAATGAGACCGTCATTATCTTTTGTTTCATTCATAGCCTTTTCAATTGCATTTAAAGTATGCTTAGGCAATAACTGTTTATCGCCGATCATACGCACTTGCACATTTTCCTCTATCAATTCCGGCAAGAAGGTGCCCAAAAATTCTTCCGGCAATTTCATTAAGTATTCTACTTCTAACTTAGGACGTTTCCAATTCTCAGTTGAAAAAGCATAGAGGGTCAGCGTATCAATCCCAAGCAGATTTGCAAAACGGGTTATCTTCCGGACTACCTTCATTCCTTCATGATGGCCAGCCACTCTTGGCAGTGCTCTTTTTTTAGCCCATCTCCCATTTCCATCCATAATGATGGCGACATGCGAAGGCACTGCACCTTCCTGTATTTTTTCTGCCCGTTCTCTCAAACTGGAAGAGCTGATATTATTCTTCCAAAACTTCATCTTATCGAACATATATATACTCCTTTAAAATAGGTTACTTGCCTTCAGTGAACTCTGTGCCATGGTCATGCTTCCTAAAAGGAATTGATGATTACTGAACTTCTGAAAGGAATAATCCTATTTATTATAGGCTAAATTCATTCTCAAATAAAATAATATATAAAAACGCTGAGATCATAATTATGTATAAACTGCTTAACATTTCAAAGCTCATCTAATCATACCAAAAATTTTCCGTTTTATCTTTAAAAATTACGCTTAAATGAAGTTTTCTATTCATCATTGTTAAAAAAATACATGAAATGCTTTTAAATTAGAGTACCGAGCCGTTTTTCACATGAATTGAACGATGTGGCAGGACACATGCTTTTCCCCCATAGTGTAAAAAAACCCCCTAAAAATAGAGGGTTTTAACACTATTTGAGAAGTGATTAAACTTCCATAATCTCTTTTTCTTTATCTTTTGTAATATTGTCAATTTTGCTGATGTAATCATCAGTTAATTTTTGAATATCATCTGAGTAACCGCGAAGATCATCCTCTGTAATCTCACCGTTCTTTTCATTCTTTTTAAGCTCATCGTTGCTGTCGCGACGGATGTTTCGAACTGCAATTTTAGCTTCTTCAGCTTCTTTCTTAACAACTTTCACTAATTCCTTACGACGTTCTTCTGTTAGCTGTGGAATAGCTAAACGAATAATGCTGCCGTCATTTGAAGGTGTTAAGCCAAGATCAGATTTTAAAATAGCCTTCTCAATTTCTCCAAGTACAGATTTATCATATGGCTGAATAACAAGAAGACGAGCTTCTGGAACTGATACGCCAGCCAGCTGATTAATTGGAGTTGGAGCTCCGTAATAATCTACAGTAACGCGGTCAAGCAAGGAAGCATTCGCTTTACCTGCACGAATTCCCGCTAATTCACGTGTATAAGCCCCAATTGCTTTTGTCATACGCTCTTTAGCATTATCAATGGTTTGCTTTGTCATTATGATTTCCCCCTTACAATTGTACCAATTGGTTCACCCATTACAGCACGATTAATATTGCCTTCTTCCATGATTGAGAACACAATTAGTGGTATATTATTGTCCATACATAGAGAGGACGCTGTTGAATCCATAACAGCCAGACCTTCTTTTAGAACATCAAGATATGATAGTTCATCATATTTCTTTGCATTTTTATCAACGCGCGGATCTGCTGAATAAACTCCATCAACGTTATTTTTGGCCATAAGAATTACCTCTGCTTCAATCTCAGCAGCTCTTAGTGCAGCCGTAGTATCAGTGGAGAAATAAGGATTGCCGGTGCCTGCAGCAAAGATCACAACACGTTTCTTTTCAAGATGACGAATCGCTCTTCTGCGAATATATGGCTCTGCAACTTGTCTCATTTCAATGGATGTTTGTACTCGCGTCTCAATTCCCATCTGTTCTAGGCTGTCTTGAAGAGCAAGTGAATTCATGATTGTCGCCAGCATTCCCATATAGTCTGCATTGGCTCTGTCCATGCCCATCTCTTCACCAATTTTACCGCGCCAAATATTTCCGCCGCCTACAACAACTGCGACCTCAACACCAAGCTCAGCCAAATCCTTGACCTGAACTGCAACCGATTTAATAACGGATGGATTTATTCCGAAGCCTTGCTCACCTGCTAAAGCTTCACCACTTAATTTCAAAACAACACGTTTATATTTAGGCGCGCTCATAAAAACCTCCACATTCTTTTTCCGCTAAAATTTATGCTTTATTAGAAAAAAGTCTTGAAAAACAGGGAACACAAAGTGTTCCCTGAGTTTTCAAGATTTGCATATAAGCAAATTATTTTTTCACTTGGCTCATAACTTCTTCAGCGAAGTTATCTTCACGTTTTTCGATTCCTTCTCCAACTTCGAAGCGAACGAATTCACGGATTTTACCGCCTTTAGATTCAACAAACTTGCCTACTTTTTGATCTGGGTTTTTAACAAACGCTTGATCGTTTACACAAACATCTTCAAAATACTTGCTTAAACGGCCTTCAACCATTTTAGCTACGATGTTTTCTGGCTTGCCTTCATTTAACGCTTGTTGAGTAAGAACTTGACGCTCGCGCTCTACTTCTTCAGCAGATACTTCATCACGAGATACATACTTAGGGTTTAATGCAGCAATGTGCATAGAAACGTCTTTCGCAGCATCTTCATCAGTAGTACCTTCTAGAACTGTTAACACACCAATGCGTCCGCCCATATGAAGGTAAGCACCAAATGCATCATTGTCTGTTTTTGTTAATACAGAGAAACGGCGAAGAGATAACTTTTCACCAATCTTAGCGATTGCAGAGTTGATGTGTGATTCAACTGTTGCACCGTTTGCCATTGTTTGAGTTACTGCCTCTTCAGCTGTAGCAGGTTTGCTAGCAAGAAGGTGGTCAGCAAGTTCTTGTACTAAAGTTTGGAAACCTTCGTTTTTAGCAACGAAATCAGTTTCAGAGTTTACTTCAAGAAGAACTGCTTCGTTTCCTTCAACTTTAATAGCTGTTAAACCTTCAGCAGCGATACGGTCACCTTTTTTAGCAGCTTTCGCGATTCCTTTTTCACGAAGGAAGTCGACAGCTTTTTCCATATCACCATCAGTTTCTTGAAGAGCCTTTTTACAATCCATCATACCTGCGCCTGTTTTTTCACGCAGTTCTTTTACCATTTGAGCAGTAATTGCCATTATGAAATCCTCCTTAAAAGTTGAAGTATGTAATTTTATCATTTCCATTTATTCTTGCTGTGAAACGAGATTAGTAAGATTCGCAAGAAAAGATGGCTGAATCTCTTTAAAAAAAGGTGATAAAAGGGTGCTCCCTGTTATCACCTTTTTAAATGTAATCCAGTGGATTATCCACTTTTCATACCGATAACGGCAGTGCCTCAGGGAAAAGGTCGTTCTGTCAAAAAACGAATCTTTTGTCCAGAAGACCTTTCTCCATGTCTGGGCGAATGCCGTTTACAGTGTTTGATTAAGCAGTTGTAACTTCTTCGCCTTGTTTAGCTTCAAGAATAGCATCTGCCATTTTGCCTGTTAATAGTTTAACAGCACGGATTGCGTCATCGTTTGCAGGAATAACAACATCGATTTCATCCGGATCACAGTTTGTATCAACGATACCAACGATTGGGATGTTTAATTTATGTGCTTCAGCAACAGCGATGCGCTCTTTACGAGGGTCGATGATGAATAATGCATCAGGAATAGCCTTCATGTCTTTAATTCCGCCTAAGAATTTTTCTAAGCGCTCATGCTCTTTATTAAGCTGAACAACTTCTTTCTTAGGAAGTACTTCGAAAGTTCCATCTTCAGACATTCTTTCGATATCTTTCAAACGTGCAATACGTTTTTGGATTGTTTCAAAGTTTGTTAAAGTACCACCAAGCCAGCGCTGGTTCACATAGTACATACCAGAACGGATTGCTTCTTCTTTAACAGAATCTTGAGCTTGTTTCTTTGTACCTACGAAAAGGATTGTTCCGCCGTTTCCAGCAAGCTCCTTAACGAAGTTGTAAGCTTCTTCAACCTTCTTAACAGTCTTTTGAAGGTCGATGATGTAGATGCCGTTACGCTCAGTGAAAATGTATCTTTTCATCTTAGGGTTCCAGCGGCGAGTTTGGTGACCAAAGTGTACACCAGCCTCAAGTAATTGCTTCATTGAAATTACTGACATTTGTGTTTCCTCCTAATGGTTTTGATTTCCTCCGCTCATATCATCTTCAGCCGCCAACTGTTTGACAGCACCATTCGGCTGAATCAATGAACGTGTGTATTAACACCATTTGTTAATATAGCATAATCATTTTACATATTCAAGTTATTCTTATTGTTTTTCGTGAAATTTCAACAATAATTGTATCTCTGTTTTTCCTTTATTAAGTTTTTTAGCAATCTCATTGTTTGTAAGTCCTAGATTCTTTAAGACCAGAGCCTGGCTTAACAGAGTTGGCTGCTGGGTTTGTGTGGTATCATTTATCTCTTCGGCTTCTGAATGAATGTCCTTTTCAGCATCCGGTTCAACATTCTGATTTGCAGTTTCCTCATTTATGGCTGCTTTGCTATTCTCGCTTGCTGCTTCGTCTTTAATATCTGCTTTACTATTCTCGCTTGCTGCTTTATTCTGCTGATAAACCTTCGCAGCCTGATACATAGATGCTTTTCCAATTCTAGCTTGAAAGGCTGGAGGATCTTCTAAATCTTTTTGGGGCTCTGCTCTTTTATTCTCTGTTTTTTCAGGAGATGTTTTGGCAGGAGCTTTATCTGGCGTATGCAAATCAGAGAGTTTTTGTAAAAACTCATCATTTTCTTCCTTCATTTGCGTTAAATAGGTGGAGATGATTTCTTCCATTTCCTCTGTGGCTTTTGCTTGATTTTTTTCACTTTCAATCAGCCGCGTTTGTCTCATATACAAATTAATGATTGCCACAAAGGCTAATATATTTAAGAAAAGACTTATAACTAATAGCATTACTGTCATCTTTTATACCCTCTATCCGCTATAATCAATTAGTTTCCCTTTATAAGGATGAGATTCTTTAACTGTTTGATCTTTTTTCTGGTGCTTGCGTTCAGATTGTTCCTGCTGCTGTTGGCCTTTTTGATCTTTGTCCGTTAGAGATACACTGTTCGCATCTGAATTTGCTATTACTGAGGTCCTTTTTCGTTCTTCTTCCTTTAAGGCTGCTTGAGAGGCTATATCCTGCATAACCTGGCCTCTTTGCTGAAGCTGTTCCTGCAGTTTGCCGGCATCCTGGGTTCTAGGAAGTGCAACCTGCATTTCAATTGCTTTAAGACTCATGGACTCACTTCCTTTGTTTTTGTAATTGTCATTTACAAAAAGGATCAGGTTAACCAATAAGTACTTTTCGTTCGTTATGTAATGAAATAAAAAAGTGAATTTCAAGCAAATGATGCTATTAAAAGCGCATTTGTTTGAAATCCACTTTTAAAAATGGGCTTTACTCTTTAGGTTAGGACGTATATTGGATATCCATTTTATATAACTTTATCCAAGCTTTTTCTCAACTTAAAAATAGCCTTCGAATGGATTTGTGAAATACGGGAGGTCGATAAATTCATTACTTCGCCAATTTCAGTCAATGTTAATTCTTCTTTATAAAACAGACTCAGCACAAGCTGTTCTTTATCATTCAAGTTTGTAATTAATTGAGTCATTTCGTTTAGGGCTTCATCTTTTAACACCTTTTGCTCAGGTATTAATGCTTTTTCATCTTTAATCATATGGGAAAAGCCTTCATGATCATCATCACTTGGCTGTTCATCAATAGATAAAAGATTCGAAAAGAATTGTTCATTGATGGATGAATAAACATCCTCTACAGGCATATCCAGCTCTTTAGCCACTTCTTCGATACTTGCATTGCGCATTAGCTGCTGCTCTAACCTTTCGGAGGCGGCCTCTATTTTTTTCGCCTTTTCTCTTGTACTCCGAGGAAGCCAGTCTTCTTTTCTTAATCCATCAATAATGGCTCCTCTAATTCGGAAAGAAGCATAAGTGTCAAATTTTAAATCCCTAGCAGGATCAAATTTCTGCAGGGCATCATAAAGACCCATTAACCCAAGGCTTTTAATATCGTCTCTTGATACACTTTTGGGCAGGGTAACAGATATGCGCTGAACATGATAACTGACAAGCGGCATATATTTCTTTACAAGATAGTCACCAGCTTCTGGATCACGGACATTTACCCAATTCTGCCAAGACATTTGCTCCTCAGTCGTTTGATGCAAAACAAACCCTCCTCGGGACACTTCCAGTTCTTATTGATCGTGATTGTTATAATAAGCGGCTAAACCGCCATTGATTGAAATACTAAATATCTTTTGTTCCTTGATTAACAGTACGTATATTTAAAAGTGAAGTTTCAGGATTGAATTCAATTGTCCTGCCGCTGCTTCCACCTGTATCTTCAGAAATAATTCTAATATTTAATCGTATTAACTCTTTCTTGACCGCCTCGACATTGCGAGGACCAATGCGCATTAAATCACTTCCGCCGGAAAACTTGAACATTTGTGCTCCGCCGGCTAATTTAGCGCGAAGATTTGTTTTGCACGCTCCCATTTTTAATAAAAGAGCTAAAAGTTCAATAATGGCTGTGTCTGCATACTTGGCTTTATTAATCTTCTGTTCTCTTGCTAAGGAAGATTCCGGCAGCATAACATGTGCTAAACCTGCAATTTTTTTAATTTCATCATAGATAATGACACCGACACATGAGCCAAGTCCTGATGTTCGAATGATTTGTGGCGCTTTAACGGTATTCATATCAGCTATTCCAACTTTAATAACTTCGAGCGTACTAGTCATGATCTGATACTCCTAATGCTTGAAAGATGATTGAAAAGGAATCTGGATCAGGCAGCAGGAAAAAATGCCCTCTTACCTCCTGTTTTTCCATTTTCTGCTCTTCATTAAAGGCCGTATCAATGACGATCGCATAATCACTCACTTGAGAAAGCTCAACAAGTCCAAAGCTGACGATAGCACCAACCATGTCGATGCTTAAGGCAGGTACAGATGGGTAGAGAGAAAGTTTCGTAAAATCAGATAGGCTTGATAAATAAGAACCGGAAAGAATATTTCCGAGTTCCTGCAATGCTGAAAGTGCTAATTCATTTGTTTGCCATTCCTGCAAATCGAAGTGCTGGTCATCCAGCATATCCTGAATAAAAGCAGTAGCCTGTTCAATCGGAAGCAAAAAGAACATGCTCCCTGGTGCCTCTCCCTCAATCCGAAGAAATACGCCAGCAACAATGTTTTCAGGACCGCCGGCCATATCCATCATTTCATCAAAAGTTACAATCTTGACATCTGGCACCGTCATGTCGATTTTTTTATCCAAAAGGGTGGACAGAGCGGTCGCTGCATGTCCTGCCCCAATATTACCAATCTCTTTCAAAATGTCCAAATGAACAGATGAAATAGTATTCATGTAATTCATCATTCTTCTGTGTTTCCGCTTAATCCAGGTATATCGTCTACATTTAAAACTTTTTCCAGATCGATTAGAATAAGAAGCCTTTTTTCAATCTTCGTAACTCCTAATACATAATCAGCTTCCACATTTCCGACAACCTCTGGTGAAGGTTCAATAGAGTCCTCAGAAATATCAATGACGTCATTAGCAGAATCAACGATTAATCCTACTTCCATGTCATTAACAGCCACAATAATGACGCGTGTATGATCATTGTAGCCTTCTTCCTCTAAATCGAATCGGCTTCTAAGATTAATAATCGGCGTTACAATTCCACGAAGATTGATAACACCTTTTACATAATTGGCCGTACCCGGAACTCTTGTAATATGTTCTACTTTTTCAATTGAAAGCACCTGACTAACCGGAATTGCATATTCCTTATCTTTTAGCTGAAAAACGATCAATTTTAAATCAGCTGTCATCTCTTCAACCATGCATGTCCACTCCTCTTATTAACCCCTTAACATCAGCTTATATTCATGATGGGAAAGCACTTTTAGCACTTTTCCAGTATTCACTTATTGCACGTATAGTAATAAGGTGTATCCTTAAAATTTTGCGGATTACGGTACGTTTCCTTAGCGATTTTAATAATTTTCCCGCTTGAATAACGCACCATCCGCTAAAGCTTTATGCTTATTTTATTAGTGCATTGCAATCTACAATTAATGCTACTTGTCCATCTCCAAGGATTGTTGCGCCAGAAATGGCAAAAACATTTGATAAATAGCTGCCAAGTGACTTTAGCACCACTTCCTGCTGGCCGATAAAGGAATCAACAACTAGTCCAGCCATTTTATCTCCTTTTCGAACAATGACTACAGAGTAAAATTCATCACCCTGTTCTGAAACTGGCACTTCAAAGATATCCTTCAAGAATAAAAGAGGTACAACCTTGCCTCTAAAATCAATTACCTTTTGGTTGTGTGCATTGAGAATATCTGATTCTTTTACAATCGCTGTCTCAATAATAGATGATAGAGGAACAGCAAACTTCTCTTTTTGAATTTCCACAAGCATGACCGAAATAATGGACAATGTTAATGGCAATTGAATTGAAAAAGTGGAACCTTGGCCGAGTTTCGAATCGATTGTCACAGATCCGCCTAAAGATTCAATTGTGTTTTTAACAACGTCAAGACCTACACCGCGGCCAGATACATCAGATATTTTATCGGCAGTAGAGAAACCAGATGCGAAAATAAGCTCAAAAACCTGCTTATCTGTCATTGCAGCTCCAGCTTGTTCAGTGATAATTCCATTTTTCAAAGCTTTTGCCAATACTTTATCTCTGCTGATGCCTGCTCCATCGTCATCAATTTCGATAAAGACATGATTTCCGCTATGGAATGCTTTTAATACAACATTTCCTTCTTCGTTTTTCCCTTTTGCTTTTCTTTCCTCTGGTGTTTCTACGCCATGATCAAGTGCATTTCTGATTAAATGGACTAGCGGATCACCAATTTCATCGATAACTGTACGATCTAATTCAGTTTCTGCTCCAATAATCTGCAGATTGATTTTTTTATTTAAATCACGCGCAAGCTGACGGACCATCCGCGGAAAACGATTGAAAACTGTTTCAACAGGAACCATTCGCATGTTAAGAATAATATTCTGCAAATCACCAGAAATTCTGGACATATGTTCAACTGTTTCCTGAAGCTCCTGATTATTTAAATCCCGTGAAATCTGCTCAAGTCTTCCCCGGTCAATTACAAGCTCTTCAAATAAGTTCATCAAAATATCTAAACGTTCAATATTAACGCGAATGGTTTTGTTGCTCGATTGCTTCGCTGGCGCTTTTTTATCATCCTTTTGAGCTTCAGGTGGAGTTATATCTACAACTTCAGCTAAGACAGGAGTATCTTCAACAGTTGTTTGTGTGGAGTCCTCCACATCAGCTGCCTGCTTTTTCAGTTCTTCTACGGAAATAGCATGAACATCTGCTTTTTCTACCTCTGAAACTTTCATTACTTTCTTCTGGATGTCATCAATTGATTCTTTCGTCACAATTGTTACGGTAAATTCATGATCAAATTGTTCTTCTTCAAGCTGATCTGCAGAAGGACTTGATTTAATTACTTCACCCGTTGTTTCCAAGACTTCAAATACCATAAATACACGTGCAGCCTTTAAAAGGCAGTCTTCACGCAATTGAACAGTAATTTCATAAGCATGAAACCCTTGCTCATTTGATTGCTCGATCACTGTTAATTCAAACTCATCATAGCTGCTCTTTGCTGCACTGAATTGTGGAGGTTCTGCTATTGCAACAGCCGTTTCAGCAGCTGCCAGAGCTCCAGCAGGGCTTTTCCCTTGCTCAATTAATTTTAGCTTCTCAACAACAGAGGAAACATCACGTTTTCCATCTCCGCCGCCTGCGATCGATTCGACCATTGCCTCAAGATCGTCAACAGATAAAAAAACAACATCCAGTATTTCTGAATTTACTTTTATCTTTTGATTGCGAATGGCATCTAGCACATTTTCCATTTGATGTGTCAGACTAGCTAAATCCTCATACCCCATTGTTGCCGACATCCCTTTTAACGTATGGGCAGAACGGAAAATATCATTCACGATCTTAAGGTCTTCGGGATTTTTTTCGAGTTCAAGCAGTTGTTCGTTACATGCTTGTAAATGTTCTTTACTTTCTTCAATAAATACTTCTAAATATTGACTCATTTCCATGCGAATGCACTCCTTGGCATTATACATATTTGATTATAGCTTCAGCTATAAGGTCTACCTTTTTTACTTCATCAACTAGATTAGTGGCAATTGCGGATTTAGGCATTCCGTATACGATGGATGATTCCTCCGATTCAGCAATGGCTTTTACATTTCCCTTTTCTTTTAGGGCCATTAAACCTTTTGAACCGTCAGATCCCATGCCGGTCATAATAACAGCTACCTTTGCAAATCCCTCAATCATGCTCACAGATTCAAACATGACATCAACCGATGGTCTATGACCATTCCTGGCTTCTGCCTGATTCAGCTTTGCCTGCAATGAAGTTCCTTTCTTCATAACCTGCAGATGATAGCCTCCTGGTGCTATATAGGCAGTTCCTTTTTGTAAGATCTCTCCATCCTCTGCTTCCTTTACGGTTATTTGAGATAGATGGTTTAATCTATTTGCAAGAGAATGTGTAAAACCTGCAGGCATATGCTGCACAATGACAATAGGTGCAGGAATGGCGGAAGGTAATCTTGTGAGCACAGCCTGCAAAGCCCGCGGACCTCCAGTGGATGTGCCTATACAGACAATTTTACTATCTGTTGGTTTCCACGAAGACTTAAAATCATCCTTTTGCCCTAATATCTTTGTTGGTTCTATTTTACTATAATTTTGCGGTGAATTAGTAGGTATTTTCTTTTCCAGTGGATATTTCACCAGCTGCTTTATATTTGCACTGCTAACCGAAACAACCTTTTCTATTAATTCCTGCTTTATTTTGTGCAGATCTAAAGAAATGGCTCCGGATGGTTTGGCAATAAAATCAATTGCACCATAGGCGATTGCCTGTATGGTATTTTCTGCCCCCTCCTTCGTCGTACTGGAAAGCATGAGAACGGGTACAGGATTTTTTTCCATAATTAGCTTTAATGCATCTAAACCATTTAATACGGGCATTTCTACATCCATCGTGACAACATCTGGTTTAAGCTCGATGGTTTTTTTGAGCCCATCTTCTCCATTGCGTGCCGTACCGATGATATGGATCCGAGGATCTTCAGTGAGAAAATCTGCAATTAATTTTCGCATAAAAGCAGAATCATCAACAATAAGCACATTTATTCTCTTCATTAATCACACTACCTTTCAAAGAGAAGACGCCTTAAGTTTGCAACAAAATTGGTTTTCTTTTTCATAGACTGAATATCATCAATTGGCTTTATAAGCAGGTCTGCAACCTGTTTGATTCCCTTTGCTGCCGGTGACCTATCATTATAAAGGACAAGAGGAATCTGTCTTTTTACCGCCATTGAGATGTTTTGATCATCAGGGATCGAACCAAGAAAGGCCGTTTCAATTCCTAAAAACTTCTTAAGGGCACCATTTATGCGCTGAAACGTTTCCTTTCCTTCTTTCTCGTTTTGTACCCTATTAACAATAAAATGAAAAGGGATACGGTCATTAAGCAATTTTACATGCTTAACTGCTGCGTATGCATCTGTTATGGAAGGAGGCTCTGTCGTAGTTACAACAATTATATCCTCAGCAGACAGAATAAATTTGGATGAGTGCTCTGAAATACCTGCTCCCATGTCGAAAAAAACAAAATCATATTGATAGAGCAGCTGCTGGAATTCATCCATAAACCGGCTCATATGCATAGGATCAAAATCAATGAAATGTGAAAGACCCGTTCCACCAGCAATATAATGAAGCGATTGCGGGCCAGAGACAATGATTCTTTCCAGCCCGACATTGTTTTGAAAAAAATCAGCAATGGTGTACGGTGGAGAGGTTCCCATGAGAATATCAATATTGCCCATTCCAATATCCATATCAATCAGCAGGACTTTATATCCATTCCCACTTAGCGTAAGAGCCATGTTTAAGGATATATTTGATTTTCCTACTCCGCCTTTTCCACTCATAACCGCAATGGTACGCGTCTTACTTCCTTCACCATTGTTTTCAACTCTAGAACGAAGCTTGGCAGCCTGATCATACATTAGAATCTACCCCGATTATTGTTTTAGTAATAGCTTCTGGTGTAGCATAGATCAAATCATCTGGTACATCCTGGCCATTTGTAATATAAGCTGCGCCTTTTTGATGCTTATAAATAAGGTTAAACATCGCTCCATAGCTCGAAGTTTCATCCGCTTTTGTAAAAACAAGCCTATCGATATGGATATTTGAAAATTGAGTATATATTTCCTCCATATCACGCTGCTTTGAAGTTAATGAAAGGACAAGATATGTTTCCATATCATGTTCAAAGTCGATCGTCCGCTTAAGATCTTCAACATATTTCTTGTTACGAAAATTTCGTCCTGCTGTATCAATAAAAACAAGATCATATTGTGAGAACTTTTCAGCAGCAATATTAAATTCTTCGAGTGAATAACACACTTCAAGTGGTACATTTAAAATTTCCGCATATGTTTTCAACTGCTCAACTGCTCCAATTCGGTACGTGTCAGCTGTAATAAAAGCTACTGATTTTTTATGAGTCATCACACATTCTGCTGCAATCTTTGCAAGTGTTGTGGTTTTCCCGACACCTGTTGGGCCAATTACATTCACATATTTTTTCTGAAAAGAAATGCCTCCAAATGGGATGTTTGTTAACTTTTCATTCATTTCAGACTTAAGCCACTTTTCTACAGACGATTCTGCACTCTCGCCGCTTGCATACCATTTTTCAAGAAGGTTTTGTTCAATTGAAAAAATGACTTGCTGATCAATTTCCTGCTCATGTAACAGGTTATGTACGCGAAGCAGTGGAGCGGGAAGATGGGCTGTGTTTTGATTATGTTCTTTGCCCATCGTTCCAACCAGCTTTTTCAAATCGTTCAATTCTTTAAGAATAGGGTCATTATTATTTTCATTCACTGGTAACTTTTGACCTTCTATTGTGAATTTTGCCATGTCCTTTTGATTACTTTGTTTATTTTTGATCATTGGTTTTTGTTCTTTTTCAGGCTTTGAATCAGCAGCTGCCAGCACTTCAATATTCTGTTTCTTGAAGAAACCTAAAAACCCACCTGTCTGTATGACTCTTGAATTTAAGATGACTGCATCGTTACCCAGCTCAGCTCTGATCTTTTTCATCGCTTCAGGCATGGACTCTGCAACATATTTTTTTACCTTCACTCAGCATTCACCACCCCTACACTTTGCACTTCAGCATTTGCTTCAAGTTCATTATAAGAAAGGATTGGAATTTGCGGAAAGTACCTTTCCGTCAACTGACGCACATACATTCTTACTGCCGGAGAGCAGAGAACAATCGGCGTCTGTTCCATCAAAGATAATTGTTCCACTTGTGAGGCAATTGATTCAAGTATCGATTGCGATACACCCGGATCTAATGTTAAGAAAGATCCATGTTCTGTTTGCTGGACGGCATCAGCAATCAATTTTTCAACCTTGCCGGAAAGGGTAACAACCTTTAAGGATTCACCAGGCTGATAATATTGGCTCGTAATTTGGCGGGCCAGCGCCTGGCGCACATATTCCGCGAGGATATCCGTGTCACTTGTAGCCTTCGCATAATCGGCAAGTGTCTCAAATATAATCGGCAAATTGCGGATTGAAATATTTTCTTTTAGTAACTTTGCTAATACCTTTTGAACTTCTCCTACCGATAAAGGACTTGGTGACACTTCTTCAACAAGAATCGGATAGCTTTCTTTTAAATGATCGATTAGCTGCTTTGTTTCTTGTCTGCCTAACAGATCATGTGCATTCATTTTAATCATTTCAGTAATATGTGTAGAGACAACTGAAGGAGGATCGACTACCGTATAGCCAAATATTTCAGCCTGTTCCTTCATTTGTTCTGTAATCCATTTAGCCGGCAAACCAAATGAAGGCTCGACTGTATCAATTCCCTCAATAGAGTCATCTTCAATGCCTGGGCTCATGGCCAAATAGTGATCGAGCAGCAGTTCGCCGCGTGCCATCTCATTGCCTTTTATTTTTAAGCGATATTCGTTTGGCTGCAGCTGTATGTTGTCACGTATACGTACAACAGGAATTACAAGCCCTAACTCAATAGCCAGCTGTCTTCTAATCATGACAATCCGATCGAGCAAATCACCGCCCTGATTCGCATCTGCCAACGGAATAAGACCATATCCAAATTCGAATTCAATTGGATCAACATTTAACAGATTTACCACACTCTCAGGACTTTTCATCTCACTCGTTTCAATTTCTTCTTCCATTTCCTGAAGCTGTTCTTTATTTGTTTCAGGTACACGAGATATCATGTATCCTCCTACAATAAGCAACCCGCTAATTGGAAGGGGAAGAAAAATGCCAATCGGAGTGAAAATACCCAGCAAAAGGATGGTTCCTCCTGTCACATATAGCATTTTCGGATAAGCGAAAAGCTGTGATGTAATATCTTTCCCGATATTTCCATCTGAAGCTGCTCTAGTCACAACAATACCAGTAGCGGTCGAAATTAATAAAGCAGGTATTTGACTTACTAATCCGTCCCCGACTGTCAGCATCGAGTACGTTGTTGCTGCTTCGGCAATAGGAAGGCCGAGTTGAACCATACCAATGACAATCCCGAAAATCAAGTTAATAATTGTAATTATAATTCCTGCGATGGCATCACCTTTGACGAACTTACTCGCACCATCCATTGCTCCATAAAAATCTGATTCGCGGCTTACTTTCTCCCGTCTTTCCTTTGCTTCTTGTTCAGAAATCATGCCGGCATTTAAATCAGCATCAATACTCATCTGCTTTCCTGGCATTGCATCAAGGGTAAATCTTGCAGCTACTTCCGACACCCTCTCTGAACCTTTTGTAATGACAACAAACTGTATAATTACAAGGATCAAGAATACAACCATTCCGACTAATATATTGCCGCCCGTCACAAAAGAACCAAATGTTTCGACAACCTTTCCTGCGTCACCTTCTGAAAGAATAGAGCGGGTAGTTGAAACGTTTAATCCGAGTCTGAACAGTGTCATCAGCAAAATTAAGGAAGGAAAAATTGAAAATTCAAGTGCTTCCTTCATATTCATTGCCGTTAATAATACCATGAGCGCCAAGGCCATATTCACAATGATTAATATACTTAATAACCAATGCGGAAGCGGGATAATGAGCATCGCAACGATCATTATGACACTCAGCAGCACCGTTAAGTCTCTTATTGCCATTTATTCTCTCTCCTAACATTACAAACACGAAGCGATCTCAATAGGGTGATGGATCTCCTATTAAATTTTGTGCTTAATTCGATAAACGTAAGCAAGTATTTCTGCTACCGCTTTAAAAAACTCTTCAGGAATTGCTTCCCCAATTTCTGCTTGACTATACAGCGCTCTTGCCAGCGGCCGATTTTCAACAGCAGCAACATCATTTTCTTTGGCAATGAGCTTGATTTTCTGTGCTACAAAATCTACCCCTTTCGCAACTACAATGGGTGCATCTGAAACAGCATCATCATACTTTAACGCAATGGCATAATGGGTAGGGTTTGTAATCACTACATCTGCTTTTGGCACTTCCTGCATCATTCTTCTCATCGCCATTTCTCTTTGCTTCTGTTTTATTTTCGATTTAATGAGCGGGTCCCCTTCAGAGTTCTTATGCTCATCCTTTATATCCTGTTTTGACATGCGGATATTTTTTTCGAAATCGTATTTTTGATAAAAATAGTCTAGAACAGCGAGAAATAACAAAGCAAGAACTGCAAATAAACCCATCTGTACGGTCAGACTGCCAATTGTAGCCATCGCAGCTCCGATTGACTTCTGTGATAAATAAAGAATTTCATCAATCCGCATCCATAATATCGCGAAAGCCACAACACCAACAAAGCCAATTTTCAACATTGATTTAAGCAATTCCACTAGTGCCCGAACAGAAAAGATTCTTTTAAAGCCTTTAATTGGATCTAACTTTTCAAGCTTCGGCTGAATCGCTTCTGTTGAAAAAAGGACACCTACTTGAGCATAATTAGCAATAATTCCTCCAACCATCGCAACCGCCATGATCGGACCGAGAAATATAACAAGCTCTTTTAAAACATCCAGAAAAATTACCTGAATTCCTTCTTCGGTTAAATCAAGCATGATATATTCCTGAAAGGAGTGTCTCATAATATAGATCAAAATATTAATCAAATAGGAACCGGCAAAGAATAAAAATAAAAAAACAGCCAGCAAAACTAGTGCCGTATTGATATCCTGACTTTTTGCTACCTGACCCTTTTTACGTGAATCCTGTTTCTTTTTTGGGGTCGCTTTTTCCGTTTTTTCACCTGCAAAAAGCTGAAGGTCCAAGGATAAAAGCTTCATGTCATGAGCCTCCAATCAATTCCATCAGTCCGCGCATGGTTGTTAAAGTTGCTTCAAAGGCTTCCGAAACGACAACCATCATTACACTCATGACAACGACTAAAACAATAAAACTAACTCCAATTTTTAACGGCAGTCCAACAACAAATACATTTAGCTGCGGCACAGTTCGAGCTACAATGCCAAGTGCTACATCAACAAGAAATAAGCTGCCGACAACAGGAATTGACATTTGAAAAGCGATAATGAACATAGAATTAAAAGCTCTAATGACAAATTCAGCCATATTAGCATTGCCAAATGGAATAAACAGCTGATCGATTGGGACAAACTGATAGCTGTGATAAATGCCATCAAGGAGCAAATGATGGCCATTGACCGATAATAGAAAAAGAAGAGCTACCGTATAAAGGTATTGACCTGTCAGCGGACTTTGTGCACCAGTCTGAGGATCAATCACATTTGCGATCGCAAAGCCCATCTGAAAATCAATAAATCCTCCAGCAATCTGAATAGCAGCCATCATTAAATAGGCAATGAATCCAACCATTAAACCTACTAGAGCTTCTTTGATAATTAGCATAAAGTAATTTGCATCGATCTCAAATTCAGGAATGTCCATCGTATAAAACATAATCCAGGCCATAAAGAATCCCAAACCAATCTTATGAGAATTCGGAATGGACCGATAAGAAAAAAGGGGCATCATTAGAAAAAATGATGTAACCCTAACAAGTACAAGTAAAAATGCAGGGAAAGATGGTAAAAAATCTAACATGTTAACCTACATACCTTGTTAAATTTGTAAAAATTTCATTTGCATAGGATATTAAGTGACTTAACATCCATGGCGCGAAAAAGATTAAGCCAACAAAAACGGCAACTATTTTCGGTATAAATGCTAATGTCTGCTCTTGAATTTGCGTGGTCGCCTGAAATATACTGACAACCAGCCCGACAACTAGCGCCAAAATAAGCAATGGTCCGCATATTAATAAAACTGTCATTACACCGCGCTCTGCA
The DNA here is from genome assembly GCF_001636345.1 of Cytobacillus gottheilii. Taxonomy (GTDB): domain Bacteria; phylum Bacillota; class Bacilli; order Bacillales; family Cytobacillaceae; genus Cytobacillus; species Cytobacillus gottheilii. The sequence goes on from NZ_KV440945.1 coordinate 2,799,598, forward strand.
ATTGAGATTACTGCTTCTGGCGTCATTTTTTCACCTGCTTAAAAACTTTGTAGAAGAGATTTTACAACTAGATACCAGCCGTCTACCAATATGAATAATAGAATTTTAAATGGGAGAGAGATCATCACTGGCGGAAGCATCATCATCCCCATCGACATAAGCACACTTGCTACTACCATATCAATGACAAGGAATGGAATAAAAATCATAAAACCAATTTGAAAGGCTGTTTTGATTTCACTAATGGCAAAGGCAGGCACGAGCGCGGTCAGAGGGATATCCTGAATTGTTTCCGGTGTATCTGCTCCTGAGTATTCTAAAAATAATGCAAGATCCTTTTGCCTGGTATGGGCACTCATAAACTCTTTAAAAGGAACAGCAGCAAGTTCGTAGGCTTCTTCTAAGTTAATTTCTTCGTTAAATAATGGCGTCAGCGCCTGTTCATTTACCTCATGAAAGGTTGGGGCCATAATAAAAAAGGTTAAAAACAGAGCTAATCCAATAATTACTTGGTTTGGTGGCATTTGCTGTGTAGCAAGCGCCGTTCTGACAAAGGAGAGAACAATCACGATTCTTGTGAAACATGTCATTAATATCAGAATGCTTGGCGCTAAAGACAAGACGGTCAACAATAAGACAAGCCTTACAGATGTCGAGACATTTTCAGGCGAACTGCCATTAAATATTTCCATAAACTCATTCATTTGTCGTCAGATCCTTTCTTCTTCATTTCATCAAGGATCTTTTTTCTGCTTTGCGCCATGTCATCCATTTGTTTTTTTAGGATCGTTTGAAAGCTGTTCCCTTTCTCTTTTTGCGATTGAGGATTTCTCAGAGCATTTATTGCCTTTGTCACAATATCGCTTGGCTGAACAAGCTGATCCATTTTGCTGTTATAAATTGAGAGCATTTGGCTGTATTCGTCCGGATCATTAATTTCCTTCAGAACTTGAATATTCTCACCAACACCGACAATAAGCAATGATTCTCCAGCTTTAATAATTTGAATGGATCGATTATTGCCTAAAGAAGTTCCTCCTAGGTTTTCCACTAATTGTGTTGATTGGAAGGTCCTATTTCTCTTATTGATGACTTTTAAAAGTGCATATAAGAGACCGACAACAAAGATGGTTGCAGCAATCATTTTAAAAACATCCCAAAAGCTAAATCCTATATTGTCTGCTTCAGCAACTTGCCCTGGAGTTTCTGTTTCTGGCTCTGTTTCTGCACCTGTATCTGTTTCTTCTTGTTCCTCTGTAGTTTCGGTCTTTTCACTATCGCCCTTTTGTTCTAAATAGTCCTTCACACTTTCAATTTGCTCAGCTGAGGCTGTTATTGGCAGCCCCAGCACAGCAAAGATGAAAAGAACCGGCATGACGATTTGCAGTCCTTTTTTTAACAACGCTTTGCACCCTCTATATGTTCTAGTCTTTATCCTAACGTTTTTGAAATTGCTTCGATTACACGATCAGCCTGGAATGGCTTAACAATAAAGTCTTTCGCGCCAGCTTGAATGGCATCAATAACCATTGCCTGCTGACCCATTGCAGAACACATGATAATTTTTGCGTTAGGATTAATTTTTTTAATTTCTTTTAATGCTGTAATTCCGTCCATTTCAGGCATTGTGATATCCATAGTTACTAAATCAGGAGTTGTTTCTTTATATTTTTCTACAGCCTGTGCACCGTCTGCAGCTTCTCCTACTACTTCAAAACCATTTTTCGTTAAAATGTCCTTAATCATCATTCTCATGAATGCTGCGTCATCTACTATTAATATTTTGTGCGACATTTCCAACATTACCCCCATTATTCTAATTGTTTATTTCAGTTTTTTAATTCTGTCTGTCTGGCTGATAATATCTGTCAACCGAACTCCAAAGTTTTCGTCAATAACCACTACCTCACCTTGGGCAATTAAGCGGTTGTTGACTAAAATATCCACCGGTTCACCAGCAAGCTTGTCCAATTCGATAATCGATCCTGCGGAAAGTTCTAAAATTTCTTTGACAGAGCGTTTTGTTCTTCCTAGCTCCACGGTAATCTGAAGCGGAATATCCAGCAGCATGTTCAGATTTTTAGTTTCTGCAGGCTGATTCTGGTATGGATCGAACTCCGAGAACACAGCAGGCTGAACGTTGGGCTGAATGCTGCCCTGAAAGCTTGTGCCAATATGCTGCGGCGGAGCCTGGTAGCTTTGCTGCTGCATTTGCTGGGCTTGCGGCGGAGCTTGATGCTGCGGCATCGGCTGAGCTTGAGGTACTGGCTGTTGCTCTGGCTGCATTGTATACTGTGCAGTGTGTTGTGATTCATGAACAGTCTCTTGCTGTTTGTTCAACTCTACAGCAGCAGGTTGTTCAGGACTGCTTGCTGAGTCTGTTTCAGAACCTGGATTCATTAATTCATGGACCAGTTTCGTTCCGAAGCTAAGCGGAAGAAGCTGCATAATATTTGAATCAATCAGATCACCAATTTTTAAACGGAAAGAAATTTTAATTAATTTATCATCGGGCGGAATTGTTTCCATACCCTCGCCATCTGGTAAATTTAATAAATCGATAGTTGGTGGTGAAATATCAACCTTTTTTCCAAAAATCGTCGACATGGAAGTGGCAGCAGAACCCATCATTTGGTTCATGGCTTCCTGCACAGCACTTAATCGAATTTCATCCAATAAGTCAGAAGGGTTTTTCCCATCTCCACCAAGCATTAAATCGGCAATAACAGCCGCATCTTCTTGGTTAATGACCAATAGGTTACTTCCTAAAAAACCTTCCGTATAGCTAACTTGAATGGCCACATATGGATGAGGAAATTCCTCAATTAGCCTTTTTTTAAGAATGACGGAGACAGTAGGTGTTGTAATATCTACCTTTTGATTCAATAGAGCAGATAAAGCAGTAGCTGAGCTGCCAAAGGAGATATTTCCGATCTCTCCTAAAGCATCCTGTTCCATAGGTGAGATTAACTCATCAATATTTAATTCAGCAGCTTCTTTTTCTGAAGGCTGATCACCATCTGTTCCTCTTAAGAGTGCATCAATTTCATCTTGTGAAAGCATGCCATCACTCATCATTCTCTTCTCCCCCTTTCACAATGTCCAAAATTTGCACAGCAAGCTTTTTGTTTATCTTTCCTGGCTGACCTGTAAATTTAGGAACGTCACCAATTTTAATTATTAACGGCTGGTCAATTGTCCTGTCTAATTCAATGACATCACCGATATCAAGCATTAGGAAGTCTTGAACGGAAATATCTGAGCTTCCAAGCTCACTAATAATCGGCACCTCTGCCCGCTGGATATTTTTCTCAAGCCGTTCCAGTTCCCCTGGCACCCGATCCTTTTTCTCAGTCTGCATCCAATAGTGAACAGATAACCTCGGAATAATGGGTTCTAGGACAACATGCGGAATACAAATATTGATCATACCGCTTGTGTCACCTATTGTCGTATTCAATGATATAACAACTACCGTCTCATTGGGAGATACCATTTGCAAAAATTGCGGATTTACTTCAAAATCCGACAGAATCGGATCAATCTCTGCAACCGTACTCCAAGCTTCCTGCAGGTTTTCAAACGCTTTTTCAAATGTATTAGACATTATTTTCGTTTCAATTTCCGTTAAATTGTCAACTTTGTTTAAGCTGGTGCCGCGCCCGCCCATCATTCGATCCATCATAGCATAGGCGATGTTTGGGTTAACCTCTATTAAAACTCTTCCCTCAAGCGGCGGTACTTCAAATACATTCAGTATCGTCATTTTCGGGATTGAGCGGATAAATTCTTCATATGGTATCTGATCGGCTGATGCTACTGAGATTTGGACATATGTTCTAAGCTGAGCAGAAAAGAAGGTTGTTAATAATCTTGCGAAGTTCTCATGTATTCTTGTTAAACTTCTGATTTGATCTTTTGAAAAGCGCAGAGCTCTTTTAAAATCATAAACCTTAACCTTCTTTTCACTCTGTTCCTTTTTCAGCTCGTCAGCATCCATCTCGCCTGTCGATATAGCCGACAGCAATGCATCAATTTCATTTTGCGACAGAACTTCACTACTCATGTTCCCACCTCCATTTAGAATGTTAGTAGATGATTTCAATTATTTATTGGAGGAGGGATTCTGTAATATAGACTTTCACGATTTGTCCCTCTTGCATTAATTCATTGACCTTAGCTTTAAAATTTTCCTGCAGGGAAAGCTGACCGTCTTTTCCTTGAACTTCTTCCGCGTTCATATCAGCAAGTTCCTGAATAATAATATTTTTCACTTGAAAACTGCGCTTTTCCAGTTCTTCCTTTGCCTTTTTGTCATCGGTTTGAACCATAAAGGAAATTTTCAAATATTCACCGCTTGCTAAGTTGGTCGTAATCTCCGGAATTTCAACTGAAGCTTCAATGACCTCATCAATGGAAGGTTCCTTTTCTTCTTCAGGTCCTGCATTAAGATTTGTGACAGTAAAATACACAATAGCCCCAACAAGCGCTATGGCAATAAGTATAAATATCATGATCATTAACAGTTTATTATTCTTCATCTTCATTGCCTCCCGCATGCTGCATTCCTGCAAGGCCTATTGTTTTATATAGTGATGTAATCATAGCATATACTTGTTCTTCTGATTCTTTTACAACATACTTACGTCCATTTGTGAGCATGATCGTTGTATCTGGAAAAGATTCTATTGTTTCAATTAACATGGCATTAAGTATAAATGATTTTCCATTTAACCGAGATACTTTTATCACTTTGATTTTCAGGGTTAAAGACGAGCTGCCTTTAACCCTGTCCCTCCCTTAATCTATCGTTTTAGGTTAACAAGTTCCTGCAGTATTTCATCTGAAGTTGTAATGATACGTGTATTGGATTGGAATCCGCGCTGTGCAGTAATCATTTCTGTAAATTCTTCGGAAAGGTCAACATTTGACATTTCAAGTGACCCGGCTGCGACAACTCCTCTACCTTCACCTGCAACATTAATATTGGCAACACCAGAGTTAACAGTCTCTTGGAATAAGCTGTTTCCTGCTTTTAGAAGACCAGATCCGTTACTGAACTTAGCAATAGCAAGCTGGCCTAGTGTCCCAATTTCACCATTTGAATATACACCATTAATTTCACCTAAAGAACCGATATTAAAGCTTTCCAGCATACCAGCAGTGTTTCCATTTGGATTCGCCATTGCTGTGATAGAACCAGGCTGATTTGTTAGACCGCTAAAATTTATCGTTACGTTTTGTGCAGGAGTAAATCCACTCAATGCAATATTGGAGTTCGCCTGATTCGGAAACGTAATTGCTTGCGGAGTTGCAGGACTAGGCTGTGCAGGATCGACATTTCTATTCCACAATTGAACAGTCCAATTGTTGCCCGTTCCTTTAAACTCCACATCAAGAACCTGTGCATCGCCATTTGCATCTACAACTTTAATTTGCTGTACTAATTCATTCGCACCACTTGCGTCTGATGGCAAATTGCCTTCAAGGGTAATTTCATCCGTTACCACAGCAGGAAGCATTGCATTAACATTGACTGTGATATCACTTAAAACACCATTTTCATAAGACTGAACCTTTAAACCGTCCGCATTCACAAGAGTACCGTTATCATCTAAATAAAAGTTTCCTGCTCTTGTGTAATATTGTGATTGACCTTGACTTACAACGAAATAGCCATCTCCATCAATACCCAAGTCCAGTGAACGTCCAGTTGTTTGTAAACTTGAACCCGTGTGAATGGTATCAATGGTAGCAAGAGTCGAACCAAGACCCACCTGCATCGCATTTTTACCACCGCGGTTTTCCTGTGCTGCACTCGCGCCTGCAACCGTCTGGTTCATTGTGTCTTTAAACGTTACACGCCCTTTTTTAAAGCCATAGGTATTCACGTTTGCTATATTATTACCAATAACATCTAACTTTGTCTGAAAATTTTTCATCCCGCTTATTCCTGAATACATTGAACGTAGCATGTTTTTTTCTCCTCCCATATTACCTGCGTCTGTCAGTCGGCAGGTGTTGGCTTCCTTCTTAAGGTCCAGCCATTTAGTCCATTACAATTGTTCCAGTAATATTAGTAAAAATCTGTGATTCGGCTTCTGTCCGATCCATGGCGGTAATAACGGTTTGATTGTTCGCGCTAACGATTAGAGCTGCATCTTTCAGCAATACAAGTGCTTCTTTTACACCCATTCTTTTGGCTTCTGACACTTTACTTTCAATGCTTTTCCACTTTTCATCGTCAATGGTAATGCCACGCTGCTGCAGTCGTTCTTTAGCATGTTTGCTAATCAATAACTTCTCATTTGCGCCTAATGCTGATTTTAAATGCTCTGTAAAGGGCTTCTCAGCGGCCTTTTGCTGTAGTTTCTGTTGTGGCTGCGGTTTTATAACCGGCTGGGTATGAATCGGACGAAACATATAGTTGCTCATCCAATCGCTTCCTTTTAAGATTCAATTTTTACAATCTGTGAAGAAGAAATAGCTGTTTTGGCTTCATCATCAAGCTGGAAAGATGTTTTGCCATTTTTGAAGGACACAGACTGAATAGAAGCGATATGCTCCTTTTTATCAGCATCCAGATATGTTACTGTTTTGCCAATCATCATGCTTGCTTGAAGCATCGCATTTTCCTTCGAAGTTTCATTTACTTGTGAGATGTTAGCTGGAGTCAGTTTAGTTCCATCTTCAAGTATAAAATTCACGCTATTATCCTTGAATTGAATGGAAGCTACTTTTCCAGTTCCTTCTTCAATGACTGGGACATCATTTTCACCTTCTGCTTCAGATACTTTATGCCAGCTCACTTCTTTTCCAATAAAAGCATTGTAGGAGATCATCTGGCTTTGCTCCTGCATTTTCAGAAAGCTTTGAAGTGTTGTATTCATGTTTGTCATTTGCTCTAATGATGAAAAAGTAGCCATTTGCGCAATAAAGTCTTTATCTTCCATTGGGCTTGAAGGATCCTGGTTTTGCAGCTGTGCCATTAAAATCTTCAAAAAGTCATCTTTTCCTAACACATCACTGCCCGTTTTTTTTGTTTGATTTTGATAGTTTGACAGCAATAAAGCAGAATCAATAGAATTTGTCATTTTCTCACCTACGCTTCCGTATTCAATAATGCTTCCTCAAAGGAGTCTCCAAAGCTATTTTCAGTTTCCTGCTGCTGTTTATCTGGCTGTCGAGACTGCTGGCGCTCTTGTTCAGATTGCTGTTCTTTATGAAAGAATCTTTCCTGCTGATTCATCTGCTGGGTAATCTCCACTTTCTCTACTTGAAGATTCTGCGCAGAAAATGCATTTTTTAATCCGTTTAAGTTCGCATCTAGTGCTTCTTTAGCCGCTGCAGTTGAAGTTAGTATTCTTGCAATCATCGTCGAATCTTTTTGGATTAATTCAATTCTTAAAGCACCTAGATGCTCTGGATTTAATTTAATAAATAGTCTTTGAGTTTCACCATTTTTCATTAAATGACTTTTGGCCAGAATTGACTCAAACTGCTGCATGAGCTGCTGTGTGGAAACTGGTTTTCCGTTTTGACTCAACATTAGGGTCAACTGTTCAGGTTTTGCCATTTGCTGGAATTGCAGAAAACCAGCAGATAAACCTTCCGTTTTCGGTTTAAACGTCTCTAAGCCAGTTGCATTTGAATTAAGCTGGTCTGACAATTCTTCTGATACTCCAGAAAATAATTTAAAGGCCATTTCACGATTAGCTGCTGATTTTGTACTCATCAATTCCTGAAGCCCATCATGAAAACTTTTTAAGAAATCCTTTAGGTTTACGTCTTTCCCAGCGATATCCTGATGTGCAGATAAGAGGTCAAAAAGCTTAACGGCTTTCATTCCCATCAGAAAGTCTCGATCACCACTTCCATTAAATGAAGCAGACTTTACTGCAGCCAATTTTTCAAGCATCTGCATAATAGCCAATTCCATGTTTTGAAGTTCTTGACCTTCCTTACCTTCCATTTCGATATCCAGTTCAGCGTCAGCCTCTTCAGACGCGCCGCTGTTTCCTTCTTGTTTAAACGAAGCTAATAACTTTGTGAGAAGTTCACCAAGTTCCTCTAATGTAATCCCCATCTCTTCTGAAAGAATTTGCAGTAGTGACTGATCGGACTCCATCATTATTTTAGAAAAAAGCTCTAGACCATTTTCTAAATCGAGAAGCTGATCAGTATTAAACAAAGCGAGAATTTCAGCCAATTCAGCTTCCGTCATGTCTTTTACGCCATTAAGATTGTCTTCGTTTGATTGAGCGGTTATTTTGCCTCCCATTAAACCTGCTAGCATAGAAGTAAAGCCTTCAGCTCCATCCCCAGCTGCAAATTTATTGCCGGAAGCTTTTAAACTGTTGATTAATCCTAATCCTGCAACTTGCATTTTTTCACCTCCCTTCTACGTGGAAGCAGAATTACTCAGCACCATCCTCGTTTTCTTTTGCAGCTGTCAGCAATCCTGTCATTCGTGCAGCATTTGCCGGATCCAGGTTTTCCATAATTGATGCCAGCGTATCCGGTTTGACATTTGCTAATATGCGGACTGCTTCAGAATCTTCCATTTCTGTGATAATTGGAGCAGCTTTTTTGGCGGAGATCGTTTCATAGGTTTTAATAATGTCCTTAAAGGCCCGTTTATTTTCATCCCGAATTGCTCTAAGTTCATCTATTTCCTGCTGTAATCTTTCCTTTTCAAGCTGTGCTCGCTCTATATCAAGGTCTTTTGTTTCCAGCTGTCCTTCAAGCTGTGTAATTCTAGCTTCCCTGTCTTTTATATCGGCTTCAAGCTCAAACACTTTGTTTTCAAATTCTTCCATACTGGCATTTTGATCTTCAGTAAAGAGAGAAGAAAGAATAGGAATTTTTTGTCCATATTCTTTCGTGACTTGGAAAACGTTGTGACCAAGTAAAGTGAAAACAAGCAGCATAACTGCAAGCGCAAAAAGCAGGGGAATTAGAAACCAATATAGAAACTTTTGAAACTTGCTTGTTGTATTTTGATTTCCTTCAAGTTCATTCTTTTTTCCCATTCGACCACCTAATTTCCTCGATTGACGAAATGCTGTATCGAAATATCATCCATTTGTCTGCCCTCTAGCTGTTTTAATTCCTCATAAAAATGTTCTTTGCTTTTTTCTTTTATCTTTTCGTATTTTTTCACTTCTATATTTTTTTCCATTAATCGATCCTGAAAATAATTCATCTGACTTCTTGTATTCATCACCATCTTTTGAAAATGATGAATGGTCTTTTCCAGGTTGCCTACAAACTGCTGATGATGTCTGATTTCTTGGACAGGCAAACCGCTTAGTAATCTTTCTGATTGCAGGGATTCCAAATCCTCTTTTTTCTTAAGCAATTCATAAAGCTTCTCAGCAGCATCTTCAAATCGTTTAACAGATTGGTTATAAAGCTCAAATGCTTCATCTTTTTCACGTTCGCGGATGGACAGTACTTTATTGAATTTAAACTGAAACTGCACTTGGGTCAGTCTCCTTTCCCGGTAATGCGATAAAGTTGCTGAATGCTTTCGTCAATCGATATTTTTTCATGTGTCCTCTGTTTTAAAAATGCTGTAATCAGCGGATAAAGTCTAATGGCCTCATCGATTTCTGCAGATGATCCTTTTTTATATGCCCCAATGTTTATCAGATCTTCTGAATTGATATAAATACTTAAGAATTGACGCAGCCTTTCAGCTGCTTGCACATGTGCGGGTGCTGAGATCTGATTCATGACCCTGCTGACACTTTTTAATACATTAACGGCAGGATATTGACCCTTATTGGCAAGAGCACGATCTAAAACAAAATGCCCATCCAAAATTCCTCGCACTGTATCTGCAATCGGTTCATTCATATCATCACCATCAACAAGCACCGTGTAAAATGCCGTAATAGTTCCGACTTCATTAGTACCCGTTCTCTCAAGGAGCTTAGGCAGAATCGCAAAGACAGATGGTGTATACCCTTTAGTCGTAGGAGGTTCTCCAACTGCCAGTCCAACTTCACGCTGTGCCATTGCTACACGGGTGACTGAGTCCATCATTAGCATAACGTTTAAGCCTTTATCTCGAAAATACTCGGCTATGGCTGTTGCCGTATATGCACCTTTAATCCGCATTAATGCAGGCTGGTCTGAAGTAGCAACAACAACAATAGATCTTTTTAACCCTTCAGGTCCCAGGTCTTTTTCAATAAATTCACGTACTTCACGGCCACGCTCACCTATTAGAGCAATGACATTTAAGTCGGCAGTTGTATTACGCGCGATCATACCGAGCAGGGTGCTTTTTCCTACACCGCTTCCCGCGAAAATACCTACACGCTGTCCTTTTCCAACAGATAGCAAACTGTCAACCATACGTACTCCAACTTCAATCGGCTCATGGATCGGCGGCCTTTTTAGCGGATTTGGCGGATTTTGATCAGTAGGGACACTAGTTAGCCCTCTTGGCAAACTGCTCTCATCAAGCGGTCTTCCTAATGAATCAATCGCCTTTCCAATTAATGCAGAACCAACTTTAATTTCTAAGGGACTGCCCGTTGCTTCCACTAAACTGCCAGGTGCAATTTCATTAAGTTCTGTATAAGGCATTAGGATGACATTTTCACCTTTAAATCCAACTACTTCAGCCAATATGGTTGATTTTTTCTTTTTTCCAATATGGATATAGCAGACATCACCGATAGAACTTTCTGGACCTTGAGATTCAATCATTAGCCCCACCACACGATTTACTCTTCCGTATCGCTTAAAGCTGTCTATTTCATCAAGATAATCCAGCGCATCATTTATCTGCATTAATGGTCACTCTCCAATTTTTCAAACAGCTTGACCTTTATTTCATTAAGCTGACTATCAACAGCAGCATCTATTCGGCCGCTTTCAGACTCTATTACACAGCTGCTTTCAGGCAATTCGTCGTTTGGAAAAATGTACAATTTTGTTTCTTTCGGAAACACAGCCATTAGTTCATCCTTATGGTTTACTAGCAGCTCGTATTGTGTCGGGTGCACATGTAGCTGAACATCACTTTGTTCCCTTGCTTCTTTTAGAGCACGTTTTACATATGAAATATAATGTTCTGCATTTCCCGAAAGGTCTTCGTTAATAATTTTTGAAGCAACCTTGATGCCGATCTGCAGAATCGTCCTTTCAGCTTGATCTACAGTTGATTCATAGTCTTTTTTGCTGAGATCGACTGTCTGTTGAGCAAGGGCTATATACTCTGCATAATCGTGATAACCTTGTTTCCTGCCATCTTCATAGCCTGCACTATACCCTTCAGACTGAGCTTGCTCAAACAGTGCCTGTTTTTCCTGCTGTAGAGATTCCCGCTCTGTTTGCATATGCTCTTCCAGCCTATTAACTTCTTCTCTGGCTGCATTCAGCATTTGCTCTGCTTCCATTTTTGCATGGGATATGATCTGCTGAATCTCAGCTTCTGTGTGTGCATGGTTTCTCAGCTCAGGGCTGCCTTCAGTATTTTCAAATGTTTTAATTCTAATGATCTTTTGGTCTTTTTCAGGGATGTCATTTATAGCCTTATATAGTCTAGACAATAATGTCATCTCCTCCGCCACGGGCCACGATAATTTCACCGGACTCTTCTAGTCTGCGGATGATGCCGACAATTCTTGACTGTGCTTCTTCAACTTCACGCAGTCTTACAGGACCCATGTATTCCATTTCATCCTTAAACGTCTCAACCATTCTGGAAGACATATTGCTAAAGACAATTTCTTTAACTTCGTCACTGGATACTTTCAGAGAAAGCATAAGATCTTCAGTTTCACAATCACGGATGATTCTCTGGATAGCGCGATTATCAAGTGTAACAATATCTTCAAAGACGAACATTCTTTTCTTAATTTCTTCGGCTAATTCAGGATCCTGAATTTCTAATGCATCAAGAATCGTTCTTTCTGTCGCACGATCCACACCATTTAATACATCTACAACCGCTTCAACTCCGCCTGTCTGCGTATAATCCTGTGTAACAGTTGCTGAAAGCTTTCTTTCAAGTATTTGTTCTACTTCGTTGATGATTTCCGGTGATGTGCTATCCATTACAGCGATCCTTCTTGCGATATCAGCCTGCATTTCCTGAGGCAGTTCTGAAAGAATCTGTCCCGCCTGCGCTGAATCTAAATAAGAAAGAATAAGTGCGATTGTCTGCGGATGCTCGTTTTGTATAAAGTTGAAAATCTGGCCAGGGTCTGCTTTGCGGGCAAAGTCAAATGGACGCACCTGCAAAGAAGAAGTCAGTCTGTTGATAATGACTGACGCTTGTTCTGTACCAAGAGCTTTTTCTAAGACTGTTTTCGCATAGCCAATACCGCCTTGTGAAATATAATCTTGTGCAAGTGCTATTTGGTGAAACTCCTCAAGGATTTCTTCTTTTGCCTCTGATTCCACTTTTTTGACCCCGGAAATTTCCAATGTGAGTTTTTCAATTTCTTCCTCACTTAAATGCTTGTATACCGATGAAGCAACATCAGGCCCAAGGGAGATTAGCAGAATGGCCGCTTTTTGCTTGCCTGTTAATTCTTTTTGTTCATTTCTTGCCACGATTTAGTCCCCCCTTAGTCTTCTGCGATCCAAGTTCTTAATAGTTTAGCAAAGTCTTCCGGCTTTTCTTTTGCCATCTTTTCTAATTGCTTGCGGCGTAAAGTACCTTCTGTTTCAGTCTCTTCGTTCACGTCCGGAACATTAAATGTCCTTTGTTCAGCAAGAACCTCTTCTTCTTCAGCGATATCATTCGCTTTCTTTCTAGCTCGAATAAAGAGGAAAATTAAAACGGCGATAATTAAAATTAATAATCCGCCTATAGCATAAACCCACCATGGCAGGCCAGCTGCTGCTTCTTCAGAAAATTCCACCTTGCCATTAAACGGCTGAACAGATACAAGAATTTTATCTTGCAATGCTTCGTCGGTGATTTCTCCTTCTACAGAATCTTTATTGATTGTCGTTCTTACAATCGTTCCTAACATTTGGGTAATATCATTAATTCGTTCCTGCGGCAGTGAGTTAGGGTCATCAGCAGTAGGAGGCTCAACCATAACCTGGATGCCTAAATCTCTAATTTTATAAGGACTTTCAACAATTTCTCTGCGAATTTTATTCACTTCATTGTTAATTGTCTCTTCAATTCGTTCATAATCGCCATTTCCTTCAGCACCTTCTACATATGTGGTGCCTAACGCATCAGCTGGATCTTCTCCTTGCGGAATTCCGCCAGCTTGATCTCCGTTCCCAGTGAAGGTTTCTGTAACTCTCTGCGCACTAATCGCGATGCCTTCCATATTTTCTTCATCAACAGGCTCAACAAGGTTTTCTTCTCTGTTTTCCTGGGTAAAGTCAATATCAGCAGTAACAGAAACAACCACTTTGTCTGGTCCCATTAATGTTCCAAGCATGCTTTGAACTTGTCTTTGCACATCGCGTTCAATTTCTTTTTTGATCTCATGCTGTGCAGCAAAAGTAGACCCTGGAGAATTTTCATTATTTTTTTGATCAAAGTACTCAAAATATTGGTTAGTGATGACGATATTATCAGTAGGTAGGTTTGGTACACTTTTTGAGACAAGATGATACAAAGCCTGGATTTGTGAGTCCTCAAACTGATAACCAGGTTTTGTATCAAGCACGATAGAAGCAGATGCTGCTTCTGTTGAATCATTAACAAAGATGCCTTTCTCAGGAAGGTTAATCATAACCTTTGCATCGTTAACCCCATCAACCCCTTTGATTAACGTTGCTAACTCCGTCTGCATAGCATCCAGCTTCAATACATTAAATTCATTTTCTGTCATTCCAATTCCAGCGTTCTGGCTAAAGAAGGAATAATCAATGCCGCCTGATTTAGGCAGACCTTCAGCAGCAAGTTCAACCAGTAACGTATCAGCCATCTCTTCTGGTACTAAAATGGTCGTACCGTCATTAGCTATTTCAGACTGTATACCCCTTGCCGTTAAGTTCTCTTTAATTGCCCCTGTTTCCGATGGCGATAGATTGCTGTATAAAGGAACGAAACTTGTAGAAGTTGCCCAGATTGAACCGGCAATTATTAATATAATTAAAAGAATAGAAGAACCGATATATAAAGTTTTTTGCTTTTTTGAACGCGATCTCCAAAACTCTTTTAATTTTGTTATGAAATTTTGAAACGATTCTTTCATCATTACCCCCCGATGGTTCCGCCATAGCCTCTCAGAAAAAATTCATTATTCATTTCTATTTTCTTAAATTCATGTCTTCTCAGAAGCTATAGCTGTATATGCATTGTGGGCGCATAGTCCAAATAAATTTTATTCTTTTCTATTAAACTTGCATTCTCATCATCTCTTGATATGCTTCGATCACTTTATTCCGTATTTCAAGAGTAGCTGTCATTGTTACACTCGCTTTTTGTGAAGCAATCATGACTTGATGCAAATCAACGTTTTCTCCGCGAGCTAATTTTTCAGTTAGTTTGTCAGATTCAATTTGTGTTTCATTAACTTTATTAATAGAATCCTTAAGGACGGACGCAAAATCTTTCTGCGCTTCGAATGGTGTAGTACGATTCACTGTTGTATTGTTTATGTTTTGTACAGATTGCGACACGGGCGAAAATGTTACATTATTCATTTAGCAATCCCTCCTTTACTTCCCAATCTCTAATGATTTCATCATCATATTTTTAGACGCATTAAATACGGTTACGTTCGCTTCATAAGATCTAGTTGCACTCATAAGGTCAACCATCTCTCTAAGTGGATCCACATTCGGCATCTCCACATAGCCATCCTCATTGGCATCTGGATGAGTAGGGTCATACACCATTTTAAATGGCGTCTCATCTTCTACTACCTCCGTTACCTTCACACCGTTTCCTATTCCAGTTTGACTGGATCGTCCCATTGCTTTATTTAGAAATGACGAGAATTGTCCTTCTTTTGGCTGCAATACGACTGATTTCCTGCGATATGTTTCTCCGCCATTCAAACTTCTTGTTGAATCAACATTTGCCATATTAGATGAGATAACATCCATACGAAGTCTTTGTGCAGTTAAGGCAGAAGACGTATTGTTCATACTATGAAAAATTGTCATGATTATCTGCCTCCCTTAAGAACGTTTTGCAGACTTGATAATTTACCGCTCATCCGGTCAACAAGCGCATTATAGTAAATTTGATTTGTGGCTAAATCAGACATTTCTTTGTCAATATCGACACTGTTGCCTGATTCGTTATAAGAAACGTTTCTTTGTGACACAATTCCGTTTGCAGAAGCATTTGTTTTAAAATCATAATGTCTGGAATCCGTTCGATATGCTTTCTGAGCCCCTGCCATCGCTTGATTTAAAGTGTCTTTAAAGCTGACATCCTTCGCCTTATAACCCGGTGTATCCACATTAGCTATATTTTGAGAGATCACTTTTTGTTTTAGTGATGAGTAATTTAACGCACCTTCAATCGTCGAGATCGTACCTGAAAACAAGTTCAATTTTGCCACCTCATATTCCTTAATCAATAATTATCTGAAAAAAACACATATTCTCCGACGAATTACGACAATTTTCAACTTAAATCTTATTGTAATGAATTTGAAATAATAAGTCTATGTGCATTATGTTAATTTTAGTGATTCATTCGGACTATTTTCATTAATTTTTGCATAAGACTATTCTCTCTTATCATAAAAACGCAAAGCGCGCTATTTGTCGAATTATAGGCATACTGCGATTATATGATGTAATAGCCACAAACACAATATAGGAGTTTTTACTCAAATGGATAAAGTTACACCTTGTTATAAGGCTAACCTACTATTTTTCAACAAAATATACTTTCACTGTTTTTTCGTAACAAATGAAATATAAATAGAAATAAATAGAGACTGGAACAGTATTTACCTCATTTTGAAATCGAATTTCCCTATAGAAAACCAGTAATAGGCAGATAAAAACCCGAACTATAGTTGAAAGAATAAGGAAAAACTTTCTTATAGTCCGGGCTGGATTTTAATTTAGGAAATCCCCGATTTGAATCGTGCATTGTTTTTAACTGTATGGTCTACAATCTTGATAGTATAAAAAAAAAGCATCCAGTTCAACTGGATACTTTTTGAAGTTTTTAGTTTGACTTCAATTTTTCAAGCTCGAATAAGAATTTATCGTTAAGAACTTTGATGTAAGTTCCCTTCATTCCTAATGAACGTGACTCAATAACACCAGCACTTTCAAGTTTTCTCAAAGCGTTAACAATAACAGATCTTGTGATGCCGACACGGTCAGCAATTTTAGATGCTACAAGTAATCCTTCATTTCCATTTAATTCTTCAAAGATGTGCTCGATCGCCTCTAACTCACTATAAGAAAGTGAACTGATTGCCATTTGGACAACCGCTTTGCTTCTAGCTTCTTCTTCAATTTCTTCAGCTTTTTCACGAAGAATTTCCATTCCAACAACTGTTGCACCGTATTCAGCTAAAATTAAATCATCATCATGGAATTGTTCTTGTACACGAGCCAAAATCAATGTACCAAGACGTTCCCCGCCGCCAATAATTGGTACGATCGTCGTTAAACCTTCACGGAACAGATCTTTATTCTCCACAGGGAAAGCTGTATATTCGCTATTGATGTCTAAGTTTGATGAAGTTTCTTGAATGCTGAATAAGTTTTTTGTATATTCTTCAGGAAATTGACGCTCTTCAAGCATTTTTTTCATACGCTCATTTTCAATTTGCTGATTAGCTGCATAGCCTAAAAGCTTACCGCGGCGGCTAACAACAAAAATGTTCGCTTCAATGACTTCACTTAGCGTTTCAGCCATTTCTTTGAAATTAACCGGTTTCCCAGCAGCTTTTTGAAGCATTGCATTAATCTTTCTTGTTTTTGATAATAAATCCATTCTTACTTCCTCCTATTTGCTAACACAATTAACAATTATCATATTTTGAGGCTGTTTTCAGGTACATTTTACAGTTTCTCGAAGAACCTATGTTTGTACATATTGCTGGAAAAAGCCTAGCTAAAAACTCTTCATTAAATCCTATTTCAATGCAGGAGTGTTTTCATAATACCCTTACTCTTTGCTTTAAAACGACTTACAGGATAAATTGGCTAAGGTCCTTATCACGTGAAATGGCACCAAGTTTCTCTTCAACGTATTGAGGAGTGATTGAAATCTTTTCTAAAGTAACTTCCGGCGCTTCAAAGGATAAGTCCTCAAGCAGTTTTTCCAAAATGGTGTGAAGTCGTCTCGCACCGATATTATCTGTATTTTGATTCACATCAAATGCAAATTGAGCAATCCTACGAATAGCATCGTCAGAAAATTCAATTTGTATACCTTCTGTTTCCAATAAAGCTTGATATTGTTTAATCAACGCATTATCCGGCTCAACAAGGATTTTAAAGAAATCGTCAACAGTCAGCTTTGTCAGTTCAACACGAATCGGGAAACGCCCCTGCAATTCTGGTATCAGGTCAGAAGGCTTCGCAATGTGAAATGCTCCTGCAGCCATGAAGAGTACGTGATCCGTTTTCACGGAGCCGTATTTGGTCACTACTGTTGATCCCTCTACAACTGGCAGGATATCTCTTTGCACACCTTCACGCGATACATCCGCCGAAGAACCTCCGTTATTTTTGCTGGCAATCTTATCGATTTCATCAATAAAGATGATCCCTGATTGTTCAGCTCTAAAGACGGCTTCCTGGCCAACCTCATCCATATCAATTAACTTCTGAGCTTCCTCATTTGTTAAGACTTTTCTTGCTTCTCTTACAGTCAGCTTACGCTTCTTTTTCTTTTTAGGCATAAAACCGCTTAATGCATCCTGCATATTCATGCCCATTTGCTCCATTCCTGACCCTTGGAGCATATCAAACATTGAAGGCTGCTGTTCTTCAACCTCCACAGTAATCATTTCGTTTTCAAGTTCGCCAAGTTCTAGCTTCATCTTGATGACTTTTCTTTTTTCTTGCAGGGAAATATCTTCACTATTAGATTGTTCCTGTTCAGCTTGTTCATTTCCGCCGCCAAAAAGCATCTCAAGCGGATTTTTATAGGAAGTATTTTTCTTGCTGCTTGGCACTAATAAAGATACAAGTCTGCGATTAGCATTTTCTTCTGCACGCTCTTTCACACTTGCCATCTTTTCCTCTTTGACAAGCCTTACAGAAGTTTCAACCAGATCTCTTACCATTGACTCAACATCACGGCCTACATAACCAACTTCGGTAAACTTTGTTGCTTCAACTTTTACGAAAGGTGCGCCAACTAATTTAGCCATCCGTCTGGCAATTTCCGTTTTACCTACTCCTGTTGGCCCGATCATTAAGATATTTTTCGGACTGATTTCGTCACGGAGCTGATCATCTAACAATGCTCTGCGATAGCGATTGCGCAATGCAACAGCAACTGCCTTCTTTGCGTCCTTTTGCCCAATAATATACTGATCCAGCTTATCAACAATTTGCCTTGGTGTTAAATTTGTTCCTTTTGCCATTTTGAGCACTCCTCTCTATAATTCTTCTACAACGATATTATGGTTTGTATACACACAAATTTCCGCAGCCGTTTCAAGAGATGCTTTAGCAATTTCCTTTGCAGTTAAATGCTCACCTGCATATCTTTTTAAAGATCTCCCTGCTGAAAGCGCATAATTACCTCCAGAACCAATGGCTAAAATGCCGTCATCCGGTTCAATGACTTCCCCTGTACCTGATATAAGTAATAAACCTTCTTTATTCATTACGATCAGCATTGCTTCAAGCTTTCGGAGTACTCGATCACTTCTCCACTCTTTTGCAAGCTCAACAGCTGCTCTTTGCAGATTGCCATTATATTCTTCAAGCTTTCCTTCAAACTTTTCAAATAATGTAAATGCATCAGCAACAGATCCAGCAAATCCGGCAACCACTTTTCCATTAAAAAGTTTTCTCACCTTTTTTGCTGTGTGCTTCATTACTACAGCATTTCCAAATGTAACCTGTCCATCACCAGCCATGGCACATTCACCATTATGCTGTACAGCAAAGATTGTTGTTGCATGAAATTGAGACATCCTAATTCCTCCTTCTGGAGAGTCATTTATTTAATAGGGAACAAGCGCCCATTAAAAAGATCTATATTCATTAATAACCAAAAAACGAAACAGTTATGACAAAATTTAAGCTCTAGGATGATGAGTCATGTAGGTATTCCGCAAATATTCATTTGTTACATGTGTATAAACCTGTGTAGAAGATAAGAAAGCATGTCCTAATAGCTCTTGTACAGTCCGCATATCTGCTCCATTTGCCAATAGGTGCGTAGCAAAGGTGTGGCGCAGCATGTGAGGGTGAATCTTTCCATTTAGAGACGATTTCTCGATCAACTTATCAAGGACATTGCGAATCCCTCTTTCACTGATTCCCTTCCCTTGATAATTTAAAAACAAATGATCATCTTCTCCGCCTTTTTTCAGCAATTCTTTTCTGCCATTATGTATATAAGCTTCCAATGCTTCCTGAGCAAAGCTGCCAAATGGAATATAACGATCCTTGCTTCCTTTTCCATGCACAAGTACGGTAGAAATGTGAAAATCTAAGTCTTTCAATCGAATCTTTGTACATTCCCCTACACGCATGCCAGTTGCATAAAGAAGTTCAAGCAGGGCTTTATTACGCTGCCCTAAAGCTGTATCTGTTTCACAGGCTTCGAACAATACCTGGAGCTCTTCTTCATAAAAAAACTGCGGCAGCCTTTTCTCACTTTTAGGGATAGACACTAGTGAAAATGGATTTTCCAAGATGACCTTTTCCCTAACGAGAAATTTAAAAAAACTGCGTAGGCATGAAATTTTTCTTGCTACTGATTTTCTTTTC
Source organism: Cytobacillus gottheilii (assembly GCF_001636345.1). Classification (GTDB taxonomy): domain Bacteria; phylum Bacillota; class Bacilli; order Bacillales; family Cytobacillaceae; genus Cytobacillus; species Cytobacillus gottheilii. The sequence goes on from NZ_KV440945.1 coordinate 2,819,470, forward strand.
AGCTTCTTATTGTAGAGGTCTGTTAAAAAAATTCTAACGTCACTATATTGAACTTGGCTGATTGTTTCAATTCCTTGTTCAGACATGAACAAAAAAAATTCCCGAATATCATAATGATAATGCTCGATGGTATACTGTGAATAATTTTTTTCGATTTGTAAATATTCAATAAATAGATCTAAAGAAACGTTTACATTCAAATAAATCACCTCGCAAGAGCTACTAAATATTATCACACATCAGCAGCTCTTGCAAGAAACTTTACAAATTTTTCACAAAGTTCTGAATTGTTTGTAATGCTCTATTTGCATGCTGTTCATTTCTTTCACTTTTCCCTTTAATCTTCACTGGCAGATCCGGGAATAACCCAAAGTTTGCATTCATTGGCTGGAAGTTTTTCGAATTAGCAGTTGTGATATATCGCGCCATGCTGCCAATCGCTGTCTCGTGCGGGAACTCAAGCGGCTCTTTCCCTTCAACCATTCTTGCTGCGTTAATTCCAGCTACTAGTCCGCTAGCTGCTGATTCAACATATCCTTCCACTCCAGTCATTTGTCCCGCAAAGAACAGATCAGAACGATTCTGGAATTGGTATGTTGCACGCAGAACTTTAGGAGAATTAATAAATGTGTTTCTGTGCATCACACCATAACGTACAATTTCAGCGTTTTCCAAACCTGGTATTAAACGAAGAACTTCTTTCTGCGGTCCCCATTTTAAATGCGTTTGGAAACCTACAATATTATATAAAGTTCCCGCTGCATCATCCTGGCGAAGCTGTACGACTGCATATGGACGTTTTCCTGTTTTAGGATCCTCTAAACCAACCGGCTTCATTGGACCAAATAGCATGGTCTTTTTACCGCGGCCCGCCATTACTTCGATTGGCATACAGCCTTCAAAAAAGATTTCCTTTTCAAATTCTTTTAAAGGAACCGTTTCTGCAGATACTAATGCCTGATAAAACGTTTCAAATTCCTCTTCGGTCATTGGACAATTTAGGTATGCTGCTTCTCCTTTGTCGTAACGGGATTTTAAGTACACCTTGTCCATATTGATTGAGTCTTTCTCAATAATCGGTGCTGCAGCATCATAAAAGTATAAGTAATCTTCACCGGAAAGCTGCTTTAGCTTTTCTGATAATGCAGGACTAGTCAGCGGTCCAGTTGCGATCACAGTTGGACCTTCTGGAATTTCGGTTACCTCTTCCTGAATGACCGTTACATTTGGATGATTCTTCACTTGCTCTGTGACACGGGCAGCAAAGTCATGGCGGTCAACTGCAAGTGCTCCCCCAGCTGGAACTGCACTCTGATCTGCAGAGTTTATGATCACAGAGTTTAGATTTCTCATTTCTTCCTTTAATACCCCTACTGCATTAGTTAAATTGTTTGCACGCAAAGAGTTGCTGCACACTAATTCTGCAAATTTATCTGTATGATGAGCAGGTGTCTGTTTAACCGGTCTCATTTCATATAAGCGAACTTGGATTCCACGATTCGCAATTTGCCAAGCTGCTTCACTGCCAGCCAAACCGGCGCCGACTACATTCACAATTCTATTTTCCAATTTCAATTCCTCCAGTATATACAATCATGCTAATGGTTTATAACTTCTAAAAGCTGAACTCACACCGCTTTAAAGTGATAAAGTATGTAAGATGGTCATAGAAACGATTTATTGAATCATCATGTAAAGGAATAGTTACTGTAAACCTTTGCATTTGACATGGATTTAGCGTCCTTATGAATAGTATACGATTAAGATCGTCCTAAAGTTTCGTTTTGTCAGGATACGCTCATTTTTGCTATAAAAAGCGTTTAATATTCTTTTTCAACAGGATAATGTTAAATATCCAATCTGCATTGTACAATACGATAAGAAAAAAGGAAAGCAAGAGCACTCTTTTTTCAAATAATCTCCCCAACAAGGACAATATAAAGGTTTCAGCCTCCTAAAAAATTGAAAAGAGCAGGCGTTTGCCTGCTCTACTTTTGTGGTTCTTCTTTATAATCACATTCCACACATTGTACTTGTACGCCTTTTTTAAGCTTCTTTTCCACGAGAGTGTTATCACATTTTGGACAGCTGCGCGCAAGCGGCTTATCCCACGAAATAAAGTCACACTCTGGAAAACGGTCACAGCCATAGAAAATCCGTTTCTTTTTACTTTTTCTTTCTATTATATTTCCTTCCTTACATTTAGGGCACTTTACACCAATTTCTTTAACAATTGGTTTTGTGTTTCGGCAGTCTGGGAAATTGCTGCAAGCCATAAATTTTCCGTACCTGCCCATCTTAAATACCATTGGGCTGCCGCACATCTCGCAATCTTCACCGGCAGGTTCATCTTTGATCTCAACGGATTGCATTTCCTTTTCTGCTACCTCTAAGTGTTTTTCAAAGTCACCGTAAAAATCATCAATAATTTTTACCCAGTTTACTTTGCCTTCTTCAATGTAATCAAGATCCTGTTCCATTTTGGCTGTAAACTCAACATCCAGGATATCAGGGAAAAACTCGAGAATAAGTTCAAGTACGATCTCACCAAGTTCAGTCGGGATAAAACGCTTATTATCCAATGAAACATAACCCCGTTTTTGAATTGTGTCCAAAGTTGGAGCGAATGTAGATGGACGGCCAATTCCCAATTCTTCCATTGTTCTTACGAGTCTTGCCTCTGTATATCTTGGCGGCGGCTGTGTAAAATGCTGCTTTGGTTCAATATCTTTTTTTAGAACCTCGTCTCCTTCTTGAAGATTTGGCAGCATATTATTCTTTTCTTCTGACTGATCATCAGATCCTTCTACATATACTTTCATAAAACCTTGGAATTTCACTTTTGATCCTGTCGCTCTAAAAATGACTGGACCATTATTTAAGTCAACACTCATTGTATCCATAATAGCAGGAGCCATTTGACTTGCAACAAAACGTTCCCAAATCAATCTGTACAAACGGAGCTGATCACGTGATAAGAAGTCCTTCATACTGGATGGTTCCTTTAATGTGCTTGTCGGTCTTATCGCTTCATGGGCATCCTGTGTATTCGCGTTTTTCTTTTCTTTCTTTTTATCAAGTGATAGATATTCTTTTCCGAAGGTTTGTTCAATATAATTTGCCGCTTCGGTTTGAGCAACCTCAGATATTCTAGTTGAGTCTGTTCTCATATATGTGATCAGACCCACAGTACCTTCTTTGCCCAAGTCTATTCCTTCATACAGCTGCTGCGCAAGCATCATGGTCTTTTTTGCACGGAAGTTTAGTTTTCGTGCCGCTTCTTGCTGAAGAGAGGAAGTTGTAAAAGGAACAGCTGCATTTCTTTTTCTCTCTTTTTTTGTAACAGAGGTGACAGTAAAGCTGTTGCCCTTCATCTTTTTGAGAACATCCTTTACAGCTGCCTCTGAACCTAATTCAACCTTTTTCCCATCTACTCCGTAAAAGGAAGCCTCAAAAGCTGTTTTTCCTTTAAGGAATTCTCCATCAATTGACCAATATTCTTCGGGAATGAAATCCTTGATTTCTTTTTCACGGTCAATAATTAATCTTACAGCAACAGATTGAACCCTTCCTGCACTTAGCCCTTTCTTGACCTTTTTCCAAAGCAGCGGGCTAATATTGTAGCCTACAAGTCTATCTAACATTCTTCTCGCTTGCTGAGCGTCAACCAAGTCCATATTAATGGCACGCGGATGTTTAAATGATTCTTTGATTGCATCCTTTGTAATTTCATTAAAGACGACTCTGCAATCTGAAGCTATATCAATATCAAGACTATGTGCTAAATGCCAGGCAATTGCTTCTCCTTCGCGATCCGGGTCAGCTGCGAGATAAATTTTCTTAGCCTTTTTAGCCGCTGTTTTCAATTCTTTCAGAACAGGGCCTTTGCCTCGAATGGTGATATATTTAGGCTCAAAATTATTTTCTACATCTACGCCCATCTGGCTCTTAGGCAAGTCTCTGACATGTCCCATCGAAGCTTTTACTTTATATTTTTTACCGAGATAACGCTCGATCGTTTTTGCTTTTGCTGGTGATTCCACTATTACTAAAAACTCAGACATCTATTGTCCTCCTTAAGAGGGGTGAATTTATCATTATCGTCATGATTCCCTTATCATTCATTTTTTTGAATCTATTTTAGCTTGCAATTTTAAAATCTACAGGAAATATTCATATTATTTATCATATTATTCAGCTTTGTCAAATTTAAACAGGGTTGTACTTAAGCTGATGAGTCCTCATTTCATCAGAATTTCTACCATTTTTTAACCTATTATCCATCATAATCGTTTTTATTTTTTATGAAATCGGTGACAAACATCTGTTGCAAAATGTATAACAGTTTTTATAGAAATTCAAGCTTTTTACACAAATTCCTTTATTTTTAGTTGTTTTTATTTATAAAAAAGCTTTTTTCACACTTTTTAAAGAATAAAATCCATACAAGAAATAATTGAGAATTACAGAAATTCAATTGTATCTTAACTCTTCCAAAATGTCCTCTGCTCTGATAATGAGCTTTGCACCTTTTTGAATAATCTCATTTGTTCCCTCGTAAGCGGGATCGGTTATATCTCCAGGAATGGCGAAAACATCTCTTCCTTCGTTAAGCGCGGTACTTGCGGTGATGAGAGAACCGCTTCTTCTTTTTGCCTGTACAACAAGTGTAGCCTTAGATATCCCGCTGATAATTCGATTCCTTTGCGGGAATTGCCATCTGGCCGGCTTAGAATCAGGAGCATACTCAGAGAGCAAGAGATGGTCTTTCATTATATGCTCTGCCAAGGAAGTATTCTCTTTTGGGTAAATATTAAAAAATCCACCTGCTATGATGGCAATTGTTTGTCCGCCTTCCTTAATAGCTGTTTCGTGTGCAATGGTATCGATTCCTGCTGCTAATCCACTGACAATTACAACTTTTTCGGAAATTAGTTTAGGAAATAAACATTTTATTGCTTTTTGACCATAGGTGGTCGCCTGCCTTGACCCAACCACAGCAAGACAATCATTATGATTTAACAGAGATATTTTTCCTTTAGCATATAGTACCCATGGCGGCTGAAATGTTTCCTTTAATCTTTGAGGATAACACTCATCTGCTATTGTAATCAGATTAATATGATGTTGGTCATAGAGGGAAATTTTGTTAAGGATCGTATCTGTGTGAAGATCAAATAAAGCGGTGTTAAATAATTGAGAGGATTTAAAAAGAGAAGAGAAATGCTGCAAGAAATCCTGTTCATAAAGATCTGATAATGTAGGGTTTACTTTTATTATATGATAAATAGTCTTCCAGCCAATGCCTCTGCATTGCTGCAGATGGGTTAATCTTCTTGTGAATTCGTCCATTGTAAACCTCCTGCTATTTTTTTATGATGCAGAAATAGTCCTCCATGATTTTGGAGGACTATTTCCTATTGCCATATTATTAATGTGTTTTACATTGTTCGTAAAGACCTTTTTCTCTTAATACTTTAATTAAAGTTTCACCCATTACTGAAGGAGTGTCTGCTACTTCAATACCACACTCATTCATGACACGGATCTTTTCATCAGCTGTTCCTTTTCCGCCAGAAATAATCGCGCCAGCATGGCCCATTCTTTTTCCTGGTGGTGCAGTACGGCCGCCAATAAAGCCAACAACCGGTTTTGTCATATTGGCTTTTACCCATTCAGCAGCTTCTTCTTCAGCAGTACCGCCGATTTCACCGATCATGATAACCGCTTTTGTTTCAGGATCTTCATTAAATGCTTGTAACACGTCGATAAAGTTTGTTCCATTAACAGGGTCCCCGCCGATACCTACAGCTGTAGACTGGCCAATTCCTGCTTGTGTCAGCTGATGTACCGCTTCATATGTTAAAGTACCAGAACGGGATACAACACCAACATGGCCCTTTGTATGAATGTAGCCAGGCATGATGCCGATCTTACATTCATCAGGAGTAATAACTCCTGGGCAGTTTGGTCCAACTAAACGTGTTTTCTTTCCTTCCATATAACGTTTAACTTTCACCATATCCAGGACAGGAATATGTTCTGTAATACAAATAGCAAGATCGAGCTCAGCATCAACTGCTTCAAGAATTGCATCTGCTGCAAAAGGAGCCGGAACATAGATAACAGATGCATTTGCACCAGTTGCTTTCACTGCTTCACTTACTGTATTGAATACGGGCACTCCTTCGACCTCAGTTCCACCTTTACCAGGAGTAACACCGCCGACAATTTTTGTACCGTATTCAAGCATTTGTTTTGTATGGAAAAGGGCTGTTGAGCCTGTGATTCCTTGAACGATTACTTTTGTATCTTTATTGATAAAAACGCTCACGTTAATTCTCCTTCCTGTTTTCCGGGTTATCTTTTATCACATTTTAATAGTGTATAAGTGTTGTTGACTCGCTTTCTTAAATTAGTATTTTTCAAAATATATAAGACTGATTTCCACTCCAGGGTACTCGCTTTCCGCGGGTGAGCGCTGAGCCTCCTCGACGCTAACGCGTCTACGGGGTCTCACCATTCTCACTTCTCCCGCAGGAGTCTCGTACCCTTCCGTTTCAATCGACCAGCATATACTTAAAAAATACTACTTAAACTAAGTTTAATAACATTCTTTTTAGAAAGCAGCATTAACACTTTATCCGACTAGGGAAACGATTTTTTGTGCTCCGTCAGCCATGGAGTCGGCTGCGATTATATCAATATCTGATTCTGCAAGAATTTTCTTGCCAAGCTCTACGTTTGTTCCTTCTAGACGAACTACTAGTGGTACGGATAAACCAACTTGTTTTGCAGCTTCCACTACACCTGTTGCGATAATGTCACATTTCATAATTCCGCCGAAAATGTTGACAAAGATTCCTTTTACATTTTGATCAGAAAGGATGATTTTAAATGCTTCTGTTACCTTTTCAGCTGTAGCGCCGCCCCCAACGTCCAGGAAGTTTGCCGGATCGCCGCCGTAATGTTTAACAATATCCATCGTTGCCATCGCAAGGCCGGCTCCGTTAACCATACAGCCAATATTTCCATCTAAGGAAATGTAGCTTAAATCGTATTTTGATGCTTCAATTTCTTTTGCATCTTCTTCTTCTAAATCTCTGAAATCTACAATTGCTTTTTGACGATATAAGGCATTTGAATCAAAATTCAGTTTCGCATCAAGCGCCATTACCTTTCCATCACCTGTTACGACAAGCGGGTTGATTTCAGCAATTGAACAATCTTTATCAACATAAGCGCTATATAAGCCCATCATAAATTTAACAGCCTGGTTTACAAGCTTTGCAGGAATATTAATATTAAAAGCAATTCTGCGCGCTTGGTAAGCTGTTAAGCCTACAACTGGATCAATTTCTTCTTTGAAGATTTTTTCAGGAGTCTTTTCTGCTACTTCTTCAATCTCAGTGCCGCCCTCTTCTGATGCCATAAGTGTTACACGAGAAGTTGCGCGGTCTAAAACAAGACCCACATAATATTCCTTTTGAATATCGCAGCCTTCTTCAATTAGTAAGCGTTTTACTTCTTTACCTTCAGGACCTGTTTGATGTGTAACAAGTGTTTTTCCTAAAATTTCAGATGCATATGTACGGACTTCGTCAAGGTTTTTCGCTACCTTAACACCGCCGGCTTTACCCCTTCCGCCAGCATGGATTTGTGCTTTTACTACACAAACGTCTGTGCCAAGTTCTTTTGCTGCTTCAACAGCTTCCTCAACCGTAAAAGCAACCTTTCCATTTGGAACTGCTACCCCGTATTGTCTGAGGACTTCTTTACCTTGATACTCATGTATATTCATTTCCCATCCTCCTATCAAGCTCTTCAAAATTAGACTGCGCTTTCATTTTATAAAATGACACTAGCATTGTCTAGCATTATAGATGAAATATTTAAATTCTTTACAATTTTAATGCACAAAAGACTTTTTTCCTTTAAAAATCATCGTTTAGCCTTTGAAAAGAAACTTGCAATATTTTAGTAGAATAAGATTATTCAGTTTTTTTAGAAATTTTTTCTCTTATTTTGTTTGGGTAATCATGCTTTTTTGGAGAAATTAGTAACATAGCCTGGAAAACCTTTTTGTCATTCTTCTAAATCAGACTGCCTAAAACCATTTAATCCGAGACAATAGAAAAACCCAAACAATATGACAAATATAACTGTCAATTGCTTGAGCTTAGTCAAGGTTCAAGAATTAATAACCTCTGCTCTTTTTCCCGGCTGCTTTGTCTGCACGATAGATAAATGCAAAAACTTCTGCTACTGCCTGGTAAAGATCTTCTGGAATGTTTTCATTAATATTTAGGTTTCCAAGCAGTTCTACTAGTGAGGCGTCCTGCTGAATGGGGATATCGTTTTCCCGCGCTTTTTCGAGAATATTTTCGGCAATATAGCCGCTGCCTTTTGCCGTAATTTTTGGAGCACTTTCGCTATTTTGATCATACGAGAGCGCCACTGCTGTTTTGCGTTCATGTTCTTTTTTCATATTCTAATATCCAATCCGCTGAATTTAGGCTGATTTTTTGATAGAAATGATGTTTGGACAGACTGCTGTTTATTATCTATACTCATTTTGAACTCAAGAGCAGAAAGTTTATAGTCATGCTCCATCAGGCGCTCTTTTAACATTGGAATAAAAGGCTGAACGACCGACTTAATATCCGGTGTATCATTGATTACAGTCATGTTAATAACCCTTGTCTGCACATGCAGATCAACAACAGTCTCATTTAACGAATCGAGATTCAAATAAAAAAGGATACGGCAATGATCCGGATCAATTTTTCCTTCAGTTGTTTTTCTCCCGCTCCACTGCATCGTCACATCATTCGTTTTCCCTAAAAATGAAAAAGGAATTTGGTAAACATATTGCTGTATAGGTCCTACTTCTTGGGAAAGCAGCTGAAAACCTGTAATTCTATTAATTACCTTATCAGCTGCGTCTTTCAATGCCGGGGAAAAATCCTCACGCAAATTGCTCAGCAGGAGGGATTTAATAGAATCCAAGTTTTTCAAACCTTCATTATCAGGGTTTTTGATCACCTGCAGTGCGTCATGTTCATGTGAAAAACCTAAAAGTTTCACTATACTTTTCATCTGATCTCTAATCAGAGCAGATTCTTCTGCCGGCAAAGAAGGTTCCTGAGGATTATTCATTAGTGGTGTCTGTTCTCTGTCAAGCAGCACTTGTCCTGCTCGAATCAGACTATTATTCAGCTGCTGATTGTGGTTTAGACTACTTCCCAAGTCCTGTACATCTGTTAAAACATGCTGCAAAGCAGGCTGAATCACCCTGTGAAGCGCTCCCGCTTCTAATGGCAGCTGTATGGCATTTGATCTAACTCCATTTAGCAGGTTCTGGCGCGCTTCCTGCTGGGGGCCCTGGTCTGGCATCAACGCCTGCAATTTCGTCAAATTCATAATAAAATGATGCCGATCTGAAGGTTGATTACTTCTTACTATGTCGCTTAATACCGATGTGATCTCCGCTTTTCCTGCAGGCAGCTGCTCAGAGATTGTCCGGATAACGGTTTTTAAACTATTTTGCTCATTACTGTTCTCAGGCAGCACACCAAGTGCTTGAAGCTGTTTAAAAGCTGCACTTGCTCTGCTGGGATCGGGAGCTGTCAGCCATTGCTTTAACACTTGCGATATAAGCTCTTTCCCAGCCTTTTCCTGAAAGGATTCTGTCAATTGTTGTAAAGATGTTGTCAGCTGCGCATTGCCCCTTGCTCCCGGAGTCTGTGACAGCTCTTTTTGCAAATTTTGCAGAAGTGATGTTAATGACTCTTGTTCGAAAACAGCTTGCAAGGATGAAAACACTTGCTTTGTAAACGGCAGCTGCCGAGTAAACATCTCTTTTATTGCCTGCAGCCCGCTGCCGGAAGGTTCGCTGTTTTTCAGCCACTCTGCAACCTGCTTGAAGGTTTCAGCCGTCAGCGGAAGCTGTTCTTTTGTAAAGAATTGAAGCAGAGCAAGATGATTTTTAGTAACAGGCAGCTGAAACTGCTGCAAGAGGCTCTCCGGGGTAGCAGTTGGCATTCTTCCATTTAGCCCTTGGCCTTCAAGAACTTTCAAATGCACAGTACCTTCCCCATTTTGCACCTGAAACCAATAGCGCTCATTAGCTGCAAGCGGAGTTTCCAGTTGTGCGATAACCTTTTGACCGCCAATTTGCACTTCTGCTGTCTGGTTTGGATAATGCTTAATGATTTTCCCGCTTACAATCTGACCGGGTCTAAACTGTGCTGTTTTGTTACTGATGTTATGATCATTCTTCATAAAAAGGCTCGCGATCCCCATCTGCCCCATTATGTTCACCCTCTTATCTGCTTTTTGCTAAATATTCCTTGATCGGTGCAAAGCTTTTTCGATGAATATGTAATACACCGTGTGTTTCAATCCCTTGTAAATGTTCCTTTGTTCCATACCCCATATTGCTTGCAAAGCCGTAGCCGGGATGTTGTTCGTCTAAAGCTTTCATCATATTGTCTCTCGTTACTTTTGCCACAATGGATGCAGCCGCAATCGAAATAGATCTGCCATCACCCTTAATGATAGCCTCATAAGGATACGGAACATCCAATTTCACGGCATCAATCAGCAGAAAATCCGGCTTTGTCTTTAAAGTGCCTACAGCGGTTATCATCGCTTTTTTTGACGCTTCATATATATTAATCATATCTATTTCTTCTACCTCTATAACGCCAATACTGACCGCTTCAGCCTGTTCCATTATCGCATGAAAGAAGCTCAGTCTTTTTTGCTCGTTAAGCTTTTTTGAATCATCAATCCCAGGGAGATAGAAATCTGCAGGCAAAATGACCGCTGCCGCTACAACTGGCCCAGCAAGCGGCCCTCTACCTACCTCATCAACACCAGCAATCAGCTCATATCCCTGACTATGATATTTTTCTTCAAAAAAGGTCATCTCTTTAAATTTGTCGTGCTCTTTCTTTTCCAGTGCTCTTCTTTTATGCCATGCACTGATTAAGGACTGAACTCCCTTGCGTTCATCCATCGAGAGCTGCTTTAGGTATGGATCGTTCTCTTCCTGAACGTTTATAAGTCTATTTTTAATCTCTGCAATACTTTGTTTCATTCTGCTGCTCCTTTTAAAGCTCTTTCGTTTTTTATCGGTTTGTACGGCAAAAAATAAAGGCCTTCTTTGTCAGAAGACCTAATTTGCTTTATTCTGCTTCTTGATTTAATTCAGACGGCCACTCTAGAGAGATTTTTCCAAATTTCTCGGAACGAAACTCTCGGATGACAAGTTCGGTCACTTTGTCATAGTCAACAGCGCCTCCACCCATCAGACAGCCTCTGCGCTTTCCAATTTCATCGAATAGCTCTACAATATCTTCTGGGATTTCTTCAAGGCTAAAGCGGTCTTTCAGCTTTGAAGGATATTTTTCAGAAAAGAAACGCAGTGCATAAACCGTTATATCCTGAAGGTTTAAAATGGTGTCTTTAATAGCACCAGTCAGCGCCAGCTTTAAGCCTACGTTTTGATCTTCAAATTTTGGCCATAGTATCCCTGGGGTATCAAGCAGTTCCAGCTCTTTTCCTACCTTAATCCATTGCTGTGCCTTCGTGACACCAGGCATATTCCCTGTCTTCGCAATATTTTTTTTAGCAAGCCGATTAATGAGCGTCGATTTTCCGGCGTTCGGAATGCCTACGATCATCGCGCGGATAGCACGAGGTTTTACACCTTTTGCTCTTAAGCGGTCAAATTTTTCCTGAAGTGTCTCTTGTGCTGCGGCTGTAATATCCTTCATCCCTTGCCCAGCCTGTGAATTGATCGCAATTGCCTTAATGCCTTTGCCTTTAAAATATTCAATCCACTGCTTTGTTGCATGAGGATCTGCCATATCCGCTTTATTTAATAAAACAAGCCGCGGTTTATGCTGGATAATTTCATCAATCATCGGATTTCGTGATGAATAAGGGATACGGGCATCAACAAGTTCAAAAATAATGTCTACTAATTTAAGCTTTTCTGTTACTTGTCTGCGCGCTTTTGCCATATGGCCAGGAAACCATTGAATCGTCAATGTGTTCACCTCTTTCTTTTAAGCTATCTTCCTCTTGGTGTTAATTCACTAAACGTACATCTTCAATCGGCCAATAAATGACACTCGCTTTTCCGAGCACTTCTTCCATTGGCACAGCCCCTATATGTCTGCTGTCTTTGCTGAATCTCCTGTTATCCCCCATGACAAATAAATGGCCTTCCGGTACGGTTGTCTCCCCAATTTTGTCCTCAAGGGTAAAAGGCTCCGTTAACGGTCCATCAATGACCTTGGCCCTGTATTCGTCCAAATATGGCTCCTCATAGGCTTCTCCGTTCACATAAAGGGTATCATCCCTATACTCCACAGTGTCGCCTGGCAGGCCAATTACACGCTTGATATAATCTTTATTTTCTGGTGCGTGGAAAACGATAATATCAAAACGGTCAGGTTCTCCAATTGTATAGCTAAATTTATTTACAATCATCCGGTCCTGATCATGCAAAGTCGGCATCATAGACAAACCATCTACTACGATGGGCGCAAATAAAAAATAGCGGATTACTGCCGCTAAAACAACCGCAATTAATAAAGCCTTCGTCCATTCCCATAATTCATTTTTCTTTTTCGCCATATTCCCACCATCTTTCAAAAAGTTCCTGTCTAAAATAAGTACAAATAATATCCTCAACTTATTGTACAACTGTTTCTCCACATACACACGATGGGAAGCCTATATTTATATTATTTAACATTTATGTAATATTATCAAGAAAAGCGGAAGTGGCTTGCTCAGCCTAGTTACCATAAAGTTTTTCTATTGAAAAAGGAGCTTGATAATCAAGCTCCTTTAGCATTTTAACATTATCGGATTTCTTTAATACGAGCTTTTTTACCGCGAAGGTTACGCAAGTAGTAAAGCTTAGCACGGCGAACTTTACCGCGACGGATCACTTCAAGCTTCGCGATCTTTGGTGTATGAACAGGGAATGTACGCTCAACGCCTACACCATAAGAGATCTTACGAACTGTGAAAGTTTCACTGATTCCGCCACCACGACGCTTAATCACAACACCTTCGTATACCTGAACACGCTCACGAGTACCCTCAACGATACTAACGTGTACACGTACAGTATCACCAGGACGGAACGCAGGAAGGTCAGAACGAAGTTGTTCTTTTGTGATTTCTTCGATTAATTTTTGCATCGTTTTCAACTCCTCTCGAACAGACGCTCATGCACAACATTTCTATTTGCAGCGGAACATCGTTATAAGACCTCTGCTAAAACTTGTTCAGCCTAAGTCACAAAAATTATCATAGCATATTTACAAAGCAAGTTCAATGCTATTTATCCTCTTTTTTTATTTCATTCAGCCATTTTTTATGCGTTTCCGACAATTCAAGGTCTTCAAGCAAATCAGGTCTTCTTGTATATGTCCTTTTCAAAGACTGCTTTACTCTCCATTCCTCAATATGGGCGTGATTGCCTGATACTAAAACGTCAGGGACTTTTAAACCTCTGAAATCTGCTGGTCTTGTATAGTGTGGATGCTCAAGCATTCCTGTGCTGAATGAATCCTTCTGATGAGATTCCTGATTGCCCAGGACACCCGGAAGAAGTCTAACAACGCTATCAATGATCACCATAGCCCCAAGCTCGCCGCCTGTTAGAACAAAATCACCGATTGAAATTTCGTCTGTAACAATATGCTCTCGAATGCGCTCATCATAGCCTTCATAATGACCGCAGATAAAAATCAAATGCTCTTCAGCAGCCAATTCTTCCGCTTTCTTTTGATTATACCGTTCACCCTGCGGACATAATAGGACCACTCTGGGCTTGGCTTCACTAGAAGATTTCACAGCCTCCACCGCGTCAAAGATCGGCTGCGGCTTTAAAACCATGCCCGCTCCCCCGCCGTAAGGATAATCGTCTACTGTTTTATGTTTATTATCAGCATAGTCTCTAAAGTTGACTACGTTGTATTGTGCAGCTTTCTGTTCCGCTGCTTTTTTTAATATTGAATGACCAAAAACACCTTCAAACATTTCTGGAAAAAGCGTTAAAACATCAATCTTCATTATGAAAGCAGCCCTTCCATCGGCTCTATAACGATTTGCTTCGTTTTTACGTCTACACTTTTCACAACATCCTCGATATAGGGGATTAAAAGTTCTTTACCGCCTTTTCCTTTAATAACCCATACATCATTTGCTCCAGGAGAAAGGATCTCTTTAATTTTTCCAATCTCTTCACCGCTTGTTGTTTTCACTTCACAGCCAATAATTTCATGGTAATAGAATTCGTTATCCTCTAAGGCACCAAGCTGATCTTCAGAAACCTTCAGAATGCCGCCTTTCATTTTTTCAATTTCATTAATATTTTCATACCCGTCAAATGTTAAAAGGTCAAAATTCTTGTGTTTTCGATGTGATTTTATAGTTAGCTCAATCGGTTCTTTGGCTTCAGGCATAAAAAGGGTAAGACTATTGCCTGGCTTATATCGTTCATCTGCAAAGTCCGTTTTTGATATAACCCTTACTTCTCCTTTAATTCCATGAGTATTAACAATTTTTCCTACATTATAGTATTTTTGCATTTTGATCACCTCTAGCGAATTTCATCTACAATCCCGTCCTTGATGATAATGTATTTCTTTTCCTGGAACGAATCCCAGCGATCGCCTTCTTTTATCTCCAAGAGCGCTTGTACTTCGTCTGACTTTATTTCACTGCCTAAAGGTAGCATATGTAATTGCTGTATTTGAAAATCAAGCAGTTTTTCTTTTTCAGCCCGTTTTTGAATTTCCTTCTCAAACTGATTTCGCAAACTGCCGACCTGATATTTTTTTGTTTTTTCCAGCTTTTTCATTTCAAAATGAAGCTGGTCGATTTCTTTTAGCAGCTGCTGGCGTTCTGTATCATATTCTGTTTCCAGCTGTTTTTTTGTCGTTTCCGTGAGCACCTGTTTTATAGTCACCGTCTGTATGAGCTTCAATGTGATATCGCCTCCTAGTCAAACTCGCTATTATTATTATAACTGAATTTAAAGGAAACCTGTCGTTTGGCAAGCCTGGAAAAGCAAGACAGGGACTTAGCTGCACTTCTATTTAGTCGAAATCAGCAACTGTACCAGAACTTTCAGCTCAGCGGCTATTTAATTAATTTTAAGTAAAACAGAAAACTATATTGTCTCTATAAGAAAAAAGGAGGGTTTCCCCTCCTTTTTTCTCATTCTCTAGTCTAGCTTCAGTGGCTAGCCACCCCGAGGGGCAAAGCAAGCCGCTGCAGCTGATCTATAGTTATTCTGTTATCTCTAAGTAGATTTTCTTTTGCTGTGATGATGCTGCTGCGTATACAACAGTTCGAATTGCTTTTGCAACCCGCCCTTGCTTTCCGATGACTTTGCCCATGTCATTTTTGTTGACTGAAAGCTGGTAGGTTATTCTGTTGTCTTCTTCAAGAACATCTACTTGAACTTCATCCGGAAAATCAACAAGGGGTTTAACGATTGTTTCGATCAGCTCTTTCATCTTGCAACAAATTACTTGCCGTGCTTAGCGTTATGGAATTTTTCCATAATGCCTTCTTTAGAGAATAAGTTACGTACTGTGTCAGATGGCTTAGCACCAGTTTGAAGCCATTTAAGCGCTAGCTCTTCGTTGATATCAACGATTGCAGGCTCTGCAACTGGATTGTAAGTTCCTACTGTTTCAATAAAACGTCCATCACGAGGAGAACGAGAATCTGCTACTACAATACGATAAAAAGGAGATTTTTTTGCTCCCATACGTTTTAAGCGAATTTTTACTGCCATTTTAATAAGCACCTCCGAATAGTTTCACACAAGATAGTATAATATCAAGTTCTAATTAGTTTGTAAAGTGTTTTTTCTTTACATACTGTTTTTTTACGTTAAAAAGGCTTAAACGGAAGCTTAAAGCCGCCTTTTTTCTTGCCTTTTTGCTGCATTCCTGTCATCTGTTTCATCATCTTTTTCATTTCATCAAACTGTTTCAATAAACGATTTACTTCAGGGACAGTTCTGCCGCTTCCCTTCGCAATCCGCTTTCGTCTGCTCGAGTTGATTGTTTCAGGATGCTCTTTCTCTGCTTTTGTCATCGATTGAATAATCGCCTCAACATGCGTGATTTGCTTCTCATCGATTTTCATTTTGTCTAATCCCTTAATCTTGCCGGCTCCAGGCATCATTTTCAGAAGATCATCGAGAGGTCCCATATTGCGGACCTGTCCAAGCTGTTCAAGAAAATCATCGAGTGTAAATGATGCACTGCGCATTTTCTTTTCCAGCTCTTTTGCTTTTTCCTCATCAACATTTGCCTGCGCCTTTTCAATTAAGGTAAGCACATCGCCCATACCTAAAATACGGGATGCCATCCTCTCAGGGTGGAAAGCCTCCAAAGCATCCAGCTTTTCCCCTAAACCAACAAACTTAATCGGTGTATTGGTAACGGATCGAATCGAAAGTGCTGCCCCGCCTCGCGTGTCTCCATCAAGCTTTGTTAATACAACGCCCGTTAAGCCAAGCAGATCATTAAAGCTTGATGCAACATTAACTGCATCCTGCCCTGTCATTGCGTCAACGACAAGGAAAATTTCATCCGGTTTCGTCAGCTCTTTTATTTGCGTAAGCTCATCCATTAATGCTTCATCGACATGCAGACGGCCTGCCGTATCAATGAGGACATAGTCATGATGATCTTCTTTTGCCTTAGCTATTGCCTGTTTGGCAATTTCAACAGGACTCACTTGATCTCCCAATGAGAAAACAGGCATACTTAACTGTTTGCCTAGCGTTTCCAGCTGCTTAATTGCTGCTGGACGGTAAATGTCTGCTGCAACAAGCATTGGATTCCTGTTATACTTTTTGCGCAAAAGATTCGCCAATTTTCCAGTAGTGGTTGTTTTACCGGCACCCTGCAGACCTACCATCATAATCACGGTTGGCGGCCGGTTTGCGACAGCAATTTTGCTTTGCTCCCCGCCCATAAGCTCTGTCAGTTCCTCTTTAACCACTTTAATGACTTGCTGACCGGGTGTTAAGCTTTTCATTACTTCTTGCCCAACAGCACGTTCGCTAACTTTTTTGACAAATTCTTTGACCACTTTAAAGTTAACGTCGGCTTCAAGCAGTGCAAGCCGCACATCACGCATCATTTCTTTAACGTCAGCTTCCCCGATTTTTCCTTTGCCGCGGATTTTTTGAATCGTATTCTGCAGTCGGTCGGCTAAACCTTCAAATGCCATATATGCCGCCTCCTAATCTAATTTCTCAAGCTCTGCAACCGCTTCACCGATTGTTTGCTTTGAAGGATTTTCTTCAGTTAAAAGTTCCTTGATTTGTGCAATCAGTTTATTGCGCTCTTGAAATTTTTGCAGCAATAGCAGCTTTTCTTCATATTCTTCTAGCATTGCTTCTGTACGTTTAATATTATCATAAACAGCCTGACGGCTAACCTCGTACTCTTCAGCAATTTCACCGAGAGAATAATCATCCAAATAATACAAGGACATGTAGCTTCTTTGCTTTGGAGTTAGCAGCGACTGATAAAAATCATACAAATAATTCATTCTCGTCGTCTTTTCTAACATAAGCATACCCCCTTGTTAAGTGAAAAGCCTTTACATGTTCAGTTTACATAGTTCAAAGTAGTGTGTCAAGAAAAAGCCAAGCAAATCAAGCATAAGAGTTAAGACACAGATTGCTGCGGATTCAACCTTTTGCAAAGGAAATTTGCCGACTGGAAAGCTTGAAAGAAGATCAACTGGACTTACACTTAACTTCATGAAAGCTAAAAAGAAAACCCGGTCGTATAGTCTGACCGGGTTGACCTTTTACAAAATAATGTGTTTTTCTTTCTTTTTATCTTTTCTTTCTATTTTTCGCATCCAAAAGCCGGGTCATATTTTCCGCTCGTTCGTTTGGCGTCATGGTCTTCGGCTTTGGCTTATGTTTTTCATTTGATTTTTCAGTTTGAGCCTTTGCAGGTGCCTCAGCTGCTGGTTTTACTTCTTTCTTATCTCCAGTTTTTTTAGGCTGTTCCCGCTTTTGCTGAATTGCTGAAGGCTGGACATTTTCTTTCTTCTTTGTACGATTGCTCCATTTTTTCAAAAGCAGGTAATGCAATCCAAATCGCCTGATGGCAATTTCACTAAAAAAGAGCAAGAAAGCAGCTAGCAGCAGCATTTTACTGATTGGCTGAACATCATAAGCAGCTTCTGCAAGCGGCCGGAATGCTTCCTCAGGCTGTTCCAGTTTCTTGCCGCCCGTTTCCTCAGCCAGCTTTTTCAGAACATCCTCATTTGTACCTTGTATTAGATATTCATCCGAGTAAGGAATTGTAAAGCCTGTTTGAAAGGCATGCTGCTGCCCAGTTTCATCTGTTTGTGCAATTGATAAAAAATACATGCCAGACGATTCGGGAACAACAATTTCATATTCTCCCGGCGCTACAATATTTGTACTGACATCGACTTCATCACCGTCTTCAGAGATAATCGATGCTTCAATCGGCAGAGATTGCTTCGACTGTGATTCAACAGTTAACACTGTATTTCCAGCTGTTTTATTAACTGTAATGCTAAAAGGTTCAGACTCAAACTGCGGCAGCGTTTTCGTTACCATTTCATTTAGAAACTGCGGCCAATTCCCCCATCTAGCCCAATCGCCAGACCACTTTCCAGTGAGGTCAGATGTAAAAGCGATACTTTGCCCCATCCCATACCTCCACTGAGCGAGCACAGGATCCTCTTTCTCGCTTAATAGCGGCACCAGTGCCCGGTCTTTTGCTGTTGTGGCAATGTAAGCATTCATCTGCGGCACTCCATCATTAAACAGCCCCTGCCAATCAGGATATGGCCCGATGGCAGGATAAAACGGCTGGTCTTCGATATAGGTTCTTGTTGCCATGACTGTCTCCCGAGATAAAATACTTGGAATAACAGAAGAATCGGCAACATCATAAAAACGCCCAGTTCCCAATGAAGCTAATTCCTCCAGCAGGGCACGATCCGCATCTCCGCCTAATGCAACAGTGGATAGTGTAATATTACCCTCTTTTCCTTCTTCAATTAAGCTTTCATAATCATTATTTGTCGCCGATTGGCCATCTGTCAGTAAAATAATGTGTTTACGCTGCAGCTTTAACTCTTCCAGCTCTTCATAAGCCATTTCTAATGAACTGTATATTTCTGTACCGCCACCAGGTGTGACAGAGCGGATTTTATCGACCGTATCTTCTTTATCTTTTAAAGGTCCAGTTTCGACAATTTCCCAAGGTCTGTCATCAAATGCTATGAAACCAAGGGTATCTTCGTCCCTGAGAAGTTCAACAGAACGTGCGGCCGCTTCCTTGGCTAGTTCGAGTTTATTTCCGCTCATGCTGCCGGATCGGTCCAATACGATCATCAAACCAAGAGAAGGCATTTCTTTCTTTCCTTTAATATCCATATCAACAGGAAGCAGCTTTTCGATTGGTGTTTTAAAATAACCGCCTAGACCAAAGCTTTCATCTCCTCCAGCCATCACAAACCCGACACCAAATTCTCTGACTGCTTGCTCTATTAAAGTCATCTGCTGCTCAGTAATTGATGTAGCTGCTACGTTATTAAACAAAATAGATTGATATGATAAGTATCCTGATAGTGACGTAGGCAGCTTTTCAGGTGTCAGTACATCTGTTTCAAGACCAGCATCCTCAAATACAGATGGCAGCTGTGAAGTTTCTTCATTCTGGACAATCAGCAGTTTTGGGGCTGCTTGAACAGTTGAGATGGCATGCATGACATTGTTTTCTGTAAAAGTGTCGCCAACTGCTGCTACTTCCGCCTTAAATACATTCATCCCGCCCTCTGCAGCTTTGTAGCGGAAGCTGTATAAATTTGTTCCTTCTTTAACGTTAACCTTTTCCTGAATGACCTCCTGATTATTGACAGAAAGGCGAATGTCCGCTTGTTTTTCGGTATTGCTGTCAATGGTTACCGTAATCGGAACTTCTTCTCCCAGATAAATAGAAGGAGAAAGAGCTACATTCGAAATAGCAAGGTCCTCTCCTGTTACACTCGGCAATGCCATGTAATCAATTTCGATTCCGCGGTTTTTCAATAATTGTATTGCATTCTCACTGCGTCCGGATGTTTCATTTCCATCTGAAAAAACAACGATCCGGCCGCCTGCCTGATTGGGAATCATGGTAGAAGCAAACGAAAGGGCAGCTTCCAGGTTCGTTTCGGCAGGATTAAGCTTTCCATTATATTGTGTGATACTGGATTGATCTCCACTGAGATTTTGTTCGAGAACGATATCTTCCCCAAAAGCGGCAACGGCATGCTGATCGTCTTCTCCTTTATTTGCTGCAGCCTCCTCAATCCATCCTAATGAGATGGAGTCGGCATCCTTTACACTGGCAGATCGATCTGTCAGAAATACAACTGTTTCTCCTTTTAAAGGAAGCAGCAGCTGAGGAATTGCTAATGCACCTATTAGCAACACAAACACCAGGCTTCTAATAATAGCTATTAAAGAAAATCCTCGCTGGCTCGATTTCATTGCTTGTCTCATATATAAAAAGATGAGAAGTGCTGCAGGAATCAGCAATAATAATAGATACGGATATTTAAACTCGATGCCCACGCCTGTATACCTCCCACTCGATTGCTATGAAAACAAGGGCAATCAGCGCGAGCCAGAACCATAATGACTCATTAACACTTGATGCTTGTTTTGCCTCTAGCGTTCTTGCATTTAACGTAAACGATTGGCCAGATGTGATCTGCTTCTCTCTTTCATCAAGCGCAACCGCAAAATGATAAATATGATCTTGAGACACAGCCTGATAGGAACCAGGCTGGACTGGTGCTCTAAAGCTTTCATTTTCTAAATTTAAAGAATACAAGTTTTCATCTTCAATATTAAAAATATCAATACTTTGCATAGAACTGCTCACATTCAGCCATTTTTCTTCTCCAGGCTGGTAATACCCAAGAAAATCTGTTTCTTGAGAAAGCCATTCGTATGCATTAAATAAAAAGATTGGAAAACCTGGATGCAGGGGCCAATCTGAATCTGATAATGAAAAATTGACAATTATTAAAGGCTGTCCATTATGACTTCCTTTTTGAATCAGCGGATGGTTCCCGCTTTGCATGATTGTTTCCCAATTTCCTTCAAGAGGTTCTGATGCTTGCCCAATATAGAGGGAGTCATGGTCAACGTATTGCAGCAGCTGATCTTCCTGTATAGTTACAGCTTCATTCAGTTCTACTTTCTCTGCTGAGGAGTGAAAATAGATTGCTGGCAAATTCGGCAGCTCTTCCAATGTATCTCCTTCTGCGAGAATGATACCCTGCCCATTATCTTGATCCCATTCTCCAACGGCCGCTTGAATCACCTCGGCCCCAATGGTTTCAAATCCCCGTACAGCAAATGAACTGGTTTCACCTAAACTATAAACCTGCGGTGATCCGCTTGATAAAACGGCGGTCAGCTGATTATCGGCACTGTAGGAATCCTTCGTAGAGATGACCCCTTCATATAGCGGCTGTTCTTTTAATTCACCAACTTGGATGATTTCCCTTTCTCCAGCTTCAATTTCGACCGATTGTTGAAATAATTGCTGTTCTTCTCCCAGAATGGAAAACTCTGCATTTTGTACTTCATTACTTTGATTTTCAATGACAGCGACGCCGCTAGTCCTGCCCTCCGTATAGGTTACACCAAATGAAATTAATGACAGATTCACATCATTCTCTCCTATGTTATGCACCTGCACATAACGTTCAGGAAGTTCATCGGCTGCCAATTCTTCTTCGACATTGTCAGAAAAAACATGAATAGCACTACCTTCTCCTGCCAGTGAATTAGCCAGGCGCAATGCTTCATCCATTGATTCGTGATCATAGGTCAATTCCAGAGAAGTAATCACTTGTTCTGCATGACTTTTATTGCTTTCTTTGTTTAACAATATCTGAGGCTGCTGACCTGCTTGGATGATCGTAACATTTTGTCCATTCAGAATATCTGTAATTTGGAGCATTTCATTTTTTGCAGCTGTAAAGCGATCTTTTTCCTGAAAATCCGCTGACATAGAGGCTGATGTATCAATCACAAAGATGACGTCATCACCAACAACGGCATTTTGCTTGAAAACTGGGCCTGTTAAGGCAAGCATCAGCAATAAAAGTGCTAAAATCTGCAGCCAGAACAATAGATTTTGCTGCATTTTTTTCAAAAACGGCGAAGCCTGCCACTCATTCAGCGTCTGCTGCCAGAGCATATTTGATGATACAGACTTTTCGGTATATTGCTTACGGAAAAAATAAAATAAAATGACGGCACCTAAAAACAGGATCAGTGAGAAATAAAGCGGACTTATAAACTGCATATATGACACCTCATCTCATAAGCCCTTTTGCCGGAAGGTCTGTAAATAAAATTGTCTGCAGATCACGGTCATCTGCTGCCAATAAATAATGACCTCCATACTTTTTGCATAAAGATTCTAATTCTTTATTATGTTGACGAATTCTAGTCTTGTATTCTGTTAAAATGGCAGAATTCATACTCACATTTACAACCGTGCCGTTTTCAGCATCCAAAAGCTTTAAATCGCCTGAATAGTCCGGAAACAATTCTTCTGAGCTTAATACTTGAATCAGCCAGAACTCTTGCTTAAGTGCCGCAAGCTGTTGAAAGACCTCTTCCATCACAGACAGAGGTTCGAGACCATCTGAGATCAGAACGGAAAGCTGCTCTTTCTTGCTGATCACCTTTGGCAAGGCTGTCCAAAATGCTCCAGATACTCCTTGGGCCTGCAGATGCAGAATGTCTAAAAATACTTTTCTGCTGTATATGGCTCCTCTTTTTTTCACAGGCTGAATATATTCACCAGATATTGCTGCAAAATAAAGCCGATCATCACTTGATAGAACCGTATATGACAATGCAGCAGCCAGTTCGCGGGCCATTTCCCATTTCTTCTCTGCCTTTTGCATTGAAGCAGTACCGTCTAAATAGATGCTGATTGATAATTCCTGTTCATCCAGAAACCGTTTTATATAATGCTTTTGAGTTCTCCCATACACATTCCAATCAATTTGCCTGAC
Source organism: Cytobacillus gottheilii (assembly GCF_001636345.1). GTDB lineage: Bacteria > Bacillota > Bacilli > Bacillales > Cytobacillaceae > Cytobacillus > Cytobacillus gottheilii. The sequence continues at coordinate 2,842,615 of NZ_KV440945.1, forward strand.
ATCATCACCAAGCTGATAGGCTCTAAAATCTGAAAACTCAAGAGAAGAACCAAAGCGTGCTGATTGCCTTGAGCCTGCATGCAATCCTCTTTTCTTCGTCTTAACAAGCAGCTTCTTTTTTTGAAGCTTCCCCAGATAGCTGTATGTTTTACTCATTACTGAATCTCTCCAGCTGCCGCCAGGATTTCTTCAATGATCTCATCAGGAGCCACTCCGTTTGCTTCTCCTTCAAAATTAAGAATCAGGCGATGACGCAAAACCGGGAAGGCAACTTGTTTCAAATCGCCAATGGACACATGATAGCGACCAAGACACATTGCCCGAGCTTTTGCCATTGATATTAAGCTTTGTACACCACGCGGCCCGCTTCCATATTGCACATATTTGCGAACACTTTCACTGGCATCCTCTGTATTAGGATGGGAAGCTGAAATGATTTTGACAGCATATTCAATGATCTCATCTGAAACAAGTATTTCTTTAGCAAGCTGCTGCAGCTTGATCACTTCTTCTTTTTTCGCTACAACTTGCAGCTTTTTCGTTACTGGTCCAGTCGTTCTTTTCACAATTTCTAGCAATTCCTGCTTCGTTGGGTACGAAACATTTACCTTACACATAAATCTGTCCGTTTGTGCTTCAGGAAGCGGATAAGTTCCTTCCATATCAATTGGATTTTGTGTTGCCAAAACAAAAAATGGCTTTTCCATTTGCTTCGTTTCGCCCATAATTGTAACCGTTTTTTCCCCCATCGCTTCAAGCAGTGCACTTTGCGTCTTTGGTGTCGCCCGGTTAATTTCATCTGCTAATACAATATTGGCAAAAAGCGGCCCCTCATGAAATGAAAACTGCTGCTTTCCATCTACATCTGGCTGCAGGAGCATCGTGCCTGTAATATCTGAAGGCATAATGTCCGGTGTAAATTGGATACGAGAGAAAGATAGGTCCAGACATTCTGATATCGTTTTGATCAGCATCGTCTTTCCTAAACCAGGCAATCCCTCCAACAGGACATGCCCGCCTCCAAAAATACTCCAAATCACATGATCAATGACTTCATCCTGTCCAACGATAAAAGATTGAATTTCTTCTTTTACCTTCAGATACATTTCACTTGCTTGCGCGAAGGTTTGTGCTTTTTCTTCAATTGCTGACATATTACCACTCCTAGCTCGGATCAATATTTGTAAAATAATTTTTAACAATATCCTCTAAATCTGCCGGCAGCTTATATCGATCCGCACTTTCCCGATATGCCCGTTCATATTCCCCATATACTTCACTATAAGGGCGGATATTCCCCTTTAATACAGGACCATCTGCTTCAAACTGCTGCGATGGTGTCCCCTGGCCAAGCTTTCCGTTATCGGTTTCTCTATTAACCTTTCCATCAAGAGATTGTGGTACGGTAAGCAGTTCACGTGATCCCTGTCCAAGGCCCGCACCGCTGCCTGTTCCGGAGCCCGAACCAGAGCCGGAGCCTGAACCAGAGCCTGAACCAGAACCTGAGCCTGAACCTGAGCCTGAACCGGAACCAGAACCAGAACCTGAGCCGGAACCAGAACCAGAACCTGAGCCGGAACCTGTTCCTTCCCCATCACCTTCACTATCTCCTTCACCATCCCCTTCACCATTTGCCCCTTCTCCATCTTGAGAATTAGGAGCTGTTCCTTCTCCAGTGCTGGCATTTGATGATAAAGCAAGCTGAGATGCAGAAAGACCGCTGGCTGCCAGCTGTTTCTGAAGGGCAGTGCCAGTATTTAATAATGAGTTTTGGGCGGCAGCAAGCTGATCTAAAAACTCCTCAGATTGAAGCAGCTGTTCCAGCTGTTCTGCTGCTTTAGCAAGTTCCTCTTCTGAAAGCTGTTCATTCTTGTCAGTAATACTTTCTAATGCCTGCTTTTGTTGCTCAGATAGCTTGTCATAATTATCATTTAAGCTTTTCAACTCTTTTTTGATCTCTTCTATATTCTTCTGATCCAGCTTTTCACCAAGACTGGCTAAATCATTCTTTTTTGCATCTTTTTGAAAGTTTTGCAGTGCAGTTTGTTTCTCCTTTGCCTTCAACGCTTGTAATTCCATATTTTTCAACTGTTTTTGCATTTCCTCCATTGCTTTTTCGGCTGATTTTGTTTCAGCGAGTTTTTCTTTTACTTTTTCCAGTGATTTCTTAACCTCTTTATTTTTTTCTGCATCTATCTTTTTCTCTAGTTCCTTGTTCATTTCGGATGCCAGTTTGATCTCTTTTTCCCGTTCTCCGGCAGCATCCATTTTGTCATTAGGGAACATGTATAACAGTGCTGCACATAGGAACATAAGAGCAGCTGCCGCCAGCCACTTTGGATAAAAAAACTTTTTCTTCCTTTTTAAAACGGAAGATTCCGCATGCTTCATTTTTTCCACTGTATCAGCAAGCTGGAGCTGAGCCAGCTCCCCGGATTCATTTTGGAAGGAATAGGCCGAAATTACCCGGTCATCCGGAACATAATGATTAAAAACGAGCGCAGCCTGCTTATCATCCGGACTTTTTAAAATGACTCGAACGAAAAGGGCAAGAATAAAAAGAAAAGCAAGACTATAAATGTAGTACCGTAAAAAAGGAAGTGTAATAAAACGTGCAGCTATGAACAGCACCAGACTCCCGCCTGCAGCAAATATCGATAGCCATTGCAGTTCTTTTAGCGTAAGCAATAAGAATAGCTGGTTTTTTACAGGCTTCAGCAGTTTAGCAAATTGCTGGCGATCTTCCATCGCAATCAGTCCTTTTCATTTCATTTCCATTAACCTTTTTTCATATTTGGACGAAGCTTCTTAATACTAAAGAAAATTGCTCCTGCTGTTATAACTGTGTACGAAATCAAATAGGCTGCCCATAAAGGAAATTCAATGCCCGTCACATTTGTGATTTCGTCAATGATTTCTGGCTCAAACGTACCAAACAGAGCAATTGCCGGATTTAGCATCGCAGCAAAATAAGCAAAAGGCACATGCTGTACATTGGAAGGATTGCCGCTATAATTATAGCCAAGCTGCATAAGCAGCAAAGTCAGAAAAGCGGTACCGCCTGCCAAAAACATCGTTAACCCATATGCGGTAACCATCGAGACAATCGTTTTGCGAATGAGAGTAGAAAATAGCACACCAAGACTGCCAAATGCGATAATGGTAAAAACATAGAATGCAATGGTTGTCAGCATTTGAGCTGGTGAAATGCCTCCATACAAAAAGACGAAGCTGTATAATGGCAGGCTTGCCACAATCAGCAAGAGTAAATAGGAAATAGCGGAAACAAGCTTGCTTAAAATGATGCTTGTTGAGCTTTGTGTAGTGGTCAGCATCATATTTAATGTTTGCCGTTCACGTTCACTGCTGATCACTCCTGCAGTCAAACCGGGAGTAATAAATAAAATCAAAGCAAGCTGCAGCATACTTAACAGCATAAACATCATTTTGCTTTCTTCCGGTTTAAACAACCCAAAGCTATTGGAAAGCGATTGAATAAAAACGAACCCAATAATAATAATTCCAAGCGCCAATAAATAAAATAATATCCCCAGGTAGCTTTTAAATGAACGGAAGCGCAGCTTGAACTCTTTATTTAAGACAGGATTTATGACGAAATTTTTCACGACATTTCAACCCCCTTTGTAATTTCCATAAAGATATCTTCCAGGTCAGCCTCTTCTTCAGCAAAGCTGGTAATCGGCAATCCTTTCACCATCGCATTTTTTAGTAATGCCGTCTGCTCTTCAGCGCTGCCTTTATAAATAAAGCGGATTGTATGATCATCGTCCATTAACTGTACATTTGAGATAAACGGATCATCCTCGAAAAAGGACACCGTTTCGCGCAGGCTTGATTGTACTTTGACAAAAATGATTTTTTCTCCTCTTAACTTATCTTGAATATCAGCGACCGATCCTTCAGCTACTAGCTTTCCTTGATCAATTACACCGATTTGGTCACACATTTCGGCAAGCTCAGGCAAAATATGTGAGGATATAAGAATCGTTTTGCCCATTGTTTTTAACTCTTTTAAAATCTCCCTCATTTCGATGCGGGCACGGGGATCTAATCCGGAGGCTGGTTCATCTAAGATCAGCACTTCTGGATCATGAATGAGACAGCGCGCGAGGCAAAGCCGCTGCTTCATCCCTCTTGAAAGCAAGTCAACATATGAATCTCTTTTATGCGATAAATTAACAAGTTCGAGCAGCTGCGGAATCAATTTTTCTCTTTCCTGATATGGAATTCCATAGCTCGCTCCGTAAAAATGCAAATATTCATCTGCCTTTAATTGGTCATAAACACCAAAGAAGTCAGGCATATAACCAATTTGCTTCCTTACCTCCCGAGGTTCCTTTTGCACATTATAGCCATTTACATAGGCAGTTCCAGAAGAGGGAGCTAATAGTGTTGCAAGTATAGAAAAAGTGGTAGACTTTCCTGCTCCGTTTTGACCGACAAATCCAAAAACCGTCCCTTTTTCAATTTTTAAATTCAATGAATCCAGCGCTTTAAAGCTCCCGTATTCCTTTGTTAAGTTCATAATTTCGATCATGGGGCTACTTCTCCTTTAATACTGATATTCGGCATTTGTACATAAGGATCTCCACCCGTGTTTTTCGTTAATTTCAAGACGATCACTCCTTCTGGAGATACAAATTCATTCACACTGTCACTTTCCTTTAACGTGGCTGTTTTATCTGATTCCAGCGGCAGCCATTCGTCTGAAGCAGCGTTTAAAAGCGAATATTCAATTGTTGGATTTCGGAAAGCAAGCTTTAGCTCAGTCAGTGTCACATCTTTTCCTTTAAGCTGTTCGGGCAATTCGATCTTATACTCATATTCTCCATTATCAAGATTAACCTCATAATCTGTTCCATACATCATTTCTTCATAAATATGTCCTGAGATTGCCTGAAGGTCCGTCTTTAAGGTCTCTTGCTTTAAAGTGAAGGCACCAGTTATGTTTTGCTGCACATCTGCTGAAGAGAGGATCATGTTGATATTATTTTGCTTTTCATCCTTATCAGCTACCGTTACATCAATGACAGACTGTGAAGTGATTCCGGCAATCACCGGCTTTGCTGCTTCCATATGCTCATTTAAAACATAGTTGACGGCTGAATATTCAAGCTGCTCGCGCTTTACCTTATCAATATCTGATTGATTATAGTTGATTCCGCCGTATCCATTTGATGTTGGTTTCGTTAAAATGGATTGATTAATTTGTTTATTAACCTCCAAGGTTTCTCCTTTTTTCAAGGCACCAAGCTTAATTTTCTGTGAACCCGACCAAATAAAAACCTCTGAAAAATCATAATCATAATGATTAGTGATTGTCCCTGTTAATATTTTGTCTGATAATGTTAATTCAGAAGCAAATCCGCCTTCAGCAGCTTGATTTGCTTTGCCATAAATGGTTTGTGTGGACCAATAATCCATCTTTGGAAAAATGACAGAACTGGTTTTTACTTGCTCAGCGAAGATTGCACCTCTCATTGGATCATAAAGGGAATTGCCCCCACCGCCGCCGCTGACAGGACGGAATGCTCCGCTAGGATATTCAATGGCATATTCACCGCCTGTATTTGATAGCAATGTAGCCGCCTGCAAACCGGATAACTGATTGTTTTCCTCGTAGTAAACGCCCATTTGGTTTAACTGTGCCTGAGAGATCCGATCCTTTGCCCCGATTGTAAAAATGACTGCTGCCATTAGGATTGAAAGGGCAGGAATAACCCACCAGGAATGCTCTCGTTTATCCATTTTACGCAGGACAAAATACAAGATAGGTACAACTATAATGATATAGACTGCCAGTAACCCAATAAGCTGTTCAATTGAAACAGTTGATGCAGGGAAATATTCATTCGCTTCTGCAAACTCCCAATATAGCGAATCATAAAAGCCTCCATGCATGTTTGCATTCGATATTTGACCGGCATCACTAAACTTTAATAAGTTTACAAACCATGTATCATAGTCCTTCCAGGCAGAGAGAGGTTCATCCCCGAGTGAAAAGCTGCTTTGCAGGATCATACCGCTGCCGTATAATGATCTTACAACAGCAGGCAGCTCCCCATTTTTGATTAATACTTCGGCACCTTCTGCCACTTCGCCTGTAAAAAATGGAATTTCATTAAAAGGCAATTCTTCAATAGAAGATCCGAGTTTTAAAAACTCCGCGGAAGCGTCTGACTCCTTATCAGGTTTCATTGGCAATAGTTCAAATAATTCACCGTATGTGGCTTGTGCATCCGGTGCAGCTCCCGCAATGAGCGTGCCGCCCACTTTGATCCATTCTTTTAAAGCGGTTTGCTGAGCGTCACTGAGCTGTGATAATGAAAATTCATCAACAATCATGACATCAATAGATTCTAATCCCATTGCTTGTGCTGGCAATATGTCTGGGTTTAATTCTGCCATTGTCGCAGATGATGTAGTCCTCAGCTCCTTAAGCCGGTCGTAGTTTTCGCTTAATACACCAATAAATGTAGTGGCATCATCAATAAACTTCGGCTTAACGGCTTTATCGCCTTTATATGTAAGCTGTTTCCCATCCTTCCAGTCTCCTTCAAAAACATGAATGGACGGTTCATTTTGATAATAGGATTGATGATCTTCTGTCATGCCAGGAAGTGATAGTTGAAATGTTCTAGTTTCTCCCGCAGGCACTTCAATTTTTACAGGAATAGAACCTCCCGAGTTGTAGGAAGGATAAAAGCTAACTAGCACACTTCCGCTAAAATCTTCTCCTGAATTTTCGACAGTTAGAACAACTGGAAAGCCTTCTCCCCGTTTCACTTTCCCATCAAAACCTTCGTCAACCGTAATGGTTAAGCCGGATTTTTCTGCAGCAGAAACCTGCTGCGGGAAAAGATAAGAAAAAAAGAATAACGAACATAATAGCAAAATCAATATCTTTGTTTTTTTCATCTGCATACCCCTCCATAGCTATCTTCAATAATATAGACGTTATAAATTGCAATTAGTGTTCATGTTTTTACAATTTTTTCATCTACATAATAGACGAAAGGAAAAGGATATACCCCTTCACTTGCTGGGAAGTTTTTTTATTTGTACTGTTTATAAAAATTTTCATTACAGCCAGGCTCTCAAAATTTGCGACCTATAAACACAAAAAAACCCGAACTATTTTACAGATCATTAAAAAAATCTGTTAATAGTTCGGGTCAGCATTTTTGAATAAAATGATATTTGAAAGTGTTTATTCTTCTGCTTTTTCAACGTTGTCGGCAAATAGGCCATAGACGTATTGCTCGGCGTTAAATTCCTGAAGGTCATCCATTTTTTCACCTAGTCCGACGAATTTAACCGGAATGTCGAGTTCGTTTCGGATGGCAATGACAATTCCGCCTTTTGCCGTTCCATCCAGCTTTGTTAGCACAATACCTGTAACATTTGTTGCTTCCTTAAAGGTTTTGGCTTGAAGCATTGCATTTTGGCCTGTAGTGGCATCAAGGGCAAGTAAAACTTCATGAGGAGCACCTGGAATTTCACGTTCTATGACTCTTTTGACTTTTTCCAGCTCTTTCATCAGATTGACTTTGTTTTGCAGACGTCCAGCTGTATCACAAATAAGGATATCAGCCTGGCGTGACTTCGCCGCCTGCACAGCATCGTACATTACCGCAGCAGGATCAGAACCTGCGCCTTGCTTAATGACCTCAACGCCGACACGCTCACCCCACACTTCAAGCTGTTCAATGGCCCCTGCACGGAACGTATCTCCCGCAGCTAATACCACTTTTTTGCCTTCGTTTTTGAATTTATGAGCAAGTTTACCGATGGTTGTAGTTTTCCCAACACCGTTTACACCAACAAAAAGGATAACCGTTAATTCGCCTTCTTGAATATTTAAAGCAGAAGATGAGTTGCCTCCCTGTTCATAAATCTCAACCAGCTTTTCAGAAATAACATCTTGTACTTCTGCAGGATCCTGAATGTTTTTCCGCTTCACTTCGAGTTTTAGCTCATCGACAAGCTTCATAACAGTATCAAAACCGACATCCGCTTGTATTAATATCTCTTCAAGCTCTTCAAAGAAGTCTTCATCTACTTTTCGGTAACGAGCAACAAGATCATTCACCTTGCCTGAAAAATTATCACGTGTTTTCGTTAAGCCTTCTTTAAATTTCTCTGTTACACTGTCTGTTTGTTTCGTAATCTTCTCTTTTAATTTTTTGAAAAAACTCATTTGGTCACATCCTTTATTGGCTTTATATATGTATGCCGGGGAATTTCCCCGGCTGAACCTTAGAGCGGAACCATTTCCCGTGATTCATCAAGTCTTACAGAAACAAGCTTAGAAACGCCAGACTCCTGCATGGTAATGCCATACAGTACATCTGCAAGCTCCATTGTCCCTTTGCGGTGTGTTATGACGATAAACTGTGTTTCACCGCTATATCGTTTTAAATATTGTGCATACCGATGGACATTGGCTTCATCAAGGGCAGCTTCTACTTCATCGAGAATACAAAATGGAACAGGTCTTACTTTTAAAATTGAAAATAATAATCCAATGGCTGTCAGAGCCCGTTCACCACCTGATAATAAACCAAGATTCTGCAGCTTTTTCCCTGGCGGCTGTGCAACAATTTCAACACCTGTATTCAAAAGGTCTTCAGGATCGGTTAAGCGCAAATCGGCTCGGCCGCCGCCAAACAGTGACTGAAACACAGATTCAAAGTGAAAACGGATGCCGTTAAATGTTTGCTCAAACCTTCTTTTCATTTCAATGTCCATTTCATCAATAACCTGGTATAACGTATCTTTTGCTTCCTGCAGGTCGTTTTTTTGCTCTAGCAGGAATTCATAACGTTCAGACACACGCTCATATTCCTCAATTGCACCAAGATTAACGGTGCCGAGCTCATCGATTGACATTCTAATGAGGCGAACCTTTTTACGAGCCTCTTCAGCATCAATCGTTAGCGGGTAAGCTTCTTTCGCAGCATCAAACGATAATAAATATTCTTCCCGCAGATGAGCAAGGCGTGTTTCAAGCTCAACATCAATTCGATTGAGCTTCACCTCATCATCTTTCAGAGCAATACTTAAGCCTTTATGCGTGCGTTTCAATTCTTTCGCTTCAAGCTCTAAATCCTCAAGCTCTGTCTGCAGCTTTAATCGTTCAGCTCTTCTGCTTGCAATCAGACTGACCGTTTCATTTTTATCCTGCAGCTTTCGGTTAGCTGCCTCTTCAAGCTGAATTTCTCCTGAAGAGCTGTTCGTCATTTCTGACGATAAAAGCTTTAAATCATCCTGAATTAAGTTTAGCTTATCTGAGGACGAGGTCCATTCGTTTACAGTGTGATTCAGCCTTTCAGCTGCACTATTTAGCTGTTCACTTTTCGCTGCAAAAGTAATCTTTAAGTCACTAATTTCAGCGAGCAGCGCTTCTTTAGACGTTTGATCTGTAAATTTCCGTTCTGTTAAAAGACGAATCTGTTCATCAAGCTCTGCTGTTTGAACTTCGAATTGCTGCAGCTCCTGCTGCAGGATTTTCTGCCTTGACACAAGATTGTCTTTATCCTCACTATACTGTGCCTTATCGAGATCATAGATGGATAAACGTTCATTTATCCTTTTTTCCTCATATTCAATCTCACGGAGATCCTCTTTCATTCTTTGTTCTTGTAAACGCAGATGCTCTCCCTTTTCTTTCAGAATCTCCAATTGGTCTGCCTGCTGCTGTACATCCTGCTTTAGCTTTTTGACCAGATCTTCCAGCGAAGCAGTTTTTCCTTCCATATCAGTGATCCTTGCTTTTAGTTCCTCTAATTCGCTTTTTCTGCTTAAAATCGAAGAATTCTTTTGCTTAATAGCCCCGCCCGTCATAGATCCGCCTGGATTTACGACATCTCCATCAAGTGTCACAATCCGAACCCGATAAGATAGCAGTTTAGCCAGTTCATTGGCACCTTTTAAATCTGTGGCAATGACTACATTTCCAAGCAAGCTTTCAATTGCTGCAGCATATTTGCTGTTATATTCAATCAGAGATGATGCTTGTCCAACAAACGCATCATGACCAGACACAGCCTGCTGCTGATTAGCCTGCAGGAACTTCGCCTTCATGACATTCAAAGGCAAAAATGTCGCACGTCCATATCCATTGCCTTTTAAGTATTGTATCGCACTGCGGCCATCCTGCTCGGTTTGAACAATAACATGCTGCATCGCTCCGCCTAATGCAATTTCAATGGCGGTTTCGTACTGTTTTGGAACGGAAATCAATTCAGCAACAGCACCTTCAATGCCATTTAGTTTGTTTCCTCTTGCTTTTAAAACTTCCTTTACCCCTTGGAAGAAACCGGAATAATCATCCTCGAGCTCTTCAAGCATCTCTTGTCTTGATTTGCCCTGCTGTAAATATTGATACGCCTGATAAAGGGTCTTCTCTTGCTTTTCATAATTGTTTTTTACTGCTTCAGCCTTTTTCTGTGCTTCGCGGAACAGGTGAATTTGTTCTTCCAAGGCAGCGTGCACTTCACTTAGTCCGTTTTCTGCCTGCAGTTTACGTTCGGAAATCAGTGAGCGTTCTTCAATGAACTTTTCATTATCAAGTTCGAGTTTTTCATTTCTTGCATCCTGCTGGCTTAATTGACGAGAAATCATTTGCATTTCATTTTTGGACGCAGCTTGTTTATTTAAAATCTCAATATATTCACTTTTTAATGATTCAATAACCTGTTCGTTATCTTCTGCAAAAAGCTTTAGCTGCTCCTGTTTCTCAGTCAATTGTTTCTTAAGGAGATTTGCTTCAGATTGCAATTGATCCTTAGCTGCCTGCAGTTCATCTTTTTGAACTTGTAGCTGAGCAATTCTTTCTGTTAGTTCTTCAATGGATTTTGCCAGCTGTTCTTTATTTTGTGAGGCATTTTTTTTCCGTTCCTTTAATACTTCTTTTCGGCCTTCAAGCTTTTCCAGTTCCTCACTGGCATGAAGGAGAATATTTTGCAGATCATTGACAGACTCATCCAGAGCTCCTGCATGATCACGCATCTGCTCAATTTTAGCTTCTTTTGCTTGAATGGCACTTGTCAGCTGCAGTTCATCCTGCTGCTGTTTTTCAAGCTGAACGGATAATCTCTGCCATTTTTCATATAATTCCTCGATTTCATAAACTGTCAGAGCCACTTCAATCTGTTCAAGCTCTTCCTTTTGCTGCAAGTAATCTTTCGCAATAGAGGCTTGAATTTTCAGCGGTTCAACCTGTCCTTCCAGTTCATGCAAAATATCGTTAACCCTGTTTAAATTTTCCTGAGATTCGAAAAGTTTGCCTTCTGCTTTTTTCTTTCTCGTTTTATATTTTAAAACGCCGGCAGCTTCTTCAAAAATCGTTCTCCGCTCTTCAGGTTTGCTGTTTAAAATTTCTTCAACACGCCCTTGGCTAATAATCGAAAACGCTTCTTTTCCTAACCCGGAATCCATAAACAGATCAACGATGTCTTTTAAACGGCATGGCTGTTTGTTGATAAAAAACTCACTGTCGCCAGAACGGTAAACACGGCGTGTAACACTGACTTCATTGTATTCGATTGGCAGAAAATGATCCTCATTTTCTAATGTTAAGCTAACCTCGGCGAAATTGAGCGGTCTTCTTGAATCACTGCCAGAAAAGATAATATCCTCCATCTTAGCCCCGCGCAGTGACTTGGCCGACTGTTCTCCTAAAACCCAGCGAATAGCATCGGTTACGTTGCTTTTTCCGCTTCCGTTTGGGCCGACGACTGCTGTTACTCCAGGGACAAAATCAACCGCAATCCGCTCGGCAAATGATTTAAACCCTACTATATCTAGCCGTTTTAATAACAAGTTTGCTCCCCCTAGCCTCTCCATCTTTCATGCTGAAAAAATCTGTTTAGTTGATATGGTTTTTTAAAACCTGCAGAGCCATTTGGGCAGCATGCTGTTCTGCTTCTTTTTTTGATCGTCCTGTACCTGTGCCAAGCTCTGCTCCATTTAAAGAAACGGTTGAAACAAATTCCCGGTTATGAGCAGGACCTTTTTCCATTAATATCTTATACTCTATTGCTCCTGAACCATCACGCTGAATCAGCTCCTGAAGCTGACTTTTGAAATCCATCACATGTGAAAAAGCTCCAGCATCAATTTTCGGGAATACCGCCTTTTCAAGAAAATCGACAACCGTATCAATTCCCTGATCTAAATATAAAGCCCCAATGAACGCTTCAAAAACATCCGCCAGCAGTGCAGGTCTCGATCTGCCTCCAGTCATTTCCTCTCCTTTTCCGAGAAGAATAAGCTCTCCAAATGAAAGTTCATTTGCAAAAGCAACTAATGAAGGCTCACAGACAACAGCAGCTCTCAGCTTCGTCAGTTCTCCTTCGCTCATCATTGGATATTTAATATAGAGGAATTTCGAAACAGTCAGCTCCAAAACAGCATCTCCCAAAAATTCAAGCCGTTCATTATCTTCATAAGGCTTTCTGCGATGCTCATTCACATATGAAGAATGTGTAAATGCCTGTTTTAACAATTTTTCATTGCGAAAAATAATTCCTTTATTTTCTTGAAATTCTTTGAACCTTTTATCATTTGCGCGTGATGTTCTTTTATCTTTCTCTTTATTGTAATAGCGCATTTTTGCATCCACCTTGTTCCATAATTTAAATTTTCCAGGAAACAGCCTGTCAGTGATAGTTTGATTTTAAGCGAAAATGAAAAAAAACACAAAGAAACTTGGAAAGCTTATCAGCTCCCAAGTTATGGTAATATCACTGCAGAAACGTATTTACTGTCCGATATTACCTGTTAACCGCTACCGTAAACACTTGCCGATCGTCAAGCCTGCAAGGCAAACGACTATGGCGTTGCTGCACTTAACTTTCTGAAAGTACAAGTAATAGCGGACAATAAACACAATTGTAATGGATGAGGGAGATGCTCTCCCTCATGCCATTTCAAGAAAGACGATTACTGCTGTGCTTGTATGTAGTTAACAGCGTCACCCACTGTAGCAATCTTTTCAGCGTCGTCATCAGAGATCTCCATATCGAACTCATCTTCCAATTCCATTACTAGTTCAACTACGTCAAGGGAATCAGCGCCAAGATCATCCTTGAAAGAAGCTTCCAATTTCACTTCGGATTCTTCTACACCAAGACGGTCAACGATAATCTTTGTTACACGTTCTAATACTTCTGCCATGCTTGTTCACCTCCCCTCAAGACATTATAGAGTATTTTAATCAATTAATAAACGTCTATCTTTATTTTTTCAGTGCTATTATTGCAAACTTTGTTGTGATCGCTTAAATGTACAAAGATTCGTTCAGAATACTCACTTTCCTGCTGGCAGGTGCTGAGCATGATGTTCGTACCTTTTTTCAATCAGCCAGGCATGTCTTTATGTCTGTTCCTAAAGCACCTAAAGAGGTACAAATCTCAAAATTAGGCGGAGAAATTCCGCTTAAATCGTAAAATCACTTAAAATGAGCTTAAATAGACGGAGGAATTCCGTCTAACTAGGCGAAAAACGTGTAAATGGACGATTTTTATCACCATAACCGGAAAATCTCCGCTTATTTCACTCGAAAATAGCTCATTTCTTGAAATAGGGGAAAAATCTCCTCTTATTTTTCGCTAGTTCAACATAAAAATAGTTCCTTCTTATGAAGGTCATGAAGAAGGACTCTTAATAGTGATTTTCTAAGAACAGCATCGCACCATAATAGTTACATAACCATTCCGCCGTCAATATGAAGGGTTTGACCTGTCATATAGCGGCTGTCTTCTGATGCTAGGAATGTAACAACATTCGCAATATCAGACGGCTCACCAAAACGTGCAAGAGGGATCTGCTTCAGCATCATCTCTTTAACATCTTCAGCAAGCTGATCGGTCATATCTGTTGTAATAAAACCAGGAGCAACAGCGTTAACAGTAATTCCTCTAGTCGCAAGCTCCTTGGCAGCAGTTTTAGTTAAACCAATTACGCCAGCTTTAGCAGCCACATAGTTCGCTTGTCCGGGATTTCCGCTCACTCCTACAATCGAAGAGATATTAATAATTCTTCCGCTGCGCTGTTTCATCATTTGTCTTGTTACAGCTTTCGTGCATAAGAAGACACCCTTTAGATTCGTATTGATGACATCATCCCATTCATCTTCCTTCATTCGCATCAATAAGTTGTCTCTTGTAATCCCAGCATTGTTAACCAGAATGTCAATGGTGCCAAATTTTTCGATCGCCGCTTTTACCATATCTGTTACTGACTCACTGCTTGCTACATCACAATGGATTGCGAAGGCTTCAGTGCCCAATGCTTTAATCTCATCAACTACTTCATTGGCACGCTGTTCACTTCCAGCATAGTTAACAACTACATTGGCACCCTGACGTGCTAATTCCAATGCAATCTCTTTCCCAATGCCGCGAGATGCTCCTGTTACGATTGCCGCTTTTCCCTTCAATTTCATTGTGCTTCCTCCTTTAATGCTTCCAATGCTGCCAAACATGATTCTTCATCAGATACAGCATAGGTTTTAACTGATCGATCAATTTTTTTCACTAAGCCGGAAAGAACTTTTCCAGGACCAATTTCAATAAAAGTATCAACACCTAATGCAATCATCTCCCGAACTGAATCTTCCCAAAGAACAGGAGAATAAAGCTGCTCCACTAAATTAATTTTAATATCTTCAGGTGAAGTCATTGCTTTTGCATTTACATTAGCAAGTACCGGAATCAATGCCTCTTTTACAGCAATTCCATCAATGACAGATTTAAATTTCTCTGCTGCTGGCTTCATTAATGATGAATGAAACGGCCCGCTTACTTCAAGTGGCAATACACGCTTTGCGCCAGCTTCTTTTGCTTTTACAGTGGCCAATTCTATTCCTTTTTTTGAGCCGGAAATAACAATTTGACCAGGACAATTTAAGTTTGCCAGCTGAACAGCGTTGCCCATAACTGAAATTTCAGCCGTTACTTCAGCAAGCTTTTCACGATCAAGCCCTAAGACAGCTGCCATGGCACCTTCGCCATTTGGCACAGCTTCTTCCATCAGTTCACCGCGTTTTCGAACCGCAGCCACTGCATCTTCAAAAGAGATCGCTCCTGCTGCAACTAAAGCTGAATACTCTCCCAAACTATGACCCGCAACATAGTCTGCTGTGATGCCTTGTTTCTGAAAATGATGCAGGATTGCCATGCTAGTTGTTAATAAAGCCGGCTGTGTATTTGCTGTTTGTGTCAGTGTTTCCTTTGGACCTTCAAAAATAATAGATGAAAGTGAGAAATTCAATGCAGTATCAGCAGCATCAAAAATAGCTTTCACTCCTTCATCTGTTTGGGCTAAAGCTTGTCCCATTCCAACTGTCTGGGACCCTTGTCCTGGAAATACAAAGGCGATTTTTCCCATAGTAAACCTCCTAAATCATCAATCGATCATGATTGATTCTGTTCTAATACATCTTTAATTGTAGCAGCCACATTGTTCTGCACCATATCTCTTGTTTGTCTGACTGCGCTAAACAGAGCGTCTGCATTTGATGAACCGTGCGCCTTAATTACAGGGGCTTTTAGACCAAACAATGCCGCGCCGCCATATTCTGCATAGTCCATCTTAGATTTTAATTCACGCAAATCAGGCATGATTAGAGCTGCAGCCATTTTACTCTTGAAGCTGCTCGTTAAAGTGGTTTTTAACATTTTAAAGACCGACAGCGCAGTACCCTCAATTGTTTTTAAGACCATATTGCCGGTAAATCCATCAGTTACTACTACGTCTGCAGCGCCATCAAGCAAGTCACGCGCTTCAACATTTCCGATAAAATGGATTTCGCTTTGCTGTTGTAAAAGGTCGAAAGCTGCTTTGGCCAGTTCATTTCCCTTTTTTTCTTCTGTGCCAATGTTTAAGAGTCCTACTCTCGGTTTATGTA
Organism: Cytobacillus gottheilii; assembly: GCF_001636345.1. Classification (GTDB taxonomy): domain Bacteria; phylum Bacillota; class Bacilli; order Bacillales; family Cytobacillaceae; genus Cytobacillus; species Cytobacillus gottheilii. Next base: position 2,858,552 of record NZ_KV440945.1, read on the forward strand.
CTCCCCGCACTTTTTCTGCGTATATCGACCCCATTACCGCATATTGCACTAAGTGCTCAGGTTTTGCATCTACATTCGCACCAACATCAAGAAGAACAAATCCTTCTCCGCCAATTGTCGGCAGTGTTGGTGATAAAGCAGGCCGTTCAATCCCTTCAATTCTTCCTACGATGAACAATCCTGCTGCCATTAAGGCACCGGTGTTACCTGCTGAAATACAAGCATCTGCAGCGCCATCTGCAACCTGCTGTGCGGCAACTACCATTGAGGCTGTTTTCTTTCGTCTCACTGCTCGAACTGGCTCATCTGTAGCTAATATAACATCATCTGTATGTATAATTGAGATTCGTTCATTTGAGGATAATAATGGTTTGATCCGCTCTTCATCCCCAACAAGGACGATCTCGATATCATTATAGGTTTCAACAGCTTTCAATGCACCAAGGACGATTTCCTTAGGCGCATGATCGCCTCCCATTGCATCAATAGCTATTTTCATGCTCATTCATCCTTTTGCATTATTTTTTGATCTGAACATATCAAATTCACCTTTAAATACGTGTTCAGTATTCACATAGCAGTTTACTTCAACTGCTGTACGTCCTGTATCATGGTCTATGTGAACAACCTTTGCTTTCGCAACAACCCGCTCGCCTTCTTTAACGGCTCTGGTAAATTGAATGTTTGCTTTAGCAGTTAAGGCAAGTTCGTCATCAATTACAGCAACTGCAAGGGAATTGGCTTGAGCAAACAGATGGTGGCCCCGCGCTATGTTATTCCTTTGAAAAACATGCTCCCGTTTTACATCAAATAAAGAAATAGCTGTATTATCCAATTCGATATCGATAATCTCACCAATCACTTCTTCGATTGGCAAAGAGCGGACTTCGTCATCAAAACGATTTTCTGCCACATTCTTAATTCGCTCCCTTAATTCAGGGATCGACAATTCAAGCCTGTCCAAGCGGATGGTCTGGACACTAACCGAAAATTTCTCTGCCAGCTCCTCATCCGTGATAAAGGGATTTTCTTTTATTGTATCAGCCAATAATAGCTGTCTTTCTTTTTTATTTCTCCTCATATCATCACACCGTTCGAGATATTAAGACTAGGTACTAATAGTAGTATATAATTGATCGCTGCTTATTGCAAGAAAAAATAAGCTTTTTACCCTTTTTGCTCGTGAGGTCAGTCTAATTTTTCGCCTTCCAGTACACCGCTATTTTTCAGATACTGTCTAAGGTCTGCATATTCACCATCCTGCCAGAAAAACTCTGACTGAATCAATTCTGCAGCATCATTTCTGGCTGTCTCCAGCGCGCGATAATCATGAACCATGTCAGCAACCTTGAACTCGGGCAAGCCGCTTTGTTTTCTCCCAAAGAAGTCACCAGGTCCGCGCAGTTCCAAATCTTTTTCGCTTAGAACAAAGCCATCGTTCGTTTCGGTCATAATTTTCATCCGCTCTTTGCCAACCTCAGATTTAGGATCGGCAAGTAAAATACAATAAGATTGCTGGTCCCCCCTTCCAACTCGTCCGCGGAGCTGATGGAGCTGCGAGAGGCCAAATCTTTCGGCATCATAAATCACCATCATGGTCGCATTGGGAACATTAACACCAACCTCTACAACGGTGGTAGAAACTAGGATTTGCACTTCATTCCGGCTAAACGCCTGCATTACGGCATCCTTCTCATCAGAGTGAAGCCTGCCGTGCATTAAACCTGTATGGTATCTGCCTTGAAAATACTGCATCATTGTTGCATGCACATCGATGGCATTTTGAACATCAAGCTTATCTGATTCTTCTATGAGCGGGCAGATTACATAGACCTGCCTATTCTTTGACAGCTCTTTCTCCATAAAACGCAGGACACGATCAAGCATGTCTGGTTTAGCCCAGTAGGTTTCAATTGCCTTTCTTCCAGCAGGCATTTCATCAATAATCGAGACATCCATTTCGCCAAAAGCAGTAATGGCAAGTGTACGCGGAATCGGGGTTGCTGTCATAAATAGGACATCAGGGCTTTCCCCTTTTTCTCTTAGCACTCGGCGCTGATTCACTCCAAAGCGGTGCTGTTCATCGGTAATAACAAGTCCAAGGTTCTTAAACACCACTTCCTCTTGGATGAGGGCGTGAGTGCCAATTAAAATATCAATTTCGCCATTTTTTAACTCTTCAAGGATTTCTCTCCGCCTTTTTCCTTTAATTGAGCTTGTAAGCAATTCACATTTTACACCTAATGGCGCTAGCATTTCTTTTAATGATGACGCATGCTGATCGGCAAGTATCTCAGTTGGAACCATTAGCGCTCCCTGAAAACCAGCTGTTTTACTTGCAAACAATGCAATCGAAGCCACAGCTGTTTTACCTGAACCAACATCACCCTGCAGGAGACGATTCATCCGGAATGGTGACTTCATATCTGTTAATATTTCATTCACTACCCTTTTCTGGGCATTTGTCAGTGAAAAAGGCATGGAATCTATATAATGATTGAGCTGGTCTAAATCATATGATTGAGCAACACCGTTTGAATTCTCTCTCTCCATTTTTCGCAACGCCTGCATTTTTAACTGAAAATAGAAAAACTCCTCATAGACAAAGCGTCTGCGCGCTTGTTTTAAGTCGTTTCCTCCAGAAGGAAAATGCATGATCTGCATGGCTGTTTTACGATCCAGAAGCTTATAAGAAAATAAATAACGCTCTGGCAGCAGCTCAGATATATATTCACCGTATTGGGAGAATGCAAGGTTTATAAATCTCCTCAGCCCTTTAACAGTAACCTTCCCTTTTACACCATACACAGGTTCAAATTCTTTTTCACTCGCATATGGACCTGCATGCAGTTCATTAACCGTAATCATTTGGCGATGCTGATCCCATTTTCCAGTCAGTGTAACAGTGCTGTTTAAAGTAATTTTATTTTTTAAATATGGCTGGTTAAAGATGACGGCCTGAACAAGTACTCTGCCAATGAGCACTCTAAGCGTCAATCTTGAACGTTTTTTGCCATAGTACATTAAACTCGGTTCACTGTGAACAATTCCTTCAACAGTGATTCGCTCTTCATGCTTTATGCTCTCTAAATCTTTCAACCTGTAGTCTTCATACCTGTATGGAAAATATTCCAGCAAATCAGATACAGTCTGAATGTTCATGTCAGCGAGTGCTTCTGCAGTCTCACCGCCAATCCCTTTAACGACTGTTACTGGCTGTTTTAAAATGTCATTTACCATTTCGCAAGCGGGCACTTTTATGCAGATGTTCCCTGCCGTGCAGCCGCTGAACCTCCCCGACCTTTTATCATACATTATTTATCTTTCGTTCATTCTTTTATAAAGCATACCATAAATACAAACAGCCGTTCCATTTTAAGATGAAGTTCACTTATGAGACACATACCCCTTTTGGGTGCAGTTCGTTTATCCTTTCTTTGTCTGCGCTTTACAGAATTATAAAATGCAAGTTTTCATATGAACATTACAATAAAACATACTAAGATGAGTATCCGTGTTTCATATTCAGATGCTCATTTAGGTATATGAAGGCATAAAAAAACGGCAGCCTAGTCAGCTGCCATTTTTGTTTTTATTCAATTGCAAAAATGAAGGCATATAACGGCTGTTTCCCATCATGGACTTCAATTTCAACTTCACCATATTGTTCTTCTACAAAACTTACAAGACGGTCAACATCTTCTTGAGATGCATCTTCACCCTTAAGAACTGTAAGAATTTCAGAATCCTCATCAATCATTTTAGCAAGAAGGTCTGTTGCAGCTTGGACTTTGTCTTTGCTTTTAACAACAATTTTCCCTTCTTCAATGCCCATAAAGTCATCTTTGGCAATTTCAAGGCCATCAATGCTTGTATCACGGACAGCAAATGTAATTTGACCTGTCTTAACATGCTGTAAAGCATCTTTCATGCTTTGCTCATTTTCCGAAATCTCTGCACCCGGATTAAAAGCAAGTAAAGCAGACATACCTTGAGGTACTGTTTTAGAAGGCACAACGATTGCTTCTACTTCTGAAACTTGAGCTGCTTGTTCAGCTGCCATGACAATATTTTTATTATTTGGCAGAATGATGACTTTTTTAGCATTGACATCTTTAATCGCCTTTACGATGTCCTCTGTGCTCGGATTCATCGTTTGCCCGCCTTCAATTACTGCATGAGCACCAAGGCTTTTGAATAGATCAGCGATTCCGCTTCCCATTGAAACAGTCACAATGCCATATTCTTTTTGTTCTTCCGGTTTTTTCGCTGCAGGAGCAGATGCCGGTTCATCGAATAAGAGATTGCTATGCTGCTGGCGCATATTTTCAATTTTCATATTGATTAAGCTTCCATAGCGCTGGCCGTAAGTGAGACAGTCGCCTGGCTGTTCAGAGTGAATATGAACTTTTACTAATTCATCATCTGCAATGACCAGCAGCGAATCGCCATATTTACTTAAATCCTGGCGGAACTTCTCTTCTTTAAAAGGCTGCTTAGAAAGCTTTTCATCTTCGAATTTCACCATAAACTCAGTGCAATATCCATATACGATATCCTCTGTGTTCATGTGGCTTTGTACACTCTTATGATGCTCAGCGCTAACAAGCTCATCCATTTTCGGCAGGCTTTGTGGGGCTTCAGGCAGTTCTTCACCCTTTAGCTCAGCTAAAAAGCCTTCGTATACAAATACAAGACCTTGACCGCCGCTGTCAACAACGCCTACTTCTTTTAGCACAGGCAGTAAGTCTGGAGTGCGATTTAATGAAGCCTTTGCTTCTTTTACAATCGCTTCCATAATGACAATGAGATCGTCCTCTGTTTCAGCAACAGCAACTGCTTTTTTCCCGGCATCCTTTGCCACGGTTAAGATGGTACCTTCAACTGGCTTCATAACCGCTTTATACGCAGTGGCTACACCAGTATCAAATGCTGCAGCAAATTCTTTTCCGTTAATTGTTTCTTTTTGTTCGATTGCTTTTGAAAAACCACGGAATAATTGAGATAGAATAACACCTGAATTTCCACGGGCACCCATCAATAATCCTTTTGATAGAGCAGTTCCTACCTTGCCAATATGGGAATTCACATTATTTTTAACTTCCTTTGCACCAGAAGTCATCGACAAATTCATATTTGTTCCAGTATCTCCATCCGGAACAGGGAAAACATTTAATGCATCCACCAATTTTGCATTTGCAGAAAGGTGGTTAGCACCTTGCAGAATCATTCGCGCAAATTGTTTTCCATCTAAAACTTTAGTTGACACAAATCTTTCCTCCTCACTACGGGTTAGTTACACGAACTCCCTGAACGAAAATATTTACTGAGTCTGTACTAAGGCCGACCGTCTTGTCCAATGTATACTTAACCTTTGATTGAACATTGTGAGCAACCTCGGAAATTTTCGTTCCATAACTTACTATAATATACATATCAATATGTACTTCATCATTTTCCTGGCGAACGACGACTCCGCGTGTAAAATTTTCTTTGCGCAAAATATCGGTTAAACCATCTTTTATTTGATTTTTGGATGCCATCCCTACGATTCCATAACAATCCACAGCAGCTCCTCCTGCGATTGTAGCGATTACATCATTTGAGATATCAATTTGCCCAAAATTCGTTTTTAATTCGATGGACATAATTCGTTCCCCCTTTTGGAAATTGCTTTTCGAAAAGTGAAAGTTACAAGAGACAGATTTTCCGCTTTTAAGCTCTTCACACTATTCATACAGAACATTGTACTATATGAACACCATATTTAAAAGTTATACTTTCCACTTCTTATTATAGCTTGTCTAATAAAATTGTATGTCAAGGAATTTTTCTTGAAAGCAATGAGTTCAGCTATTGCAAGGATTGTAAATGTATGATAAATTATTAAAGTATCTTTTAATGGCCGGAAACAGATTGCTGTTTTCTCATTAATACAGATGGATCTAACAAATTGCAAATAAAGCATGAAGGATCTTTCAGCTTTGGTTAGTAAGGAGGGAAATTACATGCCACGCAAATGTGTTGTAACTGGTAAAAAGACAACTTCGGGCAATGCTCGCTCACATGCTATGAACGCTAACAAGCGTACTTGGGGCGCAAACCTTCAAAAGGTTCGCATTCTTGTAGACGGTAAGCCTAAACGTGTTTGGGTTTCTGCAAGAGCACTTAAATCAGGTAAAGTAGAACGCGTATAATAGGAAAGCTTAAGTTGGACAGCTTCACTGCTGGTCATCTGGCTTGATTAATATGCGAAAGGACATCTTAATAGATGTCCTTTTTTCATTTTTAAAGGAGCTCTGCATTTTAGAGGAATTTTCTAATGTACTTATAGTTCCATATACTCGTATTCCCTGCTGTGAACAGAAGTCGGATGTTAATCGGCTCCCTTCACCCTTTTTTTCGTTTCTGCCAGTCTTAACCATGCTTACAAAGATTTTAAGGATAGAAAAAATAAAGCACCCTGCAAAGGTGCTATAAGAAGTAAGAGTGCTCTTGCTATGATTATCCTTTTTTAAATGTTCCCAGCATGGCGCGGACAATCCCGCCCAAAAATTTTGGCAGTTTAATTGTATAAAATCTCATTCTTTATGTCCCTCCTCACAAGTCATGCCTTGCCCATCGTTGCTTTTTTGCTGTTGCTGCTTGCTGCCTCGCGTTAAAAACAAATCATGATATTTATAAATCATTGCTCCTTATCACCATTAATATGCCTTGTTTATAAGAAAAAGTACCAGAATCATCAACAAGTTCATTACTAATACATAGTGTCGAGCTGATCGGAATATGACAGTCAGTTAATGGATATTTAAATCCTCTGAGAGTTAGTCCATCAACTTCCCCAGAGATCGGTATAAAAGAAATATATTGATAATCACTGTCAGTTTGAATGGAATAGGTTCCTGGTTTCGTCATAAATATTTTATTCTGAATATCTATGATCTCAACTGGTATCTCATCATTATTATTTAGAGGCTTAATTAGCAGCTGAACATTCGCAAAAAAGTGGTCCATTCTTCCGCCAGTTGCACCAAATAAACGAATTTTTCTAGGATTTTCTGAAAGAGCCCAGTTAAGTGCATGCTCCATATCTGTTTCATCCTTTTCTGGCTGAAAGCGATGAATGCTCTTAACATTTTCTTCTATTAATGCCCATTCCTCTTCTGTAACAGAGTCAAAATCACCGAAAGCGCGATAAGGCTGGATATTCTGCGAAAGCAATGTAAAAACACCTTTATCAACACCAATCCATAGATCCTCTTCTGATTTGTATTTATCAAACGATGGCAGCCGTTCAAGCGGACCTCCTGCAAGAATATTAATATTCATTTTATCCTCCTTAGTGACTTCTTTGTTAAAGGAATTTATTAAACTTCTAAATAGGTATTCCCTGTAGGACATGCTCGTCAACACATTTAACGCAAAAATCTTCATTAGGAAAACCTTTGAACTAAATAACCGTTTCAGATTAGCCATGCGAAATCGTACAGGCTGTGCTCATTCTTTCACTATGTGAAAAAAGCCAGCCTATTATGGCTGACTTTAGAGGTAATCTCCTATACACGCAAGGCTGCAATCGCTTTTGCACGATCCTTCTCATTGAACACGGCTGAGCCAGCTACAAGTACATTTGCTCCTGCTTCAACACAGAGTTTAGCTGTTTCTTCATTTACCCCGCCATCTACTTCAATCTCAAGATCAAGTCCGAGTTCATCAGCCCAATTCCTGATTGCCTTTATTTTTGGCAGTACAGAAGGAATAAACTTCTGTCCGCCAAATCCTGGATTAACGGTCATCAATAAGACCATATCCACATCTTCAAGAATCGGCTTAATCATCTCTGCAGGTGTAGCAGGATTTAATACTACTCCTGCTTTCACTCCATAAGATTTAATGAGCTGGATGGTGCGGTGTAAATGGGTACATGCTTCCACATGGACGGTAATATAGTTTGCTCCAGCTCTAGCAAAGGCTTCAATATATTGATCTGGATGTTCAATCATAAGATGAACATCCAGCGGGAGGTCGGTAATCGGACGGATCGCTTCCACTACAAGCGGGCCGATTGTAATATTCGGAACATAGTGCCCATCCATTACATCTACATGTATATAGTCGGCTCCTCCTGCTTCAACATCCTTGATCTCTTCACCCAGTCGCGCAAAATCTGCAGATAAAATGGATGGCGCTATTTTCACCATAACTAATACCTCGGCTTTCTATCCTTTATTTCTTCTAAAAAACTTGTATAATGCTCATATCGGTATTGAGGCAATTTGCCCGATTCTGCTGCTGCTTTAACAGCACATTTCGGCTCCTTAATATGAAGACAGCCGCGAAACTTACATTCTTCACTTAGAACTTCAATATCAGGAAAACAGTAGTTTAAATCTTCTGCTTCAATCTCCATAAATTCCAGGGAACTAAAACCAGGAGTGTCTGCCACATGGCCCGCTCCAACAGAAATAAGCTCAACATGTCTGGTTGTATGCTTTCCGCGTCCGAGATGGGTTGAAATATCATCCGTTTTCAGCTCAAGATCTGGTCTTAATGCATTAAGCAATGATGATTTTCCTACACCTGATTGCCCCGCAAATACGGAGATCTCACCTTCCAGCAAAGGAAGCAGTTCCTTTATGCCTTCTTCTGTTTCAGATGATGTCAGCATCACTTCGTAGCCTGCTTTACGGTAATCGTCTGCATAGGAATGGATTAATTCTTTTTGTTCACCTGATGTTAAGTCCATTTTCGTAATGCATATAACGGGTCTAATACGATTGTATTCAACTAGAACAAGGAAGCGATCAAGCAGGGCTGTGCTGAAATCGGGCTCAACCGCTGAAAACACAAGAATAGCTTGGTCAACATTAGCTATCGGAGGTCTCACTAATTCATTTTTCCGCTCTTTCACTTCTAAAATGTAACCTTCTTGATCATTTTCTGCCTGATAGACAACTTCATCGCCAACAAGAGGTGTAATTTTATTTTTCCGAAAAACACCTCTGCCTCTGCATTGAATAACATTTCCCTCGTTCAGTACATAATAAAATCCGCTTAGCGCCTTAATAATTTTTCCTTCAGGCATAGCAGCACTCCTTACTCTCATTATTCAGGATATGGCACCGTTTTTTCCAGCAATACACTATTGTCACGGATGATTTTATAACCTGCATTTGTTCCATGGGCAATATTGAGCTGTATACTTATTCTTTTATTCTCAGTGATGGTAAACACATCGGCTGCTTCTGTCATGTTTCGATCCGCATCCTCAATGTAAAGCTGGATTTCCTGCTCAGCTCCTTCTTCTAATGGCTCATACGGAATATCCACTTCCTCAATCACCTCTTGAAGCGGAAGTTCTTCGACACCTTTAGATAAGACCACATTCACAGTACTTCCTTTAGCCAATGCAGTACCAGCTGCTGGCTCTTGTGAGATCACAAGCCCTGCCGGAACACTTTCATGGTACTCTTCTCTTGCTACACTAACCTTTAAGCCTGTCGATTCAGCATATTCATCAAGACCTTTGTTATTATAACCGCTTAAATCTTTTAATTGTAACGGCTTTGGACCAATACTGACGGTAAACTCCAGTTCAGTATCTCCCGGAACAACGAGGTCACCTTCTGAGAAATTTTGGTCTATAATGGTGCCAGCTTCTTCATCGCTGTTCACTTCATTTTTTTTAATATCCTGGAATTCTTCATTCCTCAGCCTCCGCTCAACCTCTGAGTATGGCTGGCCGATATAATCTTCTAATTCATATTGTTCTTTTCCAATACTTTCATAAATATCAATCTCTTTTCCTTCTTTTGCCATGCTGCCTGCTTTTGGATCCGTTTTAATGACTAGTCCTGCTTCAACTTCTTCATCGTTTACTGTAATTGTTTCACCAATGGTAAAACCTGCAGCAACGAGCTGATCAATTGCATCATCAATACTTTCCTCCGTTACGTCAGGCACTTCAATATCTTTAGGAGAAAGCAGATCCGGCAAGACAAATACGGCTAACAGACCAAGAACAATTAAACTAAAGAATATCGATATTAAAATGATTGGCCACTTGCTCTTCTTTTTCTTTTTTTCTTTTTTGGGCAGGCTTCCTGCTGTATCAGCATGCGTTTGCTTTACAGCTGTTTCCCTCCCATGGACAAGCGTTTCCTCTGTCGGCGGATACATTTTATCAGATGAGATAACAGGTATCGCTTTTGTTGCATCATCATCTTGAGCAATAAGAAACTTAGGCTCATTTGCACGTTCCGGATTCAGCGCTGTAGCAAGATCCTCTTCCATTGCTTCAACAGAATGATAACGATGAAAAGGATCTTTTGCTGTTGCCTTTAAGACAATATTTTCCACACTTTGCGGAATATCAGGATTCCATCTGCGCAAAGATGGTGTTTCTGATTGCAAATGCTTTAAAGCGATGGAAACAGCAGATTCACCAGAAAAAGGAAGCCTGCCAGTAAGCAATTCAAACATCACTATTCCGAGCGAGTAAATATCTGATTTATGATTCGCCATCCCGCCGCGGGCTTGTTCTGGAGATAGATAATGAACAGAGCCAAGAACTGAATTGGTTTGAGTAATGCTAGTAGCGCTTAACGCCATGGCAATTCCAAAATCAGTGATTTTTATATTGCCATTGTTGTCTATGAGAATATTGTGCGGCTTAATATCACGGTGGATAATATGGTTTTGATGTGCATGTGAAATGGCACTTGTCAGCTGTTTCATAATTTCTAAGGCATCATCAATGCGAACAGGACTTGCTTTTTGTATGTATTGCTTTAATGTTTGTCCTTTTACATACTCCATCACAATATAATAGATATTATCTTCTTCCCCAACATCATAAATGCTTACAATATTAGGATGTGCCAGGCTTGTAGCAGACTGCGCCTCACGATGAAAGCGCCTGATAAACTCTTCGTCATCAACAAAATCAAGACGAAGCATTTTCACGGCTACATCACGGTCAAGGATCATGTCATGAGCAAGATAAACATTTGCCATGCCGCCTCCGCCAATCATATCCAAGACTTTATAGCGGCCGCTGATTCTTTTTCCAATCATCACAATTCATCACCCTCTTCCAGATACATCATCAAATTCAATGATGACAAGAGTGATATTATCTTCGCCGCCATATTGATTTGCAAGATCAATTAGCTTTTCTGCCTGTTCCTCAAATGAGACATCCTGCAGTAGTATTTCTTTCATTTCTGCTTCAGATACTTTATTTGATAAACCATCCGAACAAAGGAAGAGCTTATCTCCCTCTTCAAACATAATCGTCATAAGATCTATTTTAATGCTTGGTTCTGTTCCAAGTGCTCTTAGAACCACATTTTTCATTGGATGATGCTCGGCATCTTCTTTCGAAATCTCACCCTGACGAACGAGTTCATTGACCAGCGAATGATCATCAGTCAGCTGCTGAAATCCGGTTTCATTTAAAATATATCCCCGGCTGTCGCCAACATTTAGAACGGTTGCAAAACGGTCTGTACAAATGGCAGCTACAACGGTTGTGCCCATGCCTTCACACTCTGCTTCTGCCTGTGCATGTTCAAACAAGATGGTATTTACTTCTTCAATGGTTGATTTCAGCCACTGTTCTGCTTGATCAGCGGTCTGGATAGCAGGAGATTCCTTAAAACGGTCACCAATATTCTCAGTGGCCATAAGGCTTGCGACATCGCCTGCGCGGTGACCGCCCATGCCATCTGCTACGATGGCCAGGCGCTGTCCGCTGGCATTTTCATAAATGCCTCCATTATCTTCGTTATGCTGCCTTACCTTACCTCGATCTGTCTTAAATACAGCCTTCATACGATATCACCTCGTCTCTTCAGTTCTCTCCTTCGCACGAAGTTGTCCACATGCTGCATCAATATCATGTCCTTGCTCACGGCGAATGGTCACATTCACTCCATGTTGCTTTAACGTCTTTTCAAATTCAAAGATTTTCTCTCTAGGTGTTCTTACATAGTCTCTTTCAGGCACATAGTTAACCGGAATTAAATTCACATGACACTTTACGCCTTTAATTAACTGAGCCAGTTCTTCGGCATGTTCCACGCCATCATTCACACCGCCAAATAATCCATACTCAAAGCTGACACGGCGACCAGTCTTTTGGATATAATAGCGAATTGCTTCCATAAGATCAGGCAGTTTGTAGGCTCTATTAATCGGCATTAAACGGCTTCTAATTTCAGTATTCGGAGCATGAAGAGAAATAGCAAAGTTGATTTGCATGTTTTCATCAGCAAATTTATAGATTTTTGGTATGATTCCGCTTGTTGAAACGGTAATATGACGAGCACCGATGTTTAAGCCCTGATCATGATTGATGATCTTTAAGAAAGACATCATGGAATCATAATTATCAAATGGTTCACCAATTCCCATAATAACAACAGAACTTACTCTCTCATCCGTCTCATCTAATGCCTGTTGTACTTTTACGACCTGAGCAACGATTTCTCCTGCTTCTAAATTACGTTTTAAACCGCCAAGGGTTGAAGCACAGAATGTACAGCCGATTCTGCAGCCAACTTGAGTCGTTACACAGATAGAGTTTCCGTACTCATGTCTCATCAGAACGGTTTCAATGGAATAGCCATCGTGAAGTTCAAATAGAAACTTAATTGTTCCGTCAGATGATTGCTGCTGAATTAGCGTATTTAATGTTGTAATGGTAAACTGTTCAGCCAGATTTTCGCGGAGTGACTTTGATAAATTCGTCATATCCTCGAACGTTGTTACTCTTTTTGTATAAAGCCAATCAAAAATTTGTTCAGCTCTGAATGCTTTTTCGTTATGATCCTTTAACCAATCTCTCAGCTCGTGCAGCTGTAAAGAATAAATGGAAGGTTTTTGTTCTGTTGCTGTTTTGTCTTTTGTTGCTTGTACCATTTATTGCACCTTCTTTCTTAGACTTGCTATATAAAAGCCGTCTGATCCTATATCCTGCGGCAGTATTTGCAGCTCAAAATCAGTTACTAAAGGCTTGATTGCCTCTGGCATTCTTGATTTTAAGGCTGCATCCGCTTCAAAATCTTTATGTTTTTGTAAAAATGCTTCAACTGTCTTTATATTTTCTTCCTTGTCAATTGTACAAGTACTATAAACTAGGATACCACCTTTTTTTAATAAAGGGGCAGCAGCGGTTAATAAATTCATTTGGATGTTATGAAGATTAGAAAGATCTTCTTCTTTTTTTGTGTACTTCATATCAGGCTTTCTTCTCATGACACCAAGCCCTGAGCAAGGTGCATCGAGGAGAATCCGATCAAAGCTTTCTGCTTCAAAATGCTCTTGGACTGTTCTGCTATCCATTGCTTTAGCCGTAATGTTCTCAAGTCCAAGCCTGCTTGCATTATCTTTTATAAGTTTTACTTTATGCTCATGAAGGTCTAACGAAACGAGTGTTCCGCTATTTTGCATCCTTTCAGCAATATGAGTGGATTTCCCTCCTGGAGCTGCACATGCATCAAGAATCTCCTCATCCTGACTGGCGCCAAGTGCGTAGGCTGCAAGCATCGAACTCTCATCCTGAATGGTCAGATAGCCTTCTTTAAATGCATTTGAACGGGCTAAATTCCCGCGTTTGCACTTAATGGCAACGGGCAGAAACGGACTTTCTTCTACTTCAAACCCTTCCTCAAGCAGCATGTGAAGCACTTCTTCCCGTGTTGCTTTAACTGTATTCACTCTGGCTGTTTGCAGCGGTGCGGTAAGATTCAGCAAACACATTTCTCTTGTTTTTTCGATGCCCAGCTGTTCAGCCCAGCGTTTCACCAGCCAAACTGGATGGCTTGTTTCAATGGAGATTCGTTCAATTGGATCTGTAATAGAATCAAGTGAAGGAACACCGCTGCGCTGAAAATTCCTTAGTACTCCATTAACAAGACCGGCAATTCCCTTATGGCCACGCTTTTTGGCCAATTCAACAGCTTCATTTAAAGCAGCATGATCCGGAATTTTGTCTAAATAAACAAGCTGGTAGACCGTTAAACGAAGAAGCTGAATCACCCAGCTTTCAAGCTTTTTACTGTTTTTAATAAAAGGCTGTAAAAGAAAGTCTAGCGTCATCTGGCGCTGTAATGTTCCATAGGTGATTTCCGTCAGCAACGCTGCATCCTTTGCATTTAATTCATTTTTGTTAATCGCATTATTAAGCAGAAGATTGCTGTAGGACTGGTTTTTCTCAATTGCTGTTAATAGCTCAAGTGCTGTTTCACGCACATTTTTCTTTGACGTCTTTTTCATGAATGATCCCCTAATACAAACCCTTTTGTCAGCTTCGTGCCGGCACCTCTTAAATATTCTCCTGCATCCATTTTTTTCTTGCCAGAAGGCTGCAGTTCAACTATTTTAATCGCAGTTTGATTACCGGAAGCAATCGTTAATCCCTGATCATCTGTTGCTAAAATGGTGCCTGGAGCAAAAGTTTCAGCGATTTCCACTTTCTCAGCTTTCCAAACTTTTAAAACTGCTCCTTCTACGGTTGTGTAAGCAACTGGCCATGGATTTAGACCGCGAATATGATTGTAGATTTCTTCACCATTTTTCGTCCAATCAATCTTTTCTTGCTCACGCTTAATATTGGAAGCAAAAGTTGCCAAAGCATCGTCTTGTACGATCGGTTCTAATTCACCGTTTATGAGCTTTGGCAATGTTTCGGAAAGAAGTTTGCAGCCAGTCTCACTTAATTTATCGTGAAGAGTTCCAACATTATCGTCTTCTGTTATAACGACTTCTGCTTGTGTTAATATATCGCCCGCATCTAATTTTTCAGCCATATACATGATGGTAATGCCTGTTTTTTCTTTCCCCTGCATGATTGCATAATGAATCGGCGCCCCGCCGCGAAGTTCCGGCAGAAGTGATGCATGAACATTAATACAGCCAAATTTAGGGGCTTCCAGCAATGCTTTAGGTAAGATTTGGCCAAATGCAGCCGTTACGACTAAATCAGGCTGTAAATCCAAAATAGGCTGCAATTCTTCAGGATTGCGGATTTTTTCAGGCTGATATACCGGGATCCCTCTTTTTACAGCTTCTGCTTTAACAGGTGGAGGAGTCAGCACTTTTTTCCTGCCCACAGGACGGTCCGGCTGTGTCACCACTGCAATCACATCATAGCCATCACTTAAAAGCTGCTGCAGAATAGGGACTGAAAAGTCTGGAGTTCCCATGAAAATAATTTTTGTCATTCCTCTTCCATCCCTTCAAGTTCGTGTTCTTCTATATATCTTGAAACCTTGGATGTAAACAGAATGCCATTCAAATGATCAATTTCATGCAGGATCGCTCTTGCTAAAAATCCTTCTGCTTCAAGCTTATAAAATTTACCTGTTCGATCCTGCGCTTTAATCTTTACCGTTTCCGGTCTTGTCACTTCTCCATATAACCCAGGAAAACTTAAACAGCCTTCCACATCTGTCATTTCGCCTGCTGTTTCCACGACAACAGGATTGATCATTTCAATGGTACCTGTTTCATCATCAATATCAACAACGGCCACTTGGATATTCAGTCCAATTTGCGGGGCAGCGAGTCCTACTCCATCAAATTCAATCATTGTATCATACATATCGTTTAGAAGTTTAGTTAATTTTTTATCAAATACTTTAACAGGTTCACACTGTTCCTCTAAAATCGGATCAGGGTGCATAACGATTTTTCTAATTGCCAAAATGTATTTCCTCCAACTCTATCGTAACGCGTTTCTTACAGCGTTTTGTTCAATTAACGTGCATTACATACTGTTTTTCTCTAGTTTTCACAAATTTCTATAAGTTCATAAGTGTTTCTTTGAAATCAAGGATATAACATAATGAAATAGCAGGGATTTCCACTCCATGGTACTCGCTTTCCGGCGGGGCGGGTGCTGAGCCTCCTCGTCGCTACGCTCCTGCGGGGTCTCAGCTCCCCACTCGTCCCGCAGGAGTCTCGCACCATTCCGTTCCAATCAAAGAGTAGTCTGCTGATCGTCTTTCTCTTTAGAAACAGTAATCGTTTTATAATCACTACATTAAAATATACGGGTTTACGTCAATGGATATTTGCAGGCCGCCGGTGGCTATTTCTTGCTGGTATTGGTCAAGGACCGTTTTCAGCGCGCCATTAAGCTGTGGTTCCCGTTTGTATTTTACCAGACATTGATATCGATATCTATTGTTGATGCGGGGGATAGGCGATGCTACCGGTCCAAGGACAACTGCTTCATCTGATAGCTTTGCTCTCACCCATCCTGTAATTTTTTCTGTCACTGCCACTGCTTTCATCAGCTGTTCATGGCTTACAGTTATTAAGGATATATAATAGAAAGGCGGATATTTATGAATTTTGCGGATCATCATTTCCTTATCATAAAAACGGTCATAATCCTGTGTACCAGCAAGTACTACACTGTAATGCTCAGGTGTGTACGTTTGGATGATAACCTCCCCTTCCAATTGATGCCTGCCTGCTCGCCCGCTTACTTGCGTTAAGAGCTGAAAGGTTTTTTCGGAGGAGCGGAAATCAGGCAAATGGAGCATCGTATCCGCTGAAAGAACGCCTACAAGCGTGATATTAGGAAAATCAAGCCCTTTGGCAATCATTTGTGTGCCAAGTAAAATATCTGCTTGTCCCTCTTGAAATTGGTTCAGCAGTTTTTCATGTGCTCCTTTTCTGCTTGTTGTATCCACATCCATTCGGATGACTTTTGCTTCAGGCAGAACCTTCACTAGCTCTTCTTCCACCTTTTGGGTACCTGTGCCAAAATAGCGGATATGTTCACTTTGACATTCCGGACAAACAGATGGAACATGGTCCTCATGTCCGCAATAATGACATTTCATTTGCCTGCTATATTGATGATATGTTAATGAGATATCACAATTTGGGCAATTGATGACATAACCGCAGTCTCTGCACATAACAAAGGAAGAATGACCTCTTTTGTTTAAAAATAGAACAGTCTGTTCTTTCTTTTCAATCCGTTCTTTTAATTTATCAAGCAGCACCCTGGAAAACATCGAACGGTTCCCTTCACGCAGCTCCTCTCTCATATCAATAATCGTAACAGCTGGCAGGGCTTGGTTGTTCATCCTTTTTGGAAGCTTGAGCAGCTTATAGACATCTTTTTGCGCTCGTGCAAATGTTTCAAGAGCAGGTGTTGCGCTGCCAAGCACGACTGGACAGCGGTATGTTTTCGCCCTTTCAATCGCCACATCCCGTGCATGGTACCTCGGGTTTTCCTCCTGCTTATAGCTAGTTTCATGTTCTTCATCAATAATGATTATGCCTAGATTTTCAAAAGGTGCAAAAATAGCTGAACGTGCTCCAACCGCAACACTGACTTCTTTGCGCTGAATCTTCCGCCATTCATCATATTTTTCTCCAGCAGAAAGGCCGCTGTGTAAAACAGCTACCTGATCGCCGAATCTGCCTTTAAATCTAGTAACCATTTGCGGTGTTAATGAGATTTCAGGAACGAGTACGATCGCTTCTCTGCCCTGTTCGAGCACTCGCTGAATCGATTGCAGATAAACTTCCGTTTTCCCGCTTCCTGTCACACCATATAGAAGAAACACTTCATGTTCATGCTGTTCAACAGAACGCCAGATTGGAATAATTGCATTATGCTGCTCCTCTGTTAAAGAAAGTGGAACCGTACTGGAAAACTGGCGCTCGGCAAAAGGATCCCTGTACACTTCTAAATATGTTTCAGACAGCATTCCTTTTTTCACAAGACCTTTGATGACAGCCGACGACACTTCTAATACGTCTTCAATTTCTTTTTGGAATATAGGTCCTTCCTGTACCTGAAAATAGGATAGTACTTCTTTTTGTTTTGCTGCATTTGCTGGCAGCGATTTTATCCAATTTTCCAACTGGGCACGATCTGGACAATAGATGGCCTTTAATTTCTTCTTTTTCACACGTTCTTTTACTTCATATATAAGTTCAATGCTGCCCTCTGCTACCGCTTTTTGCAGCGTGCGCATAGATGCATGGCTCGTTGCTTCTTCCCAAGTGATACTATCACGATCTGAAAAAAGCGGCTTTATAGAAGGATCAAGATTTTCAATTACATCGATCCGCTTCAGCTTTTTTTCATATTTTGCTTTTAAAGCAGCTGGAAGCATCGCTTGATATGCTGAAATCTTATAGCTGAGAGTGTGATTTGATAGCCAATCTCCGAGGGAAAGCAATTCCTTATTTAAGATTGGATTAAGATCCATCGGCTCGATCAGCTCTTTTAATGACTTAAAGTCTGATTCTGCCTTAATACCTACAACGAAGCCTTGTATTTTTCTTGGCCCGAATGGGACGATCACCCGCATTCCAGGCTTAATGATTTCTATAAGGTGTTCTGGAATCAGATAATCAAAAGGCTTGTCCGTTTGTTTGGCTGGAACATCTACAATGACACTTGCAACATTCATTCTCCATTTGCTCCCAGCAGAAGGCAAGCTTCCTCTAGAATTTTCATTGCGACCGTCTTTTTATCGAGGAGCGGCAGTTCAATTACACTTCCGTCCTTTTTATAGAGAGTGACAATATTCGTATCTGTTCCAAATCCTGCACCTTCTGTTTTCACATTATTGGCAACGATCATATCAGCATTTTTCTTTTTCAGTTTTTTGGAGGCATATTCCTCAAGGTGATCTGTTTCGGCAGCAAATCCTATTAAGAGCTGACTTTGCTTTTTTTGTCCAAGTTCATACAAAATATCTTTAGTTCGTTCAAGCTGCAGCACTTCTTCTCCGGGCTGTTTTTTAATCTTTTGATCAGCAGCATATTTAGGTCTGTAATCAGCCACTGCAGCGGTTTTGACGACGATTTGCGCATGATCATATTCCTTTAGTACTGCTTGATACATTTCTTCAGCACTCTCTACTTTAACAACCTTAACACCAGCTGGAGGCTGAATGGAAACGGGTCCTGAAATAAGAGTCACATTCCCGCCAAGCTTTTTAGCAGCTTCTGCAATAGCATAGCCCATTTTCCCTGATGAATGATTGGTCAGATAGCGGACCGGATCAATTTTCTCACGGGTTGGCCCTGCCGTCACAACAATATTTTTACCGGACAAGGGTTTTTTTTGACTAGAAAAATATGAATTCATATGTTCTACAATTTTCTCCGGCTCTTCCAGTCTGCCTTTCCCAATATATCCGCAAGCAAGATAGCCTTCACTTGGTTCAATAAAGGAATAGCCAAAGTCAGCTAATGTTTGGATGTTTTTTTGCACTGCCGGGTGAGCGTACATATGAACATTCATGGCTGGTGCTATCCAGATCGGTGCTGTTGCTGCCAGCAATGTAGTCGAAATCATATTATCAGCAATGCCGTTTGCCAGTTTTCCAATTATGTTGGCTGTAGCAGGGGCGATTAAAATAAGGTCAGCCCAATCCGCAAGATCAATATGTGCAATCACTTTTGAATCTTTTTCATCAAATGTATCGTAATAGACGTCATTTCGCGACAATGCTTGGAACGTGAGCGGTGCAACAAATTTTTGGGCTGAGTCGCTTATGATCACTTTTACGTCTGCTCCCGCTTGTGTAAGCTTGCTAGTGAGTGCTGCAGCTTTATAAACAGCAATCCCGCCAGTCACACAGAGCAGAATCTTTTTTCCATTAAGCATATTCGTTCCCCCCATTTAAACAGTTCGCCATTCTTTCTTCTATTATCATCGAACAGTGGATTTATTTCATCAATTTCATGCCTTTCGCAGAAAAAGAGAAGAAATATGCTGCTGAGTCATTTGATTTCGAGCGTGAATATTTCTTCACACTCTCACCAGCTCGCTTCTATCTGCATTTTTCAAAAAAGCCAATAAAAATAACAACCTTGTTTAGAGGTTGTTATTTCGCGGTTTTCTTTGCTGTACGGTTAGACTGCTACGAGAGGCAGCCTGCATGTTCAACATTATTTTATAACAGCAAGACAGGTTTTACAATCAATCCGTACTGTCTTCTTTAAGGCGGTAAAGCAGTTCGTCTGCATTAATTTCTTCCAGCGCTTTTCCTACATTCTTATGAGAAATGTAGTTGCTGAGCTGGTACTCTGGATTTATCTGAAGCTGGCGAGCGCGTTTCGCTGCTACAGATACTAAGGAATATTTAGAATCAATTTTAGTCATTAAAGAATCAATAGATGGATCAAGCATGTTTATTCTACCTCCAGCATTTTAATATATCTTGGCTCTACTCGTTCTCTGCGGCAATGTTCTGCCACAACAATTGCTTTAATTCTTTCACAAGCGAGGTCAATTTGATCATTTTCAACCACATAATCGTACAAATTCATCATTTCGATTTCTTCTTTTGCCGCATTCATGCGATTGTTGATCACATCAATGGTTTCTGTTCCTCTTGTCACAATTCTATTTTTTAATTCTGACAGGCTTGGAGGAACGAGAAAGATGAATAATCCGTCTGGGAATTTTTCACGCACTTGGCGTGCACCTTGTACTTCAATTTCAAGGAAAACATCCTTGCCCTGATTGATCGTTTCTCTCACATAATCTACAGGGGTCCCATAATAATTGCCGACAAACTCAGCATATTCCAGAAGCTTGTCATCTTTAATCAGCTGTTCAAAATCTTCTTTTGATTTAAAAAAGTAATCCACGCCATCCACTTCGCCTTCGCGCGGGTTTCTGGTTGTCATGGAAATGGAGTATTCAAAAGCTGTGTCAGGCTGGGAAAAAATTTCTTTCCTGACTGTTCCTTTGCCGACACCTGATGGACCGGATAGGACAATTAGCAATCCTTTTTCATTTTTCATCCTGTTCTATCCTTCCTCTACAATTTCATCGCGATCATATAATCTAGCCGCAACCGTTTCTGGCTGTACGGCCGATAGAATAACATGGTCACTGTCCATCACAATGACAGCTCTTGTTCTTCTCCCGTATGTCGCATCTATTAAAGATCCCCGATCACGAGCATCTTGAATGATTCTTTTAATAGGGGCCGATTCAGGGCTGACGATGGATATAATCCTATTGGCAGAAACAATGTTTCCAAATCCAATGTTAATTAATTTGATTGACATAGTGTCCTCCAATCATCAGTTATTTATTTTTGCCGTTTACGGCCGTTCATAAACAACTTCTATTCAATATTTTGAACTTGTTCCTTCATTTTTTCCAGCAGACTCTTCATTTCTACCACTTCGGAAGCGATGTGGGCATCATTTGCTTTAGCGCCGATCGTATTGGCTTCACGATTCATTTCCTGAAGCAGGAAATCCAGCTTTCTGCCTATAGAACCTTCTGTTTCCAAGGTTTGTCTGAATTGATGAATATGACTTTGCAATCTTGTTAATTCCTCATTGATATCGGATTTATCTGCAAATATAGCGGCCTCAGCTGCAATTCTCGACTCATCCAATTCGCCTGACAAGTATTCTTGCATTTTCTTTTTTAAGCGTTCCTCATACTTTAATACAACAGAAGGTGCATATTCTTTTAATTGCGATATACAACTTTGCAGATGTGAAAGCAAGTTAAGAAAATCCTTTTTCAATTCTTCGCCTTCTGCCATCCTCATAGCAACAAGCTGCTGGCATGCTTCCTCAACAGCTTCAATAAACAGGGGCTCGAATTCATCTGTGGATACTTCACTTTCTTCTATGTACAAAAACTCTTCTCGCATTAAATCTTGTACTGCAAGGCCTGGAAGATCGTATTTTTCACTGATTTTCTTCATGTTTTCATAGTACTGATGCAGCAGCGGCCAATCAATCACCATTTCCTTAGCGGAATCGCCTTCTTTTGTCACTGCTGAAAATATTTCTATTCTACCACGTTTAATCGATTTTGAAAGCCGTTTTTTAACTTTTTCCTCAAAGTGTACATATTGCTTTGGCAAACGCATCATATATTCTGCAAATCGATGATTGACCGTTTTGATCTCGATCGTAATCGTAAAAAGGTCATGTTCCTTTTTACTGCGTCCGAAACCAGTCATACTTCTGACCATTTATATACACTTCCTTTATAAAACAACATTCTAAATATGTATGTATATCTGCCAAATTGCTGGCGGTAATCTTGTTAAAATAAAAAAGAAGGTAATAGAGCGCATCTCTACTACCTTAAGGATTATATCATACTTTATTTCTTTTTACTTAGCAAAAATGAAAAGGCAAGTAAAAATGTTGGAACCGCTGATAAACCTAAGATCATCAGCCAATCCTTCGCCTCAATTGAAACGGTATGGAAAATTGGCTGCAGCGGCGGATAATAAATAACAGCAAGCATGAGCAGAACTGAAGAAATAACGGCCCAGACTAAGTATTTATTGCCAAACGGATTACGCGACAGCACGGACTTTTCACTGCGGCAATCAAACACATGGATCAGCTGTGCCATAACCAATGTTGCAAATGCAACAGTTTGTGCATAGGCAAGATGGTCAGGATGTGCTTCATAAGCAAACATAAAGGCAAGCAGCGTCACAATCCCTATTAGAAATCCTCTTGAGACAACCTTCCAGCCAAGACCTCTTGAAAAGACACCTTCTTTTGGATTCCGCGGTTTCCGCTTCATTACATCATCCTCAGGCTTATCAAGTCCCAGAGCCATTGCCGGCAATCCATCTGTGACAAGGTTAACCCATAGTATCTGAATTGGAACGAGCGGCAGCGGGAGGGCAAGCAGCATCGCAAAAAGCATTACTAAGATTTCTCCAACATTTGATGCCAGCAAATAGCGAATAAACTTGCGGATGTTTTCGTAAATATTCCTTCCTTCCTTGATTGCTGACTTAATTGTTGCAAAGTTATCGTCAAGCAGCACAAGTGAGGATGCTTCTTTTGCTACATCTGTACCTGTAATCCCCATCGCAATACCAATATCTGCAGCCTTAATCGCTGGTGCATCATTGATGCCATCCCCTGTCATCGCAACAATATGTCCGCGGTTTTGCAGCGCTTTAACAATTTTTAATTTGTGTTCAGGCGAAACACGTGCAAACACTGTGACATCTTCAACCACATCTTCAAGCTCTTCTACTGACATATCTGCCAGTGATTTTCCTTCCATAACTTTCGAAGATCCTGTTAAAATACCAAGCTGCTTCGCGATTGCAGTCGCCGTAATTACATGATCTCCAGTGATCATCACGGTCTTAATGCCTGCTTCCTTACATTCCTTAACAGCTTGTTTCACTTCAGGACGCGGCGGATCAATCATCCCCTGCAACCCGATAAAGGTTAAATTCTTCTCTGCTTCACTTTCTTCTAAAATAACTGTGTTTGCAGGTACCTCTTTAAATGCAATCGCAATCGTTCTTAGTGCATTCGAAGCGAGCTGTTCAATGGCATGATGAATGTTTCCTGCCATTTCCTTAGACAACAGCTGACGTCTGCCATTCCATAAAATCGAATCACTGACACCTGCTAATACATCCGGCGCCCCTTTTGTTACGATAAATTGGCGGCCATTTTGATCTTTCACAACAATACTCATCATCTTTCTTGTTGAATCAAATGGAAATTCGTTAATAATACTGAATTGGTTTAAAAGACTGCCGCGGTTATATCCTGCTTTCATGGCAGCAACTAATAATGCACCTTCAGTTGGATCACCATCAACAATATATTCCTTTTCCTTCTGCTTTACTTCTGCATGATTGCACAGCATGCCAAACATCAGCATTTGCTGCAGAGTTTTATCATCCTTTGGATCTATCCTTGATTCATTGCGGTAAAACTGGCCTTGCGGCTCATAGCCAACTCCGTCTACTTTCCACTGCTTACCGCCGGACCAGATATCTGTTACGGTCATTTTGTTCTGCGTCATCGTTCCTGTTTTATCAGAACAAATGACAGAAGCACAGCCGAGTGTCTCGACCGCAGGAAGCTTTCGCACAATCGCCTTTTTCTTTATCATCCGCTGCACGCCTAAGGACAGAGCGACCGTTACTATGGCTGGAAGCCCTTCAGGAATGGCTGCTACCGCCAAGCTGACTCCCGCTAAGAACATCGTATATAATTCCTGACCCTGAATCACCCCTACTGCCACCACTAAAACGGTTAACAGAAGAGCTGCCACAATCAGAATTTTTCCAAGCTGCTCGAGTTTTCTCTGCAATGGAGTAATCATGGTTTCAGCACTCTGCAGAAGGTCTGCAATTTGCCCCATAGCCGTTTTCATTCCTGTCCCGACAACTAGTCCTAATCCGCTGCCTCGGGTGATCATCGTGCCCATGAAGGCCATATTTTCCATATCACCGATGCCAATGTTGGCTGCTTTTATACTGCCAACTGATTTAGAAACAGGAAGTGACTCTCCAGTTAACGCAGATTCTTCAATTTCCAAGCTGTTAGATTCAATGATTCTCACGTCAGCACCAACACGGTCACCTGAGGTAAACTTCAGTAAATCACCTGGCACTACTTCTTTTGAAGGAATCTTAATCCATTCACCGTCTCTTAATGCCATGACCTGCGGTGCTGATAACTCTTTCAATGCATCCAGCGATTTTTCTGCTCTGCGCTCCTGGTAAAATCCTAAAAACCCATTCACGATGACTATGGCAATGATGGCAATCGCATCAATATATTCACCGAGCAATCCGGAAATAAGGGTTGCTGCCAGCAAGACAATAACCATAAAATCTTTAAACTGACTAAAAAATAAGAGCAAAGCGGACTGCTTTTCTCCTTCTGCTAATTCATTATATCCGTATTGTTTGAGTCGTTTCCTTGCATCATCTTCAGTTAAGCCTTCCTTCATACTGCTGTTTAAAGCCTGCTCAACCTCGCGCTCATTCATTTCATGGAACTTCATCCGGACATCACACTTCCCCCTTATCTAATCACCAGCATAAATTGTACAAACCAAAGCTCTCATCAAAGCATATTCATTCTTGTCCAAAAAAATGCTATGATTATTAGAAAAGCGGAAGCGGGTTGCCCAGCCCCGACAAGCATAAGGCAAGATGGCTAGAAGGTTGTTCTTTAACCTTCTGGACAGATTGACTTAGACCCAAGAAGGGCTAACCGCTGGAGCTGGACATGTAGAAAAGCGGAAGGCGCTTTTCTAGGAATAACTAATAATTTATACATATGAATAGAAAATTACTGTAGAGGATGTTTTGCATGTCTTTTGATGGTTTATTTACAAGGGCGATGACAAAGGAATTGTCAGAGTCATTAACAGGCGGAAGAATCAACAAGGTTCATCAGCCATATAAAAATGAAATTATATTATTGATCAGAGCGGGCGGAAAAAATCATAAACTCCTGCTTTCAGCACACCCAAGCTATGCACGCGTTCAGCTCACGAATGAAGCATACGATAACCCTTCCACTCCCCCAATGTTTTGCATGCTGCTGCGCAAGCATCTGGAAGGATACATTTTAGAAAATATTCACCAAGTTGAACTGGACCGGATTATTATTTTTGAGGTTAAAGGAAGAAACGAAATCGGCGATGTCTCAAGCAAACAGCTGATTGTAGAAATTATGGGACGCCACAGCAATATTACGCTTGTTGATAAGGAACGGAACATGATCTTAGACAGCATCAAGCATGTATCCTTTGCCATCAATAGCCACCGTGCCCTTTTGCCTGGACAGGAATACAAACTTCCGCCTGCACAGCATAAAGCAAATCCCTTTGCTGCAGATGAAGATGATATTTTAAGAAAAATTGATTTTAACAGCGGAAAAATCGATAAACAGCTTGTTTCAGCCTTCAGCGGCCTGTCACCTTTGCTTGCTAAAGAAGCATTATTTCATGCAGGACTTGCAAACCGGACGACCATACCAAAAGCTTTCATAACACTTATGAAAAAGGTGGAAGAACACGCCTATTCACCTGCTATTACCGTAAATGAAAACAAAGAAAGCTTCTATTTGTTTCCGCTCGAACATGCCAACGGCAAATCTTATTCATACCCATCTTTAAGTGCAATGCTTGACCGTTTTTATTTCGGCAAAGCGGAGCGCGACCGGGTAAAACAGCAATCAAGCGATCTGGAACGTTTTATGCAGACGGAAAAAGAGAAAAACGAGAAGAAAATTAAGAAGTTAGAACGCACATTAACAGAAGCTGCAAACGCAGATCAGCATCAGCTTTTTGGAGAGCTCATAACCGCAAACATGTACAGTATCGCAAAAGGCATGAAAAGCGTTGAAGTGATCAATTATTATGACGAAAACGGCGCAACCGCTGAGATTCCGCTCGATCCTAAAAAAACGCCTTCTGAAAATGCGCAAAGCTATTTTAAGAGGTACACGAAAGCGAAAAACTCCATTGCTATCGTGCATGAACAGATTGACAAAGCAAAGGAAGAAACAGCATATTTTGATAGCCTGCTGCAGCAAATCCAAACAGCCTCCCCAAGGGATATCGAAGAAATACGGGAAGAGCTGATGGAAGAAGGCTATATCAAGCAAAAACAAAAACGAAACGGCAAGAAACAGCAAAATGTCAAACCAACCCTAGATACATACACAGCTGGGGATGGAACAGAAATACTGGTTGGCAAAAACAACAAACAAAATGACTACTTAACGAACAAACTTGCTGGCCGCGATGAAATCTGGCTTCATACAAAGGATATCCCTGGTTCACACGTCGTCATCCGCACCAAAGAGCCTAGTGACGAAACGATCCTTGAAGCGGCTGTCCTTGCTGCATACTTCAGCAAAGCCCGCAGCTCCAGCTCTGTTCCAGTTGATTACACACGGGTTCGCCATGTAAAAAAACCAAATGGAGCTAAACCAGGTTACGTGATCTATGAACAGCAGCAGACTGTTTATGTGACACCTAGTGAGGATGAGGTTTTGCGGTTGAAAAAATGATTAGGGGTGTCGTGTGAAATAGAGTTTGGGTAGGCAATTCTTGAAAAACGTTTATTAATTTGGTTCGAGAATTAGAATCCAAGAGTCATTCCTGATATGGTCTCAACCATGAAAATTCAGGAATTAGAATCCAAGAGTCATTCCTGAAACGGTTTCTACCATAGAAGTTCGGGAATTAGAATCCAAGACTCATTCCTAAAACGGACACAACCATGGAAATTCAGGAATTAGAATCTAAGAGTCATTCCTGATATGGTCTCAACCATAGAAGTTCGGGAATTAGAATCCAAGAGTCATTCCTAAAACGGTCTCAACCATGGAAGTTCGGGAATTAGAATCCAAGACTCATTCCTGAAACGGCCTCAACAATGGAAGTTCGGGAATTAGAATCCAAGAGTCATTCTTGAAACGGCCTCAACCATGGAAATTCAGGAATTAGAATCTAAGAGTCATTCCTGAAACGGCCTCTACCATGGAAGTTCGGGAATTAGAATCCAAGAGTCATTCCTGAAACGGCCTCTACCATGGAAGTTCGGGAATTAAAATACAAGACTCTTTCTCGAAACCCTCCCCTTAGTGTTTCATCCAAGCATATTTATAAAAGTTAATGAAACGATAAACAAACCGTCATGTGGATTAACATGACGGTTTTTCTGTTTTTTACGAGTTGTGATGACCATTTATTTTACCTATCCCTTCCCTTTTAAAGGAAAATGATAAATTGCCAAGAAAATATATATAATTCATTCACTATAAGCTTAGTAAAAATTCTTGTAACTTTTCGATAGGCTCAAACGAGTTATTAGTGTAGAGAAAAAAAGAAAGGGGGAAAATCATTTGCCTGATCAGGAAAATTTAGAACAGATGATTCATCAACTTTATAATCGTCATTATCTGGAAGTATATCGATTCCTAATCTGTTTTTCTGGCAATCAAAATGATGCAGAGGACTTAACTCAAGAAGTATTTATGCGTGTCTTAAACAATTCTTCTACTATACCAAGCTTAATTAACGTGAAAACATGGATCTTCTCAATTGCCAAACACGTTGCTGTTGACCACTATCGAAAAAAAAGATTTTCATCCCTTTTCACTGATGGGTTTTTCAAACAATTTAGATCTCTTGAAAAAGAACCAAATGAAATAGTTGAACAAAACGAATTAAAAAAACTGGTACACACTGCCATTTCAAGGTTAAAGCCCCATTATAGAGCGGTAGTCATTTTAAGAGGAATCAATGAATTTTCAATTAAGGAAACCTCTTTCATCCTTCAATGCAGTGAGTCAAAGGTGAAGGTAGACTATCATAGAGCCATAAAAGAACTAAGAAAGAAGTTAGACATGAAATCTGTGGAGGTGATCGAAAATGCAAACGGATAAGGATATTTTTAATCTAATAAAAGAAACCTACCCACAAGAACCTAGGGAAGAATTTGTTGAGTCCACTTCAAATAAATTAAAACAACGGGCACGAAAATTAAACAGAAAGAAAAAAATCAAACGATTTCCTATAGTCTCAGCCAGCATTGCTATTTGTACACTTGCTTTATCGTGGTTTTTCTTTTATGGAGAAACAAATCTATTTACCAGTTACCTTACCTCTTTAGGAAGAGAAGAAAAACCTCAGTCAATCGTTAACCATCAAGACCCGCTAGTATTTATTTATCACTCACACAATACAGAGTCATTTTTTTCAGAAGCAAAAACGGATGACTCCAATCAGGCATTCCATGAAGATAGAAATATTTCATTAGTTGGAGAGAGACTTCGCCAATCATTGTTAAACAAGGGAGTTAACTCAATCCTTGATAAAACGGATATAATGGGGATTTTAGAAGAAAAAGGCTTGCCGTTTAGCCAAAGTTATACCATTTCAAGAGATCCTTTAAATGCTGCTCTTGAAAAAAACCAGAGCATTAAGATGGTATTTGACATACACAGAGATTCAGCAAAAAGAATTGATACCACCGTCACATTAAACGGTAAAGACTATCCTCGGACTGCCTTTGTTGTTTCTCAATCAAGTGACTTTTTTGAAGAGAATTTAGAATTTGCAGAACTCCTTCACAGTAAAATAGAAGAAAAATATCCCACTTTGTCAAGAGGAGTTCTTATAAAAGCCGATACAAGCAAACAGAATACGTATAACCAAGACCTCATTGAACAATCCGTATTGATTGAAATTGGCGGAGTTGGAAACACATTAGAAGAGGAATATAGGACGGTTGATATCCTTGCTGAGGTAATTGAAGATATTTTACGCAATGAACCGTATTAAACAAGTAAGAGCGTCTCTGATTATAAGCAGAGACGCTCTTTTTTTTGGCTATTGGTTTTGTCTATATGTAGATTCATTAATTTTTCTCTTCTTGCCCTCTAGATGATGAAACCAGTGAAAAATAAGCGGAGATTTTACCGTTATTTCCAAAAAATCGAGCTATTTTCGTACAAAATAAGCGGAGATATTCCGGTTATTTAGAATAAAATCGCCTATTTTCACGTTTTTATGTTAGTTAGTCGGAATTCCTCCGTCTATTTTAGCCAAATTTGAGTGATTTTACGATTTAAGCGGAATTCTTCCGCTTATTTATGAGATAAATAATATCCAACCAAAGCAACTGTGTTTGAAGAGAACGTTACATACCAGTTTGCTTAATCACAACTCACTAAACCTATCAATCTCAGCCATCACGTTTTTTAATATATCAATAGATTTCAAGGGTTGACCTTCTATCTCTAAAGCGTGATTCCCATCACCAATCAAACTTAATGTTAGATTATTATTCTTCCTCAATAGTTCAAATCGTTCTTCTATAAAACAAGGATCGCGATCCCCAATAATACAAAGTCCTTCTTGTTCACTATTTACCATGCTATTAAAGACATCATCTCTTTGCAGCAACGGAGTCAGCCAGACTGCTTTTGCATGATGAAATACCGGGTTATGAAGCAGACCGCTTAGTGCAATAGTTCCGATCGATTTCGCCACTATATAAAAATGACTATAATTTTTATCTTTAATGGCATCTTCAATTGAATGGTACACATTTCTTGTAAAATCTTCAGCGTTTAGCTCGGCCATTTCTTCTCTGCTAAATCCATAGTTTATATGCAGTACGTCAAACCCTTTTGAATAAAATATTCCAGTAGTAAAATGCAATAACGGGGCTTGCGTTGTGTAGCCTGCTCCAGGCAAAACAATGACCAAATTAGTTGTTTGTCCTTTTTGTTCTATTAATCTAAAAGGAAACCTTTTATTTTTCACTGTATTTTCACTTCCTAACATGATATTCTGCATCTTCTTTTCTCTTTCTCTCCAAGATTATCTCTAACTCTTTTCTGGATTCAGGATGCAGCACGAGCCTGGTGCTTGGATCTACAGTTGATGGTTTCACTTTTCTTCCCCATCTCCTGGAAAACGAACGCCAGTCACAGACCATTTCAATGAGATATTTCTTAGGCATTGGCAAGGCTGTTTTATTTTGCGGGTCTACAACCCAATATTCAGCATGATGCTTATTTTTATGCTGATGGTGCAGCCAAGCGTATTTCCACTTCATTTCATCTTCCGAATTTTTTAGCATAAGGAAAAAATTCTTTAGGTGAAAATTTAGATAAATCATGAGTTATGCCTTGAATGTATAAACCTTCCTTCCAGCACTCCACTAGCACATTTAATTGGTGATCAAGGGTATACAAGAAATTTTTCCAATAGGCAATGAACATATGATCCTCCCGCTATTTTCTAAATTAATTTTTTCACTCCTTAGTTTCGTTAACTTCCGTTTGAAAATCGAAGTATTAAATCTAGATATTCTCACAAAACAAAAACAACTGATGTACCACACTTCTCTTAGTTTTAGATATAATAGCAACATATCCATTTATTGTAAAGTTATAATTTTCTAGTTATATATAGATGATTCAGTTCTTTAAGTGAAGTAACAGGATAATTGAAGACGAGGACCATTAAATAGGCTGTATAAAATATATTTCTAAAAAGGAAAATTATGTTATTGTTGAATTAACAAAAATCCTCTTAGGGAGGGGCTTTATAATTGAAATTTGTTGATGATTTAGCTGGTGCTATATATGATATTTTTAAATTTTTTATAGGTTCGATTAGCTATTTTCTTACAGGGATGATAATTGTTGCTGTTCTAATGTATTTGATAGTTTGGATATTTGGTTTATTTCAGTAAACACCTTAAATTAGTATCAATAGAGATCTCAATCTTCTTCAACTACAGGGGGAAAGGTTACATGAAGAAGGATATGTGAAGTTTAAAAATAGAATATGAATATGTATTAAAAAAGTAAAGGAGGTTGCATATTTGAGACTTAGACAAATGGCTGTCGTTTTTCTTTTAAGTGAAGATCAAGATGTTTTGTTTCTTCAAAAAAAGTCAAAAGACTCTTTCTTTGCAGGTTTCTTAGTCCCAATAGGCGGACATATTGAAGGTCATGAAATAAATGAACCTCAAGAGGCTTGTTTACGAGAGATTGAGGAAGAAACTGGATTGAAAAGGGAATTAATAGAAAATCTAAAACTTAGATATATCGTACATAGAATAAAGGAAGATCAAGAAATTCGATTACAATATATTTTCTTTGGAAATGTATCAAAAATTAATACCTTAATTGAGAGTGATGAAGGTTCATTAGCATGGGTAGGCTATAACGATATTTTAAGGAAAAATGTCTCAGCCACTACTATTGAAATAGTTAAACACTACAAGGAAATAGGCAAATCTACTGAAAATGTGTATGTAGGTTCAATGAGGTCACTAAAAGGAAATCCTACTATTACTTGGGGACTTTTAGAGGATTGGGAAAAGTAATTCTTCTGATAAAATAGTTTTTATTATATGTGAAAATAAAGGTTATGAAGTATTGCACTTAACCAAACAGGTGCTTAAGGTTAAGAACGCCTACCAATCCAGGCGACTTTACTTAAGAGAGGAACGGTAATATGAGTGTGCTCTTTAGAGTTGAATTGTATATAAGGGATATTGAAAAATCTATAAGCTTTTATCAAAATATCATTGGATTAGAACTCTATGGAAGAAGCGAACGTTCTGCCCGCTTCAATTATGATTGTTTTTCATTATTACTTACCTCTGAAACCATTTTAGCTGATGATCATTATTTTAATAAAGGTGTAAAGGGAGATATGAGAGGAAAAGGGTTTGAATTCATTATTGTTGTTGAAGAATTAGAATCAGTTTATCAACGGTGTATGGATTACAATTACCCAATTGAAGTTGAGATAGAAAAATATCCTTGGGAAATGAGAGGGTTTAAAATTGCCGATCCGGATGGGTATTTTTTAAGGATTACATCCAAATGAGAATTTTGAAGAAATGTACTTAGGGTTGTCATATAATGCAGCTTTTCTTATGTAACAAACGGGCAAGCTTTATAGAATGAGATAAAAAAGTATTTTTTATAGGTGGGAACAATATGACGAAACCAATTGTTAATCTTAGTTATTATAATCTTAATTGGGAAACACAATTTGAATATGAGAAGAAAAGAATTGTTGATGTTTTAGGAGATAATGTTGTTGGGATTGAACATATAGGAAGCACTTCTATAAAGGGATTAGAAGCGAAAGCAATAATTGATATTATTGTAGGAGTACATTATTTAGATGAAGTATCCAACTTTGTTATTCCTCTAAGTAAAATTGAATATGAATATGTTGATAAACCTGAGTTTAAAGAAAGAAGGTTTTTTAGGAAGGAAGTATGGGGACAAGGCACTTGTCATTTGCATATATGTGAAATTAACAGTAGTGAGTGGATTGAAAAAATATTGTTTCGAGATTATCTTAGGTTACACCCCCATGCAGCTAAAGAATATGCTTCATTAAAAAAAGAACTTGCTTCTAAATATAAGTTCGATAGACCAACATATACAAAGAAAAAAGAACCGTTTATTAAAACTATTATCGAAAAAGCTATAAAGGAAATGTAAATTAAATAAAGATCGCTTATTAAAACTAACACTTGCTACAGTTAAACAACCCCCTTATCTCAAAGAAGAAGAAAAGCTTGAGGCTTCTAAGTTCCCTCAAGCTTTTAGTATACAATTGTATTGTTATTTACCTTGTTATGTGCCCTTCAAAATCGCAAGTTATTTATGGTGCCTTTTTAGATTCCCACGTTATCAGAACTGCTTAACAAGCATTAACTTTCTTATGACTGAACAGCCTTCCCCCAAGCTTCCGGGTCTTTTCTCCATTGTGCCAGGCTGTTCACATCTTTTTCTTCAATATGACCTTTTGCCTCGGCCAATTCTGCTAGTGTTTCAAAATCACTTAATGCATGGGCAGTTACGCCAGCAGCACCCAGCTTTTCTGTGCCAGCTGTCAGTCCATATGTAAAGATTGCAGCAACACCAAGCACTTCAAGTCCTTCTTCGCGCAATGCTTCGACAGCCGTAATTGCACTGCCTCCAGTTGAAATTAAGTCTTCAACCACAACGACCTTTTGGCCGGCTGTCGCTTTGCCTTCAATTTGTTTGCCTTTACCATGTCCTTTTGCCTTTGAGCGCACATAACACATTGGCAAATCCATCAGGTCACTTACCCAGGCAGCGTGCGGGATGCCTGCTGTTGCTGTGCCTGCGATTAATTCCGCTTCTGGGAATTGTTCTTCAATGATTTGTTTCAAGCCGGCTGCAATTTGTTTGCGCACTGCTGGATAAGATAATGTTAAACGGTTATCACAGTAAATCGGCGAGCGCAGTCCAGAAGACCAAGTAAATGGGTCGTTTGGACTTAGAGCAACGGCCCCAATATCCAGTAAGCTTTGCGCAATTTCTTTTTTCATTGTAGTACGCCCTCCCATTGTGATTTCATTTGTTTATATTTTTCAAGCGGATTAGGATCGTTCGTGATCGATCTGCCAACAACGATCGCTGAAGCACCAGCTTCTTTTGCAAATGCAGGGGTAGCGATTCTTTTTTGATCACCCTGTTCATCAGCTGCGGTGCGGATACCAGGAGTTACGGTTAAGAATTCACTTCCGAGCAGCTTTTTAATTTCCTCTGATTCAAATGCCGAGCATACGACTCCATCTAAGCCTGCTTCTTTCGTAAGGCTTGCATATTGTAAGACAGATTCTTTCAAGGTGGCTGAAATAAGCTGCTCTTTTTGCATTTGTTCTTCAGATGTACTTGTCAGCTGGGTAACTCCAATTAAGTGTGGACGTTTTTGGCCAGATAACGTACCTGCCTCTAAACCAGCAAGTGCTCTCTCCATCATTTCCTTCCCGCCGGCAGCATGAACATTCACTAGATCGATCTGCAGACGAGCAAGGCGTTCCATCGCTTTTCCTACTGTGTTCGGAATATCATGAAGCTTTAAATCCAGGAAAATCTGGTGACCTTTTTCTTTTAATTCCTGAACAATCCTCGGCCCTTCCTGATAAAAAAGCTCCATCCCTACTTTTAAAAACAGCTGTTCATCGTTGAACTTTGAAAGAAAACTATTCACTTCTTCTTTTCCTGTAAAATCAAGCGCGATGATAAGCGAGTTTTTCATGTTTGCCCCAGCTCCTTCCTGTACATTCTGAAATATGATCAAATCCTAATTCCTGCAACAATACTGGAAGTTCTTCAATGATCTTTGGACATACAAATGGATCGACAAAGTTGGCTGTTCCAACGGCTACTGCACTTGCACCTGCATAAAAGTATTCCATCACATCTTCAGCACTCTGTACTCCGCCCATGCCGATGATTGGCAGTGATACATGCTGGCTCACATCATGAATCATTCGAATCGCAACTGGTTTAATAGCTGGACCTGATAATCCTCCTGATTTATTGGCAAGAATCGGCTGAGCTGTTTTCAGATCAAGACGCATGCCCAATAAAGTGTTGATCATCGTTAATCCGTCAGCACCGCCGTCTTCAACTGCTTTCGCCATCTCCACAATGTTCGTCACATTAGGGGAAAGTTTGACGTAAACAGGGACTTCCGAAACTTCCTTCACCTTTTTTGTTAAGTTTTTCGCCACCTCTGGGATCGTACCAAAGGCAATGCCGCCTGTTTTCACATTTGGACAAGATATATTTAATTCGAGGGCATGCACATTTTTCGCCTTCGATATTTCTTTTGCAACTTCTACATAATCCTCCTCCAGCGAACCAGCAACATTAGCAATAATCGGAACATCAAACTGTTCAAGCCAAGTCAGTTCTTCATTCAGCACTCTATCCAATCCCGGATTTTGCAGTCCGATCGCGTTGAGCATGCCTGCTGTTGTTTCTGCTACACGAGGAGTTGGATTGCCAAAACGCGGTTCAAGGGTTGTTGCTTTGATCATGATCGCACCAAGCTGATTTAAATCATATAACCCGCTGTATTCTCTGCCAAAACCAAAGCAGCCGGATGCAGGCATGATCGGATTTTTCAAGAAAAGACCTGGCAAGCTGATTTCTAATGACTTCATAGAACAACCTCCCCTGCTTTAAAGACGGGACCGTCACTGCAGACTTTTTTATATGTGTAGCCAGTTGGATCATCTGCTGTATGGCAAACGCAAGCAAAGCAAGCGCCAATGCCGCAGCCCATCCGCTCCTCAAGTGATAAGTAAACCTTTTTATTTTTTCCATAAGAAGTTTCCAGAGCTCTTAGCATCGGAGTTGGTCCGCAAGCGTATAGGATATCAAATTTTACACCCTCGTTTGCTATAACATCTGTAACAAATCCGGCTGTTCCATAGCTTCCATCAGCCGTTGCAATATAGGTTTCACCCAAACTATTAAAATACTCTTCATAGAAAACTGCTTCTTTATTTTGAAAGCCTAAAATATGTGTGACAGTGAAGCCGGCAGCTGTAAGACGCTTTGAAAGTTCATAAAGCGGAGGAACACCAATACCGCCGCCAACCAGCAGAACAGTATCTCCTTGCTCACTCGCCTCGACTGGAAAACCGTTCCCTAGTGGGCCCAGTACATCTACAAAATCTCCTGAACTACTTTCAGATAAAAGCTTCGTTCCTTTGCCTTCTGCACGGTAAATCATTGTAAATTCACTAGTGTCCTTGCTGATGCTTGAAATACTGATCGGTCTTCTTAACAGTGGGCCGAATTCTCCGCCTGTTTTCAAATGAACAAATTGACCTGGTTCGTTCATTTCGCGGACAAGCTCACCACTAAGGGTGAGCTCATAAATATCTTTTGCTATTTGAGATTGGCTGACAACCGTGCATAGCTCCTGTTTGATCATACGAGCACTGCCTCCTGTCCTGCCTCTGGATGACTCATTGCTTCTGCAGAAAAGTTCATTGATTCAATTACTTGTAAAATCGCTGAAGCTGTATCAAGTGAAGTTAAGCATGGTACCCCATTTTCAACTGACTCGCGGCGGATTCGGAAGCCATCACGCTGCGGCTGCTTTCCTTTTGTCAGCGTGTTAATGACAATTTGCGCTCCGCCATTCCGGATGGCATCGAGCAGGTTCGGACCTTCAGAACCAATTTTGTCTGTTACATCAACTGGGATGCCGTTTGCTTCTAACACTTCAGCTGTTCCGCTTGTCGCCATGATTCTATAGCCGATTGAAACAAATCTTTTCGCAAGCTGAAGTGCCTCTTCCTTATCTTTGTCTGCAACTGTCATTAACACTGTACCAAACTTATGAATGTTCATACCGGAAGCAACAAGGCCTTTATACAATGCTTTTTCAAGTGTTGTATCTTTACCCATTACCTCTCCGGTTGATTTCATTTCAGGTCCGAGTGTAATGTCTACACGTCTTAATTTTGCAAAAGAGAAGACCGGAACCTTTACATATACGCCTGAACGTTCTGGTACAAGTCCAGTTGAATAGCCTAGTTCTTTTAATGATTCTCCCAGAATGACTTTTGTTGCTAGATTGGCCATTGGCACATTTGTTATTTTGCTTAAGAATGGAACCGTCCGGCTTGAACGCGGATTGACTTCAAGCACATAGACCTCTTCTTTTGCGACAACATATTGAATGTTTAACAGTCCAACAATGCCTAATCCCTTTGCAAGCTTTTCTGTATAAGTGATTAGTTTTTCTTTCACAGCTGCAGAGATATTTTGCGGCGGGTACACAGCAATGGAGTCGCCTGAGTGCACACCGGCTCTTTCGATATGCTCCATAATTCCAGGGATTACTACTGTTTCACCATCACAAATCGCATCCACTTCGATTTCTTTGCCTGTTAAGTAGCGGTCGATTAACACAGGATGCTCGGGATTTACTTTTACCGCGTTTTTCATGTAGTGCAATAATTCTTCTTCTTTATAAACGATCTCCATTGCTCTTCCGCCGAGAACGTACGATGGTCTTACAAGCACTGGATAGCCAATTTCAGAAGCGATCAGAACCGCTTGCTCAACCGACTTTGCTGTTTTTCCTTTTGGCTGCGGAATTTGCAGCTCTGTTAAGGCTTGTTCGAACTTGTCGCGGTTCTCTGCACGATCCATATTTTCAAGAGTTGTACCTAAGATTTTCACGCCTCTTGCCACTAATTGATCGGCAAGGTTAATGGCTGTCTGACCGCCGAATTGAACGACTACACCTTCTGGCTGTTCAAGATCAATAATGTGCATGACATCTTCAATCGTCAACGGCTCAAAATATAGCTTATCTGAAATACTGAAATCAGTTGAAACCGTTTCTGGGTTGTTGTTGATGATAATCGCTTCATAACCTGCTTGTTTAATCGCCCATACAGCATGAACGGTTGAATAATCAAACTCGATTCCCTGCCCGATGCGGATTGGACCAGATCCTAAGACAATGACACTCTTTTTCTCTGTTACAATCGATTCGTTCTCTTCTTCATATGTGCCGTAGTAATATGGTGTTTCTGATTCGAATTCAGCAGCACATGTATCAACCATTTTGTATACCGGCATTAAATCCTGTTCTTTTCTCCACTCGTAAACATCAAGTTCCGTGCTATTCCACAGCTTCGCGATCACTGAATCGGCAAAGCCCATTTCCTTCGCTTTTTTCGCAGTATCATACTGGAATGGATGATCCTTTACTTGTTGTTCAAAAGCAATGATTTTTGAAAATTTATGCAGGAAGAACAGATCAATTTCACACCACTCATGAATGGTTTCAATTGTGATTCCGCGTTTTAATGCTTCACCGATATAAAATAAGCGCTCGTCACCAGCTTTTCTAATCCGTTTTTCTAAAAGGGCATCATCAATGCTGTCTGCATCATTTAGAGCGAGATGAAATACATTGGCCTCTAGTGAGCGAATCGCTTTTAGCAGGGATTCCTCAAACGTGCGGCCGATTGCCATAACCTCTCCTGTTGCTTTCATTTGCGTTCCCAGTGTGCGGTTGGCCGATTCAAATTTATCAAATGGCCAGCGTGGAATCTTTGAAACCACATAATCTAATGCTGGCTCAAAGCTTGCATATGTTTTTCCTGTAACAGGATTCATCATTTCATCCAGTGTCAGTCCAACAGCAATTTTTGCAGCAAGCTTTGCAATTGGATAGCCTGTAGCTTTTGAAGCAAGTGCAGATGAACGGCTTACCCTTGGATTTACTTCAATGATGTAATAATTGAAGCTGTAAGGATCTAGGGCAAGCTGCACATTACAGCCACCTTCAATCTCAAGCGCACGAATGATTTTTAAAGACGTATTGCGCAGGAGCTGATATTCTCTATCACTTAAAGTTTGGCTTGGTGCAACAACGATTGAGTCGCCTGTATGAACACCGACTGGATCAATGTTTTCCATATTACATACGACAATTGCATTATCATTTGAGTCGCGCATTACTTCATATTCAATTTCCTTGTAGCCAGCAATACTTTTTTCAAGCAAACACTGTGTTACAGGACTATTTTTTAAACCGCTTGTAACAATTTCAATCAGTTCTTCTTCATCCTGACAAATTCCGCCGCCAGTGCCGCCTAATGTATAGGCTGGGCGGACAATAACAGGGTATCCGACACGCTCGACAAATGTATAAGCTTCTTCGAGATTGTGAATAATATCGCTCTCTGGGACAGGCTCTCCCAGTTCATGCATTAAGTTTCTGAAAAGGTCACGGTCCTCTGCTTTTTCAATTGCTGTAAGCTTTGTACCGAGAATTTCAACGCCACACTCTTCCAGCACGCCGGATTTTGATAATTCGACTGCTAAATTGAGTCCTGTCTGTCCGCCTAAAGTCGGCACAAGTGCATCTGGTCTTTCTTTGCGGATAATTCGGCTTACAAATTCAAGCGTAAGCGGTTCGATATAAACGGCATCTGCTATTTCTGTGTCTGTCATGATTGTAGCAGGATTGGAGTTTACTAGAATAACTTTGTAGCCTTCTTCTTTTAAGGCAATACATGCTTGTGTTCCTGCATAATCAAATTCTGCAGCCTGGCCGATTACGATCGGGCCTGATCCGATGACGAGAATGCTTTTTATATCTGTACGCTTTGTCATTTGTTTACACCTTCCAATTTGTCAGATTCAATCATTGCTAGAAATTGTTCAAAAAGTCCATTTGCATCTTCTGGTCCTGGTGAAGCTTCTGGATGGTACTGGACCGTAAATGCCGGATAATCTTTATGTTTTAACCCTTCGATCGTACGATCATTTAAGGCAATATGTGTCACTTCTAATCTTGTATTCTCTAAAGAGGTCTCGTTCACTGTATAACCGTGGTTTTGAGAAGTCAGTGCCACCTTGCCTGTCGCTAAATCTTTTACCGGATGATTGGAGCCGCGGTGTCCGAACTTCATTTTCTCTGTATTCGCTCCACAGGAAAGGGCAAATAATTGATGTCCAAGACAGATGCCAAACAATGGAACCTTGCCAAGCAAACCTTGGATCATACTGATTGCTTCCGGAACATCCTTTGGATCTCCAGGTCCGTTAGAAAGCATGACACCATCAGGGCTAAGATTTAAGATTTCCTCAGCTGTAGTATGGTACGGAACAACAATCACATCACAGCCTCTGTTGTTCAATTCACGCAAAATGCCGTGCTTCATTCCGTAATCCACCAGCACAACTCTTCTGCCGCGGCCAGGACTTGGATAAGCTGTTTTGGTAGAAACCTGCTTCACTTGGTCTGTTCTTAGTGAAGTGGAGCGGAGCTTTTCGATCACATCTTCTGGATTTTCTTCTATTCTGCAGATAATTCCTTTTAATGTGCCGTATTTGCGGATGATTCTTGTCAGTTTTCTCGTATCAATTCCTGAAATGCCAGGAATATTGCGCAGCTTTAGAAAATCGTCCAGTGAGCGTTCATTCCGCCAGTTGGATGGGAAGTCAGCTGCTTCCTTGACGATTAACCCGTTGATTGCAGGGTTAATGCTTTCAAAATCATCGCGGTTAATGCCATAGTTTCCGATTAAAGGATATGTTAAGGTTACAATCTGGCCACAGTAAGATGGGTCCGAGAGTATTTCCTGATAGCCTGTCATTCCAGTATTAAAAACGACCTCTCCGCTAAGCATTCGTTCTCCGCCAAAGCCTTCTCCGATAAAAATCGTTCCATCCTCTAAGATTAGTTGTCTTTTCATGATGTCACACGCTCTCTTTCCCATACAATTTTTCCTTCTGAAATCGTCATCGCTGGATAGCCCGTGCATTCCCAGCCAGAAAATGGTGTGTTTCTTCCTTTTGATAAAAAGGTTTCAGGATTGATCTCTTCAGTTTGTTCTAAATCCAGCAATACAAGATCTGCTGCTGCTCCAGCTTCTAGCGTGCCAGATGCTAACCCAAAGGTTTCAGCTGGTTTTTTCGTTAGAAAATCAATCAGCTGCTGTAAGGATAGAATTCCTTTTTGAACTAAGTGTGTATATAGAAGCGGGAACGCTGTTTCCAAGCCTACGATACCAAATGGTGCTAATTGCATGCTTTCAGCTTTTTCCTCGCTTGTATGCGGGGCATGGTCTGTTGCGATAAAATCAATCGTGCCGTCCAAAAGCCCTTCAATAAGTGCCTGACGGTCTTCTGCTCCCCTTAGCGGCGGATTCATTTTATAATTTGTATCCAGTGATGGAATATCTTCATCACACAGAAGAAGATGATGAGGAGTTACCTCCGCTGTTACTTTAATGCCTGCCCGCTTTGCATCTCTGACTACTCGGACAGACTCTTTTGTACTGATATGACAAACATGATAATGACAATCCGCTGCTTCAGCGAGCAGAACGTCTCTTGCAATATGTACGGATTCACACACAGAAGGAATGCCATTTAATCCATTTTTTTCAGAAAAAATCCCTTCGTGGACAGATCCTTTATTAATTAAGGTATTTTCTTCGCAATGAGCCACAATCGCCATGTTGACTGCAGCTGCCTTTTTCATTGCTTCTAACATCATTCCGGCAGTTTGAACACCAACACCATCATCTGTAAAAGCAAATGCTCCAGCTTCCTTCAGTGCTTGGAAATCGGTTAATTCCTTTCCGGCTTCTCTTATTGTTATCGATGCATACGGCAGCACCTTCACGGCAGCACTTTCAGCAATTCTTTTTTGCATCCATTCCATTTGTTCCTTGCTGTCTGGCACCGGACGCGTATTTGGCATAGCTGCTACAGTTGTAAAACCGCCTCTAGCAGCAGCGTTCGTTCCTGTTTCAATCGTTTCTTTATGCTCACCGCCAGGCTCGCGCAAGTGGATATGCAAATCAATAAAACCTGGGGATAGGACTAGGCCGCTTGCTTCAATCGTTTGCTCGGCTTCGCTCTTGATCTCTTTTGCGATTTCGGCAATCTTTCCATCTCTGATCAGCACATCTGACTGCTCGCGCTCTCCTTCTTTAGTTAGCAACTGTGCATGTTTGATTAGAATTGACATAGTTTGCACTTCCTTTCCCATTTTCAATTGATCTTTTTAAAACAGCCATTCGGATGTATACACCGTTTTTCATTTGCTTAAAGATTCTTGAGCGTTCACATTCTACTAAAGAATCTGCAATCTCAACGTCGCGATTGACGGGTGCTGGATGCATAATGATGCTTCCTTTTTTCATGCGCTTCTCGCGCTCGACCGTTAATCCATATGCATAATGATAGTCTTCTGCTGTCATACCTGTTTGATCAGCATGTCTTTCGTGCTGAATTCTCAGCAGCATGACTACATCTGCCGTTGCGATTGCCTCATCAATATTTTCGTAGCTGCACTCTTTCATCATCTCTTCATCAAACCAAAACTCCGGTCCGGAAAAAACCACTTCTGCTCCTAATCTGGTTAAGCTTTCTGCATTTGATCTTGCCACTCGGCTATGACGGATGTCACCGATAATTGCTACCTTTAGACCAGCAAATCCACCGAATTCTTGCTTAATAGTCAAGAGATCCAGCAATGATTGTGTAGGGTGATGCCCGCAGCCGTCGCCGCCATTTAAAATCGCTACATCCGTTTTACCTGTTAATTGATCAAAATAGCGATCTTCTTGATGGCGGATGACGACGGCATTGACGCCGATCGCTTCTAAGGTTTTCACGGTATCATATAGTGACTCACCTTTTGACACACTCGAAGTGCTTACTTCAAAGGGTATGATATCAAGGCCTAGCCTGCGTTCTGCTACTTCAAAACTGCATTTTGTTCTTGTGCTATTTTCAAAAAACAAATTTGCCACAAAGGTTTTATTGGCAGGTGTCCATGTTCCCCCCTCAATAAAGTGCTGGGCGTCAGCTAAAATGATTTCGATCTCATGATTTGAAAGTTCCGTCATGGTCAGCAAATGATTTTCCATGGGTATAACCCCTTCCTGTTCCTCTTGATATAAAAATAAGCACCCTGACATTTTTGGTCAGGGTGCTGAAGAGTTGAAGGTTTTAGGCATACGGGTATACTTCCCCTGATATACCTAATGTGCTTCAACACCCTTGTAAGCCTCTCTGGACTCTTCTTAAAAGGCGTTATGCCACATCATCATTGTGAGATTCGTTTTCATCTAAATCCGCCATTTTCTCTCTGCCTGGAAGGATCAGGTTTAATAACACACCGCTGATTGCTGCAAGTGCCATTCCTTCAAGTTCAAAGTTTCCAATGGCGATATGTGCTCCGCCAATTCCTATAACTAAGATGACAGATGAGATGACAAGGTTGCGGTTATTGCCAAAGTCAACTTTGCTGTCAACTAGCAGTCTTAAACCAGATGAAGCGATAATTCCGAACAGCAGGATCGATACGCCTCCCATTACTGGAGAAGGAATGGATGAAATTAATGCAGTTATTTTTCCGATGAAGCCGAATAGGATTGCGAATACCGCTGCTCCAGCCAAAACATATACGCTGTAAACCTTTGTAATCGCCAGCACACCAATGTTTTCTCCATACGTCGTTTTCGGCGGTCCGCCAATTAAAGCGGAAATCATTGTAGCTGTTCCGTCTCCTAAAATGGAGCGGTGTAAGCCTGGATCTTTTATATAGTTCTTGCCTACAACCTTACCAAGGACAAGCTGATGTCCGATATGCTCTGAAATTGTCACAATTGCTACTGGTGCCATCAGGAATATTAATGTTGAAGTAATGCTGATATCATAATGCACGATCGGGAAAATAAAATCTGGCATCTCGATCCAAGCTGCTTCTCTTACTCCTGTGAAGTCAACAATGCCGATTATCACTGAGT
Source organism: Cytobacillus gottheilii (assembly GCF_001636345.1). GTDB lineage: Bacteria > Bacillota > Bacilli > Bacillales > Cytobacillaceae > Cytobacillus > Cytobacillus gottheilii. Next base: position 2,901,988 of record NZ_KV440945.1, read on the forward strand.
ATAGATATCCGACGATGATTCCTAAAAGGATGGATACCATTCCAAACATGCCTTTGCCGAAGATTGAAAACAAAATTGTTGCTGCAAGAGTTACAATGGCTGCTGAGAAGTGAAGCAGACTGTATTCTCCTGATGCAGGGTTATTCATGGCCATGCCAACTGCTGTACCTGCTAGAGCCAAACCAATTACGATAATCACCGGACCAACAACAACTGGCGGTAAAATATTCATAATCCAGCGGAAGCCTGCTTTTTTAATGATTAAAGCCACTATGCCGTATACGAGACCAGCTATGAAGGATCCGATCATCGCTGCGCCAGGTCCGCCAATCTCATGAGCCGTGGTTAAAGGAATGATGAAGGCGAAAGACGAGCCAAGATATGCTGGTACTTGAAACTTAGTGATTAAGAGGAAAGCCAGCGTCCCTATACCGCTTGAAATAAGGGCCATCGCTGGGCTTAAGTCAACTAAAATGGGTACAAGTACGGTTGCACCAAACATAGCGAATAAGTGCTGTAAGCTAAGTGTAAGCCATTGAAATGGTGATGGTTTATCTTTAATATCTAGAACTGGATTTCTCATAAGGCTCTCTCCCTTTACATTCATTTAAGTAAAAAACCCTCTTTGCGTTAGGCTGCAAAGAGGGTATAAGAGCACAGCAAAAGAAAGACAATTCTCTTGCCGGTTCCCCTTTGTCAGCCTCACGGGACTGCTTTTAAAAAGGGTATGAAATTTTTAATTGTTGTTTTCGTATATGCTGACTTGATCGCTTTCATCGACTTCTTTTAGTTCCACGACAATTTTCTCCAAGCTCGATGTCGGGATATTCTTGCCGACAAAGTCAGCTCTGATCGGCAGCTCGCGATGACCGCGGTCAACAAGCACTGCCAGCTGAATGGAAGATGGTCTGCCTAGGTCAATAAGTGCATCTAATGCAGCTCTCACTGTTCTGCCTGTGTATAAAACATCGTCTATAAGAATAACCTTTTGATCTTTTATATCGATTGGAATAGAAGATCCTTTAATAAGCGGCTCTTCATTATCAGTCTTCTTCGTTAAATCATCACGATATAATGTGATATCCAATTCACCAACTGAAATTTGTGCTCCTTCAATCTCTTCGATTCTTTTAGCAAGCCGGTTAGCTAAGTATATTCCTCGAGTTTTGATCCCGATTAATATGCAGCCTTCGATCCCTTTATTTTTTTCAATTATTTCATGAGCAATTCTGGTTAATGCTCTGCGGATCGCTTGTTCATCTAAGACAATTGCCTTTTGCGGCATTATATTCACCCCATCTTGTCTTATCTTTGTCCAAACAAAAACCCTCTCACTGTACGGCGAGAGGGTAGATTTGCAGAATCCTTGCACACGTATTTAGGGTGCAATTTTCCTAATCCGACTCCTTCTCAGCCTCACGGGACTGTCTTAAAGGACTATTCAACTGTGTTTATCATATAGCAGCTATCGAATTTTGTCAACGGTTATTTCTTAATGAATCAAGCAGTTCAGTATAATCTGCAGGAAGCGGTGCTTCAAACTCGATATACTCACCCGTGCGGGGGTGATCAAACCCTAATACACCTGCATGCAGGACTTGTCCATTAAAATCAATCGTTTTCCTTGGACCATATTTCGGATCGCCTGCAAGCGGGTAGCCAATATATTTCATGTGAACACGAATTTGATGTGTTCTCCCTGTTTCCAGCTGACATTCAACGAGAGTGAAGTTCTCAAAACGTTCGAGTACCCTGAAATGAGTGACAGCATGCTTGCCTTCATCGACCACCGCCATGTTTTGACGATCTTTAGGGTCACGTGCAATTGGGGCATCAATCGTTCCATGGTCATGGGGAATTAAACCATGCACAACCGCTTTGTATTTACGGGTAACCGTTTTTTCAACAAGCTGATTGACAAGACTTTCATGAGCCATATCATTTTTAGCAACCATCAAAAGGCCAGAAGTATCTTTATCAATTCTGTGAACAATTCCAGGACGCATTACGCCATTAATGCCAGAAAGATCTGTACAGTGCGCCATTAATCCATTCACAAGTGTTCCCGTTTGATGGCCAGCCGCAGGATGTACAACCATCCCTTTTGGTTTATTAACGACAAGAACATCCGAATCTTCAAAATAAATTTCCAGATCCATTTGCTCTGCTACAATATCAAGCTCTTCAGGATCAGGCAATGAAATTTCAATCTGATCATTCAGGCTGCATTTATAATTTGTTTTAATGGTTTTCCCGTTAACAAGCACCAAATTATCTTTAATCCACTGCTGTACTTGTGTTCTGGACCATTCTTCATTTACATTTGAAAGAACTTTATCAATTCTTTCTCCTACTTGTTCTTCAAGAACGATGTGTTCCACTTTTTCCATCTTTTTTCTCCTTCTTAGCTGCTATTTCCTCTAAGATCATTTGCAGCATTAACATTCCAACACCAATACATAATGCGGCATCAGCTACATTAAAAATAGGGAAATCATAAGAAAAGATATACGTATTAACAAAGTCTACAACTTCCTGATGTAAAACCCGATCAATAAAATTTCCTATTGCTCCGCCAAGCATTAATGCTAAGGAAACACCTAACAGATGGTTTCCTTTTGCCGCTTTTTGCATGTAATAAACGATTCCTATGATGACAATAACGGTTATGATATAGAAAAACCACATTTGCCCTTCCAGTATGCCCCAAGCAGCACCAGGATTGCGATGGGATGTTATATACAGAAAATCTTCAATAATTTCAACACTTTCACCAAGCTCAAAATTTTTGACAATCAGCCATTTTGTCAGCTGATCAAGCGCAATGACAAATACTGTAATTATGTAATAAAACACAAAGGCAACCTCCACAATTCATATCGTTACCTTAGCATTTTAGCATAAACAGCCTGAAAGCAACAGTAAGCATTCTTTAAAAGAGTGCTTTTCGATAAAATTTCCCCAGGCTTGTGTAATCGTCTTTTGACTTGAGGGTTGGAATTTCTTTTAGCAGTTCTGTTGGCAGAAGTTCTCCCGAAAGCTCGCACATGCCATAATTGCCTTGTTCAAGTTTTGCAATTGTTCTTTCAACATCGTGCAATTCTTCAAGAAGGATAGGTTTAATTAGCGGATTACTGGTACCATTCATTAGCCTTTCTAAAAGTTCTTGTCTCGTGTTACGGAGTTCTGAATAAAGATCGTTAATGTTTGCATCCATATCTTTTCCTCCGTTCATTTTGTTTCTTATATTATTTTCCGCATGCTCGAGCATGACACGGGAAAACATTTAACATAAGGAACAACATTTGACGGAGGTGGTAATAATCAACAGAGAAGATACATGTATATTGACTAAATTAAGAAAGTTGCGATTTGAAAAACCATTATTGTAGAGGCGGGTTTTAGAAGTAGTCCGTTTCTTTACGCTGCTGCAGACCTATGCTTTTCGCGGGAGGAACCTGTGAAATAAGCGGAGATTTTAACCTTATTTCCTGAATTGAGCTATTTTCGGGCAAAATAAGGGGAGGGTTTCCGACTATCTTGAAAAAAATCGTCCATTTGCATGTTTTTCAGGTAGTTAGTCGGAATTTCTCCGTCTATTTCTGCACATTTTCCGTGATTTTGCGATTTAAGCGGAATTTTTCCGCTTATTTTGATGTTCCTTTCTGCCCTGAATGGGAGGAACCTGTGAAATAAGCGGAGATTTTACCCTTATTTCGAGAATTGGGCTATTTTCGCTCAAAATAAGGGGCGGGTTTCCGACTATCTTGAAAAAAATCGTCCATTTGCATGTTTTTCAGGTAGTTAGTCGGAATTTCTCCGTCTATTTCTGCACCTTTTCCATGATTTTGTGATTTAAGTGGAAGATTTCCGCTTATTTCACAGGTTAAGTATTTCACACGTTGCTTGGAAGGCACTATGTCTGTTGATTTACAGCACAAAAGAAGCTGAGATGCGCGCTCTTACTCAGCAGTTATAACAACAAAGTTTGCATCCAATATTTTAAACATAAAAAAATCCGAATGATTAGAAGGTGTTTTCCTAATCATCCGGATCCAATTCAAGGCTGAGCACCAGCCTCTGTTTAGTTTAATTTATGCCAAATGGCTATAGTTGTTTTTTACAACATCTGCACAGCGTGTGCAAAGTGTAGGGTATTCTTCGTTTTGGCCCACTTCTGGAGTGACCGTCCAGCAGCGTTCACATGTTTCGCCTTCTGCTTTTGAGACAACAATAGCTGTGTTCTCAAATTTAACTGCATTTTCTGGCGCTTCTTCATATGTGCCGGCAATTTCAAAGCCTGAAACAATAAAGAGCTGCTGCAGGTTTTCGCTGATGGAATCAAGCAATCCTTTTACTTCATCGTTCACATATAACGCAATTTTAGCTGTTAATGATTTTCCGATTACTTTCGCATTACGAGCTTCTTCTAGCGCTTTTAATACGTCGTCGCGCAGTTTCATAAATGACGTCCATTTTTTCTCCAGCAATTCTGCATTTGGCAGATCAACATATTCCGGCATATCAGTTAACTGAACACTTTCTTCCTGAACATTTGGAATAAAGCTCCACACTTCATCTGCTGTATGAGAAAGAATTGGCGCAGTAAGCTTCGTCAACGCAATTAAGCTCTCATATAATACAGTTTGAATCGCACGGCGATCTTCATGATCTTTTGCTTCGATATATAAAACATCTTTAGCAAAATCAAGATAGAATGCACTTAGATCTAACGTACAGAAATTATTGATGCTATGGTAGATGGAAGCAAATTCATAGCGGTCATAAGCTGTTACTGAATTTTTAATTAGCTTGTTCAGCTTCACGAGCATAAATTGATCTACTTCACGAAGATTTTCATATGCTACTTTATCTTTTGCCGGATCAAAATCAGCAAGATTTCCAAGTAAGAAACGGAACGTATTACGGATTTTACGATATACTTCTGCGACTTGCTTAAGAATAGGATCAGAAACACGGACATCTGCCTGATAGTCAACAGATGCTACCCATAAACGGAGGATGTCAGCACCTAACTGATTCATTACTTTAGCTGGCACAACGACATTTCCTACAGACTTACTCATCTTTCTGCCTTCTCCATCCAGAACAAATCCATGGCTCAATACACCTTTGTATGGTGCTTTGCCTGTTACAGCAACAGCTGTTGATAATGAAGAGTTAAACCAGCCGCGATATTGGTCAGATCCTTCTAAATAAAGGTCTGCTGGTCTTTGCAGGTCTTCTCTTTCAAGCAGAACCGCCTGATGGGATGATCCTGAGTCAAACCAAACATCCATAATATCTGTTTCTTTTGTAAATTGGCCATTCGGACTTCCTGGATGAGTAAATCCTTCAGGAAGCAATTCTTTTGCTTCTTTCTCAAACCAGATATTTGAGCCATGCTCTCTAAATAATGCAGATACATGGTCGATTGTTTCATCAGTAATGATCTCTTCGCCATTTTCCGCATAAAAAACTGGAATTGGCACACCCCATGCACGCTGACGGGAGATACACCAATCGCCGCGATCACGGACCATGTTATATAAACGAGTTTCTCCCCACGCTGGAACAAACTGAGTATCATTAATCGCTTGAAGCAGTTCACTTCTAAAGTCTTTAATTGAAGCAAACCATTGGGCTGTTGCACGGAAAATAACTGGCTTTTTTGTTCTCCAATCATGCGGATAGGAGTGTGTGATAAATGAGATCTTCAGTAATGCGCCAGCTTCCTGCAGTTTCTCAGTAATTGGTTTATTTGCCTGATCATAAAATAATCCTTCAAAACCAGGTGCTTCATCTGTCATATTCCCTTTATCATCGACAGGACATAATACTTCTAAGCCGTATTTGCTGCCGACATAAAAGTCATCTTCCCCATGTCCTGGAGCTGTATGAACACAGCCTGTTCCGGCATCAGTCGTAACGTGTTCACCAAGCATGACGAGCGAATCACGGCCATATAAAGGATGCTTCGCTAATACGTTTTCCATTTCGGCGCCTTTAAATGTTTTAACAACATTATGCTGCTCCCATTCAAGCTCACTTGCAACAGATGATAATAAGTCTTCTGCAATAACAAACTTATCTCCATTGGCTTCCACAACAACATAATTTAATGTTGGGTGAACAGAGATTCCCAAGTTTGCAGGAATCGTCCATGGAGTCGTTGTCCAGATGATGATTTTCGTGTCAGCATCTAGAACGTCTTTACCATCTTTTACAGGGAAAGCCACATAAATGGATGGAGAACGCTTATCTTGATATTCAATTTCTGCTTCAGCAAGTGCAGATTCTGAAGAAGGAGACCAATAAACTGGCTTTTTGCCTTTATAGATATAACCTTTTTTGGCCATGTCTCCAAATACTTTAATTTGCTGTGCTTCATATGCTGGTTTTAGTGTGATATAAGGATTTTCCCAATCCCCTCTGACACCTAATCGCTTGAATTGCTCACGCTGGCTGTCAATTTGTTCGTATGCATATTCTTCACAAAGCTTACGGAATTCAGCAACCGTCATTTCCTTGCGTTTTACACCTTTATTTGTAAGCGCCTGTTCAATTGGAAGACCATGAGTATCCCAGCCTGGCACATATGGGGCATGAAACCCGTTCATTGATTTAAAACGGACAATAAAGTCTTTTAAAATTTTATTTAAAGCATGACCAATGTGAATATCTCCGTTTGCATATGGAGGTCCATCGTGAAGAACAAACATTGGACGATCCTTTGTGCGCTCCTGCACCTTCTCATAAATGTTCATTTCTGACCATTTATCCTGCACTTCCGGTTCGCGCTTTGGCAAGTTGCCGCGCATCGGAAATTCTGTTTGTGGCATTAATAATGTATCTTTGAATTCCATCTCTGTTTCCTCCTGTCATCTCTATCGACCATCATTACCTTTTTTCGGGGTAAAAATCCGCTGAAACGCAAAAAAAACCTTTTCATCCCATAAAGGGACGAGAAGGTTTTAATTCCCGCGGTACCACCCTTGTAGACAGAGAAAACAGTCTCTATCCGCTCAATTAGCATTCATAACGTGAATGAACCGTCCCGCCTACCAGCTTAAAAGCGTTCAGCAAGGAACTCAAGGGTGATTTTCTTAATCTCAGCTTATGCCGGCTTCCACCTCTCCCCGGCTCTCTGCAAGCGTCCATAATAACCGCTTATATAAACAAATGAGATTTGTACTGTCCCTCTCAACGATTTAATATAGATGATTTTGTGATAAAATTATATGCGATATCCTCTTATTTCGTCAAGCGTATGAATCTTCTTCTTCAGAACTTTTTAATTCAGTTGCATCAAGCTTATATTCTAAGAGATGATCCCAATCATCATTATTAAGCATATCAAGCTGTGCTTCGATTAACATTTTAAAACGAGTGCGGAATACCTTCGACTGTTTTTTTAATTCCTCTATGTCAATGGCAATTTTTCTTGCTTTAGAGAGAGACTCATTCACGATGCGATCAGCGTTTTTCTCGGCTTCTTTAATAATCAGCTTCGCTTCCTTCTGCGCATTACGCTTTACTTCCTCTGCAGCTTCCTGTGCAACAACGATTGATTTGTTTAATGTCGTCTCAATGGTGTTGAAATGGCCAATTCGCTCATTTAAATCATTTAGCTTTTCTTCGAGTTCTTTTTTCTCACGAATAATTAATTCATAATCTTTAATAACGTTATCAAGAAATTCATTTACTTCATCTTCATCATATCCGCGGAATCCTTTACTGAACTCTTTATTATGAATATCTAACGGTGTTAATGGCACTGTTGCCACCTCCCAAATCAATTGTTCTTTTTATGTACTTGATAAGCAAATATTCGACACACTTTCGCAAATTCCTGCAAGATGCTGAATTATTTTTGCTTGCCTGCTACAATTCGCCATTTATCCTTTTTTGTTTTTCCTTCGATGCCCATCATTTTAGCGCGCCCAAAACCCCTGGCTGAAATCATATCCCCTTCTCTGCACTCAAAAGAAGGATTTTCAATCACGGTCCAGTTCACTTTTACCAGTTTTGAACTTATAAAGGTTTGTGCTTTTTGCCGTGATATATTAAAAATGGCGGCAAGCACTGCATCCAGTCTTAATGAACTGCATGTCAGAGCAGATTCTTGCCACTGTTCTTCAGGTGTTTTAGCATCTGATAAAGGGATTTGCTTTAAGTTTATGCTCGCTCGTCCGATTGATTCGAGCTGAAGGCTGATATATGACTCAATTTCTTTCGACACAATCAGCTGGACCACATCATTCTGAATAAGAATATCGCCAAATTTGGCTCTCTTTAGTCCAAGTGACATGAGACTGCCAAGAACTTGCGGATGCTCAATTGTAACAAACTTCTTTGCATATTCTACCTCAAATAAGCTGATTTGAAAATCCTCTTCTTCAATTTGATGATAATCAGGATATAAAAATGCGCGCTTTCTTTCAGCACCGCTGTATCCGCCAAAGAATGCATATTTGATTTCAGCGTTCTCTCCAATAAGCGATTTAACGATTTGCTGTTCGCGGGGATCCAGAAAATCGGTCAGCTTTCCTGCATATGTACTTTCAACTTGATTTCTCCAATTCAGCACCTGATCAATAAATTCTTTTTCCTCTGGCCTGAAGTGTTGATAAATGCTCATTTTAAAACTCCTTACTATGTTAAGAAAAAATAAATAAGGACTTACAAAGTAAAAAAGGACTATAATAGCCCCATTTTACAATACAATCCATCTATATAATTGATCAATGCCTGTTACAGCGAATCGAAGAACAAAAATGGCAACAAGAGGTGAAATATCAAGCATGCCAATCGGAGGAATAAACCTTCTGAACGGCTCTAAATACGGTTCACATATTCTCGCTAAAAACTGTCCAATCGATGATTCTCTTGCATTTGGAAACCATGACATTAAAATATAAATAATTAATGCCCATGAATAAATACCAATTAAATTTGCTAATATTTCAAACAGAAAGCCCATTCCCATTACCACCTCGTATTATCGAATTCTTGCTCTTGCATTAATTGAGAAATCGTGCCTGAAACCTCTACATTATCAGGAGTACATAGGAAAATATCATTTCCTACTTTTTGAATATCTCCGCCAATTGCATAAACGGTTCCACTCAGGAAATCAATAATTCGTTTGGCTTGATCTCTCTCAATTCGCTGCAGATTAACAACAACGGCTCTTCTATTTTTCAGCTGATCTGCTATATCCTGTGCTTCCGCATAAACACGCGGTTCAACGAGGACAACTTTTGATGATTTTTGCACACTTTGCAGACTGACTACGTTTTGCTTTTGAACAGACTGCTGCTTTTGCTGAGAAGGCTGTTTAGCAGGGGCTGCTTCCTCTTCGAGCATATCCTCTTCTCTATCATCATATTCATCATCTAAAAAGAAAAATGTCTTAAATTTAGATTTAATGCTCATCTCTTCATATACCTCCTTACCTTATTGACCCACTAAAGCGGTTCCTATTCTGATCATTGTTGCGCCTTCTTCAATAGCAATGTGATAATCATTAGACATTCCCATTGATAGTTCTGTGCAAGGCGCATAACTCTCTTCAAGTGCCTGAATATCCTGCTGAAGCTCTTTCAATTTTCTAAAGCAGCTGCGCAGCAGGTCTTCATCTTCCGTGAACGGTGCCATTGTCATAAGACCAGCAACACGAATATTGGAAAATGGCTTTAATGAAGCAATAAAGGGTTTAACCTCTTCAAGCGGCAGGCCATGCTTTGACTCTTCACCCGAAACATTGACTTGAACTAAACAATCAATGATATGATCGGCTCTTTTTTGTATTTCTTCAGCAAGTGAAAGCCGGTCAAGCGAATGAATATAGGCTACTTTATCAATGATGTTTTTTACTTTTTTTGATTGAAGTGAACCAATAAAATGCCATGTAGGCTTGTCCGCTAATACCTCCCATTTAGCCAGGAGGCCATCATCACGGTTTTCGCCTAAATCCTTAATACCTGCATCCATTGCTTCTTGTGCCCGTTCCACAGAAACATATTTTGTCACAGCAATGATTTTAATTTCTTCGCGATTGCGTCCAGAGCGCTCGCAGGCTGTTTCTATCTTTTGCTGAATTTCCCGTAAATTGTCTTCTACTTTCATGGTATTGCTCTTACTCCTCCTTCCAGCCCATAAAACTGATCATTCTGCCTGTCTTCCCGCTATCTCTGCGGTGAGAGTAAAATAAGTCAGCATTACAGCTGGTGCAATAATTCGAAATAACAATATTCTTTTCAGCCAGTCCGCTATGAATCATGACTTGACGGTTTAATTGTTTTAAGTCTAATTGATACTGACCTTTTGAAATCTCTTTATATGCTGGTGGCAAATGATCGTTTTTCCACTGATTTGCAGCTTTGATGACCCTGTCATCTACTACATAACACTGTCCGCAAATTGATGGTCCGATGACGGCTTCTATTTCATTTGCCGGAATTCCATCGTTTTTAAATACGGTAATCATTTTTTCAGCTATTCCATGCACTGTACCTTTCCAGCCGGCGTGTGCAATCCCAATTGTTTTTGTTTTGCGATGCAGAAAGTATAATGGAACACAATCAGCATAGCATAATGTCAGAAGAATTCCTTGGTCATTTGTATAAAATCCATCTGTATGAGGAAAAGAGCTATCATATTGCATGGCTCCGAGCCCGGCATCTTTAGGTGAAACTTTTGCCACATTAACCTCATGTGTTTGATCTGCTCCAACCCAATTGGAAAGAGGAAAATCCAGCTTACCACCAAGATGCTGACGATTTTTCATAACAGTGAGCTGGTCGTCTGAAACATGAAACCCCATATTCAGCCCTGTAAACTCCCCTTTGCTAAAACCGCCATTTTTGGTAGAAAATCCAGCAGTAAGTCCGGGAAAATCGGAAACCCAGTGTTCAATTGTTAAAAACTCATCAGTGTGTTTAATAAAAGGCTCCATACTCATATCCTCATTTTTTCTCTAGTTTACCATAAGGAAGGCATTGTTTACAGTTTTATGTTGCTTTATCCTTCATCTTCTGTAAAACTGTATTCTGCTGATTTATATCGGACGAGTATCACATCTTCACCAATTTTAATGATATTTTTCCAAGGTATAACAATGTCTTCGTCTTTTCCGAAGAAGCCCAGCATTCTGCCGCTTCCTCCCACGATGACAGCTTCAATTTTGCCGCTGTTTAGATTGATATCAATATCGCCAATATTCCCCAGCCTTTTTCCATCTGAAACATTAACCACATCTTTCAATTGAAAATCAGATATTTTGATCATAAAGGTCATCTCCCGCATTTATTCTATAATTTAATATATGATGCATAGATTGAAAATCATGTTAGGAAAAAAGAAAATTGTAGGCAGGGGTTAAAAGAATGAAAGAAAACTTGCCGATTGGCAAGCCTGTCAGGGGAAGTCAGTGGCTTAGCTGCACTTGTGCTACATTAATTGAGCACCTCGGTCGATTATCCCTCCAAGCTGTTCATTAATCATTTCTGAACATACGAAAAAGCCTGCCATTCGGCAGACTTAACTTTGAATATTTTTGTTCATTTGTTTAATGGCCGCTTTTTCTAAGCGTGATACTTGAGCTTGAGATATTCCGATTTCTTCAGCAACTTCCATTTGCGTTTTTCCTTGGAAAAATCTTTTTCTAAGTATGAGTTTTTCTCTTTCATTAAGTCTTCGCATACCTTCCATAAGTGCAATTTCCTCAATCCATTGGATGTCTTTATTCCGCTCATCACTGAGCTGGTCCATCACAAAAATAGGATCTCCGCCATCATTATAAATTGGCTCAAACAAGGAAACGGGATCTTGAATGGCATCGAGGGCAAATACAATGTCCTCATGCGGTACATCAAGTTCCTTTGCAATTTCTTCTGCTGTTGGCTCTCTAGATGTTTTGCTCATAAGCCGTTCTCTTACCTGCAAGGCTTTATAAGCAATATCCCTTAATGAACGGGAAACGCGAATAGGGTTATTATCACGCAGATACCTTCTGATTTCCCCAATAATCATTGGAACAGCATAAGTGGAAAACTTTACGTTTTGACTTAAATCAAAATTATCAATAGATTTCATTAGGCCGATACATCCAACCTGGAACAGATCATCCACAAATTCTCCCCTGTTATTAAAACGCTGGATGACACTTAATACAAGCCGTAAATTGCCATTTACGAGTTTTTCCCGGGCCGTTATATCTCCCTCATGCATTTGCTTGAAGAGTTCTCTCATTTCTTCGTTTTTTAATACTGGAAGTTTTGATGTGTCTACACCGCAAATCTCTACTTTATTTCGAGTCAATTCTTTCCCTCCTCACAGGAGTTGCTGTACAAAAAACAGTATCTCCTTGAGAAGGAAAAATATGCATGATGAAATAGAGCACAAAAATTCAGAATTGACAAAGCTTGCTGCTAAAGGATTTTTGAGGAAAAAAGGACAAAATTTATAATTAGTTCCAGCTCCTAGCGCCTTCCACTTTTCCTTTGTCCAGTTCCAGCGCCTAGCCCCTCGAGGTCATAAGTCAATCTGTCCAGAAGGTTAAAGTACAACCTTCTAGCCAGCTCGTCTTATGCTTGTCGGGGCTGAGCAAGGCGCTTCCACTTTTCTTACACCATTTTATTAAATTCTTTTTTTAGTCTTTTGATGATTCTTTTTTCCAGGCGTGAGATATAGGATTGAGAGATGCCCAGAAGGTCCGCTACATCTTTTTGGGTCATTTCGTCGCCCGCTCCAAGACCAAATCTTAGCTCCATAATTTGTTTTTCACGGTCTGTTAGCTGATGCAGGGCATTTAACAGCAGTTTTTTATCTACATTTGCTTCCAAATCTTTTGTAATGATATCGTCATCTGTTCCCAGCACGTCGGATAGCAATAACTCATTGCCGTCCCAATCAATGTTCAGCGGTTCATCAAAAGAGACCTCTGAGCGAATTTTGTTATTTCTTCTTAAATACATTAAGATTTCATTTTCAATGCATCGGGAAGCGTATGTAGCTAATTTGATTTTCTTTTCAGGGTTAAATGTATTTACCGCTTTAATCAGTCCAATAGTACCTATGCTTATTAAATCTTCAATATTAATGCCTGTGTTTTCAAATTTCCTTGCAATATAAACCACAAGTCTTAAATTACGCTCAATTAAGATGGAGCGGGCTGCCTTATCACCATTAGGCAATTTAATCAATAAATGTTCTTCTTCTTCTTTGCTCAATGGCGGCGGTAATGCTTCACTTCCGCCTATGTAGTAAACTTCATCAGATTTGAGGCCCAGTTTAATCAGCAATTTATACCAGTAATAGGATAATCGAAGTTTTAATTTTTTCATGATTTGTCCTCCTTCTAAATTGTGTTTTTCTGAGTATAGTATATAAAGCGTTTTAACTATATTATCCTGCGCGTATTTCTGCAGATACTTGTTTAGCACTTGCCATCATTTTAGGGTGAACAATACATTGAAAGGCATCGTCGCTCGAAAGCTCCTGCATGGTAAACGAGATTAGTCCCCGATTAACTTCCAGAACTTCCTCCGTCTTTCGGAACTTGATGCTTTCTGGTTTTACAGCGATTATAAGCTGGTGATCCTGACCGACTACTTTATATGGAATAATTCTCATCCTATGCTCCCACTCAGCAGAAACGGTGTGTTGCCCGAGTACAACCTTTTCAGGGTCTTCAGCCATTGCCTGTATTTCTTCAGGAAAATCTCCTTTGTTTCCTTTAATAGAAATAAACATAACAGGCATTTTGGAGATTGGATCGTATAATTGATTTCCACTGTCAATCAGACCTTTAAAGCTATACACTTTGCTGTTCAGCATAATTTCTACATCAATTAAGGAGTCATATTGAATTTTTACCATTTCAAATGTTTCGATGTTTTTTCTGGAAAAATGCCAGGCAAGCGGAAAACCAATTAGAACGAAGAGCCAGCTAATCGGATCTCCAAATCCTTTTACACTCCCAATCATGACTGCAGCCGACAGTTCAAAGTCAAATTGTACAAAGTAATGAGCTCCAATCAGGACGCCGCCAATTAAAAAGGTGGTTAAATAAAAGGTCATTAGACTGCTGAAGAAAAACTTCAATCTCTTATAGCCAAATGCCGTATAAACCATAAAGACTGAGAATAGTAATTTCATTAGCGGATGTCCTGCTACTGAATGTATAGGCGTAATCGCTAATAAGATAATAATTGAGCCGATAAGACCGCCTGCTATCAGTCTCCACCATTTCACATGACGCTTTAAGATGATAGCGGTTAAGTAAAGTAATAGTGTGTCGAATAAAAAGTTTAAAGCCCAAATGACATCAAGGTAAATCGCCAATCATATCCCTCCTATAAGTCTGATGCGGGATCATTTGGGATCGTAAGCAACCACTCAATAAACTTAAAGCTGCAAAAGATAAATATTTTCCCAGTAAGTATTATCCTTTGACCACTATTAAATCTGTTACGAAAAAGTATAGCGCATCTGTTTAGATAAAGATGTCACTTCCTGTAGTGAAAACTTGAGAAATTTTCACTATAATTTTCGTTTTTTGTCAATATTTCATATGGGACAAGTATTTGTTCTAAATATATATATTAAAAAGGGGTTAATAGAGTTGATTTTTAAGAGAGGTTCAGTAAATTATTTTTTTACAATATAAAAAAACCCTCAGCCTTTTGCCGAGGGTTTAATCTGCTATATTATTTATCTTCTGCGATTGCGATTGCGCAAGAACGTTGGAATATCTAAAGTGTCTTCCGAGTTGTTTGATGTTGTGCTGCGGACAGGTTCTTGCTGAGGTTCTTCACGCTTTGGCTGTTCGCGCTTCACAGCTCCTGTACCTGCACCCATTGCTGGTTGTTTCTGCTGGCCAAATGAAGGTCTGCTTGGTTTAGGCTGTGCCGCTTCTTCATTAAATCCAGTTGCAATAACCGTTACGACAATTTCATCTTTTAGGTTTTCATTAATGACAGAACCGAAGATCATATTCACATCATGATCAGATGCAGAGGCAACAATATCTGCTGCTTCTTGAACTTCGTAAAGGCTTAGGTTTGAGCCTCCAGTAATATTCATAAGAACACCTTGTGCTCCATCAATAGATGTTTCTAATAATGGAGAAGAAATCGCCTTTTTAGCAGCTTCTGTTGCACGGTTATCACCTGAAGCAATACCGATACCCATTGAAGCAGATCCTTTATTGGACATAATTGTCTTTACGTCAGCAAAGTCAAGGTTAATTAATCCAGGAACAGCGATTAGTTCTGAAATACCTTGAACCCCTTGACGAAGCACATTATCTGCTTCACGGAAAGCTTCAAGCATTGGAGTGCTTTTATCTACAATTTCTAATAAACGGTCGTTAGGAATGACAATTAACGTATCGACAGCTTCTTTCATCGAAGCGATTCCGCCTGCAGCCTGTGTTGATCTTTTTCTTCCTTCAAAAGTGAAAGGTCTTGTTACAACACCAACTGTTAAAGCTCCTAAATCTCTAGCGATTTGAGCAATTACTGGTGCAGCTCCTGTACCAGTTCCTCCGCCCATACCAGCTGTAACAAACACCATGTCAGCACCTCTAAGTGCTTCTTCAAGCTGTTCTTTGCTTTCTTCTGCAGCCTTTTTACCAACCTCAGGATTTGCTCCAGCTCCAAGTCCTCTAGTAAGTTTACCGCCAATCTGCATTTTGATTTCAGCTTTCGATAGGTTTAATGCTTGCGCATCTGTATTTACAGCAATAAAATCAACACCTTGAACACCATGTTCAATCATCCGGTTAACCGCATTGTTACCGCCGCCGCCAACGCCGATGACTTTAATCGTTGCTAATGAATCTAAATTTGTATCAAATTCTAACATGACAAATCCTCCTAAATCGATATCCCCGAGAACACCATTTCGTATGTGAAAAGCCTATTCGAAAAAGTATCCGAAGAACTTTTTTACTCTCGATGTAATTTTTTCTTCCGGCTGCTTCTCCGGCTTTGCTTTTGGTTGCGGTTGTTTTTGAACTCTTCTTTCCTTTGCTTCAGTGCTTGCGACCGGAGTACTCATCTTCCTGCCCTGCACCTTCGCATTTTTATAAGCGAATTTTATCAACCCGACCGCGGTTGTATACTGCGGCTCCCTTACACCGATATAATCAGGTATGGCGATCCGTACGCGGTTTTGGAAAATAACTTGTGCTAATTCGAGTATACCTTGAGAATTGGCAACTCCGCCTGTCAGAACATATCCCCCAGGGAGATCATATGCCCCAAGGCGCTTTACTTCATGCTGAATTAAATCAAAGATCTCTTCCAATCTAGCTTCTATAATATCAGATATTTCAAGCTGATTAAATTGCTGATGCTGATCACTTCCAATAATCGGTACACTAAATACTTCCTCTTCAGAAGCATGATCATAGAATGCATAGCCATGTTTGATTTTTATTTTTTCAGCGTCTTCTGTTGAAGTTCGCAAGCCAATTGAGAGATCCTTTGTTATATGATCACCGCCAACTGGCAATACACTTGTTCCTTTTAATATGCCCTGCTCAAATAAGGTAACCGTTGTTGAGCCGCCTCCTATATCAACTAAAGCAACTCCAAGGTTCTTCTCATCCTTTGAAAGAGCAAATGCTCCTGCTGCTAGAGGCTGCAGGCTAATGTCCACTATTTCCAGACCAGCACGCTCTACACAGCGCAATGTGTTATGTAAAATTGTTTTAGAGCCAGTGATAATGGTACCTTCCATTTCAAGCCTTACACCAATCATACCACGCGGATCACTTATTTCATCCAATCCGTCAACAATAAATTGTCTGGGAATAACATCAATGATATCTCTTTCTGGAGGAATGGATACAACTTGTGCTGCATCTATTACTCTTGCAACATCATCATCTGATATTTCCCTATTTTCACTTGAAACAGCCACTACGCCATGTGAAGGCTGCAGCATAACATGATTGCCAGTAATCCCCACTATTACGCTTTTAATCTCCATGCCAATCATTCTTTCGGCTTGTTCGATTGCACGTTTGATGGAATGAACGGTTTCATCTATATCAACAATGGAGCCTTTTCGTAAACCTTCAGACTTTACATTGCCAACACCAATAATATTTAAAGAGTCATTGACCATTTCACCAATGATTACTTTTACACTGGATGTACCGATGTCAAGACTTACATATATTTCGTTGCTGTTCATTCTCTGGCACCTCCTTTTGCAAATTGTTTCTTTTGAACAACAAATAATTTTTTTAGGTTTCTGATGTGCTGATCTGCTATTAAGGGAACTCGTTTTCCGCAGAGCCGATGCTGAATCCCCTTATGTTTTAATCAGCACAAGTTAATGTTTAATATAATTCATCTGCTTGTATAAAGCATCGAATAATAACGTGAATTAAAAACTATTGTAATGAAATTTTTCTTCTTTTAATAAATATAATATAAAAAAGAGGGATTAAAGCAGATCAGCCTCTTTATTTATATTAATTTATTTACAATAGAATACTCTACTAATTCGTCAGAAGTTAGACTATTCCCTTTTTTAAAACTTAATTTTTTTCAGTTTTTTCACGGGGTACAGACCATTTTGTAAGCAGGATTCTCCTGATGACAGCTATGTTTTGAAATAGCCTTACACCAAAGGCGAATACAGCGGCTAAGTACAAGTCTACACCAAGATGTACACCTAGGAAAGCTAAACTTGCTGCAAGGATAATATTAAAGAAAAAGCCTGAAACAAAGACCTTTTCATCGTAAATATTCTGCAGCTGTGCCCGTATTCCTCCGAATAGTGTATCAAGGGCTGCTAACACAGCAATCGATAGATAATTAGAGTACTCGGCAGGGATTCTGATATCTGCCATCAGTCCAAAGAAGACACCTATTATAAGGCCTAACACAGGCAGCCACATTATGAATTTCCTCCTTTGTCGGCCTCTACAGGTTCCATGTCTCTAATACGAATACTATCTTCATAAGCAGGAATAGTAATCATGCTTTCGGGTTTTGAAATCTTCACCCGCAAATTATCAATAAAAAACTCCTCAGCCGATTTGGATACTTGCATACGGTTATAAAGTTTTTCCGCAACCTGCCTATTTTCTGCAATTACTTTGATTTCAATCGGAAAATCGTTTAGCGAGAAGCCATTTATTTTTGTTTCTCCATTGATATCACGGATTACCGTCGTGTTTATAACACGCTGCCCTCCGATCGAAACATATAATGCATCGTACATATTCAGCTCATTTAATAACCTTTTAAGCAATTCAGGAGACACGGTTGTGACCTTGTTTCCCATTAGCAATTCCTCATAAACTGGTTCTATGGTTAATAAAATGCCGAATCCTTCAATGTCACTTAAGCCTGCCTCTTTCTTCAATTCCTCCAGCGTTTCACGCAATGCCAGCTCTTTGCTTTGTTCACGTTCTGATTCATATTGAGAAAGAATTTCCTCTTGAGAACGTATTTCCCTTAACAAATTTACTTGCATCTCTTTTTCTTTCTCGAGATCCTCCCTAAGCTGCCACGTATCCCTAGTGTCACGGACCGTTGGCTCTTGCAGGGTATTAAATTGCAAGGCAAGCATGAAGCCGACAATGATTGCAATAAAGGTAAAACTTATCCATTTTTTGTCCACGTGTTTACCACCTTGCTTTCACACCAAATTTATGTGGACATTCATTTTTAATTTACTGATGTTTTGTGCAGCGATCCGGAAACATATTTATTAAGATCCGAAGAGGTAAGCTGAATAGTATGTTCATTCAAGGTGAGAATCTTAGCTTCCGTATATTGGCTCCATGATAATTTCTTGCTTCGTTTCTAATGAAAATAAAATATTATCATTCACTAAACGATCTTTCACTCCGCCTGTTAAATTTAAGGCTGAAGCCATAACATCAGCATCTCCGATTGCAGTGATCACAAATGGTGCAGGATGCTGATAGCCGTCAACTTCAATGACAGGTCCATTGCATAGAATATACGAATTTGCTTTCAGCCTTTGGCCATTTATTGAAATAGCCGATGCACCTGAAATATATAATTCATTGATCACTCGGAAAACATGATGTTCATGAACAATATAATTATTAATATTCTCTTCATTAGGATCATAGTTTCCGTCAGAAAGCTTAACCTCTACACCTTGTCCTTTTACTTTTACTTTACCAAGAAACATCCGGTATTTTTCAGCATCTTCAGCCATGTTAAAATAAATCTGTTCTTCCTCAGCGAAGCCTTTTTCAATTCCTTGGATCGTATCTTGGTTCGCATTCAGTTCTCTTTGCAATGAGCGATTTTTCTCTTCCATTTCTACGATTTGGTTACGGAGATTAAGATCTCTTTCCCATTGTTTTGTAGAAATATCAGCCGCCTCATTTTCATTATTGGTTAAACGGAATGAAAAAGTTAATATAAACCCTAACACAAGAAAAACAAGAGAAAATATGACTTGTCTACCTTTCACCTTCTGTTTCCTCGTCAACTTTCTCCGCTCCTTCTTCTTCAAAAGCTCTAAAATAAGAGCCAACTTCTAAATCAATAATTCCCTTTTGATTGGCATCCAGCTGACTTACGATTGAAGGATAATGTGCCATCTTTTCAGAAAAACTTCTAAGTGTCGCACTCACTTCAAAGCCATCGTTCATAAATAACTGTACGTGAAAACGATCCGTTTCCTTTGGGCTATAATGGACTTCTGAAATTGAATTTTGAATTTCGACAGGCAAGACTTCTAATTCCTGTATCATTAAATCAAGAACTTCGCCTTCATCGAATCCAATTAGGATCGGTGCATTTGCGGGGATTTCACCTGCTTGTCCTTGAATGGTTTTACCGTTTTCTAATACAGGCTTATATGTCTCCCCGTTCATTATGTATGCAATTCTTCTCAATTCATCGACCACAATGTTTACCGTGCTGGGCAAACTGGTTGTAACTTGTACATTTTTCACTTCAGACAGCGCCTTTAATTTCTCCTCAATCTCCTGTTCATCAATCTCCCATATATTCGTAGTCTGTGAAATGCCGCTATTTTCAATAACTTCAGCATTGCTGTATATAGTATTGCCCTTCACTTCAATTTCTTTCACGTGACTCAGCGGTGATTGAAAATATATAACGAATACAATTAAAATAAAAAACAGGATCAGCAGAAAAATAAGTCTGCGATTCGCTTTCTTTTTCCGCTGCTGTTTTAGCTTTGGAATACGATCTTCAAGTGAAACTAATTTTCCATTGCTCATTGATTTTCACCTCTCCAATAAACCATATCCTTTATTCCAAATTGGAATTTTTTCATCTAAAGAGAGGGATAACGGCATATATTTCATGCCGTTATAACTGCAAATTCCAATAAATTATTATATCACAAAATATGGAATAAGGGAGGAATATCCCCCTGTTACTTTCGTCCTATTATTTCTACTTCTGTCTCAAGTGATACACCGAATTGCTCTTGGATTTTGTCTTTTGCAAATTGGATTAGATCCAGTACATCCTGTGCTGTAGCACTGCCGGTATTCACAATAAAATTACCATGCATATCTGAAATCTGCGCCCCGCCAATTGAATAGCCTTTTAGACCTGCCTCTTCAATAAGCCTTCCAGCATATTTTGGCAGCGGGTTTCTAAAAATACTGCCTGCGCACTTATAGTTCCATGGCTGAGTTTCTTTGCGATAATCTTTGTTTTTCTGCATCTCCGCAAATATTTGATCCTTATCTCCAGATACTACTTCAAAAACTGCTTCAAGCACGATGCCAGGACGCTTTTTTTGCAATACAGACGTTCTATAGGAAAAGTCCATTTCTTCATTTGATAACCATTTCATACTTCCATCTTCAAACAATATGTGAGCACTCTTTAGAATTTTAGATATATCAGAACCATGTGCACCAGCGTTCATATATACTGCTCCGCCAACAGAACCAGGTATTCCGCTCGCAAATTCAAGACCTGAATAGCCCTTTCTGCTTATTTGTGTAGACAATGCAACGATTGAATAGCCTGCTCCAACCTTTAACTCTGAGCCCTGCAGATCCATGTGATCAAGTCCGCGTCCCAGTTTAATAACAGCTCCTTCAATCCCTTTATCCGAAATAAGCAAATTAGAACCTCTTCCAATTGCCGTCCATTTTATATTATGTTTTTGAATAAGCTCCATAATCTGTTTTAAGCTGTCAACTGAAGATGGTTCTATATAAAGATCAGCTGGTCCGCCAATTTTCATTGTTGTATGGTTTGCAAGCGGTTCATTTTCTTTGATTTTGCCTGCGTTTAATGTCTGAAGCTCTTCGATAAATTCTTTCATACAAACCTGCCTTTCTTTTGCTGTTTTTCCTTATTAGTTTATGCAGTTATTGGGCTACTTGCGCTTGGCAGTGCTTAGCTCATTCATTAAACGATAAAGCTTGCCAGCCGCATCTGGCATACCAAGTTTTTTTGAGTTTTTCTTCATTTGCTCAATCTTCTCATCATTAATTAAAATCTGATCGATTTGCTCCACTAATTTTTTCCCAGTTAGATCCTTCTCCAGCAATAGTTCAGCTGCTCCGTGATCACTTAAAGCCCTCGCATTTTTTTCCTGATGGTTATTGGTTACATAAGGACTAGGAATTAAAATGCTTGGAATGCCCAAGGAAGTGAGTTCAGCCAGCGTCGTTGCGCCAGCCCGGGTAACCGCTAAGTCAATGCCTGCAAGCACTTCTGGCATATTATGAATAAAAGGCTTGATGATTACATTTTCAGGATTTCCAACTAGCTCCACTTCTTTTTTGACATCATCGAAGTGAGCGTCTCCAGTCACATACAATAGCTGATATGGCTTTGAACCGAATTCAGCAAGTGATTTAACGACTGCTTCATTTATTGGTCTGGCTCCCCTGCTCCCGCCAAAGATCAGAACGGCAGGTGTTTTCGTATTTAATCCAGCAGAAAGCCTTCCGCGAATTCCATCTTGGCCAAGTACTTCAGATGCCCGCGGATTGCCAGTAAACACGACTTTTTCTTCAGGAAAAAATGCTTTTGCTTCTTCAAAGCAGACAGCTACTTTGTCAACATACTTACTTAAAAATTTATTCGTTAAACCTGGTACACTATTTTGTTCATGAATAATCGTTGGAATGCCTAATTTAGCAGCTGCATAGACTACAGGTCCGCAAACATAGCCGCCAGTTCCAATCACAACATCAGGCTGAAAGTCCTTTAGCATTTGCTTGCTGTCTTTTACGCCTTTTAAGAAGCGCATAATGGTTTTCACATTTTCCATTGAAAGCTTGCGCTTAAAGCCTGTTATATGGATCGACTTAAATGGAATGTTTTCTCTTGGTACAATTTTGCTTTCTAAGCCTTTTTCCGTTCCTATGTATAGAAATTGTGCATTTTTATGCTCTTTTCGAATTTCTCTTATCAAGGCCAGCGCAGGATATATATGCCCCCCTGTACCGCCGCCGCTTACTGCAATTTTCATGATTTCACCTCAAAGTTATTTGTTGTCTCACAATGTTGTATGGTCTTAAAATTTGAAGGAAAGAAAAAACCACATCCTCCGCTTTACCCTATTCTACTATATTTAAAACACTATGAAGAAATGGAAAACATAATGTCATGCAAATGTAATGAATTTGGAAAAAGGGAAGCTGCATCCTTCACGGTGCCGATACACTCAAATGTACATAGTTTCTTGTGAGTTGTAAATTGTTTTCTGTGATAAAAGGCATATTTCTTTCTTAAACAAAAAGAAACCCTGCAGCAAGTACAGGGCGAGTTCAATAACGTGCATATCGGCTAATATTCAGCAGAACACCGATTGCCATTAGCATTAATGTTAAGGAAGAACCTCCGTAGCTCAAAAATGGCAGAGTGATTCCGGTAACTGGCATTAAACCAGTAACAACACCAACATTGATCATTACCTGAATTGCTACCATTGCAATGATGCCTATTGCAAGAAAGCTTCCGTATAAATCAGGTGCCCCTAGAGCGATGCGAATACCTCTCCATAATAACAAGGCAAACAATAAAATAACAAACGATCCGCCAATAAATCCAAGCTCTTCTGAAAGAATGGCGAAAATGAAATCTGTTTGCGGTTCAGGCAAGTAGAAGAATTTCTGCCTGCTCTGTCCAAGTCCTAGCCCAAACAATCCTCCCGGGCCAATAGCGTATAAGGATTGAATAATTTGAAAGCCGCTCCCAAGGGGATCTTCCCACGGATCTAAAAATGAGGTGATCCGCTTCATTCGGTATGGTGCTGAAAGCACAAGAGCCACAAAGCCTGCAACACCAATTAAGCCGAGCATAACAAAGTGGCTAATCCGGGCACCAGCAACAAAAATCATCACTACACATGTACCCATCATGACCGTGCCTGTTCCTAAGTCAGGCTGCATCATGATCATGGCGAAAGCTAGAAAAGCAAGACCGAGTGAAGGTGCTAACCCTTTCTTAAAGGACGTAATCAGTTTTTGCCTCTCTGATAAAAACTTTGCCATAAAGACAATCATGGCCAGCTTCATAAACTCAGAGGGCTGAACAGAAAATGCACCGACCCCAATCCAGCTCCTAGAGCCATTCCGAACATTTCCTACCCCAGGAATCAGAACTAGCACTAACAGAACAAAACATACAATAATAATAAGCTTTGCCCATGTCCTCCATGTCCAATAATCAACATTCATGATAAAAAACATAGCAACAATACCTGCTACCGCAAAAAGCAGCTGCCTTTTCGCAAAAAAGAATGAATCATCAAATTTATAATCCGCCCAAATTGCACTTGCACTGTATACCATTGTCAGTCCAACCGCAAGCAAGGATAAAGTAATGATGATCAGTATTAGATCTGGAGTCGTTTTTTTTGTCGGCAATGCAAACACCTCTAACGGAAGTATTAGGGCTGCAGGAATGATTGCCGAAATCTGCGGGTATAACAAGTTGAAGATTCAGCAGACAAGCCCTTTACTTAAGCTTATGCACCGCATCTATAAAAATGTCTCCTCTAACTTCAAAAGTTTTATATTGATCCCAGCTTGCACAAGCTGGTGAGAGCAAGATAACATCTTTAGCTTCAGACATATCAAAAGCGGCCGGCACAGCCTTTTCAACATTATCGACACGTTGAATCATTTTTATTCCAGCTTCCATTGCCGCTTTCTCAATTTTCTCAGCAGTTTGTCCAAACGTTACAATCCCCTTCACTCCCCTTAGGGAAGGCACAAGCTCGTCAAATTCATTTCCTCTGTCAAGTCCGCCGGCAAGCAGAATAATCGGCTCATGGAAGGCAGCTAATGCATTTTGGGTAGCTAGAATATTTGTTGCCTTTGAATCATTGTAAAATGATCTTTCGGACACCTCGCCAACATATTGAAGACGATGCTTAACACCAGTGAATGTAGTCAGCACTTCAATAATCGCTTCATTACTAACACCCGAAAGCTTAGAAGCGGCAACTGCCGATAAAATATTCTCTAGATTATGGGCTCCAGGCAGCTTTATATCCTTTACTTCCATAATCTTCTCTCCATTGAATACAAGCCAGCCGTCTTTTGAATATGCACCGTGATCAAGCTCATGATAAGGCGAAAAAGGGATCAACTCAGCATTAGAACCTTCTCCTACAGCAATAACCTCCTCTTGATCATTGTTGTGAATGAAATAATCCTCTGCTGTTTGATTCTTTGTGATGAGTGCTTTTGCATTTATATACTCATCTCTAGTGCCATGGTAGTCAAGATGTGCATCATAAAGATTCGTCAGAATAGCCATCTTCGGTTTGAATTCATCGATGCCCATAAGCTGAAAGGAGGATAGTTCAATGACGATCGTATTCTCCTTCGTTGCAAGTTGTGCGACTTCAGAAGCGACTGTTCCAATATTGCCAGCTATAAGCGGCTTTTTCCCGCCAGCGAGCATCATTTCATATATAAGTGTAGTTGTAGTTGTTTTCCCATTCGTACCTGTTATGGCGATAAAAGGGGCTTCGCTGATTTGATAAGCTAACTCCACTTCAGTAATGACCGGAATGCCTCTCTCAAAAGCACCTTCGATCATCGGGTTATAATAAGGAATTCCTGGATTTTTGACAATTAATTCAAAACCTTCATCAAGCAGATCAATAGGATGTGAGCCGCATATAACCGTAATTCCCTGCTGAAGCAAACCTTGTGCTTCTGGGTTCTCAGAAAGCGGCTTATAATCATTGACAGTCACAAAGGCGCCAAGTTTATGTAAAAGCGAAGCTGCACTTACTCCGCTTTTCGCCAGTCCAAGAACTAATATTTTTTTATGAAGATAGCGATTGACCTGTTTCACTTTACATCCACACCTCTATATAAATTCCAAGGACTGCAAGCAATAGCCCGACCGTCCAAAAGGTTACAACAACACGCCACTCTGACCATCCTACCAGTTCATAATGATGGTGAAGAGGGCTCATCTTAAAGATTCGTCTTCCCGTTGTTTTAAATGATATTACCTGCAAGATAACGGATAGTGTCTCAATAACAAATACTCCGCCGATAATAATCAGGATAAATTCAAGCTTTGTTAAAATCGCGATGGTTGCAATCGCACCACCTAAAGCCAGTGATCCTGTATCTCCCATAAATACCTTTGCAGGGTGAGCATTAAAGACAAGGAATCCTAACACAGCACCTACAACCGAGACTGCAAAAATGGAAATTTCAAACTGAGACTGACTCCAAGCCAAAACTGCAAATGCACCAAATGCAATAGCCGATGTTCCAGATACTAGCCCATCGAGACCGTCTGTTAAATTAACTGCATTTGAAAATCCTACAAGCCAGAAAATAATAAAGAAAACATAAGTCCATCCCATATCAAAAGAAAAATCCGTTAATGGAATATGAACAACAGTCGAAAACTCATTCTGCTGGAAAACAAGATAGAAAACGATTGAAATGATGATTTGCCCCAGCAGCTTTTGCTTCGAAGTCAAACCAAGGTTCCGTTTCAGCGCAACTTTGATAAAGTCATCTAAAAAGCCAAGCAGACCAAACCCTAACGTAACAAGCAGCAGCAAATACGTTTTAACAGTAGGCTCGGAAAATTTGCCTGTCATCACCAGCGTCGTAACAGTAATCGATAACAGAATCATAATTCCGCCCATCGTTGGAGTTCCTGTTTTCTTTTGGTGTGATTGCGGTCCTTCCTCGCGAATGCTTTGACCAAATTTCAATCTGCGTAAAAATGGGATAAATAAAGGCGATAATAACACGGTTATTAAAAAGCCCATTAAAATTGTGAAAAAAATAACCTGCTCCATCATATTACTCCTTACCTCCTAGCCGGCCGTCTTCATCCAGTTTGGCAAAGAGCAAATGAAGCTCCTCTTTATACTCAAACTCATTGGGTATTACAGCACTATTTACATGATTCTGAGTCCAGTGTGCTGGACTTCCTGCCATGCTTTCTGTTTTTTGTTTATAAAGTTCAATCATATCCAATAAACCTTTCATTACATTATTCATAGATAAGAGCGATAAATGTTTCCGTATAAAATGCGGTATATTCAAAGAAGCTTCCCAAACCTCTGCCATTGCGCCACTTTCCAGTGCAATCCTGTCTGCACTTATTCCGCATGAATCATAAAGACCTTTAGGCAGTCGATGGTCTGGTGAACGTGACACATGATTAAAAGAAATATCCTCATTTGCAATGTCCGTTTTGTTTGGAAAGAGTTTTGCATCGCCACGATATGTTAAAAACATTTTATCGCTCCTCAATAGCCTTTTTGGCTTCAATGCGGTCATCAAAATCAAAGGTTTTATCCCCAATCTGCTGATACGTTTCATGCCCTTTCCCTGCAATTAAGATGACATCCCCAGCACTGGCTTGACGAACTGCATATCGAATCGCGTCCCTTCGATCAGGAATAATTTTATAATTCTCTCCTGTCGCGCCAGCTTCCATATCAGCCAGTATCGCATGTGGATCTTCACTTCGCGGATTATCAGAAGTGAAGATTGGATCACTGCTGTAGCTGCATGATATTTGCGCCATGATCGGACGTTTTGTCCGGTCACGATCACCGCCGCACCCAACAACCGTAAAGATCCGTTTAACTGCAAATTCACGGATTGTCTGTAACGCATTTTCTAAGCTGTCTGGCGTATGTGAATAGTCGACAATAACTGAAAAGTCCTGCCCGGCATCCACAGTCTCAAATCTGCCTGAAACACCTTCTACTTCTTCAATCGAAGCAAGAATGCTTCTGATTGGGATTCCAGCTGCAACTGCTGTACTAATCGCAGCTAATACATTATAAACACTAAATTTGCCGATTAATTTCATATTCACATTGTAATTCCCTAATGGGCTTTCCAGGGTAAAGCTAGTTCCCCCTGCCTTTATGGAAATGCTATGTGCTTTAAAATCGGCACCACGGTCTATTCCATATGTAAGAATATGAGCAGACGTAGATCTTATATATTGTTCTGCTGCTGCATCATCCGCATTTAACACAGCATATTTCGGGGAGTTCTTTTGAAAACGGCTGCCCAGCTGAGCAAAAAGCAAACCCTTTGCCCGTTTGTATTCTTCCATAGTGCCGTGATAATCCAAATGATCTTGTGTTAAGTTTGTAAACACAGCAATGTCAAAATCACAGCCATGAACTCTGCCCTCATCAAGAGCATGTGAAGATACCTCCATTACTGCAGCAGATACATTTGCATCCACCATCTGTCTAAATGTCTTTTGCAGTGTTAAGCTTTCTGGAGTCGTATTTTTCGTTGGGAATACCTCATCTCCAACCTTTGTATACATCGTCCCGATTAATCCTGTCTTTTTCCCATGATCCTGAATTATTTTTTCTATTAAGTGACTTGTCGTCGTTTTGCCATTTGTTCCGGTAATCCCAATCAGCTGCAGCTGATGTGTGGGATGCTCATAAAATGTATCCGCAAGAACAGACAATGCCCTTTTTGTATTTTTGACCACAATAACCGGGACAGTTAATGTCAGCTCACGCTCGGCAATGACGGCCACAGCTCCTGCTTTTACAGCTTCAGCAGCTAAGTCGTGTCCATCCACTGTGTATCCTTTAATACAGACAAACAAACTGCCTTCAGTTACTTTCCGATGATCATTTTCAATAGAAGTAATTTCGATAGAATCTTCATTATATGTCTGATAAGGCTGCAGCGCCTCCAGCAAAGTATGTAATTTCATGTTCTTCCAACCCTCTCAATACCGTAGTACTTCGTAAAATAGCCTTTATATGTAATCCTTACGAAAGATGAATAAACCTTATTCCACTTAATAAGCTATTCTCTTACCCATCAAAAGAGAATTAGCGATTTATATTTTACATGAAAACACAATAATATGCTATTTGTTATTTATAGAAAACGAGAAGACCACGTTGAGAAGAGGTGAAAAAACGAACGATCGTTACTATTATCCTACCTGTTGGAATATGTTATCCCTTCACTATTGATCGGTTATCAAGGTATATGCTGATGGCCCAGTTGTTTTATAATAGAGGTTTTTCTCTGCTTACATAAAAGTTCATTCGTTGCAGAGAAAGCTATATCACCCTCTCTACTTACCTTTAACGTGGAAAAAGGGCGGCGCAACCCCATGGAACGCCGCCCGAATCACTATGTCTTTACTGTGAAGAGTCAAAATACAGCCTAATTGTTGATCCTTCCTTCAGCTTAACACCTGGTTCTGGTGATTGCTTAACGACTTTGTCGCCGCTGCCGCTTGCATCAATTTGGAGGTTCACATATAGTTCGCGGATTTCCCGCTTTGTAATGCCAACTAGGTCTGGTACCTCAATCATCGGGGTATCCGGCCAAGTTAACTCTTTTTCAACCTGTTCTTTCCTTGGCTTTACGCCCATCGCTCTTAAGCTATCTCCGATAATATTGCCGACAATTGGCGCTGCAACGACACCACCAAACTGAACCGTTCCTTTCGGATTGTCTACTGCTACATATACAACAATTTCAGGATCATCTGCAGGAGCAAATCCAATAAATGAGACAATATGGTTATTTTCAAGATAACGGCCGCCTTGTGCTTTTTGAGCTGTTCCTGTCTTGCCGCCAACGCGGTATCCATCTACAAATGCCTTTTTACCAGATCCTTGAGCAACGACCGTTTCAAGGGCATGTCTAATTTCATCAGATGTTTCTTTTGAAATGACTTTTCTCTTAGCCGTCGGAGATTTTTTCATGACAGCTTCACCTGTGGTAGGATCAATAAGTTCCTTTGCAATGTAAGGCGTATATAGTGTGCCGCCATTAATTGCAGCAGAAATAGCTGCTACCTGCTGAATTGGTGTTACAGATACACCTTGACCAAAAGCAGTTGTTGCCTGCTCCACTGGTCCGACACGATCGAGATTAAAGAGTATTCCTCTTCCTTCACCTTGCAGATCAATTCCTGTTTTTTGCCCGAAGCCAAAGTCTTTAATATATTTGAATAACGTATCTTTTCCAAGTCGTTCACCGAGCTCTACAAACCCCGGGTTACATGAATTCTGAACAACTTCTAAAAAGGATTGACTTCCATGACCGCCTTTTTTCCAGCAGCGCAGCTTTGCACCGCCTACCTCCACAAAACCGGGATCATGAAAATGATCTTCTTCCAGATCGACTTTGCCTTCTTCCAGAGCAGCTGCTAAAGTAATAATCTTAAAAGTAGAACCTGGTTCATACGTACTCCATATAGGCAGGTTGCGGTTATACACGTCTGGTTCTACATGTCTGAAATTAGTCGGATCAAAAGATGGCCGGCTGGACATGCCAAGAATTTCACCTGTATTTGGATCCATTGCGACTGCAATCAGTCCATCGGGATTATAGGTGGCCTCTGCAATATCCAACTCACGTTCCATAATGGTTTGCACCTTTGAATCAATTGTCAGCATGAGATTATTGCCATCCACTGGCGCCTGATAATCATCAGCCATATCGTTCATTCGCTCGCCTTTTGCATTTGCATAAAATTTAACTGAACCCTTTTCACCTTGTAATTCCTTATCATAGTAAAGTTCAAGACCCATTAAGCCTTGGTTATCAATACCGGCAAACCCTAAAACATGTGATAAATAATCGCCAAAAGGATAATGGCGTTTTGAATCCTCGCCAATATATACGCCTTCAAGTTCTAATGCACGAATTTCCTTTGCTTTTTCATGAGAAATTTTTCTTCCTTCTTTGATTCTCACATTTGACTCTCTTTGTGTAATTTGTTTATAAGCCTCTTCCTTTGACATATTCAAGACACCTGCCAGCTTTTCTGCTGTTGCAGCTGGATCTTTTATTTGCCTCGGTACAACATAAACTGTTGGTGCACTTACATTTGTTGCAAGCGCTACTCCATTTCGATCGACAATTTCACCTCGTTCAGGCTCAAAAGGGATGTCCCTGCTCCACAGCTCTTTCGCTTTGTCTGTCAAATCATTTCCAAGAATCATCTGCACATAACCCAGCCGTAAATCTATTATAAAAAACACTAAGATTCCGACAATCAAAGCAGCTGTAAGCCTTTTACGCACTGTTACATTTGATACACGCATCTTTGAACGAACCTCCTTCGTTTATGGCTCGTTCAAATATATGCTTGTACACAAACAAATAGAACGCACCATCATATGATTGGTGCGTTCTGCTTCTTAATCCGTTACAACTTCTTCTTCCTCTTCAACTTGTTCCTTAGCCATTTTTTCTCTTTCATATTGCTCCAGCGGTGTCTCAAATTCAACGATTAAGTAATCCCCTTCAGCAAGAACAGATCCTGAGGATAAATTTTGCTTCATGACATAGCCATTGCCGACTGTATTCAGCTTTAGGTTTGCCGCTTTTGTAAACTTGAGCACATCTCTAAGAGACCAGCCCGTCATGTCAGGGACAATTGTTTTCCCATTTGTTTTGAGAATAACTTTTTCACCTTCTAACATGGAAGATGTTTGGCCGGGGAACTGTCCTTCCACTGTTTTTCCATCTCCAATTATGACTGGTTCCAAGTCTTGTTCCGTCAGTTTCTTTTCAGCTTCCTTAACAGGCATCCCGATCAAGTCAGGCGCCTGACTGCTTTTTGCTTTAGGCTGCTCAGTTGGTTCAATGTTTAAATATTGTAAACTGCTTTGCATAACCGGTTTGAAAATTTCAGCAACCGGCTCTGCTCCATTTGTACTTTCATCAATATCGGGCTGCTGAACAGCAACATACATAACAAGCTCAGGATCATCTGCTGGTGCCATGCCCAGAAAAGAAAATACATAGTTGCTATGTCCGGTTAAATAGCCGCCGCCTTCCGGATTAGGAATTTGCGCTGTCCCTGTTTTACCTGCAACCTCGTATCCATCAATATTAAATCTGCCGTATCCTGTCCCATTTTCAGAAGAAACCACCGTCTCTAAGATATTTCTGACTTCCTTGGCAGTTGCGTCAGAAATAGGTGTTCCAACATTTTCAGGACTTGTCTTTTGCACAGTTTTTCCTGAATTCGGGTCAACAACCTTGCTGATGACATGCGGCTTTTTCATTGAACCATCACCTGCTACAGCAGTTGCCGCCTGCATTTGCTGTATGGGCGTAAAGGCTGATCCTTGTCCAAAACCGATCGAAGCTTTTTCCAAAGGCCAATCATACTTTATAAGCCCGCTCGTTTCATTTGGCAAATCAATACCTGTTGGCTGATCAAAGCCAAACTTTGTTAGGTACTCACGAAAAGTTTCATAGCCAAGCTGTTCATTTACAATTTTTGCGAACGCAACATTGGAGGAGCGCTGAACTCCTTCCAGATAAGTAATCTCGCCCCATCCGCGCCCGCCGTTATGGTCAGGAATGGCAGGTGATCTTTCTGTCACTTTATAAGAACCAGATTGATAGGTATTATTTTTATTAAAGACACCTTCTTCTATTGCAGATGCCAATGTAAATACCTTCATTGTTGAGCCAGGTTCATATGAATCTTCAACGGCTAAGTTGCGCCAGGTGTCTTCAATTCCTTCTCTTGTTTTTGGATGAAATGATGGTCTCTGTGCCATAGCTAAAATATCGCCCGTCTTTGGATCTGCAACAATACCGATCATTTTCTTAGGACTATATTTCTCGTCTACCTTACTCATCGCGTCTTCGAGGAAGATTTGAATGGACTTATCTAATGTTAAATATACATCCTGACCATTTTTGGCCGGTTCAATGACTTCATCACCATTTGGCAGCAAATAACCCCAAAGATCTGCTTCATAGCTAAAATGGCCATTTGAGCCTGTTAATAAATCATTTAAGCTTTGTTCTAATCCAAGCATTCCCACTGTTTCAGTGCCGCCATCTTCCTTTTCCTGTTTTTCAACATAACCAATTAAATGCGAAGCGAAAAGGCCATTCGGATAAAATCTTTTAGTATCCTGAATGAAAGAGATGCCAGGAAGCTTAAGATCCTCTATTTCTTTCTTTTTTTGAAGTGTGAGATCGCGGCCGGCAGTACCGAATTCAACCTGCTTTAGATCACTTGACAGTTTGCTATAAATCTCGGATTCTTCCATATCAATTAATCCAGCAAGCTTTGCAGCAGTTTGCTCTGGATTTACCACATGTCTTGGATGTTCATCGTCTGTTGTTAATTCCTCGTCCAGGATCGCCACAAGTTTATAAGAGTTGGCATCTTCTGCAATAACCTCGCCATTTCTGTCATATATCGTCCCTCTTCTGGCTTCAAGAGTTTTTTCTCTTTCGTATTTAGATTGTGCTTTTGCAGCAACAGGCTGTCCGCCCGCCTCTCCAGTCACTTGAATGGACATAAACCGAAACAGTAAGACAAAAAAGAGCAGACTGAATATTATAAATAATATCACTGCTCCAGCATTAATATTTCTTTGCTTTTTAATCATCAGTCACGCACAGCCTTAACATTTTTTTCGTTGAATGTTAAACCAAGCTCTTCTGCTTTGGCTTTAATTCTTTCGTATGTACTTAATTCAGCCACCTGCATGCTAAGATCTTTATTTTGTTCTGTTTGGCCTTGAATCGCTGCTTCTGTCTGCTGAATATTCTTGTTGACTTCATAAAGTGCTGATTGATTTGAAACCATTGTTACTGCACCGATACAAACTGCACCCGCAAAAAGGATACCAAGTATTTTTTCACCTGGAGAAAACAAGGTTTGGCGCTGAACAGATTTTTTAGGTTTTTGTACCTGCTGCTGTCTTTGCTGCTGTTCTTGTTGAATTTGTCTAGCTAGATTACTCATAGTTTCCCTCCTGTTTCTCTTATACTCCGTATATTTTATAGTTTTTCAGCAATTCGAAGTTTGGCAGAACGAGCACGATTATTTTGTTCAAGCTCTTCATCTGATGGTAATTGCGGTTTACGTGTAATTAATTTGATTATAGGTTTATATTCATCTGGAATAATGGGCAAACCTGGCGGCAAATCTGGTGTCTCACTCGCTTTTTTCAATGTGACCTTGCAAATACGGTCTTCTAGTGAGTGGAATGTAATGACACTAATTCTGCCTCCCGGATTTAATAGCTCGATTGCTTGCTGAAGGGATTTTTCAAATACCCCTAATTCATCATTTACCGCAATACGAATAGCTTGGAAAATTCGTTTGGCCGGATGTCCGCCTTTTCGGCGAGCAGGAGCAGGTATGCCGTCTTTAATAAGCTCAACAAGCTCTGCTGTCGTTTCAATGGGTGCTTTTTCTCTTGCAGCTTCAATTTTTCTGGCAATTTGCTTTGAAAATTTCTCTTCACCATACTTAAAGAAGATTCTAACAAGATCGTTATAATCCCAATGATTAACCACATCATAAGCAGATACATCTGCATCTTCATCCATGCGCATGTCCAGCGGTGCATCATGATGGTAGCTAAAGCCGCGTTCCGGTGTATCAAGCTGTGGAGATGACACTCCGAGATCGTAAAGAATTCCGTCCACTTTCATGACGCCAAGCTTTTCTAACTCTTCCTGCAAAAAGGCAAAATTACTTTTAATAATCGTAATTCGATCTCCGTATTGCTTCAGTTTTTCCCTTGCATGCCTGATGGCTGTATCATCTTGATCAAACGCGTAAAGTTTGCCTTTTTCAGAAAGCTTGGACAATATTAGCTCACTGTGTCCGGCCCCTCCTAGTGTACAATCAACATAAATTCCATCGGGGTTAATGTTAAGCCCGTCTACCGTTTCATTCAGCAATACAGTAGTATGTTCAAACATAGCTGTTCATCCTTTCCAATCCTGTTCAATCTAGAGCAAGCCTCTGTGATTTTTAAATATCAAACCCAATCATATTTTCTGCAATTTCAGCAAAAGATTCCTCTGAGTCTGTAAAATATTCTTCCCAAAGATTTTTGCTCCAAATCTCAATTCGATTGGAAACGCCTAATACGACACATTCTTTTTCCAATTTTGCATATTGCTGAAGCGGGGAAGTGATATTTATTCTTCCTTGTTTATCTATTTCACACTCTGTGGCACCTGAAAAGAAAAATCGGGTAAACGCACGGGCATCTTTTTTGGTAAGGGGCAGACCTTTTAGTTTTTCTTCAAGCTGCTGCCACTCGTCCATAGGGTAGCCAAATAAACATTGATCTAAGCCTCGCGTCAAAACAAAGGATTCTCCTAAGTGTTCACGGAACTTAGCAGGTACGATTAGTCTGCCTTTTGTATCAACGTTATGATGGTACTCACCCATAAACATACCCACTGCACCCACTTTCTAACACAAATGTACCACAATCCCCCACTTTCCTCCACATATTTTTATTAATTCTCTCCACTGGCATGATCTCCTGCTGGAAAATTTTTATTTTGGGATTTTCCGTTCGCGGTTTATTTACAATTTCTCAGCGTTTCTTATGGGAAATTGTCTGAATGGGATTGCTGGTGTGTTTTTTTGTCATTAGAGGGCTTGCTGCTGAGTTGATTTTCGCTGCAGGGCAGTCCCTTTTACCAATACTTGTTTGAGCAGCAGTTAGAAAAAAAAACACTGGATCTCTGCCGCCTACTTGCTTGGCGAACAAAAAAAAGACGGTCCCGGCAAAATTTGGGATCACGTCTTATTAAAGCACCATTTTATAAATGAAACTTTTAATCTTTTCCAAGGTATTGCTGATCTTCGTATAATTCAAAAATGTATTTATCTGACTTGTCCTCTGGCCATTCTTTTTTAGAAACCAGTGAAATAAACGGAGATTTTACCGTTATTTCCAGAAATGAGCTATTCTCGGGAGAAATAAGCGGAGATATTCCGGTTAAGTTGAATATAATCGCCCATTTACACGTTTTTCGGTTAGTTAGTCGGAATTCCTCCGTCTATTTAAGCTCATTTCTAGTAATTTTATGATTTAAGCGGAATTCTTCCGCTTATTGCCTTAGATTTTCACTACCACATGACTACCGTCAAATGGCAGCGGATGGTTAAGGATTTGCTTGAAGAATTCCAATCCATACCGGTTCATGAAATATAGCGCGTTCCATACTCTTTCCTGCGGAGCTCCATCTGGCTTAAGAGCTGTTCCTGTCCGGTCATATTTATTTATGATATGGCTGTGCTGCAATTGAATATCTTCTTGAATCTTCTGCTGCAGAAATTGAATATGTTCAATTACCTTTTGTTCGTTCTTTTTAAGCAGCTGGACAACACCTTTTGTATTTGTTTTGGCATAATCCTCAATACATCGATAATGTTTATTTACATCAGTTTGTAATGAATCAAATAACGAATCTGCCTGATCACTTTGAATCGACTGAAGAAAAGCGTTTTTCTGTCCTTCAATCCCATTAGCCAGCACATCTTCTAAGCGAACTTCGAGTTCATTGAGATCCGTTTCGATATCACGTTCTAAAAGCGTAAAATTTATTCTCGGAACGAGCGGTGGCATTTGAATTGAAAAATGCCGGAAAGCTTGCTGAAGCTCTGCCCAATAAGCGATCTCACCAGGACCAGCAATAAAAGCAAGTGTTGGGAAAAGCAGCTCCTGTGTAATGGGCCGTGTCACCACATTATTGCTTAGTTTCTCAGGTGATTCTTCTGCAACTTGCAAAAGCTCTTCAAGTGAAAATTGAATTGTCTGTTCCTTATCGGAAAACAGAGCAGATTCCTGATGATATTCCAGTAATAGACGGTCATGCTGTTTCTCATCATAGTAAAATAAATTAGCAGCATGTGCTGTAATATCGATACTATTGCTGATTCCTGCATTCTTCAAGTTCTCCTGCTGCATAAACACAGACTGAGTAACTTCTTTGCTCAAGCGGATTTGCTTCTTTAAGATTTCCTTCTGAAGCTGGCGGAACTGCCTGTCGCCGGAATCAACTAAAAGCAGTCCTGTATCTTTGAACATAGCCATAATAATATAGGCGAACAAATCAACAAAGGTATCTGATTTTTGAATAGCCTCATCCAGAATGATCATTACATCCTTCGTAAATGCTGTTTCTCCATAAGACTCCAGAATACCGTCGACCCATTCACGGCAAATGTTCTGATCAAAAGCAATATTTGAGACCATTTTTTTCTCTAATACCTTTTCTGGGTATACGACTTTATTCATTTTAGCGCCGCTCTTTGTAAAAATATGATTGACCTCAGGATAATCATGGTCCTCTCCGGCAATCCAAAAAACTGGAACAACAGGAACCTGAAGTTCTTTTTCCTTCTCTTTTGCAAAGGCAACAATAGATAACACTTTATGTATACTATAGAGAGGACCGGTCATTATGCCTGCCTGCTGACCGCCAATGACAACGGCACTATTATTTTGCTGTAATTTTTTTAAGGATATCCCGACTTGTTCAGAGGCAGGAAACTTCCCCATAAATTGTTCAATATAGGAAGCTAATTCTTCCCTCATAAACGACCTGCCTTCAAGTTCGTGTATCCGCTTTTCATAGCTTTGAGATTCATTATAACGATAATCAAAATAAGGGCTAATACGATCTGATTGTATGATATACTCTGTTGCAAACTTGTTTGCCGCAGGCAATGAGAGATTTAACATCTCCATTTTAAGAAACTTCCTTTCTGGAACCAGTTTTCATTTAATCTTATTGAGTATAGCATTGTCTGAATATAAAAGAAAAAAACTTTGCTTACTCACTTTAATTTATTTTAAGACACGAAAAAAGAAACACGCTTGATCAGTCCTATTGCCATCAAGACGATGTACGCTGTGAGAAATAGGAGGAAATTAAAGCGCCAAAACCCCCGAAAAACAAGGGTGAAATTGATTTCATGCTTCACACGCCAATGAATGACAGTAAATAAGGCTGCAATCAGAAGGAGAAGCACGATAATCATCCATAAAAATGACTGCTCCCAAATTGCCAAAATTAAAAAATGTACAGATACGATTAAAAAGAATGTGCTAATGTCCACGGCTGCTTTCACAGCCAATTTGTGACGCTTCGTCAATTGCTTCGCAGCAATAAACACAATTATGTATCCTACTATAGGAAGTGTTACGAAAGTTGCTAAAATACCCGATAATACCGCATCCACTTTTTTCCCTCCTGCCCCCTATGCATTTAGGAGCAAATGTCTCTATTTTTCTGCCCCTGTTTCTTTCCCTTTTATACTATTATAAAAAAGTTCTATAAGATGCGCCTCATAATGCAGGTCTCTTGCTTCTTCAAGCAAATAACCTAATATGGCGTCCACCTCTGTTCTTCTACCCTGCTCTAGGTCTCTATACATGGAAGAATAATTAGCAGCTGTTTTCTTGCTTATGGTCTGAACATGAAGAAACCCTTTTTCTTTGTCTCTGACTTGTAAAATGGTACTCACTTCTTCATAAAGCATCGTGAAGATTTTAAAATAATAAGGATTTTGAATAATATCCCCATTTTTCACCTGAAAAATAGCTGTTAGCGGATTAATCACCGCATTAACGAGCAGCTTTTCAGCAAGCATCTCTTTGTAATCTGTAAACCACTCAAATGGAAAATCATTTATTTTTAGAAGATCATTTATATTTAGTTTAAAATCTTCACTGCCGGAAAACATAGCGATTTTTGTCACTCCGGCACCAGTATGAATCACATGATTTCCAGCAGCCTTTAAGCTCCCATGTTCAACGGTTCCAACATATATACTTGCTTCTTCAAATTGATGCAGCCACTTGAGATGCCCCATTCCATTCTGCAAAAACAAAAAAGAGTGCTTCGCCTTTTCTCCCTTTTTTAAAAACGGCATTAATGCAGATAAATGATATTGCTTAACTGCGACAATTGTCATTTCCTCTTCTCCCTGCCACTCCTGGAAAGACCGGGACTTTAGTGCAGTTGGAAGAGTTTGTCCATCCTTCTCTAAGTGAAGCCCTGTTCCTGAAATAAGGGCAGCTTGTTCCTGTTTATGCACATATAATGTGACATCATGTTCCTTGCTTAAATAATGGGCAAAAAGCAACCCAATTGCTCCGCCGCCAATAATAGCGATTTTCATAAGTATCTTCCATTCTGTGCATTTAGTATTAGTTTAACAGAATTATTTAACAGTTGTTATATCAAAAATAGAAAACTTAATGCAAATGCCCCTTCCACAGCACGGAAAGGGGCAGGCAATTATACCGGGTACACTGGATGTTTTCTTACGCTAAAAGAAACTTCCTTTGTTTCATATAAAGCGAATCTGGTAATTAAAACGTTTCGAAGATCATGCGGAGCCACAATTTCATCAATTATGAGTTCAGAAGCAAGACTATAAATATCAATATGCTCTTTATATTCCTGCTGTTTCTCTTGAATAAATTTCACCTTTTCCGCTGGATCTTCAATTTCATTAATTTTATTTGAATAGACAGCGTTAACAGCCGCTTCAGGTCCCATTACGGCAATTTGAGCCGTTGGCAATGCAATGCAGCAATCTGGTTCAAATGCAGGACCGGCCATTGCATAAAGCCCTGCTCCATAAGCCTTACGGACAATTACCGAAATCTTTGGCACCGTTGCCGAACTCATGGCGGCAATTAATTTTGCACCGTGGCGGATAATACCTGCACGCTCTACCTTTGTTCCAATCATAAAGCCTGGTACATCTGCAAGGAAAAGAAGCGGAATATGGAAGGCGTCACAAAGCTGGATAAACTTAGCTGCTTTATCTGCTGAATCAACAAACAATACGCCGCCTTTAACCTTGGGCTGATTGGCAATGATTCCTACTGTTCTTCCATCCATTCGGGCAAAGCCTGTAATCAATTCTGGCGCAAATAACTTTTTCATTTCAAAAAAACTGCCTTCATCAATGAGTACATCTATACATTCATACATATCGAATGGTGCATTTTGATTAACAGGAATGATTTCCTCCAGATCCCTGCCCATTTTCGGCTGAACAGGCTCTCTTAATCCTGTTTTTTCTTTGAAACTTGCAGGAAAATAAGATAAGTATTCTTTTGCACGCTGAATAGCCTCTTCTTCGTTTGCAGCAAGCACGTCCCCACAGCCACTTACACTGCAATGCATGCGGGCGCCGCCCATTTCCTCTAAAGTTACCTTCTCACCGATTACTTTTTCAGCCATTCGAGGAGAACCTAGATACATGGATGCATTTTTATCAACCATCACGACAATGTCACAAAAGGCCGGAATATAGGCTCCACCGGCAGCTGATGGTCCAAATAATAAACAAACTTGCGGAATCATCCCTGATAGCTTGACTTGATTATAAAAGATTTTTCCTGCTCCGCGCCGGTTCGGAAACATGTCAAGCTGGTCGGTGATTCTTGCACCAGCAGAATCTACCAGATAAAGAATGGGCACCTTAAGCTTTTCAGCTGTTTCTTGAATGCGGATAATTTTTTCAACGGTACGCGCTCCCCAAGATCCCGCTTTGACAGTTGAATCATTAGCCATCACACAGACTGTTTGGCTGTTGATTTTTCCAATGGCGGTCACAACTCCATCAGCAGGCAATCCTTCTTCTTTACAGTTTGCGAATTTGCCATCCTCTTCATATTGCCCACCATCAAACAAAAGCTCGAGCCGCTTTCTTACAAAAAACTTATTTTGCTGCTCCAATTTTTGATGATATTTCTCACTGCCCCCAGCCTCTATTTTTCTTTTCTTATCTTTTAAGGTTTGTGCAAATGTCTGTATATTACTCATCTTCTTCCTCCTTTAATCTTTAAAACTAGGAAAAATTTATTCCATTACCAGAAGAACATCCCCTTCATTCACAAAATCACCGATATTTGCTTTTACCTCTGTCACTTTCCCGCCTTCAGAAGCTTCAACAGGTATTTCCATTTTCATGGATTCAAGCATAATAACCTCCTGTCCTGCATTAACCTCATCCCCCACTCCAATAAAAACATTTAAGACCGTACCCGCCATTGCTGCTTTAATTTCTTTCAAATCAATCTCCTCCTAATTGAAAGTGCTTACATTTTAATGGTGTTTAAATAAGAAGTTGAATAATTGCCATTCTGATAATCTTTTTCATTTAAAATATGTGCAAATAGTGATGCATTGGTTTTAATGCCAGTAATTTTTAATTGATCAAAAAAACGAATGGCTCTCTCAATCACCTGTTTCCGTGAGTCCCCTGAGATAATACATTTTGCAATCATTGGATCATAAAACGGGGTCACCGCTGATTGAGACACATATCCATAATCGACCCTGACCCCTTCAAAGTCCGGCCAATCCAGCTCTTCAATTTTTCCTGGTGAAGGTAAAAACGTAATAGGATCCTCTGCATATAATCGAAATTCAATACTATGTCCTTCAGCAAATATGTCAGATTGCTGCAGCGGGAGGTTCTTTCCGCTTGCGGCAAGCAGCTGCCATTCTACTAAATCAAGACCAGTAATTTGCTCGGTAATCGGGTGCTCTACCTGCAGCCTTGTATTCATTTCCAAAAAGTAAAAATGTTCATTTTCGTCCACAATAAATTCAATTGTACCTGCATTTTTATACTGAACAGCTGCCCCAGCCTTAAGTGCTGCTTCATACATCCTTGTTTTCGCATCTGCTGAAAGTGAACATGCGGGAGCTTCTTCAATTACTTTTTGGTTTCTTCTTTGAATTGAACAATCTCTCTCAAATAAATGAACAAGATTGCCAGCTTCATCTCCAAAAACCTGTATTTCAATATGTCTGGCATTTTCGATATACTTTTCAAGGAAAATGGTTTCGCTGCCAAAATAAGCTTTTGCCCGTGT
Source organism: Cytobacillus gottheilii (assembly GCF_001636345.1). GTDB lineage: Bacteria > Bacillota > Bacilli > Bacillales > Cytobacillaceae > Cytobacillus > Cytobacillus gottheilii. The sequence continues at coordinate 2,943,148 of NZ_KV440945.1, forward strand.
CTTAACCGTTTGAAACGACTTAACGAGCGCTTGCTCATTTTCACACTTCACCATGCCAATTCCGCCGCCGCCCCCACTCGCTTTTAGCATCACAGGATATCCAATCTCAGCTGCAATGATACAGGCATCTTCCAAACTGGAAACTTGATCACTGCCAGGTACAATGGGTATACCTGCCTTTTCCATGGCCGATCGAGACTGAATTTTATCCCCCATCAGCTCAATTGTTTCTGGATCAGGTCCAATAAAAATCAACCCTTCCCTGTTAACAGCTCTTGCAAATTCAGCATTTTCCGATAAAAAACCATAGCCAGGATGAATCCCATCCGCTTGCTCCTCCTTGGCTATTTCGATGATCTTCTCTGCATTTAAGTATGATTTATTCACTGGCGGCTCACCAATGCGGACAGCTTTCGTTGCATAATGCACATAAGGCAACTGCTGATCAGCGTCTGAATAAACAGCAATTGTTTCAATTCCTAATTTATGGCAAGTGCGCATGATTCTGAGTGCAATCTCTCCCCTGTTTGCAATTAATATTTTTTGCACAGCGAAACTCCTTTCAAAAGTTTGATCATACTGCATAATAAGCGTCGCAATATTATTTATTTCTACAATCTTCTGTTTATTCCTTCTTTAATCGTGAAAACGCTTACTATTTATTTATATGATGTATGGGTTCTATAAAGAATTGCACATTATTTCCATAGATCGAGCACTGAGTCATATAGCCGCATCAGCTTCTGCGGGTTTCACTTTCCCACATCCTCCTACAGGAGTCTCGCACCATTTTGGCTCGCTTCTACTTGTATCTTTAAAATATATTCCAGAAAGTAAAAAGGCAGAATTTTTCGTTTTATTAGTATATAATAATATTAGGCTAGTGCATTGTTATGGATAGCAACCAACTAGTCACTTGTTTATTTTAAAACAAAAAAGATTGTTATACATTTTCAGTCAAGGGGGATTTTAAATGGCATACAAGGTTGAAAAATTAAAAATAAACTACAAGACATTAGAAGAATTTAAAAGATTTAAGGAATATGGATTGCAGGAATTATCTATGGTTGAGGACCTTGAAGCAAATATTATTGAAAATGACAGTGCTTCTCCCTTCTATGGCATTTATTTTGGCAGTCTTTTAGTTGCGCGAATGAGCCTATACAGAGTAGACGCAAAATTTGACCGCTACTTTGATCCGCCACAAGATTATTTGGAGCTCTGGAAATTGGAAGTGCTTCCAGACTATCAGGGCAAAGGATATGGCCATGCCTTAGTAGATTTTGCAAAAAGTTACGGCTTGCCTATTAAAACGAATCCTCGTGTTAAATCACAAGAGTTCTGGGCGAAAGCGGGCTTTACATCTGTTCATTATGATATGGAGCGTGATTTGGGCGAAAATCCAATTATTTGGTATCCTAGCGGAGCAGCAGAACAGTAAAGCTAAGAATAGAAGGGGCTGGAATAATTCATTCCAGCCCCCTTAAACAGCCTTTAAATTCAAATTGATGTAAATCCTATACTTTTACATTTTTCTGGCGGCCATCTTCTTTTGTGACCACCATTTGTCTTGCTCTTTCCATAATTTCAATTAGAGCATTATGATCTTTTTCAATATTTGATAACTCTTCTGTGAGCTTTTCATTTTCCGCAGCAAGACTGTAGGTTTGGCTTTCCAGCTCTTGAATACGCACTTTATAGCTTTCAACTTCTTCTTGATTATTTGTCATTTCGGCTTTTTCATATAAAGTTTTTAAATGTTGTACTAATGCTTCAAATTCAAGCAGATCTGATTGTGCTGTGGAGATGTTTTCAGCAGAAACAGGACTTTTCGTTCCTGCAGTATCTGGTACATCTGCATGTGTCATCTCCTGTGGATATTTTTTCAGCTCTTTACGCTGTTTTTTGGCTAATTCAATTCCTGATTTATACTGCTTTCTTACATAGGAATTCCAGCGAAATCCGCAAGCGGCCGCTGTTCTTGATAAACGCTTTCCTACTTCTTCAAATGCTAAAAGCTGTGTTCCCCCTTCTCGAATATGACGAAGCACAACTTCTGCTAATAGCAAATCTTCATCTTGTGACCATGCATCCTGCCGTGTTGAAGACATCAGCAAATCCCTCCTAGTGTTTTTTCTTCATTTTATGCATCTGCTAGAAAAGATAGACTGATATCATGTTAGATTCTAAACATTTCTTTTTTCATTAAGATGGACGATCTGCTCAAATGCTCTTCCATTTTGATGGTCAGGCTAAGGCTGCTTGAAAGAAAAAAACTCCTATTGAGTAAAAAACTAGCAGTCCACTTCTGGTTAAGTGCATTTGAAAAGTTTTGGACCGTCAAGGATCAGCCAATGGTTATAAGAATCAAAATAGGTCAAACAATAGCTGTATTTCGAAGCTAAGCAATATATTGAAAAATAACAAAAGCACAAGAACATAATGTTCTTGTGCTTTTATTGTAAAAGAAATTAGTTGTTTACAACTTCTTTTCCTTTGTAAGTTCCGCAAGCTTTGCACACGCGGTGAGCAAGTTTCATTTCACCACAGTTTGGGCATTCCACCATACCAGGAACCTGTAATTTAAAATGGGTACGACGTTTTCTTTTTGCAGTTTTAGAAGTCCTTCTAAAAGGTACAGCCATTCTTCCCACCTCCTTAAAGATAATTAAGAAAGTTATGAAGGCCAGATCATGCTGGTTTCTTCAAATGCTTCTTATTTTTCTATCTTCCTTTATGTATCGGAAGAAGAATCGTTTTCGTTAAAAAATTGAGCAAGGCCGGCAAGACGAGGATCAATGCTATCCTTCTTTTCCTGCTCTTGGATGACTTCCCAATCTTTTCCGGATTGAGGAGCTCCTTCATCACCGCTATCTTCGCAAAATACTTGCATAGGCACTTCTAAGATCAAGATTTCATGAATGATCGGCATTAAGTCAATCACATCTCCCTTGAGCTGGTAAACCTCTTCTTCTTCCATATCATATCCGATATCTTTCAAAAGAAAAGTTTCAACAGTACTAACATCAATTGGAAGCTTTACATCCACTAATGTTCGGGAGCATGGCAAAATTAAATGCCCTTGAATCTTTAAGTGAAAAGTCACTTTTGCTGAATCAATGTCAGCACGTCCTGTAACATGCATCGGCGAAGCACGTCTAATGTTCGGATCAATTTTCATGACTTCATCGACATTAACGATTTCATCAATCAAAAAGTCCTTGCTACGATTTTTTTGTAACTGACTTAAAGTCCATTTCATACGAATCACCCCAAGGCAACAAAGGTAATTATAGCTTTCATATAATTATTTGTCAATATTTTTTCTTTACACTATAATGTAGACATTATCAGCGTATTTGAAACTAAAATTAAAAAATTCTTTTTTAAACTTCCTGCATTTAAATGATTTTGAAGGAGGCCAATCTATGGAAGCTGTTGGCGTTGTTGTTGAATATAATCCTTTTCATAATGGACATGCCTTTCATTTGCGTGCCGCAAAACAAACTTCTGGGGCAAATATCGTCATTGCTGTCATGAGCGGCAGTTTTCTTCAGCGCGGAGAACCTGCATTTGCTTCTAAATGGACAAGAGCTGAAATGGCTTTGCGTGCTGGAGCTGATATTGTGTTTGAACTTCCTTATCAATTTGCTGTTCAGCAGGCTGATACGTTTGCTGCCGGGGCAGTGTCGATTTTGGAAGCTGCACGGTGTAAATCCCTTTGCTTTGGAAGCGAATCAGGAGATATTTCCCAGTTCCATCATGCAGCAATGTTCTTTGCTCGGCATGAAAAAGAATATCAGGCAAGCATCCGTCAGTTTTTAGTAAAAGGTAACAGTTATCCAAAAGCAGCATCACTGGCTGCGCAAGAACTTCAAAAAAATGCGGGTACACTTGATTTGTCCCAGCCAAATAATATTTTAGGCTATCAATATGTAAATTCTATTATAAAACAAAATGCATCCATAAAACCACTCACTATTAAAAGAAAAAATGCGGACTATCATGATCAGTCATTCACATCAGATGATATAGCAAGTGCAACCAGCATCCGCAAAGCACTCTTTGCGGATGGAGGAAGCATAGAGGATATCGCACCATTCGTGCCACAATCAACCTTTAACTTAATGCTATATTACCAAAAGACATACGGTACATTTCATCATTGGGAGCTTTACTGGCCCCTGCTGCAATATCGGCTGCTGCATTTAAACGCTCATGAGCTGAGTACCATCTATGAAATGGAAGAAGGGCTTGAGCACCGTTTTTTAGCAGCTGCTTTAAAAGCTGATTCTTTTCATCATTTTATGACTTTAATTAAAACAAAACGGTACACATGGACCCGTCTGCAGAGAGCTTGTGTACATATTTTAACGAATTCATCTAAAGAGGACATGAAGGGACATGAAAAAGCTGATTATTTGCGGCTCTTAGGCATGACAGCAAATGGGCGCTCTTACTTAAATAAATATAAAAATGATTTAGGACTTCCGCTTGTATCCAGGGTTTCCTCGAATCAATCTGCTGGACTTGCACTTGATATTAAAGCATCCCGGGTATATGGATTAGCCACAGGTTTAATAAATAAAAAGGCATTCATTTCACAAGACTTTACACAGTCTCCGATTATACTGTAGGTATTTTTTGAGTATGCGGTTTCTTATATTCGTTAAACCCGATCTATATGTAAAAAAGAAGCCTTCTGTCTCTCAAAGAGTCAAAAGGCTTCTTTCTTACTTTTCTTCTAAGGCCATTAAATACTCAATTGCATCATCAAAAGTATCTACAGGCACAATTTTCATTTTAGTATCAATATCATCTGCTGCAGCGGAAGCTTCTATGTAATTGGAATTTTCCGCATTGTTTTCCTTTGGAGCAAAAAAGATTTCTGCACCCGCCTTATCAGCTGCCACTACTTTTTGTTCAATTCCGCCAATGCGCCCGATTGTACCGTCACTGCTCATCGTACCAGTACCAGCAATCTCATATCCTCTTGTTAAGTCTTCCTCGACCAATTGATTGTAAATCTCTAAGGAAAACATAAAACCAGCTGAAGGTCCTCCGATATCTGAACTATCTACAGTTACTTTTGGTTCTACTTTTATTTCTTTGTCATCAACGAGCGATATGCCAACGCCAGGTTTCTTTGTTTGCGGCAGAAGATCAACTGTTAATGCTGCATCTTCTGTTCTGCCATTTCGTTCATATGTAAGCATAATTTCGTCACCTTCCTCTTTTGAGGCAACAAGATCAATAAATTGCTGTGACGATTCAAATTCTGTACCATCAACAGCATATATGCGGTCAGCTGGCTCTAAAATGCCGTCTGCTGGCATATCCGGCAATACATTTAATACATAAACTCCTCTGTAATTAAACTCAACCGGCAAACTGGCTTTTTTATAGGCTACTTCAATTGCTGACAATTTTGATGAGTCCATTAAATATAATTGACGGACATTATACTCTTCATCTGTTTCGTCTTCAGCACGGATGTCTTCAACAGGATGAAGCTCCTGATACTTGCTCATTTTCGCAATGAGGTAGGCATAAATATTTGCTTTGCCCATTCTGACTGTTGTCAGCATAAAACTTCCTTCTTCTTCATAGCCGTTCTCAACCTCAATGATAGGCTCTAACTCTTTTGCCATACCCGGTTTGGATACATAATAAGGAAGATGGTAAAAGGAACTTAGCATGATTATGATTGCAACGATTATAAAGGAGCGAGTATAAAAGCGTTTATTCATTCTTGTGCAGGCTCCTTCCAATTAGAAATATAATTTTTTATTTCAATGACTTGCTTAAGCATTTCTTCCTCGCCAATTTTAATAATTTCTTCAATATTTGTAAAAGCTTTTGCACTAAACATTTCAACCCTAGGCTTGATCATAAAGTCAGAGGCAATCTCACGATGCATAACCAGTTCCATTTGTAAGATATCCAAGCTTTGCATTATGACATCATAAATGGATGTGATTTCCGTATTCACTTTCACATGTGAAACATCTACGGCTATGACAATATCAGCACCCATTTCTTTTACAACAGACACCGGTACACGATCAACGACCCCACCATCAACAAGCATACGCCCATTCACTTTTTCAGGTACAAAGATCCCTGGTATTGAAATACTTGCGCGAACAGCTTCTGCCACTGGACCTTCCTGAAAAACGACCTTTTCACCTGTAAGCAGGTCTGCCGCAACAACCCTAATCGGGATATTTAATTCCTCTAAACGCTTATTATGTGTAAAAATCCGAATAAGCTCTTTTACTCTTTTCCCTGAAATAAACCCCATTTTTGGAACGGTAAAATCAAGATAATACTTTCTCTTAAATCCTTTAGAGAATTTGTATAGCTTTGTCAGCTCTAATCCAGAAGCATAAAAACAGCCAACCATTGCCCCCATGCTGCTTCCAGCTATCATATCAACCTGTATGCCTTCATCCTCTAACACTTTCAAAACACCTAAATGAGCAAAGCCTCTCGCTCCGCCAGATCCAAGTGCCAGACCAATTTTTGGACGACTCAAAGGATTCCCTCCTTCAGTTACCATGCTTGTATATTCTTATGGTCTATTTTTCATATGTATGAGTATATTGATTAATATGGTAACTAGAAAAGCGGAAGACGGCTTGCTCAGGGACAAGCATAAGCAAGGCATTTAGGTATTAAGGTTAGGCACTTATTATTTTACACATTATTTTATCATTAAATGAAATGTGTTGCACAGTATGTTCACTTAAGTAAGGGAGGATCTGCACTTGTTTCGTTCAAAATTAAAAACCATTGTTCTTGCACTTTCTGTAACGATGATGGCAGTTTCGCTCATCTCATTTCCGCAGGAATCAGTAGATGCTTCCATAAGAGGATTAGATATGTGGTGGGAAATTGTTTTTCCTTCACTTCTTCCTTTTTTTATTGTTTCTGAAATGCTGATTGGATTTGGTGTTGTCAAATTTATCGGGGTTATGCTTGAACCGCTTATGCGCCCATTATTTCGTGTTCCTGGAGTCGGAGGCTTTGCCTGGGCAATGGGAATGGCCTCGGGATTTCCAGCTGGAGCAAAACTATCTGCCAGACTTCGCCAAGAGGGTCAATTAACAAGAATAGAGGCAGAAAGACTCGTCTCCTTTACAAACTGTTCGAATCCCCTTTTTATTTTTGGTGCTGTTTCTGTTGGTTTTTTTGGAAATGCTAAGCTGGGTGTCATTTTAGCTCTCGCCCATTATCTTGGGAATTTCACTGTAGGTATACTGATGAGATTTCACGGTCACAAAGAAAATAAGAAATACAAAGAGAAACAAAAAGCTCCATCAATCCGAAAGGCTTTATCTGCCTTACATAAAACAAGAATAAATGACAATCGTCCACTTGGTAAATTATTAGGAGACGCAGTGATGTCATCCATCCAGACTTTATTAATGATTGGCGGATTCATTATATTATTCTCGGTAATCAATAAAATGCTCTTCCATGTTGGCATAACAGCATTTTTAGCTAAAGGGATTGAAATGATGCTAACCATGCTGCATTTTCCAGTCGAACTTAGTCTTCCGCTGATCTCTGGCCTTTTTGAAATCACTTTTGGCAGCCAAATGGCGAGCCAGGTAGATGAGTCAACATTAATGCATCAAGCAGTTATTGTCAGCCTTGTTCTTGGCTTTAGCGGTTTTAGCGTCCAGGCTCAAGTGGCAAGCATACTTGCTCAAACAGACATTCGTTTCAAGCCATTCTTCTTTGCGAGAATTCTTCATAGCTGTTTTGCTGCTTTTTACGCTTACCTTCTATGGAATCCAATCTATGTTCGCTTTTACAGCAACGAGCCAACCTCTAATGCCGTCCCGGTTTTCAATTTTGGTGATGGATTAATGTCTCAAAAAATACTTAATTCCTTAGCAGAGATTGGTCCATTAATAACGATTTTTGCCTTAATGCTGTATACAATTATTCTTGCCAAAAGAACGCTGGCAAAATAAATAAGCCTCCCAATATGGGGGCTTATTCTTTTGAAGCAAACTTTTCTTTCAGTGCTGATTCCACACTGGCTGGAACAAGCTCTGAGACATTGCCATTATACTTAGCGACCTCTTTGACAATACTTGAGCTTAAAAAAGAGTATTGATTGTTCGTCATCACAAAAAATGTTTCGATTGCATCATCTAAGACTCTATTCATAGAAGTGATTTGCATTTCATATTCGAAATCGGAAACCGCGCGCAATCCTCGGATAATCGCACTTGCTTTCACGCTTTTAGCATAGTCGACAAGCAGTCCCTGAAAGGAATCTACCTTTACATTCGGAATATCACTTGTCACTTTTTTAATTAATTCGATTCTCTCTTCTACTGAAAACAATGGGTTTTTAGAAGAGTTATTTAATACGACCACATGCAGCTGGTCAAATACCTTAGCACCTCTTTTTATAATATCCAGGTGTCCATATGTAATGGGATCAAAACTTCCTGGACAAACCGCTACCTTCATCAATATACCCCCAATATGTACACACTTTATGTGCCAACTATGGAAAACAAATCATGTAAACTTGTTATAGGAACGAAATAAGGAGAAACAAACAGTACTAGCCTCGCCTCAATTCCTGAATTACCTTTTATAGATTGAAATCGATATCATTCCATAGTTTTCGTGCTTATATTGCACAAAGCTGCCAATCTGTTCCGGTAAATGAACATCCGAACCATGCTCGCAAATGATCGTGCCATCTTCGGCAAGCAATGCTTCTCTATCAATCAGTTCAATCAGCTTGACCAGCTGCTGCTTCTTGTATGGCGGATCTAAGAATATATAATCAAATACAAGCTCTCTTTTTATAATTGCCTTTAAAGCTCTTTCAGCGTCATTGCGATAAACTTCACTTTGTTCTGTAAATCCGCTGGATGAAAGATTATCATGAATGGTTTGTATTGCCATCCGGTCCCGGTCTACAAAAATAACTTTGTCCACACCTCTGCTGATTGCCTCAATCCCAAGTCCCCCGCTGCCGGCAAATAAATCAAGGCAAAGTCCTCCTTCAAAATATGGACCAATCATATTAAACAATGCTTCTTTCACTTTATCAGTTGTCGGCCGGGTTGTATTCCCTGGGACAGGCTTTAAGCTTCTCCCTTTCTGCGAACCAGAAACAACTCTCATATCATCACCACTGCTACCATTATTGATTTTTTTTCTTCCCTATCCTACCATATTTGCCGATCGCAATCCAACCAATATTTTGAAATCGTTATCATTCCTCGTAGTTTCGTTATTATTTTTTATTCTGATGTGTATATTGAACTTTATTGTGGAAATACTGTTATTAACAGCATCTATTCGATGATGCTGTTGCCAACCGCGGAGAAGACTTACGTTTCCCCATAAGTTCTTCCTCCGGTTTCTCCTCTCCCTTTGCCTTCTATCCTTTAAGGATATAGAAGGACCCTGCAGAAGTCTGCAGGGTTTTCTTTTTATTTATTGCACTATTAAAAATGAAATGACTACTGAGCAGCTTTGATTGATATTTCAGAAGCACTTTCATCTATTTGTATATTAAATATTGAATCTAACCACTGCTTCTCCATATAAATACTTCCGTACATAGCTGTTAATGGATTTTGCAATAAGCCATAATTATCTTCATTTAATATAAATATGTTTTTGTTTAAATAAAAACGATAGCTTTGTTCTTTATTTTGGATTAAAACGGTCTCTTGATCAGGTAAATATTGAACGTTGTATCCAAAATACTCCATCGTTTCCTTTAGTGGAAACAATCTTCTTGTTCCTTCATAGATGACTTTGTTATCTTTTTCTTCCCCATTGACGATTAATTTGCGGTCGTCATAATAAAATAACGGAATAAAATCATCACTCTTGCTATTGAGAGTATAGAAGCTTGTCCGAAAGCCCATTATTTTTGTTAATGCCTGATCAAGTTTTTCTGTTGTCAATGCATCCGGCTCATTATGAACAGATGAGAAAAAGAGATCGAGCTCATTTTCCGTCATTTTTTCATTCATTTCTGTTAAAACAGCTTTCCCTCTCGCTGTTTGTGCTTCTTTCCCCAGTGAATAAGCAATAAACACATCTGCAAGCCAGTTTTCTTTAAGCTCCAAGGAAGCAAATTTATGCTCAAAATAATGAGTTAACAGCTTAAGCTGCAAAGCCTCGTCAGTGATGCTCTTATTCACAATGATGAAGGAATCCTCCTCAAACTCCTTATGCTGATCTGTTACAACAATCGAATGCCGTTTAAAATCATTAAGTTCACTAATCACTTTAAAGGAAGATGGCTCAAAAATTGAGGAATCAGCATAATAATTGAAGCCTGCTTTTGTTTCAAAGTAGTTCAAAGGTGCTGCCTGCCAATATAATGCAGTAGCATCCCCGCTTCCTGCAAAGGAAAAGAAATCAATATATTCTTTCTCAATGTGACCCTGCAGCGGTAAACCCGACATCCACGAACCTGCCCTGTTTACGGATTCAGTCACTTCCATTCTTGTTTCAGAAAGGACTATATCCGCTAGGCTGACAGTCCATTGATCTACTAATAAGGAACTGCCTCTTTTCCCAACCGGAATGGTATAAGAAAAATTTAATTCGCCATTCTCACTGGTATAAAAGTATGGCTGCTCTCCTTCAGCCTTACATGGATTTCCATCTGTATTTGTACATTGAAAATTAAACAGCTTTTGAGGGACCACTGCTTCATATATCTCTCCCTCTGTTAATCCGCTGATGGTTTGTTGAACCGATAATTCATTGCCTTTCGTATACACTGATAATTCCTGTTTTATATTGGATGATTCAGAACTGTCTGGGTCTTTTTGTTCAGAGAATGCTTCCCATTGCCAGAAAAGCATACCGCTAATAGATGCCGACAGTATTAGAAATATCAATAGAAATGCTCTCCACATCGTCATTCTCCTTTAAAAATTCATGCTGATTATCCTTGAAGCCTTTACATGACTCTGTCTAAAGAGTGCTATCACAACAATTTTCTACAAAAGATCCTTTTTATAAAGTGTATCAAAAACAGGGACATACGTCACAAGAAATTTATCGTTTTTTAAATAAATTAATCCGTTTGGCACAATCTGATTTTTTAGGTAAACTTGTATAGGGAAAATTGATTATATACTTTAAAATAATAAAAGTGGAATACAACGAGAGAGTAATGGAGGAATAATCATGATACAACGTTTTATTGAGCTTGGCGAAGGATATTCTGACCTTTATGAACTTCTTGAAATTGCTGAAGTTAATAAACATCGTTTAGCTAAATTGATGGCATTTCATACAAATGTGAACCATAAAGAGGTAACCTCGCTTGCTGTTATATTAAACCCTGCTGCAGAGGGGAAATTTCAGCCGCTGTATATTTGCCTGGAAGGCATACCAAATCCAAACATGAAAGCAAATAAACGCTATGACCTTTTTAAAGAGAAAGCAGAGGAACTTGGACAAACCATTTTTGAATTAAAAGTAAAATCATCCGCAGAATTTGCGGAGAAAGAATTATTTTATCAATATTTGATCGGTATCCTCCGTTTAAATCACTACATTCCACCGCTTCAATAAAATCCTGCAAGAAAAAAGAGCACCAACATGAGAGGGCGGGATTAATTCCCGCCTTTTCACATTAAATGCCCATCTTATAATCATATTCTTTTGCTTTATCCGGCTTTGAGTTTTCAAACTCCATTTTTAAAAATGGTTTATATGAGGGTTCGGCATTTTTTACAAACGAATATGCATTTAGCTTATTAATTAAAGCTTCTGTTTCATCCATGTCACAGTATAAAACAACGTATTTGAGCCTTTTTGACACAAAGTGGACATTCCCAAATCTTCTTAACATTTTGGCTTGTTTAAGTGAATAAAGCCAAACAATAATCCCTTGCCTTTGACCTAGCATATATTTCCCTCACAATGACATTATTTTCTATAGTCTAGCATAAAAAACTTTTATTGTTCAATTTGTTATAGAAAAGAAAGTAAAAAAACAAGAGAAGCAGCAATGCTTCTCCCAATTAATGCATCTATTTTATGCTGAACAGCCGCAGCTGCCGCCAGATCCACAGCCTCCGCCACAGCTGCTGGAAGAAAAATATGGACTTCCTGTTGGTACTTTCACGCTTTGTGAGACTGACTTTCCAATCAGCATGCCGATTTCATCCAGCAAGTTCTGCAGCTGATTTTCGGCTAAACGAAACTGTGCGACATTCTCATCCATATCCATGTCCCGTTTAACTTCACGGATCGTCATCATCACTCTTTTGTATTCAGGATGATATTTCCCGAAACGCTGTACTTCTTCGTACAGTTCTTTCAGTTCTACAAAGGCAGCTATTTTCCGCTGGCTTTCTTTACTGTTTTTCATGATATTTAAACGTGTACGGTATTCCTCTGCAGCTTCTGATTGGATAACCATTAGAGAGAGTTCATCCGAAGCATCTAATATTTCCAATGTTTCTAAAGTAGCAAGCATCTTTAGCTCACCTCCAATCCATATTTTATCATGAAAAAAAGGAAAGCTAAAGTGTTCAGGATTGAATTCGTACAGTAAATTCTTTTTTCAGTTCCTCATGATAAGTTGTATTATCATTTTTTAATACGTTCAGTTGAATAGTATGAGTACCTGCAGGCAGGTTTTTAATGATAAATGCAGCGGATGTGATGTCCTTTTGTTTGCGACCATCTACAAATAACCCGATCTTGGCCCTATTTTTTCCGCTATCCGCCCGAAATGAAACACCTGGGATAATGCACTCAACATACACATTCATTCCCTTCACTTGGTGTCTGACAAAGAATTGGGGAGCAGTCTCCATATTAGCAGCCTGGACAGATCGTCCATCCTCTCCACCCTCAAATATATGTAGAGGCTCAACAACAAGTTTCGTTTCAGGCTCTGGTATTTCATTACCGCATGCGGATAATAATACGGTATAAACAAGTATTAAACAAAGCTGTCGTATGATTCTCATTTACGCTTCACTCCTTTGTGCCTTATTCTTTACAGGAGTGAGGGATTTTACTCTTTCTATTCAAAAAAGCTCCCTTAAATCTAATGTTAAAAGCAGTGATAATCATGTGCTCAGAAACTTGTCTAAACACTTGAAGCAAATTGCTGATTAAAATACAGGCTAAAAACATAGTCTCCTTGCTGAGAAGACTATGTTTGAGAGTTCATTGCCTGAAACATGCCCATCATCATTGAAGCCATCTGTACACCATTATTAAATTTTTCAACATGATGTGGAATGGTTTTTCGATGGTAATGCAAAGCAGCAATTTCAAATGCCTGCAAATCCATTGGATTTCTCGATAGTTTTCGATACCAATGAGGCTGTTCACGAATGAAATTTCTTAATTCCTGATTTTGTTCAATATATTCAATTACTTCTTTTCTCACTCCAGCCACACTCCTTAATCTTTTCGAAAGCCAAATGGATTTGGCGGAGGATTATTACTTGTTCCGGATGACTTCCCGTCCGTTCCCCCTCCTTGGAAGTTCCCAATAACACCTTGAATTGCAGCTAATGCCTGACTAATATTTTGTACATAAACCTGCATTTGATTGGCATCCATTTTTTTCAGAGATCCCAAAAGAGTTGCCATAAAATCCATTTTCTTATCATCGTTTGTATCTTCTTGCTTTTCGTTCTCCTGTTCTGAATTCCACCTAGTGTCTTCTTCACCAAGCAGATACCAGTCTTCATATAATTCCTGCCATGTATGCTTTCCAGATCGAACATCCTTTACAAGTTCCGGGTGTTCTTTAACAAATAACTTAAACTTCTCTACAGAAGGATGAAGTTTTTTTTCCGCCATTTTTCTCACCTCATTCTGTTACAAATGCCTATAATACGATATGTATCCAATAAAAATATGTGAATGCATTGCTGTTTCTTTTTAAAGGTACTGATTTCATAAATGTATTACTGTTCATTTCGTTTCGATAGAGCATAAAAAAGACAATTCTGCCAGAAGAATATCTTCCAGCAGAATCGTCTTACTCTTGCCACTTTTCAATGAAGTTTTGTGTATAGTGTTTTTCGTATACTCCCACTCCCAGGTGAGTGAACTTATCGTTTAATAGACTTTCCCTGTGCCCTTTGCTGTTTAGCCAGCCTTCTACGACTGCAGGTGCATCAATATAATTTGCCGCTATATTTTCCCCTGCAGATAAGTATGTAACCTCTCCGGCTTCCAAGCGATCAGATAATTCTCCATACCTCTCTGATGTATGTGAGAAAACCTCCGTTTCAAACATATCGATACTATGACCAAGTGCCACAGCGGCAGTTTGATCGTCCCATTCTAAAGGTTCCATACCATGACGGACACGTATAACATTAGTGATGTCTAAAATTTGAAGCTCTTTCCCTCTATTTACTTGATCATTGTCCTCTGCCTCTGTTCCTGCCTCAAGTAATTCTCCTCTGTAAACCATTTCGTATGGTCTTAATTTAAGAAGTGTTTCTGTATTTACAAATCTCACACTTGATAATGTACCGGTAAATTTATCTATATACAGCAGAGCGAACACATCACCAAGCCGAATAATTGGCCGTGTATTCAGATCTTCTTCTGATAATTCAAAACGATAAGAGCTGTTATCATATTCGATGTTGACATTTGTATCTGCAAAAACGGAAGCATATAATTCAGAGGCAGCCTGACCAATTTTGAAAGGTTCAACATCTGTTTCGCTGCCAGTAGCAAAAACAGTAACTGCCTGCTCATCCTCCATGCCTACCTGCATATAATTATGATCATTTATTGCATAAATCCACCATTCATAATCGTATAGTGAAGGATCAACTCTTTGCGGTTCACCGTATAATTCAATAAGTTCTTGCTCGGATTTCCCAATTAAGGCAGCTAACCCTGTTTCCGGCATTTCAATCCCAGAATTGGTTTCATCAGAATCTACTAATGCCTGTTTTTTCTCAGGTTCAGTATTTTCTTCCTGTATCAGGATCTCTTGTTCTTCACCTGTTGAATCAAAGTAAAGCCAAATAAGTAAAAATGCAGCTATAAGTGCTAGAATTCTAACTAAATTTCGCAAATTTCATCCTCCCTTCTATCATTTTCTCTATCATTATATGTTTGTCCTTTAAAAATAGTATAACATCAAATAAATTCTTTAAAAATGTTATAAATATTTCCCCTTTTTCAGTACAGGACTATTTTTATTGGACATTTCCATTAAGAATGCTCTTTAAAACTTGAATAAGATAAAATTTTTATAAGGGTTTAGCTAGATCCCATTTGAATTAATGGTACCACAAAATTGTTGAAGGATTAGGTTTTCTCATTCATTGACGTTGCAACTTCTGCTTTTTTCTACTATTATTAAGTTTGAGATAATTTTGTAGGAATGACGCATTTTTCCTTGCTATTATGCACGGAACGATTGTAGGAGGGGAATCGATATGAAGTTTGAAAACATTGGATTAGATAAACTAAAAGCAGACTTAAATCGGCTGGACGAGGTTATGCTTTCATACGGTTTAGTCCGTGAAGGCCAGTGGGATTACGAAAGAGTTACATACGATCGCAAATTTGAATTAAAAGATGGTGTTTATTATTTGCGCGTTTTCGGATATGCTGCTGAAGGAGATGTAGGCGCTCACAAAGCCCTTATCCAGATTATGACACCGCTTTTAGGCAAGCATTATTATCCGCATGGCGTTGAATATGGTGAGGGAGAAACTTTTCCTAAAAGCCTTGTCAGCCAATGTGAAAAAATCCTTACAGATATTAAAAATGAAGTTGAGAAATTTGCACAGGCTTAACTCTTTACATGTGTCGCACTTTTGAGTGATACAAACAAAATAAACCAGACGACTAAGCAGTGCGTCTGGTTTTTTATTGCTTTTTTTCATGCATATATCTTTTTATCGCTATATCCACCTTTTCTACATTCACACCTGTAAAATCCCTTATCTCCTCGGCAATCTTTTCTTGAAGCACCGGCAACTTTTGTATAACAGATGGTGTATTGACCACCGTAATATTTATTTTAATTTGTACTTTTTCCTTATCAGGATATGAAATATTTAGAGCTTCTCCAATCGGTGACGGAAAAATGTTTGTAAATTGCATGCGTTTATACATTTCTACATGCTCGAAATCATCAATATTTGCTTCAACTATTGTATTTATGATTCCTTCTGCAATAGCGTTCCGTTTTTTCAGCAGCCCTTCTTTTTCGCTCAACTCCCATCATCTCCTTCTTTACTATTTAGCTTTCTATAAATAATTCAAAAAATCATCAAAAGGTGACGGTTATAGTGTATAAATGATGATGATGTACTAATTACCATTTTTATTCTTTCATGCTTTACCTGCAAACTCTCCCTCTAATAGAGGAGATCTTTTAGTCCGCTTGCAGCGTTTTTCGACACAATAGAAAAAACCCGAACGATTAGGCAGAAGAATAAAGAAAATTCTTTCTCCCAATAGTCGGGCTGATCTTGTTTGTAATTGTACTATACAGTGAATAAGCTGTTTTTGTAACTTGATTAAAATCCTAAAATTGCCTTAATAACAGAAGTTGTCTCCCCGCCATGATAAAATACATAAAGCAGTAAATAGACAGCTACACCAGTAATGGCAGTGAAAAACCAAACTATACTCGTAATGGGACCAAGCTTTCGATGGCGGGCCAGTTTATTTTTATAGCCGGTATATAAACTGATAATCCCCAGAACTGCACCAATTGTGGCTAACGTAATATGAAAGATAAGAAAGATGGTATAGTAAATTTTAATATCATCTGGACCGCCAAAAGCTGTATTTCCAATAAAGATTGTTCTGCTTGCATAAATAATAAAGAATATAACCGCAAAAAGCCCGGCTAAAAACATTGATTTTTTATGAGCTTCCAGTTTTCTTTTGCTAATTTGAACCCAGCCTATTGCAACCATGATGGCACTGAGAACTATAAACGTTGTACTGATTGTCGGTAAAATCGGCAATGAAAATTCCATAGTAACTTCCTCTCTGGCTATATATGTATACATAAAGCAATAACTAACAGACACATTGCTCATTCTATTAAAATATAGCGCACTTTTCAACAGTGATATAGTCTTTTTGGATAAAATTCAGTAATTGTTCATATTATTACTAGAAAATGTGATTTTGTTAACTGATATCTTTATCATAACCACAATTAAGAACCATCAGCAAAACGGAAGGAAAAGCACACATAATAGAGTATAAAAAAATAAAACTGCCCTATAAACTAAGGCAGTTCTACTTCATGCTCTTACTCAATCGGCTGTGGATTTAAGAGCTTTTCAGTATGCGGGTCTGTTTCCTCTTGTTCTTTCTTGTACCAGCTGAAGAATACTAAGGCAAGTACATACCCATATACAATTTCCTGAATGATTTTCATTATAACTCCGCCAAGCTGCTGATCATGGACAAGAGACATGGAACTAAACATCTCTGGGCCGCTTAAATCTAAACTGCTTAATAGAGCAGGTGATACACATAGAGCGAGTGCCTGTCCCCATGCTGCAGGGTCAGAGTACGTAGCATACATCGGTGTATCAGCAAAGATAATTAACGCACATGCAGGTGTCAGCAGGACACCATCTGCAAAAATATAACCGACCTTTTTAAGTCCGCTCAGTTTTTCCTGCTCTGGAAGCGGATTAATTAGCGGCCACCACATAATAATCGAAACGATAAACAAAATGGCTGTGTAGCCTTCATGCAGCCAGAAATTAATTTTTATCGTATCGAAAATGAGAGGGATATGATAAAAGGAAAATAAACCATTGAATAAAATCAAAGCTACGATTGGTTTTGTAAAGAAATTAAAAGGTTTGCCAAAAAATTTCTTGGCTAGCAGTGCTCTCCAGACCCATTTAGGAATACCTAATATGAAAAAGATTGGAGTAATTAAGTAAAGCACAGCCATCTGAATCATATGAGCATAAAACATTAAATGCCCCATTAAGTCTAAAGGAGAACCTTTAATGATATACAGCAAAATGATACCTGTTGTAAAATAGGCGGCTTCTTTTCTGGTTAGAGGCTCACTGGTTGAAAATTTGCTGCGGAACTTTGTCATCAGAAGGAAATAGATCCCTAATACGACCAGCAGCATAACAAACAATGACGGACTCCACAGTGCATTAAAGCCAAAAATATCTAAACTCATTTGTATTCACCTCTGTTCAGATTCTATTATAGTATATTATTTCACCGCGCTCAACTCGAGGTTTAAGCAAATAATAGAAAAAATAGAAGGAGATTCACCATGATAGTAATCGATCTTTTCATAAGCATAAAAAGAAAATCGGCTAATAGCCGATTTTCAATGATTTTACCACCAGATCACTGTCATAAATGCTAACACAGTGATAAAGCCGACGAATACGCCAGAGTATAAGAATAATGCAGGTGCTTCATGTCCTTTGTGGCTCATATGCATGAAATAATACAGTTGAAAAGCCACTTGAACAAAAGCCAAGACAAGGATAAAAGGTACTGCAAATGATGCAGAAAATCCTTCATATCCAACTGCAACGAATGCTACTAAAGTCAAGAAGATCATCAGTGCAAAGGTAATGATTTGATAGCGCATTTCCTCTGCATTTTTTTTGCGGCGATATTCAATGTCTACTTTAGGGTTTCCTGAATTTAACTGTTCATTTGTCATCAGTTTATCCCACCATTCCCATTAAATATACGACAGTGAAGATAAATACCCATACAACGTCGATAAAATGCCAGTAAAGACTAGCTACATAATATTTTGGCGCGTTGTACAGATTTAATCCCCGTTTGCCATTTCGAATCATTAGTGCAATAAACCACATTAATCCAAAAGCAACGTGGGCACCGTGGAAGCCTACAAGCGTATAGAAGGCAGATCCAAATGCACTGCTGGTAAATGTATGGCCGAATTCATGCACATAATGATTAAACTCGTAAATCTCGAGTCCTAAGAAAACTAGACCAAGAAGAACAGTGATTGCAATCCAAAGCTGCATCTTACCAAAGTTGAAGTTTTTCATATGATACATAGCATATACACTTGTCAGCGAGCTTGTTAATAGAATCATGGTCATTGCAAAAACAAGCGGCATCTCAAACAAATCTTTTGCTAGAGACATTTCACTATTTGGAACTTTATCTTTTAAAGCAAGATATGTCGCAAATAAAGATGCGAATAAAACCGTTTCTCCGCCTAAGAAGAACCAAAAGCCAAGAAATTTATTTTTCGCCTCGAGGGTTTGTTTTTCAGGCGACGCAGGCCATGTTTCATTTGTGAATTTTTCTTCTGCTTGCATTATGCCTTTACCCCCTTATCATCATCGTCAACCAATTCCTCTTTATGAATATGGTATCCATGATCATCTTTAACTGAACGAACAAGCATAGAACCTAAAGTGATTAATAATCCGATAATTAAGACTGGAATGCCCCATGTGTTGCCTTCGTCAGCATGATACATGGCACCAAACGCTGCCACGAATAATCCAGATGACATCACAAACGGAATAATTGAATTGTTTGGCATATGGATATCACCTAATGGTTCAGCAGGTGTCATTCCTTTTTTGCCTTCCATTTTTTCAATCCAAAGTGCATCTAATCCGCGCACAAGCGGCAGCTGCTTAAAGTTATAGAATGGCGGCGGTGAAGGAATTGCCCATTCAAGTGTACGTCCATCTCCCCATGGATCACTGCCAACCTTTTCGTTTTTAATGCTAGTCATAATAATATTAATTAAAAGAATAATCGTTGATACTGCCATAAAGAACGCTCCAACCGTACTGACTGCATTGGCTGCATCCAAACCTTGACCTTCATTGAAAGTAAAGATACGGCGCGGCATTCCCCATAATCCTAAGAAATGCTGGATAAAGAATGTTAGATGGAATCCAATTAAGAACAGCCAGAACGTCCATTTACCCATTTTTTCATTAAGCATTGTTCCAAACATTTTTGGCCAATATAGATGTGTTCCAGCTAATAGTGCAAACACAACCCCACCAACAATAACATAGTGGAAGTGAGCTACTACGAAATAACTGTCATGATATTGATAATCCTGTGCAGCTGAAGCAAGCATTACCCCTGTTACTCCACCCATTGTAAATGAAGGAATAAAGGCAACAGCATACATCATAGGAGTCGTAAACTGTATGCTTCCTCCCCACATCGTGAACAGCCAGTTGAAGATTTTAATTCCTGTAGGTACAGCAATTGCCATCGTTGCTACAGCGAAGATCGCATTCGCAATTGGACCCATACCTGTTGTAAACATATGGTGAGCCCATACCATGAAGCCTAAGAAACCGATTAACACGGTCGCAAAAACCATGGACGAGTAACCGAAAAGACGTTTTCTTGAGAAAATCGCAAAGATTTCAGAGAAAATCCCGAACGCCGGAAGAATCAAAATATAAACCTCAGGATGCCCGAAAATCCAGAAGAAATGCTCCCAAATAATCGTATTACCACCCATTGTTGGATCAAAGAAATTAGCTCCAAACATACGGTCAAATAACATTAGGAATAAACCGATTGTTAATGGAGGGAAAGCAAATAGAATTAATGCAGATGTAACAAAAGTTGCCCATGTAAACATTGGCATACGCATATATGTCATACCAGGTGCACGCATATTAATAATCGTTACAAGGAAGTTAATTCCCCCAATTAACGTACCTGCCCCGGATATTTGCAGCCCAAGTACATAGAAATCAATTCCATGGCCTTCTGATGCAAGTGATAAAGATGCGTAGGAAGTCCAGCCTGCATCAGGAGCGCCGCCTAAAAACCAAGAAAGGTTTAAGAATACGCCTCCGAAGAAAAACAGCCAGAATCCTAAAGAGTTTAGAAATGGAAACGCAACATCACGCGCACCAATTTGAAGTGGCATAATGGCATTCATAAAAGCAAAAACAAGCGGCATCGCAGCCAAGAAAATCATCGTAGTTCCGTGCATAGTTAAAATTTCATTATATAGTCCCGCACTGACAAAATCATTATTTGGTACGGCAAGCTGAACACGGATAAACATTGCTTCTAATCCACCAACTAAGAAGAAGAATCCGCCAGCTATTAGATAAAGGATCGCGATTTTTTTATGGTCAACTGTTGTCAGATAGTCCCATATAGTAGCGCCGAACCCCTTTTTCTGAGCTAAGGTACTCACAATTTTACCTCCCTTTTAAACAAATCCCCTTTTAATCTTGAACTTTAAGACCCGTTAAGTATTGTGTAAGTGCATCAATTTCTTCATCGGATAAATCACCATAAGTATCGGTCATTTTGTTTCCAGGCTTCAGACTTTCAGGATCATTCAGCCATTTTTTAATGTTTTCTTCATTATTTTCAAGATATCCGATAATATGTTCACGGTCACCAAAGTTTGTTAAATTCGGTGCCATACGTGCTGCTTCAGGAGTTGTGTTAGCTGGAGTAACAGCGTGACATCCGATACAGCTATTGTTGAAAATTTCCTGACCTTGCTGTGCAGTTGCACTTTCAGCAGCTACAGGCTCAGTAACAGATTGCATATTGCCTACCCACTGATCAAATTGATCACGAGGAATCGCTCTAACCTTGAAATCCATTAAAGCATGTGAAGGTCCGCATAGCTCAGCACATTTCCCGTAGAAAATATTGTCTTCCATCTCACCAGCTTTATCTCCATCAAATGAAAGCCAGAATTTATTTACGTTGTCCGTATTCGTATCCATCTTTCCGCCAACAGCTGGAATCCAGAATGAATGCTTTACGTCAGATGCAATCAAATTGAAATAAACTCTTTCATCAGTAGGAACGACAAGCTCTTGGCTTGTAATGATTTCTTCGTTTGGATATTCAAATTCCCACCAATATAGGTTGGCACGTACATTTACTGTCGTAACATCAGTCTTGCCATCCTCATTTGTTTCTTCCATTGGAGAAACGTCAGCTAAATCAAATGTTGCTTTAACAGTTGGCACTGCTAAAACAAGAAGGAGAAGGATCGGGATAACAGTCCAGATAATTTCAAGCTTGTGACTTCCTTCAACCTGTTTTGGAATACTTTCATCCTTACGGCGGAACTTAAATAGCACAATAAGGAAAATTGCTGTTACAACAATGATAACACCCACCATGATCACTACGCTTAACAGCATCAAATCATACTGCGTACGAGCAACTTCTCCTGCAGGCTGAAGCGTCGATAGAAACGGTTCTCCACAGCCGGACAGTATTAGCGTTAGCATCGCAAACAGAAAAATAAAACTAAGACGCCCTTTTAAAAGCCTTTTCATAGCTAAAACATACCCCTCTTTCGTATAAAATTTCTTAATGTTGATGATAAATATGGATAAATCCTCTCTTCATGAAACTAAGGAAAGAGAAAATTTCCTAACAAAAAATAAATAATTATATAAGTGTGACAATTACCATAGCTACAAACAGGATGGTCAGATATTGTATGGAGTATACGAACATTAAAGTTGCCCACTTAATGTCGTCTTTAAATTTGTTTGCATACACTCCAACTGCAATCCATCCTAGATTCAGTAATGTCGCAAAAGCAATAAATGGTGTTCCTAAAGCCGGAAGAAGAAATGGAAGCGGAATCAATAAAATGATCCACACATATGTATGTATCTTCGTTACCTTAAATCCTTTAACAACAGGAAGCATCGGTACACCTGCAGCCCTATACTCTTCTGCTCTTCTCATAGCTAAAGCATAAAAATGCGGTGGCTGCCATATAAACATAATCAAAAATAAAACCCACGCCATTGGATCTAAATTGGCATCAACTGCAGCCCATCCGATTAAAGGCGGAACCGCACCAGAGATGCTGCCAACGATTGTGTTTGAAACAAATCTTCTTTTTGTCCAAAGCGTATACAGTACAACATAGCTAAAAACGCCAACTAAACCAATCAAAACAGCTGTTTTCGTTGTCAGCAGAAGCAGCAGAGTTCCTCCTGATATAAAGGCAAAACTCATAATAGCAACCATAACCGGGTTAACTTTCCCTGTTACAGTCGGCCTGGATTTTGTTCTTTCCATCAGGTGATCAATATCGCGATCAATATAGTTATTTAAACTGCATGAACCTGCGATAATTAGAGAAGACCCAACTAATGTAAAAAACACAATATCAAGATTATGGAAAAACCCTTTTCCGGTAAAATGCAATGCAAGCCATATTCCGGTAAAAGTAGTAATCGCATTAGAATTTACGATGCCGACTTTAATCAGTGCCATAAAATCCTTCCACACTGTCGTAGACGGCAAACCGTTTTTCAGGCTTCCTTCATTCCCCTCGATTCCAGCTTCGCTGAAAGCCCTCGAGTTTGCCATAAATTCTCCTCCTTTATCTTATATTACAAATACAACAACGTATAAATGCACCATCATCTACTATATAGCATTATTGCTCACTTTGCCATATTTGTAATAAAAATTGAGAGAATGCTTAAAAATTATATAGAAAATAGTTTTCCACTACGTAAATAGTGTTAACATCCATATGATACCGTTACCTTAAACACTCTTTTGTTATATTAAATCACATTTTTTAGCTATTTTGTGAAATTTTTTTGAAATAATTATGAATAATTTGTGTCAAAAAATAAAAATTATTAATTATTTGTTGCTTTTCTGCGATAATATATTGTAATTACATATTCAGCTTCTTAAATGAGATTTTTCTTACCAGTTTATGCTCGCACGGCTGCGAACACGTAGCTGGTATCCCTCTGAAGAACAGGACAGTTACGTATTCAGTTAAGAAGGAATCCACTATTTTACTACATATTATGTATGCGCTTTATTTTAACCTTTACTACAAAACTATGTATCTTTTATTTTAAGAAGCAGGAATCAATTTTACTTAAATTACTTAAACGGATTCCCAAAATTACCCTCATTTATATTTCTAGCAAAATATGTGGTAACTTTCAACCATTTTTCAATTAAATAAAAGAACTGCTAGAATTACGGTTGTAAATATCTTCCCCATCCTGTACTATCAAAAAAGTGAACTTAATATACAAATACCTTTTAATTCAAAAGACTCATTTGATATGATAAACAGTAGACAATTATTAAGAAGGTGAAAAATTTTGCAGAAAAAACTTAAGTGGTTTGCCGTTCTGACTACGCTCGGAATGCTTCTAATACTACTAGGCGGTGCTCTCGTAACAAAAACCGATTCAGGTGAAGGGTGCGGCAACTCGTGGCCATTATGCCACGGACAGTTAATTCCTTCCGAGATTACAATGGAACTAGTGATCGAGTTTGCACATAGAGCTGTAACATTCAGTGTTGGCATCATGGTGCTTGTTCTATCGATCTGGTCATGGAAAAAGATTGGACATATCCGTGAAACAAAATTTTTATCATTGGCTTCCTTTATTTTTTTAGTGTTACAAGCATTAATCGGCGCTGCTGCTGTTAAGTGGGGCCAATCTGATTTTGTTATGGCGCTTCATTTTGGCATCTCTCTTATCTCATTTGCTGCCGTCTTTTTGCTGACATTGCTAATTTTTGAAGTAGATAAGAAATTTGAAGCTGAAAAATTAATTATTGATAAGCGTATGAAATTTCATATGATCGGCATTACCATATATAGCCTGTTCGTTGTTTATACAGGTGCTCTTGTTCGCCATGTGGATGCTAGTTTGGTATGCAGAGATTGGCCGCTATGTGTGAACGACGGCTTCTACATGCCAGAAAGTTTTCATCAGTGGGTACAAATGGGGCACCGGGCAGCAGCTGGTCTCATCTTTATCTGGATTGCGTATGTAACGTATATCGCCATTAAGCATTATAAAAATCAAAAAGTGATATACGGCGGATGGATTGCAGCATTCAGCCTTGTGTCACTGCAAGTAATTGCCGGTGCTCTGGTCGTTATTACTAGATTAAATTTAATTATTGCTTTGGCTCATGCTTTCTTTATCACTTGTCTATTCGGGGTTCTTGCATATTTCATTTTACTGTTATCCAGAAATAAACATAATACAGTTATACTTAAAAATACAGAAAATCAAAAAAAAGCAGAGTCTAAAACTACTATACCGCCGATTACCATTCCATAAACCAAGAATTGATGATGAACGCAACAAAAAAACTCGCCGATTGGCGAGTTTTTTTGTTACTCTTTGCTTATTTCAATTAAAAGATCTCCTGTTTGAATGGCTTCACCATTGCTAACATGAATTCCCTTTACGATTCCAGAGAATGGAGCTTGAACCGTAGTTTCCATTTTCATGGCTTCTGTAATCATTAAGTGGTCACCTTTTTGAACTTTCGCTTCTTTTTCTACCAACACTTTAATTACAGTTCCAGGCATCGACGCACCTATGTGCTGTTCATTATGCGGATCTGCCTTTGCTTTTACAGCGATTGTTGACTTAATACTCTCATCCTTAATAATAACTTCACGCTGCTGTCCGTTTAATTCAAAATAAACAACTCTTGTTCCATCCGGCTGCGGTTCTCCTATTGAAACTAGTTTTACGATTAACGTTTTTCCAGTCTCGATTTCTACTTCGATCTCTCCCCCAAGCTCCATTCCATATAAGAATGTTGGTGTATCCAGAACGGAAATATCACCAAACTGCTGATGCGTTTTAATATAATCCATATAGACTTTCGGATATAAAGCATATGCAATAGCATCAAAGCTTGTTACTTGACGGCCGATCTCTTTAAAGAGCTTTTCCTTCAAGGCAGGGAAATCTACATCCTCCAGCAGCTCTCCCGGTCGGACAGTAATTGCTTTTTTGTCTTTTAGGATGACTTTTTGGAGCTGTTCCGGAAATCCTCCATACGGCTGTCCCAGATACCCTTCGAAGAGCTCCACGACCGAATCTGGAAAATCCAGTGAAAGTCCTTTTGTTAAAACATCTTCTTCTGATAATTTATTTTGAACCATATATAAAGCCATATCTCCAACCACTTTGGAAGATGGTGTCACTTTAACGATATCTCCAAACATTTCGTTAACCCGTGAATACATCGTTTTTACTTCATCCCACTTATCACCAAGGCCAACACCTTTTGCCTGCTGCTGCAGATTGCTGTATTGCCCGCCAGGCATTTCATGCTCGTAAACTTCCGTATGAGGAGCTACCATGCCACTCTCAAAATCATGGTAATATTTACGGATATCTTCCCAGTAATGTGCTAATTGTTCTAACGCCTGTATGTTCATGTCAGGCATACGTTCTGTACCTTCTAATGCATAATAGAGGGAGTTTGCACTCGGCTGTGAAGTTAAGCCAGCCATAGAGCTTAAAGCAACATCAACAATGTCAACTCCTGCTTCAATCGCTTTTGCGTAAGTGAATATGCCGTTTCCGCTCGTATCATGAGTATGCAAGTGAACTGGTATATCAATCGTTTCTTTTAACTCGGAAATAAGTGCATATGCTGATTGCGGTTTAAGTAATCCCGCCATATCCTTGATGGCTAAAATATGTGCACCCTGCTGCTCAAGCTCGCGAGCTAAGGACTTGTAGTAATTAAGGTCATATTTAGTCTTAAGCGGATTAGAAATATCCCCAGTGTAGCAAAGAGCAGCCTCTGCAATTTTACCTGTCTGCCGAACGGCATCTATTGCTACCTCCATACCCTTAACCCAATTCAAGCTGTCAAAAATACGGAATACATCAATTCCTGCATAAGCACTTTTTTCAACAAATTCTCGTATCACATTATCTGGATAGTTTTTATATCCAACTGCATTGGAAGCACGAAGCAGCATTTGCAGCAGGACATTAGGCATTTGTTCTCTTAACGTCAGCAGTCTTTCCCATGGATCTTCCTTCAAAAACCTGTACGCGACATCAAATGTGGCTCCACCCCACATTTCATAAGAGAACATATTGGGAAGAAGTTTAGCTGTCGGTTCGGCAATATGCTTTAAATCGGTTGTCCTTACACGCGTAGCAAGCAGAGATTGATGGGCATCTCTAAAAGTTGTATCCGTCAGAAGAACTTTTTGCTGTTCTTTTATCCATTTTACCAAGCCTTCAGCACCGCGTTCTTCTAAAATTTGCTTTGTGCCCTGCTGATAAGGTTCATTATGTTTTACTTTCGGGATTCTTGGTGCTTCAAAAGCAGGACGTTTGCTCTTTTCAACTCCTGGAAACCCGTTAATCGTTACATTGCCAATATAAGAAAGCATCTTTGTGCCGCGGTCTTTTCTTTTTGGAAAAATAAAAAGTTCTGGTGTCTGATCAATAAACGACGTGTCATATTCACCTTTTTGGAATTTCTGATGCTTTACAACATTCTCAAGGAACATAATATTCGTTTTTACACCGCGAATTCGAAATTCCTGAAGATTTCGAATCATTTTTGCAGATGCCTGCTTAAATGTCATCGCATGTGTAGAAAGCTTTACAAGCAATGAATCATAGTGAGGAGTGATCACTGCTCCCTGGTATGCATTGCCGGCGTCAAGTCTGACACCAAAGCCACCGCCTGATCGATAAGCCATTAGCTTTCCAGTGTCAGGCATAAAGTTATTGAGAGGATCTTCTGTTGTCACCCTTGACTGGATGGCAAATCCTGTAATATGTATATCGTTCTGCTGTGGGATTCCAACCGTCTCACCGTGCAAATCATGACCCTCAGCAATCATAATTTGTGATTGAACAATATCAACACCCGTAATCATTTCAGTGATTGTATGTTCAACCTGAACACGGGGATTTACCTCAATGAAGTAAAATTTATTTCCTGAAACAAGGAATTCGACTGTTCCTGCGTTAATATAGTCAACATTTTTCATGAGCTTGACAGCAGCTTCACAAATATCATTTCTTACATTTTCGTCTAATGACACACACGGCGCTACTTCCACTACCTTTTGATGACGGCGCTGCACGGAACAATCTCTCTCGAACAAGTGTACGATATTTCCATGCTCATCCCCAATAATCTGCACCTCAATATGTTTAGGGTTTTCGACAAACCTCTCTACATACACTTCATCATTTCCAAAGGCAGCTTTCGCTTCTGATTTAGCACGATCGTATGCTTCTTTTACCTCGCCGGCACTTTTAACAATTCGCATCCCGCGTCCGCCGCCGCCTAAAGAGGCTTTAATGATAATTGGATAGCCGTGCTGCTCTCCAAAATGCTCAACTTCATCAAAGCTGGCAACTGGCCCGTCACTTCCCGGAATGACAGGAATGCCTGCCAGCTGAGCTTGAGTTCTTGCTTTTACCTTATCGCCAAACATATCTAAGTGCCTTGAATGAGGGCCAATAAATTTAATTCCTTCTTCTTCGCAGCGCTTAGCGAACTGAATATTCTCAGATAAGAATCCATAGCCTGGGTGGATCGCATCCACATTACTTTCTTTTGCAATCTCAATAATGCCTTCAATGTCTAAATAGGCATCAATCGGTTTTTTCCCTTCTCCAACAAGGTAAGCTTCGTCTGCTTTATATCGATGATAGGAAACAGAGTCCTCTTTGGAATAGACAGCAACTGTTCTAATATTTAGTTCGGTACAAGCCCGAAAAACACGAATAGCAATTTCTCCTCTGTTTGCCACCAAAACTTTGCGAATACGCTGATCCATAAAAAACACCCCGACTTTGTTATAGTTTTCTTATGATTTATTTTACTTGCGCCCGATAGAAGCACCGCTAGAATATAGCGGAGCACTTTCAGGCACAGGGTTTTCAGCTTTATGTTTATATTTTTCTTCATATTTTACAAACATTGATACATTTAAAAGGACACCAATTGCAATAGACATTTGCAGCAGTGAAGAACCACCATAACTTATAAACGGCAAAGTAACACCTGTTAGCGGGATCACCCCAGAAATGCCTGCTAAGTTTATAAACGCCTGAATTCCAATCATGCTTGAAATCCCGATCGCAAGCAGACTTCCAAATGGATCTTTGCATTTCATTCCTATGTAATAGCCCCTCAGAACGATATACCCTAAACCCAGCAGCACAAAACTAACACCAAAAATGCCTAACTCTTCAGCAATGACTGCCATAATAAAATCAGTATGCACCTCTGGTAAATAGCCTAATTTTTGCACACTCTCACCTAAACCCAGACCTTTTAATCCGCCCATTCCTAAAGATATAAAAGAGTTTGAGAGCTGGTAGCCGTGTTCGGATCCAAATGGATCAATGAAGGCTTCAAATCTGCCAAGTCTTTTTTCAGAGAATATTTTTTCTCTAAGCAACAGGACGATCGGCACTAAAATGGAGATGCCGATTAAGCCAAGTTTAAAAATATTTTTGTAATTCATGCCAGAAGCAAAAATAATTGTGGCAGCAATTAAAAAGATGATTGCTGCTGTACCAAAATCAGGCTGCACTGCAATTAACATACAAACCAGTATTAAATAAGCAAGCGGCGGTGCTACCCCGCGGTTGAACTCATTTATGTAAGGCTGCTTTTTTGCATAAACAGCTGCCAGGTAGATAATGACACTTAGTTTGACAAATTCTGCCGGCTGCAGACTCCGTGTTCCTACTTCAAACCAGCTCAGTGCATTTCCTGCAACAGTTCCAATTATGAAGAGGCCGGATAGCCCAATAATTGATAAAAACACCATTGGAACAAGAATCTTATTGCTCATAAGTGCTTTGTATGGAAATAAAGCTACAACAATGAGCACAAAAGCAGAGATGATTAAGTTCGTTTTTTGTTTTTCATAGAAAAAATCGCTAGACTGCCCATAATATTGGACTGCCATGACCATACTTGAACTGTAAACCATTACGAGACCAAATATACAGAGCAGCACAACCACAGCTAGTAGAGTGTAATCATAAGATTTTAATATTTTTTTAAACATTGGTCCTCTTCCCTTATTTTCTAGGTTGTCATAGTTATTCGACTTAAGTGTAGGATTTCCTGCCTGCATCATGAGAAGAGAGCAAAAACTAGCAATTCTGTTCTCTTTTAATGTAACATACTAATTAATAATATTCTATAATAATGTCATACTATTTAAGTTTACTGTTACAAAAAACTAACTGGGAAATACAGTGTTTTTTAAAAAGTTGCAGGTGTAAAAAAACTCAAACATCACAATGAATGTTTGAGTTCTTTCAGTTATTTTTTAACTGATGCTTCATGCAGAGCTGATAGCTCACGTTCTAATTCACCAAGTATAGCTTTCCCTTCCTGATCGTCTATTAAGCCTAAACGGACAGCAAAATCTATCTCTCGAGATAAGCCAAACATCTGCGTGTCAAGAACTTCCTCATACAAAGGGCACTGAGGCATTGTTAAATTGTCCATTTGGACCTTAATTAGTTTTAATATTTTATCAGCATCTGCTTTAAGCAGTGCATTAGCTTTCTCTTTATGATCCATAATCATTTCAGAAGCCAACATCAATCCCCCCGTTTCCGAGCGACTATCCTATCTATAAATTCTATACTTAACCTATAAAAAAAGCAAGAATAATACGGACAAGCTTCCGTTAATTTGTCTTAAAAATTTATATAGTCTCAAATAAGCGGATTAAACACTTGAATCTTTCAACTTTCCTGCCAATTTGAAAAAATGACAATAAAAGAAATTAGGGGTATAATTTTATCCATATGTAAGCGCTGAACAACTGGGAGGGAATTGTAATGGAAAATATTATATCAATTAGCGGAAATGTAAAATTTCCGATAACATTAGATCCAGGTGTTTGGATCTTTGATGACCGCCGCGTGGATTTAAATACATATTTTGATGAAGCCATTGAAAAAACGGATGCACTGGAAGAATACACCAAGTCTATTTCAAAGCATTGGGACAGAGAAATCATGGAAGGTGCCATTTATCCGCCTACACTAAAATCAGAAAAAAAGTTTGAAAAAGAAAAAGTTTTGACTGGCACCTTCGGCATTCCGTTAGCCCCATTTATTAAAAACGCAGAGCCTTATGAAGATGCTTCAAGTGTCATTATAATCAGCCGTAACGGAGAAGAGCAAGTGTCTTTAGAAGATGCAATGGGTATGATTCTCGGATTTTCAAAAGAAGGAAAGCCATTGAAGGAAGACGGACCTATTCATGCTTATTTTGGTGATGGCAGCAATTCTAATAGTCCATTTAAAAACATTTCATCATTCCAAATTAAGTAGCTCCAGCAAAGGAGAATCACTAAAAATCATGTCAAAAAGGCAAAAGCAGCCCTTTTTGACATGATTTTTTTTAGAGCAAATCGGCAGCCAGCTGAGCCAGACCAGATCTTTCTCCCTTCACGAGTTTTACATGACCAGAAACTGTCTGATCTTTAAAACGCTCCAGCACATAGGTTAATCCGTTATTATATGCATCTAAATATGGATGATCAATTTGCTCAGGATCCCCCATTAGGACAATTTTACTTCCTTCCCCTACTCTTGTAAGAATCGTTTTTACTTCATGCTTGGTTAAATTTTGCGCTTCGTCAATAATAATGTATTGATCTGGAATACTTCTCCCGCGGATGTATGTCAGTGCTTCCACTTCAATTGAACCCATTCCCGCCAAAATGGCATCGAGCTCACCTGGCTTTTTGACGTTAAATAAATATTCCAGATTATCGTAAATCGGCTGCATCCAAGGTCTTAACTTTTCTTCCTTTTCTCCTGGCAAAAATCCTAAATCCTTGCCAACTGGAACAATGGGCCTAGCAACAAGAAGTTTTTTAAAGTGGCCATAGTCCTCTGTTTGCATTAGTCCCGCAGCAAGCGCTAATAATGTCTTTCCTGTTCCCGCTTTTCCAATAAGAGTAATCAGCGGAATATCTTTTTTCAGCAGCAATTCCAAAGCCATTGTCTGCTGTACGTTTCGCGGCTTAATTCCCCATATATGTTCAAAGTCAAAAATCAGCTTTTTAACTTTTTTGCCAGAAGAATCAACCATCCCAAGTGCTGATGAAGAAGATCCCAACGCATCCTTCATAACCAGAAATTGATTTGGGTAGAAGGGATGATTCACAATATCTGCAAGTAATAGCTCACCTTTTTCATAAAACTTATTCAACTCTTCCTTTTGTACATATACCTCTAAAAACCCAGTATAAATATGGTCGTTTTCAATTACCCGATCACTTAAGAAATCTTCGCTCATTAAACCAATTGCATCAGCCTTTACACGAACCAATGCGTCCTTGCTTACCAGGATCACAGGTTTGCCGTTTCCTTTTGTTTCTTCTTCAAGAGAGAGATTTTTGGCAACAGCTAATATGCGGTTATCATTTGTTTTTTCTACAAAAATTTCTTGAAGCTGATGAAATGATCTGTGATTTAATTCAATTCGAAGGCTTCCGCCGTTTTCGAGCGGAATTTTCTCATGAAGCTTGCCATTTAATCTCATGCTGTCTATGAGCCTCGATACCTGCCTTGCATTCCTGCCTATTTCGTCCATATATCTTTTTTTAGAATCGACTTCTTCTAAAACGACTGCTGGAATAACCACCTCATTTTCTTCAAAAGAATAAATGGAAAATGGGTCTTGCAACAAGACATTTGTATCTAACACATAAATTTTTCTCAATCCCGATGCCTCCTGCCCTCGTAGCCATAGTATTGTGCAATATGTTTTGCAGATCCCATTCACACTTCTTGCTGGAAAAAGGAATGGGACAAATTGAACTTTGGTAAACTATATGTTTTTCTGCATAAAGATAGAAGATATTTTACACAATAATCAAGAAAGGTTCAGATTAAATCAGGCTTATTTCACCCATAACTAAATATGGTCTAATTCTAACATTGGAGGTAAAGGTAATGAGGTATATTCTTTTTTTACTATTTGCCAGTCTTTTATTAACTGGATGCGGAATGAATAATAACCAAAATAATGCTTCTGGTCTAAACCAAAATACTGGTCAAAATGCAATAAATGTTCGGAACAGCACCATACAGGAAACAGATCGTCAGACAGGGCAGGAAATCTCTAAACACCTTGTCGATCTGGCTACAAGCTTACCTAACGTAAACGATGCAACCGCCATCGTCCTTGGCCAGTACGCAATCGTTGGGATTGATGTTAATCAGGATCTTGATCGTTCTGAAGTTGGTTCGATTAAATTTTCAGTTGCTGAAAGTTTAAAAAAAGATCCGCATGGTGCAAGAGCACTGGTAGTAGCTGACCCAGATATTAATGCCCGCTTGCGTGAGATTAGAGATGATATTGGAGCTGGCCGGCCGCTTCAGGGCATCATGAATGAATTAGCAGATGTTTCCGGCAGATTAATACCTGAAGTACCGGCAGATATGGTTGATCCGAATCCGCGCAACGCTACTGAAGAGCCGGATAAAAGACTTAATAATAATCAAGAACAAAAATTAGAACAGAAACAGCAGGAACAATCTAATCATTACAAAAACGGAAAAGAATCTAAGAACAGCAATAATGAAAATAACTAGGTATCATTTAACATGACAAAAAGAATCCGACGATAAAAAGAAAAAGCTTATGTATGGAATTTTAGACTCCTTTTGTAAGGAATTCAGAATTCCGGCCTAAGCTTTTTTCATTGCATCCATGACCTGATCATCCAGCCGGGAAGCTGCTTCCAGATCATATGTCTTATCATAATGAGGCTGTACTGTCATTTTCGCTCCGTAGAACATCACATCCCTAACCTCATCAATTCGCATTGAAACCAGTGTCAGTTTTAACGGCAGATGATTAAGAACATCTTCTTTAATGATCGTGTTTCCAGCTATTGAATAAGCAGATTCATCAGCAATAATGTGAACAATGACCTGATTATTCTCTTTTATGTTCTGAATGATCCTCGAATGGCTTTCAACTGCAAAATAAATTGTTTTTTCATTCTTTGCCATTATCCACGATAAGGCATGTACATTTGGGCCGCCTGTCTCATAATCAACTGTTGCCAAAGTAACAAAACGCTCCTTTTGCATTTCTTTGAACAGCGGCTCTGTCAATTGATTTTCAACTCTGTTAGCCATGATGAAGGCACCTCCTCTTTATCACTATCATAGTATGTTTTTAATACTTGTTTCAACTTTCACCCCTTTTTCAAAAGGAACCGCCAAGGACGTGTAACCACTTTATTACTTCCATCCCCTCTTTTGCTGAGATAATTAAATTCGAAACAGAAGTTGTGTTATATTATAATAAAAGAAAGAACTATTAACTGAGGTGTAATATATGCGAGTTAAATGTGTACTATGTGATAAAATAGAATCCATTCCAAACGATTCTGCTGAGGCGAAAAGATTACGCAATCGCCCTATTCATACATATATGTGTAAAGTTTGTGAGGACCGCATTGCAGAAAGAACAAAGCAGCGTGCTGCCACGGGGAATTTCAGGCTTTATAAAAGCCCTAAAAGTGATGATGAATGGTAGATCGATCTAAAAACCCAAACTTCTAACAGATTCCAATCCAACGGAGTAGGATTGAATGAAGAGGGTATCAAAAAAGCCAGACGCTTATAGCGTCTGGCTTTTTTTAAAAATCAATGCATCATAGCTGAAAATACAATTATTCTGCACTGGCTTGCTGCTTCTTTTCCTGATGGAGCCTAATTTTATAAATAATTAAAATTAAGGCAGCAACCACAAGGCCTTCTGCAACAGGCAGGAAAACACCTAAAAAGGTAAGCAGGGTACAGCCGAGGATCAGAAATGAGTAAATCACAACTGATTTCCCCAGAGGAAGTTTTTTTGCAAAGCCTAGCTTAAAGACTAAAATCGATAAGAGGACTATTGTAATATACAAAAGCCACATACCTAAATCAGGGTTTTCATGGACTTTAAATAGAGCTGCGAAAAAAGATAATCTTTCTTCAACCATAACTTCTCGCCCCCCTCATAAAGCTTAGTTTGTTTCTGCTAGTTTCTTCTTCTTCGCTACACGCTCACGCTCGTTCTTGTCTAGAATTTTCTTGCGCAAACGGATTGATTCAGGTGTAATTTCACAAAGCTCATCGTCATTCAAATATTCCAATGCTTCTTCAAGCGTCATGATGCGAGGCTTTTTCATTGTTGCTGTCTGATCCTTGTTCGCTGAACGAATGTTCGTAGCTTGTTTTACTTTTGTAATATTTACAGTAAGATCACTTTCACGGTTATGCTCTCCAACAATCATACCTTCGTAAATTTCAGTACCAGGCTCAACAAAGATCACACCGCGGTCTTCTACTTGCATGATACCATAAGTAGACGATTTGCCGCTTTCCATAGAAACAAGCACACCTTGACGTCTGCCGCCTACTTGTCCAGCAACAACTGGCTGATAGCTGTCAAATGTATGGTTTATAATTCCGTATCCGCGTGTTAACGTTAAGAATTCAGTTGTATAACCAATTAAGCCGCGAGCAGGCACATTAAAAGTTAAGCGCACTTGGCCATTTCCGTTATTCACCATATCAAGCATTTCACCTTTACGTGCTCCAATCGATTCCATAATAGAGCCTGTATGCTCTTCAGGAACATCAATTTGTACACGCTCAATTGGCTCACATCTTACGCCATCAATGTCACGGATGATAACTTCCGGCTTAGATACCTGAAGCTCAAATCCTTCTCTGCGCATATTTTCAATTAAGATAGATAAGTGAAGCTCACCACGGCCGGAAACGATCCATGCATCTGGTGATTCTGTATTTTCAACACGTAAGCTTACATCTGTCTGCAGCTGCGCACGCAATCTTTCCTCCACTTTACGTGAAGTGATGTATTTTCCTTCTTTACCCGCGAATGGGCTATTGTTTACAAGGAAAGTCATCTGTAAAGTAGGCTCATCAATTCTTAATACCGGCAATGCCTCTTGATGCTCAACTGGGCAAACTGTTTCCCCAACGTTGATATCTTCCATTCCAGATACAGCAATTAAATCCCCAGCTTTTGCTTCTTGAACTTCTTCACGCTTTAAGCCAAAGAAACCAAAGATTTTCGTTACACGGAATTGTTTAACAGAGCCATCTAGCTTCATAAGAGCTACCTGCTGACCAACCTTCATTGTTCCGCGGAACACACGTCCAACTCCGATTCTGCCGACATAGTCGTTGTAATCAAGAAGTGCAACTTGGAACTGAAGCGGCTCTTCACTGTTATCAACTGGTGCTGGAATATTATCAACAATTGTCTCATATAGAGACTGCATGTTTTCATCCTGCTTTGCAGGATCTGGATCCACACTAGCTGTTCCGTTGATAGCAGATGCATAAATAACTGGGAAATCAAGCTGATCTTCGTTTGCATCTAATTCAATAAACAAATCAAGTACTTCATCAATTACTTCTTCAGGACGAGCAAAGTCACGGTCGATTTTGTTTACAACAACAATCGGTGTTAAGTTTTGCTCTAACGCCTTTTTAAGCACGAAGCGAGTTTGCGGCATACAGCCTTCATAAGCATCAACGACTAGTAATACGCCGTCTACCATTTTCATGATACGCTCTACTTCTCCACCAAAGTCAGCATGTCCAGGTGTATCAAGAATGTTTATGCGTGTATCTTTGTACTGGATTGCAGTATTTTTAGCCAAAATGGTAATACCGCGCTCCCTTTCGATATCATTTGAATCCATTGCACGCTCTTCTACATGCTCGTTTGTTCTAAATGTACCAGATTGCTTTAAAAGCTGGTCAACAAGCGTCGTTTTACCGTGATCAACGTGCGCGATTATAGCAATATTACGAATATTTTCTCTGAGTTTCAAAAAATTTTCCTCCTAGCCTATTTATCAAATAATAGCTTTTAGCTTCATTTTTATACGATAACTGAAACATTATACCATAAACAAACTAGAAAGCTAAAAGCTTTTTATGTAAAATATTTATTAAGAATAGCTTTTATAGAGTATTACTAGAGTTTTTCCATCATTGTATGGTAAAAAGAGAACAGAAAGCATCTAATTGAAAGGGTAAGCAAACATGTTTTTGATGCGGCCATCGCCACAGACAAAACAGCCCTGCGGAAAGGAATGGCGATAATGAAAAAGATTCAATGGCCTTTATTAGCTTGTGCGGTCGCCGCTGCTATATGTATTGGAGCAATTGGAATTGCCATTAGTGAAAGAAGTATATTAGGCATTCTAGCATGTATTGCTGGTTTATTTGTTGTAATGGGTTTTGGCTTCAAGACAAAAAAGAAAATGCGCGAAAAAGGATTATTGTAGCGTTTAAAAGGGCGATCCAAAGCGGACGCCTTTTTACGTGTTGCAGGTTTGTAAGTAGAAAGTATAAAAAATTTAAATTTCATCCTAAATTCATAAAAAACTAAACAGCTTTATTAGTTTCCCTACAACTTTTAATAACTGAAAAAAGTGCAGCAATATCTGCTGCACCTCCTCCATCACTTATTACGCTACATCATCGTCGGTTTGACAAAAATTAAATACTGGACATCTTGCTTGTCTTTTTCAAGCTTGAATTGTTCATAGCCGCATTCTGATAAGAAAGAAATCCACTCATTTTCCATGATCGGAACACCCGCATAAATTGCTTTATGACCCTTATCCTTCATTTCATCCGAGAGCTTGTCTAAAATCCTTTCACCAAAGCCTTTTCTTCTAAATCCAGAATGAACAAGCAATGTTCCAAGCCAAGGCTTTTTATTTGAAGGTGAAGACTGAGTGTGGTGAGATACGGAAATAGGAGTTCCGCCCAGTTCCCATACTCTCCATTCCCCTCCTGCATACTCATGATCCTTCAAAAAGGTTTCAAGAGTCCTATCTCCTAATTCAATTTCCTTCCACTTTGAACTCTGTGAAATTAAACTTTCGAAGAAGGGATAATCTGATTTTCCAAGCATTCTCCATGAAAGATTACCATTTTCCATTATGAAGATAATCCTTCATGATCTCATCATGCAATTCTTCATTGGCAAAAAAGACAGAGCCGCCTTCGAGCATATTAAGTTTTTCTCCCCTTAGGTTTGTTGCACGTCCTCCAAGCTCTTCAATGATAATCAACCCTGCCGCAAAATCCCAGGGAGCGAGCCTTAACGTTAAGTATGCATCAATCCGGCCAGTTGCCACATAAACAATTTCTAAAGCAGCTGAACCATATGAGCGTGTACCTCGGGATTTTTTTACAAGAGGTGTTAAAAGACTTGAATCAATCCGTCTGTTTTCTGTCACCCAAGTTGCATTTAAACCTAAGATTGATTCAGCTAGTTTCGTTTTGCGCATCTGAGGAATTTTTAAGTCATTGAGGTATGCCCCCTCACCTGAAATGGCATGATACAGTTCATCATGAACAACATCATAAATGAGGCCGATTTTCCCAACTCCATCTTCAAAGATTCCAATTGAAATAGCAAAATTACGCTGCTGATGCACAAAGTTCATCGTGCCGTCAATAGGATCAATGATCCACACAATGCCTTCTAATGACTGAACATCATCTCCAAAGCCTTCTTCTCCCAAGATACGGTGTTCCGGAAAGACACTGTTAATTTTTTCGATAAAAAAACGCTCTGTTGCCTGATCTATATCCGTTACTAAATCATTAGCATGTGACTTTGTCTGAATGGTTAATTCTTTAGAAAAAGAATCCTTTATTCTATCACTTGCTTCTTTAATCCACTTTTTTGCATATGTATCAATCTTTTTTAAATCTGTCATATAGTTAACATCCTTTTCTATAGGCTATTTTATTTTATCTCCAGATTGTTATTTCAAGTTGTTTAAAATACTTTTAGCTTAAAATAAGCCTGCAAAATATTCAAGTTTCACGAATATAACAACTGCACATTGATTGCGAAGTTCATGTTGGTTTTAACATCAATAAACGAACTCCCACGAATGATGGAAGTTCGTTTTTAATCCTGTTGTATAGATATTAAGAACATTTTTCCCCATTTTCTCCTTCTTAACTACATTTTATAAAGCTTTTAGCTTGAGAAGCTCATGTCTGATTTTTTCAAGCTTCTGCTTTGTTGTTGTTTTCAACTTGTCATTCTCGCTTGTCATTGCATCAAATAAAGTAGCCAGCTCATAATCAAGTTCCAATCTTAATACTGCTGTTCTTTCCTTTTCGCTTTTTTTCGTTTTGGTTGAATTTACAAGTTGTTTCATTAGACAATACACCCCTTCCAAGTTATCAACAAAGTTTTTCTTAAAAGATATTCAAGTCTTAAATTTTCTGATTATTTTTACTATTATCTTATGCTCTGTCTTCTGAATTGCAACAAAATTGTGCGATAACCTACCTTTTAATCTCATGCATTCTATTTCTTCTTTGCCTGCAGATTATGCTACAATATTTGACATAGTAAGAGGAGGTTTCAATATGACATTTTCAGGTTTTACAAATGATGATTTTTCGGTCTTCACTATAGATGGTCTTGATGAACGAATGGATGCTCTAAAGACTACCATCCGCCCAAAGCTAGACGATTTAGGCAAACACTTCTCAACGGTGCTATCGGCCGAGACTGGAAATGAGATTTTTCCGCATGTTGCCCGTCATGCCAGAAGAACCAAAAACCCGCCAAATGATACTTGGGTTGCATTTGCGTCAAGCCCCCGCGGTTATAAAATGCTGCCTCATTTTCAAATTGGTCTTTGGGAAACACATGTTTTCATTTGGTTTGCGATGATTTATGAAGCTCCAAATAAAGAAGAATACGGTAAAAAGCTAGAGGATCATCTTGATAAACTTTATCATGAAATTCCAAAAGATTTTGTTTGGTCAGGCGATCATACGAAGCCTGGAGTTTACAAACACAGTGATTTATCAAAAGATGAACTTAAAAACCTATTTATCCGTCTGCAAACTGTCAAAAAAGCTGAAATTCTCTGTGGCGTTAACATTAGCCGTGAGGATGCTATAAAGATGAATGGCAATGACTTTATCACAGCTGCAGATCATGTATTTAAAAAATTATTACCCTTCTATAAAATGGCGTAAACATAGTGAAATGGTACATTAAAATACAAAAAACCTCCCAAGGGAGGTTTTTTACTTTTTCATTTTGACTACATTGCCAGCTTCAGTTTCCTTAGCTGCTTTTACTGTACGAAATGGGGAATAGCCGCTCATTTCCTCAAAGTCATTGCATAGATTTCTTTCATCAGATTTTCCTGGCACAATTTCTTTAAAGCGACGGTATGACTTCATCAGTTCTTCACGTTCAATCCCTTTTTCGTATGCTCTTTCAATGCTTTGATAAAATTGGATTACATCAATAATTTCTTCAGTCTTCCAATGATGTTCAATCGGATATTGATATTCCAAAGGTCATCCTCCTTACGTTTTATCTCCTGCTGATTTTACTCTAAGTAGAATGCCAGCGCAAACATGTAAGCTTCTTTTTTGTGATGCTTGTAAGGGCTTTGCTCTGTCTAAAAATATGGAATAAAATGTTTTTAAACAAGATTATAAATTCTCCAATGAAAGAATGTTTATTTTATCCTTTTTACCCGAAAACTAATGGGGTATGAAGTTTCTATGCAAAGGCGATGAATAATGCTATAATGCAGATGTTTTATTGCAAATTAGAATTTAAAGAGGTGTGGAAATACATTGTCTCAAACTGAAACACCGTTATTTAGCGGCTTATTGGCACATGCAAAAAAGAATCCTGTACAATTCCATATTCCCGGTCATAAAAAAGGGACAGGAATTGACCCTGAATTTAAAGAATTTATTGGAGAAAATGCATTATCTATTGATTTAATTAATATTGGACCTCTGGATGACCTGCACCAGCCTAAAGGCATGATCAAGCAGGCACAAGACCTGGCAGCTGAAGCTTTTGGTGCTGAACATACATTTTTCTCAGTACAAGGAACCAGCGGAGCTATTATGACAATGGTTATGTCCGTCTGCGGCCCTGGCGATAAAATTATCGTACCCAGAAATGTTCATAAATCAGTTATGTCTGCCATTGTTTTTTCTGGTGCCACTCCTATTTTTATTCATCCCGAAATTGATACTGAGTTAGGGATATCTCATGGTATTACAACAGATTCTGTAGCAAGAGCTCTTGAGCAGCACCCTGATGCAAAAGGATTACTTGTTATTAATCCAACGTATTTTGGTGTATCTGCAGACTTAAAAAAAATTGTTGAAATATCACATTCATATAATGTTCCTGTTCTTGTCGATGAAGCACATGGAGTTCATATTCATTTTCATGAAAGCCTGCCGATGTCTGCCATGCAGGCTGGAGCAGATTTAGCCGCAACAAGTGTTCACAAACTTGGCGGTTCCATGACACAGAGCTCTGTTTTAAATATGCAAGGTAATCTCGTTTCACATAAGCGCGTACAATCGATTTTAAGCATGCTAACTACCACATCAACTTCATATCTTCTTCTCGCTTCATTAGACGTTGCCAGAAAAAGACTTGCAACGGAAGGACATGAACTAATTGAAAAAACAATTCAATTGGCACAGTCCATTCGAAAACGCATCAATGAACTCGATCACCTATATTGTGTAGGAGAAGAAGTATTAGAGACACATGCTGCTTATGATTACGATCCAACAAAGTTAATTATATCTGTAAAGGAACTGGGAATTAACGGCTTCGATGTTGAACTATGGCTGAGAGAGCGATATAACATCGAGGTTGAAATGTCTGACTTGTACAATATTTTATGTATTGTCACCCCAGGAGACACAGAGAAGGAAGCTGATATTCTAATCAATGCTTTAAGAGAGTTATCGATTGAATATCACGGAAAAGCTGAGAAGATTAATACGACTCAAGAGGTACTTTTGCCTCATATTCCTGTCCTTGCTTTAACTCCGCGTGACGCTTTTTATGCGGATACAGAGCTTGTTCCATTTGATGAGTCTGAAGGCAGAATTATTGCTGAATTTATCATGGTGTACCCTCCTGGCATTCCAATTTTTATACCTGGAGAAATCATCACGACCGATAACCTCCGTTATATTAAAACCAATATGGAAGCAGGATTGCCAGTTCAAGGGCCAGAGGATTATGACTTTAAATACTTGCGGGTTATTAAAGAACACCGGGCAATTCGATAAAAGATAAAATGCATTTTAATTTCGGGCAGACTTTGATCATGAAGCCTTTCGAATATGTAAAATAGCCGCCCATCTGATTGGGCGGCTTATATTACTTGCTAAAAAACTGGTCGTTTTCACCATCTATTTTCAAACTAACTTCTTCACTGTAAAGCTTTTTGACTGCACCAGCCTTACGGTTTCTTACTTCTCCTGCTGATTAGGCGGGTCACATTGGCAGCTTCCTTTTGAATATAATACAGTCACCTTTTCATCCTCGAAATGTTCGATAGTTGAATTACAAGTTTGGCATACGATTGTACCCATCTGCTCATCTCTCCCTTAATATCATATTCATTTATTGAAAGCGCTTTATCTACTATCTATAATAATATGACACTATTTAAAAATCAAGATCAAATTGTATAACACATTTAATT
The DNA here is from genome assembly GCF_001636345.1 of Cytobacillus gottheilii. GTDB lineage: Bacteria > Bacillota > Bacilli > Bacillales > Cytobacillaceae > Cytobacillus > Cytobacillus gottheilii. The sequence goes on from NZ_KV440945.1 coordinate 2,985,539, forward strand.
ATTTTACATTATTGTATGTCATAATAAGTATTAATACAGCATATATGAATGACTTTTAATTGAGCAGACTGTTAATGAGTTTAATCAAGGGAACGAAGATTTGGATGTTTGGAGAATGCATAGGGAAACTGGAGATTATTACAATGCGCAAAGAAAGTTAGTGTTAAACCCGAACGACTCTGTATGCTTTTTTCAACTATTAGTCGCTCGGGCTTAATGTAAAGTTTTAGTACAATCATTTAAAATTAGTGTTCAAAGGAACTGAGAGACTGGCATAAAAAAATGGAAAAGCAGGATTGGCCTATTTGCAAGCCTTTCTTCACACAAACATCTGTGTTCTCACTTCAACTGGGCCAATAAGGTTCAACTTGATAAGCGCTTCGCAAAACACCATCTTTAACTAACATGTGTTCCTGGGATCGCATCTTTGAAAAATTGAACAAGATCTTCTGTTTGATTTGTGGTTTCAATTTTGAATATTTTCTGCACGGAATGCGAATCTTCGAGGTCAAGCGGATCAAGGAGGATCGAACGGCCAGTTTGCATACAGGTCACAAGAGGTTTTTTATAAAATAGATTTGTATAAACGATAGCAAAATCATAACGCTTTAACTTGGTTGCAAAGCCGGCAAAACGTACAGTTACATTTTCATGTTCATCATAAATTTTAGAAAAATTGTCCATATGGCACCTCCTTTTTTTCAAACTATTTAGAATACTATTGTATTGCGAACTTCTCATTTTATCAACCATAATTATTAATCGTTAATAAAGTTGTCATATGTTTTTATTCAATGATAGAATATTTAAGGGCATGATCTTAATACGTCGCAAGTAAACTAAATGATTATACATACTTTGAGGTGTCAGATGAATAAAAAAATTGTTGTAATCCTTTTGCTATCTTTAGCATTTACACTTATTTCGCCTTTCGTTTTTAATGCATTTGTTGCAGACAAACCTGCTGAGCTCCCATATAAAGCTGTTTTTGGTGCACCATTTCCTTATTTAGGACAAGTAAAGGAGCTTCCGGAAGATACTGCCTCCTATCCTGTCATAGTGGAGTTCAATTCACCATTTGAGGAAGAGACAGACTTTAGCGTTATTCCTTTCGCTTTATCTCTGCTTTGTTTTTTTCTGCTTTTCTTCTCTATTTATACCATCATCGCAAGATTTATGGACCGGAAGCCTGCAGAAAAGGAGCCTAAATAAGGCTCCTTTTTTATAATTATTTAATTGTCTCAGGATCTGCAATAATATATCCTTTTGCCTGCAGACCTGTCACAATGTCTTCCATAGCTTCCATCGTCCACTGCCGATCATGCATGAGTAAATTTGCACCGTTGTTTAAATAGGGGCTATTGACCATGATATCAGCAATTGCTTCTTTTGTTTGATACTCCTGCTCCCAATCATACCCATATGTCCAGTTCATGATGGTCATATTTTCTTCTGCAGCTACCTTTTTACTATAGTCTGTATTAGAACCAAAAGGTGCTCTGAAGAATCGTGGTCTTTCACCAGTTATTTCTTCAACCATATCATTAACCTTTACTATTTCTTGCTTTTGCTCTTCTTCTGATAGATCCTTTAAATTGTTGTGTCCATATGTATGATTCCCAATAGCAAATCCAAGATCATAAATTTCTTTTATGACATCTTCCTTTTCAGGAGAGTTAATCAAATGACCGTTAACAAAAAAGATTGCCTTTACATCAAGTTTTTTTAGAGTCTGCGCCATCTTTAATGCATGTGCATCCGGTGCATCATCAATGGTTAAAAGAGCTACTTTTGGATTCGCATCTGAAATAGGATCTACTGTCCATGTATTTTCATTAATTTGATATTGTTTTTCAACTTCTTTACTTTCTGCTTCTTGTGAGCCTGCTGCAGACTGAGTTTCTTCTTCTTCTTCATTCATTCCCTCTGCTTGTTCTTCTTCTTCACGATCCTGTTTCTCTAGCTCAGAATGGTTATTGCTTTCCGTCTGCTCCTGCGATGCTTGTCCATTCACCTCTTCAGCAGAATTGGATTCATTATCAGTTGCACAGCCTTGTAAAAAAATGAATGTCAGAAGCAGTGCAAATATACTTTTTATTCTCATGCTGTCCCTCCTCGCTCCTAATTATAAACTAGTGCTTTTCAATTTCAATGAAGACAAATCTTAGCTGACTCAAGAATGTACAGAACTTCTTTACGAAGATCTGGAGCGCATAACTAAAGAAATATACCCTAAACATTCTTTACTCAAACCACTACGGCCATAATGGCATGAAAAGAACCATACACCGCTAAACTTACCATCGTTGCAACAAATGTCTTTCGTGTGGATTTTATAATATAATGGCCAATGATGACAGCAAGATAAAGAAACACAAAAAACATTAACGCTTTAAATACTAATTGATCATACTTCGAAAGCCATTCAATAAAGGTAAACCCGCTCCATATAATGAGCTGTATGATAACTGCTGTATAAACCTTCACACCATCATCACCGCCTTTTAAATACACTAAATTTATGGATTTTCTAGAAATTTAAAGTTAACCTTTACTCCTCGCAAACAGGGCTTAGCAAGCGCCTTCCGCTTTTCTATTTACTCTCCCCTTTTTTTGATAATGAAAACCTGGTTTATTTGAAATATATGTTGAAGGTTTTGCTTGTATTTTTCATTTATATAACATTTAGGTGACATTTGCGGTTTCGGCAGTAGACCGTGATAAAATACTTATGTATAGAGGGCAATTTGTAAGATTTCGGAAAAAATGTGTGTAAAGTGAGGCAGAGAAATGATGAAAGGCATGCTTTTACTTTTATTTAGTGCTCTATTTATCTTAACATCCTCCTCTTGCAGTAAAGCAGAGTCGCCTGACCTGGAGATTAATGAAGATATACAACAAATACTGTTCTTTTCTGACGAGGCAAATTATCGTCAAGAAGTGGCTTATTATGATGCTATCATTGAATTAAAGCAAAAATACCCAGAAGCCATAAAAAATATGAAGATTATTTATGAAAATAAAAAGCAATATTTAGATCAATTTGAGTTAGAGCGCAGTCCAGCGATGGTTTTAGTATATGAAGATCAGACACTCGTAAAGGTAGATGGAATTGTAAAAAAAGATCAAATTATAGAACCAATTGAAAACGCACTTGAACAGTATGAATAAATATATAGTTAAAAAAAGACTTCTATACAACTGAAGTCTTTTTTCAAATCCTTAATAAAAAGAGGCTGGGACAAATAGTCTCAGTCAATGAAAAAAAGTGAAATCGCTCGTCGATTTCACTTTTTTCTTATGTATTTTGGTCTTAGGTAGGCAAGATCTTACGCTCTTGCCGCAGATTTTCTTATATTCACGGCCATTAACGCGAGGCCGATTTCGTTATCGACTTTTGATTGACCGCGAACCGAAAACCGAGTGAAACCCAAATTAGCCTTCAAGAATCCAAAAACTGGCTCCACGTCTGTTTTGCGTTGACGGTAAATGGCAGCCGTTTCTTCTTCCGAAAGCTTTGTCTTTACATATTCTTTTTGCTGTTCCCATTTCTCGTTGATCATGAGTTTACGATTTGTACCTACTTGTGCTTTTGTACAAAACGATCGCAATGGGCAGTCTGAACAGTCCTCGCATTCATAAACCTTTAATTGTCGCTTGTAACCACTTTTATCGGAACGAGTTGAATGGTATTGAAACATGACCTTTTTGTCATTCGGACAAGTGAACGTATCACTTTCCTTATCATACTCCCAGTTACTTGTTTTGAAGGGATCTTGTTTGAACTTTTTCTTTTGCTCATTTAAGTAGTGATTATACGTAATAAGCGGTGTACAGCTGCGTTTTGTCAAAATGTCATCATAATTTTGTTCGCTTCCATAACCGGCATCTGCCACAATGTATTTCGGCAACGAAAAGAATTCCTGTTCAATTCGGTCAAGAAAGGGGATTAATGTTTTGGTATCCGTCGGGTTTGGAAACACATCATAAGCCAGTGCGTATTGTCCTTCTGTCGCGATTTGTACATTATAGCCAGCCTTTAATTGTCCGTTTTGCATATAGTCATCTTTCATTCGCATGAAAGTTGCATCCTGATCCGTTTTTGAATAGCTGTTTCTTGTGCCAAACATGTTAAAATCCTTTTCATACTTCTGTTTGCGGGCAATCCAATCGTTCAGTTGTTTTACCATTTGTTTTGGTGACTTCCGTTCACTCCGAAGCTGTTTACGCTCTTCTGCATCATCAGAGCTCTCAATTTTTTGTGTATAATCATCGACTACTTCATCTAGTTGTTTGGCGACTTGCTTTAACTCTTCAATCGAAAGCTGTTCTTCATTCTCTCTTTTTATTTCAGGAATGATTTCATTTTCAAGGAGCTGGCTGTATAACTGATTAGACTTTTCAATGAGATTGGCATGGAATTTTTCAATGGCTTTCTTCCATACAAACGTGAATTTATTAGCGTTCGCCTCAATTTTTGTGCCATCAATAAAGATCGCTTCTTGATCAATCAGGTTCTCCTGAACCAGCTGACATCGGAATTGGACGAAACATTGGCGTATTAATTCTTTCATTTCGGGGTGTACACGGAACCGGTTGATCGTGCGGTAGCTTGGCTCATATCCTTGTGCGAGCCACATCATGCGGATACTATCTTTCAATAATCCTTCTATTTTACGACCAGAGAAAGTAGATTGCGTGTAGCCGCATAAAATAATTTTCAGCATCATGCGTGGATGATAGGATGGACAGCCAGTCTGTCGGCTAAAGGAATGAAAAGCTTCTTGAGGAATACTTTCGACTAAATGATGGATGGAAAAGGCGATATCATTTTCTTGTAATTTCACTGCTAAATCTAAAGGCAAAATAATTTGATTCATGTTATAATCTTTAAACATAAGGACCCTTCTTTCTGATTGAATTTGTTGTGGTGACTTTATTTTATCAGAAGTGGTCCTTATTTTTATTTAAAAATGATAAAAGCCGGTGAAATTTTACAATGAGTAAAATTTCACCGGCTTTTTTATCTTGGAGGTAGGTTTTGTCCCAGCCTCTTTTACTTTATTTTACAATGTGAATTGGCATTCCAAGAGCTACTTCTGCAGCTTCCATTGTGATTTCACCTAAAGTTGGGTGAGCATGGATTGTCATTGCAAGGTCTTCTGCAGTCATTCCAGACTCAATCGCTAAACCAAGTTCAGCAATCATATCAGAAGCATTTGTACCAGCAATTTGAGCACCGATGATTAACCCATCTTCTTTACGAGTTACAAGCTTTAAGAATCCGTCTGTGCTATCTAGTGCAAGTGCACGGCCGTTAGCTGCAAATGGGAACTTCGCAGCAACTACATCGATTCCTTCATCTTTTGCTTGCTTCTCAGTATAACCAACTGTTGCTAATTCAGGCTCAGAGAAAACAACAGCAGGAATTGCTAAATAGTCAATTTCAGCGTTGTGGCCAGAGATAGCTTCAGCAGCAATTTTACCTTCGTAAGAAGCTTTATGAGCAAGTGGAGGACCTTCAACGATATCACCGATAGCATAGATATTGCTTACGCTAGTACGGCATTGCTTATCAATTTCGATTACTCCACGATCAGTCATCTTGATGCCTACTTGCTCAAGACCAAGCTCATCTGTATTTGGACGGCGTCCAACCATTACAAATACGTAGTCAGCGTCTACAGACTTCTCTTCGCCGCTCACTTCATATTTAACTGTAACGCCAGTTTCTGTTTCTTCAACACCTTTTGCAAGTGCCTTAGTAATAATTTCAGCACCCTTTTTCTTAAGGTTGCGTGTTACTAGAGATGACATTTGTTTTTCAAAGCCATTCAGAATATCATCTGCACCCTCAAGAATTGTTACTTTCGTGCCAAAGTTTGCATATGCTCCGCCAAGCTCAGTACCTACGTAACCTCCGCCAATTACAACAATGCTTTCAGGAATCTCTTCAAGAGCTAATGCACCAGTAGAGTCAAGAACACGCTTTGTGTATTTGAAAGTTGGTAATTCGATTGGACGTGAGCCAGTAGCGATAATCGCATTTTTAAAAGTATACGTTTGAGCAGAGTTATCATCCATTACACGAAGTGTGTTAGCATCAACAAAGTATGCTTCACCGCGAACGATATCTACCTTGTTTCCTTTTAAAAGGCCTTCAACACCGCCTGTAAGCTTCTTAACTACGCTGCCTTTCCATTCTTGCACTTTTGAAAAGTCAACCTTAACGTTTTCAGTCGTAATTCCCATTACAGAAGAACCTTGTGCCTCTTCATAACGGTGACCAGCAGTGATTAATGCTTTTGAAGGGATACATCCAACATTCAAACATACGCCCCCAAGGTTGCCGCGTTCAATAATTGTAACTTTTTGACCAAGCTGTGCTGCACGAATAGCTGCAACATACCCCCCTGGACCTGCACCAATGACTATAGTATCTGTTTCAATCGGGAAATCTCCTACTACCATTTGTTACGCCTCCATTAACAATAGTTCTGGATCATTAAGTAAACGCTTGATGTGGTTAAGTGCATTTTGAGCTGTTGCACCATCAATCATACGGTGGTCAAAGCTTAATGACAATGCTAAAACTGGTGCAGCAACAATTTCGCCATCCTTCACAACAGGCTTTTCTGCGATACGGCCAACACCAAGAATTGCTACTTCAGGGTGATTGATTACTGGAGTAAACCATTGTCCGCCAGCTGATCCGATATTAGAAATTGTGCATGAAGCACCTTTCATTTCGTTAGGTGCCAGTTTACCATCACGAGCCTTGCCTGCAAGTTCATTAATTTCGTTTGAAATTGCAAATGGTGATTTACGGTCAGCATCTTTTACAACTGGAACAAGCAAGCCTTTTTCAGTATCAGCTGCGATTCCGATATTGTAATAATGCTTGTGGATGATTTCGCCAGCTTCATCATCAAGTGATGTGTTTAATGCTGGGAATTCACGTAATGCACTTGTTAATGCTTTTACTACATACGGAAGGAATGTTAATTTGATTCCTTTGCTTGCAGCTACTTCTTTGAATTTCTTGCGGTGAGCAACTAGTTTTGTTACATCAACTTCATCCATTAAAGTAACGTGTGGTGCCGTATGTTTAGAGTTTACCATAGCTTTCGCGATTGCTTTACGGATTCCGCTCATTTTTTCGCGAGTTTCTGGATATTCTCCAGCAGGAACAGCCGCAGCTGCTGCAGGTGCTGCAGTTTCTTCTGCTTTAGGTGCTGATTCTTGAACTGGAGCAGCTGCTTGAGCTCCGCCATTTAAGAATGCTTCGATATCATCTTTCTGGACACGGCCGTTCTTTCCGCTTCCAGCGACTTGACGAATGTCAACACCTTTATCACGAGCAAATTTTCTAACTGATGGCATTGCAATAATGCGGCGGTTTGGATCCACATCAGTTTGAGAAATTGCTACACCTTCTTTTTTCTCTTCTTGAACTGGAGCTTCTTCTTTCTTTACTTCCTGGCCAGCTTCAGCAGTTGCTTGAACTTGTGCTTCTGTTTTCTTGTCAGCAGCAGGTGCTTCATCATCGTGATCACCTTTAAATTTCAAGTCTTCATATCCTGGAGCGTCGAAAGAAATTAGAACTTCTCCAACTGTTGCAACAGTACCTTCTCCAACATGAATTTCTTCAACTTTCCCTTTAACTGGAGATGGAATTTCTACTACCGCTTTATCATTTTGAACTTCACATAATACATCATCTTCTTGAACTTCATCGCCTGGTTTAACAAACCATTTTACGATTTCGCCTTCATGGATACCTTCACCGATATCAGGCAATCTAAATTGAAATGCCACTGAATTCAACCTCCTATTGATTTACTTTCTATTTCATAAAAGGGGGTAACCCCCCTGCCAATTAGAAATTAAGTACTTTATTAGCTGTTTCGATAATATCTTTGAAATTTGGAAGCCAAACCGTTTCAGCTTGCGGGAACGCAAACACTGTATCTGGAGCAGCTACACGCAATACTGGAGCTTCAAGGCTTAAAATTGCACGGTCGTTGATTTCAGCAACAACATTCGCTGCAATACCAGCTTGTTTCTGAGCTTCTTGAACAACGATTGCACGGCCTGTTTTCTCAACAGAAGCAATAATTGTTTCAATATCGATTGGGCTTACTGTACGCAAGTCAATAACCTCAGCTGATTTACCATCTTTTTGAAGCTCATCTGCTGCTTTTAATGCTTCATGTACCATTGCTCCGTAAGTCACGATTGTTACATCTGTACCTTCGCGCTTAACTTCAGCAACACCCAATGGGATTGTATATTCTTCTTCAGGTACCTCTTCACGGAAAGAGCGGTATAATTTCATGTGCTCTAAGAAAATGACAGGGTCATTATCACGAATAGCAGAAATTAATAGTCCCTTTGCATCATATGGAGAAGAAGGGATTACCACTTTAAGACCAGGCTGCTGTGCCATTAATCCTTCAAGGCTGTCAGCGTGCATCTCAGGAGTATGTACGCCGCCGCCAAATGGTGAACGAATTGTTACTGGTGCGTTGTAGCGTCCGCCAGAACGGTAGCGCATACGAGCAAGCTGGCCGGAAATGGAATCCATTACTTCATAAACGAAACCAAAGAATTGAATTTCAGGAACTGGACGGAATCCTTGTAAACCAAGGCCAACTGCCAACCCGCCGATTCCGGATTCAGCTAGAGGCGTGTCGAATACGCGATCTTCGCCGAACTCTTTTTGCAGGCCTTCTGTCGCACGGAAAACTCCGCCGTTTACGCCTACATCCTCACCGAATACAAGTACATTCGGGTCATTGCGCAATTCTGTGCGCAAGGCATCAGTAATTGCTTGAATCATAGTCATTTGCGCCATGGCTTACTTCGACTCCTTTTCTTTATAAATTTCATATTGTTCTTTAAGGTTTTGAGGCATTTCTTCGTACATGATCTCCATTAGATCAGTAACTTTTTGCTTAGGAGTATCATCAGCAACTTTAATTGCATCTTTAATATCTTCCTTCGCCTTTTCGATCACTTCGTTTTCCATTTCTTCATTCCAGATGCCTTTTTCTTCTAGGAACTTACGGAAACGGACAAGCGGATCTTTTTTCTCCCACTCATTATCAAGGTCTGATGTACGGTAGCGAGTCGGATCATCACCAGCCATTGTGTGCGGGCCATAACGGTATGTTAATGTTTCAATTAATGTTGGACCTTCGCCATTAAGAGCGCGCTCACGAGCATCGCGAACAGCTGCATATACAGCAAGAGGATCCATTCCATCAACCTGAATTCCAGGAATCCCTGCAGCTACAGCTTTTTGAGCAATTGTGCCAGCAGCAGATTGCTTTTCTACAGGTGTAGAGATTGCGAAACGGTTATTTTGAACAACGAAAATTGCTGGAGCTTTGTATGCACCCGCAAAGTTGATTCCTTCGTAGAAATCACCCTGAGAAGCACCGCCATCACCTGTATAAGTGATTGCAACAGCTTTCTCACCGCGTTTTTTCATACCAAGCGCTACACCAGCTGCTTGAATATACTGAGCACCAATGATAATTTGAGGAGCGATTACATTTACACCCTCAGGGATGTTTCCACCTTCATAATGTCCTCTTGACCATAGGAAAGCTTGAGATAAAGGTAAGCCATGCCAGATGATTTGAGGAACATCACGGTATCCAGGAAGAATGAAATCTTCTTTTTCAAGAGCAAATTGAGAAGCTAATTGAGAAGCCTCTTGGCCAGCTGTAGGTGCATAGAAACCTAAACGGCCTTGTCTATTTAATGAAATTGAGCGCTGATCAAGAATGCGAGTATAAACCATACGGCGCATTAATTCCTGTAATTGCTCATCTGATAACTCAGGCATTGCAGATTCGTTAACGATCTTGCCCTCTTCATTTAAAATCTGTAGCGTCTGAAACTGTTCTTCCACTTTTTCGCGTTGCTTTTTCGCATCGAAATGTGTGTTCTTCGTTTTTGAAGCCATCAAAGTCACCCTTTCTTTTTTTAAAAAGACGTCATTCATATGAGTAAAAATACACAATTTATAGGTTGCCCAAGTTTGCCGCAGTTTAGATTACAATTTGTCAAATAAAGACGAAAAAACATCCTGCAAATGATAATCTTCGTGCGCAGCTGTTTAAAGGAAACCCTTTCAGCAAAAAATAATAAAGCTTCTCTATTATTTTCCCACAGATGAGATGTATAAAAACGTCTTTATTTTTTCTCCCATTACCATCTTATTCTGTATCAATCCTTTTTGCAACAAAATTGATACACGCCTCATACGATTTATAGTTTAATATAATTATCGATATCTAGTCAATCAAATGAACTATTGTTTTTTTTGATTGAATAACTTTTTTAAGTGTATTCCAAATAAAAGGAACTGTATCACCCGACAATCATCATCTGTATTATAAAAGAAATAAATTTATCTCGTGTTATACTAAAGCATCAATAGGAATTATTTTTTCCATATAATAGTTTTTCGTACAACATACAAATTTCGACAAGAAGAAAGAAACAACTAAATGAATCATCGTAACACTCTTTCCTCTACATGACACTTTACTCACCCTAAACAGGAAATTCCGCTTGCTTCTTCTTTGTTCAAGTCATTGTTTTATTCACAGTTAAGAAGGCTATTATCTCTCCGGCAGGCAACAGTGCTTTAAAATCGCACTCGCTCCTCCCAGGAAAGATGTTCTTTAAGGGTCAATAGCGGTTTAGTTAAATTCCTATATAAATGTACAAAAAAACCGGAACATTATGTAGATATTAAGGAAATATCCATCTAATGTTCCGGGCTTCTTTATTTGACTGATATACTAAGACTTTTTATTATCTTATTCATCTTCTGTATTTACATTTAGTCCAGCTGCCTGATAAAAAGATAACTTTATTTCATTATAATCAGCTGTTTTTTCATTGAATTTTTTATTCGTCTCAAGGACCTGCTCATATGAATCATTAATTAAAGTAATCTGCTCTTCCAATTGCTCTAATTGCAGATCTTTTGTTTTGAAAAGCTCATACAATTGTTTATCATTATTTAATGCTTCGGAATATTGATTATACAACGCATCATGCAATTCATATCTGTCCATCATCGTATCGTATAATTGCTGTGCTTCACTCTTCAACTCTTCTTCTTCCATCTCTTCAATAAGATCAGGGATCTTTTGAAACTCTTCTTTAGAAGCGTCGATGCTTTGTTTTTCTTCGTTCATATGCTCTTCACGCTGATCGGCAGATGCGAGTGCTTCATCTGATAACTTTTGAATTTCTTCAAATTCCTTCATACTTAAGGCAATAATTTGATCATACAGTTCCTTTTCTTGCTTTTCCAGTTCAACAAGCGGGGTTTGCTGTTCTTCAAATCCTTTTTCGGCCGCAACTGCATCTTCTAGTACAGTGTGCATTTTTTCAGCTGGTGTTTCAGAATTCAAACAGCCTGATAAAAGCACCATACTCATCAATAGGACACTGATCCACATTCCCGATTTTAATTTATTCATCTATAATCCCCCTAACTTCATTCCTTACTATATCTACTGTTGGTATATTTGGCAAATACTCTTGTATCAATTTTACAATATAAAGCTTGTCCTATCACAACCTATGCTGAACTCTTTTCATTTATTCCTTAGGCACGGGCCTACACAAACAGAACACATCATACATAGGCTATATTAATCGTCCGATAATAAATATTAAAAAGCACTGCAGATGTGGACGATATTCTACTTTAGGGAGGTTATCCTTCATGTATGGATATGGCGGATACGGATATGGTTGTTCTTACCCAGGTTATGTAGCTGGTTCAGGCTATGGCAAAGGGTTTGCTTTGATTGTTGTATTGTTTATTCTTTTGATCATTGTTGGCTGTTCTTGCTGGAAATTCTAAATCATTTTTACGGGAGAGAGCTCTTAATTGAGCTGTCTCCTATTTGTTCCACAATTTTTATATGATAAACATCAACTGTTTTATTAACATTTGCTGTTTTGTTTGATAGACTATTTTCATACATAAGTTCAACAGGAGTGAAGTACATGATTACAATGACCGATATCATACGTGATGGACATCCGACTTTAAGAAAAGTGGCAGAGGAAGTACAGCTTCCACCTGCACAAGAAGATAAAGAAATTTTATCGAGTCTTTTAGAGTACGTTAAAAATAGTCAGGATCCTGAAATTTCTGCAAGGTACGGGTTACGCGGAGGGGTTGGACTTGCAGCACCTCAAATTAATATTTCAAAACGAATGATTGCTGTGCATACTACCGATCCAAACGGAGAATTATTCAGCTATGCTCTTTTCAACCCTAGAATTATCAGCCATTCAGTGGAGCAGTCCTATATCACTTCTGGTGAAGGCTGCCTGTCTGTGGATGAGAATATCCCAGGGTTTGTGCCGCGCTACGCCCGCGTAACCGTGAAAGGATATGACCTTGATGGGAATGAAATTAAGCTAAGGCTAAAAGGTCTTCCTGCCGTTGTATTTCAGCATGAAATCGACCATTTAAATGGCATTATGTTTTACGATCATATTGATCAGAATGAACCGCTTAAACCGATTGAGGATGCCATTCCTATCGAGAGATAAAAAGAAAACTTGCCAGCATGGCAAGTTTTCTTTTTGTGTTTAGATTAAATTCATCTCTTTTAAGCCTTTCCAAATGCCATCCTGATCGACATCAGCTGTTACGTATTTTGCAACTTCCTTCAGCTGTGGAACAGCATTTCCCATAGCAACACCGTTTCCGACCGTTTTAAGCATTTCTATATCGTTTAAACCGTCACCAAATGCATATACATCTTCCATTTTAAACCCAAGCCGTTCGATCATTTTGGCGATTCCTTCCGCTTTTGATCCTCCAGCAGGCAAAACATCAATAGACAAATCATGCCAGCGAATAAAATGGAATTCTGGGAAGTCCGATACATATCCAGTTTCTTCTTTATTTTTGCAGAACACATTTACTTGATATATCTCGTTTTCCTTGTAGAAGTTAGTATCAAGGGCTGGATGAGGAAATTTTAAGCTTCCCATGCTTTCATCTATATATGAATGTTGTTCAACATTGGATTTCATCGTCTTTTCATTTAAAAAGACAAGCGGATGCCCCAGGTGTTCCGCATTTTGCAATAATTCTTCAATTTTTTCTATGTTTAGTGGATTTTTATAAATCGGTTCATTTTCAAAGACTACGTATTGACCATTAAAGCTCACAAATGAATCAATCTCCAGCTCTTCTCTTAATGACTCAAACATAAAAGGAGCTCTTCCAGTTGCAATAGCAACAAAAACTCCATTCTCCTGAAGCTGTTTAATAGCCTCTTTCGTTTTTATTGGCAATTTTTTTTCATGATCAAGCAAAGTCCCATCAATATCAAAAAAAACTATTTTACTCAAATGTCCAAACTCCCTCTCTTTTTTAGTACTGTATCCATAATATTTGTACAGCCTTAATTCTTAATTCTTCCTAAATAAATGCATGTATCACTTTTGGCAGTGCCTGACGCTATATGATAAAAGTGATGATATGTACGAAAACAAGGTTAAAAGGTTTCACATTACATATATGAATATGTTCTATTATTCTATGTCTTAACCGTTTTGGCCCAACCGAGCTACTCACAATTACAGCAGACTTTCTGAACAAACCTTTCACGTAAACACTACCCCCATAACCCTGCTGTGTCAATTAACGTTTTTTATATTCATAAATCAGGCACTTTAACATCATAATATAAACATAGACTAAAGTAGACGGAAGCCTGACCGCAGACATTATATCCTGATATATAAGATATGCCATAAGCACTAACATATTTTTCTAAAACAATGACATGTTCGCTTTACAAAGGACAAGGATCGTATAAAATAGAAATAAGGAGATGATCCACAATGTTGAAAAAGCTAAGGAAAAAGCTATTGAAACAGTGGAGAGATATGCTTCGTAAAAAAACAATCGCTTAAATTTGAGCCCTTCAAACTTGCGAAGGGCTCCTTCATTATTGTAAATTGGTTATCAGTACGTTTTTTTACATACTTTTAATTATATGCCATAATGAACCTATATATTGGGTATTGAAATAAATATAAATGAATGATAAATCCCTAAAAGCATGCAGTGCTTCCTTAGGAGATTATTGATTATAAAAAAAATTAAAAGCAATATTTCATTTGCCGCTAAGAAAGTTACCTTTCTTATCATATAAAAAAGAACACCGGATGAAGGAGAGAATGTTATGATTTACAAAGTTTATTTTCAAGAATTAGCAAAAGAGGTTCCCGTTCGCGAGAAAACAAAAACGATCTTTGTAGAAGGCGAATCAGAACGAGACGTCCGTTCTAAATTAAAGAAACGCCCATACAATATTGAATTTGTTGCAGCTGTGGATGGTTCGTATCTTGAGTTTGAAAAACAAAACGAAGACTTTAAAGTATTGGAGATTGAATAATATATGAAATTTGTAAAAAATGATCAAACAGCTGTTTTTGCTCTTGGCGGTCTAGGCGAAATTGGCAAAAACACGTATGCTGTACAATTCCAAGATGAAATAATCTTGATCGACGCTGGAATAAAATTCCCTGAAGATGAACTTCTTGGCATTGACTACGTCATACCAGATTATACGTATTTAGTTAAAAACGAAGATAAAATTAAAGGGTTATTTATTACGCATGGACATGAAGATCATATTGGCGGCGTTCCCTATTTATTAAGACAATTGAACATTCCTATCTACGGCGGCAAGCTTGCATTAGGCCTTATTCGAAACAAGCTGGAAGAACATGGTCTATTGCGTCAGGCTAAACTTCATGAAATTAAAGAAGACGATATTATTAAGTTCAGAAAGACATCTGTAACCTTCTTCAGAACGACTCACAGTATTCCTGATTCATATGGAATTGTTGTAAAAACACCTCCTGGACAAATTGTTCATACTGGAGATTTCAAATTTGATTTTACACCTGTTGGTGAACCAGCAAACTTAACAAAGATGGCTGAAATCGGCAAGGAAGGCGTATTATGTTTATTATCTGACAGCACTAACAGTGAAATTCCAGAATTCACGATGTCTGAGCGCCGTGTTGGCGAAAGCATTCATGATATATTCAGAAAAGTTGAAGGAAGAGTTATATTTGCTACCTTCGCATCAAATATTCACCGTCTGCAGCAAGTGACGGAAGCGGCCGTTGCAAACGGAAGAAAAATTGCTGTTTTCGGACGCAGTATGGAAGCAGCTATTAATATCGGACAAGACCTTGGCTATATCACTGCTCCAAAGGATACGTTCATTGATGCACAGCAAATTAACCGTTTGCCGGCAAACCAAGTTACGATTCTTTGTACAGGAAGCCAAGGAGAGCCAATGGCTGCTCTTTCAAGAATTGCAAATGGCACACATCGTCAGATTCAAATTAATCCAGGCGATACAGTGGTCTTCTCTTCTTCTCCGATCCCTGGCAATACAATTAGCGTCAGCAGAACTATTGACCGACTGTCCCGTGCAGGTGCAGAAGTTATTTATGGCAAACTTAGCGATATTCACACTTCCGGTCATGGTGGACAAGAAGAACAAAAACTTATGCTTCGCCTTATTAAACCTAAATTCTTTATGCCGATTCATGGTGAGTATAGAATGCAAAAAATGCATGCTAAATTAGCTGTTGATTGTGGTGTAGAAGAAGAAAATTGCTTTATCATGGATAATGGTGAAGTATTGGCTTTAAGTGATGATACCGCTCAAGTAGCTGGTAAAGTGCCATCTGGTTCTGTTTATATCGATGGAAGCGGAATTGGAGATATCGGCAATATTGTACTGCGTGACCGCCGTATCCTTTCTGAAGAAGGACTAGTTGTAGTCGTTGTCAGCATTAACATGAAAGACTTTAAAATCGCTTCTGGCCCTGACCTGATTTCCAGAGGATTTGTTTATATGAGAGAATCCGGAGATCTAATCAATGATGCTCAAAGCTTAATCTCCAAGCATCTCAACAAGGTGATGGAACGGAAAACGACACAATGGTCTGAGATTAAAAATGAAATCACAGATACACTAGCACCATTCTTATACGAAAAAACAAAACGACGTCCAATGATTCTTCCTATTATCATGGAAGTTTAAAACAAAAGGCAGAAATCACATCAAAAGTGATTTCTGCCTTTTTTTCGATTAACCGAGAAGTTTCTTTTCAAATCGGTTGATATCTATATCTGCTCCAATGACAATCATAATGTCATTATACTGAATTTTTTCATTCGCCTGAGGCGACACAATGATCTCTTCTCTTCTTTTAATAGCAACTATGTTAATGCCGTATTTTGCGCGGATATCTAAATCTATAATAGTATGGCCGCTAATTCGCTCATTTGCAACGATTTCAACAATGCTGTGCTCATCTGAAAGCTCTAAATAATCAAGAACATTATTGGATACAAGCTTATGTGCAATTCGGCGTCCCATATCTCTTTCTGGATGTATGATAAAGTCTGCACCAATTTTGCTAAGTACTTTTTCGTGATAATCATTTTGCGCTTTCACTGTTATTTTCTTAACGCCAGCCTCTTTCAGGATTAATGTGGTTAAAATACTAGCCTGAATATTATCACCAATCGCAACGATTACGTGATCAAAATTGCGGATTCCAAGGCTCTTAATGACCGTTTCATCTGTTGTATCACCGACAACTGCATGTGAAGCAATCATTGAGAACTCATTGACACGATCTTCATCCATGTCTATTGCCATAACCTCCATGCCTTCCTCCGCGAGCGCCTTGCAAATGCTGCTGCCAAAACGGCCCAGACCAATAACAGCAAACTCTTTCTTCATTGAAAATCCTCCACCTATTCACAGATTTATATCATACCAATCATTCTAGCACACACAAACCACCAGGAAAATAGTTTACATACGCTAAATTACTGCTTACGAACCAGCATGAGCTTAGGAAGCATAAAAAAAGCTAAGGAGCTCTGCAGCTTTCCTTAGCTTTTTGTTTTTAACCAGCATCAAGCATATTAAATTGGGCTTTCACTAATTGATGATAATGACCCTTTTGCTCCATTAATTCATCATGTGAGCCTTCTTCTAAAATTTCACCATGATCTAGTACAAAAATTTTATCAGCATCACGGATGGTGGACAGTCTATGGGCTATAATAATTGCTGTTCTGCCTTGCAGAAGCTTTTTAAGCGCAGTTTGAATACGCACTTCTGTTTCAGTATCAATACTGGCTGTTGCTTCATCTAAAATTAAGATGCGCGGATCAGCCAGTAACGCTCTGGCAAAGGATAGAAGCTGACGCTCACCTACTGATAGAATATTTCCTCTCTCCTCAACCTCTGTTTCATATCCATTCGGAAGACGCTGGATAAAATCGTGTGCTCCTACTGCTTTTGCCGCATCAATTACCTGCTTCTCTGTGGCATCCGGCTTTCCAAAACGGATATTATCCCCGATGGTTCCTGAGAAAATAAAGGTATCCTGTAACACAATGCTAATTTGGCTGCGCAAATTGGCTAAGGACACATCCTTTAAATTCACACCGTCAATTTTAACTGTACCTCCAGTTGGATCATAAAACCTGCTGATTAGGTTGGCAACCGTTGTTTTACCGGAACCTGTATGGCCAACTAATGCGACGGTTTCGCCAGCTTTCATTTCTAAATTAATGCCTTTAAGAGCCTTTCTTTTTTCATTGTAGGAGAAGACTGTATTTTCAAATTCAATATGCCCTTTCATTTCTTTAAACGAGATGGCATCAGATTTCTCAGCTACAATCGGCTTTTCATCTAAAAATTCAAAGATTCTTTCAGAAGAAGCCATTCCCATTAATAATTGATTATAGACCATTCCAAGTCTTCCAATCGGTTCCCAGAACATGCCTAAATAAAAAGCAAAAGAGACAAACTCACCAATTGACAATGAACCGCTTTGAATCAGGGATGCACCAAACCAGATCAGCACCGCAGTACCGATAGCATTTGTCAGCTCGACAAGCGGGCGAAACATGGCATTTTTTCGCGAAGCTGTTTTCCAGCTTGAAAAATTCTCGGTATTAACTCCGTCGAAAAAAACCATATTTTCTTTTTCCTGTGTAAAGGATTGTGTCACACGAATGCCTTGAATACTTTCATTTAAATGGGAATTTAATTTTGATTGCTTTAATCGGACGGTTTGCCACGATCTTCTTATATTTCTGCGCAAGGAAGTAGAAATAAAGAACATGATGGGCAGGATCACCATAACCGCCAATGTAAGCTCTGGACTGAGCGTAAACAGAATAACAAAGATTCCGACCAGAAGAATCATGTCCATCAGCAGGTTGATAATTCCATTTGTAAATAATTCTTGAAGTGAATTGATATCATTGAGAATTCTTACTAAAATGGAACCCGCGGATCGCTGATCAAAGAACCGATGTGATAGTGTCTGTACATGTGTAAATAAATGCTTCCGCAAATCGTAAATCACATTCTGCCCCAGCGTGTTCATCCATTTTATACGAAAATAGTTTGCTCCGTAGGATAAAAGATATAAGGCAAGAATCACACTAACAAGGGTTATTAACAGTGACGCATCCTTTTCAGCAAGCGCTTGATCAAGTGTGTATACCCCGATTAAAATCGGAATGGCCAATCGGACAGCTGTATTTATCATGACCATTATAATCGATAATGGCAGTAATTTTTTTCGGTATGGTTTCAAATAGCTGAACAATCGGAGCATCTGCTTCCAGTTAAATGGTTTTTCAATTACATCCTCTGATGAGTATTGAAAACGTGATAGAATGGCTTCTTTCTTTTGTTTATTCATATGCACACCTCCTAGCCTGTTTGTGACTGTAATACAGTTTCAAGATCCTTATATTGAATATTGTATATTCTTTTATATGGTCCCTCTCTTTGAATCAATTGTTCATGAGTACCTCTTTCAGCAACCCTGCCCTCTTCAAGAACAATAATTTCATCTGCATGTTTTAGCGATGAGATACGGTGAGCGATAATGAAGGTTGTTCTGTTCTTCATTACTTCTTTTAGAGCCTTTTGAATTTGGAACTCTGTTTGCATGTCAACAGCACTAGTGGCATCATCAAGGATTAGGATGCATGGATCCACGCATATGGCTCTTGCAATCGCAATCCGCTGCTTCTGGCCTCCAGATAACCCCATTCCCCGTTCACCGAGCATGGTATCATAACCCTCCGGAAGTTCCATGATAAAGTCATGCGCCTGCGCACGCTTAGCAGCATCGATAATTTCATCCATTGTTGCATCTGGTCTTCCAAACGAGATATTGGCCTTAATGGAGGAAGAAAATAAGAAGGTCTCCTGAAGAACAAATCCTATATTATGCCGAAGTGATTTTAAGGAATACTCTTTTACATCTTTTCCGTCAATCAGCACCACTCCCTCACCTGGCTCATAGAAGCGGGTCATTAATTGAGTTAATGTAGTTTTGCCGGCACCTGTGGATCCGATAAGCCCGATCACTTTGCCAGGTTCAGCAAAAAATGAAACATTATTTAATGCCTGTTTATCTTCAGATGAATATTGCAGTGATACATCTTTGAATTGAACTTCTCCCTTAAATCGTTCTACCTGTACAGCCTCATTGCCATTCTCAATTTCATTTTCACTTTCTAATATTTCAAGCAGTCTCTCTCCTGATGCTTTTGCTTGAGAAAACAGATTTACGGTAAAGCCTAAATTCATAATCGGCCACATAATATAGCCAAGCAAGCTATAGAAGGCAACAAGTTCTCCCAATGTTAAACTATCGGTAATGACCAGGTATCCCCCATAAGCAAGCAATAAAACGATACTCAAATTGCCGAGCAGCTCCATCAGCGGAAAATACTTTGCCCATATTTTAGCCGTAAATAAGTATTTCCCTTTGTATTCACCATTGGAATTATTAAATTTATCAATTTCAAAACCTTCTCGGGACAGGGATTTTACCGTATTGATACCGCTAATGTTTTCCTGCACCTTTGTATTCAGCCTTCCAAAAGATTTACGAATGCCTCGAAAAGCTGGATGAACTGCTTTATCAAATTTAAAAGTGACAACAGCCAAAAATGGCAAGGTAATCAGTGTGACAATGGTTAATGGAATAGAATAATACAGCATAACAGAAAAACTTATTCCTACTAATAAAATAAACCTTAATAATTCGGCAAACCCAACGGATAGGAAAAAGCGAAAACCTTCTACATCCGCAGTTAGCCTTGACATTAAATCGCCTGTTTTTGCATTATCGTAGTAACGGAACGGCAAAAACTGCAGTTTTTCGTACAGCGCATTCCTCAGCTTATAGACAGATGAAATTCCAAACAGATCACCTGTGTATTGATGAATATAAGTAGCAATCCCTTTGATCACCATAATCCCCACAAAACCAAAAGCTAAAATGGGTATCCAATCATATTGACCTTTTAATACAACCTCAT
Source organism: Cytobacillus gottheilii (assembly GCF_001636345.1). Classification (GTDB taxonomy): domain Bacteria; phylum Bacillota; class Bacilli; order Bacillales; family Cytobacillaceae; genus Cytobacillus; species Cytobacillus gottheilii. The sequence continues at coordinate 3,006,003 of NZ_KV440945.1, forward strand.
CAATTGTCAGCTGCAAAATCATTGGATAAACAACGGTTATTGCCGTCACAACAAATAAAAACACGATCGACCAAATAAAATAATGTTTATAAGGCCAGTAATGTTCCTTCAATTTTTTAAAAGTCTCCAAGAAGCCCCCTCCTTCACACAATTAAAAATTTTCAAAAATTAAAGAACGTAATACTAAATATAACGGGTTTCGAAATAAATTACTACCCCTTTTTGTGGAAAGATTAAGAAAACTTGAACTGTGTATGTTTCTCATTTAATGGTACAGTATTTTCTCTTACCAACTGTGTGATAGCTCATTTATATTTTCTACTCACTTCTTTATAGTAGGGTGTGTTTAGGAAAGATTCAGCACCTACCCTTTGCATTCGCGATATTCTTGCGTTAAAATTGGTATCTGATATAATCCCTATGTATTAAGGAGTGTTATAATTTGGATTTTTTGAATGATATCAGCTTACAAATTAACCAGATCAATTGGGAACAGATTCTTCTCTCACTTTTAACGATTCTTTTAAAGGTGGCGGCGGTATTTATCGTGTTTGCCATTGTGAAGGCAGCAGGCAACAAACTTATTGCAAAAATGTTCAGCAAGATTCAGCTGAAGCAAAGCATTTCGGTTGGCAGAGCTAAAACTCTTGAAAGTTTAACTCAAAACATACTGAATTATATTTTACTATTTGTCTTTATTGTTACCGTACTTCAGTTATTCGGCATTGAAGCAACTGCGATTCTAGCTGGTGCAGGTGTAGTCGGATTAGCAATTGGATTTGGTGCTCAAGGACTGGTCAGTGACGTTGTAACTGGGTTTTTCATCTTAATTGAAAAGCAGATTGATGTCGGTGACTATGTAACGATTGGCACCTTTTCTGGAATTGTCGAACAGGTAGGTTTGAGAAATACACAAGTGCGCGGTTTTGACGGGGCATTGTATTATATTCCAAACCGTACCATTACAACGGTCAGCAACCATTCCCGCGGTACTATGAATGCATTAGTTGACATGATTGTAACGTACGAAAATTATCTTGAAGAAACGATGGCAGCCATTCAAAAAGCGGCAAAAGAATATGCAAAAGATAATGAATTAATTTTAGAAGGTCCCAATGTAATTGCTGTACAAGCACCAGGCAGTTCGAAGCTAGTCTTGCGTGTCATTGCTAAAACGGTGAATACGGAAAAAGGAACTGTTGAAAAAGAATTGCAAACCATCTTCAGCAACACGTTAGAAGAAATGAAGAGTAATCCAGCACCTAGGCCTGGTGAATAAAAACGAGCTTGCGTAAATGTGAAGAAAGAGACTGGGACATAAGTATTTAACACACCCATAGAACCGAATGGTTAGGAAGTCATCTCTCTAATCATTCGGTTTTTTTATTTATAATTATAAAATATATTTTATTAACATGAGTGAAATGGAGCGGAGGACCCTCGACTCCTGTGGGCAATAGAGGAAAGGGTGAGACCCCGCAGAAGCTTTGCTTCGAGGAGGCTCAGCTTCCTCCCCACGGAAAGCGAGGGTCCGCAGCGCAATGGAACGGACTTGTTTAAATACACACATAGAGATATTGAATATTCATGTTTTCGAAATATTACCTTCGTTTTGTCCTAGCCTCTTTTATACCCCTTTATATCTTAAGTACTTCTCAATTAAAGTGATTGCGACATCAATAGCTGATTCTGAAGGATTCAATTTTGCGTGATGCAGACCGTATTCAGAGTTCGTTCCTAGCCAGAACATAAAGCCTGGAATCTCTTTTAACATATAGCCAAAATCTTCACCTGTCATGGCTTCCCTGCATTCGATTACTTCCATATCAGTATTATTTTCTGCAAACTTCATAAATTCAGAGGTTAAAGCAGAATGATTATAAACCTGGTGATACATACTTCCGTAATCAATAACAGCTTCACATTGGAACCCCGCTTCTGTACCTTTTACAAGACTTTCGATTCTATTTTTAACAATCTTCATGGATTCTGGGGATAGGGTACGGATCGTTCCTTCCAGCCTTGCATTTTCGGCTATGATATTTTGAACTGTTCCTCCTGTGATCTTACCGATAGTAATAACTGCACTATCAAGTGGATCCACATTACGGGAAATAACCGTTTGAAGCTGGCTAACGAGCGAACATGCGGCGATAATCATATCATTTGTCTGATGCGGATAGGCAGCATGTCCGCCTTTTCCTTTTAGATCAATAAAAAGCTCTGATGTATTTGCAAATAACAGCCCTTCCCGGGTTGCAATGGTTCCTACAGGGTATTCAGGTGCGATATGGAGCGCTAAAACCATATCTGGCCACCATTCCTTCATTTCATCTGTCTTCAGCATAGGCTCTGCCCCTCCAGGACCTTCCTCTGCCGGCTGAAAAATAAATAAGAGATCATCATTAATACGTTCATGAACAAGGTTGCTGATTAGACCCAAAGCAATCGCCATATGAAAGTCATGTCCACATGCATGCATCATTCCTTCATGCTCTGAAGAAAATGGCAGATTTGTATTTTCAGTGATTGGCAAGCCATCAATATCTGCTCTATAGGCAATTGTTTTATCTGGCATTATTCCTTTAATCTTTACAAATAGGCCTGTTTTCCATTTCTTTATTTCGATATGTTCTTGTGGGAGTGATTGGAGATAAGAAAGGAGATATGCTTGTGTCTTAAATTCTTGAAATCCAATCTCGGGTATTTTATGGAGATCCCGTCTAATTTGTATGTACTGATTAGCAGTGTTCAAACCCAATTCCTCCAGTTACTTGTATTCTCATCATTCTAAGTAAAGGTAATTAAGATTAGCCTTATAAAAAGCTATTGAAGCAGATAAGTAAGAAGCGCGGAAATTAGCTCCGCGCTTTATACATTTCTTATAGTTGTCTAAGTTCTTGTTTAATTTCTGTTTTTGATTTTGTTTTTTCATCAATTTCTTTGATGACTTTTGCAGGAGTACCTGCAACAACTGTATATGGAGGAACATCGTCAATAACAATCGCGCCTGCTGCAACAACCGCACCTTTTCCGACTGTTACTCCCTCAAGCACAACAGCATTTGCACCAATGACAACGTCATCTTCCACTACAACTGGTTTAGCAGATGGCGGCTCAATCACGCCTGCCAATACAGAACCAGCTCCAATGTGGCAATTTTTTCCTACAGTGGCTCTTCCACCTAGGACAACATTCATATCAATCATTGTTCCTTCACCAATGACTGCTCCAATATTAATAGAAGCACCCATCATGATAACCGCGTTATCGCCAATTTCAACTTGATCACGGATGATAGCACCAGGTTCAATACGCGCTTTAATATTTTTCATATCCAGTAATGGAATGGCAGAATTTCGGCGGTCATTTTCTACAACATAATCTTCTATTTTACCGGAATTCGCTTCAAGGCTTGAGCTGATTTCGCTCCACTCGCCAAATACAACTCCGCTGTTGCCGTTTATAAACGTTTTAGCAGAAGCACCAAAATCAATGCCTTCTAAATCACCTTTTACATACACTTTAACAGGTGTAGACTTTGTGCTATTTTGGATAAAAGAAATAATCTCGTTTGCATCCATCATTTTCATGTAAAAATCCTCCTAAATTCAATAACAATATGTATACAAGCATTACTTTAACAAACAAAAGGATTGAAAACAAGCAAGAACATCAAAGAAATAACCTTGATTTTAATGACCTTCTTCCACAATATGTTCTTTAATGATTTCCACAAAAGCCTGAACCTGTTTCAGCTGAAAAGCCGATTCGTAGCCAAGCAGCCATGTATCACGTTTGATAGGTTCACTATGATCATCTAGCAGCGGTATTTTAAAAATGTTTTCTTCCTGTCCATCCAGCGTAATCGCAGGCAAAATTGCATAGCCAATGCCATTGAAGGTCATTTGCTTGCATGTTTCAATCTGGTCAACAACAATTGTACGCTTAGGAGAAGTTTTAAATTTCCGCAGCCACCAGTCCTGTATTTCCTGATAATAGTTAGAATCACTTTTGAATTGAATAAACGGCCGGTCTGTTTGAAAAATTTGTTCGGGGCTTGTAATTTCTCTATCCACGAGATAAAGACTATCTTTAAATAAATGCATCTTAACACCTTTCCAATCAGGTGTGCCTCTGATGATGCCGATATGTGCTTGATCATCATATAATGATTTCAAAATCTCACTGCTCCATCCAGTTATTAGCGAGATTTTTGCCTGTGGATATCTGGTCACAAATTTTTTCAGCACCTGCGGCAGCCAATTCTGTCCGACGATAGAAGCCACTGCAATTTTTAAAGTTCCATAGACTTCAGAATTCAGTGCATGTATGGATTCCCGCACCTTTTCTTCCCCATCAATTACCTCATTTACAAAGGTAATAATCAGTTCTCCTGCTGGTGTTAAGGACAATCCTTTAGGTGAGCGGACAAACAGCTTGCTTCCCCATTCCTTTTCAATATTCTGCAGTCTTTGTGATAAGGCAGGCTGAGAAACAAAAAGCCTTTCAGCCGCTTTTCTCATATTCATTTCTTGCGCTAGAACAGAAAGCATATGAAATTCGGATAATGAAGACAAGTTCACCACCCTCTCTATAAGTTGTACTTATACTATATAACAAATGCGATAAAATTTCATTAATGCATTTTTCAAACCGGCAGGATTCTTGATGGCAGCAAAAAACCGAACGTTTAGACAGATCGAAAAAAATCTGCTATTCGTTCGGTTTCAAAAGGCTGCAAAACATTTAATCCAGCTTACGATAGATCTTTTTTTGGCAATGCTAAAATAAATGCAAAACTAATAATGGCAAATAACAATACAACCATATAAACGGAATGAAGGGATAATGTGAGCCCTTCCTGCAAAATGCTTTTTACATCTGGCAGCAGAGCATTTCTTTGTTCTTCATTTAAAAGCACATTAGCAGCATCTAATGAAGAATCGTTAAGCTCTTGATTGCCGCTGCTTTGAATATAATCAATGAGCCGGCTATTCAGGATTCCGCCTAAAAGGGCTGCACCAATTGTATTTCCCAGGTTTCGCATAAACATATTTGACGCTGTTGCTATTCCCCGCTGCTGCCAGCTTACTGCAGTTTGAATGGATACAATAAAGCTAGTGCTTGTTAACCCCATGCCTGCTCCAACAAAAAAGGAACCGGCAGCGGCCCATAGCGGACCTGCTTCAGGTGTAAGAGTAACAAATAGGATACTGCCGCCGATTAAAAAGAACCCGCCTAAAACGGACGTTTTCCGGAAACCAATTTTTAAAAGGAGCTTCCCTGCCGCCGCAGAGGCAATCGGCCAGCCAATCGACATGGATGTTAAAGCAAAACCAGCAACAATAGGCGATCTCTCCATAACACCTTGTACAAATGCTGGAAGAAAGCTTGAAATGCCAATGAGCATTACACCTGTTGTGAGCGAAGCCATATTGGCTATAAATATAGGGCGATTCTTCCAAATACTTAATGGCATCATAGGTTCTGCTGCTTTGTTCTCCTGCAGAATAAATAGAATAAAACAGGCCAGTGAAACTGTCAGAAGCCCTATTGCCTGGAAGGAAAGCCAAGCCCAATTGGTTCCTCCTTCAACAAGGACAACCATAAGAGCAGTAATTGAGATCGTTAATAAAAAAGCTCCTGGATAATCAATCTGATGCTTTTTCTTTTCAATATTTTCATGCAGGAAGAACCACAATCCAGCAATCGCCAGGATTCCTAAAGGGATATTGACCCAGAATACATAGCGCCAGCTGACAAACTCAACAAGCAAGCCGCCTATGGCTGGACCCATAACCGCTGAAATTCCCCAAACGCTTGAAAGATACCCCTGAATCTTCGCTCTTTCTTCCTTTGAGTAAATGTCCCCTACAATCGTCGTTGCAATCGGCATAACGGCACCCGCCCCGAATCCTTGAATAAGGCGGAAAATGATTAAACTAGTCATGGATTCTGCAAAACCGCATAAAATGGAACCAATTAAAAATATGATAATTCCAATAGATAATATCGGTTTTCTGCCAAATAAATCTGAAAGCTTTCCATAAATTAGAACTGTTACAGCATTCATTAATAAATAAGCTGAAAAAACCCAGCTATACAATGAAAAGCCGCCTAAATCACCTACTATTGCAGGCATGGCAGTTGAAACAATGGTCGCTTCAATCGCCCCCATAAACATAGCAAGCATAACCGACGCTAAAACAAACGGCCTATGCGTTTTCCTGCCTGACGTTTTTGCATTTTGCATAACTTCACCTCCATCAGGCTTAAAGCGCTTTCAAATATTTCCTCACAAAAATGGGCTGCTTATATGAAGAAGCAGCTAACAAACGCGATCAGCTAAATGAAGATCAAATTTTTTTTTAGATTTTATCCAATCATAAAAAACTGCTCAGAAAAAAATCAAATTAACGATTATTTTTGAGCTGACGCCGAAGCTGTTTATTCCACTGATCGAGGATCGCTCTTCGTGTCAAAATCCCCTCGAAAATCTGCTCATCATTTTCAATGCAAATGAATGGATGATCGACCAATAAAGCAAGTGATTGATGAAAGGATGCATCAGAATTCAGACGAGGGATATGCTGATTCATAACTTCCTCTACTCGTTTTTCCTCTAGCTTCTCAAATTCAATTCTTTGCAGACCCAGAATTGACTCCATAATAAGAGGTGTACTGATCAACCCGTGTAATTTGTAATGCGGATCCAGTACAGGAATGGCTGAATAGCCGCTCTTTGTTAAAACAAGCAGAGCATGCTCTACATTGTTTCCGATCTGAACATGAGCCACTCGTTCAGATGGAATCATCAGATCTTTAATGTTAATATGTAAAAATTCACCACTTTGAAGACTAACCATACATGAAAACTCCTCAATGAATGTTATATCTTCATCTTATCATAAGTTCAGAAACACCGCTTCTATTTTATGCAGGATGAATTGTGAATTGCAGTTATCTTTTTCTAAAAAACCATGTTGAATCAACATGGCATAAAAATTAATTACCCTTTGCTCGTATGAATATCCCTGCATTCATAAGAGCAGTTTTGACAGCGATAGATAACATTTTGATTAGACTGTGCTGTTAGCACCTGATCCAGTTCAGCTTCTGTATGACATTTTGGACATTGAACCTTTGGCAGCATGTTTTTCACCTCACTGTTTATGGTGGCATAATTCACCCATTTTCATGTATTTGCTCTATGTAAATTATGAGAATAAAACCATAGAAAAAGGAGCCATAACGGCTCCTATGTACAATCGTACTTATTGAATAAGATCAAATACTTCGATGGTAATCATATCAATATTATCAAATTGATATCTCTTTGGCTTTTCTTTATCATTGTATACTTCTAATTCATACGTCTCATTTTTAGGATGATATGTTACTTGGCACTTTTTCTCACCATTCACTTCGAAAAATCTTTGCATTGGCTCGCCACCAACTGATTGTTCTTGAAGATTTTTCAGACGTGTTAAAATTCCTTGAAGCTGTGACATTTTCTCTCTCCTTTCCAAACAAAAACCTTTTCTGCTATAGGTTTCTCTTCTGGCATATTTCTATCCTGAAGGAAATTCAATCAGAATTTTTAAAACGGTACGATCTACATACCAATATTAACAGAATAAAGTAAATAGCTGTTAATATACAAGTAAAAGATTCGTATTCATTAAAACAAAATTATTCCGGCAATTCAAACGATGCTTCATTTATTGCATTTCTAAAAGGAACATCATACAATTGTTAAGAGTTTCAGCCTTTGCACCTGCTGCAATTGTTACACTTTCATTGTAAACTGAACAACATTTATTTTGCTCTTATCCATCACACTTCATACAAAAAACGGAGGGTTAGAAATGACCAATATTATTTTTTATACACAGCCTGACTGTCCCCCTTGTGAAATCACAAAAACCTTTTTAAGGGAATATGGTTTCTCTTTTGAATTAAAAGATATTAAATCAGATTCAAGAGCAAGGAAAGAATTAATGGAGGTATATCAATCTTATTCGACACCAACACTTGTCATAGGTGAAGAAGTCATTACAGGTTTTAACCTTGAAAGGCTTATGGAAGTTCTAAAGATTGAGGAAAAATAACCATCCGGGATAACTTTTTGACCCCGGATGTTTCATGGATCTATTTATAAAGTATTCCATTTTCATTTGACAGCAACCAAAGTCCTGTCTTTATCCCGCTTGAAAACGGTGCTATTCCTGTTTCCGCCAAAATGGGCATTAATGTATATAACTGTTGAAATCTGTTCTGGTCTTGGTTTTTTTGCTCGCCTTCTGACTCTCCTGGAAGCTCTGAAGGATCAATATTATATAGAAAATCAGACACTTTATAGCTGTCATCCTCAACTGTCAGAATAACTCCATCATAGCGGTCCTCATATGTCACAGGACCTTCGTAGACAGCAGGAAAAAATTGATAGACATACAAATGCCCGTTTTCTTCTGCTATCTTTGTTTCCTGGTTATATGAGAAGTCGGGAATATAATAAAAAGGGTTATCTGTTCCTAAAGTAAAATATAAATCATTCTCTTCATAGAGATTTTCATCTAAAAATAGCTTCTCAGCAGATTGAGTAAAATATGGTGCTAAAATCGCTCTTACTTCCTCTAAGGAACGCTCTTCTCCGCCCAATGATATCTGTGCCTCAAATGCATTTTGAAGGTGTTTGAAAACTTCCTCTCGATCGGTATTAGCATAGGCGGTCATTGAAAACATGGATAGACATAATAAAAGGCAAATACATAAACTCTTACCTAGCCTGTACATCATAATCCCCCTTTTTCCCGGCATAGTACCTCTAACCCTCATTTTACCAATAAGATCATCGCTTATTACACTGAATCGTGCCCAAAATACTGACAAGATACGCTGACAATTTACCCTAAGTGACATTTGTCTAATCACAGTTTGACAGTGAGAGATGCTGAAATAATGTCTAAGAGCACTCTATTTATCGTCTAAAAATAAAATAAGGACCTCTATAGGTCCTTACCAATTCAATGAGAATGCATAATAGGCAATTAAAATGATGGTAATGGCTGCTGCAATCATATAAGTAAGAAAGATTGGATTCCGCAAATAAGGTCGCTTTTTCACTTCATCCGGAATACTTCCGTCGTTTCCGGAATCGTGTGCCTTTTGTTTAGTCAGCATCATAGTTGACACAAGTCCATAACCCAAGATACCAATACTAATTCCCAGTAAAATTAAAATAAACGTGCTCATGATACTCCCCTTCCGAGAAAGCTGCTTATACTATTAACGTTCCTCGGAAGAAAAAAAATATTCTTTCACGACAAGATTAAAGGAGTCCCTCGTGTTCAAATAAAAAAGAATAAGATATATCAATAAATACATACTCGTCTTCTCTTAGCGGATATGAAAAGGTTCTAATCATCTCCCCTGTCTCAATGTCCGTGTAAAGATCAGACAGAATTCCTTTTTTTATGCTTTTCATTTTCATAATATTCTCAAGGAAATATGGGCGCCAGCTCCAATTTTTGTGCAAATATTCATTTTGCACCTGCCAATGGTTATCACTATAAAAGATATTTGGTGATTGCTGAAAACCTTCATCATCGCAAATATATAAGCGAAAGGCGATATTTTTTAAGCGCTCTGCCAGCTCCATTAGCAAATCATTTTGAAGCTGGTTCTTATTTTTACCTACAAATTGCTGCATGCGCTGATTAAATTGATCTGTAAACTGATAAAAAGATTCAAGCTTTTTCTTTTCATAGGAGATAAATTGATGGCATTTTTGCCGAAGCTTTGTTTTTAAAATATCTCGATCGATGAAATCTGGTGAAGGCTGCTGCAGATAGAATCCTTGATAATACCTACCACCATTTCGCCATGCAAACTGCAGCTGAAACTCCATTTCAATATTTTCAAACAGCAGGGTAGCTCCAATCTTCCGTGATAGTAAAGAAATGCTGTACAAAATATCATGAAAGCTCTGCTGAACAGTATTTGAACGCAGCGCCTTTAAATCCACCTTTAAAATATTCGGTGCCAACTGACCAATTCTGTCCAGCTGAGTACTATCAGCACCTAATTTATCCACCGCTATTTTAATCCCATAGGTTTTATAATAATTTAAAAGATGATCAAGATGATCCATAGTTCCTGAATAATTCTTTTCTGTTATTTCAATAACAATTCGGTTTAGGGAAAAGCCTTTCTCCTGATATTGCAAGAGGATATCTAAAAGCTGCTCTCCATGATCGTACATGATCAAATCTGCATCCCGATTAATAAACAATAAGACATCTTCCTCAAGAGAAAGTGATTTATCAAGCGCCTTTTTTAAAACAGCATTATCAACCTCAAGTCGATATTCTTCTGGAATAGTCTCGTCTTGAAAAAAGGGTCCTAAGCTTACAACCTCTTGTTCACTTCTGTACCTCCCTAACACTTCATAGCCAATAATTCGATGTTCATCCGCACTAAAGATCGGTTGAAAAAAGGGGAAAACACATTTTACATTTGCAATGATTTCTAATGGGTCCATGAAAGCCCTCCTTTCAATCAATAATTCATAATTATACCATATATTTCTTGCCTTATTATAGAAGCAATTAAGAGCCAATTTGCCAGCAGGTTACACTTATAGATCTTACACCACATCACAAAATAAAGATAAGCAAAATAGAAAGAAGGTTATATGAATGCGTAGAATCTTTTTGGTCCTAATCCTTCTTATCCCTTTGCTTGCCTGCGGACACAAAGAAACAGCCTCTGAGGAGCTGCAAAAGCCTAAAGCCGAACAGCAGAACAAAGAGCCAAACCCGCAGCCTATGGGAAATAAAAAAACAGCTCAATCCAAAGAAAAGATCAGCTTAAATGTGCCTTTAATCAAACAGAACCCTGAGTTAAAATACGGCTGCGAAGTAACAAGCTTAGCCATGATGCTTCAATATGCAGGTGTTAAGACGAATAAAATGGAATTGTATAAGAACGTAAGTAAAGATCCAGATCAGCTTGTTAAAAATAGAAATAACATAACTCATTGGGGAGATCCAGGTAAAGGTTTTGTAGGGGATATGACGGGCCGTACAGCAGGATATGCGGTATTTGATGGTCCAATTGAAAATTTAGTGAATCAATACATGCCTGGTCATGCTGTCAATTTAACTAAACAACCATTTCAGAAAGTGTTAGATCATGTCGGTAAAGGTTATCCAGCCGTCGTATGGACAACTGGCGACTATAAGCTTCCAGACCGGTGGGAATCATGGAAACATCATAAGCAAACCATTAAAACACCATTAGACCTGCATGCTGTAGTGTTAACTGGATTCGATCAGCAGCATGTATACCTTAATGACCCACTCTCCGGAAAAAAAGGAGTAAAAGTCAACAAAAAACAATTTGAAGCCTCCTGGAAAGCCCTCCAATCAAGAGCAATTAGCTACTGGTAACAAGAAAAGCGGAGGCGGCTTGCTCAGGGACGACAAGCTTAAGACGAGCCAGGCGAAAGGTCGTTCTTTGACCTTTGGACTGGATTGGCTTAAGACCTCGAGTCCCTAGCCGCCGGAGCTAGACATCAAGAAAAGCGGAGGCGGCTTGCCCCTAAAATAATTGAAAAGTATAAGCAAGCCGGTCTCTGGACCGGCTCGCTTTCTTAACGAAGAAGTCCATCAAAATGGATATTGATTAAGATGCTGACCACCATCCATTGTCATGCATTCTCCATTAATATATGCGGCGTGTTCTGAAAATAGAAAGTAAGCAAGCTCGGCAATTTCTTCTGGTTTTCCAAGTCTCTGCAGAGGAACACTTGAGATCGTTCTATGAGCAGCTTCCTCTGATTCCCAGAGCTTATCTGCTCCTCCAGTTCGTTCAATTGGCCCTGGGGCAATTGCATTAATGCGCATTCCATATTTCCTGCCCCATTCAACCGCAAGCGTTCGAGTGAGCGATAGTACACCAGCTTTAGCAGCAGCGGAATGAATTACTCCTGGGCCTGCGTCCCAAGCGTATGTAGCAACCATATTTGTAATGGCCCCTTTCATTTCTTTATCAATCCAATACTTCCCCACTTCACTGCAGCAATAAAAAGTTCCATTTAAAACAATATCGATCACAGCTTTCCAGCCATTGGCACTAAGCTTTTCTGCTGGACAAAGAAAATTTCCCGCTGCATTATTAACAAGAAAATCAATTCTTCCAAAAGCCTTGTCTGTTTCACTTACCATACGCTTAACATCATCCAGTTCTCTGACGTCCATTTGAACCGTAAGAATCTGTCCTGGAAAAGTTTCTATTTCCTTTTTTGCTGTCTCTAATCTATCAGCATCTCTTCCAGTAATAACAACATATGCTTTTCCCTCGGCAAACCGTTTTGCCATATATTTTCCCATACCGTTTGATCCGCCTGTGACAATTACAACCTTTTTTTCCAATAGACTCCCTCCTCAAAATGAATGAGTATTCATTATCGATTTTATCATTTTAATGCGGAATATTCTAACTATTTTTGTCATGTAATAGAATAAAAAGAAATGTAAAACCTTCCATATAGACTTAGCAGTTAATTTCTTTTGTTTAGAGATATAGTTTGTTAGTATTATAGAATGAACAAACGAACAAACAAAGATAGGTTGGAACACTTCATGCCAAAAAAAATGACAAGAAGAGGATTTCTGCGAAAATCATTTGGAACACTATTTGGTGTCGCCGCAGCAGGGACAGGCGGCTACTATTACGCACATGAAATCGAACCAAAGCTTTTGAAAACAGAGTATGTAACCATCAGCAGCAGCAGCATCCCTGACAACTTTTCTAATCTTAAAATCATCCAGTTTAGCGACACACACCTTGGTTTTCATTATGATATAAATGATCTGGAGAAATTGGTTAATAAAATGAATCAGCTTGAGCCTGATATTGTCTTATTTACAGGCGATTTAATGGACGAACCAAATATGTATCCTGAAACCCAAGCAATTGTGCCTGTCCTTAACAAACTGCAAGCATCAATTGGAAAGTTTGCCATCTATGGAAACCATGATCATGGCGGATATGGAACTGATATCTATAAAGATATTATTGAAGAAGGCAACTTCACCTTATTAAAAAATGATCAGCGTAAGGTTCAAATAGGCGAACAGGCAATCTATATATTGGGGATTGATGACGCTATGCTAGGGAAACCGGATATTCAGACAGCAATGAATGGTATTCCAAACGATGCCTATACGATTTTATTGTCACACGCCCCTGATTTAGCAGAACATGCAGCCGAATTTGGTATAAACCTGCAGCTGAGCGGCCACAGTCATGGTGGTCAAATACAGCTCCCTTTTTTAGGTGCACTTGTCAAACCTCCACATGCAGTCAATTATTATGAAGGTTTTTATACTGTCGGCACTGTCAACCCTCTCACCTTATATGTAAATCGCGGTATTGGTACAACACGACTGCCTTTTCGATTCCTATGCAGACCCGAATTGACCGTTTTCACCTTAAAGAAAGCATAAAAAAACGCAGAATCCAATCTGCGTTTTTTTATGCAAGCATTATCTGTTCATCATAATGTTCTCAATCTCGTTTGCCGGAAGAGGACGGTAATAATAATAGCCCTGTACATAGGCACAATCTGCCTCTAATAAAAATTGAGCCTGTTCTTTACTCTCTACTCCTTCGGCAATAACATCCATACCCAGACTTTTAGCCAAGTGGATAATGGTCGTTGTAATCGCGGCGTCTTTATTATTAGTCATAACATCCTTAACAAACGACTGATCGATTTTTAAAACATCAATCGGAAATTGCTTTAAATAGCTGAGTGAAGAATAGCCGGTGCCAAAATCATCTACTGACACCATAATCCCTAATTTCTTCATTTTTTTAAGAATCGGAATCGCAGCAGCTGTATCCTGCATAGTTCCTTCTGTAATTTCCACTTCCAGGAGATCTGGAGCAATATTGTACTTCGTGATCGCATGACGGATGGTATCTACAAGATTTTGGTCTTGGAACTGACGCGGCGAGATATTAACAGCTATTCGAAACTCCCTGTTAAACTGTTCTGACCACTGTTTGATTTGACTGCAGGCTGTATCAATCACCCATTGACCTATTGGCAAAATTAATCCAGTATCCTCAGCGAGAGGAATAAATTCTGCTGGAGAAATAAGACCAAATTCCTTTGAATGCCAGCGTAACAATGCTTCAAAACTGACAATTTCATTCGTGGCAAGCTCCAGCTGCGGCTGATAATACAAAGTCAGCTCTTCATTTTCTAACGCTTTGCGTAAATGAGTCTCTAATTCGACCACATTCCGATGAATAGTATCCATTCTGCCTTGATAAAATTGAAAATGCGCTTTGCCTTTTTCCTTAACTCTGAAAAGTGCTTCGTCTGCCGCTTTAATCAAACTCTCTGCATCTTTCCCATCAGCAGGATATAAGCTTATGCCTATACTTGGCGTTATATAATATTCACTAGAATCAAAGTAAAAGGACTTTTTAAAGCTGTCTAAGATCTTTTGTGCAAATTTATTTGCATCCTTTTTGCTTGTATTAGGGAGCAATAGGATAAACTCATCACCCCCTTGACGATAAACAGAGTAATCCCGGTATTCAAACTGACATAATCTTTCTGCGACCTTCTTTAAAATTTCATCCCCTACTAAATGGCCAAAGGAATCATTAATAAATTTAAAACGATCTAAGTCGATATATAGTAATGCCGTTTCACTCTTTTGGGCAATTTCTGTTTCCAAATGCTTGTCCAGCCCATTTAATAAGGCTCTTCGATTAGGAAGACCAGTCAATTGATCATAAAAAGACATGTTAGCGATCATTTCTGCATTTTTTGTCAGCTGAGAAAGATCGCGAATAATGGCATATATTCCACTTACCTCCTGATTTATGACGATAGGCAGCATTTTTAAGTGGACATCAACGACCTCGCCTTTTTGATGGACAAAGCGGCAATCAATTGTTTCAGAAGCAATTCCAGTTTTTGTTTTGGACAGTACTTGCTGAAAATGGCAATCATCATCTTCATAAATATAATCGGCTATAAATGTAGAAATAAATTGTTCATTTGAATATCCTGTAATCATTTTTCCAGCAGGATTTAAATCAATGATTTTCCCGCTCATATCAAGGGTTATTACACCATCAAGGTTATGATCAACAATGGACCTTGCCCTCTGCTCACTTTCGATCAGCTGATTCTTCTCCAATAAACTGATCGTGATATCTCTTGTAACAGAAACAACGTATTTAACAATGCCTTCCTCATCCATGACTGGAGTTAAAATTGATTCACCGATTACCTTACTGCCATCAGCTAAATCCACTTCATCCGTAAAAACCATGG
Source organism: Cytobacillus gottheilii (assembly GCF_001636345.1). Lineage (GTDB taxonomy): Bacteria > Bacillota > Bacilli > Bacillales > Cytobacillaceae > Cytobacillus > Cytobacillus gottheilii. The sequence continues at coordinate 3,021,373 of NZ_KV440945.1, forward strand.
TCTCTTTATGCATTGCGGCTTTTTTATAATTCATTTGCAGAATTTTTGCTTCCTTAGCCGGCATTACCTCTTCAAATGTTTTGCCAATATATTGCTCTGATAGTTTCGCATGTCTCATCGCTGGTTCATTAGCGAACAGGTATGTAAAACCATAATTTTCGTCTGCCTTCATTATAAAAACCATATCATTTATATAATAAAAAATAATTTCATAAATAATCTTTTCTAATTTTTCACTTGTTTTTTCTTTATCTAGCTCTCTCGCCAGCATATTTTTATAGTGCTCCATCTAATCATCCTCACGAAGTGTATACTGACTGTTTCCTGTAGTCTATTTTACATGATTGTGATAATAAGAATATATAAATCGCAAAAAATTTCATCATTTTCTTTTCATATATTGCAATATAGTCTTTTGCCAATCATACACATATTGTGAACACTCAATAGAGAGGATGTTAGTTTTGTTCATTCATATTGTACAATCTGGAGAAACCTTAAATACGATTGCCTTAAATTATCGTCGAAGTGTACAAAGCTTACTCGAGGCAAATCCTGCCATCACCAATCCAAATTCTATTTATATTGGCCAAAATATCATCATCCCCGGTTTGCCGGACCCGAACACCATCCCATATAGAATTATTGTTTCCAAAAACAGCAGAACTCTAACCCTTTTAAGAAATGGAATCGTACAAAAAACCTTTCCTGTCGCCATTGGAAAGATGCTGACTTCGACCCCCTCCGGCAACTTTGTCATCGTAAATAGGCAGCCAAATCCAGGTGGTCCCTTTGGTGTTATGTGGCTGACATTGTCTAGAGCAGGATATGGAATACATGGGACAAATAATCCAAGCTCTATTGGAAAAGCTGTATCAAAAGGCTGTATTCGGATGTATAACAGCGATGTTCTTGAATTAGCCAGTATTGTCCCAAACGGAACAGCCGTAACGATTCAGCAATAACCCCTTGAACTTTACCATCCACCCTGCTGTTAAAGAAAATGATCACTTTACCTTTGAATTTCTTTTCAAGATTAAAGCAACGGGGTATAATAGAAATATACCCCTTATAATTATGGAAGGAGATTAATATTTTGAATTCAGACAGGAAGCACAATCCTCAACTGCAGCCAACGGTTGATAACCTCTCACAAGCTATCTTCACGGTTAATCGTCATGCTAAAACAGCAACAAACCCTAAATTTCTATACAAATTGAAGCAGGTTGCTCTCCAAAAAATGATTAAAGAAGGTTTGGCAGAAAAAGTTGGATTGCATTTTTCAGCAAATCCTAAATATAGCCAGCAGCAGTCTGACGTATTAGTGAAATGCGGCAGCTACACGTTTCATCTGCCGCCTTCAAAACAGGATTTTTTAGATCTTCCGCATCTAGGTAAGTTAGATCAATCCATTAGAAATCCCCGTTCTGCGATTTCGCTAAATGCCGCAAAACAGCTTCTAATCCTTTATACTGGATTGGCTGAACACGATCCAACTTCTCGGCCGCAAAAAAAAGAATATGCCAAACCTGTATTTAAAAAGCTTGGTCAAAGTTATTTTTAAGCAAAAAAAAAGCAAAGGTGCGTTCCTTTGCTTTTTTATTTTGTTTATTAAAAGGTTAAGGAATACACCGTATTACAATGCATGCTTATCAATTAATAAAACCAGCTCGGCAATTTCAGGTTTGCTGACTTGAGCATCCGCTCCAACCATTTGCCCTTTATGACGAAGATCATCTGTAATAAGAGAAGAAAAAATGACAACAGGAAGCTTAGACAGCTTGGAGTCCTCTTTAATTCTTCTTGTTAGATGGTGACCATCCATTTGCGGCATTTCAATGTCCGTAATAACCAGCTGAACCTCATCTTCTATTTTTTTGCCTGCAGCAGTAATTGACTCTAGGTAACGAAAAGCATCTTGTCCATTTTCAAAGAATTCGACTTGATCAAAACCAGCTTCTTTTAACGTATCGTGTAATAAATTACGCAATAGAGGGGAATCCTCAGCAACAATCAGCTTTTTATCTGAACGCTCACGTTTGCCGAGCTTTTGAACTCTTTGAATATTGATGCCTGATTCAGGATTAATTTCAGTAACAATTTTTTCAAAATCCAACAGTAAAACCATTTCTCCATTTAGCTTTATAACCCCTATGATTGGACTGTTGCTGCCCTGATACATATCAGAAGGCTTCTCAATTTGATTCCAGGATATCCGGTGTATTTGCGTTACATTGTGAACATGAAACACAATTTTTTGCTTATTAAATTCGGTTACAATAAATTTATCAGTTTCAGGATGATCAGAAGCTGGCAGACCTAATGCCTTTTCAACATTTACGACAGGCAGCACTTCTCCCCTCAGCTCAATAATTCCTTCTACATTCTGATGTGCATGAGGAATTGGAATAATGGGTGCTGGGTTAATAATCTCCTTTACTTTAATTACGTTAATTCCAAATTTATTTTTTCCAACTGAAAATTCAACGATTTCCAATTCATTCGTTCCGCTTTCTAATAAAATGCCTTTTGTTTGATCCATGGCTCAATCGCCCTTCCTGAGTATTAATGTATGAGTGTAGTAGTACTTATGATTTAAATATTTATACCTATTAATATACCATGAATAGTACTTCACTTTTATTAATTTTTTTGGAAGAAATGATTCCCAATAACCACCACTAATAAAGAAAGCCATGATCGCTGGCAAATACAAGTACGAATTTTAGGAAAGCATAAAATAAAGCAGGCGATAAACGCCTGCTTAAACAGCTTCTTGTTTAATTCTTGAGTGAACAATTAATCCTATAACCGTCAAAATAATGAGTGAGCCCAGCGCAAGTCTGCTGGCAATATCTCCATAGTCAGCAAACACTAAAGTAATCGTTCCGTATAAGAATGGACCAACAATTGAAGATACTTTTCCCGAAAAAGCAAATAATCCAAAAAACTGGCCTCTTTTGTTTTCAGGTGTCAGTTCAACTATATACGATCTTGTCGTTACCCACATAGAACCTAAAGCAACACCAAACATACTTCCTGCGATCCAGAACATCGGCTCATTGACAGCAAAAGTTCCAATGATCAATGCAATTAGAAGGATAATCCCAACATACTTTACTGATTGATAAGATCCCTTTGCTTTTGTAACATAGCCAAAAATAAAAGATCCAATAATACTGGAAACCGTTGAAACTAAATAGAGCAAAATGAACTGTCCAGTCGAAAAGCCGATAATGGCTTTTGCATATACAGCCATCATTGCGATCGTTGTTGAAATCGCATCATTTAAGAAGAAGTATGCAATCATAAACGTAAAAATCGCCTTATGCGCCTTCATTTCCTTAAATGTTTTATAAATTTCTTTGTACCCTGATACAAATGAAGCTTTCTTTACATCTTTTACTGGAATCGGCTTATCTTTTACAAAAAAGAATAATGGCAATGAAAACAATAAGAATAAGATGGCAGTAGGAATGAATGCCCGATGAAAATCGCTATCTCCGACATATAAATAAACCGTTAATCCTATTAACGTACCAATATACCCGACCGCTACTCCAAATCCTGAAATTAAAGGAATATCTTTCTTCTCGCCAAGATCTGAGATCATTGTGTCGTAAAAAACCAAGCTGGAATGGAAGAAGAATTTAGCTATGACAAAACTGACAACAACGAGCGCTAAGCTAAGTGGCAGTCCCCAAACACTTCCTTCAATTTGCGAGCTTGCAAAGACGCCCATTAAGAAGGTTGCAGCTACTGATATTAAAGTAAATATAATGACATATTTTCTCTTTTTGCCTGTTCGGTCAATCATCACCCCAAAGAGCGGTGAAAATATGACCAGAAAGAAACTGGCGACTGCATTAGAATAAGAAATAAAAGTACTGGCTATTTGATCTAAAACCTCGTTTTCTCCCACAACCTCCTGCAGGTAGAACGGAAAGAAAATTGTATTGATATTAGATGAAAAAATAGTATTCGCGAAATCGTATAATGCCCACGAAATAATCGGCAGCGTTAAATACAGCTTCCATGAGCTATGCTGTTGTTTATCCTGAACTGCTTTTTCTGCACCCATTCGTAAAGCTCCCCTCTGAATTTATAAATTGTATATTCTTAACTATGTATAAGTACATTTCTCTTCACCGGCTAATATTTCTGAATCTTAGCGGATTCATCTTATCAGTGGTAATGATTATGATGTCACCCTCCTTTTCTACCATATATATTCCATAAAAAGAGCATATACCCTTTTAAATAAATATATCGTTTACGTAAATTTTCTTATGTTATATTGTAAATAAAAAAATGAAAGCTGTACTGCATCATTAACAGACAGCTTTCAACGATAAAAGAATTTCTATTTTTTTAAAACAACGGTGCCTGCAATGAGGTCATGCAATGCTTGCTTTTTCTCTGTAAAAGCAGCGATTATATATCCGATCAGTAAAATACCAGACAGAAAACTCATAGCCGCATAACGCCCTAAGGCTCTCCAGAATGAAATTTTTCTGCCTTGTATATCACTAACCTTTAGTCCAAGAAGCTTTTTCCCAACTGTTCCCTGCCATTTAGAAGCATGCAGACCAGCAAAGTAGGCAATTGATACAATATATGAAATAGCGATGATTGCAAACAAAGACACAATATAACGAATAACGAGATCCATTTCCTGTTCTGCTGTTAACGTCTCGATATATGGATCGTTCAGCAATATCATAACGGCATCAGATGTGCCAAGTGAAAGCATAAATATCACAATTCCAAGCATCGCTAGCGGGATGCCTACTATTAAACTGTCAATGAGATAAGCTGCGAAACGTATCCAGAAACCAGCAAATTCAGGATGAGTGTGCAGATTTTCTTTTTCTAGAGTTGCATTCAAATCAATTTCCTCCATTCGAAAGTTTACCATTATTATTACATTATATATGTTAAGGGTAATCTTACATGATTTCAATGTTTTTCAATGTCAAAAATCTCATTCAAAAGTATGATAATTATGTGAACTTACTCACAATATTATAGACTTACATTCAGTGCAGACATACAATGAAGTTAAGGTTAAAGCTTTAACCTTAATATAAGTAAAGAGGTGTATTGGACCAATGAAAGGAACAGCAATCCTTTACCGTGTGGACCAGTCAGTAACGATTATTGAAGATGTTGATCAATCAGTATATGAAGACATAAAGAAACAATGCGGATGTGAAAATTGCAATACAAAAATTGAAAATAAGATGATTAATTACGGAACCATATCCCCAGCTCTTTGGCATGAAGATGAAGTAGATTGGGATTATGGTTATTAAATAAAGATCAATTTAATAGATAAAGCTCAGCCTGGTGAAGTGTCTCATCAGGTTTTTTACATAAAATGAACAATTAAACACTCCATGTAACTTTAAAATGCTACTGTTATACACTTTATCAGAAATCCTCCCGCCAATTCTGGATAACCTTCTTCTTCTAACAACTCCTGTAAAATGCAATTTTCCTTTTATCCTAATAGCAGTTTGGCTAAAACTGCACAATTATTCTTTATTTGCTTTCACTGTCAGATAAACTGCGTTAAAATATCATTAATTAAGCGTGAGGTGAAATCATTGGAACATTTGATCAATCAAAAGGTAAAAGAAATCGAAATTTCAGGGATTAGAAAATTCTTTAATTTAGTGGCCGATACAAAAGATATGGTATCTTTAACGATTGGCCAGCCTGACTTTCCAACTCCAGATCATGTAAAAGCAGCTGGGAAACAAGCGATTGAAGATAACTTTACTACATATACTCATAATGCTGGTGACTTGAGGGTGCGAAAAGCAGCTAGTGCTTTTGTGAAAGAGAAATACCAATTATCCTATCAGCCTGAAGATGAAGTAATCGTTACAATCGGAGCGAGTGAAGCGATTGATATTACATTCCGAACAATCCTGGAAGAGGGATGCGAGGTTATTTTACCAGGTCCAGTATATCCTGGGTATGAACCAATCGTTAAATTATGCGGGGCTGTTCCCGTCTATGCCGATATAACAAAAAATCAGTTCCGATTCACAGCTGACTTAATTAGAGAACATATCAGCGACAAAACACGCTGTATCGTTCTCCCATATCCATCCAATCCAACAGGAGTCAGCTTAACAAAAGAAGAACTGACCGAAATTGCTGAACTTGTACGGGGAAAGGATATTTTTATTCTTGCCGATGAAATCTACAGTGAGCTTGTTTATGGAAAAGAACATTTCTCGGTTGGCACTATTTTAAAAGAGCAGACCATTATTATTAATGGCTTATCCAAATCACACTCTATGACAGGCTGGAGAATAGGCTTGCTGTTTGCTCCAGCATCCATCTGCAGGCATATCCTTAAGGTTCATCAGTATAATGCAACTTGCGCAACCTCTATTTCACAGATGGCTGCACTTGAAGCGTTAACAGCTGGCAAAGATGATGCACTTCCAATGAGAATACAATATGAAGAGCGCAGAGATTATGTTTACAGCCGGCTACAGGATATGGGTCTGGATGTGGTAAAGCCTGACGGTGCATTTTACTTCTTTATTAAAATTCCTGCTGTTTCTCTTAACTCATTTGATTTTGCGCTGGATCTTGTTGAAAAAGCCGGTGTTGCAACAGTGCCAGGCAGCGCCTTTTCCTCCTATGGAGAAGGGTATATTAGGATTTCTTTCGCCTATTCATTAGAAACCTTAAAAACAGGGTTAGATCGAATTGAAAATTACTTAAAAGCAATTTAAAAAAACTGCCAATTGGCAGTTTTTTTTATTATCCTTTGAATTTCCCGTTATTTTTAGCTGCTTTCTCTTTCTTTGCTTTATTGTGGTGCTCCTTATTAGCAGCAGCACTTCCTAATTCATGAGCAAATTCCGTATCTGTAACAGCTGAATCGAAGCCTTTTTTATTTTTCTGATCTGGTCTATTTTTGCTGGCTTTTTTCACCATTATTAAGAACCTCCTCTTTTGTTGATCATCTTATTTTAGGCCTGTAGAGGTTCTTAAATACCTAAAATAACTTATTGCCAGTATTTATATAACGCTTGTGTACCGCTATTTTCTTCTCCCTTTTCAGCAAGCTCGGCATACATTTTTTTAGCTAAGGACAATCCTGGTGTCATCATGCTCATGCTCTCAGCTTCTTCCAAGGCAATATTTATGTCCTTAATAAAATGCTTGATATAAAAGCCAGGTTCAAAATCACCTTTCGTCATACGAGGAGCCAGGTTCGATAATGACCAGCTGCCGGCAGCACCTGCTGAAATACTCTTTAAAACTTGTTCTGGGTTCAAGCCAGCTTTTTCAGCATAAACAATGGCTTCACTCACACCAATCATGTTGGATGCAATGGCAATCTGATTACACATTTTTGTATGCTGCCCCGAACCTGCTGGACCTTGATAAACAATATTCTGACCCATTAATTCAAAAATCGGCTTTACTTCATCAAAGTCTTCTTCTTTACCGCCAGCCATAATGGTCAGCCTTGCTTCCTTTGCCCCTATGTCTCCGCCAGATACTGGGGCATCAATCGCCTTCATTCCCTTTGCTTCGGCTTCCTGGAAGATACGCTCTGCTAAAGAGGGTGTTGATGTTGTCATATCAATTAAGTATGTATCCTGCTTGCCATTCGGAATTAACCCATTTTCACCTAGATAGACTTCTTCCACATCATGCGGATAGCCAACAATCGTAATAATCACGTTTGCTTTCTGAGCAAGATCTTTAGGCGTTTCTGCCCATTCTGCTCCCTTTTCTAAAAGTGATTCTGCTTTCTCCTTGGATCTTGTATAAACAATTAATGGATATCCGGCTTTTAACAAATGTCCTGCCATGCTGCTTCCCATTACTCCTGTTCCGATAAAGCCAATCACTGTATTTTCAATGTTTTTCAACTTTTTCATCCTTTCATACTTTTCTTCTATTTTACCATTTATCCTAGAAGGGTTTAAACTGAAAGGAACTTATTACTTTTTACGTATACATTATATTTGAGACCAAAACTGATTTAGATATGTTTTGGCGATTACTTCCTCATCTGAAATCATTTCAACAGAAATGGCATGGCCGTTTACAATCATCTCTTCTATATCAAAGACATGTAAATCTTTTAAGAGAGGAAGCGGGTTCATATAAATAAAATTGCCGTTCTCTTCATCAGCAGCAATCAATCGGCCAGATGCCACTTCTTCTGCTCCGTACATGATTTGTTCTTCTCCTATTGCTGCTGCAAGCTCCTGATTATGAATGGTCACTCTCACTTTGTACATTTCTTTATTTTCAAGCATTTTTTCATTCATTTTAAAGCGAAATTGCAGTTCATTCTCTTTTGTCAGCATCACTTCCGCATGCTGATTGACAATGGATTCCGGTGAACCAAAAGAACAAGCAATAAGAATCATTGATGTTAACAAAATAGTAAATACCCATCCAATTTTTCTCATGTTAAAATCCTCCTTTTTCAATAAACTGTCCTTATAAAGGAGGATTTAAACCATTCAAACAGCAAAAATGCTGAAAGAGGTTTACGGTTTTAATATTTATAATCGAGTAGGAGGGGGTGACTAACCCCCGACCTCTCACACCACCGTACGTACCGTTCGGTATACGGCGGTTCAATTAAGTTTGACGTAGAAATTCATATCTTTGATATAGACTTTTGAGCCCTCGATTACTCCAATAAGAGTTATTGAGGGTTTTGTTTAGAACCGGACTAGAGGCTATTCTCCAATATCTCTTTCTGGAGTTTCCCCATTCGTATGCCTTTTGGTCTGGAACACCTAAGCCCTTGAGTTTTCTTACTCTTGTCCCCGGATTCTTCCATTGTTTCCATTCAATCATACGAAGTCTTCTCCTAATCCACTCATCAAATTCTTTAAATTTGCTAGGTGTATCGGCTAATGCAAAATATCCACACCATCCCGTTAGATATTGATTTAGTTTCTCAATTCTACCTTCCATGGAAATGGATTTGGAACGGGAGGTTAACTCTCGTATTTTAGCTTTAAGCCTTTTAATACTTTCGTTGGCTATTCGAACCTTCGGTTTCTTATTAATCGTAAAGCTAAAGCCAAGGAACTTTCGTTTCCACGGGCGGTCAACCGCTGATTTATCCCTGTTCACTTTGAGCTTTAATTTCTGCTCAATAAAACATGTAATCGAGTTCATCACACGTTCTCCAGCTTTCTTCGATTTCATGTAGATATTACAATCATCGGCGTAGCGGACAAACTTGTGACCTCTCCTTTCTAACTCTTTATCAAGCTTATCCAAAAGGATATTCGAAAGAAGAGGGCTCAGGGGGCCTCCTTGTGGTGTTCCTTCTTCTGCATCGTAGACTACACCATTTATCATGATTCCTGCTTGGAGATATTTCCGTATTAATTTCAAGACCAATCGGTCTTGGATTCTGCTTGCCAATATCCCCATCAACTTATCATGATTCACTTTGTCAAAGAACTTCTCCAAGTCCATATCAATCACCCACCTATAACCTTCACTTATGTATCCCCTTGCTTTACGAACAGCGTCATGGCCTCTTCGGCTTGGCCTGAACCCATAACTATGTTCTGAGAAGATTGGGTCAAAAAGTGGGGTTAAAACTTGGGCAATTGCCTGTTGAATGAACCGGTCTGTCACGGTCGGTATTCCTAGTAATCTTACTCCACCGTTCGGTTTCGGGATTTCGACTCGACGGACTGGGGTAGGCTGATAGGTACCCTTCCTTAAAGAGTCACATAGGGTGTCCCAGTTTTCATAGAGATGTCTTCGTAGGGATTTTACGGACATTCCATCTATGCCGTGACTTCCTTTGTTCTTCTCCACACGTTTAAGTGCTTCTATTAAGTTTTCCCGTGACAGAATCAGATTCATTAACATGTGATATTTCCTTTCGACGTGAACGTAGAAGTCTAATTATGTTATTCCTGCTCCACCCTCATGAAGTCCCCTGTGGATTCACCACTTCCTCCTTCAAGTAAGTCCTTTCGGATTGTCTGCTTCTACACAGGAATTGTATGCCTAGTTCTCGTTCTTCCTAATTGTTCAGTCCTTCCCTTACCGTCTCGAGTAGGTAAGGTACTATGACCTCTGCTGACTTCTGGTTGTTCAGCTATCTATTTCTAGATAGGTTACCAAGTGTACTTGGCGTACCAACCAGACCTCCCCGGGTAAGAGTACAATCTTTCCCTCCATCTATCTGCTCCATTTACTCTGTACCACCTTCGGCAGTAAGGACTTTGTTTTGTCTGGCAAACTCATCCAATGATACCTAGCCTTGTATGAAGTTCGTGTTCCTCAGACCGGAGGTTTGCCGCTCGCTTCCTTCAGATTCCGCGTCGCCGCGGACACCCTTGCGTTAAGCTAACCACTACTACTGCCTTCGTGGCTCGGGACTTGCACCCTATAGATTGCACCCATGCCGGGCGCACCAAAAAAAATAAACTGACCAAATAGTTGGCCAGTTTAAAAAGGGGGGAAAATGAGAAAAATTTCAGCTTGCTTAGCTTACTAAGAGCTTACCTCTCTATTCCCTTTATTGTTTTTCATAAACTTCTTTTAATAAAAATAGGCACTTTCTTTTCTTTAAGCCATCGTTGCAGTTTTAACAGCTTGAACAACTTCTTCAGCGGTATTCATCTGCAGAGCTTGAGATGCTAAAGCTTCCATTTCTGTTCTGTTCAGTTTGCTGATAAGCGAACGGGCTTTAAGAATGGAAGTAGCACTCATTGAAAATTCATCTAGACCTAAACCTAATAATAATGGAATAGCTGTTTCGTCTCCAGCCATTTCTCCGCACATGCCTGTCCATTTACCTTCTTTATGAGAAGCATCAATGACCATTTTAACAAGACGAAGAATCGCAGGATTGTATGGCTGATACAGGTAAGATACCCTTTCATTCATACGGTCTGCTGCCATTGTATATTGAATAAGATCGTTTGTGCCAATACTAAAGAAATCAACTTCCTTAGCAAATTGCTCAGCCATCACAGCTGTTGATGGGATCTCAACCATAATACCGATTTCAATCTCATCCGAAATCTTAACGCCTTCAGAAACAAGCTTTTCCTTTTCTTCTAAAAGAATCGCTTTAGCGTCTCTAAATTCATCAAGAGTTGCAATCATTGGGAACATGATCTTTAAGTTTCCATATGAACTAGCACGAAGAAGTGCGCGCAGCTGCGTTCTGAACATATCTTGTTCTTCTAAGCAAAGGCGGATGGCACGGAATCCAAGGAATGGATTCATTTCCTTCGGCAGATCAAGATAAGGAAGCTCCTTATCACCGCCGATATCCAATGTGCGGACAACAACCGGTTTCCCTTTCATGCCTTCTAGAACGGCTTTATACGATTCGAACTGTTCTTCTTCAGTTGGCAGGTTATCCCGGCCCATATATAAGAATTCAGTACGGTATAGACCAACAGCTTCGCCGCCATTATTCACAACACCTTCTAAATCTTTCGGTGTGCCAATATTAGCTGCAAGCTCTACATGATGCCCATCAGCAGAAACGGTCTTTTCATTAACAAGCTTCGCCCACTCAGCCTTTTGCTCTTCGTATTTGCGTGCTTCATTTTCATACTCAGCGATCACTTCAGGAGTTGGGTTGATATGTACAAGCCCTTTAATACCGTCAACAATAACAATATCACCATTCTCAATATCTCTAGTTGAGAATTTTGTTCCTACAACTGCAGGAATCTCCATAGATCTTGCCATAATGGCTGAATGCGAAGTTCTTCCGCCGATATCAGTTGTGAACCCTTTAACAAATTCACGGTTAAGCTGAGCCGTATCAGAAGGTGTTAGATCTTCTGCAATAATCACTGCTTCTTCACTGATCATGCTTGGATTAACAATTTTAACATTAAGCAAATGTGCAAGAACACGTTTGGTTACATCGCGAATATCCGCTGCACGCTCTTGCATATATTCGTTATCCATCTGTTCAAACATTGTAACGAACATATCAGAAGTTTCCTTAAGTGCCACTTCCGCATTCACTTGTTCACTCCTGATTTTATCTTCAATCGGTGAGATTAATTCCGGATCACTCAAAACAAGCAAATGAGCATCAAAAATCGCTGCTTTATCTGCACCAAGCTGTACATTTGCATTATCTCTAATTACTTCCAATTCACCCTTAGATGTGGAAAGAGCTAATTGAAAACGTGCAATCTCTTCAGCAGTATCATTGACTGTCTTTTTCTCAAAAGACAAATCAGGTTCAACTAAGCGGTATGCCTTTGCAATCGCAATACCGCTTGATGCTGCTATCCCCTGTAAAAAGCTCATTATTCAGCCAATCCTTCTTTTTTCAATGTTTCTTCTAGTGCGTTTAAAGCATCTTGCTCATCAGCACCAGCTGCACTAATTGTGATGTCTGCACCTTGGCCCACACCTAAAGACATAACACCCATGATTGATTTAAGATTAACTTTTTTCCCTTTATATTCTAAGTTGATGTCAGAATCAAATTTGCTTGCAGCTTGTACAAGCAATGTTGCAGGACGTGCGTGAATTCCAGTATCTGCGATTACTTTAAATTGTTTTTCGACCATTTTGTTCAGTCTCCTTTATCATAAAAAAATAGTGAATTTGAGTTGTCTCACTAACTTAAATAGATAAGACAATAAATCATATTTATGCAGGCTGATTTTTCGGTCAAGCCTGTTAGACTATCTCTGTCTTATTTTTCCCCTAGAAACTTTATTCATGTATGATAAAACAAAGTTTTATATCACTATACATTTAAGTGTCAGACAACCTATACCTCAAAAAAAAGAATAGCATTTCCCCTCTTTTTATACAATGGAAATGCTTTATTTTTTAAGGTTTACAGAGAGATTTTTTACGTTAACCGCTTTCATTTTCCAATGATTTCTTTTTTCATCTTTACAGTATTTAGTCCTATTCTCATTTTCATGATTGTACCTTTTAAAACCACTTCATGATCATAGCTGCGGTCCAAATATAAGTCGGTCAATTCATTTACTGATCGAGCAAGCACTTCAATAACCTGCCTTAAATCTTCTTCTTTGTAAGAAATTCGATCTTCAAGCAGTTCCTGAATAATCTCCTGTGACAAACTTTTCACACGCAGCGCCTTCTCCAGCTCCCGTTTCATTTCATCGCCAGCCTTTCATTTTTTTTACAATTATATGTAGGCTTGTGCTCTGGAATGTCTGCAGGAGATAATTATTAAAAAATGCCTGTTCACTTTGAGAAAAAATTAACATTGGATATAACCCTGCAGGATGGTTTGCATTCTGCAGGATTGTGAACACATTAATGCTTTTTCTTGCTGGAGAATTTCGATAATACTTTACTCTTTATAGAGTTCGAAGGTATTTTCCCTTCTTTTTCAAGCTGCTTATGAATTTTTTTCATTTCTGCCTTTTTCTTCGTTATATATTCTTTAAAAACTTTATACTCTTTTTGTGTACCCAATTGATCGCCATACCTAACCTTTTCATAGATCGAAATGAGTTCTCTGCTATCTGTAATCCCAATTCTTTGAAACCACTCACCAATGGCTTCATAATCGTTTCTTCCTAAATGGAGCTTGGCCGCATACTTTTCAAACTGATAAATTTCCTTGCGAATGACATGATCAGGTGCAGAAGTATTCCACTGTATCTTACCTTTAGGCACCTTCTCATCAGCTGATGTTGTCATAGAAAAAGCAGTATTTTCAGCAGATTGTGCAACAAGCTGTGCTTTCGACTTTTTAATGACAAAATAAAATAAAAAGATGCAAGATGCTATGAATAAGATATAAAAGAGGATTGTAGGATCAAAGGGTTCTCGAGCTGATTTTTCAGCAGCATCAAAGATAATATCATTCTGCAGATCCTGAGTTGTATCTTCAGGCAGCCCTTGAAGCTCCACATCCGCCTCTCTTCCTTCAGTCCACATAAACAATGGAGCCGCCAGAAGTCCCCCTATAGCTGCAACTCCCTCTAATAGCAGATTGAAAAGCCACTTAATTACGCTCATACCTGCAGTAAGCAAGCCTGAAATCACCGTTATACCGCCAATAATATAGAAGAAATACTTGGTGAATTGCTTTTTTTCTTGCTGTTCTGTTTCTGCCGGCATTAATCTTCTTATAAAACCGCCAATTAAAAAGACGGCAATCTGAAGAATAATGATCGTTACAATCTGACTGCTGTCAGCAGTTGTTTCCATTTGAGCGACAAATAGCAGGACTCCTCCAATAACAAAAGTCATTAATAGCCAATATCCCGTCTGTTCACTATCCTTGTTTCTGATGGCCACAGTTGAACGCCAAAACAAAAGCAAAGACAGGCCAATCAGCAGAATGACAGGAAACCCGAATAAAATTCCGGTCAGAAGTATATAGGGTAATACTACGATGAAAAATAGGTTGTTTCCTTTGTCCGAATATTGCTCTGACAGCCATAAATACAAGAAGGCAGCAGGCACAAGTATCAGTAATAATAAACCTAAAGAAAAATAGTCATTTGCCAGTGTGTAATAAACACAAATCAGCATGCTTCCAAAAAGAATTTCAGCCAGTATTAGAATGAAATGATTCAACAGGGAAGATTTCATGATAACACCACTTTTCTTTTCACGATCGTCTTTTTATGAATTGCTGCATTTTCACCCTGAATCAGCAGATCATAAATCGATACCCCTCTTTGAGCTAATACCTGCAGTGAATCATCATACTTTGGTTCTCTGCCCCCATGTAAAAAAAACGGCTGAACAGAAAGGTGGCGAGTATAAAAAGACAGCATTTTTTCATAAGGGTATATGGAACCATGTGTATCTACGAGTGCGAGCATTTCTAAGACCTTCTGCAAATGCTCCTTGCCGGTTCCCGCAGAAATGTAATAAAAAGGTGTATTGCCAGCTTTCCGGATATTAATACACAAAGAGAAAGGGATATTCTTTTGCACAAAATAATACGCTAAGTCAGCTGTACTTTTTAATAATTCCTCTATTTCTCCGGTAATTGAATGGCGATCCGAAATATTAATAGAAAGATTCCAGCCTGTTTCTGCCACCTTATCAAAGATTTTAGTCTGTAATACCTGCTTTCTCGCGCTCGCTTTCCAATGGATCCGATTAAAGCTGTCTGAACGATTATAATCACGCGTTCCAGCTGGAGCTAATAAATCTTCAAATAAGGAATAAGGAGCTTCGGACTCTCCCTGCCGATCTGTCATCAAGGCGTTTTTAT
This sequence comes from Cytobacillus gottheilii, assembly GCF_001636345.1. Taxonomy (GTDB): domain Bacteria; phylum Bacillota; class Bacilli; order Bacillales; family Cytobacillaceae; genus Cytobacillus; species Cytobacillus gottheilii. Next base: position 3,036,605 of record NZ_KV440945.1, read on the forward strand.
TTTTCACATTCAAGGTCTGTGGATAAACGAGTGCTTCTTGCATCATCAGCTGGTTATATTCAAGTACGGTTTCCCCTAGACCAAAAAAGTGAGGAATATGGATCTCCATCTTTCGGATTTTAGCCATTCCTCTGTTTCTGGCAATAAAGGGAATTTTAATTATATTGGTTTGCCTGAAATTAATCGAAAATGGAATGCTAATCTCGTAAATGGACAATCTTGGCACATATGATTCATCAGAAGGTGAAACCACATCATCAAAATAGACCAGCAGCTCGCCTTTCAATATAGGAACGCCTTGATTTTCAAAATGCAGAACCCATTCACCGCTTTCCTCAGTAAAAAATTTGTCTCTGCGCTTTTGATCATGAAAGATAAGTTTTTTTCCAGCAAGCTTTAAATACTTCGCATTACTATAGCTTAAAATGATGAACATTACGGCTGCGAAAAATACCGGCCATGAATGAAAGTAAAGTGAAGCAAAAAATAAGATAATCGCTATTAGCCCAGTAACTGAAAAATAATGATCCTCAACGGTATATTTCCTCCATTGCTTCATTAAAGACTACCTGTTTCTACAGGTACTGGCACTGATTCAAGCACATCCTCCAGTACATTTGTCATAGTTTTTGTTAATGACGCCTCAGTTGACAGAATTAGCCTATGTCCGAGGACAAATGGAACCATGTGTTTAATATCATCTGGTGTCACAAAGGTTTTATCCTTAATATAAGCACGTCCCTGTGCAGCTTTCATCAAGGCTAATGCAGCACGTGGACTTGCCCCCAGATCAATATCTGGATGTTGCCTTGTTTTTCGTATCACTTCCAGTAAATATTCTTCTATTGCTTCATTTATTTTGATTTGCTGTACTTCATTCTTCATATGCATAATTTCTTCATGGTTTAAGATCATTTCAATCACTGCAGCTGATGATCCTGCCCGGCCATTTTGCAGTATTTTCTTTTCTTCCTCCAAACTCGGATAACTCATTTCCAATTTAAATAAAAACCGATCCATTTGTGCAGCAGGAAGCTGGAATGTCCCTTGCTGTGAGTCCACTGGATTTTGCGTCGCTATCACCATAAATGGTTCTTGAACTTTGACAGATATTCCATCGATCGTCACTTGTCTTTCTTCCATAACCTCCAGCAGGCTCGATTGTGTTCTTGGCGTTGCGCGGTTAATTTCATCCGCAAGAACAATATTGGCAACAATTGGACCAGGGCGCAATTCAAATTCGTGCGTTTTGGGATTGAAAAACTGTATGCCTGTTACATCACTCGGAAGTACATCTGGTGTAAACTGTATTCTGGAAAACTCTCCATTTATACATCTGGAAAATGACTTTGCAAGCTGGGTTTTTCCCGTACCTGGTACACTCTCCAGCAGGATATGGCCATTAAAGAGAAGCGCAATGGTTAATAATTCTGTTTCTTCTTCCTTCCCTATGATCACTTTCGAAATTTCTGATTTTAACTTTGCTAATTTTTCCATAAGCCCTCCTTGAGAATTACCTATTAAAGTTTATAACAGTTTCCTTATTATTCTGAAATTATTTCGAAGTGAATCCCTCAGTCTGTTTAAAGTCAATCCACCAGTGCTGGCAGAATAAAAAGTTCCTCATTTTTTATTTATTGTAAACAATTACTAGTTCTAATTTTATATTAATCTATTAATTCCGAAAATTAAAGTAGATTTGTATATTTTTTGAACTTGTTGAATTTTACTTTTATTTTCGATATTATTTTAGGAAAATTAAGACATGAGAAAAAGAGGAGTGGTTTTAATGATGAGATATAAACGCGATGAAGGTTTTCGCTTTCAATTTCGAAGTCCGATTCCCGGTTTTATTCAGAAACCGCAGCAGGATAGTGAGCCTATTGCCATCCTTATTCCTGATATGAGTCCTAATGGCCTCAAATTGCATGCTGAAACAAAACTCATGTCAAACGAATTATACGAAGTGCATTTTACCCTCAATGATCAAAAGATGCGCATTCTCGGCACTATTGTTTGGATTAAACAAATAGGAAGGATTTATACGTACGGTCTTCAAGGAATCAATGACAAAGAATCGATGAAAGCAATTGTAGAGGGCTTAAAAGTATATTCAAAAAAGGCTTATCAGCACATTAAAGATAGATAAAATACCGGAAATTCGAAAGGAAAACTTTTGAACGTCAAGCATATAAGAGAAGTCGTTGTTTGATGGTTCTTAAACTGTATTCCAAAAAATCTTTTCCGGATATTCCTCCAAGCTGCTCTTTTTTAATCACGGTTTGTATTAAAAAAACGGGATGGCTTCCATGCAGTACACTGCATATAGGAGACCTTCCCGCTTAAATCCTTTTCCATATTTAGCTTCTTGGTTCTGAAAGATAGTGATATAAAACATCCCCGCTTCTTTGAGCGATTCCACGAAAGTGTTTAAAGTCCTCTCGATTTACAATAATGCTTCTAATGGGCAGAAAATCCTCTTTTTTCACATAGTATTCTGATAGCTCTCCATTTTTTAGTTTATCTAAAATCTCATTGATATACTGTGAGTCCATCTTTAACACTCCTTAACAATTATAGGCAATCGCTAATGAATTAACGAAATATAGATAAAATTCTTTACGAATTGAATATTATAGTGCAAAATATAAAATAAATCTACATGAATTTGGCAGGAAAAGGGGAGAAGCTGTTGAAAAAGGCTGAAGTTGGAAACATAATTGAATTCCGTGAAGGCTTACAGGGAATCGTCGAGAAGGTCAATGAAAATTCTGTTATTGTTGATTTAACTTATATGGATAATTATCGCGATCTGGAGCTGGAACAAAGAACAGTCGTCAACCATAAAAATTATAAGATTGTAAATGAATAATTAAAGCTTAAACATACTAAACAAATAAAACAATGGAAACCCTGTCATTATGGCAGGGTTTCTCTTCGTATCCCTTAGTTGAAATATTGATTAAGCTTCATCTTTCCCCTGCGATAATTCTTTAAATGATTTTACTTTTCCATGTGGATGCTGGTCTTGCTTTCTTACTGTCCAGGCACGTTCTTTTTCACGTTTTTGCTTTGTCATTTCCAAAACCTCCTTCCTATGACCGATGCATGTATTTTTCCAATTCAAACATTTCGTTATACTGTTTGTTTGTTCCATTTTTTGTGGATTTGTCATAATGTAATCATTCGCAAGGCTTTCGCTAGAGGCTGAAGTGCGTTAAAATAAGGATTGGTTTTCTTTTGAGGAAAGGAGGTTATACTATCAGTGACTGACATATTCCGAGATATCCGGCTATTATTCGCACTTATTCTCGCACATGGTCTTATGTACTTTACTTTTTCCGATCGGGGTGTGTTTTGGTACATATTTTCAGCCACTATGCTTTTCTTAATCAGCTATGCGATCTTAAATGAAGATGTTGAAGATGAGGAGCCCTTTTGGACATATCTTTTCTATGGGATTTTGTCTGGTATTCTATTGTTTGCTGTTTTCTGGACAGGCTTCCATTTAATGCAGCTAATTGGGCTGCCTATTGAAAAAAGTGCCGCTAGGCTTTATCGTGATTTTTCGCCAGCCAACCTTTGGCACTATATTATTATGCTGCTTATTATCGTTCCTGGTGAGGAACTATTTTGGAGAGGTTTTGTTCAAAAAAGGCTAATGCGCTTTGCCGGAGTTTTTCCCAGTATTCTAATCGCATCGCTGCTTTATGCTTCTGTTTCTCTCTATTCTGGTGAAATTATTCTGCCTTTAGCAGCATTAATTGGCGGCTTGTTTTGGGGAATTTTATATGTGTGGAAACGCAGTATTCCAATGCTCATTGTCTCACATTTAATATTTGATGTATTTTTATTTTTATTATTTCCACTCGTATAAGTTAAGGATTTTCTGCAAAATATCGTTTTTTTTGTAACCTTATATAAAAAAAAACGTCATATTTAGTAGAACATATAATTACGACACTAGGAGGACTTACAACCAATGAAACCATTAAAGCTTCTATTTATGAGTGTATTGTTTGCTCTATTACTTGCAGGCTGCGGCACCGCAGATCAGGCAGAAGAACCTGACAATAGTGCAGCAGATACGAATACGGAAACAGAAGAACATCAAGACCATACAGATAGCACACAAGGCGATGATGCATCTGATGATTCAGAAGCAGATGAACCTGTAGAGGTTTCAAGCGAAAATGACAGTGACCAAGCAAACGAAAACGACCAAAGCATTCGAGTAATGGAACAAAATCTTCAATATGAGCAAAATGGAGAAATGAAAGAAGAAACTGCATTTCTTACCAAAAGCGATAACATGGCTTATTCCCTATATGTATTGCCTGAGTATGAGCTGACAGGTGAAGAGCCAAATAAAGATGTTCTTTATTTTAAAGAAGATGATCTGCATTTTATGAGAATTGAGCTTATTCCTGAAGGCCAGGAAGAAGCTATGCTCGAGGAAAATACAATTGCCCAGCTTGAAGCTGTCAGTGAAGATGTACAATCAGTAGAGCTGCCTCAGGAAGATGCCTTACAAAACGCAAAAGGCTTTGCAGCAGATAATGGTGAAGATGCTGTTTCAGCTTATATTGTTCACAATGATCAAGCTGACTTTAAAATTTCGATTTACTCCAAAACTGGTGCTCAGCATCAAGATGCCTTTTTAAAAATGGCTGCAACAATCATGGAAGACTAATATTAGCACGTTAACTTAATAATACGGCAAAAAGGTCATATCCTCTTGGATGTGACCTTTTCTTTACTTTCTCTTAGCTCCCTTTATGATCTCCGCGGAAAGGTTTCATCCATAAAACAATAATAAAACCAAGGCTCACATATCCAAACAGTGGATACATATAAGAAAGTAAAGTCCCATAATTAATCATACTTGCAATATAACTGATTATAAAAATAAAAGAGACAGTTATGATCGCCGGCATATTGATATATTGCCTAATTTGTCTCTCCAAGCCAAAAGCATTTCCAACAACAGATGTTAGAATTTCACCGTAAATAACAAATACGAAAATCCAATAAAACGAAGCAGCCAATGTTTTCATCACAACTGCCATAGGAATATTATAAGATTCTAAATCGGGAAGCATGACCAAGGCAGCATGACTGGATAGAAGAATTACTGTTAGTGCCGCACCTCCCAAAATGCCTCCCCATTTAATACTGCTATCATCTTTAATATCAGAAGCAACAGGAACTAGCACTGCTTGAGAAAGCGCTAAATTTAGAGCTGTATATGAGAAAGGAGCAATCACTGCCTTCCAGCCGTCATCAGCATATGGAATGTATACGAGATTTCCCCAAAAGTCAGGCAGCTGCATGGAAAATAACATCAGCATAAAGCTAAAAGCAATCATCATCGGTACCACGAGTACGTTAATTGCGAATAACCCTTTAATCCCACGTACAATGGTCAGCAATGAAATGGCAATCGTGATGAGGACACCGATATTTTTTGGTATACCGAGCTGTTCTTCAAATACTGCACCTGCTCCCGATAACATAACTGCACATACACCTAGTAGCATGATTAGCATAAAAACATTTAAAAATGAACCTAATACTCTGCCAAACAAGTATTCGTTTAATTCCTGATATGATTTTGCTTGAATACGAGCCGCAATCCGCATCATTTTAGAGCCCATAAAAATAAAAATATATCCGCTCATTAAAATTCCTATTAAGCCAAATAAGCCGAACCGTGAGAAAAACTCAACGATCTCTCTCCCTGTAGCAAACCCCGCACCAACGACTGTTCCAACATATACAGCAGCTATTTGAAAGGCAGCAGCCCAATTTGTTTTCACAAGAATCTCTCCCTTCCTATTCAAATATATGTTGAAAGGGACAAACAATGACGAGCATTTCTTCCTATGTTAAGAATATCTGCTCTCCCCTACTGTACATTCTTTGTAATCTTCAACTACGTCACATATACAAGGCAGGAGCGCTTTAATACAAACGCCAAGTAACTGCATGAAATAAATACCAGAATCAAAATGCTTGAAAGTCAGTAAAGGTCAAATTATAATAAAGTCAAAGATAGTCAAAGTCAAAAGGGGGAACTTATTATGAACTGTCAAAAATGTCAGCAAAACACAGCATCCATTCAAATGGTGTACCGGGTAAATGGAAATGAAACAAAGCTTCAGTTATGCCATAGCTGTTATGAAGCTGAAAAACAAAAGGCACTCCCTGCTTTTGGTCCATCATCACAATATTTTTCAGGATTTAACGGGATGCCTATAGATTCATTATTTAATCAAATGAAGAAAAATGAAAATATATCTGATACACAAAAAGCTAGCCGCCAGCAAAACAGGAGCGGTTTTATTGATCAAATGGGACGAAACTTAACTCATATGGCAAAGGCAGGACTTATTGATCCGGTCATTGGCCGAGATGAAGAAATTAAACGAGTAATAGAAATCCTCAATCGCCGCACCAAAAACAACCCAGTTTTAATTGGAGAGCCTGGTGTTGGGAAAACTGCCATTGCTGAAGGTCTTGCACTGAAAATCGCTAATGGAGAAGTTCCTAAAAAACTAGAAGGTAAAGAGGTTTACTTGCTTGATGTTGCTTCTCTTGTCTCTAATACAGGAATTAGAGGACAATTTGAAGAAAGAATGAAAAAGCTAATTCAAGAGGTTCAGCACCGTAAAAATATCATTTTATTCATTGATGAGCTCCACCTCTTAGTCGGTGCAGGATCTGCAGAAGGCTCAATGGATGCCGGCAATATTCTGAAACCTGCCCTTGCAAGAGGAGAACTGCAGCTAGTTGGTGCAACTACATTAAAAGAATATCGAACAATTGAAAAGGATGCAGCCTTAGAACGAAGATTTCAGCCTGTTCATGTAAAAGAGCCATCCATTGAAGAAGCCATATCGATTTTACAAGGATTAAAAGCAAAATATGAAGAATATCATGAAGTAACATTTAGCCAAGAAGCCATTGAGGCATGTGTCCGTTTGTCACAACGCTATATTCAGGACCGTTTCCTTCCAGATAAAGCCATTGATTTAATGGACGAGGCTGGTTCTAAACTCAACCTTGAATTAAAACACCAGCCACATGAAGATCTGGAAACACAATTAAAAGAAATTCATATGCGTAAGGAACAGGTTTTAAAAGAGGAAAATTATGAAGAAGCCGCCAAACTTCGAGAGGAAGAGCTACTACTCGAGAAGAAGCTCAATGACCCAGCTAAACCTGAAAAGTTAACAGTTGACTTGTTATTGATCCAGCAAATTATTGAGCAAAAAACCGGCATTCCAGTCGGACAGCTATTAGACGATGATAAGTCTAAGATGCAAAATCTAGAACATAACTTAACGAAAAAAGTTATTGGTCAAAAAGAAGCTGTCACTAAAGTAGCAAAGGCAATCCGCCGCAGCCGTGCTGGTCTTAAACCTAAGAACCGTCCAATTGGCTCATTCTTATTTGTTGGACCAACAGGGGTTGGGAAAACAGAACTGACTAAAACCCTTGCTGAAGTGCTTTTTGGAACGAAAGAAAGCATGATTCGTCTTGATATGAGTGAATTCATGGAAAAACATAGTGTTTCAAAAATTATAGGTTCACCTCCAGGCTATGTCGGACATGAGGAAGCTGGACAGCTTACTGAAAAAGTGCGCCGCAATCCATATAGCATTATTCTCCTTGATGAAATCGAGAAAGCTCATCCTGATGTTCAGCATATGTTCCTGCAAATACTTGAAGATGGACGATTAACAGACAGTCAGGGCAGAACGGTCAGCTTCAAGGATAGCGTCATTATTATGACGAGTAACGCTGGTATCGGCCATAAAGAAACAAAGGTTGGTTTTGGCGCACAATCAGCTGTAAATGAAGCAACTATTTTAGATTCTCTAGGAGGATTTTTCAAGCCTGAGTTTTTAAACCGCTTTGATAGCATTATTGAATTTAAATCCTTACTGCCTGAAGATTTATTGAAAATAACTGATATCCTTCTTGCTGATCTAATTCATTCATTAAAAGAACAGCAAATAGAACTGCAAATTGATGACACTGTGAAAGTAAAGCTGGCAGAATTAGGCTATGATCCTAAGTTTGGGGCACGTCCGCTCAGAAGAGTGATTCAAGATCAGCTCGAAGATGTAATTGCCGACTTTATCATTGACCAGGAAGATTGCAAACGTCTGTATGCTGCTCTTGAGAATGATAAAATCGTGATTACAGCTTAAACATTTCTTTTTATACTAATAAGGGCAGGCGCCATAAATAGCGCCTGCCCATTTCATTTCTTACAAAGCTTTATCGTCCACTGCAGATAGCCATTGATCAATTTCACTAACAACTGATTGAACACAGCCATCCTCAAATGGAGAGATTAAATTTGCCTCTTTCACAAGACCTGTGAATGGAAGGCTTCCGCCCAGTTTGCAAAGATATAAATAATCTTTCCAGGCTTTTTCATGGTTTTCTCGTGATCGTTTCCAGAATTGGAAGGCACAAATTTGTGCGAGTGTATAATCAATATAATAGAAAGGCGAATTATATATATGACCCTGACGCTGCCAGAAGCCGCCGTTCTCTAAATATTCATTTCCATCATAATCTCGATGAGGCATATACTTCTTCTCAATTTCTCTCCAAGCATGCTTTCGCTCTTCTGGTGTCGCTTTATAGTTTTCGTAAACCCAATGCTGAAATTCATCAACTGCAACACCATATGGCAGGAACAATAAGCTTGAGCTTAAATGTGAAAACTTATATTTATCTGTATCCTCTTGAAAGAAATTCTCCATCCACGGCCATGTAAAAAACTCCATGCTCATTGAATGAATTTCAGCTGCTTCATAGGTTGGCCAATTATATTCCGGAATCTCAAAATGACTGCTTTCGTAAACCTGGAATGCGTGACCTGCTTCATGTGTAAGTACATCTATATCTCCAGAAGTTCCATTAAAGTTAGAGAAAATAAATGGCGCCTTGTAGTTTTCAATATATGAACAATAGCCTCCGCCAGCTTTCCCTTTTTTCGCAACAAGGTCCATTAAACCGTTTTCGTTCATAAAAGCGAAGAATTTACCTGTTTCTTCTGAAAGCTCATCATACATCTTTTGTCCATTGGCCACAATCCAATCTGGATCACCTTTTGGAACAGCATTGCCTGTGCTGAAAACAAATCCCTCATCATAATATTTAAGCTGATCAACACCAATTCGTTCGCGCTGGCGCTCTTTTAACTTGGTAGCAAGCGGTACAATGTATTCCTTGATCTGGTCACGAAAGTTCTTTACCATTTCCGCATTATAATCCGTTCGATACATGCGGTGATATCCTAATTCTACAAAGTTTTTATAGCCAAGTTTATGAGCAATCTCTGTCCGCAGCTGCACGAGTTCATCATAAATCCTGTCAAGTTCCTGTTCGATCCCAGCCAGAAAACCAAACTTTGCTTCACTTGCCTTTTTCCGCATTTCACGATCTGTTGACTCTGTAAACGGATCTAGTTGAGCAAGGGTTCTTTCTTCTCCCTCAAAATCAATTTTGGCAGAGGCAATAAGCTTTGTATATTCAGATGATAATTTGTTCTCCTTCTGCAAATAGGAGACAATTTCAGGTGAGAACACTTTTAACTGAGCATCTGCCAGATCAAATAGCTGATTCCCCCATTTTTTCTCGAGCTCACCTCTGAAAGGTGAATTTACTAAAGCCTCATAATACTTTGTAATATGTCCTTCAATCTGCGGCTGAACTTCATCCATAAATTCTTGCTCAGCCTTATAAAACTCATCATTTGTATCAATTGAGTGCCGAATATACGTCAAATTAGACATCGTGCCCAGATCATTCCGAATTGTATTGAAATCCGTCATCGCTTTATTCTGCTCTTCAATTGATGCAGCATTTTTAAATTGTTCTATTGCAGCTTCTAATTTCTTTCCTGCATCCTCAATATCCGGCCGAACATACTTATAATCTTCAAATCTCACTTTTAAGCACCCCTTTATCATTTTAAAAATTCTGAATGTTAAGCTGGTTCTGAGACAGTAATTTGGTTACTTACCCGCTAGTCTCCTATATGTAATGTAGAGTTCTTTGTCTTTGATCTCTATCCTACAGCATAATTTATTTCGACAGCAGCGGTGAAATTCCTTTATTATTACCTTTTTTCTTGTTCTAAATATTCGCCTAACGTTCTAGACGCTATGATTCTATTATTTTTAGTTAATTCTCAATTTTTTATTCAATCCAACGTTTTCCTGCTAAAATAAAGCAAAAAACGAGCCCGTCTTCCTGACTGAGCTCGCCATCGATAATTAATACTTTCCAACTGAAAGTCCTACGCGCTTAAGCAGCTCAATAGCACTTTCTTTTTCTTCTTCACTCAAAACAGACATAATCTCATGTATTTTCTGCTCATGCTCAGGAAAGATGCTTTCAATAAATTCTTTCCCTTTCTCGGTAATTTGTGCAAAAGTTACTCGTCGGTCATTAGGACAAGCAACTCTTCTTAAATAATCCTTTTGCTCGAGTTTATCCACAACATAAGTTATACTGCCGCTCGCCAATAAGATCTTTCCGCCAATTTGCTGAAGAGGCTGGTCGCCTTTATGGTATAAAAGTTCCAAAACGGCAAATTCAGTCGGATTCAAACCATATGTTTGTATTCTTTTATTTACCTGCTCATTAATTGAACGGTATGCTCTTGAAAGAACAATAAATAACTTCAGCGATTGGCTTATATTCTCAGAACTCATGTACTCCAATCCTTTACAAATTAATAGACAAAATTTCTTGAAATCAAAATAATTATAAGGAAGCTAGTTCTGCATGTCAATTTACTGAACCTGATTCATCGGACTTTTTACTTAGTTGTAAGCCTTTCTATTTCATTCAGCGTAATCGTCCAAAAAATGGTATAATAAAAAATGAAAATCTATGAAAGTTCGGAGTAAGCATATGACGAATAAATATCAGAATATCGCCATTTATTGTCTTATCGTATTATTGCCCACATTGATCGGTGTTCTATATTCTTTATACCAGTCAGCAGATGAGGAATACCATAATAGGCAGGAAGACACCTATTGGATTGCATCTGTTCATCAGAAAAGCTGGGATCAATTTATCTCAGAGACGTTTACTATGTTAGAAATTTTATCCGTATCGATTAGAACTGATCAATCTGCAGATCAACTGGAGAATCTTTTACAGGAAGCTCATCGAATGGATCCCCGTTATGGAGGGATCTACTTGCTCAATAAAAATGGAACCATTATTACGGGCTCAAATTCATACTTAGAAAATGCAGATCTATCAGAAACAGAATATATTAAAGAAATTACCAAAACAAAAGACATAATTATTTCCAATAAAGAAGAAAAATTAATAAATGGACAGAAGGTAATTGGAGTTGGGAAACCCATTTTCTCTGAGAATGGGGAGATAGATGCCATTCTTATCGCACATCTGCGCAGTGATTATATGGAAAATATTATGAAGGTATTAACTCCAAATACAAGCTTAGCTTTATTAAATGCAGAAGAAGAACTTATTTTCGATATTCAATCAAAGAAAGAATTTTCACAGGAAAAGCTTTCTGTTCCCCTTGAAAGCCTGCCATGGGAATTAGAAGTGAAAATGCCAAGCAAAGATACAGATCATATTTATAAACAAGTAATGACCTCCCTGGCAAAGTATCTTATTATTACTCATATCATTTTTGTCTTTATTCAGTACTTTATGCTTAAAAGACAGGCTCAGCAAGAAAAGAAAGAAAATGAGCTGCAGAAATTGGAGCTTGTGGGGACTCTTGCAGCAAGTACCGCTCACGAAATTCGCAATCCTCTAACCGGCATAAAAGGACTTGTTCAATTACTAAGTGAAAAATATACAAACTCTACCGACCAATATTATTTTTCAGTCATTAATGATGAGATTAATAGAATTAATGAGATCGTGAGTGAGTTTCTAATTCTCGGGAAACCAACAGCACCAAAAAATGAAATAATGGATTTAAAGCAAATTATTAAAACCCTTGATCCTTTAATTCGTTCTGAAGCTCTTATGAACCGAATAAGTTATCAGTGTGAGCTTCCGAATCAGCCTATATATGTGGTAGGTACAAACGATCAAATGAAGCAAGTCATTTTAAATATCACTAAAAATGCATTTGAATCAATGGAAGCTGGGGGCAGTTTGACCATTAAATTATCTGCCAAGAACAGTAAATGCCAAATTAAAATCATTGATACAGGCATGGGCATATCTGAACAAGCAATTAAAAAAATCTTTCAGCCTTTTTATACATCAAAAGATATGGGTACTGGACTTGGTCTCGTCGTTTGCAGAAGGATTATTGAATCATTTGGAGGCGAGATCTTCATAACCAGTAAAGAGAACTATGGCACTCAGGTTGATATCTTTCTTCCAAAGAAGGAAATTTCCACTGAAGTCTAACGAATTGAAGCAGAGCAATAGCAGCTCTGCTTTTTTTTTCACCATCATGCATTCATTTGCATATGATTTCATTAAGTTTTCAAGCCCTTCCTTCAATAATGCGGTGCCAATGCATTTATAAAGGAAGGTAATGGAAACATAAAGTTATTTGATTGTTATTGTAACCGGTGAATTTTAGTTTCTCCAATCTTCTGTCCTTGTATTGTTTTTACTGATTTGTAAGAGCAGATGTTTTGATTGCTCTTTTCTTTTGAGGATATTATGATAAAAGAACCCTACACAATTCTAATGCACGTTTATGATTTAATTAACACTAAAATTATCTTAATATTCTTTTTCTCATTTTTCACATTAAATACCTTTGACACAAAAGGAGAGGTGAATTAAATGTCTGAAGTCATCTTTGGAAGTGTACTCTCCGCATTATCAACAGGAGCTGGAGCCTTTATTATTCTGTTTATGCGCGGTTCGGTAACACATCGCTGGCGTGACGTATTGCTTGCATTCACAGCAGGCATTATGATGGCTGCTTCTACTATGGGGCTTATACCTGAAGCACTTAGTCTAGGGGGCTTTTTACCGTTGGCAATTGGAATCATTTTAGGTGTCTTTACATTGACATTACTAGAAAAAAGGATTCCTCATATTGATTTAGAGCATTCAAAAAGCGGTATCGAATTCGATGAAAAAGCACTGCTCATTATCTCGGCTATCACCCTTCACAATATTCCTGAGGGATTATCAGTAGGTGTAAGTTATGCATCAAGCACAGAAGATACCGGAAACTTGATTGCATTTGCCATTGGCCTGCAGAATGCACCAGAAGGTTTTCTTGTTGCATTGTTTCTAGTAAATCAAAAAATCAGTAAGTTAAAAGCGTTTATTATTGCGACATTAACAGGTGCGATTGAAATTGTATCTGGCTTGTTAGGCTTTTTCCTTACCGCGTATGTTGCCAACCTCGTTCCTTATGGTTTAGCGTTCGCGGCAGGTGCCATGCTATTTATCATTTATAAAGAACTTATACCGGAAAGTCATGGAGATGGGAATGAGACCACTTCCACCTATTCCTTTATCACTGGACTTTTATTTATGATTTTATTAATACAGTTATTTTAATTTAAAAATTTGTACGGCGCCAATCCAACTATTCTAATGAGGTAAGTGGCGCCTCGCATATACATATTTCATATATTCAACTCCATATCATACAGAGACTATACAGCCGGTTTTTTCAAATTTAAAATAAGCTGTTTGAAAAGAAGTCTAATTTCTATTCTTCGCTCTTTTTGCCGCTGCAGATTATATTGGTATTCTAGAATAAGTTTATCCAGTTCTTGACTGTGTCTAATTGTTATTTCACTGCTTATTCCATGCTTGTCTGCAGATTGAATCATCATTTCCCTTTTCGCTTGAATTTCGATCAACAACTTTCTCCTATAAAACAACCTTATTTCCTCCTATTTCTTTTCTACATTATCTTTTATTTTTTTATGACCACTTGAAGAATTATTACAAGAATTTCTAATATTGTAAATAGATTCGCAATATTAGACATTATTTTTTCAAAATAATTGGCAATCGACAGTTTTTACACCTATTTTTAATGTTGATTCGACATTTTTCCATCATCTTCTTACATTTCTTTATAAAAACTACATTTTAAATTTACATGTTCTACATATTCAAATAAGATATAAACAAAAAGGATGAGGAGGAAGAAAATGAAACTGAACATTTCCTGCCTGCAAATGGATATTACTTTCGGTGACCCCCAGGCGAACTTTGAAACTGCCAATAGAATGATTATGGCCGCATGCTTATCTGGCACTGATATTATTGTTTTACCTGAACTGTGGACAACTGGCTACGACTTGCAAAACCTTCCACAGCTGGCTAATATCCAAGAAGCAATCTCATTTTTACAAGAAGCTGCAGTGAAGAATGATATTCATATAATTGGCGGGTCTGTTGCCAATCAGAATGGGCAGGACATTTATAATTCAATGCCTATATTGGCAAAGGATGGACAGCTTATTCACACATACAGCAAACTGCATTTATTCAAGTTAATGGACGAACATCTTTATTTGAAGGACGGACATGATACTGGTCTATTCTCTTTAGAAGATCGCACGTTTGCTGGTGTAATCTGCTATGATATCCGTTTTCCCGAATGGATCAGAAGACATGTAGTAGAAGGAGCAGAGGTTCTATTTGTATCTGCTGAATGGCCGCTTAAACGACTTGATCACTGGCGTGCATTGCTGATTGCCAGAGCGATTGAAAATCAGTGCTTTATTGTAGCCTGCAATCGCTCCGGAAGTGATCCTAATAATCAGTTTGCAGGACATTCCATGATCATTGATTCATGGGGGCATGTGATTGCAGAAGCAGACTTAGGCGAACAGATCCTGCAGGCAGAAATCGATCTTGATCAAGTTCAGCAAGTACGAAAAACCATTCCGATCTTTTCAGATCGCAAGCCTGATTTTTACTAAACGAAACATCAAAAACTCCTACAGACAATACTCTGAGGAGTTTTTTTTATGATATTAAGTTAAGTCTT
Organism: Cytobacillus gottheilii; assembly: GCF_001636345.1. Classification (GTDB taxonomy): domain Bacteria; phylum Bacillota; class Bacilli; order Bacillales; family Cytobacillaceae; genus Cytobacillus; species Cytobacillus gottheilii. The sequence continues at coordinate 3,051,618 of NZ_KV440945.1, forward strand.
GAATTCAGCCATGCAAACAGTCTTTATTCGCTTTTTGCCCACATTTCCTTTGGATTCACTTCATATATGCCGTTTTCCCGGTACATATATTGATTTATAATAAATTCTCTCCGAATGGTTGCATAGTCTTGGTGATATTTTTTTATATATTCATTTACTTCTTTTTCCTCATATTTTTCCCCTATTTTAAATCCTTGCATTAAATGTTCAAAAATAATCAACTTCTTCTTTCTTTGTGCTGGTATTGATTTAAGCGTACCATCTGCTGCGAAAAAGTTTTTTATGACCTTGGCTGCCTCATCATTTGCCATTAGGGTTAATTCCTCCTCTTCTTCTAACATTTTCACTAGTGCCTTTGCCTGGTGCTGAAGAACAGATTCATTTAAGTAAAAGTAAATTGTGTTTTTATCTCTCCGCTGATAAACAAGATTAATATCTTTTAATTTATTTAAATGATGTGTAATCGTCGGTGGTGTTAACCCCAGTTTTCCAGCGATCGCTTGCCCATGAAGCGGTCCTTTAGCAAGAAGATGCACAATGCGGATTCTTGTCGGGTCACCCATTGTCTTATGAAATGCTACGATTCTGTTAAGCTGCAACGTTCGATCTCCTTCCTGCTTATTTTATAATTATCTAATTAGATATATATCAAAATAAAAGATATACGTCAATAAAGATCCATGAACAGCTTATTTGCGCAGGCCACTTTTTGACAACTCCCTTTTTATATCACTCACTGTCTTGCACACCAAAAAAACAGCCCGCTTGCCTTAGACAGGAAGAAGGCTGTGTTAAATTTGTCATTTAAAGCGCAGGAACATTCTTAAGGAGTACGAAATCAGCCAGCTGCAGCTGAACGAGTATTTGGGAATCCCTTAAAACATTGAATGGTTTGACCAAAAAATCTTTTAACCACTAAATATCATTACTCTTTTGAACAATAGGCAAAAGAACATGAAAGGCTGTTCCTTTTCCAACTTCACTTTCAACCTCAATCCGGCCACTATGCTCCTCTATGATCTTATAGGTGACCATTAAACCTAACCCTGTCCCTCTCTCCTTTGTTGTATAGAATGGCTCTCCAAGCTTCTTCATTTTGTCATTGTCCATTCCTGCTCCGTGATCAATGATAGAGACTTTTATGTGTTCATCTTCAATCCTCTCAATATGTATACTGATAAAACCTCCATCAGTCATTACTTCTATCGCGTTTTTAAGCATATTGATAAATACTTTTTTCAATTGGTTTGGCACACAGGTTATATTGATAGGGTTTTCAGAAAACTGTTTAATAAATTGGATGTTATGTAAAACCGCTTGAGCAGAAAGCAAGTCAAGAGTTTGATTCATAATAGAACAGATATCTTCTTCTGAAAAACATAGTGCCTGCGGTTTGGAGAGGAACAAAAACTCATTAATTATAGATTCAATTCTTTCTAATTCCGTTGTAATAACATTGAAGTACATGGAAAAGTCTTCTTGAACAGAACCTTCCAGCAACTGAATAAAACCTTTTAAAGCTGTTAGCGGATTACGTACCTCGTGAGCCACTCCAGCTGCAAGTTCACCTAAAACATGTAAGGTTTCTGACTTTCTAAGCTGTTCTTCAAGAATTAGCCTTTCCGAGATATCTTTCAGTGCCGTGACATTAAGCTGTGAAAAGACTTGATGCAATGTTGAAAATTCAAAGGTTTTTTCTATATCATTCTTTTGCTTTAATTTAAATGTTCCTGAAACACGGCCAATTCGATCCTTCAATTCTTGCCGCTCTAATTTGCAGTCCTTACATGAATCTTTGATAAATGAACCAATGACTGTATCTTGCCCTACTCCAAGCATTTCCTTAGCAGCAGGATTCATATCAACAACCTCATATTGGTCATTCCATAAAACAAGTCCCTCCAGGGAGCCTTCAAACAGGTTCCTGAACTTATTTTCACTCTCCGCGAGCTCTTTATCCCTAAATGCACGGTCTTCTGCAGGATAAAAAATAGCCAAATGACAATCATCCAATATATTCTGGTTAAGTTTTATTTTTAATGGCATACTCTCACCACTAGGTGTAGTAAATGTCACTTCCCCTTCAGCTGATCCATTCAGATATAAAGCATGAAAGGTAGCGTAATAAGCTGGATCTTTGCATATAAAATCGTCTAATTTATACTTATGCAAATCCAAAAGGCTAAGTCCCAACATTTTACTCATAGCAGGGTTGGCAGAGATTATCATACCCTCTTGCCAGAAAAGAATCGGATCTGATGATTTTTCATAAAAGATACTGAATAATCGTTCCTTTTCCGCAAGAACTTTTGTAAATTCATTGCTGCTGCAATTCTTGTATGAAGTGTTCAAATTTCCCCCTCCTATGTACGGCAGTGAATAGGCATTCTTTTCCTAAATAATTCTACAAAGGAGATTAAATACCTCTTTTCAGCCCTTCTGTTTTTATAAAATTGATTTCCAAAATGATTAAAAAACGGTTCCAACCAGATTGTCAGAACCGTCCTAAATCACCCTAAATTTTAAATTTCATTATCATTACATTAAGCTGCTCAGCCAGTTCGGATAAAGATTCCACACTATCCGATATCTCTTCCATTGAATGATTCGTTTGTGTCACAGATGCACTTGTTTGTTCAATGCCAGCTGCCGACTGCTCGGAAACAGCCGCTATATTTTCAATTGAATGGTTCATACTCATAGAGCGATCAGCCACCACTTGAAGACTGTTGGAAATATCAGTCACATTGGACGACATAATATTGACTGCATTATAGATCTTTTGGAACGTCGCACCAGTAACCTCAATTTGATTCGTTCCTTCTTCCACCTGATTGTAGCCTTTTTCTAAAGATGCAACAACATTGGATGATTCACTTTGAATATTCGTTACGATACTGGTTATATCCTTAACTGAGAAGGATACCTGTTCAGCTAATTTTCTTACTTCATCTGCCACAACCGCAAACCCTCGGCCATGTTCTCCGGCACGGGCAGCTTCAATCGCGGCATTTAAGGCGAGCAAGTTGGTCTGATCAGCAATTTCCTGGATTACTTTAATAAGTTTAGATATTTGCTTTGTATGATCATCCAGCCCATTCACTCGCTCTACCGAAGCTTTTACAATATCATTAATCGCAATCATTTGCTGCTGTGACTCCCGCATAAGCAAGTCACCTGATTTTGTCATATCCAGCACTTCTTCTGAAGCACTTCTGATTTGTTCTCCACTTTTTGTTGCTGCATTAACCTTTTCTAAGTATTCTTCCATCATTTGGGCCAGTCCGGTTGCAGAGTTTGCCTGTTCTTCTGCGCCTCCTGAAAGCTCCTGCATAGTTGAAGCCACCTGCTGAGAAGCAGCTTTCACTTCACCGGCAGCCGTATTCAGTTCTCCGCTTCGGTCTGTTACATACTGGGAGACCGATGTAATTTCTTTGATGATGTTTTGCAGATTATCTTTCATGGTGTTTGTTGCTTGGCTTAATTCTGCAATCTCGTCTTGGCCGTCATATTCTAATGATTGCACATTTAAATTCCCTGCAGCAATTTCATTGGAAACATGGACAATTTGTCCGAGCTTTCTGGAAATGATTTTTCCGATCATCATGAGACTTGAGATTGCCAGAAAAGCAGAAACAACAATAGAGATTCCTAATACAATTAAAGTTAGCGTTAAGCTTCCCTTTGCCGCTGAAATGGCATTTGCTTGCTGTGTATGTAAGTTTTCATTTAACTCATCCAAAAGGGTCACAGTATCTGCAATTAGATTATCAACCTGCAATTTACCAAGACGGTATTCTCGCACATTCATCTGCTTCACAGCTGGTTCAATTTCATCTAGAAATGCGGAAGTAATAGTTTCGTTGTTTTGTATCACTTGATTGAATAGTTCCTTATTGCGTTTTTCCGTCAACAGCGGTGAAATAACCTCCGCTTGCTGATCCAATTCTGTTGAGAGTTCTGAAAATGTTGTAAGATGCTTAGGGTTACTATCAATAATATAATTTCCAATGGTACTCCCTTGTCGATGAAAAACGGTTGTAACTTCAGAAATATTGACTGCTCTTTCGCCAGCTTCTTCAACCGTATTCATTTTAGAGCCTGCTAAGGTTAAAAGAACAAACGTAATGATGGTTGAGGCAGTAAAAAGCCCGATTGTTGTGAATAAAACCACGCCATATTTCTGACCCAGCTTTAACTTTTTCCACCAATTGGAGCTCATTACTTTTTGCATTTGCTCCGTAATTTTTCCACCGCGTTTTTTTTCCATTTTCTTCTTTACTTTCTTTTTAGAACCTTTTAGTCCTTTCACCACATTCCCCTCCTGGTCGTCTCCGAACTACTATGCTAATAGAACTATATTTATATAACATTTTTACTATTATATAAATTCATTATAATCCATTAGATTTACCTTTTGAAGAATAGTTTTAACAAAAACAATATTATTACTTTACAAACAATTAACAAAATGGGTACATACACCTATACATTGGATAAAACTAGTAATACAACTTGGATTTACCGCTACTCTGTCTGTTTATATCGTGTTAGTTTGGGTAAATAAATATTGGTTTTTAGGGGGTCTTTAATAGAGGAGGATTTATGGAAAAAAGAAATTTCTACTTTGATAACGCGAAGTTTATTTTAATTTTCTTCGTTGTATTTGGACATCTGCTCCGCTCTTTTATTGAAGATAATGAAACAATCTTTACAGTATATAAAGTGATTTATTCCTTTCACATGCCTGCTTTTATTCTCGTTTCAGGCTTTTTTGCAAAAGGATATTATGAAAAAGGCTATATACAAAAAATTGCCAAAAAGTTAATTCTGCCTTATTTGCTTTTTCAAGGCATCTACTCGCTGTTTTATTATTATCTGTACAACAGGCCATCCATTGATATGGATCCATTCAATCCGCATTGGTCCCTGTGGTTTCTCATATCCTTATTCTGCTGGAATATAATGCTCTTATTGTTTTCTAAGTTTAAACCCGTCTATGCCCTTACAGGCGCTGTGTTTATTGGATTGGCAATCGGGTATGTGGATTGGGTTTCCAACTATTTAAGCTTATCAAGAACCTTTGTATTTTTCCCATTATTTTTAGCAGGTTACTTTCTTAAGAAAGAGCATTTGGCTCTTATCATGAGACCGTCAGCAAGAGCTTCTGCAATAGGTATATTTGCAATTGCAACAGCACTTTTTTACCTGTATCCAGACATTAACTATCAATGGCTTCTCGGAAGCAAACCATATGCAGAAATGGGCGCAGCTTCGTTTACTGCACTTCTAACCAGACTTGGATTCTATCTATTAAGCTTTCTCATGGTTTTCAGCTTTCTTGCATGCGTGCCAAAAGGACAATATTTCTTTACTAGACTTGGCAAAAACACCTTATATGTGTATTTATTGCATGGCTTTATCGTTAGGCTCTTTAGAGAAAGCGACCTGCAGAATTACTTTAACGAGCCTGAACAATTCCTCATGCTCGCCAGTATCTCACTGCTGCTGACTTTATTGCTGTCAAGCGGGCTTGCAACCGCCCTGACACAGCCTCTGATTGAGCTTAAAACCGCCAAACTGCATACGTTAAAGGTCCGGCTTACTGCAATGCTTAAATTTTATCGGAACAAACGGTTTAATTAATAATTTGGGGCTGAGTTTCTCTCTATAAACTCAGCCCTTTTATAATTCTGTGTGAGTGAGTATTTCGTTTGACCAGCACCTCCCTGCCATTTTATAATAAATAATCGACGCTTATGTTACATACCATGTCCCAGTAGCTCAGCAGGATAGAGCGACAGCCTCCTAAGCTGTAGGTCGTAGGTTCGATTCCTATCTGGGACGCTAAAAAGAAACAGCCGTGAACCCTTGGTGTTATTGGGTTTGACGGCTGTTTTGTTTTGAAGCAAACGTTCTCTGCTTTATAATTGGGGTCGGATTGGGGTATGTACAAAAACATGTTCAATTTTATGGCTATACAAGATCCCCACCAGTACTAACTTTCAGTGTTTTTGAATCTTGAACAATAAAACTGGACAACTTTAATGGATATTGCACAATATTATCACCTTCACAACATCTTCCTAAGTATTTTCATTCACACAATTACCCTGCCTTTAAGTAAAAATACTTCATAATAATTATTATCCTAAAACATTCTTAATCTTTCTAAATCTGGAAGTTTTAATATCAACACAAGCGCTTTTTTACGTTATAATAAAGAAAATTCACCATTGAGACAAGCTTCTAAGAGCTTACAGAGACTAAACTGCATTCTCACCTAATCTAAACTAGCTACAGAGCCTAATTACTATTATGCAGCTTCTTCAAAGTCTAATAAGGAAAATGGAGGGATTTATGTTGAGCACAATCTCATTAAAAAAGAAAGCAGCTGGAATCGTTTTAGAGAAAAAGAATCTTAGAGGTGTTGTGGCAAGGGTTGGCCTTGTTTTAGATATTTCTGGCTCTATGCGAAGATTATACCGTGAAGGAGTTGTTCAGGAAGCCGTCGAACGCGTTTTGGCTGTTGCCAGTCAGTTTGATGACGATGGGGCATTAGATGTGTGGGTTTATGACAACGAGTTCACCAGATTACCAGCTGTAACAGAAGAAGATTTTGCAGATTATGTTAATCAGCAGATTTTAGCAAATGACTCAGTCCATAAGTTCGGCAGAAACGACGAACCAAAAGTCATGGAAGATGTAATCCAAAAATATATAAACGAAGAACCAGGCGATGATCCTGTTTTCTTAGTATTTATAAACGATGGAGGCTGTAAGCCCGGTATTAAGAAGTTTATCGTAGAATCATCTGTTCAGCCAATTTTCTGGCAGTTCATCGGAATTGGAGATTCTAATTTTGATGTATTGAAAAAATTGGATACGATGGAGGGAAGAGTTGTTGATAATGCGAATTTCTTTCATTTGAGTAATCTGGAACTTGTATCTGATGTAGAATTATATGACCAATTATTGAATGAATTTCCGCTTTGGATTAAAGAAGCAAAAGATAAGAAAATCTTGCGTTCATAACTGCTAAACTATTAGACAAGCAGTGTTAATATAAAAAATGACAACAAATAAAGATAGATCATACATTCTAAGCAGCGAATGTATATCTAATAAGAACAAACTAAGACAATCAGCCCTGCCAATCGGTAAAGTTGATTGTCTTAACTTATTGATATAACTCCTATAATCTTCTTCCATTCAGCACTAAATTCAGATACTCTAATTCATCAAAGGTGAGGTTTTTAGCAGCTGCTTTCTTTTCCCATTGATCTGATGAGAGAATTTGATTCTCGCGTGCTCTTTTATAAATGGATGCCGCTTCTTTCCACTGCCAGTCTGCCCAGTTTGGTATCATTCCGGATAACTTCCTTTCATTTGCAGTAGCATTTTGCCCTTCCTGCAGATAATCTAATGGATTGACTGCATTCGACTTCGCTACGTTCCATGTCCCTCTATGCAGTTCAAAATGTAAATGCTGCCCAGTCGACTGTCCTGTGTTCCCCATAATTCCTATTACCTGTCCCTGTTTAACCGTTTCCCCTTGAACTGCTTTTCTGCTGCCTTTTAGCATATGAGCATATAATGTTTCCCATATTTCTCCATTTACAGTGTGCCGCAGAATGATACATTCCCCGTAACTTGGTGACCTATATGATCTTGTAACAGTCCCAGCAGCTGCTGCAACGATCTCATGAGTTCCAGAATCTGCAAAGTCAACCCCATGATGATTGGTTCTGTTTGGCGGTCTAAATCCAGAAGTAATTCTTCTTACTGTTGTTGGATAAATAAACATAAAAATCACCTACCTAATAGTAAGATATTCTTTGATAGACCTGCCCGTGTGGACAACCTTTATTATTTGCATTTTAGCAAGTCCAATTTTCCTTAAACTTGTTGCATAGTAAACATTCAACTTAATATGATGTATATTTCTCTGCTGCATTTTGGTTATCAAAGGGATTTACTGTGCAAATACGGGAAACATTAACTCCTGTTTTGGTAAATGCTCAACTTTACCTCTCTTTTTAAAGAGTAATAATCAATTAATTAACAGAATAAAAAATGCATTTCTATGAATATTTCTCAAAATCAATAACAAAATATACTTAGTTTAATACTCACTAAGGAGATCCTATTATGGCGGAAAATCAAATAAAGCAATTTGATCAAATCGTAAAAATGGGCGAACAGGCACAAAAGGCATTAAATGATTATTGGTTAGAATTCTCACTATATACATCCTTTGAATATTGGTTAATGGTTTCTATATTAATCGTTCCACTTATCATTTTATTTTTTAAAATAGATAAGAACCAAATCTTCCTAATGGGGTTTTATGGTTATAGTGTTCATGTCATTTTTGGGTATGTTGATTTATACACTAAAAATTCCGGTTTTTTAAATTATCCCTTCCCTGTCATCCCTATGCTTCCAGGTATATCACTTGATTCAAGTTTAGTCCCTGTTACATTTATGCTAGTCTACCAATGGGTCGTAAATCATCAAAAAAATTATATTCTTTATATGGGTATAACTTCAGCATTTCTTGCATTTGTATTTAAACCGATTCTTGTTGCTTTAGGGCTTATTAGGCTTTATGGCAACACTAATTATTTTCACCTCTTTCTTGCCTATCTATTGGTCATTACGATCGCAAAATTTTTGACAAATGTATTTTTGTGGATGGAAAAGAAATTTAATAATGAGACAACAGATGCCCAGCACGAATAAGTTAGAACCCGTCCTCTCGAAGGAAAATGAAATACATTAAATATTTCAATTCACCTTAACATTGATGATTTAATTTTGTAATTCCCTTGGTATAACAGTATTTTCCAGCCTTTCAATATATCTTTCCCTTTCGCCTCTCCTGTATTTCCGTTCAATAATCCTATATAATAAGATGCTGATACGCTATATAAGGAGACACTCTTGATGAAAACAATTCTTACAACTTTAAATGCAAAATATATTCATACAAACATTGCGATCCGATATTTAAAGGCATATGCAGAGCCTGAGTATCCAGTTGAGATCACTGAATATACCATTAAAGATCCAGTTATGAATATTGTTACTGATCTGATTTCCAAAAAGCCGAAAATCATTGGTTTCAGCTGCTATATATGGAATATTGAAGAAACCATTAAAGTGGTTAAAATTTTGAAGAAAATAGATCCTGAAATTCAAATCATTGTTGGCGGTCCAGAGGTTTCATATGATGTTTTACATTGGATGGAAAACGTTAATGAATTTGATTATATTGTTCTTGGTGAAGGAGAAGAAACATTTAAACAGCTACTGAAAGAACTGCATGAGGATCTGCAGCTGGAAAATGTGTTTGGCATTGCATTTAGAAAAGATGGCAAGGTCAAAATCAATCCGCAGCGAAACAAGCTGGATTTAAAAACACTTCCTTCTCCCTTCCGTTTTGAAGAAGACCAAAAAGATCTTTCGAAACGGGTCATTTATATTGAAACAAGCAGAGGCTGTCCATTTAGCTGCCAATTCTGTCTCTCTTCTATTGAGGTTGGTGTTCGCTATTTTGATCGCGAAAAAATAAAAGATGATATCCGTTATTTAATGCAAAACGGTGCTAAAACAATTAAATTTGTTGACAGAACATTTAATATCAGCAGAAGCTACGCAATGGAAATGTTCCAGTTTTTAATTGATGAGCATTTGCCTGGAACAGTTTTTCAGTTTGAAATTACTGCAGATATCATGCGTCCAGAAGTCATTGAATTCTTGAACAAGGAAGCTCCTCCAGGTTTATTCCGATTTGAAATTGGTGTGCAGTCAACCAATGATTTTACAAATGAACTTGTTAAACGGAAACAGAATTTCGCTAAGTTATCCCGTACGGTCACTATGGTTAAAGAAGGCGGTAAAATTGACCAGCATTTAGACCTCATTGCAGGTTTGCCTGAGGAAAATTATGACTCATTTAAGCAGACATTTAATGATGTTTTTGCTATGAGACCAGAGGAACTTCAGCTAGGGTTTTTAAAAATGCTGCGCGGAACAGGTCTCCGCTTAGACGCTGAAAAGCATAACTATATCTATATGGATCATTCTCCGTATGAAATACTCGGGAATAATGTATTAAGCTTTGATGAAATTATTAAAATTAAACAAGTAGAGGATGTGCTGGAAAAGTACTGGAACGATCACCGCATGGACTTTACAGTGGAATATTTGGTTTCACATGTATTCCAAACTCCTTTCGACTTTTTCCAGGAGTTCGGAACTTATTGGGAACAAAAAGGCTGGTCAAGGATTGGCCACCAGCTCGAGGATTTATATAAACGCCTTTATGAATTTTTGGAGAATACACAAGTCAAGCAGCTTCCTATTATTGAAGGGTTAATGAAATTTGATTACCTGTCTAAGCAAAAATATAAACCAAGAAAACCTTGGTGGAAGCAGTCATTTACACAGGATAAACGTTCTTCTCTATATCGTTCAATTATTGAAAATCCTTCGATTTTAGGCAATGAGTTTAAAGAGCTGGAGCTCACTGAAAAAGAGCTGTATAAACATACGATGCTTGATACACTATCTTTTCGTCTTGAATCATACTTTCATGATGAAATCATTGATGAGACACCATCAGCGATGCTTGTTTACTTTGATCCAAAAACAGAGAAACCGTCTATTTTTTATACAGGTATATAACAAAACAGCCTAGCTCTTTGCTAGGCTGTTTTTGATATCATAAATTGCTATTATCAGTCTTTCTCTTTTGTATCTTTTTCTTTTTTGCTCATATGTGGAATATCAAACATTTTTGATGCATTCATTCCTCCGCTAAATTCGATGCCGAATTCCACATTTGCATTTTCTGTTTTATTAAAAGTATCACGCTGTTTTTTCTTCATTCGCCTTGTTTTCCCTTTTTCGAATTTCGGTTTGCACCCTTCATGGGATTCTCTCCAGAACTAAATTCTGCTGAGAATTCTGTTTCATGCAAATTTTCTTTTGGTGTTTTGCTGTATTTTTCAACTGCATCAAATTGTGCTTTGCGTTTAGCCATGTGCTGTATCCTCCTCATATATTAGCTTTGTTACCTCTATATTGTGCTACTTTTGGCAGAAAGACATGCTTTTTGTGTGAGAAAACTTTTTCGATTCGCAAGCTTTTATATTTAAAAGTGAAAAGGTCCTTTCATTAATTAATTAAACGTGCGCTTTATACCCTCTTCAAAATCAAAACAAAACCCGACCGCCTAGACAGCTCCTTAATTAAAGGTTCTGCTAATCGATCGGGTTTATAAAGTAATTTAATGTTTCTGCTTCATTCTATTATCCAATAATCACTCGCTCTTTTGGATAGTGATAATTTGGTTTTGTCATTTTGCCGCCAATGATGAATATGAAGGATGTGAGTCCGATCCTTCCTATAAACATTAATAGCATAATCACCGTTTTGCCAATTGAACTTAGTTCAGGTGTTATGCCCATTGAAAGACCTGTTGTACCAAATGCTGAGGAAACCTCAAAGATGATTTCAATTAACTCTAAGTGCGACTCAGTAATGCTTAGAATCATGACTGACAACAAGCACATCCCCGAAGCAAGAATAGTGATTACAAGAGATTTTAATATATCAGCTTCGTGAAGCTCTCGGCGGAAAATCTTCACTTCCCGATTTCCCTTGGCAAAATGATAAATAAATAAGATATTTAAAGCAAAGGTTGTTGTCCGAATCCCTCCGCCTACAGAACTTGGTGATGCCCCAATAAACATTAAAAAACTTAAGATCAGAAGGGTTGGCATCGTAAACTCACTCACATCCATGGTTGATAACCCGCCGCTTCTAGTTGTTGCTGATTGGAAAAAAGCATAGAAAAAGCTTTTATGCCAAGGTATATCTTTCAAGTAATGCTGAAATTCCAAAACCAATATGATAACAGTTCCAAAAATCAGCAGACAAGCATAGGTAACGGTTGTCAGCTTTGTAAATAAAGAAAAGCGATATGAATAATTTAGCTCAGAACGCTTTGTAAATAAGTATTCCTTTACCTCAATTAATACTGGAAAACCGATAGCACCTAATGTGATTAGAATGATATTAATCAGTTGTACAAAATAGTCATTTGCAAATGGCACTAAAGAATTGCCTGTAATAGACATTCCTCCATTGGTTGTGGCACTGACAGCAGCGAATAAACCATGTAAAAAGGCTTCTTCCCATGTTCCATAATATTTCAGAAAATGAAAACCTAAAATAAAGGCACCTACTAGCTCAATAACAAGAATAATCTTAATAATTTCGCGGATTAAGTTCACTAAGCCTGATAATGCAAACTGATTATGATCGGCCATGATTAAGCGTCTGCTTCTCAGCCCGATTTTTCTTCCTAAAAGAATCCAGAAAAATGTCCCTAATGCCATAATGCCTATGCCGCCAAATTGCAAAATCAACATAATGACAAAGTATCCAAGTAAGCTATATGTTTCCGATATTTCAACGACCGTTAAACCTGTTACACTAACGGCACTAACCGCTGTAAAAACTGTATCAATAAATGCAACCTCTACCCCAGGCAAGTGAACACCAGGCAAACGCAATAGGGCCACCGCCACTGATACGGCTAATAAATAATAACCCGATATTACTTGTGCAGGCGTACGCTTATTCAGCCAGCCCCGCAGTTTTATCCACATTTCTAAACGTCCTTTCAGCCTTGTCTACCAACTATCATAAAGAATTCAGCCTAATTTTAAAAGCAATAATAAAAACTTCCTAGCGAAAATACATTATGTCATAATAAAATCACAATGAATTGATATTTAATTCAATCTCATAGTATCAGCTATATAACAAAGTATTTCCAAGACGTTCAATTTTAACTAAAAGATATCCTTTAGGTCAAATGAATAGGCAGGTGCTATTTTATCATGTTATCAGCACATCTGGCAGAAAAAATTATAACTGAAGTAAAAAAACTGCTATCGGAAGATATTATTATTGTGAGCAAGAGCGGCACGATCATGGCAAGCACCGATAAAAGAAGAATAGGAAATTACCATGAAGGTGCACTGCTGGCAGCAAAAGATGGAGAATCCCGCATCATTACAAAAGAGGACGAAAAGCACCTCGCTGGTGTTAAAGCAGGAATTAACCTGCCTGTGTTTTTAAATAATGAAGTCATCGGTGTCATCGGAATTACGGGTTCTCCCTCTCATGTTTCTCCATTTGGTGTCATCATTCAAAAAATGACTGAGCTGCTCATTCGGGAAAATCATTATTCCGAACTATTCCAATGGGAAACGCGTGCGCTCGAAGGATTTGTGTTTGAATGGCTGCAGCAAAGAACCATGGATGCATCCTTCTTAGAGCGGGCACGTTTATTAGAAATTAATCTTGAAAGCAAAAGACAAATCATCCTGCTCCAGTGGCCTCAGCATATGGAGCCTCTGTTACGAAATAAATGGGTGCAGCTGCTCGAATGGCCGGAAAAGAAAAGCAATGACCTGTTTGTGCGCTGGGGAAATGAACGGATGATTTTATTGCTTGAGGTTACCGAAACCATTCAATCAAGAGAAAAAATTAAAAGATTTATCCAATTTAGCAATAGCATAATCCCTGGACTTCATGCCGGTGTGGGAAGGGCTGTTGATGGCATCCATGTAACTCAATCGCTGCAGCAGGCAGAGCGGGCATTAAAATCAATTGTAGATGATCAATATTTCTGTTTTGATGAAGATTTAATTCTCGAACTGATTCTTGACGAATTATCTGCTGAAACAAAGAAAGATTATCTTGAGAAGACCCTTTCCCCAATCCTAGAAGAAGAGGACTTGTTGATCACAATGGAAGAACTATTTCGGCAAAATCACTCTCTGAAAAAAACAGCGGAAGCCCTCCATATTCATATAAATACCCTTCATTACAGAATAAATAAAATAAAAACTTTAACTGGATTAAGCTTAAATCAAATCTATGATGCGTCAGCACTTTATTTAGCTTTTTTAATATTGGAGAAATCTACAAAAAGTTGAGCAAATAACCTATAAATTTCATTTGTTTATACATAGCAGGTTAGCACCTGCTTTTTTTATACTTAAATAAGGTAGAAGTTACAAAGGAGAGGGTAATATGATCCAGCCGGAAGTAAAACAGAGGCTTATTCAGATAGTCGGCAGTGAAAATTTCGAAGATTCAAAAACAGAAAGACTCGTTTATTCATATGATGCAACTCCTAATTTTCAAGCAATGCCAGACGCAGTGGTGAAACCAAGGAACACAGGAGAAGTTTCTGAAATCATGAAAATCTGCAGCGAATATGCAATTCCCATTGTTCCAAGAGGTTCGGGTACTAACTTATGTGCAGGTACATGTCCAAAAGAAGGCGGCCTTGTTCTTCTCTTTACACATATGCGAGAAATTCTGGAAATTGATGAAGATAATTTAACAATGACCGTTCAGCCTGGGGTAATTACACAAGATCTCATCCAAAAAGCAGAGGAAAAGGGATTCTTTTATCCTCCAGATCCAAGTTCAATGAAGATCTCAACGATTGGCGGCAATATAAATGAAAACTCCGGAGGCCTTCGCGGCTTAAAATACGGCGTAACGCGTGACTATGTTCTCGGACTTGAGGCTGTTTTGGCGAATGGCGATATTATCCGTACTGGAGGCAAATTAGCAAAAGACGTGGCAGGCTATGACCTTACAAGGTTGCTTGTTGGCTCGGAAGGAACTTTAGCGATTATCACAGAAGCAACCTTAAAGCTCATTCCTATGCCTGAAACGAAGAAAACCATTCTGGCTCTTTATCATGATATGGAAGCAGCAGCACGATCGGTTTCGAAGATTATTTCCGCAAAAATCATCCCTGCCACTTTGGAATTCTTAGATCGCCCAACATTAAAGGTTGTTGAAGATTTTGCACAAATCGGCCTGCCGACAGATGTTGAAGCAGTTCTCCTTATTGAACAGGATGGACCAAAGGAAGTTGTTGAAAGAGACATTTTAAATATAGCAAAGATTTGTGAAGAAGAAATGGCCATTTCTGTTCAAGTAGCACAAACAGAAGCTGAAGCTGAAGCACTTCGCACCGCACGCAGAGCAGCGCTTTCAGCACTGGCTCGATTAAGCCCAACAACGATTTTGGAGGATGCCACTGTTCCAAGATCTGAAATTGCCAATATGGTAAAAGCCATTAACGAAATAGCCCTAAAGCATAATGTAACTATATGTACATTCGGACATGCTGGAGACGGTAATTTGCATCCTACCTGTACAACTGATGCGCGTAATAAAGATGAAATGGAAAGAGTCGAAAAAGCATTTGAAGATATATTCATAAAAGCGATTGAATTAGGCGGTACTATCACAGGCGAGCATGGTGTCGGCATTATGAAAGCGCCTTATTTGGAGTTAAAGCTAAAATCTGAAGGAATAGCTGCCATGCAGGCAATAAAATCCGGCCTAGATCCAAACAACATTTTAAACCCAGGAAAAATGTTTGCCAAAGATAACCGTAAAAGAGTGGTGGTAGCAAAATGACTACAGTAAAAGAACAGCAGGAAATTCAAAACCACTTTAAGGAACGAATGAATGAAGATGAATTATTAAACTGTATGAGATGCGGATTCTGCCTGCCTTCCTGCCCAACTTATATTGAATCAGGGTATAAGGAATCACATTCTCCAAGAGGCCGGATTGCCTTAATGAAGGCTGTTGCAGATGGAATCATCGAACCAGATGAAGATGTGGAAAGAACACTTGATTTATGCCTTGGCTGCCGTGCGTGCGAGCCGGTTTGTCCATCAGGAGTTAATTATGGTCATTTGCTCGAGGAAGCACGGGATATCATCAATCAGAATAAAAGACATTCTCTTCCCGTCCGAGCACTGAGAAAAACTGTCTTTGAAGGCTTATTTCCACATCAAAATCGTATGAGAATGGCTGTAGGTTTACTTGGTTTTTACCAGCGTACCGGACTGCAGGCCCTCACGCAAAAAACCGGACTCATGAACCTATTTCCAGCCCATCTGGCGACAATGGAAAAGGTTCTGCCAAAAGCGCCAAGTCTAAAAGAAATGAAATCTCGTCCAACAGAGCTGAAGGCCACTACAGAAGTGAAAAAGAGAGTAGCTTTTTTCTCAGGCTGTTTAATGGATACGATGTTTCTTGACACAAACAATGCTACCTTAAAGCTTTTGCAAATGGCTGGCTGTGAAATTGCTATTCCAGAGGAACAAGCATGCTGCGGGGCACTGCATGGACATAGCGGAGAAAAGGACACAGCAAAGAAAATGGCCAAAAGAAATATCGAAGCTTTTGAGGACTTGGGAGCAGACTATATCATTACGAATGCAGGCGGCTGTGGTGCATTTTTAATTGATTATGACCACTTGCTTAAGGATGATGACCAATGGCGCGAACGAGCACGTCAATTTACAGCAAAAATTAAAGATGTAACCGAAATACTTGTTGAAATGGATTTTCACGTTCAAATACCTTTGTCTATGCAAAATGTAACAGTCACTTATCAGGATTCATGTCATTTGCGCAATGTGATGAAGACATCTTCTGCACCAAGATTATTGCTTCAATCAATAACAGGTGCTCATTATCAGGAAATGCAGAAGGCTGACAGCTGCTGCGGTTCTGCAGGGATCTATAATATTATTGAATCCGAAATGTCCATGAAGATTCTTGACAGTAAAATGGAGCATACGAAGAATACAAATGCAGCTATCGTTGTGACAGCTAATCCCGGCTGTCTGCTGCAAATGAAACTTGGCATTGAAAAAGAAGGATTATCAGATCGTATGAAAGCCGTTCATATAGCAGATTTATTATATGAAGCAGCAACCTCACAAATTTCTTAAAAGAATGCGAAAATTTTACCACTCATGAAAAAACGATGTTTATAGAAACTAACTATTACAGAGAGAAATCATCCCTCTGTTGAAATATATAAAATCGACCTTTAGGAGTGGATATGAATGGCTAGAAGCAGCAATAAATTATTAGTACCAGGAATCGATCAATATTTAGATCAAGTGAAATATGAGATTGCACAAGAATTCGGTGTTCAGCTTGGTTCTGATACGGTTGCCCGTTCTAACGGATCTGTTGGCGGCGAAATTACGAAAAGGCTTGTAAAGCAAGCTCAATCTCAATTATCTGGTAAATAAAATAAATATGGAAATAGTCCGGTTCCCTTGCAGAACCGGACTTTTACATGTGATTTGTTATAATTTTATTGAACATGCAAAGTTTTCTTAGTTTTCCTGCTCATCTTGAGCGGAGCTTTTATATAACCCTACAGTTAGACCATTTTCCTTAGCGAGTTTACGTTCACTTAATGTTCCATAGATGACTTCCATATCAACCTCTGCTGCTTCTGCAATTTCCGATTTCACAGCCAATAATTCGCTTTGCAGCTGATCATATGATTCATTATCACTTTCACCATTTTTAACCGCTGCTATAACAAGGGGCTCATTGGTTTCAAGGTATCCTTGTTCATTCATCTCTACAATCACCATTGCTGCAACATTTTTTATATGAGTGTTTTTCCACTCTTTAAGGTTGTCCATTACTGCTGCTCCAGCCTGGTTAAAAGGTACGATATCAATAACGTTATTCTCGCTGTTTAATTTCATTTCAAGGCTTGATTCAGTGTCAATTGAAACATATGAATATGTTTTTGTATCATGAATAAAAGGAATGGCGATCGAAGTTATGATGGCAATAAGCAGGGTTGCAATCAGGACTGCTCCTCTATTGAGTGCAGTGAAATAAGAGCTTAAGCTGAACCTCCCTTTTCGCAATGTTTCTGGTGAGGTAAATTCAATTTCTTCTCCAATTAAATAAGATTGACCTTTATTGGAAGTTTTAACAAAGTCTCCATCGGGTGTTAAAAGTGTGATGGAGTCTAAATCTATGTCTATAATGACCCCTTTTTTCATGGCTCAAGCACCCCCTTAATATAATCTCTTAAGTAAATATAATCGCCAAGAAAAATCAGACTGACAGCAATTATATATTTTCGGTTGCGCTCAATTGTTTTTCTGCTAACGTCCAGCTTTTTTTCAAGGTCTTTAATGGGCAGTTTTTTCTTCTGAATCAGTGCTTCGCTCATTTTTTCATCAGCAGCAATAAGTTGTGCTGCATGTATAGCTTTTCTGCGGGCATCTGAATGTTTAGGTGAAAGATCTGCAAGCTCAGAAAACAAAATTCCAAACTCCTCTAAAACTTTTTTATAATGGAGAATTTCCTCTCTTCTAGCTTCCGTATCGGATTGCTGCTTAAAATTCCCCAATGAATAATGATCCTGACTGAATGGAGAATCACCATCTTCAACCGAACTATAGGAAGTATCTGTATATTTTGCCTGCTGTCTTATGTAGTCAATCACTCTTCTTTTTATCAATATTTCAGAAAAAGATAAAAGCGACCTCCCCTTCTTTTCGCTAAACTGGTTTATGGCTTCATTGAAAGCGATCAGGCCAATACTAAATTCATCATCTGATTCATGGATATATCTTTTGCAAACAGAAGAAACCGTCTTGGCAATGAAAGGCTTAAAAGCCTGTATCAGCTCATTTTGAAGTTCAGCATCTCCTTGTTGTATTTGTCGGACTGTATCCTCTAACGACTGTTTACTTTTTTTCCAGGACAAGAGACTTAGCATTGGTCTCACCTCATTCCAAGCAATATTATATCATATGGATTTGCTTATGGATGACATGATGGAAACTGACAAAACTGAAGTTCCTATCCTTAAACAACTATATTATTTCGTTCCGAACTTTTAGGCTGTGGGGGTACTTTTAAAAAAAGTTGGCTGGGACCGATAAAAGATTATCCTGCAATACGCAGTTGTTACAATTTCATTTTCAGCCATTCTAACAGCAGCAAAAAACCCGAACCTTAAGACAGATAATTATACAAATATCTGCTAATTGTTCAGGTTAACTTCGGCTGAAATACTATGATCTCAGCTAGTATCTACATTATATTTTGCGTTCTTTCAAGATCCAAAGCTTTTTTATAACGTATATTTTTTGATCATATTTGAATGCATAATGAATTTATACAGCCTTTTTCATTCTCGCCTTGCGAACCGTTAATATAATCCACCGAATAATAAGCCCTGTAATCACGCCAGGAATCACCCCCATCATTGGTAAAAAAACTGGACCAAAAAATATGCCAAATAATCTTACTTCTGTTGAATACATGAGTCCTACTGTGACAAAATAGGCAGAAAAAACAAATGGCAGAAAAGATAGCTCCTCATTCTCTGGCATCGCAATTTTATATGCATCCCACATAGCAAACATATACAAACAAGGGTAAAACATGAGCCACTGGAAATTCATTACTTCCACTGCCTTATCCATCTCCCCCAAGAAGCTATACATTATGCCTGCATTAAAATTACTATAAACATTTACTAGAAATTCAAGCACAACAAATAATGTGCCTTTCCATAAATGCTTCGCTAATAATTGGCTAAAGCCTGGTAAGGCGATGCTCCATAATACAGCTTCAAGTTTTCCCATTTTTTTCATCCATTATCACCAGCTACGTTTGTATACTGTTATGTTGCTCTGGAATAGACATAATTATCATAAAGATTCCAGTTAATTTCCTAAAATAATAAAATTTTAAAGGTATATTCTGAGAATAAGCTTTCTTAAAACAAAAAACTCCTTTCAAGCTAAGTGCATAGAAACACTAACTTGAAAAGAGTTTAGTTTAAGGTATTTTAAATCTTGTTCTCCATAATCATATTAAAGATTATTATCGTTTTTCTTATGATCATCGGTATCTTTTACAATCTTCAGCAGTTCTTCAAGCATGTTTTCCATATCTTTTTTTGAATAGCTTTTATCGTCCTTTACAGGCAGTTCTTCTTCAGCCGGCTGCTTTTCTTCCGGAGGTACTACTGCCCTTTCTTCCAATAGATAAGCAGGAATCAGCTGTCCATCTGGTGTTGCATACACTTTATTTAACCTTCTTGTATCCTTGTCAAATAAGCTATATATGATTGGGATGACAAATAAAGTTAAGAATGTGGAGCTAATTAAGCCGCCAATAACCGTAATTCCCATCGGCTGGTTTATTTCCGCTCCCTCGCCTAGCCCTAGAGCAAGAGGCACTAATCCTAATATAGTGGTTAAGGCTGTCATCAAAATCGGTCGAGCACGATCCTTTACTGATGAAACAATAGCATCATAAGTCTTCATACCCGCTTCTTTTCGCTGATTAATGTAATCGACAATCACGATGGCATTATTAACTACGATCCCGGCAAGCACAATTAATCCGATAATAGCCGTTAAGCTTACAGGAGTCCGAGTAATGGTTAAAGCAATGGAAACACCAATTACCATTAAAGGCACTGTAAATAATATAACAAACGGATATTTCAATGATTCAAACTGAGCTGCCATCACCAGATAAATAAAGATGATCGCCAATACAAAAGCCAGAATCATATCATCAATGGAAGACTCAAGCAGTTCTCGATCTCCGCTAAAGACTATTTGTGTCTCTTCAGCCAAATCAAGAGCTTCAATTTCTTCATCCACAAGGTTTGAAAATGCGCCCATATTTGTATTTGCATTATATTGAACATTAAAGCCAATCGCATCCTGCTGATTAATTCTTCTTATATTAACAGGACCTTCTCCTTGCGTAATTTCTGTTACATCACTAAGCGGTATATATGTGTCATCCGGTTTCTTGATCAGCAATGATTTTAAGTTATCGAGATTTTGTGTCACTTCTCTATCATATTCAACATAAACACCATAGATATCAGAGTTTTCGGTTACCATCTGCGTGGCCATATTGCCGCGTGTAACATCATTTACAGCCATCGCTATTTGTGCTGGCGCCAGCCCTTGCTGAAGAGCTCTTTCTTTATCAACCGTAATTTGAATTTCTTCGACCGTATCCATAACATCGGTAGAAATTTCAGTTACGTCATCAAGCTCAGACAAGGCGTTATAAATTTGCTCTGTAGCTTCATCTAGACGAGCTGAGTCTGTATCACGCACATTAAAGGATAATGTGTTCGGAGCAGAACCTGTTGATGATTGCAGACTAAATGAAAGTTCGGCACTCTCATTAGCATTTTGAGCAGCACTTTCTAAGCCGCTTTTTACATCGTCAGCAAATTCAAAGGTTGAACGCTCTCGTTCCTCCAAATCTTTCATTTTAATGTATACTTCTGCGATATTAGGGCTGCCTGATCCTCTAAAAGACCCTTCCTGGGTTGTTCCAATTAATGAAACATACGTATCTACATCTGTCTCGTCTTCAAGCTCAGCCTCTAACGCTGCAATGACCTTTTCTGTTTCAGTCAAGGCTGTACCATTTTCCAATTCAACCCGAATGGAGAAAAAGCCTTCATCAGTGTTGGGCAAAAACTGAGTGCCTACAGTAGAAATGCCGTATCCTCCTGCAGCTAAAAGCACTAAAGAACTGATTAAAACAAGGGCACGGTGTTTTAAGGACCATTTTACTGACCCCTCAAGCCATTTTAACAGTGCAGATTCTTGTCTTTTCGCTTCAAGATTTTCTTTTGGCGCTTTCAAAAGGCGGCTCGCAAGCATTGGTACAACTGTTAATGCAACAATTAACGAAGCAAATAAACTGAATGATATGGTTAACGCAAACTCAGTGAATAGTTCGCCAATAATCCCTGTAATAAAAGCAACTGGCAGGAACACAGCAACAGTTGTTAACGTAGATGCTGTAATCGCCGTGCCAACCTCTTTTGCTCCGTCTCTTGCTGCTGTTTTAGGATCTTTCCCCATTGAAAGGTGGCGGTAAATATTTTCAATAACGACAATTGCATTATCGACCAACATCCCAATTCCGAGAGCAAGTCCGCCTAATGTCATAATATTCAAGGTGAAATCTGAAAAATACATCAGTACAAAAGTAAAAATGACTGAGTAAGGAATCGCTATTCCAATGATAAGCGGACTTTTTACACTTCGTAAAAAGAAAAACAGCACAATCATTGCAAGTACTCCCCCAACAACAAGGGAGCTGGATATATTGCTGATCGCCAGCTGAATATAATCACCCTGATCAAACAAAATATCTGCTTCTATATGGTCAAACTGCTCTTTTTGCAGCTGCTCATCTAATGCTTCTGTAAATGCATCAGATACTTGAGCTGTGTTGGCATCCGATTGCTGGAGAACACTAAGCAGTACAGATGGTGCCTCATTGGTTCTTGTAATGGTTCGATCATCCTGATTTACGAGTTCTACCTCACTAATATCCGCCAGAGTTATCTGATTTCCTGATCCGTCAGCTGTAACAGTTAAATCCTCCAGCATCTCAATTGAATTTACAGTACTGATAATTCTCGTTGTTAATTCTTTTCCATTTGTTAAAATCGTATCTCCAGGAAGCGAGATATCATTTGCCTGAATTACATCGACAACATCAGCCTGACTCAACTTATATTCTTCAAGTCTTTCCTGATCAAGCTGGACCCGAACTTCCTTAATTGCTGTACCGGATGTGTTTACACTCGCGACACCATCTACTTTGGCCAGTTCAAGATTTAATTGATCAGCAAGCTCTCTTAAAGTTTCTTCATCTTCATTCGCACTTAAAGATAGTTGAATAATGGGAAACTGGGAGGGATCAAACTTCAAAAAACGCGGCCGTTCTGCATCTTCAGGCATTTCGGTCTGATCTAATCTTTGAATTACTTCTGTTTGAATCTCATCAATGTCTGTTGTCCAGGAAAATTCCAGCAAAGTCATGTTGGCACTTTCCTGTGACGTGGTTGTCATTGTTTTTAAGCCTGGCAGCGTACTCAAGCTTTCCTCTAATGGCTTTGTCACTTTGTCTGCTACCTCTTCAGGACTTGCTCCTGCATAGGTGGTTACAACAACACCGACTGGCGGATTAATATCCGGAATTAATTTAAGCGGTATATTAAGAAGTGAAACTCCTCCTAATACAAGCACTAATACCATTGTTACAATCGTAAATATAGGTCTCTTTATCGAAAACTGACTTATTTGCACCAAATGTCCCCTCTCAAGAATGTATCATAGTCTACCTTTACTATATAAAAAGCTAGACTATAGATGCAAGGAACAGGCAATTAACAATTGTAGCGATTTTATGACAAATATAAAACTTGTTTGATTGGAAAATCCTGCAAGGACGCAGACAGAGGCTTAGTTATTTTATAAAAAAGAGACTGAGAGCTTCTTATGAGCTCACAGCCTCTATTCTTAGTGAAACGATTTTCCCTTTAACTGTTCTTTTTAATCGTAAGTCCCGTGATTCCATAAAGGATCGTGAGCACTGGAGATAACAAGCAAAAGAACGCAAATGGCAGATATTCCATTGTTGACACATCTAAAACACCTGTTAGGAACACTCCGCATACACTCCATGGAACTAACGGATTAATAACCGTCCCTGCATCCTCTAATACTCGCGATAAATTTTTCAGGTGCAGGCCAGCTTTCGTAAATGCGTTTTGAAACGCACTGCCTGTTAGCAAAATGGACAGATACTGTTCACCTATTGTTATATTAATTCCAATCGCCGTACAAGCTGCCGCAGTAATAAGAACAGGAACCTTTTTCAAATGATTTTGAATGCCTTTTAATAAGGCTGGAAGGATCCCAAGCTTAATAAATAGACCTCCTAGCCCCAGAGCAAGCAATACAAGAGAGATAGAGAAAAACATGCTCTCCATACCTCCTCTATTCAAAAGTGAATCAACTTGTTCTACCCCCGTATCAGATTGGAATCCTGCAAACAGAATCGTCATTAAGGCAGAAAAAGAAAAATCATTTTGAACGAAAAAGGCCAAGGCTGCCGCTGAAATCACTCCAGCTGAAAGAGTTAAAATAGAAGGCACCTTTTTTATTGCCAGTAAGGCTAAAATCGCAAAGGGAATGAGAGAATACCATTTAATAAAGCCTAAATCCTTTAACGTCTCTTTGAATAAACTTATGGTCTGAAAATCCGCAGAGGCTTCCTGTGGTGAAAGAAATGCAAAAAAGATAAAGGACAATGCAAAAGCAGGAATTGTTGTCCATGCCATGTTCTTAATGTGTTCAAATAAATCCACTTTTACAATCATAGATGCCAAATTCGTTGTATCAGACAGCGGGGACATTTTATCGCCAAAAAAGGCACCAGAAATAACTGCCCCTGCAGTTATAGCGTCTGATAATCCTAAAGCACTGCTGATGCTCATAAACGCTACGCCCAAAGTCGCTGCTGTCGTAAGCGAGCTGCCAATGCTTAAACCAATTAGACTTGTAACAATAAAAACAATTGCATAATAGAATTGGCCATTTACGGTCTCTAAAGCCAAATAAATAAAAGTAGGGATCGTTCCGCTTGCCATCCAGCTGCTAATTAGCATGCCAATGAAAAAGAAGATAAAGATTGCGCCAATTCCAGATTTTGCTCCTTCAAATATTCCTTCTTCAATATTTGAAACTGACACCCTTTTGCATAAACCATATAGAATCAATGTAATGATGGCGAAGATAATGGGAATATGAGGAGTTACCTCTAATCCGATAATCGAATAACTAACTCCTCCTATCACCAAAATGGTGATGATGATTGCTTCCCAGACTGATATCTCTTGTGCTGACTTAACATGCTGCATAAAAATCCCTCCACAATACATTCAAGCATTTCCTTTAAGTGTCCTATAAAATGCTAGAGATAGATGCACTTGTACTTTCATATAAATTAGCTGCTGTGTCGTATCATCAATAATGCTTCTAATTTATACTTTCCGAAAGTGCAAGCAGAAAAAGCCGAGCTTTTTCCCCTGTAGAAATAGGGACGAAATAGCTCCGCGTTACCACCCTAATTGATAAATAGGGATTTCTAGATGGAAACCATTATTTTATCCACTTCATTCGTTAATGTCATTTTTTCACAGTTGTACTTGGAAATAAAGGCTGCCTGAATTTTCACCGTCTATTCAGTCTCTGGCTGCTGCACACCCATAATTCTACTCTTCGCTGCTGACATTGTATATCTACTTTTTCACTTAAACGCTTTTAGGTATTAAAGTGTTATTTAATAATTAAACTATATCTGCTCCCTTTGAATGTGTCAAGAATTTTTTAAGGAATACAAATTTGCATAAAAAAACCGAAAGAGGCTGGGAAAAACGAAATTAATCTTTCTAAAAAACGAACATTCAATATCTTGGTTTAGGTATTTAAACAAGTCCGTTCCATTGCGCTGCGGACCCTCGCTTTCCGTGGGGAGGAAGCTAAGCCTCCTCGGAGCAAGCTCCTGCGGGGTCTCAGCTTTTCCTCTATTGCCCACAGGAGTCGAGTGTCCTCCGCTCCATTTCACTCTGCTAATAAAATACATTTTATAATCGTAAAAAAACCGAATGATTAGAAAGATGACTTCCTAACCATTCGGTTCTATGAGAGTGTTAAATACTTATGTCCCAGCCTCATATATAGTTCGGTTCAAAGCTCATGTCCAAACTCTTTATTTTACGACTGAGTGTCCATTGGATTATATAATGCTACATCTGGATTTTTTTCCTGGAACCAGCGTAGTGCGAAATCATTTTCAAATAAAAATACGTACTTGTCATATCGATCTTTTACAAGTAAACTGCGTGAACTGGAGAGGTTTTCATTTATGTCTTCTTTTTCAACCCAGCGCGTGATTTTAGAACCTAAACGTTCCATAAACACTTCAGTATTGTATTCATTTTTCATGCGATGTTCGAATACTTCAAATTGCAGCTGTCCTACAGCACCAAGCAGGTATTCATCTGTTTTAACCGTTTTAAATAGCTGAATGGCCCCTTCTTGCACAAGCTGTCCAATGCCTTTATGAAAATGCTTTTGCTTCATCACGTTTTTTGCTGTTACACGCATGAATAACTCAGGCGTGAATTGCGGCAATCGTTCATATTGGAAATTATTTTTTCCTACTGTCAAGGTATCGCCAATTTGATAGGTGCCTGGATCATAGATCCCTATAATATCTCCACTTACAGCTTCATCTACCGTGCTGCGATCATCTGCCATAAATTGAGTCGATTGAGCTAACTTGATCTGTTTGCTGAGACGTGGAACATTTACATTCATGCCTCTTTCAAACTTACCAGAACAAATGCGCAGAAAAGCAATCCGGTCACGGTGAGCAGGATTCATATTGGCTTGAATTTTAAAGATAAATCCTGAGAAATCCTCTGACAATGGATCAATTTCTCCCTCCGTTGAATTACGCGGCTGCGGAGATGGAGCAAATTGCAGATAAGACTCTAAGAAGGTTTGCACGCCGAAATTTGTCAGTGCAGACCCAAAAAATACAGGCGTTAATTCCCCGTCTCGGATGCGCTCTCTAGAAAATTCATTGCCTGCTTCGTTTAACAGCATAATTTCTTCTAAAGTCTGTTCATATAAGCCAGATTCCTTTAAATCGTGGGCTCCCGCTATCTCTCCTTCATCATTCAGAGAAATAAAGCGCTCATCCTCTTCCACACGGAACTGTTCAATCCGATTATTGAAACGATCATAAATGCCTAGGAATTCTTTTCCCATTCCAATCGGCCAGTTCATTGGATATGATTCAATTCCCATTACTTCTTCAAGCTCTGCAAGAAGTTCCAATGGTGTTTTTCCTTGGCGGTCAAGTTTGTTAATAAATGTAAAAATAGGAATACCTCTCATACGGCAAACCTTAAATAACTTTAGTGTTTGAGCTTCTATCCCTTTTGCAGAATCAATGATCATGACTGCACTATCAACAGCCGTTAATGTTCTATATGTGTCTTCACTGAAATCCTGGTGACCAGGTGTATCCAAAATGTTTACGCGGGCTCCATTATAATCAAACTGCATGACACTTGACGTAACAGAAATTCCACGCTGCTTCTCAATTTCCATCCAGTCACTGGTTGCGTATTTACCAGTTTTCTTTCCCTTTACAGTTCCAGCATCTCTAATCGCTCCGCCAAATAACAGAAGCTTTTCCGTTAATGTTGTTTTGCCTGCATCCGGGTGGGATATTATAGCAAATGTTCTTCTTGATAAAACTTGATCTTTTAAATTTTTAGACATGTATCTTCCTCACAACTTTCATTTGTCATACCCTCAATTGTATCGTCCGCCGCAAGAGTTTGCAATCCTCTTTTCTTGTCAGTGTTTTTCTTGATATTCATATGCTTATCCTTTACTTCAAAGGGTATAATTCTACAAGTTTGTTTCTTCGATCACTGGTATCTCTATTTTAAACATATTCACATGTTGTCAGTCCGTTTGTACATAATACAAATATTGCAGCTTTGAATACTTTATTGAGGTGATATTATGAATTTCATTTGGGGCCTTTTCGGAATCATTGTTGTCCTTGGCATCGGCTTCCTTTTATCAAATAACCGAAGCTCCATCAAGCTCAGAACTATTTTATCCGGGTTAGCGATTCAAATTCTCTTTGGCTTTCTTGTTCTAAAATGGGAAACAGGAAGAAGTGTATTAAACTGGTTAACAATGCGGGTAAATGATATTATCAGCTATGCAAATGAAGGAATTAACTTCTTATTTGGCGGCATTTTCACGGAACAGTCTGGCATTACTTCCGTTTTTGCTTTTCAAGTATTACCGGTTGTTATTTTCTTTTCGTCTTTAATTTCTGTACTCTACTATCTAAAGATTATGCAATTTTTTATTAAGATTCTGGGTGGAGGTCTTTCTTGGCTCTTAGGAACTCGCAAAGCAGAATCTCTTTCCGCTGCAGCAAATATTTTTGTGGGACAAACGGAGGCACCCCTTGTTGTCAAACCGTATATTGCCCGCATGTCTCAATCTGAGCTGTTCGCAGTGATGACTGGCGGACTTGCATCCGTTGCCGGCTCCGTTCTGATTGGATATTCATTGCTTGGCGTTCCATTAGAATATTTAATAGCTGCCAGCTTTATGGCTGCCCCTGCCGGCCTTGTAATGGCCAAGCTAATCTTGCCAGAAACAGAGGGCATAGAAGAACCGAAGGAATTTGAGATGGACGATGACAAAGATGCAGCCAATGTCATTGATGCTGCCGCAAAAGGAGCAAGTGTCGGCCTTAATCTTGCTCTTAATATCGGGGCAATGCTTCTTGCATTTATCGCCATTGTTGCTCTGCTGAATGGTCTTTTAAGCGGAATCGGCAGTCTATTTGGATATGGAGATATTTCAATTGAGATGATTCTAGGCTATGTCTTCTCACCGCTTGCATTCGCAATCGGAGTACCATGGGACGAAGCTGTTACAGCCGGCAATTTCATTGGCCAAAAGCTTGTTCTAAATGAATTCGTTGCATATTCAGCTTTTGCACCTGAAATCGATCAGCTGACAGACAAAACCGTTGCCATTATTAGCTTTGCTTTGTGCGGATTTGCCAATATTTCCTCTCTCGGCATCCTTTTAGGCGGACTTGGAAATCTGGCACCTAATCGCCGTGCAGACATTGCAAAGCTTGGCATAAAAGCTGTTATTGCCGGTGCACTTGCTTCTTTGCTTAGTGCAGCAATTGCTGGAATGTTATTCTAAGCACTCTTTCTATTCAGTCTAATGAATTATATATGAAAATAAAAAGGTAATTGCTTCTGAATTCGCAATTACCTTTTTATTTTATTTCTTTAAATAATAAACGATCGATTCATACGGCCGAAGCTTTATCTCGGCAAACGGCTCTGGAGAGTGCTCATAATTTGAAAGCAGTATCTCAGCCTTATAGCCATCAATATTTTCTTCGTCCGGCAGCTTAAAGGATGCCGAATCAGCATAAAAGTTGTTGACTACAAGCAATTTATCATTCTCTCCATTGCGTATATAAGCAAATATTCGCTCATCGTTTTCAGCCAGCAGCTGATAGTCACCTGCTGTAATTATGTCATACTGTTTACGAAGGCTGATTAGCTTTTTGTAATGATAAAAAATGGAATCTTCATCTTTTAATGCATTTTCTGCATTAATTTTTTCGTAATTTCCCGCCACATTAATCCATGGAGTGCTGCTTGTAAAACCTGCATGAGGCTGACTATTCCACTGCACTGGTGTACGAGAATTATCCCGTGATTTGCTCTTGAGGATCTCAATGATTTCTGCTTCACTTTTCCCTTGCTGCTGCATGAGTTTATACATGTTAAGAGATTCAACATCTCGATACTCATCAATTGATTCAAAGCCCGGATTTGTCATCCCAAACTCTTCTCCCTGATAAATATATGGCGTTCCTTGCATCATATGAATGGTTGTCGCAAGCATTTTAGCTGATTCAAGGTGATACTCCTTGTCATTACCATAGCGTGAAACGACACGGGGCTGATCATGGTTGCACCAGAAAAGAGCATTCCATCCGCCGCCTTTATGCATACCTGTTTGCCATTCAGATAAAATTTGCTTTAGTTTAATAAAATCAAAATCCGCTAGAGCCCATTTCTCGCCATTAGGGTAATCTACTTTTAAATGATGAAAATTAAATGTCATGCTTAGTTCCGTCTGGTTTGGGTTTGAATACTGAATACAATGTTCAATACTAGTAGATGACATTTCTCCCACTGTTAAGGAGTCATATTTAGAAAAAACGTTTTGGTTCATTTCATGCATGTATTCATGAACTCTCGGCCCATCTGTATAGAACTTACGGCCGTCACCTGGCGGAATGGACCCATCATCATCGGCATAGCTCTGATCCTTTGAGATAAGGTTAATCACATCCAATCGAAAGCCATCAACACCTTTCTCAAACCAGAAGTGCATCATATCATATAGCTTTTGGCGCAGTTCTTCGTTTTCCCAATTTAAATCTGCCTGTGTAACATCAAATAGATGCAAATAATATTGGCCAGTCTGTTCATCAAGCTTCCAGGCAGAACCTCCAAACTTAGACTGCCAATTATTTGGCTCGCTTCCATCTTCCTTTGGCTCTTTCCAAATATAATAATCTCTGTAAGGATTATTGCGAGATTTTCTCGCTTCCTGAAACCAGTCATGCTCCGTCGATGTATGATTAACAACAATATCCATAATTACTTTAATGCCGCGTACATGAGCTTCCTTCAAGAGACTTTCAAAATCATTCATAGTCCCATATTCGGCTTGAATACGGAAGTAATCGCTAATATCATACCCGTTATCTCGCTGAGGAGAAGCATAGATGGGCGTAAGCCATAAACAATCAACTCCAAGCTCCTTTAAGTAATCGAGCTTATCAATAATTCCAGGCAAATCTCCTACTCCATTTCCAGTCGTATCATTAAAACTTTTCGGATAAATTTGATATACTACAGCTTTTTTCCACCATGGTTCATTCACTATTCATCACACCTGTTGTTAGTTTTATTGTTTCACCAAGACTTTTACTGGTAAATATTATTCTTTGTTTTAATTTCACCAAGCGCCCTTACTTGTATATACATGTTATCTGTTTTCGCTTTCATTTTAACTTGTATAAACATTACAGTCAAATCATTCGTTATAGCCATTTATTCACTTTTTATCCTTCTTGATGTCCTTTCAAAACATAAAAACCAAAAAAGCTCAAATCCCGAAAGATTTGAGCCTCGCATATTTATAGGAACGTGTACAGAATCCTAATCTTTACTTAAAGAATTCTTTGGTTTGTCTTTAGGTTCATCTTCATCAGAAGTTAAATCTCTTGCAGAGTTTTTAAATTCTTTTAGAGTTTGTCCAAAAGCACGGCCAATTTCCGGCAATTTTTTAGGTCCAAAGATTATAAGTGCTAATACTAATATAAGAATTAAACCTGGAATACCTATATTTGATAACATAACAACCACTCCTTTACCTGCATCATAGACGAAGATAAACAGAAATTCAAGTAACCCGGTAATATGCCCATATCAAAATCACCTTTGTCAATGGCAGGTAAACCTGCTGAAGCTTCTTCTAACTCCAGGTCTCTCTTCCCTTAAAAATAAAAAAGTAACATAGCTTCTGCCATGTTACTTTGCAAAACGGTGTTTTCCAATTTCACCTGTAACGGTTTGAGCTCTTAACCAGATGCTATTCGTCAAATCCGGATTAAAGAAATAAACAGCTTCGTTATCCACTTGTCCCTCTAGAGCTATTGCCTCATTTACTGCCTTTTTTGCCTCTTTATCAGCTGGTTTATTGATGCTTCCATTGTCGACAGGCTGAAACTGTCTCTTTTCATAAATCACTTGCTTAATGCTATCAGGAAATCGCTCATCTTCTACTCGGTTTAAAACAACTTGAGCCACTGCAACCTTTCCTTTATAAGGTTCACCTTTTGCTTCAGCATGAACAAGCCTGGCAAGCAAGTCTTTCTCTTTCTTGGATATTGTATTAGGAATAATTAATTTATCTTCAGAATGAATAGCTTCTGCTGACAAATGATTAACTTCTTTTAATTCCAGCTCTGATACGGAGAATTTCAGTGCCACATCATATAATGTTTCCTGATCCTTAACATTGTAAATCGTAACAGAGTCCAGCGTTTCAGCATTTATTTTCTTTGGTTCAGTAAATGTATATTGGAATGAGACCATGACAATAGCGGCAATCATGCTTAGAACAAATTTTTTCATTCGTTCTCCTCCATTCATTATAGTCTCGGAACAACAGAAACTACTGTAACACATTGTTCAAGAACGGGACAAACTTAATCTTTTCCATGGTTAATCTGGTAAAATCTTGTTCCGTCATTCTTCTTGCTAAAACATTAAAAGCTTTTTACTAGAAATTTCTTATTTTTTTGCTATAATGAAGACGTAATGTGGAACGCTAACCATTTTTAAACAAATACTTTACAAGTATGTAAAGACTGAGACTCTTGAATATAATTTCATATCGTTTTATGTAGGGGAACCGCTCTGCGGTTGAGATTTCATTATATAATGATAACCCTTTGAACCTGATCTGGCTGATACCAGCGTAGGGAACATAATGTAAAGCAATATTATGCTTATTTATTATGTCCCCTGGCTGCAGCAGCCAGGGGTTTTATGTTTATAAGGGAATTGTTCCATACTACTCATATGACATTAACTGAGATCTTCACGGAATGATCTTCACAATGAGGAGGATATTATGAAAAAATGGATGTTAACTGCATCGTTATTAATGGTTTTAACGGCTTGCGGAAATAACGAAGATACGGAAAACAACAGCAGCAATGAGGCGGAAGAACTTGAAGAAGTGACGGTTGTTTTGGATTGGACTCCAAATACAAATCATACTGGACTTTATGCAGCCGTTGAAAATGGCTATTTTGAAGAAGCAGGACTTGATGTCGACATTATTTTGCCTGGTGATGCTGGTGCAGATCAATTGATTGCTTCGGGCAAAGCAGATTTTGGAGTCAGTTACCAGGAAAGTATTACACAAGCAAGAGTTCAGGGTGTACCGCTTGTTTCGATTGCAGCTGTCATTCAGCATAATACGTCAGGCTTTGCTTCTCCTGTAGAAAAAAATATTGAAACTCCTATAGATTTTGCAGGAAAAACATACGGAGGCTTTGGATCTCCAGTTGAAGAGCAAATCCTTGAATCTCTAATGAGATCTGAGAATGCAAGTGCCGATGATGTTACGATCTTAAATATTGGCAGTGCAGATTTCTTTACTTCAGTTGAAAGAGATGTTGATTTTTCTTGGATCTTTTACGGCTGGACTGGGATTGAAGCAGAATTACGCGGTATAGATTTAAATATGATCTACCCTACCGATTACTCGGAGAATCTGGATTATTATACACCTGTTCTTGCCACAAATGAGGACATGATCAGCTCTAATCCTGAAATGGTTGAAGCATTTTTAGAGGGAGTATCAAAAGGGTATGAATATGTAATTGAAAATCCAGCGGAAGCTGCTGACATTCTAATAGAAGCAGTTCCAGACCTGGATCCTGAACTGGTTAAGAAAAGTCAGGAATGGCTGGCACCTCGTTATCAAGATGATGCCGATCAATGGGGAGTACAAAAACTAGAAGTATGGAAAAACTACGGTAATTGGATGTTTGAAAATGGATTGCTCGATGGCGAACTGGATGCAGAAAAAGCATTTACGAACGAATACTTACCAAAATAGGGGGAGAAAATCTTGGCTAATTCTTTAGTAAGCATACAAATAATTCCAAAAACTAAAAATGGGGAAAATGTCATTCCGTACGTTGACGAGGCGATTGCCATTATTGATGCTTCTGGCATCAAATATGAGGTACACCCTCTTGAAACCACTATGGAAGGTGACCTGGATCAAATTTTTGCGGTTATTAAGAAAATGAACGAAAAAATGATTGAGATTGGCAGTTCCAATGTTATCTCTCAAATCAAAATACTATTCCAGCCAGATGGCATTACAATGGATACGTTAACGGAGAAATATAAAGGATGAATACTGCTTTAAAGAAAGGATGGAGACCAATACTTGTTCTCCTCCTTTTATTCTTATTATGGGAAGGGATTGTCAGGTTTATTGAAGCACCATCCTGGCTAGTCCCTGCACCAAGCCTGATTTTTCAGGAAGCATATAACGGCTGGTCTCAGTTTGCACCTCACCTGCTTTCGACGACCAGTTTATCACTATATGGCTTTGCGATTGGTGCAGCTGTTGGGCTTGCCGCTGCCTTTTGTCTGCACATGCTTCCTTTTGTTAGAGAATCAGTTTATCCGCTTCTCATTCTGTCGCAAAACGTGCCAGTGATCGTTCTTGCCCCGCTTTTGGTCATCTGGTTCGGTTTTGGAATTCTGCCGAAAGTCATTGTCATTACGCTTGTCTGCTTTTTTCCTATTACGGTTGCTGCACTCGATGGGTTTAAACAAACACCTGCAGACTTAAAGCATTATATGAAAATGGCTGGAGCAACTAAACAGCAGCTTTTTTGGAAGTTAGAACTGCCTGCCGCTTTACCGGGCATCTTTTCCGGAATTAAGATCTCGGCAACTTATAGTGTAATGGGTGCAGTGATTTCAGAATGGGTTGGTGCCAGAATGGGAGTTGGTGTTTACATGACATTAGCGTCTTCTTCCTTCCGCTCTGATCGAGTGTTTGTTGCCATCTTTGCCATTATGATCCTCAGTCTTTTATTCTTCTTACTCATTAAACTTCTTGAAAAGCTGATGGTTCGCTGGAAATGGAAGGAGGATAAAGCAAAATGACCGTACTATCTTTAACAAACCTATCAAAGCGTTTTGGTTCTAATCATGTTTTAGACGGACTAGAATTGCATATAAAAAAAAGTGAATTTGTCTCGATCCTAGGGCCTTCCGGCAGCGGAAAAAGCACGCTGTTTCATATGATTGGCGGATTGCTGACTCCTGATGAAGGAACAATTGCTTTAAACGAAGAAAAGATTAACGGAATAACGGGAAAAATCAGCTATATGCCACAATCTCCATCACTGCTGCCTTGGAGAAGCATTTTAGATAACACGCTCTTAGGTCAGGAGCTTCAAGGAAAAACAGATGAAAGCCGTGCAAAGGAAATGCTGAAAGTAGCTGGTCTCGGAGAGTATTTAAACGCATATCCTCATGAGTTATCGGGAGGAATGAAACAAAGAGCAGCTTTTATTCGTGCACTTTTAAGCCCGCAGGAATTAATGCTTTTAGATGAGCCTTTTTCTGCATTGGACGAGCTGACACGATCTGATATGCAGCAATGGCTTTTGCAAATATGGGAAAAGCATAAACCGACCATCCTTTTTGTTACCCATAATATTGAAGAAGCAATTCTTTTATCAGATCGAATTGTTATTTTATCTCACCGTCCTGCCAAAATAAAAGAAGAAGTGATTGTTCCTTTTTCCCGTCCTCGAAATGAACAATTGCCATTATCTGAAGAATTTATTCACTTTAGACAGAAGCTGCACAAATTATTACAAGAAGAAAATAAGCAATCCTAATAAAAATAGGAAATTTCACCCAGTATAAAATAAACACTTCTCCCTATTCCTTAATTTGGAAGGTAGATTTAATCTATTAGTATACCTATCAGATGGGAGGAATATAGATGAAAAAAAGATTACTATGTTTGCTTTTAATTCTATTCGCCTTCACACCAACGATACAAGCAGAGAATCTCGCAAAGGACGCTGAAGGACCCGGCGTAATAAAGCCTGATGCAGAAAGAATGTGCTGGTACTGTACAGAATACGAGTACTTTGGCGGTAATGGAATTCCTTATGGAAAACGCTGTATTGATGGTTATTGGAGCCCCATCTGTCTGGAGTTTTAAACCTCTATACATAAACGCTTAGCCTTAATCTGCTAAGCGTTTTTCTGTGATCAAAAATGTCAGTC
The DNA here is from genome assembly GCF_001636345.1 of Cytobacillus gottheilii. Classification (GTDB taxonomy): domain Bacteria; phylum Bacillota; class Bacilli; order Bacillales; family Cytobacillaceae; genus Cytobacillus; species Cytobacillus gottheilii. The sequence continues at coordinate 3,086,917 of NZ_KV440945.1, forward strand.
TTTATTAAGAGCATAAAATCAATTTTGATCAGCCATATAGAAATCAATCAGGAACAATCATTCTAACCATATTTATAAACACTTTCCCTTCGTCCCCTTCCAGTCTATACACTTGCTCGCTCCCCAGTGTTTTAATAAAATATTGTTCTTTTTCCTCCCATAACTTTATTTTCAGCTGCTTATTTTCTGAAAACACAAGCATAATATCAAACTTTGCAGCCGATACAGGTACATACTCTTCCTCCTTAGCATGGTTGATCATTTCAGTCACAATCATAGAATAGGAAGGATCCTGTATAATGGATTGCCCCTTTGTATACGAATATTCAATGGCCGAAAACGCAGAGTCAGATAACGACGGCGAAACAACAATATATTCAATATTCTCAGCTTTTAATGATCCGACAGCAACCTTATCTTCCAAAATATCCTCGGCAAAAATCATAATATAACTGAACAGAAAACAAGCTGAAATGGCAAAAATAGCGGTTAAAAATCTTGGGACAATATGGCGTTTCTTTTTCCTGCTGTGCTCAATAGCATGAAAGATGCGGTGGCGGGTTTGCTGTTTTTGTCTATTTGATCTATAGATCTTATTTAATTCGTTAAAAGGTTCATCCATTTGAGAAGACTTCCTCATAACGCTCCCCCTTTTTCTCCAGCTCCTTTTTTAAAGATGCCAATGCCCGTGATGTTGTGATTTTTACTTTATTTTCACTCCAATTCAAAATGGATGCTGTATCTTTAATGGAAAACTCTTTGATTTTCCTCAGTATTAACACTTCCTGATAGCTAAGCTTCAGTTTTTTTATCGCTGTGTATAAGACTTCAATTTTTTCGCCTTTTAAGACGATCTCCTGAGGGGTTTCACCTTGAGAGCCAAACTGAAAATGTTCAATTGGGATAAATAAAAATCGGTTTTTCTTTCTCAGGTAATCTATCGCAATATGACGTGAAATTTTAATCAGCCATGTAAAAATATGTGATTCTCCGTTAAATTGATGCATGTATTTGTACGCTCTGATAAACGTATCTTGTGTGAGATCCTCCGCAGCTCCTTTTTCATGTACGAGAAGGAAAATATAGCTATAAATTTTATCACTGTATTCATCATAAATTTGTTCGAATGCTGAATCAGAAACTGAATTAACCAAATGGAAGCCTCCCCGTTTCTGTTATGGTTCCTGTAAAAATAAACATAATATTATGAATACTCAACAAGATACTACTACATTACCAATGATCGTTATGAAAATCCACCTATTTTTTACATTTTCCCATGCTATTGTATCTTTTTTCCTGCAATACCTTAGCCACTTAATACGTTTGCCTTGTTTTAATAGGATTCGTCAATAATAGTACGAACGAAGTGTAACCTTTTTATTTTCAATCTAGCAATAACTTATTCAGCAAAAATATCAGGAAGATCGGCTTAACTTTTCTTACTTTCTAAACACTAGTGCTGATCGACCTACCAACCTCTCTCCTGTTTCTTCCTTCCTGCCTGCTGTTTCATTTTTTATACCCTATTCTCCCTTTTTCTCATTTTTTCCATATTGTAGAAGCTTCCCAGATGATTTTTTGCTATTTCTGGGCATGAATGTCTATTAATTTGTAAAAAGGTTGTTTATTAAGTCCCGCTGCCAACACATACAGCTGTTCCCATTGTCTCATTTTGTATTTATCGTTTTATAATTCGATATATCCTGACAACTTATGCGGTTTTTTTTCGATAAAGTCTTTGTATCGGCAATTGCAGGTACAGGAAAGGGGTGAAATGAGTTTGCTGCCGTAAATAAGTATTTACAGGAGGGAAAATAATTTGAAGAAAAAAAGAGGTTTTCGGTGGTTAAGTATTTTACTTACAGCTATTCTGATTCTTCCCCTTATGCTTCCAACCAGCATTTTTGCTGAGGGGAATGGGTCACCTCACACTTCATTTAGAAAGGCAGCCGTAGAATCTGTACAAAAGAAAATCAACAGCTCCTTATTAAAGCAATTCAGTAAAGAAGACGAACAAGTAACATTTTTACTGAAATTCAAAGAACAGGCAGATCCTGCAGCTGCAGCTGTAAAAGCTGGAAAGAATGCTGTCAGTCAAAATGCATCTCCTGCAAAAGCAACTTATATGAAAAGATCGGCTGTTTTATCCTCTCTAAGATCGACTGCAATTGAAACACAAGGTTCCGTAACAGACTTTCTTCATAAGCAAGAAGAACTTGGAAAAGCCAAGAATGTACAATCTTATTATATCGTCAATGCAATGGCGGTTACTGCAACTAAAGATGTATTAGAAGAACTGGCTAAATTCCCTGAGATCGAAAAAATCCTGCCAAACGAAACAAGACAGCTTTATAAGCCAGCAAAAGAAAAGCAAAAAGCATCTCTTCAGGTACAGCCAACAAAAGATGCAGAGACAAATGCAACAGAGTGGAATATTGATCGTGTTGGAGCACCTGCTGTATGGGAAATGGGAGTCGACGGTGCTGGTACTGTCGTTGCCTCTATCGACACTGGTGTTGAATGGAATCACCCTGCTTTAAAAGATCAATATCGCGGATTTGATCCTGCTAATCCAAACCAGGCTTCACATGAATTTAACTGGTTTGACGCAACAGCTGGACAGACAACTCCATATGATGATGATGGACATGGAACACATGTCACAGGAACAATGGTTGGAGCAGAACCTGATGGAAGCAACCAGGTTGGTGTAGCCCCTGGTGCAAAATGGATCGCTGTTAAAGCCTTTACAGCTGATGGCGGCACAGATGCTGACCTGCTGGCAGCAGCTGAATGGATTTTGGCACCAAAGGATGCGGAAGGAAATCCACACCCTGAATACGCACCAGACGTTGTTAACAATTCTTGGGGAGGCGGCCCTGGTCTTGATGAATGGTACTTGCCAATGGTTCAAGCTTGGCGTGCAGCGGAAATATTCCCAGAATTCTCAGCAGGTAATACAACATTATTCAATCCAGGCGGACCTGGTTCTGTCGCTACACCAGCGAACTATCCTGAATCCTTTGCGACTGGTGCAACAGACATCAACAATGGATTAGGCAGTTTTTCTCTATTAGGTCCTTCTCCATATGATGAAATTAAACCTGATATTTCTGCTCCAGGCGTAAATATTCGTTCTTCTGTACCTGGCGGCGGTTATGAAGGCGGCTGGAACGGCACATCAATGGCAGGACCGCATGTCTCTGCAGTTGTTGCTCTCCTGCGCCAAGTGGATGCAAGTCTAACCGTTGATGAAATAGAAGAAATCCTCATAACAACTGCTACACCATTAACGAATGGCACATATACAGAAGTTCCAAACAACGGCTTTGGTTATGGGCTTGTTAATGCTTTTGATGCCGTTTCATCTGTCATGACTGGACTGGGCACTTTAAAAGGTCATGTAGCAAAAGAAGGTAACGATGAAGAAGCACCAATAATTGAACATACTGCACCTGAAGAAACTTTTGCGGGAATGGATTTAGCATTACAGCTGCAAGCATCTGATAATGTCAGCATTTCGCAGATTGAACTTCAATACTTAACAGAAGACGGCAGCTACAGCACGATCCAAGCTGAACGCGTTTCAGGAGATTATCAGAACGGAACGTATGAAGCTGTCATTCCAGGAGAAGCAATTGCCGAGCCATCTGTGTCTTATAAATGGAAAGCAACAGACTTCGGCGGAAATGGTGTTGATTCAGACACATTTGAAGTCTCCGTTGTTCCAGGAATTACAACAGGCTATAGCCAGGATTTCGAATCAGCTCCTACTGGCTGGACATCATACGGTGAAGGGAATAGCTGGGAATGGGGTGCTCCTGTTTCGGGTCCTGGAAGTGCTTCATCTGGTGAAAATGTCTATGCTACTTCATTAGCCGGCAACTATGAAAACAATGCAAATATGACATTGCTGATGCCGCCAGTTGACCTGCCAGAAGGCAATACTTATCTGCAATTTAAGCAATGGCATAATCTTGAGCGTAATTATGATTATGGTCATGTATTTGTTTCAACAGATATGGAAAATTGGACACAGGCTCTTCGTGTCAATGATGTAACAGCTTCTTGGACTGATGGAGAGGTTGATTTAAGCGAATATGCAGGACAGCGGGTATATATCGCATTTAACGTTACTTCAGATGGTTCTGTTCCACGTGAAGGCTGGTATATTGATGATGTAGCTCTTTCATCTGCACCTTTAGAATCTGCATCTAAAATCAGTCTTGGTGTAAATAGAAATACAACGAGCCCTAGCGGCAGCAGTGTTGCTCTAAAAGATAAGAAGATTGATCCAAATAAAATTCTGCCTGCTTTCAGCAAAGAATATGACCAAGAAAAAGGCGGTAAAGACGCAGCTCCAGTTCTTCTTCCGATCAGCGCCAAAGTAAGTGTTTTAGAGTCTGGCCGCTCTGTAACAACAAATCCAGCAGATGGCTCCTATTCTTTTGCACACGCAGCCGGTGAATATACGGTTCTTGCAGAAGCATATGGCTATCAGTCGGCAACACAGACTGTTGTCATTGAACAAGATGGTGAGACAACAGCTGACTTTGTTCTAGAAGAACTTGCACAAGGAACCGTTTCCGGTACTGTTACAAATGAAGCGACTGGTGATCCTGTTGCAAATGCAACCCTGCTGTTAGTTGAAGATGGTGCAGTCTCACCTGTTACAACGGATGAGGATGGACAATATAGCCTAACTGCCTATGAAGGTGAATATACGTTAAGAGTAATGGCTCCTTCCTTCTATAGTCAGGAAATTTCCGTAATTGTTTCAGGAGATGTAGAGCAAAATATTCAGTTAAAACCTTTTATCGGTTTTGAAGGTGAAATTGGATATGATGACGGTACTGCTGAAAATGCACGTGCATTTTATGATGCTGGTAACGGCTGGGCTGTGAAAATGTCTTTAGCTGAAGGACATGATCAAGCAATGGTAACTGGAGGCTTATTCCGTTTCTGGGATACAGAATGGCCAGTCCCTGGTGGAACTGACTTCCAAGTAGAAGTGTATGATGCAGACGGCACAGATGGTGCTCCTGGCACGAAACTCGCCGGTCCATTTGATGCAACCGCATTGCGTAATGGAGAATGGACACATGTTGACTTAACGGAACATGGCATTACAGTAGATGGCGACTTTTATTTAGTCTATATCCAAAGCAATATAAATACTGCCTCACCTGGCCTCGGAACGGATGAAAATGGTCCAAATGCTGAAAGAAGCTGGCAATTCGTTGACGGAGCATGGTCACCTGTTCCTGCTGAGGAAGGAAATTACATGATTCGTTCTGTTGTCAGCTATGAACTAACAGCTCCTGTTATTACTTCACCTGCTGATGGTTCGTTCACAAAGAATAATACGGCTGTCATTGAAGGTACTACCGCTCCAAATGTGACAGTTGCCATTTTCAATGGTGATGAAGAAGCAGCTCAAACTGAATCTACAAGTGAAGGAACGTTCTCTGCTGAAGTGCCTTTAACACAAGGTGAAAACACGTTTACGGCGAAAGTAACAACAGAAACTGGTGCTACAGATGCTTCCCAGCCTGTAACCATCATTTTTGATGATACAAAGCCAGAACTGGTTATTACAAGCCCTGAAAATGACTCAAAAACAAATAAAGAAACGGTGACAGTAGAAGGTACAGTAACTGATGATCACCTTGACTGGGTTAAAGTAAATGGCAAAAAGGCAAAAGTTGAGGATGGCCAATTCTCCCTGAGACTTCTTCTTGAAGAAGGAGAAAATGACATTAAGGTCATTGCGCAAGACAAAGCAGGCAACCGCATCAGAAAGAATGTCACAGTTGATGCGAAGTATACTGCACCGGTAATTGAGAATCTTGTGCCGGCAGAAAATCTTGAACTAAAGAAAGGCGAATCTGTGAAAATTGAATTTGAAAGTGAACCTGGACTAGATGCTACCTTCAGCATCAGAATGCCTTTAACGAACGCTGGAGCTCAACTTTCAAATGCTACAGAATTGCCTATGATGGAAACATCTGATGGTCATTATGTAGGCTATTACACGGCAACTTCAAATGTAAAAGCACCTGGAGCAGAAATTGAAGTGAAAATTACTGATGATTATGGCAATGAAAGCCGTGAAGTAACAGATGGAAAACTTTGGATTAACTCTAAAATTAAGTCAAAAGGCAAGAAGAAATAAATCTTTTCCTAAGTGTTTCTTGTAATTAGCAGCAAAAAAGCATGCCTATTCATACTTGGCATGCTTTTTTGCATATAAGAAACAAGGTAAACCCGCAATACCTTTGCCTCAATTAGAAGTTAAAGCAAGCAGCTCCTACGATGATCAATAGGATGAATAAAACAACGATTAATGCGAAACCTCCGCTGTATCCGCCGCCATATCCACCACCGTAACCGCAGCCGCCATAGCCATATCCGCCATAACCATACATATTAAAGTCCTCCCTTTTTTTGTATATAATTCTTGTTAAGCATTAATGTTTAATATTAGTAGCCGTATCCGCCGTAGCCCCAAGAAGCTCCAATGATAATTAATAAAATAAACAATACAACTAGCAGAGCAAAACCTCCGTTGTATCCGCAGCCTTCTGACATAGTCAATTACCTCCTTTGTTTGTTTCCATATATCCTATTCATTTTAGAGAAATTGTGCGCTAGACGAATACACATTTTTAGAAAAGTTCTATTTACCATCTTGTAACTTATGTTTATTTCTTTTTTCAGATTTTAACCTCCATATCTAAATTCACAGTTCAGTAAAACAAAAATAAGCACAACGAGTAAACTGTGCTTATTCTTTAGTTTGATTTTCTTTTTTTATATATTCGAAGATCTCGCCTGTTTCAAAAAAAGTTACCAAACGGTTTAGCCAATCGTAATAATCAAGAGCATTCGTGAGCTTTTGTATATCATCTAATGCTTGTTTTTTTATTTCCTCAGGCGTATTCTCATTTATTATCATATTTTGAAGCTCTTTTTTAGACTTTTCCATTGCAGCCTTATTCATTGAAATGCTGGGCCGCCATCTGATTGTAAATTGATCGACAAAGGTTTGATGCCAATCTTCCTCCGCTTTATATAAATCCTTTCGTTCTCCCTTTCGCCATACCTTTTCAACCATTTTTAAGTCCATTAAGGTTCTTACAGATGTGCTCATGCTCGTTTTGCTCATCCCAAGTTCTTCTTTCATTTCATCTAATGTCATTGGCTGGTTTTTAAAATACAGCATTCCATACATTCTGCCTATAGAATCACTAATTCCATATAAATGCATATTTTTTGCAATATTTTCAATGACACGATCTCGAGCAGCTTCTAGCTGTTCTTTTTCATTCATTTGTTTATCACATCCATTAATTTTATTACATGATCATTTAGCTTTATCTCCAGATCGGAAAAGATGTAAGCGATTGAAACTTATCGATACACTCCTTCTTTGTAAATAGAGTACCATTAATATTTATAAAGTAAAGAATCCAATCTGATAGCATCTAAGAGGAATTTTAAGCATTTATTAGCATATACTTAATTCTGTTTATACAGTTTTTTCTGTACAAAGTTTACGCTGAAATATGGCACTATATCCACTTTGATCTATTTTGATATTACTTTTACAATTAAAAGGTCCTAATAGCACAGGACAAAAGATTGGGGTGAAAAAGATGAATGAGGAAAATTCAAAAATTAGTGTCCGAAATGTTACTAAGGTTTTCGGAAAAAACACTAAAAAGGCCATACAGCTTCTGGATAATGGTGCAAACAAAACCGATATTCTTAAACAAACTGGTGCAACAATAGGTGTAAGTCAGGCAACATTTGATATACGCGCTGGTGAGATTTTTGTGATTATGGGTTTATCTGGAAGCGGGAAATCAACCTTAGTTCGTACCTTAAACAGACTAATTGATCCGACCGCCGGCGAGGTTTTGATTGATGGCAAAGACATTACGAAAATGAAGAAAGATGAGTTAAGAGAAGTTCGGCGCAAGAAAATTAGTATGGTCTTCCAAAAATTCGCACTTCTCCCTCACCGCACAGTCCTTGAAAATGTTGAATATGGGTTAGAAATTCAAGGCATAGGCGAGGTAAAAAGAAAGGAAGACGCTGTTCGTGCATTAAAATTAGTTGGATTAGCAGGATATGAAAATCAATACCCAAGCCAGTTAAGTGGAGGCATGCAGCAGCGTGTCGGTTTAGCAAGAGCTCTTGCAAACGACACAGATATTCTTTTAATGGATGAAGCATTCAGTGCGCTTGATCCATTAATACGAAAAGACATGCAAGATGAGTTATTAGAATTACAATCCTCTATGGCGAAAACCATTGTTTTTATTACACATGATTTAGATGAGGCTTTAAGGATTGGCGATCGGATTGCACTGATGAAGGATGGTTCTATTGTACAGATAGGCACACCAGAAGAAATATTAATTAACCCTTCAAATCAATATGTAGAACGCTTCGTTGAAGATGTAGATTTATCAAAAATTTTAACAGCAAACCATGTCATGAAGCGTGCTGAAACTGTACAAATTGATAAAGGTCCGCGTGTTGCCTTGGAAATGATGAAAAAACTTGGGATATCCAGTATTTACATTGTGGACAAAAAGAAAACACTTCTTGGAGGCTTAACAGCAGCAGATGCACGTGAAGCAATTGATACTGGCAAATCGCTGCAGGATATTCTTGATCAAGACGTTCAGACCGTGACTGAGGATACTCTTTTAACAGACTTATTTGAAAAAGTTTCTCAAGCCATCATACCGGTGGCTGTCATTGATGAGAATCATCGCCTTAAAGGAATTCTAGTTAGGGGCGCTGTCATCGGAGCTCTTGCAGGAAATAATGAAGCCATTAATATTCTGCAGAAAAATGAAAATGAACCATTGAATTCAGCTCATACAGAACACAAGGAGGGACAATAATGGAAGGTTTATTACCAAAACTCCCTCTTGGAAGCTGGATCGATGTATTTGTTGACTGGCTAACGATTACATTTGAATTTCTTTTTGATGGAATAACAGTTGTTCTTGAGGGAATTGTTGAGGGATTATTAGCAGGTTTTGAATTTATCCCAGTTATTTTAATGATTATTTTGATCACTGCACTAGCATGGTGGCTTGCCGGCAAAGGGGTTGCTTTATTTACTATAATTGGCCTTTTTCTGATCGATAATTTAGGATATTGGGACCCTATGCTCCAGACTTTGGCATTAGTTTTAACAGCTGTATTTATTACCGTTCTAATTGGGTTGCCTATAGGTATTTGGGCATCACAAAAGAATGGTGTCAAACAAGTTGTTACTCCATTGCTTGACTTTATGCAAACTATGCCAGCATTTGTTTATTTAATTCCGGCAATCTTTTTCTTTAGCATTGGAGTTGTTCCTGGTGTTGTTGCTTCCGTTATTTTTGCTGTTCCGCCAACAATCAGATTAACGATTTTAGGTATTCAGCAAGTCCCAGCAGATATTATTGAAGCAACAGAAAGCTTTGGTTCAACAACTAGTCAGCGTTTAATAAAAGTGCAGCTGCCTTTGGCCATGCCTACTATAATGGCTGGCATTAATCAAAGTATCATGCTCGCTCTATCTATGGTGGTTATTGCCTCAATGGTTGGTGCTCCTGGATTGGGAGCAGAAGTTTATCGAGCTGTTACACAAATTCAGATTGGTAAAGGTTTTGAGGCTGGTATTGCTATTGTAGTGATTGCCATCATCCTTGATCGCATTACCCAAAAAGCAGGAAGCAGAAAAAAAGGGAGGAAAAAATAATGAAAAAAAAATGGATGAGTCTTTTATTAGTACCAGCAGTTACATTTGGTTTAGTAGCTTGCGGTTCAGATACTAACTCAAGTGGTGAAGATGGCAGTTCAAACGAATCTATTGGAGCTCAAGTTGACCACGAAATTATCGGTATTGATCCAGGTGCGGGAATAATGAAGGCTACAGCAAGTGTTATTGATGAGTACGAACTATCAGATTGGACTTTAGTTGAAGGATCTGGAGCAGCTATGACTGCAGCCTTAAAAAAGGCATATGATAAAGAAGAGCCTATTATCGTAACAGGTTGGAGTCCACACTGGAAATTCTCAAAATTTGATTTAAAATATCTGGAGGATCCAAAAGGGACTTTTGGAGATGAAGAAAATATTCACTCAATTGCAAGAAATGGTTTAGCTGAAGACCACCCATCTGCATATGCTATTCTTGATCAATTCCATTGGGAAGAATCAGATATGAATGATGTTATGGTTCAAATTACGGATGGTGAAGACCCAGAAACAGCTGCTCGCGCTTGGGTAGATGAAAATTCAGATAAAGTAGCAGAATGGACTTCTGGTGCAGACGAAGTAGATGGTGACCAAATTACAATTGGTTATGTTGCTTGGGATACTGAAATTGCAAGTACAAATGTTATCGGTCAAGTATTGCAGGATATGGGATATGATGTAACATTAAGTCAAGTAGAAGCAGGTCCTATGTGGGCTGGTGTTGCAGAAGGTAGTCTTGATGCACATATCGCTGGATGGCTGCCATTGACACATGCAGATTACGCTTCTCAATTTGAAGGCCAATTTGAAGACCTAGGATCCAACTTAGAAGGAACGAAAATTGGACTTGTAGTACCGTCTTATATGGATATCAGTTCAATTGAGGATTTAAAAGAGTAAGAAAAGGATATATTTTGATTTAGATAGAATCAAAGGCTAAGAGTTCATTCTTAACTCAATTCAAAAAAGGCGTTACAGGGTTTCTAAATACCCGTAACGCCTTTTTTTATACTTAATTGCTTTCTACTAGATCCTCTGCTTTGTCTGCTTTGTCTTCTTTATCCTTTAGCTCATATGTCAGCTGATCAATGCTGCTTCGAATATTTCCTTTTCCAGAAAAGTTCTCCAGCAGTTCTTTCACGTCAATGCCAGAGGAAGCTTTTAATGTTTCCTGCATAGTAGACATCAGGTTTGTTGCATAGCCTGTCACTTTATTGGCTCCCCCATTTGCGCTGTCGCTGCCTGTATCAACAACTGTAATTTTATCAATATTGGATAATGGGCTAGCAAGCTCTTTGGCATATTCAGGAAGCATCTTTAAGACCATATCCATAATGGCTGCCTGACCGTACTGATCGAATGCTTCGGCAATTTTGCGCTTTGCTTCTGCGTCGGCTAAACCTTTTAGGCGGATGATTTCTGCTTCCGTTTCCCCTTGTGCTCTTTCAGAATCTGCTTTAGCCAAACCGTCAGCTCGAATTCTTTCAGCTTCAGCACGCGCTTCTGCTTCGACTCTATATTGATGTGCATCTGCATCAGCCATTTGCTTGCGTTTACTTGCTTCTGCCTCCTGTTCAACTGCATAACGATCTGCATCTGCTTTTTTCTTAACTTCTGAATCGTATTGACGCTCTCTTCTTTGGATCTCTTTTTCTTCTAACTCAATTTGCTTTTGACGCTCAATGATCTTAATTTGCATTTCCTGCTCAGTAACTTCCTGCTTCGAGCGCGCTGTTTCAAGGTCATAGGCCTGGTCAGCACGAGCTTTAGCAATATCCTGCTCTCTTCGATACTCTGCAATTTTCATTTGATTTTCTTTTTCTGCTTCAGCAATTTCAGTTGCACGCTGGAATTCTGCACGCTTTGCTTCCTTATCTGCCTCTGCCTGCTGAATTCTCGTTTCTTTTTCAGCGATGGATGTAGCAATATCTGCATCTCTTTTAACCTGGGCAATTCTAGGTTTACCTAATGACTCGAGATAACCATTCTTATCACGAACATCTTTAATCGTAAACGAAACAATGATCAATCCCATTTTAGCAAGATCCTGTGATGCAACCCGCTGAACTTCCTGAGAAAACTTGTCTCGATTTTTATATATTTCTTCCACCGTCATTGAACCTAGAATAGACCTTAAGTGACCTTCCAGCACTTCTCTCGCTTCATTTTCACGCTCTGATTTCTCTTTGCCAAGAAATTGTTCAGCAGCTGTTGCGATTTCTCCGATGGACCCGCCAATTTTAATAATTGCCGTTCCATCAGCCATAACCGGAACACCTTGCTCTGTATATACTTCAGGAGTTGATACTTCAAGCTTGCTCGATAGCAAGCTTAATGGTTCAGCCTGCTGGAATACTGGAAGAACAAATGTACCGCCTCCGCGTATTATCTTAATTTTATTTCCTGATTCATCAACATGCACATTCTTACTTCCTAAAAAGCTTCCTGTCACAATCAGCGCTTCATCAGGTCCTGCCGTTCTGTATTTCGTAATAAAGACACCGATTAAAGCAATTAATAAAAACGCTACGATTCCAATGACAATCCAGATTGCATAATTCATCATTTTAGTTCCCCCTTATCAATCCCTATTCTATTTTCTGGCACTACATAAAGAACTCCATCTTTAATATCTACTACTAAAACCTTTTCTCCTTCTCTTATGACACCATTATGAAAACAGGCAGCTGGCTTTGAAATCCTGCCGCTATAGCTTTCAATTAAAATTTCACCGTAGCCATCCTCGGGTATGGATATTAATACGGTCGCAATTCTTCCTCTTAATGAATCCTCACTATATGCGAGCGATTCTTCAGCAGAAGACAAGGGTATAAGTACAAATACATTTAAAAGCGTATCTAGCCCCAAGGCAATCACAGCAGATATTACCATTATTAACAAGCTATTTAAGGATGTCAGCAATTCAAATAAGTAACCAGATGCCGACATAAAGGTAATAAAGGCCAATATCAGAACTGGATGTAAAATCCCAAGTGCTTCCCCAGCTCCTTCAACCATGTCACCAAATAAAACATATAAAATGATTAAGCTTCCTGAAATAATAAGTGCATAAAGATAAATTGTCTCAAGTGAAAGTCCAAAAATCTCCATCTACACCACCCTGTCTATAGCAAATTAATTAAGTTATATCCTCTCTCCTCCTCTCTGTTTCCTGCTACCTGTAATACGGATAAATAGGAAAAAGGTTTCAAAATAATACAAATTTTTCAATTGTCACAAATGGTTATTCAAATGCTAACTCAGTCATCAAACTTTCTTATTCTGCATATTTTATTTCATGGCAATTGGAAATATAATGGAGGTATATGTTGAATGGCTAGATCTGATAAATATACGCAGAAAAAAAGTCCTTTTTGGCTGATAGTTCTCTCACTGTTCTTTTTATGTATAGCGACTGCAGCTAGTATTTATTACTACGCAAGAAGTCAAATTGTGATTGAGGCACCAAAAGAGAATAAAGGTGAAAAAATCATCATTACTCTTCCAACTGGAAAAAATATATATACTTTTGAGAATTTAATCGTTGAGGAAAACGGGAAGCTTCTGTATAAAGGAGAGCGCAGCACACTTGATTTAACAGGTGGGGTTGTTGTCTATGAAAATTGGGAATGAAAAATACATTAACCTTACCCCAATTTTCTTAAACTGGAAATCAGTTACCCTAGCTTTAGGGACGATGGTAGCGCCGATGTGGGACAACTTCAGTTTAATTAACCCGCTTGAAAAAATTTAAAAATGAGGAGATCTATCTTGAAGTTATTCAAAAGAGCTATTTCACATACGACCGCTTATTTTAGGTCTGCAATTGGCATCAGAAATCAAATGGAAATACCCTTTAAAACTATCGCCCATAGAGGTGCATCTGGTTATTGCCCGGAAAATACTCAGGCAGCCTTTGACTTGGCTGTTGAAATGGAAGCTGATTATATTGAGCTTGATCTCCAGCTTTCAAAAGACGGAGAAATTGTTGTTATTCATGATTTAAAATTGGATCGCACAACAAATGGAAAAGGCAGAGTCATTGATTATACTTATGAAGAACTCCGTAAGCTCGATGCAGGTTCTTGGTATTCCAATGAATTCGCCGGTGAAAAAATCCTTACTTTTGAAGAAGTGCTTAACTTATACAGGAATAAAATTGGTTTACTAATCGAACTAAAAAAACCTTCAGCCAATCCAGGCATTGAAGAAATGGTTGCTTCCATTCTTAAGAAACATAACTGGGAGAGCTGGGGTGAGAATCAAATTATCATTCAATCTTTCGAACAAGCTGCCATGAAAAAAATGGCTTCACTGCTGCCTGGTTTGCCTATTGGCGTATTAATCAACTATCCGATTAAGAAAAACGAAGCTGAGGAAATTGCAAAATATGCTGAATATCTGAATTTAAAATGGACCTTAGTCAATAAAAAACTATTATCCTACCTTACAGCTTATAACTTAAAAACCTTTATTTGGACCGTTCGTACCAAAAAAGAACTACAGCAGATTAGACAATATTCAGTTGACGGAATTGCCACAGATTACTTGAAACTGTTTAAATGATCTGCCAAACAAACTGTAAAACTCAATAAGGATACCCCAAAATAAAAATGACCCGTTATATGAGGGTCATTTCTGGTTAATTAGTAACAGCGGTATTATGACATATGCCCGGATTATACGAGGATTAGAACCGGATATATAAAATAACCTCATGCTTACTATGTTTCATCTTTAAGTGCCACAATAGGTTACATATGGCTGGTCTGTAGCAGCTGGAGCATTTCTATACTTCTGCTGTATTGCTCTTGAATGTAAAAATGGCTGTGAGAGAACTTGCAGCAGTTCATTCATAACCTCATATTGACCACTTTCCTCAGCTGCTTTAAGTGCTTCTTCAACCAGATGGTTTCTCGGAATTACAGCTGGATTGTGTTTTTTCATGAGTTCCTGGACTTCTTCTTTGCTATTAGCTTGTCTGCTTAACCGGTTTTGCCATTTTTCATGCCAATTCATAAAGTCTTTTTCATTAAATAACGGATTTTCATCATGATGATGAAAAGTGAGTGCAAGAAAGGTATTGGTAAAATCAGCATGATGTTTATGCATAATTTCCAATAACTCCTTAATCAGGTTCGCATCTTCTTTTTCATGATGAAATAATCCTAATTTTTTTCTCATTCCTTCAAGCCATTTCATTTCAAATGCAGCAGAAAATCCGGAAATTGCCTCTTGTGCAAGTTCAAGCGCCTTTTCCTCATGATCATCAAGGATGGGCAAAAGTGATTCAGCAAAACGAGCCAGATTCCAAGCTGCCATATATGGCTGATTACCATATGCGTATCGGCCTTCTCGATCGATTGAGCTAAATACAGTCGAAGGATCGTATTCATCCATAAATGCACACGGCCCATAATCAATTGTTTCTCCGCTAATCGTCATGTTATCCGTATTCATTACACCATGAATAAATCCAACTAATTGCCAATTGGCAACAAGCTCAGCCTGTCGTTTTATGACTTCTTCCAAAAAGGACAGATTAGGGTTTGAACTGTCTTTCACACTTGGATAATGCCGATCAATAGCGTATGATGCTAAAGCCTGCAGATCCTCCTTATTCCCAAAAGCAGCCGCATATTGGAACGTACCTACACGCAAATGGCTAGAAGCAACTCTTGTTAAAACAGCGCCTGGCAGGACCCTTTCCCGCTGAATATTATCTCCTGTTAAAGTGACAGCAAGACTTCTTGTTGTTGTGATTTGAAGAGCATGCATCGCCTCACTAATAATATATTCTCTAAGCATAGGGCCTAGCGCCGCCCTGCCATCTCCACCTCTTGAAAACGGTGTTCTGCCTGAGCCCTTTAATTGAATATCCATGCGCTGATCTTCTGTAACTTGTTCACCCATTAATACAGCTCTTCCATCTCCAAGCTTATTAAAATGGGCAAACTGATGGCCAGCATAAGCCTGGGCAAGCGGTTCGGCGTTATCTGGAAAGCGGCTTCCTGCTAAGATTTCCGCCCCATACTCTTTTTCCAATAAATCGGAATCCAGCTGCAGGGAATCTGCTAATGGTTTATTAAATATCACTACTTTTGGATCAGATACAGGATTTGCATCCATCTTTTTATAAAAGATAGGCGGTAAGTTTACATAACTGTTATCAAAATTCCATCCGTACTTATCTTTCATATCAATCACCTTCCTTTGTTAATCTTTCTGCATGTATGTATTACATTTTCCTCTTCCTTTAAGGAATTATCCGCATTTTCATCATCATATCATGTAATTTTTTTATATTGGAGAAAGATGCTTATCCCCCGTCCTAATGAAGGGGGATAAATGCTATTATGCGAGCGGATGAGGAGCAAATTGTGCTAAATATTTTGCATCTAAACGGCTATGCTGCGGAAGAAGATAAGCTGATTGTGTTGCTCCTTCTTTTCTTAACGTATTAAGGGCATCAATCATTCCCTTTGAACTTTCCATGCCTATTCCATGTCCGAAAAACGAATCTCCGCCTAAATAAATGCAATTTTCACCGGTCCAGACAGGGTGATCGAAATCTGGATTATAAAAGTAAACTATATCCCCCGGGATATAATCTCTGCCTTCCTTTGTTACAATCCCTAAGTCGTGATCATAATTCCAGTCCCATACAAGCAGCCCCTGAAATAAAGTATTAAATCGGCTCGTTGCGATCGAAGATAAGACCGCTTTATAGCACATTAAGACAATAGCAGTCGTACATTCAAATGCATACTCCCTGCTGTTTTTATAAACATCTATAATGGCATCTGATGGAAGAACAGCTGGATTTAATAAGTAGCCATATTTAATTTTTTTCCAAATGGCAGGATTAAATTTTGAGGTTGGAAACGGCGCAAATTGAACTTCACTCTTATGCAAATCCTTGGCAGCTTGGATAATATTCTCTCTTAGCGTTATTTCAAAGTAAAGTTCATGAAGTGTTTGATATTGATGCACAGTCGGACTGTTTTCAAGAGCAAGAACAATCTCACGCTGTATCCCCTGGAATTGGCTAATATCCGGCTTGCTGGCATAGTTAATGATTACAGACAACGGGGTACCCTCCTTTATGCCATGCTGCTAAAAACATGAATACTTTTATAATTTATGGGTTTAAGGGAAGAAGGGTTCCACTGAAAATGAGAATTCGAATGGAATCTAGCATAACTCCTTCAGATGTTAAAACGCTCTCATTTTGGGTAAAGGTAGAGTAAAATATGGAGGGAGAAGGTAACCATGAACAATCACAAAAAATATGATCATCCTGAACAATATAAAACCGATAAAGAAAGCCTCTTTGATAAATTTGAATCAGAAAAAAATGTCGACCCGCTGCCTGTCGAAGATTTAAACGAAGAAGTGAAAGAAGAAGAAGAAGGAGAAAAAACAAAAGACAGTTCTTCAACACAGAAAAAATATGAAGCTGATTTTAAAACGATTAAAAAGAAAAAAATATTCGGCGGTGATTAGAAGTAATATTTCCAGTAAAAACAATTAAATCCAGCACTGGGAGTCAGTTCTTAAAACTGGCTTTTTTTTCGTGCAAATCGATATAACTTCTAGTGAATTAACTTTGACAAGGAAGCTAGTAAGTGCTAATTTTAAGAATGATAGAGAAGTTTTTAAGATTACGAGGTGTTTTATAGTGAATAAAGAGGTTATTAAATTTATTAGACAAAGCTATAATATGACGCAACGTGACTTTGCACGCATTGTCAGCTGCAGTTTTTCCCTAATCGCTTTAGTAGAAGTTGGCAAAAGAAGAGTCACCGAAGACTTGGAACATAAAATTAAAATGGCATTTGACATAGATGATAAACAGCTTCAGTCGATCACTTCCCTTATTTCAGAGTTTAGCAAAGGAATTCCACCATTTATGTAAAGGCTGGTAGTCCACGAAGAAATCACTAAATCCAGCCCTTTTCTTCTGCGCTAGAAATGGCCTCAATTCTGTTTTTAGCATGCATTTTGCTGATAATTTCTGACATATAATTTCTGACAGTGCCGTTTGATAGAAAAAGACTTGCTGCAATTTCTTTTGTTGTTTTGCCTTCAGATGCCAACCTTAATATTTCCTGTTCCCTGTGTGTTAGAGGATTTTCATTTCTCATGGCTCCAAAAATTAACTCTGGTGCATACTCTTTTTTTCCTTTCATGACATTGCGAATGGCTTCCGCTAATTCATCACTTGAACCATCCTTTAATAAATAGCCAGAAACATTTGCGTTTAACGCTCTTTCTAAATAACCTGGCCGGGCAAACGTAGTTAAAATAATCATTTTACAGGGATGATTTTCCTTATTTAAGGTCTCTGCCACTTCAAGACCATTTTTATAAGGCATTTCAATATCCAATAAGCAAACATCAGGATGTAATGAATAAATCTGCTCTAATGCTTGTCTTCCATTTTCAACCTGACCTATCACTTGCAGGTCCTCTTCAAAATCTAGCAATGTCCCCAGTGCACCTCTTAACATGCTCTGATCTTCAGCAATTACTATTTTTATCATCTCTATCCCCCCGAAACGACTGGAACATATATTTGAACGGTTGTTCCTTTGTCATTTTTCACTTGCAGTTTTCCTTCTATGAGGCTTAGACGTTCTGCCATCCCTTTTAATCCATTACCATCTGAAGGCGTTCCAACCATACCTCTGCCGTCGTCCCTGATGGTTAAGAACAAGCTCCCATCATCCTTCATGATATCCAGCATGCATTTTTTAGCTTGACTATGCTTTACGATATTTGTTACTGATTCGCGGACACACATGCTAAGAATACTTTGCAGAACGATTGGAATTGTATTTACATCTGTTCTTTCCTCTACTTCATACTTGATGCCAGCTGCATGTAAAAGTGCCTCTGCTTCAAATATTTCTTCTGCAAGGGTTTTTGTTCTCATTTCGGAAACAAGCTCTCTTACTTGCATTAAGGCAATTCTTGAAGTTTTGGCAATCTCTAAAGCTTCATCTCTTGCTTTTTGTGCATCCTTTTCAGTTAACTTGCCAACTAATTGGGCTTTTAACGTAATCAGTGATAATGTGTGTCCAAGCGTATCGTGTAAGTCTCTGGCAATTCTCAGCCGTTCTTCTTTTTTGACTAGTACTTCAATCCGCTCATTTGCCTCTTCCAGCTTTCTTTCTAATTCCAGTTTTCGATACATGGAACGAATGCCAAATGGACTGGCTATCATAATCACAATAAACATAAACAAGATATAATAACCATTTGATAGAACATATGGTAAATGCATCAGGATCGGAAACAAAAGAGTAATGGTTAAACCACCCAATGCATAATAGAATCTGCGTTTCTCTGGAAACCAAGCTATAAAATGAGCCGTGAAAAATCCCAGGAAAAGAAAGTTCAAATTATAAAAGACTGATAATATAAGAATAATCAGCAGCTGGCCAACGATCCACTGATGAAATATATGTCCCTCAATTAAAAAATAAAGCTGTCGATAGGATATGAAAAAAATAAACAGCAGAAGATAACCAATAAACATTTTCCAGCCTTGTTCGGTGCTAATATAATAAAATGGCATGATAAAATAGATAAGGAAGACATATGGAAAATAACCATATCTTTTTGGAAATATTTCAATCTCCCTTATCTTTTTTAACATCTTACCCCACCGCCGCTTCTTGTTTTTTCCTTATATAGATTGATAGTATCATAAAAACTGCCAAATATGCTGCTAGAATCACGACATTACTCCATTCCGGAAGTTCCCCTTTTACAAGGAGCCATGCCCCATTTCCATAGTTATAAGCAGGAAGATATGTTGTAATATTTTGAATAAATTCAGGGAGGATATCTATAGGCATCCAAAGTCCGCCTGTAATGGCAAAGCCAAGATAGAGAATATTACTGATTCCTGATGCTGTATCCACTTTTTTCATATTGCCGATTAAAGTTCCAATTGCAAGGAATGGTAAAGAAGCAGCTAAAATCCATGAACCGCTTGATATCCATTCAACTGCACTTAATTTAACTCCATTTATAATTGCACCAGCTAAAAAAATTATGACGATGGAGAAAACATGGATAAAAGTCTGACCCGCCATCTTAGAAATAAAATAGACACTGTCAGATAACGGTGTGATCCGCATAAACATTGACCATCCTTTAGCCCTTTCTTCAACTAGCCGAATCCCCAATGTCATTATACTTGTTCCCATCACACTGAAAACAGTCATCGACATTAAATAATGTGCCTGCCATTCCTCTTGGTTGCCTATTCCAGTATTAAATATTTTCGTAAAGAGTGTGTAAAAAAGAATAGGCATAAATAACGACCAAAAAACATAATAAGGATTACGTAATATTCTAATAATCTCCACTTTACACTGCGTTATTAACATTTTCAATGACATCTGCTCCTTCCTGTGCTGTCAGCTGTTCAAAAGCCTCATCCAGCCGGCCGCTCTCAACCAGTATGTCCTTTACATCAAGCTTTCTGTTAAATATTTCAGCTACCACGATGTCACTATTTTCTGAAACAAGATAGCAGCGGTCACCTTTTTGATAAACTTCCGTTACAGCAGGAATGGACCTTAACTCTTCAAACGAGAGCGCATTTTGACCTGGCACAAACGAAACGGATTGCCTCGATAATTTTGACTTTATTTGTGCTGGTGTTCCATCTGCAATTACCTTTCCTTTTTGAAAGAGGATAATTCGATCAGCAGCATCATCTGCTTCCTGTAAATAATGAGTTGTGAATACAACTGTTTTACCTTTATTCTGGAGCTCCTTTACCGTATTCCAAAATTTGCGCCTGCTGGAGATATCCATGCCCACAGTGGGCTCATCAAAAAAGAGCAAATCAGGGTCCCCAGCTAGCGCTAGAGCAAATGATAATCTTCTCTTCTGACCTCCTGAGAGCTTATCTGCTCTTTTTTTCATATCCTCCTCATTCAATCCAGTTAGAGTAACCAGTTCATGAATGGATAGAGATTTAGGGTAATAGCTCCTGAATAGCTGCAGAATTTCACGCACTGTTAAAGCATCAATGACGCTCACCTCTTGAAGCATTGTGCCAATTCTCTCTCTTACTTTTTTTTCTTTCGGCGGGGATCCAAATAAAGTGACCGTTCCGCTGCTCTGCTGAAGCAATCCAAGCATCATCATAATAGTTGTCGTTTTCCCGGCACCATTCGGACCTAAAATGGCAACTATTTCTCCCTTTTGTATCGTCAAAGTAACATCATCAACAGCCTTCATCTCTTTAAACTTTTTGGTAACTCCATTTAATGTAATAATCGTCTCCATTTTTTTCACACCTCCATTGTCAACTTCATCCTACAACAATGCTATGAATGCCATTAGTGGATATTGTCATTTATTTGAGATGACAATTGTCATGATCTACTGACAAAATTTCATTGCAATTTATTTTTTATATAAAAAACCCCCAACAGTCTGTCGGGAGCATCACATACGATTTCATTTTTTTGCGAGCATTTCATAAACATCATTCATATTTTGACAGCCTAATGTTTCAACGTCTTGGCAATATTTTAACCACAGCTTGGCGGTTAGTATGGCATCCCCAAGAGCGTGATGGCGATTATATACCTCAATTCCATGCCGTTTACAGCAATCTTCCAGCTTAATGGAGCTTTCTTCTTGTTCCACAAGCCGATATAGAAATGATGTATCAAACAAACGATGCCTAAATGGGGTTTTGAAATTCGCCCAGCATACCTGCTGCATAAATTTTTTCTCGTGACTGCTATGATGAGCAATAAGCGGCAAATCTTTAACATACTTAAAAAAAAGCATTAAAGCATCCGAAATCTTAGGAGCATCTGCTAGGTGTTCTTGTTTGATTCCAGTTAACAAAACGATTTCTTCTGATAGCGTTTTAGACGAATGAATTAGCGTGTAAAAGGACTCATTTTCTAAAAGTTCCCCATTTTGTATTTTCACTGCTCCAATTGAAAGAATTTGATCTCCCTTGTCAGGGTAAAATCCAGTTGTTTCAATATCAAAAACGACCGCATTTAACCTTCTGAGCGGCATGTTCATGATATCATTAGCAGCAATCTCCCGCTGCAGCTGCCTTATATATGCGAGATGCTGTGAATTCTCTTTAGATAGGCCTCCAAAAAGATTCCTAATCATTCTCCATGGTTCATTCGCCATTTTTACACCTTCTCAATTAAAGCAATGACATATTGATGAAGCTGCTTTGCTTTTTTTAAAATATGCTTTAGTTCAGCTCTTTCGACCTTTGATAATTCCGTGACATTCAGATAATGAGCATCTTCATATGAGCTGACAAAAATCAGCCTATTTACACGAATTTGAAGCAAAGCCTTATAGGCAAAATAATATTCTTTCAGCATAATCGCATATTGTTTATCTTTAAGTAAAATCAGCATCCTTTTCTCAGTCGGAGATTCAAGAATTCCTTCCTTAACAGCTAGTATTCGAATAGCATTTACAAAGGGTATAAATGCTGAATATTTTAGATCAACACATCCATGATATTTCCCTTTTTCCTCTACGATCAATTGCCCAAGAGGACCGATTGTGTTTTTGAAATGCTGTACATTTTCCATCACCCGTTTAATCAGATTAGGATGCTCTTGACTGTACTCATGAATAAAAGACTTTAAATCTTCTACTAATTGATTCTGTCCGATCAAAGCTCTGGCATCATAAAAAATTTGCAAATTGCGTATATCAGCCCAGCTTGCCTCTTCCATCCAATGATTCAGTTGTTTTTCCCATTCTTGATGAGACTTGCACCATAAAGGATTGCTGCTCATTACATTCCCTTCACAAAACGGATAACCAACCTCATTAAGCCCAATAGATATTTCCTCACCTAAATGGAGAAAAAAAATATTTGCCTCTTTTGTATCCTCTACATAAATAATCCCATGGTCTTGATCACTGAAAAGCCCCTGTTCAAATCTCCCGCCGCTACCAGTAAGGAAAAAGGCAAAATGACATGGCGGTTCACCAATCTTCTCTATAGCAAGACGTGCAACATTTCCAATAATATGGTCGTGAAATTTATTTAACATATCTGTATTTTGTAGATTTTGATACACTTGTTTGTTTTTCCAACTCTTTATATCACGATAACTGGAGAAAGATGTTTCCAATCTAACCCTTCCTTTTTAAAGCATTTTAAATTTCGTATAAAACTTACCCTTCTTTATAGCTTAACAAATCGAGTAATACCAGGTTTATTAATTAAGGTAAAATAGCGTCCATAATCGCAATTGATTATGGACGCTGCCAAGGTTTACTTATTTTTAAAAATTAAGAACTCAATTTCTTATTTTCTTCTGCCAGAAATACTTCTGGATAGCCATAGCTTCCATGCTCACTCATATCAAGACCCATAATTTCTTCTTCTTCCGTTACACGAAGGCCTCCAAGTGCTTTTTTGATAACAAAAAGAACTGCAAACGATACTGCAAATGCAAATGCTCCTGATACAGTAACACCTAATGCTTGAACACCAAGCTGTGTAAAGCCACCTCCATAGAAAAGTCCTGCCTGACCAACCGATGCAAGCTCTGGAGTTGCAAAGAACCCAGTAGATAAAGTTCCCCATATACCGGCTGCTCCATGAACAGAAAGTGCGTAGATCGGATCATCAATTTTTCTCTTTTCAAAGAAACGCGCACTATAGAATACAAGGATACCAGCAACTAAACCGATCACAACTGCTGCCCATGTATCTACGAAGGCACACGACGCTGTAATGGCTACTAGGCCGGCTAAAGCTCCATTAAGCAAAGTCGGCACGTCAGATTTACCTAAAACCATCCAAGAGATCAGGGCTGCTGCAACAGCTCCAGCACCTGCTGCTAAATTTGTGTTAAGAGCTACAAAACCGAAAAACCCTCCATCAACAGAAACAGTACTGCCGGCATTAAAGCCGAACCAGCCTACCCATAAAATTAAAACTCCTAATGCAGTATAAACCTGATTATGACCAAAAATGTTATTTGGAGAGCCATCTTTATTGTATTTACCGATACGAGGTTTCAATAAAATGGTTGCCGCTAAAGCAGCCATTGCACCTGTTAAGTGGACAACTGTTGAACCTGCGAAATCTTGTTTACCATGTTCCGCCAGCCAGCCGCCTCCCCAAATCCAGTGAGCAACGACTGGATAGATAATTGCAGAAAAGATTATCGTGAAGATAAGATATACAGATAATTTCGCTCTTTCTGCAAATCCTCCTAAAGCAACCGTTATGGATATTCCCGCAAATGCTAATTGAAACACGAAGAATACAGCTGAAGATAACCCCATTCCCTCAAGTTCCTGACCTGAGTAGAAGAAATTCGAGAACCCGACTAAGAAATTTGCATTATCTCCGAATATAAAACCAAATCCTACTGCCCAGAATACAAGTGAAGCAAGGCCAAACGTAACAATTGTTTTACCTGCGATATGCCCTGCATTTTTCATTCTTGTAGATCCTGCTTCCAGCATAATGAATCCGCCAATCATAAAAATAACTAAAATTGCACTAATCATGACCCACAAGCTGTTCATTAAAAACGTGGCATCCATTCTTTTTCCCCCTTTATTTTATGTTATATTTACTAACTATTTGATGTTAGATTATATAACATTTATTAATTAACTCTTATTTTACTCGAAAATAAAAAGAAGTCAACACGAAATTTTAAATTTTCCGAAATTTATGTCAGAATATCTTCCATGACTTTTTTTCATCTACATACCTCCCTTAATTGCGGGTAAAATAGAAGTAGCAATTCATGATTATAAAAGTGAGGATTCTTTTTTCATAAAAGGCTTCTAAGCTTGAGTAATGATGAATTGTGACTACCTTGTTGGGAGTGATGGATCATGGCAAGAAACAAACTTTTAGTACCCGGTTCTGAAAATGCTTTAGAGCAAATGAAGCAGGAGATTGCAGGGGAGTTTGGTGTACAGCTTGGTGCAGACACGACCTCAAGAGCAAACGGTTCTGTCGGCGGCGAAATGACCAAACGTCTCGTCGCATTAGCGGAAGAACAGTTGAAAAATCAGCAATAAATAAAAGGGATGCCAGTAATGGTATCCCTTTTTATCATCCTCATTGTGGTATTTGATCTTTCTCATTTAAAATACTTTCTTCTAAGTATTGCGATTTATCTCCATAGACATTTGTTATATGCGTCTCTCCCCATGCACATAGCAGATCCAAAATGGATTCC
The DNA here is from genome assembly GCF_001636345.1 of Cytobacillus gottheilii. GTDB lineage: Bacteria > Bacillota > Bacilli > Bacillales > Cytobacillaceae > Cytobacillus > Cytobacillus gottheilii. Next base: position 3,111,927 of record NZ_KV440945.1, read on the forward strand.
AGACTTTCTCCATATTCACTTAGTTCATATTCAACTTTTGGCGGTATTTGGTTATAGACAATACGGTTAATAACTCCGTCTTCTTCAAGCTCCCGCAATTGCTGCGTGAGCATTTTCTCCGTAATATTCGGCATCAGCCTTTTTAACTCACTTGTCCGTTTTTTACCGTGTGTCAGATGACATAGAATCACACACTTCCACTTACCTCCGATAACCTCAAGCGTAGCTTCGACACCAATGTTATATTTCTTTTTCTTCATTTTCTTTTCCCTTCCTTCTGATAGGCACCAAAAGGTTCCTATCGTACTTTTTAGTTTCTATATTACAAAAAAGTACGTTCTTCTCTTTTTAAAACTTATATCCCATAATAGCTTTTGCACACCGATCCATACTATACCACTTTCATAAGGAGTGGAAAATACAATTCAGGAGGAAAATGCATGAAAAAGAAAAATAATCAATTCGCTTTGTTAGCATTGGCTATAAGCGCCTTTGCTATCGGAACTACAGAGTTCATCAGTGTGGGTCTTCTTCCTCTCATTGCAGAGGATTTAAATATAAGTCTTCCGATCGCAGGATTAACAGTATCCATTTATGCGTTAGGCGTTACGATCGGGGCACCGATTCTAACTTCCATAACTGCAGCAATTCCCCGCAAAACATTGCTGATTTGGATTATGATCATATTCATTATCGGCAATATCATTGCTGCGACTGCTGCTAACATCGGAATTCTGCTGATCGCACGGCTGATTTCAGCCTTTTCTCATGGCGTATTCATGTCAATCGGCTCAACCATCGCAGCTAGTTTAGTTTCACAGGACAAAAGGGCTGGCGCTATCTCGATCATGTTCACTGGGTTAACAGTAGCTACTGTAACTGGTGTCCCATTCGGAACATTTTTAGGGCAGCAATTCGGATGGCGGCTTGCATTCATTGCTATCGTTGTAATCGGTATAATCTCGCTGATTTCAAATTACTTCTTAATCCCAGGCAACATGCCTCGCGGAAAAGCAATAAAATTAACTGAACAGTTCAAGCTATTTAAACAAAAACAATTACTGCAGCTATTTCTCATTACAGCTTTAGGTTATGGCGGAACCTTTGTTGTATTTACCTTTTTATCACCGCTTTTGCAGAACGTAACTGGTTTTAAAGAAAATACAGTTGCTCTTTTATTATTGGTTTACGGTGTTGCTATTGCTATCGGAAATATGACAGGCGGAAAGTTAGCTAATAAAGACCCTCTTAAGGCACTGTTTTTCATGTTTATCATACAAGCAGCTATATTATTTATCTTGCCATTTAGTGCACCATATAAAATAGCAGGTTTAGTGACGATCATGTTCATGGGTTTATTCGCCTTTATGAATGTTCCCGGTCTCCAATCCTATGTAGTGGTTCTTGCGGAACGATATGTCCCCAGTGCAGTTGATGTAGCATCCGCTGTTAATATTGCTGCCTTTAACGCAGGAATTGCCATTGGTTCCTATGCAGGCGGTCTAATATCAGATCATATGGGTTTAATCCATACAGGCTGGGTTGGCGGAATTATGGTATTAGCAGCAGCAGTATTGACTGGCAGTAGTTTAAAAGCAGAAAAGGCCTATCATATCAAGGTAATTTAATAGTCCAATTCAAGAACTCTTTAAAACATAGCTTTTTTTTGAATTTCAGGAGGTGATTTTTCAATTTCCTTATAAAAAAGCCTTGAAACCGAAAGATTTAAACATATATATAATTGATATTGGAGGAAAAACAAATGACAGCAAAAAATTTACAAGATAAAACAACTCTTCATAATGGTGTTCAAATGCCTTGGTTCGGTCTAGGTGTATTTAAAGTAGAAGAAGGTCCTGACACAATTAGTTCAGTGAAAGCAGCCATTAAGAATGGATACTTAAGCATTGATACGGCTGCGGTTTATCAAAACGAGGAAGGCGTTGGAGAAGGGATTCGCCAAGGATTAGCTCAAAGCGGATTGAAACGGGAAGAATTATTTATCACTTCTAAAGTATGGAATGCAGATCTTGGCTATGAGGAAACATTGGCAGCTTATGAAGCAAGCCTCCAAAAGCTTGGATTAGATTACTTAGATCTTTATTTAATACATTGGCCAGTTGCCGGAAAATACAAAGCTGCCTGGAAAGCTCTTGAAGAGTTATATAAACAAGGACGCGTAAAAGCTATTGGAGTAAGTAACTTTCAAATTCACCACCTCGACGATTTAATGGCTGAAGCTGAAATCAAACCAATGGTGAACCAAGTTGAATTGCATCCGAAATTAACTCAAATGGAATTACGCACCTTCTGCAAGCAGCACGATATTCAGATTGAAGCATGGTCACCATTAATGCAAGGTGAGCTATTGTCTCATCCTGAGCTGATTAAGATTGCTGAATCACACGGTAAATCTGTTGCGCAAGTGATCTTGCGATGGGATCTTCAAAACGGCATCATCACCATCCCTAAGTCAATTAAGGAACATCGAATTATCGAAAACTCAACTATTTTCGATTTTACGCTTACACAACAAGAGATGGAAGCTATTAATGGATTAAATGAGAACAGACGAGTTGGACCTGATCCAGACAACTTTGATTTTTAAGATAAACCCTTTTTTCAAAAAGCAGAGAAAAACCCGAACCATTCTAAATTGGTTCGGGTTTTTTCGGCTGAAGCTCAAAAAACTCATTTTATTTAATAAAAATTCTTAATTTTGTTCATGCAGAGTGAAACTAAATTTCCATTTTCTCGTATATATAGCAACAAACAAATGATAAAGAGGTGTTTCTTATGAAAAAGAAAAGAAATCGTAAAAAGGAGACCTATTTTGATGTAGCAATCGAGCTGATTGAACCTCTTTTTGTCCTCTTCCGTTACTTAATTCGCGGTGCGTTAAAGCTTCTAGAATAAATATGTACCACTTTTGACACATATTTAGTTATTATTTACTTTTAAAATAGCGTTCGTAATGTTAATATTGTGGCAATCAAGACTATTTTCCTAAAGGAGTGTTTAGCATGTTAACTTTACAATCTCCAAATGACCTAGTCGGCCAACAGGAATTAAGAGAAAGAATCGATTTTCTTCGTGCTAAACTAATTAAAACCGGCTTGGAAAATGGTTTCCAACATGTCCAAACGTTAAAAATCAGTCAAGATCTTGATGAACATATTGCACAATATCAAATTTATTATCAGCAAAATTCCCGTCAATAGCTTTTAGACTTTTACAGATTCTAAAAGCTGCTTCATATAGTCCATTACTTCTATTTTCATATCCTCTCTTTGCAGAGCATAATCGATTGTAGCTTTTACATACCCAAATTTGTCCCCAATGTCATATCTTTCACCTTCAAATTCGAAGGCAAAAACCTCCTGACTTTCGTGCAGAACATTGATCGCATCCGTTAATTGCACTTCCCCTCCAGCTCCAGCAGGAAGATTGGCTAAAATATCAAAAATCTCCGGTTTTAATATATATCTGCCTGAAATGGCAAGATTGGATGGAGCTTCCTCTATTAACGGCTTTTCTACTAGCCTTTCAATCGCTAAGGCTTCTTCTTCATGATCTTTGTTTCGCGGCTGAATAATCCCATACTTATGAACTTCTGTCCAATCAACCCGCTGAACACCTACAATGGAAGAACTGTATCTGTTAAACATTCGAATCAATTGCTGAAGGCACGGCTCCTGAGAATTAACAATATCATCCCCAAGCAAAACGGCAAATGGCTCATTGCCTATAAATCGGCTTGCACAAAGGATTGCATCCCCAAGTCCTCTTGGTTCTTTTTGGCGGATATAATGAATATTAGCCAAACAAGATATTTCCTGAACCGTATTTAACATTTCCAGCTTGGACTTTTTAAATAACGTTTCTTCCAGCTCATAAGATTTATCAAAATGGTCCTCAATTGCCCGCTTTCCTCTTCCTGTCACAATAATGATGTCCTCAATCCCTGACTGTACCGCTTCTTCAACGATAAATTGGATCGCCGGCTTATCGACGATTGGCAGCATTTCCTTTGGCATTGCTTTTGTAGCAGGCAAAAATCTTGTTCCAAGACCAGCAGCAGGTATAATCGCTTTTTTAACACTCATCATATTCCTCCTAATGAACCATTATAAAAACGCTCGCAAAAATTAAAATTGAATAGCACACCCATTTATATGCAATTTCTTCAATTACCTATATGGTTCCTGCTTAAAAATTATTCATTTACAATTATTTAACAAACAGTGTCTTAACATTGAATTTACAAGGATCTTAAAGAAGCTTTATATTTGTGCTTTAACATAGGGGTATAGTTATTCTTAAGGAGCTGATAGCGATGCTTGAATCATTAACAAGATTAGTGGTTTTAACGATCATCTGCGTGCTTGTTTAAGGGGACCGCTTTTTCTATCTGCATTATCGTTCAGTTTTTCCATTATGGCTGAAACTTGACGACCTTCATATGAACATACTTTGCATGACTTCCACACTATCATACACTTACATAAAGCCTTTCCTGCTATTATACTTAACCTATTTAAAGCACTTCGTAGAAAAGTGCTTTTATTGTTCGATTAAAAGTAAATTCATTTACAAAATAATTTTTCAATCCGCAAACGGCTTATTCCTCTCATAAATGGCCTCAAATTTTGACATTTTCATTTCTAGCAAGGTAAAACTATTCTGAATTATGGCGCTCTATAAACCTATGATTATTAACAACTTTCCTCTTTCTTTTATTAATCTGCTAACCTGATTAATATTTATTTGCAATTTGCTCTATTCAGCTAAAAGATCATTAACTTTTTGTAAATATCGTAAAGATTCCTTTAATCAAAATACTGAATTGGTATAATATGATTTACCGCTAGTCACAAATGACTCATTTTTATATCAGGGAAGGAATTTTTAGATGATAAAAATCAACATACTTGTCACAAGCGATTTGCACGGAAATGTCTTACCGATTCATTATGGCAGCAATGAGTATTCCAAGGTCGGTCTTGCAAAGATCTCAACCCTAATTAAAAGAGAAAAAACAGAAAACAAACATACGATTTTATTAGACAATGGCGATCTCATCCAAGGTACACCTCTTACATATCATTACGCACGCTATATGAACCATAACAAGAACCCGATGATCATGCTGTTGAACGAACTTTCTTATGATGCTGCTATTCTAGGAAATCATGAGTTTAATTACGGTATGGAGATATTAAATCAGGCTGTAGAAGAAGCCCATTTCCCATGGTTATCAGCAAATATTATCAGCAAGACAACAGGGAAGCCGTACTTTGGAAAGCCGTATTTCGTAAAGCAAATAGAAGACCTGAAAGTAGCCATTTTAGGCCTGACCACTCACTATATTCCAAACTGGGAAAATCCTGAACATATTAAAAATCTAACCTTTCATGAAGCTCTCGAGACTGCACGTGATTGGGTGAAGTTCATCCGTGAAAACGAAAAACCGGATCTATTGATTGTTTCCTATCACGGCGGCTTTGAAAAAGATCCTGTTACAGGAGAACCAACAGAAGCTTTAACAGGAGAAAATCAAGGATATCGAATCTGCACTGAGATTGAAGGTATTGATGTATTAATCACAGGACATCAGCATCGAAAGCTTGCTGGAGAGATAAACGGAGTTACGATTGTTCAGCCTAGCTTTAATGGACAAGCATTAGGAAAAATAACCATTACTCTTGCCAAAGAGAAAAATAATTGGGCAATTAAAGACAAAAAAGCCATACTGCTGGAAACAACTGAAGTTGAAGCAGATGCTAGAAGCATAGATCTTATTCAAGTTTATGAAAAGGAAACACAAGCATGGTTAGATCAGCCCATTGGAAAAGTATATGGTGATATGACGATTCCAGATCCATTAAAAGCCCGGTTAAAAGATAATGCACTTGTTGAATTTATAAACAAAGTACAAATGGAGATTGCCAATACGGAGATTTCTAATACTGCCCTTTTTAATAATGAATTAAAAGGTTTTAAAGAGAAGATCACAATGAGAGATATCGTATCGAATTATATTTATCCAAACACATTAACTGTCATTCGTATCACAGGGCAAGATATAAAAGATGCGCTTGAAAGAAGTGCTGGTTATTTTATGGTCAATAATGGTGAGGTCGCTATTAGTCCTTCCTTTAGCACACCTAAGCCTCAGCATTATAATTACGATATGTGGGAAGGAATTGACTACATTTTAGATATATCAAAGCCTGTTGGGAACAGGGTCATTAAATTGAAAAAGGATGGCTTCGATATTGATTTAACAGCGGAATACGATGTTGTCATGAACAATTATCGTGCTGCCGGGGGCGGAGATTATCATATGTTTAAAGACAAACCCGTCATTAAAGAGATCTCTCTGGATATGTCCGAGATTCTTGCTAATTATATTCTTGAAAGAGGCAAGATTGAAGCTTCGGTAAATGAGAATTGGAAAGTTATTTGGTAACTGCCAGGAGAACAAGCTAATATTGCTTTTCTGGATTAGCATCTGCCTCAATTTTTTCTTGTATTGTAAAATAAACTTTACGGAAGACATAAAAAAGAAGTCAGCTCTGGTTGATTGCCAAAGCTGACTTCTTTTTTAAAATATCAGGAGCTTTTATAAACCTCTAAGGCTTTTTCAGAAGGTTTTATTCTGCTGCCATTGCTTCCGCTTTCGTTCGATGAACGGTTCCAAACGGATGGTTAGGCGGTGCATATATTGAATATAACTTTAGCGGAACATTTCCCGTATTCGTAAGGTTATGCCATGTTCCAGCTGGGATTAAAATAGCTGAGTCATCGAATACATTTCTTTGAAAAGGTAAATTGTCTTTAGTATTTCCCATTCTCACTAATCCTTGCCCCTGTTCAATTCGTAAAAATTGATCCACATTCGGATGCATTTCTAATCCAATATCTCCCCCAACATCAATACTCATTAAAGTCACCTGCAAATGCTTCCCTGTCCAAATGGCGGTTCGAAAGGTATTATTCTGTTTGGCCGCCTCATTAATATTGGTTACATATGGTCTAAAACCGTAATCCTGTATCTCCCAATTCTGATGAAATGGAGCTATGCGATACGTTTGCTGTTGATTCCAGCAGTTATACGGGTAATAATAATACATCTGGCATCCCCTTCTTTTTTTCATATCATATGCATCTTTTGAAAGGGCGGTTAAAATGTTAACCTTATTAATACCTATTTAGCTGCAGTGTCAGCTTCGTGTAAGATCAATAAGTCTTCAAATAATGTATCTCCTATGAGTTCTTTGATTCCACTTAACTTTTTCTCGCTTGCATTCATTGGCATCATATGAAACTGTACAAGCGTTACTACCTTTTCTGTAAATTCCCTGCTGTAGCCTAATTGATTTAAATAAAAGGCAGCCAGCTGTGAGGATACATATTCATGCCCGATGAAGCTGGCATATCTTGTTTCTTCTCCTTTATAATTGACAAATGATTTACAGAAACCTTTGCCAAGATCATGAAAAATGCTGGCATATAACAGCCCAAGCCTATTGCTCCCCTTATAATATTCGTAAATATGTTTATACACATAAAAAATATGCCTGCTTACGGAGGAGGAATGATATTTGGAATCATGAGGAAGATGGTTAATGATTTGAAATTCCGGGATCAGCTGCATTAATTTATCCATAAACTCATCATGAGATAAAGCGCTATTTAGATGTTCTTCCAGGGCCGTTTTGTGATGGTCGGCAAATAACCTTTTAGGTTCATAAATAGTATGTACCTCTTTCCAGCCTTCTTTTAGTACTGGAATATGAAGGTTTTTATACATCCGATTGATCACTTCTTCACCAACTGTTCGTTCTCTTACCTTATCTCTCTCATAACAATTATCTATATGTGTGTTCAGATAATAAACCACTTTTTCATCCGCTTTAATCTCATGCTGTATCATATGTTTCCTGCGTTTTCGGTTTAGATTAGTAGAATCATAGATGACATTCTTTCCCTGTGAAAGGCAAGTATTCGCTCTGCTATTTAATTCTTCAAAAAGTTTCTTATGATCTGCCTGAATGTTCTCATCACCATGTATTTCTTTTCTTAGTCTGTCAGAAGACAGCACTTCAGCAGCATATTTAATAGACAACGTTTCTGCCAGTGTACTTTTCCCGCTCGCCGGAAGCCCGACCAGCATGATAAACATAGCCATTATGATTTCTCCCCGTTAACAAAATCACTATAATTTTTATAAATATGCTCTTTTATATCTTCTTGTTTTAGCTTGTTGTCGTATTGTTTAAAAACAAGATATTTATATTCCTGCGGTATATTGCTTGATGCATGAATAGCAAATGATTTACGATCTTGAGTATTGCTTAGTGAAGCATGTAAGTACTCATCTACTATATACTTTAGGTTTAACAGCTCTGCATCCAGCTTCTTTTTGAAATCTTCAATTTCATGTCGGAATTCTTCCGGCATTTTTAGGATTAGTTCATCTATTTTCCCATCTTTCCAGTATTCCGTCTTCATTTTGTCAGAAAGACCGTATGCAATTTTATGAATATCCATATAACGGTCGCCTTTTACTTTAAGTCGTTTGCCGCTGGACCATCTTAACACCCAGCCTTCGTTATTATGGTCAATAGTTGCCTTTAATCTGACCGCTTCTTCTAAAGTTAGCTTCTTCTGCTCTGTTACCTTCATCCCCAATTGAGTCCCAAGCTGCAGCAGCTCATTATAATGAAAATCTTTACCTGAAAACCGATCAACTGCACCAATAATGATTAAGTCAGACATACCGCTATAATCTACTACCACTCTCGTTGATGGATCAATTATTTCAACTAATAACGTCGTTTCATCCGGTATCATGACATCTGCATACTTTTCATCCCATATTTTTTGAGCTATTTGGGCTTGAACTGACTCAAAAGATCCCCTTGTTGCCCAGTATGTTTGGCCATTTATTTTATAGCTTATCCCCAAAGATCCGTCCAGCTTTACTGTAAATTCAGGTGTTTCATCAAAAGGAATATCAGCTTCATATTCAGGAAGTTCACCATAATTAAAAAACTTCGGAAACGGTCTGGCCAACACTTCATTACTTGATTCATTAATAATTAACCCCCTGCATGACAAAGTAATGTCATTCCAGCGCTTTTCATATGTCGTGTTTTCTGTGTAATTTAAAATAACAATGTCCGGAAATTGAGGATGAATCCTCCTTGATACAAACCGACCTTCTACTTCCTTCATATATAATTGTTTAGATAACATAATAAACACCTTCAGTATATTATTTGTGAATACTCTGATTACTTGGAGCAGCATAAAAAGGATATTAAAATTCCAAAAAGATCTATATTTTCCCTATTTTAACTAATAATTGTATAATAGTATATATATCTAAGTTAATTAGAGAGATTTTGGAGGTATAATAATTGTTTCATAAGAGTTATCTTACTAGGTTATTTAATAATATTATACAAGCATATATTTTTAGCGTTTGGACTATGATGGGATATCTTTTTGTTATTAACCTACATGATCAGAATTCCTTACCTGCCCTCTCCGCTCATTTTCTAATTTTCAGTTATGCTGCTTTCATCCTAATGATCCCTTTTGCAGCATTATTGATCACCACAACCGATTATTCTTCCAGATTTATAAAGGCAAAAATAGCTTCTGTCATTTTGAAAATAGCTTCATACCATATTCCTGTTATAATTGTTGTTTACCTTCTAAGTACAGATAAAATATTCGCTGCCAATCTGCTATTTGAGATCCCTGTCCTGGTCCTTCTGATTGTAGAATATGGTTCCAAACGAATTAAGAATTCTTCTATCTTACTTTTTACTTCCTTAGCAGTTGGCTTAATGCATATATTATTGGTTATCTTAGGAATTTTGGTGATTGGTGTTAGCGCTGTGGATAGTTGTTCAACCACCTGATCTTCTTTAAACCTTATTTTTAAAATATTCATATTCAAAATGTGCATTTTTCAGTAAAAAAAAAATTTAATGTAACATCTGGATGCATTGAATGGAATTTTGTCGCATGCCCATCTAACACATTCTATGTATTATAAAATAAATATGATCTTTCAGAAACAGGTCATGCAAATACTATTTATAACCAATGCATAACTACCTATCGTAATCTATATCCTTATATAAGGAGAATGAAATTTGATAAGATAGGGAGTGCTATGATGGGCATTTTAAGTGGAAACCCCAAAGATGAACCTTTACATTATGGTGAAGTATTTGCTATGTTCACCCATCTTTCTGTAAACAACGGTATGATTTCTGGTTACCAAACCATGATTAATCACGCTGGCGATGGCGACCTAAAGAAACTAATGGAAGAAGCAATTAAGAGTCTGCAGGCTGAAAACCAGCAGTTAGAAGAATTATTAAAGAGTAATGGTGTTGGACTGCCTCCTGCACCACCGGCTCGTCCGAATGCAAATTTAGAGGACATTCCTGTTGGCGCAAGATCCACTGATCCAGAAATTAGTGCAGCTATTTCGGCAGATACAGCAGCAGGTTTGGTAGCCTGCAGCCAAGCTATTGGACAAGCAGTTAGAGAAGACGTTGCAATGATGTATGGACAGTTCCATATGAATAAAGCCCAATTTGGTGCAAAGATGTTAAAACTTAATAAAGAAAAAGGGTGGTTGATTCCTCCACCACTTCATTATCCAAAAGGAACAGAATCATAATGACAAGGCGCCTCTTTTGAGGTGCTTTTTTATTTTTACTTAAATGGCAAGAAAACAAATGTTACTTATACTGCTGCTAGCAAGCAATTAAGGGAAGGTGCTTACTTAAAACGAAACGAAAAGAACCTATGTGAATTCTTGGGAAGAAGTTCAAATGAGTGAAATGCCTTTTAGTGTTCATGTAAAGATTTTTTCATAACTGTTCTTAAATTCAGACAAAAAAGCCTAGAACCATTATGGCTCTAGGCTTTCATATGATGACCCCTGATTGAGTGTGGAGCAGAGACCACTAGCCTTTCAAGTTATTTATTTAAGATAGTAATCTCTTTAACAGTATCACCTTCATAATCAGATATACCCAGAATCTGATTAGATTCAATATCTTCAATATCAGCCTCTTCTCCATTCTCGAAGGTGATTTTAGTATTTTCATCTATATTAAAAACTTTTACATAACCCACATCTGCTTGCTTTGCTACATAGCCCTCATTTATTGTCCATTCAGTAACATTAAGATGCAGTTCATTGTTTTCCAAGCTTTCAAACGTACCATACACTTCATATTCATTTTCACTTGAACAACCTACTAGGATCACAAATGTTAACAAAATAATACAAATGATTCTCATCTTTTACCTCTCTCAACTATTGTTAGAATCTTCTATTTATTGGACTTGTATAAAGGTTAAAATTATATTTTCCTATAGTCAAGTGCAGCCAACTTATTGTTGCTCAATTGGTTGCCCGAACGTTGCGCATACTTTTATTTAAAAAAAATAACGCTATCTCCATTTGACTAGGAATAGCGTTATTTCAACGTTTCTTTGATGATTCCGACTGGGTTCGAACCAGCGACCTCTACCCTGTCAAGGTAGCGCTCTCCCAGCTGAGCTACGGAATCGAATATGTAAGGACAATAATTAATATAGTATTTTTATGCATAAAAGTCAATAGTTTCTGCTATTTTAACGGTAAAAATAAGTATCCGCCACTGAAAATAAAATTTGTAAAAAAGATACAAAAACACTTGAAAACAGAACAAACGTTCTGTATAATATAATTAAAAGTATAAGGCGGGATGAAAAGTGAAAGGAATTTTGTTTCGTTCTATGGAAGAAAGAAAACCAGTTGAGATCATTTATATGTCCAAAAACAATACATTCACACAAAGAAAAATATTTATTAAAGAGTTAAAAGGCAGCAGTATTCTTGCTTACTGCTTAACAAGAAAACAGCTGCGGATTTTTAATCTCAATAATATTATGTCTATTTTACCTGAAAAGCCGTCACGTCAGATTAGCTGAAAGACTCATATTCTTCAGCATGAGTCTTTCAGCTTTATAATATAAAGAGAATTTCCCCTTCTCCCTCTATTTTCCCTCACTACTCCAAGAGATTATTACCACTAAACAAGATTATCCCTTTACTGTTCGGGTATAGTTTGTATAATTACATCGAACTAGAGAGAGAGGGAATCATATGAAAAAACCATTATTACTTTTATTTTCGGCATCCTTTTTATTTATAGCTGGCTGTGGCGACGACGAAGGTGACGAAGTTATAAACTCAGCAGAAGAACATGAAAATACTCCTTCATTGGAGGAGCAAAAAGCAGAGTCTGATCTTGGTGAAGAACCAGGAGGGCAAATCACTGAACATGTTGGCTTGGGAGATCCTCGAGACTCTTTTAATGAAGCATACGGTGAAAATGAAAATAATGAGGAAATTGCCCGTTATCAAGGTGACTTTATGATTGTTAACTTTGAAAATGAACGAGCGATAAGCGTTGAACTTCAATTTGCTGATTTTGCCGAAGAAATGACTGACGATGAAAAGCTGACATTTATCGAAGGCAGAATCCCCATTGATGCAAAGGAAATGTCTCGCAATACAAATGACCAAAACATAAATGAAGAAATCATTGAATATCAAAGTGAATTGCTTGTAGAGCATATAAGTGAGGAATCATTTGAAGGTAATGATCCTGGCACATTTACTGTGGTACTCACCTCAGATGAACACGAAATCATTAATGCAACCATGACGATTGGCACTGAAGATTAATGTGAAACCCAATATGCTTTAACTAATCAAAAAAGGAAAGCCATCACGGCTTTCCTTTTTATTTTATGCAGGTTCTGCTTTCGTTTTATTCCCTTTGTTGACAACTAACTGAAGTACAATCAGAACAATAAAGATACCTAATCCAATAATATCTGAAATACCTTCAGGATAGATCAGCAAGAGACCGCCAGTAATTCCTAAAATTCTTTCCATCCAATTTAATTTACGGATCCAATAGCCGATAACTCCAGCACCAATGGCCATCATTCCTGCTAAGGCTGTGAATACTACCCAAATTAAGTAGTACCAAGTTGTATCAATCATCAGAAGTTCCGGTGAAAGCACAAACATGTAAGGAATAATAAAGGCGCCAATTGCAAGCTTTGAAGCGTTGAACCCTGTTTTTATCGGATCGCCTCCAGATACTCCTGCCGCCGCAAAGGCAGCTAAGGCAACTGGCGGTGTAATATCTGCTACGATACCAAAATAGAAAACAAATAAATGTGCTGCTAAATCAGGAACACCCAGCAGGATAATTGCTGGAGCAGCAATCGTTGATGTGATAACATAGTTTGCTGTTGTTGGTGAACCCATCCCAAGGATAATGGCAGCTACCATTGTAAGGACTAAGGTCGGAATTAATAGTCCGCCAGCAAAATCCAAAATGCCATTTGCCATTTTAAGACCCAAGCCAGTTTTAACTACTACCCCAACAATAATACCAGCAGAAGCAGTTGCAGCTGCCACTCCAAGCGCTGTGCGCGCACCATCAACAAGTGCATCAATAAATCCTCTAAACGTAATGCGTGTATCCTTCCTAATGGCACTTACAGCAATTGTGATGACAATTGACCATAAAGCTGCTCGGATAACACTCATACCTGACATTAATAGAACAATAACCGCTAAGATTGGGAGAAGTAAATAAATCTTCTTGAAAACTTCCTTGCGGTTAGGCATTTCTTCATCTTTTAATCCCCGCAAACCTACTCGTTTTGCTTCAAAGTGAGTCATGATCCATACACCTGCAAAATAGAGCAATGCAGGTATTGCTGCCGCTTTTGCGATATCCCAGTATGTAATTCCGCCACCGATAAATTCAACCATTAAAAATGCAGCAGCACCCATAATAGGAGGCATAATTTGTCCGCCTGTAGAAGCTGTTGCTTCTACTGCTCCAGCAAACTCTTTTTTATATCCCAATTTTTTCATCATAGGGATTGTAAAAGATCCGGAAGTTACAACATTTGCAACTGAACTTCCGCTGATGGTTCCTTGAAGGGCACTAGAGAAAATAGCTACCTTCGCAGGTCCACCTGTACTTTTTCCTGCAATGGATACAGCCAAGTCATTGAAATATTGACCAACCCCTGTTTTAACAAGGAAAGAACCGAAGAGTAAAAATAGGAATATAAACGTGGCTGATACGCCCAGAGGTGTACCGAGAATACCTTCTGTTGTAAAGAACATGGTCTGTACAAGCCTGTCTAAATCCAAACCGCGATGGGCAAGGAAACCAGGCATATATGGTCCAAATAAAGCATATCCGATAAAGACAATGGCAATAATCGTAATCGGCAATCCAACTGCACGTCTGGTCGCCTCTAAAACTAGTAAAATGGCCAATAAACCTATGTAGAAATCAGTGTCCGTTAACCGTCCAGCTCTCCCTACTATTTCTTCAATATTGAGCGGCCAATATGCACAAACAACTACTGCTAAAATGGCAAGAATAATATCATACCAAGCTACCTTGTTTTTTTTCAGCGATTTCTTTCTAGCTGGGAAAAGAAGAAAAATCAGTGCCAAAGCAAAACCTAGGTGAATGGATCGCTGCAGCTGTGCTGTCAGCATGCCAAATACTCCAGTATACAAATGGAATAATGAGAAAGCTAAGAGTCCAAAGAAGACGATCCAGCCAATCACACCGCCAAGACTTCTTGTACCGGCTTCGGGATCATATTTCTCTAGTAATTGCTGCTGTTCTTCCTGTGATAATGTTTCTACCTTATCCGCCAAGCATATTCACTCCTTTCAGTACTTGAAACAGATTTAATTTTTCTGCTTCAATGCGTATCCACGTGCCTGGTTCAACAAACTGAGACAACGGATACTCCTTATTTTTAAAAATAATCGTATGATTCGCCCGAACCTTTCCTACTCTCAGATCAAAATAGGGAAAAACTCTATTCATATTTTTAATATAATATTTCCCATCCTTTTGTTCAAATACTTCTCCCTCAGCTGCATTCTCAGGCATACCAATCGCAAAATCTTCATACATAAGCTCATATTGTTTAATTTCATGATTCTCATTGATTGTATAGCTTTCAACTACATCTGACAAATGAATGGAATGGGTGTACTTCATTTTAAATTTGCCTTGCTCCGGTAATGGAATAAAGGCCAGAACATCTCCAGTATTCTGGTATTCGAATACGAGTGCCTGCCTATAGGGAATGAATAAAATGACCACGATGGATGTAATGACGAGGAATACCAGGAAAATACTCCATATGCCTGGTTTTTTTACTTTCATAACAGCCCCACCTAATCAAAGGTTTATTTGGGCCTTCACCAAGCTGTGAAAACCTCTTCTTTAAACGGGTTTGACCGCCAGTTTGCCTGTCTGCGGGCAATCCTGACGGCCAAAAGACCTGATGACGTTATTTATTATTCTGCTTCAATGCCTTGTTCGTCATAATATTTTTGTGCACCAGGGTGAATTTCAATTCCAACACCATTAACTGCATTTTCAGCGCTAATTAACTTTCCTTTGTCGTGCGCTACTTTATCAAGATTCTCAAAAATAGCCTTTGTTACATCATATACAACATCTTCAGAAAGATCATTAGATACAACAAGCATCGCTTGTACGGCTACAGTTGGAACAGCTTCAGACAATTTATAAGTGCCTGATGGAACTTCATCCTGAATATAGAATGGATAAGCCTCAATTAATGCATCAATCTTGTCTTGTTCGATCGGAACAATGACAATATCTTCAGTTGCAGATAAACCTTCAACAGCTCCTGTAGGAGTTCCAGCTGTTACGAATGCTGCATCAATTGTACCGTCTTGGATACCTGCAGTAGATTCATCAAAAGATAAATCCTGCTTTTCAATATCTTCTAGTGTCATGTCATGTACTTCAAGAATTTGCTCTGCATTTAGAGCCGTACCAGAACCAGGCGCTCCGATTGAGACTTTTTTGCCTGCAAGGTCTTCAACTGATTCAATGCCTGCACCAGCAGTTGTTACGATTTGAATCGTTTCTGGATATAACGTTCCAATAGCACTTACATTTTCAACTGCTTCTCCTTCAAACATTTGCTCTCCATTTTTTGCATAAGAAGCAATGTCTGTTTGTGAGAAAGCAATTTCAGCATTGCCATCACGAATCGTGTTCATGTTTTCAGCAGATGCACCAGATACCTCTGCATTTGTTTGAATGTCTGTAGCATCTGTAATGATCTCAGCAAATGCTCCGCCAAGCGGATAATATGTACCGCCCGTTCCACCTGTAACTAGGCTCATGAAATCTGGAGTGTCTCCACCATCTCCGCCGTCTCCGCCATTCCCTTCATCACTTCCGCCGCCGCATGCAGCAAGGAGCATTGAAAGAGCGATTAGCAATACAAAAGGAAACATAATCTTTTTCTTTTTCATATACAAACCCCCTCAATTTTAGATTATATCCTAAATAATAGTACAATTAAATTTATTGAATTGTCAAATAATACTTTGCGGCAAAAACATTTTAATAAAACTGCTTTTTCTTGGAAGAAAAATGAAGCGATCACAGCAAGTGGCGTTTTAAGCGTTTTGGCTGTATATATGATAAAATACCGTGAAAGGCTTTACATATTATGACGGAGGGGAAAGTTATCATGGAATACCCAAAAGGAACAATCAAAGACCTTACTTTTTCCAGTAAAGAATTAAACGAGGATATGGAGCTGCTCGTTTATCTGCCCAGCTCCTACTCGCCTCTTTATAAGTATTCGGTGTTAATCGCATCAGATGGAAAAGATTACTTTCAATTTGGCAGAATCGGGCGAATTGCTGATGAACTTATAAGCAAATCTGAAATTGAAAATGTCATCATTGTTGGCATCCCATATAAAAGCGTTGAGGATCGGCGCAGAAAATATCATCCCGAGGGCGATCAGCACGAAGCTTATGTTCGTTTCCTGGCTCATGAGCTTGTTCCATTTATTGATAAAGAGTTCTCCACTTTTCAAATGGGAGCAGGACGCGCACTTGCTGGAGATTCGCTGGCAGCAACTGTTTCACTTATGGCGGCATTACAGTATCCAAATACGTTCGGCAAGCTGATTCTCCAATCACCTTTAGTGAATAAAACAATTATAGATGCAGTTGAATCCTTCGATCAGCCTCATTTGCTGGAAATTTACCATGTAATTGGCACAGAAGAAACGGAAGTGAAAACTACATCCGGAAAAGTAGAAGATTTCATTACACCTAACAGGGAATTAGAAAAAGTAATCAAAGCAAAAGGCTTTCCATATTTTTATGAGGAATTCGAAGGCAATCATACATGGAAGTATTGGCAGCCTGATCTCAAAAGAGCACTTATTAACATGTTCTCCTGATTTCCGTTAGTCTGTTAGTCCTGAGGTTAGACCGTTTTATAACGGTTGTTGTTTCTGGTCAGATTCTTAATTATAATGAATTTAGAAAATTTGTTATAATAGTGAAAACACTGTTTACATTCTAAGTATAATGGAGGTTACATTATGACTACTAAATTCGGAATCGT
This sequence comes from Cytobacillus gottheilii, assembly GCF_001636345.1. Classification (GTDB taxonomy): domain Bacteria; phylum Bacillota; class Bacilli; order Bacillales; family Cytobacillaceae; genus Cytobacillus; species Cytobacillus gottheilii. The sequence goes on from NZ_KV440945.1 coordinate 3,129,485, forward strand.
AATCTTTCCGTCAAAAAAACTGCAAGATCTTGCTAATTCATACCGTAAGCGGTATGATCCGCATTATGCATTAATTCCTCCACATTTAACATTAAAAGCCTTTTCGGCAGAAGACGAGCAAATGAAGGCTGTGTCTGAGACACTGCACAATATAGCAGCGGAAACAAATCCATTTCAGCTTTCCATTAGAAAAGTCAGCTCATTTCAGCCTGTCAATAATGTTATATACTTAAAGGTAAATCCTACTGAAGAATTGAATCTTCTTCATGAAAAAGTGAATGATAACATCATTGGGGACAAGCCTGAATTTGCATTTGTCCCACATATCACAATTGGCCAAAAGCTTTCAAACGATGAACATTCAGACGTGTTCGGCTCCTTAAAAATGGACCGAATTGAACACGAAGAGATTGTTGACCGTTTTCATCTGTTATATCAGCTTGAAAATGGATCCTGGAGTGTTTATGAAACTTTTCGTCTCGGAAAGGAATAATAGTAATGGAAGTCAAAATCGCTCAATCTGAGGAGCAGTTTCAAGATGCTCTTTATGTACGAAAAAAAGTGTTCGTAGAAGAACAGAATGTATCTGTAGAAGAAGAAATTGATCAGTATGAAAACGAAAGTACACACTTTGTACTTTACGACAATAATCAGCCTGTTGGTGCTGGAAGATTTCGTATCCTCGATGGCTATGGGAAAGTTGAAAGAATATGCGTGATGAAAGAAGCACGTAAAGGCGGATCAGGAAAACAAATCATGATGAGCATTGAACAATATGCAGCTGATCAAGGTGTAACGAAATTAAAGCTGAACGCACAGACACATGCGATCCCATTTTACGAGAAATTAGGATATGAGGCAGTTTCAGAGGAATTTCTTGATGCAGGCATTCCCCACCGTACAATGGTGAAGCCCATTTAACAGAGGAGCCTTCAGTCTTTTAGATTGAAGGCTTTTATTTCTTAATGTCAATTTTCACATTGCACAGTAAACGCTGCCTTATAACTCCATCCCTCCCTCCACCTTCCACCTTTGCCTTTTTCGATATCTATTCGGCGGCAGACCAGCATACTCTTTAAAGGTCTTTGAATAATAGTTTGGATCTTCAAATCCATTTGCATGAGCTACTTCACTTATTGTTAATTCTGTGTGAATTAACGTGTTTTTCGATTGCTCAAGACGGTACTGCTGCAAATAACGTTTAAATGGAATTTCATGATACTTGCTAAAAACGGCGCTTAAATAATTGGGTGTAATTCCTAATGTATCAGCTGCACTGCTTAAAGAAAAAGCCGTGTTTGTATACTGATCATTGATTAAATCAGCTGTCAGCTTTCCATAATTCGCTTTTTCTTTTTCATTCTTTGCAAGCTTCATGAGCGATTGGGTGAAAAGGATCATTTCTTGAATAATCGTATATAAAATCGGATGCTCTAAAATAATGCGGAATAATTTAAGATATTTTTCTTCAAGATCCGGTTTCTGCTGAAAATCATACTTCTTCATAAATCTGCGTATTTGCGCTAAAACACTCGTCAAGTAGATCCGTATTAAATCCTCCTCATAATAGCTGCCTTGAGCAGATAATGTATAAAGAAAGTTTTTAATACTTGAGATATCATGGTTTTCAAGGCTGGTGATCCATAGCTGTTGATCTTCTGGAGTTAACAAAGGGTCTAAATGCTTAACAACAAGGTGCTTGCTTACGTAAAATATGTGCTCAAATCCTTTATAAAACCGCTGGTTCAACGATTTCTTCATTTCTGAATAGAGTTGGTTTAAGGTTACAGGCACACCATCATAGACGGCTATATTGATATAAGTGTCATTGATAGAGTTCCATTCTCTCATGATGGTTCTTGCTCTGTGTTCAAACTCTGTTATTTCCACAAAATCTGATACACAAATAATTCGTTTTGTTAACGGATATATTTTTAGATTCATAAAGCTGGATATGTCATTTAACCATTTATATAAAGAAATGATATCTTTTCTATTGTCTGGCTCAATCAAAAAAAATAACTGATTCTCTTTCGGAAAAAGGTTTTTACTACTAGAAAATAGCTGCATGTAAAAATGATCTGAATTCTCACTTTCGCTGATAACCAGCTCATCCGAAACACGTACAGTTCTTGAAGTATTTATTATTTCTTTTAAAAGTTCTAAATCAACAGGTTTTACAAATAAATGAGTCACTTGCAGTTGGATTGCTTTTAAAGCATGTTTAAATAGGGGTTCAGCTGTCAAAGCATATAAATCTGTTCCCTTTTCCCTCAAATATCCTAAAAGAGAAAAATCATTGGGCTGTTGAATTAATTCCATTTCAACTATGATGATGTCTGGTATCATTTCTTCTTTCTTCTTATTTAATTGAACCATCGATTCTAAAATAATGACTTCTACCCTATTCAATAAGTAAGATTGCAAATACCATTGCAGACCTCTCGCCTCATTCTCATCCCGATCAATAATGAAGATGTTCATTATTAATCACCCACCTTATAAAATTTATAAAACGCATATTATTCCAGTTATATATGTTCATTTTAATAAAAAACCGGAACAACTACCAATTGTTTTTATTAAATTCTATATTTTCATAAAATTATCATCATTAAAATAAATAATAAGAACACTTACTTAATAAGGATTTTTTCACGCAATATCTATAAATTCAAAGGAGAGATGATGACATGATCACTAATAAAAACATACAAGCTCCAAGAGGAAATCAATTAACCTGTAAGGGCTGGGAACAAGAAGCTGCTATTCGGATGCTTATGAACAATCTGGACCCTGAAGTAGCTGAGAATCCAGATGAACTTGTGGTATATGGAGGAATCGGAAAAGCAGCCCGCAACTGGGATTGCTATGACCAGATTATTGCATCTTTAAAGGTATTAGAAAATGATGAAACGCTGCTTGTACAATCAGGGAAGCCTGTTGGTATTTTCCGCACACATGAAAATGCCCCTCGTGTATTAATCGCAAACTCAAATTTAGTTCCAGGATGGGCCAATTGGGAGCATTTTTATCAGTTAGAAGAGCGAAATTTGATGATGTATGGCCAAATGACTGCCGGAAGCTGGATCTATATTGGAGCACAAGGGATTCTACAAGGCACTTATTTAAGCTTTGTGGAAGCTGGAAAAAAGGTGTTTGGAACATCTGACTTAAGAGGAAAATTTATTTTAACTGGCGGTATGGGCGGCATGAGCGGAGCACAGCCCCTGGCAGGAAAAATGGCTGGTGCTGTTATTTTAGTAGTCGAAGTCGACCGCAAACGGATTGATCGAAAAATAGCAGAAGGATATTGTGATTACTTAGCAGAGTCTGTGGACGAGGCTCTTAAATTAGTAAAAGAACATTGTGAAAGGCAACAACCTGCTTCCATCGGGTTAGTTGGAAACTGTGTAGATGTGCATAGAGAATTGCTCAACCGCAAGGTCATTCCCGATATTGTGACAGACCAAACCTCGGCACATGACCCGCTCAATGGATATGTCCCTAACGGAATGAGCATAGAAGAAGCATTCGATCTGCGCCAAAAGGCTCCAAAAGTTTATGAACTAAAAGCAAAACAAGCAATGGCTGAGCATGTTCAAGCGATGCTTGAGTTTCAAGAGGCAGGTGCCGAAGTCTTTGACTATGGAAATAATATACGAGCCTATGCCAAAGAGATGGGTGTCGAGGATGCTTTTAATTTTCCGGGGTTTGTCCCTGCTTATATTCGGTCGTTATTTTGTGAAGGAAAAGGACCTTTTCGCTGGGCTGCATTGTCTGGTGATCCAGAGGACATTTATAAAACAGATGCATTAGCCAAAGAAATGTTTGCCGATGATGAAGGCTTAACAAACTGGATCGATATGGCACAAAAAATGGTGAAATGGCAAGGCCTTCCTGCCCGGATTTGCTGGCTCGGTTATGGCGATCGCCACCGCTTTGCCTTAAAGGTAAATGAAATGGTGGCAAATGGCGAACTCAGTGCACCAATTGTATTTGGACGCGATCACTTGGATTCAGGTTCTGTTGCATCTCCTAACCGGGAAACAGAAGGAATGAATGATGGATCAGATGCTGTCTCTGACTGGCCCATTCTTAATGCTCTTATTAATACGGCTGGCGGAGCAAGCTGGGTCAGTGTACACCATGGCGGCGGAGTTGGCATGGGTTATTCGCAGCATGCAGGTCAGGTTTTAGTTGCGGATGGAACCCAATTAGCTTCCGATAAAATCAACCGTGTTCTTGTATCTGATCCGGGTATGGGCGTTATTCGCCACGCTGATGCAGGTTATGATCTTGCTATTCAAACGGCCAAAGAGAAAAATATTCAAATACCAATGCTGAACAAAAAGGATGATCACAATGGCTAAACTCATTATAAATGCAAACGAGATTATTACTTTAAAAGGATCTGATAAGCGTCCCCGTACAAAGGAAGGTATGAGCGAACTGGCTATTCTCGCAAACGGCTGTGTTCTAATTGATCAAGATCAAATTGCAGCAGTTGGTACATTAGAAGAGTTACAACAAGACTATTCACACCTTTTAGAACAGGCAGAAGTAATTGATGCAGCAGGCAAGGTAGTTATGCCGGGCCTTGTTGACTGCCACACCCATTTAGTGCATGGTGGCACCCGTGAAAATGAATTTAACATGAGGTTAAATGGTGCATCTTATATGGAAATTATGAATGCTGGCGGCGGTATTCATTCAACAGCAAAAAGCACCCGTAATGCTAGTTTTGAAGAATTATACGATAAAGCCTATCGTCATCTAAACGAATTCCTAAAGTATGGTGTAACTACCGTTGAAGCAAAAAGCGGCTATGGATTGGATTGGGAACATGAAAAAAAACAGCTTGAAGTCGCAAAAAAACTTCACGATACCCATGCTGTTGACGTGATCAGCACGTTTATGGGTGCACATGCTGTTCCAAGAGAATTTAAAGGCCGTGAAGATGAGTTCGTAGATATTATTATTCATGAAATGCTACCTAAAGTTGCAGAAGAAAAACTGGCCGAATTCAATGATGTTTTCTGTGAAAAAGGAGTGTTTACGCCAGAACAATCGCGCAAAATTTTAGAGGCTGGAAAGCAATATGGATTAACACCGAAGATCCATGCTGATGAAATTGAGCCTTATGAAGGTTCTGAGCTTGCAGCAGAAGTTGGTGCCATTTCAGCTGAGCATTTGCTCGTTGCATCGGATGAAGGCATCAGGAGAATGGCCGAAGCCGGCACAATTGGCGTTTTGCTACCTGGTACCGCCTTTTTCCTTCGTGCTCCTTTCGCACGCGGCCGGCTGATGATTGATTGTGGTGTTCCAATTGCCATTTCGACTGACTTTAATCCTGGCTCCTCCCCTACCATCAGTTTGCCATTTATTATGAATCTGGCTTGTATGAACATGGATTTAACACTGGAAGAAGTACTGACAGCTTCGACAATCAATGCTGCTTATGCCATTAATAGAGGGCATCTCATCGGTTCTCTGGAGACTGGAAAAAAAGCAGATATTTTAATCTTAAATGTTGCCAACTACAAGCAGCTGCAGTACCATTACGGCATGAATCATACACATATGGTTTTGAAAAATGGTGAAATTGTTATAAAGGATGCTGTACTGCAATGACAAATTTATATGAATACATTCAAAAGTCTTCAACCGTTTGGGTGCGAGAGCAAGGCAAAGACATGAAAGTTAAGGATTGGATCATACCAGCCTGGGAGGAAGACCGGCAAGACTGGGATGCCGTAATACTTGGTGTCCCCCTCTCCCGCTCCTCGATCAGCGCTTCGGCAGCTTCTGAATTTCCTAAAGCCTTCCGAAGTGCTTGGGAGCTTTTTACTACCTATTATTTTGACGAGCAAGTTGATTTTCGCGGGCTTAAGGTTGCCGACCTCGGGGATGTCAGAATGCACTATACAGATATTTTACAGTGCCACAAAAACATAGAAGCTGCAATGCAAAGTATTCAGCACCATTTCCCAAATTCTTTTTATACATCAATTGGTGGTGATCATTCGATTACAGCCCCGATTTTGCGTTCATTGAACCTTGAGAATCCTGATAAATCCATTGGCATTGTTCAGCTAGATACGCATCTGGATTTAAGGGATTTAAGCCAGGGACCAACAAATGGAACGCCTATTCGGCAGCTTGTTGAAGACAATATCGTAAAAGGTGAAAATATTTATAATATCGGTCTTCACGGTTTTTACAATGCTCCCTCTTTAATAGAAGCTGCACAGAAACATAAAGTTAATATGATCTCGCTTAAACAGCTGCGCAAACAGGGAATTTCAGCACTTTTACAGGATGTTATGGAACAGCTGCAGAAAAAAGTGGATATCGTTTACCTTACAGTAGATATGGATGTTTTAGACATTTCTTATGCACCAGGCGTACCCGCTTCAACACCAGGCGGAATGCGTACAGATGAACTTTTTGACCTTCTTTTTGAACTGGGCAAATATCCAATCATACGAGGAATGGATTTTGTATGCATTGACCCTCAACGAGATAATAAGGTCCTTACTACCGTAAAGGCAACAACATATGCCGTGTTAACAGCACTCGTATCCAGGTATATTCATATGAAAACAAACTAGTTATATAAATCATAGAGCATGTGCACTAGGTATCCATGCTCTTTTCTATTTCCAATTCAATTAAGGAATGCTAGAATTATTGAAATTGTCTATTTTCTCAGAAAGGAAAAGAACATGACACTACAGCAGCTTAAATATGTAATAGAAGTAGCAAGGAGCCGTTCGATCAACAAGGCTGCACAGCGACTCTTTATTAGCCAGCCTAGTCTTTCAAATGCATTAAAAGAGCTTGAGGAAGAATTAGGCATTACCATTTTTCACAGATCAAATAAGGGCATTTTGCCAACCCCTGAAGGATCCGAATTTTTAGGATATGCAAGGCAGGTTGTTGAACAGACAGAACTCCTTGAAAATCGATATACGAATACCCGCTCTCCTCAGCAGCATTTCTCAGTGTCCGCTCAGCATTATGCTTTCGCTGTCAGTGCTTTTGTTCGACTGCTGACAGATTATGAACGGGAAGAATATGAGTTTAGCTTCCGTGAAACGAAAACATATGAAATTATTGATGATGTCAAAAATCTGCAAAGTGAAATTGGTATTTTATATTTAAATGATTTTAATAAAAAAGTCATTCAGAAGTTTTTAAGAGAAGGTAATTTGGTTTTTCATGAACTGTTTGAAGCAAAGCCGCATATCTTCATCAGTTCAAAAAATCCGCTTGCACAGAAAGAGTATGTGACCTTGGCTGATTTGCCTCCCTATCCATATCTCTCTTATGAACAGGGCGATTTTAACTCATTTTATTTTTCCGAAGAAATTCTGAGTACCCTTTCAAGACCAAAAAATATTCGAGTAACAGACCGGGCCACCTTATTTAATCTCCTGATTGGTCTAAACGGCTATACGATTTCAACTGGAGTCATCAGCCATAAATTAAATAGCAAAGACATTGTAGCAGTTCCATTACTAGTAGATGAAGTCATCAATGTTGGCTATATTACCCGTAAAGATGTGACCAACAGTACTTTAGCCAATATTTATATTCAGTATTTAAAAGAAACAATTCAAGAAGAACTAATGCCGTTATAGTTTAAGGCTATAACAAGGAATAGATTTATTGTGTTACTTTATAATAATTTCAACTGCTATACTTACTTCAATACCAAAATATTGAAAGAAAGAGGGAGATCACAAATGTTGAAAACACGCGTCCAAGCTCCATTCAGAGCAGATCATGTAGGAAGTTTATTGCGCCCGGAAAGAATCCATATTGCAAGAAAGGATTATCAAAATGGCAGCATTTCAGCACAGGAATTGCATGCAATCGAAACAGAAGAAATTAAAAAAGTCGTAGATAAACAAATTGAAGTAGGGCTGCAGGCTGTTACTGATGGAGAATTTCGCCGCCGATTTTGGCATACTGACTTTCTCGAGCATTTAAATGGTGTCGAAGGCTATGTTCCAGATAGCGGATTTGCATTTAAAGGAGAAGAAACGGAAAGATATGATGTTCGTGTCATTGGAAAAATCTCCTTTAACGAGAATCACCCTCACCTTAAAGACTTTGTTGAATTTAAAGAAATTGTTGGGGATCGCGCTGTTGCAAAGCAAACAATTCCTAGCCCCAACCAGTTATTTAACGCTGGTATTCGGAACCTTGAGATCTATCCTGACGTTGAAGAATATGCAAATGACATCATCGTTGCCTACCGTGATGCCATTAAAGCCTTCTATGATGCAGGCTGCCGCTATCTGCAGCTTGATGATGTCTATATTGCTGGTCTAAATGCTGAGAATATTCCATTCAATGATAGTGGTTATTCCCGTGAAGAATTAATCAGCCTAGCATTGCGTGTTATAAACGGCGTATTAGAGGATAAGCCAGAGGACCTTATTGTAACGACTCACCTTTGCCGCGGAAACTATCGTTCGAAATGGGCATTTGAAGGCAGTTATGCTAAAATTGCACCAACCCTTTTTGCTAAAGAAAAAGTCAACGGATTTTTCTTAGAGTATGATGATGATCGTTCTGGCGACTTTGCTCCATTAGACTATATTCCGAATGATGGGCCAAAAGTGGTTTTAGGTGTTTTCACTTCAAAACATGGAACCTTAGAAGATAAAGAAAATATTAAAGCTCGTGTTGAAGAAGCAACAAACTATGTGCCGCTGGAGCAGTTGTGCATTAGCCCGCAATGCGGATTTGCTTCAACACATCACGGCAATATTTTAACTGAAGAAGAACAATGGGCAAAACTAAAATATATAGTTGATATTTCGAAAGAAATTTGGGGATAAATTATAAAAAGCGGACAACGTTTATGGTTGTTCGCTTTTTTCTTTTGGCTCATACTATGCCTGCCTTCTAATGAGCCGTGCTGACACTTCACTTATATCCCTCATAAAACTTCAAAACATTTCACATAATAACTGTAAATGAATTAAGGCGGTTATTATCAATGGAATATGTACATATATTGTTTGTCCTCTTAGTTGGATTTATTGCCCTATTCGTCATGGCAAAAATACTTGGTAAAACACAAATCACACAAATAACCCCCTTTGATTTTATTTCTGCGATTGTTTTAGGGGAACTTGTTGGAAATGCGCTATATGACGAAAATACAAGTATATGGCAGATGCTCTATTCTGTAGGCATATGGACTGTACTCATATTAACAACAGAATATATAACACAAAAACATAAAAGCACTCGCAAACTGCTTGAAGGCGAGCCATCAATTGTTATAAAAAAAGGAAAAATTGAATTTGACATTTTGAAGAAAAACCATCTTGATTTAAATCAGCTGCAGCATTTGCTTCGCTCAAAAGATATTTTTTCAGTCAGGGAATGTGAATATGCGATTTTAGAAACAGATGGTACTGTGAGTGTCTTGAAAAAGCCGGCATTAGCCGTTCCAACGATAAGCGATTTTAAGATGAAATTGCCTTCTGTTGAGATACCAATTACCTTAATTTTAGATGGCGAAATCATTTTCGATAATTTAGAGGAGCTAAAATGGGACTTAGAGAAGCTGAAAATGGAGATTAAAAATGCTGGTGCATCATCTGAAAAAGATATTTTGATCGCCGAATGGAAAAAAGGAGAAGGACTATATGTACAGTTGTACTAGTCTTCTCCTATACTACTTCATTAAAGAATCTGCCTTTTCCTGTTAACTCACTATATAGTCTTTCCGCTTTTTCGTTCGAAACAGGAATTTTACTTTTCTCACTTTTTGAAGTCAGAAATACTTCCTGCCTGCCTAAATTTTCATTTTCTTCAAAGGTTTCTAAATGGTTATGAACCTTTTCCACTCGCTGAAAACGGAATGGATCAGGTTTCACTTTTAAATCCCGTTCAGCATATTGCTGATATTGCGTATGATTAATTGGTAAGATATATCCCATGACACCTGCTCCTTTGCCTTTTTTATATCAGTACCCTTGTCAGCGGAAATATAAACTATAAAAAGCCCCTTTGCATCTTGCCCATAATTCCTATAGTATATTTTATGAATCAATTATTCATAGAATGAAAGAAAAGTTGGGTCATAAATGAAAACTGCGCTATTTAATGAAAGAATTATACAAATTGATCAAGTTGCCCGCGAAGAGCTCGTGTCAATCTCTAACCAAGCTAAGCAAGGTCAATTGACATGTCCAGTATGCGGAGAAAAGGTCAGATTATATTTAGGTATTTATAAACAGCCTCATTTTTATCATTACAGTAATACAGCTAAAGAATGCGAAGATCAGCTCCAAGCAGCGTCATCTATAGACGAGTCTGCTGTCTCAGTGGAAATAAATGGATTTACACTTCCTCAATCACGCTCCATTACAGCTGAGCCTTCTGCTGTGACAGGATTTAAAGAAGCCTATGAAATAAAAACAGGAACAGAAATGCTTCAGCAGCCAAAGTCTGCAATCCACTCCAATGCCTTTCTTGAACAGCTGTCGAAAACAGGAACTGCTCTTGATCCAAAGCAAGCGGAAGCTGTTTGCTTTGATGAAGGTCCCCTCCTCGTTCTGGCTGGTGCTGGAAGCGGTAAAACAAGAGTATTAACCGCAAGAGCTGCCTACTTAATACAGGAAAAGCAGGTTAGCCCAAATCAACTGATGCTTGTCACCTTTACAAGTAAAGCAGCTGCTGAAATGAAAGCAAGACTGCTGACATTTCCAAGTATGAACAAAAGTTCAATTGGGCAGATGGTTACCGGCACCTTTCACAGTATTTTTTTCCGGATTTTAAGCTTTCATGAACGTGACATTTGGTCAGGTGATTCCCTGCTTGCAAAGGAATGGCAAAAAGAACAAATCTTGAAGATGGCTGGCCGGGAAATGAATCTGGATGAAAAAGATTTTTCCTATGATTTAGCTCTCCAGCAAATAAGCTACTGGAAAAATTCTTTGCAGACACCTCAATCCGCTTCTGCAGAAAACGATTGGGAAAAAACAGTGAAGGACCTTTTTAGAAAATATGAGCAATACAAGGCAGAAAAACAGTTGTTTGATTTTGATGATATGCTGACAGGCTGTTACCGGCTTTTTACCGAAAATCCTGATTTAGCCCAGCGGTACCAAGAACGATTTCATCATATACTCATTGACGAATTCCAAGACATTAATACAGTTCAATATGAACTCATTAAAATCCTATCCGCCAAACATAAAAATGTATTTGCAGTTGGAGATGATGATCAGTCCATTTATGCGTTTAGAGGCAGCAGTCCGCATTTTCTGCTTCACTTTGAAAAAGACTATCCACAGGCAAATGTCATCTCATTAAGTCAAAATTATCGCTCCAGTCATGAGGTTGTCAGTGCGGCAAATGAAGTCATTAAGCTTAATAAAGAACGCCGCCTCAAAAAAATGAATGCCCAGTATAAAAGTCTCGTATCTCCTATTGCGTTTTTTCCTTATGACGAGGAAGAAGAAGCAGCCATGATTTTAACTGACATAAGTGAGAAGCTTGAAGGTTCTTTTAAGCCTGAGGATATTGCCATCCTCTACCGGACACATGCCGGCAGCAGGGCAATCTTTGAAAAGCTGGCATATTCAAGCTTTCCGTTTAAAATTGACCAGGATGCAGAATCCTTTTACGATAAATTTATCATTAAAAGCATGCTTGGTTTTTTAAAATTATCCATTGATGAAGAAGACCAGGAAGCAGTAAAACTGATATTGCCAGCATTATTTATGAAAAACCAGATCCTTCAAGACATGAAAGCTAATAGCATATTAAATGATATGACTTTGCTTGAATGTTTTGCTCATGTGAAAACAGGCTATTCCTTTCAGGAAGCAAAGCTAAAAAAGGCAGTGCCCGTGATACGCTCCTTAAAAGGGCTCTCACCATTACGAGCTATTGAAATAGCAGAAAAAGAATTAGGATACGGTGATTTTATAAAAAAACGGGGCAATGAAGGAAATAAGCTTGAAAAAGGGTCTGATGAGTTAAAGGATTTAAAAGTAGCAGCTAAACGATTCAAGCATATATCAGATTTCTTGGAGCATGCCGACCATATGCGGGCAATGAATAAAGAAATTAAAAAGCAAAATCGCACGCTCGAAAACGCAATTACACTCAGCACCATTCACCGTTCCAAAGGCTTAGAATATAAAGCTGTCTATATTTTAGGAGCTGTCGATGGCTCTTTGCCTCATGATCATGCATTAGAAGCATATCGAAACGGAGATTCCCTGCCGCTCGAAGAAGAACGGCGTCTCTTGTATGTCGCCATGACAAGGGCACAAAGCAGCTTAGCTATATCGGTTCCGCAAAATCGGCGAGGAAAAAGAACGAATACTTCACGGTTCTTGACTTCATTACTTAAGAAGTCCCGCTAAACAATGCTTAGCATAAAAAAACAGCTAGGGTCCAATCCAACAGGAGGCCCTAGCTGTTTTAGTATGGATTATTTTTTATTCATCATTTTGCTGATTGTATTAAAATCAAGCTGCTTGCCGTCTGCCACAATTGATTTTACAATTTTGTCTTCTGTTTCTTTAGATACAGGCTTATTTGCGATTTGAGAAACTCTTCTAATTACACTTCTTACTGTATTTTCGTCTTTGAAATTTGCATTTTGCAATGAACCCGCAAGGTCAAGAACATCCTTCATATTGACGCCAGTTTTCTTTTCAATATTTTTAAAGAACTGATTATCCATTCTTACTATTCACGCTCCTTCTTAAACTACTTTATATAGTATGAAGAATGAGCTAAAAGGTGTATGACGCTGAAAAAAATTATAAGGCAAATGCCTGTAACAGCATTTGCCTTACCTTTTTTATTCCATTAGAAGCTAGCACCAACAATAATTAGAAGGATAAACAACACAACAATTAGAACAAAAGTGCTGCCGTAGCCGCCGCCATAGCCGCCACCGTATCCTCCGCCGTAGCCATAGCCGCCACCGCAAAATCCGTAACCCATCAATATCACCTCACATTGTTTGTTCTCTACAACGTATGTAAAACAACTATGAAGTGTATAGGCAAGCTACTAGTTAATCGGGAAGTTTTTTTATTCCGGCTTGGAAATTAGGCCAGTTACCCTTTTGGTTTAAAGAGCAAAGCACCGATAAATCCAAAGACAATCGCAGCCGAAATACCAGAGCTTGTAACCTCGAACATGCCCGTTAAGACACCAACTAATCCGTGCTGCTCTGCTTCCTGCATAGCTCCATGAACAAGGGAATTACCAAAGCTTGTAATCGGAATCGTTGCACCAGCTCCAGCAAAGTCTGCCAGTGGCTCGTATAATCCCAGTCCATCAAGTACTGCTCCAATAACAACAAATAGGCTTAACGTATGGCCAGGTGTCAGCTTAAATATATCAAAGCAAATTTGACCAGCGACACAAATGAGCCCTCCAACTACAAAAGCCCAAAAAAACATTGGCAGCATACTCACATCTCCTTTCTAATTCATCTCGATTGATACTGCATGTGCAATACATGGAATACTTTCATTCTGCTGAAACGTGAGTGGTGACAGTAAAGCACCCGTTGCAACAACTAATATTTTTTTATACGTGCCTTTTTTCATTTCATTTAGAAGATGGCCGTAGAGCACGGTCGCAGAACAGCCTGCACCGCTTCCTCCTGATTGAACTGGCTGACCCTCTTTATAGATCAGCAGCCCGCAATCCTGAAACTTTTCCCGGTCGAGCGTAATTCCTTTTTTAGAAAGGAGGTCATATGTTGTTTCTTGCCCTATTTTTCCTAGATCTCCTGTAACAATAAGGTCGTAATAGGATGGATCAATCTGTAAGTCTTCAAAATGAGCGGAAATAGTATCAGCTGCAGCAGGAGCCATAGCACCACCCATATTAAAAGGATCTGTCAGCCCAAGATCAACGACCTTTCCAATTGTGGCAGATGTCGTGACTGGCACACCAGTTTCACCTTGATTTGCTTTCAGAATCCCAACTCCAGCTCCAGTTATTGTCCATTGAGCAGTAGGAGGTTTTTGCCCGCCATACTCCGTAGGATAACGGAATTGCTTTTCAACTGCTGCATTATGACTGGAAGCTCCTGTCAGGATATGATTTGCACCATTATAATTAATAATAAAGGACGAAAGTGCTAATCCTTCCATTGATGTTGAACAGGCTCCAAAGATGCCCATATAGGGAATGCTTAATGTCCTTGCCCCCAAGCTTGTCGGTGTAATTTGATTAATTAAATCCCCTGCAATCATAAATTGAATATCACTTGTCTGCAGATTTACTTTTTGGATAGCAGTTTGACTTGCTTCCTCAAGCAGGATCCGATGAGCTTTTTCATATGAATCCTGACCCATCCAGAGATCATCATGGAGAATATCAAAATCGTCTGCTAACTTGCCATTGGCTTCAAACGGACCGCCTGAAACCCCAGTTGCAGCAATAACAGGGCGATTCTCAAAAACCCAGGATTGTTTACCCTTCAGCATCAGATCACACCCCATCGAATTAAAATAGTCTTAATTAAAGCAATGACAAATGCTGAAAATACTCCAAATAATAATACCGAGCCCGCCAATTTAAACATATTGCCGCCTACTCCAAGTACAAATCCTTCTGTACGGTGTTCTATTGAAGCAGAAATGACCGCATTGCCAAACCCAGTTACAGGCACTGCACTCCCTGCTCCCGCATATTGACCGATTCGGTCATAGACCCCAAACCCTGTCAGAAGCATGGCGATAAAAACCATTGTGGCAACTGTCGGATTGCCAGAAGTTTGTTCTGTAAAATTAAAAAAGTATATATAGAATAAAGAGATCGCTTGTCCAACAATGCAAAATAAGCCACCTACCCAGAATGCCCGCAGACAGTTTTTTAAAACGGGCCGCTTTGTTTCATGCTGCTGCTCCAGCTGCTGATAGCTTTTTTGCTCTGGTGTCTTTTGCGCCTTCTTTCCCATGAAATCAGCTCCCTTTTATTAAGTCATTTCTTTTTTCAGCTTAATGATCTTGTCAAACTTCTTTTGTGCCTTTTCTTCACTGTAGTCTTTGTCTTCCTCCATCTTGTCATGCAGCTCGACAGCTTCAAGAAAAATCTTGAAATCACTTGAGACGATAAAATCTTCATCCGGGTAATCCTCTTCAAGCATCTTATTTAATTTCTCTTCTATCTTGACCATATGAAATCGCTGCAGATGCTTAACTTTATAAGCAACTAGAATTTCCTTTTCACCCTTAATAACGGCGACATCAAATAATTCCTCCATATCTTCAACATCTTTTTTCACCTTGTTAAGCATGTCGATGTCATCGCTCTCTTTGCTGCCAATGATAGCTGGAGTAGGATGAATTTCTCTTATTAAAGACATTGGTGAATTTTTTGAATCATGATGGCTGCACCCGCTCATGGTGACGATGAAGAAACAAAAAAAGATAATTTTTTTCATAAGCGATCCCTTTCCTAAGTAAGTATCATATCTATATTGTTTCGGATAAGAATATAAATTATGACAAAAAATGTTCATCCTATTATTGGCATTCACAGCTATCTAAAGAAAAAAACAGCCATGCCTGCTTGCCATTAGAAGACATCTAATCTTGCAAGAAAAAGCCCATGAAAAAAAGCCAGCTTATTCAGCCGGCTTATATCCTTAATATTTCTTTGTCTTTTTGCCGCAGCCGCAGCCACTATTTTTCTTCTTGGGCTGCTGCTGAACTGGTGCTGCTTTAACAGGTTGCGTTGCTTTTTTGAACATATAAATGCCCCCTAATGATTAAATTGTTCCTGCTGTTAGTTTATGTGCACATGCTTTCTATTGTGTGAAGTAAATGCCTACCTTCTCTTAGTCTTCCAGCCATTTTTGCACAAGCACTTCAATTATGGATGCCAATCCTGCCACAGCGAGCACTAAAAGCAAGGGAAATGCAATGCTGTGATAAACAAAAAATAAGGAACATATAAAAATGGAGCACCACACCCCTGTACACCAATGGCAGCTTAAAAGCTGACCGAAGAACCCTCTAATTCCCCTATTCTTTGGAACCAAATAGGTTTCTTTCTGACCAAACTCATCTACTTCCTCCACTTCATTGAAGAACGGCGACCGGATAAACTGCGTGATTTGATCGTAGACCAATAACCGTGTAAGACGAAAGCTAGCCAGGACAATGATGAATAATTCCAGCCATGTCAATTCCATCATAACTCCCCTTTCCAAACTTATAAAAAAGCGCCTATTTTTCCCATAACAAGGCTTTTGCCCGTGTCCTAAAGGGCTCCCCCGCAATATGTTATTAATGTAGATCACAAGAAATATAAAGGAGGAAACAAATATGGGTTGTGGAAAGAAAGACGACTTCAAAGGCCAAAGCTGTGTATGTGAAGTAGTTCGTGCTATTAAAGATATTCAAGATAATGCAGAAGATACGTGCGAATGCCCTTCCAACTGTTTCTTAGAGCCTCTTGGAGCCATTTCACCAAGTAATAATAAAAAGAGAAAAAGTCCTGATACTCGTGTTTTCGTATTAAAAACTGCTGATGGGTCACCATTCCACGCGTTCTTTACAAACAGAAGTGATTGTGCATGCGTTTCAATCTTCTTCCGCGTAGAGGATGTGTTCGATAACTGCTGTGCTGTTCTTCGAGTACTTGAGCCAGTTTCAGAATGTGAAGGGCAAGGCGGCAGACCAAAATTCGAAACAGTAGATATTGTAGATGATTGCTGCATCGATTTGAAGAAAGTATGCAAAGTTGATGGCTTCCGCAGTACAGACGATTGCATTACAGTTGACCTTAGCTGCTTCTGTGCAGTTCAATGTATCGCAGACGTAGATCTTGATGTTTGCGAAGACTAATTAATATGCAATTAGAGCCAGCCGAGTGAATCGGCTGGCTTTTTTTACATCTGCAGGAACAATCATTTTTAGTTATATAGAAAGGAACTTGTAAAATTATACTGATGCAAGCCCGCAGTTCATTCGTAATTGCTTTTTGGACATTGCCTTGATCATTGCAAGCGATTATCTCATGCCGATCATCTTAACTGAAATCAAATCAGCTATATACATTTTTTCAACATTGTTATCGAATGTTTTTACTTCAATTTCGAAGTCAGTTTTATTGATAAGAATTCCTTTTACTGAAACATCAGTACATTCAAAAATACAAGCTACTGGCGGCAGCTGATGTGGAAAGTGATCTAAATAGTGCAATCTTTCCATTACATTCATTTCTTTAAAGCTTTTTACTCTCTTAAAAGAGGACCTTCTTTCTTTTGAAAACGGATTGGAATGTCCTCTTTGCTGTTCTTCATACTCTTCTATTACTTCTTGTTTATTTTCAACTGGAGCCACTTTAACATCTGACAGCTTTGTTTCCTTAAATGTATCAACTTTAGCATTTGATTCCTGTTCTTCAAATTGCAGCTGCATTTCTTTTACAGCAGGTTTTGATTTCTTTGATGAGAAAACACTTTGCATATTCACTTCAGGATAGTGGATATTCGGCTGATTGATATATAGAAGCGGTTCTTTTTTATCCTTAGCAAGCATAAACTTCCCTCCTTCTTTCACTCATTCATCGTATTATATGTATGCTGAAACTAGGCGTTCTTTTCCACTTAAAAATTTCTTCAAGTTTTAAAGTGTTAATTATCGGTTAAATGTAAAAAAGAGGCTGGGACAAAACGAAATTAATATTTCTAAAACACGAATATTCAATATCTTAGTTTCGGTATTTAATCAAGACCGTTCCATTTCACTCATGAAATAAAATATATTTTATAATTTTAAATAAAAAACCGAATGATTAGAAAGATGATCTTCCTTACCATTCGGTTCAATAGGTATGTTAGTTACTTATGTCCCAGTCTCAAAATTCTCTTATAAAATGTGGAACCCAGAATCTACATGAATGTTTTCTCCAGTAATCCCTCTTGCTAAATCACTGAATAAAAACAAGGCAGTATCGCCAACTTCTTCTGGCGTAGTTGTTCTGCGCAATGGTGCTTTCTCTTCAATTTCTTTTAATATAGAATTGAAATCACTTACACCTTTTGCAGAAAGTGTACGAATAGGACCAGCTGAAATGGAGTTTACACGGATGCCATCTACTCCAAGATCGGATGCTAAATATTTTACACTTGCATCAAGAGATGCTTTTGCTACACCCATAACATTGTAATTTTTAATTGCACGCTCTCCGCCTAAGTATGTTAACGTTACGATGCTGCCGCCTTCTGTCATAAGACCTCTTGCTTCTTTTGCAACAGCTGTTAAAGAATATGAGCTGATATTATGAGCAAGCAGGAAGCCATCACGAGTTGTATTCATGTATTCACCCTGCAATTCTTCTTTATTGGCAAAAGCGATACAATGAGCAACTCCATGAATGCTGCCAGCAGCTTCTTTGATTTGTGTAAAACATTTTTTAATATCGTCATCACTTGTTACATCACAAGGTAACACAAGGGAATCTGCTCCCTCTAATGATTCTGCCAATTCACGCACACTCTTTTCAAGACGCTCGCCTGCATACGTAAAAATTAATTTTGCCCCTGCTTCATGCAAAGATTTTGCAATTCCCCATGCAATACTGCGTTTATTAGCTACACCCATAACAACATATGTTTTATCTTTTAAAGAAATTGTCAAATTAAACAGCCTCCATTACTAATACATGATATTAATACCTAGTCCTAATTTTACATGAATTGTTGTAAAAAGAAAAGGGCAAAAGGATGATTCGTCTTAGCTTTGTATGTATTTTAATAAAAAAACCCGAATGATTAGATATTATCTTCTAATCATTCGGGTATCACTGAGTTGATTAATTACGCTCGCGTGATCACTTGTGAATACATATGTTTACACTAGCTCCAGCTCACGTTTTAGTTCATCTACATATTCTTTAGAACCTGTAATAATCAGTCTGTCATTCAGATGAAGCTCTGTATCTCCATGTGGGACGATGGCATCTTTTCCTCTTAGGATTCTGACGAAGATAACATCACCCGTAAACGGAAACGTTCGAAGCAGCATGCCGTCAAACTGAGGATTCAGTAACTTGACCTCATATAATGCTGTTTCCTGGTTCGTCAGGATGTTGATTACACCAGGTGATTCAATCAGAGAACGCAATAGTGTTTTGGTTGAAAGAATGGTCGAGAATACCTCAACCTCCTTATAACGCAGTAAATCTTCCATTTGCGGACTTTCTGTTCTCGCAATGACACGATTAACGCCTTTTTCCTTAAATCCTGTTGCTAGCTCAACATTAATCTTTTCATCCCCAGTAGATATAACAATAATGTCAGATTCTAATATATCAGTATTTGCCAATGAATCCATTGTAAAGTCAGGAATCTCATTGATATTAAATACTGAATCAGCAATTTGCTTATCAGCTTTCTCTTGTTTCTTATGATACAAGCTTGTTTGATATAAACCGGATTCTAGTTCTCTTGAAACAGGCATAGTCAGCTGATTTGCTCCAACAAACGCTACCCTTAATTTCTTTTCTTTTTGTGTATCAACCGGGAAAACCTTTTTAAATACAATAGGAGTAAATATGCTAGTGATTACCGCAACTAAAATAAGTGTTCCTGACATTTCAGCGGTGATCACACCCATGCGCTCTCCAATTGTAGCTGCTGCAATAACAAGCGAAAGCGTAGACGTTAATAGAAAACCGGATGCAATCACTGTTTTCATGTCATACCATTTACGCAAGTACAAAATCGGAATCAATTTTGAAAGCAGCAAGGCGATTAGCAGCAGCGGGATAAGCAGCAGCATTTTCTTGTCACTGAACAATGCCCAAATATCGAGATCTACCCCAACCATTACAAAGAAAATCGGAATCAGAAAACCATACCCAAATGAATCGAGCTTATGTACCAATTCTTGATTTGGAGATAATAGCGACACAAGCACTCCTGCTAAAAACGCCCCTAAGATATTCTCTGCACCGACTGTTTCAGAGAGGGCTACAAGGAAGATGATTAAAGCGAAAACTGCTCTTGTGCCAATTTGTACAGTTCCTGTTGACAAAGATTCAATAAAGCTGCGATTTTTAAAGCGGCTTCCAATGAAGTATAAAACGACTCCAGCTGCGAATAAGACAAGAAGCAGCCATGTATTGCCTTCCCCGCCATCATTAACGGAAACAAATACTGCTAATAAAATCATTGTCACTAAATCCGCAATAACAGCGACTAGTAAGATGATCTGGCCTATCCCTGATTTCATAATATGTGCTTCCTTCAGAGTCGGCACAACTACACCTAAAGAAATCGTTGAAATGATTAAGGTCATCAAGAAGGCATTATCAATAAATCCAGCAAGGACGAATAAATACGATAGCCCTAGTGATACAACAAAAATTCCAATAAATACGATAGTGGCTACTGAAAAAGCATTGGGTTCGAGCTTGCCGCTAGGCAGCTTTTCCCTTTTTTTCTTTGTGGAAAACGCACTGAAATCTATTTCAAGTCCGCTCAGAAACATTAAAAATATGAAACCAAGTGTTGATAATGTTTCTAGCCACATATCCTCCTGTACAATATTAAATCCGCTTTTCCCGATAATGAGTCCCATTAAAATTTCTGCAACTACTACCGGAAGAACATTAAATTTTAAACGATGCAAAATAATAGGTGTTAAAAATGCAACGATAATAACAATTACTAATGATGCAACAGATGCACCGTGTTCCATCAAATCCCTCCCTTTATTCCAATAGCCTTTTAGCCATGAATTCTTTGTAAGCAAAATGTACACGCCAATCTTAACAATGATAGCGCATACAGTGCCAGCGAAAAGTTTCATAAACTTAAATAAACATTAAAATGACCTTATATAATGGATTTTGTTTGCTGAATACGTCAGCATCTGCGCCTCTAATCAAATATAAACTTATGTTGCCCCTATCTAATGGATAAATGATCATTTCAGCAAAAGAAAAAGCCGGGAAAATCACATTCCGGCTTTATCATGTCCGTATATAGTTAGATTGGTTCCAGACATAACCCTTTTCTATTATTCACCTGCATTATGCAGCAGTCTTTTAATATCATCAGGCAACGGTGACGAAAATGAAAGAACCTTCTTCAAAAAGGGGTGGTAAAACGTTAGATGACAGCAATGCAGTGCCTGTCTGTTGATCTTTGCTACGCTTCCCCCGTATAAATCATCTCCAAGAAGCGGGTGGCCTAGAAAAGATAAATGAACACGAATCTGATGAGTTCTGCCAGTATCTAACATGAGCTGTACATGAGTAAATTGATCATACCTTCTCTTTACTTCGTACCGAGTACGTGCAAAAGCACCATCACTTCTGACTTCTCGTTCAATGATACTTTCCTTCTTTCTCCCAATTGGCTCCTCAATGATGCCATAGTCGTCTAAAGAGCCCTCTACCAGTGCTTCATATGTTCGCTTTATCTCATGAATCTTTTGCTGTTTGCTCAGAAGATGATGAACATGTCTGTGCTTTGCAATAAGCACTAGACCTGACGTGTCGCGGTCAAGCCTTGTCAGAATATGGACGGTGGATTGTAAACCAATGTCCTCATAGTAGCCAATAATGGCATTAGCCAGGCTTCCGGCGGGATGCTCACGTGAAGGGATCGTACTCATGCCTGCCTTTTTGTCAACGACCATAACATAAGAATCCTCATAAACAATCGAAATGGGCAGCCTTTCTCCCTTTAACCCCTCACTAGTGGTTTCATTAGGGAATACAACCCTCACACGATCCTGTTCTTGTAAAACATAACGGACATTTTCTATTTCTTCGTTTACAAAGATAGAACCGCCGCTGAATTTTATATCCGTTAAAGCTGATTTGGAAATCCCTTTTTCGAAAAGAAATTGTTTCAGCATTACTCCGCTGCTATCCTTTTCAATTATCCATTCTAGTTCAAAAGATGCCACAACATCTTGCCTCTATTCATCTGTTTTTTCAATCTGCTACAAAAGAATCATGAACTCGTTTCCAGAATGGAAACGGTCTAAACCTTGCAAACCGAACTCTTTCTTCCGCCACTCTGAATTGTATTGATTTGACGTCTTTATGCAGTAAGGAAAGATGATCAATGGTTATTTTAAAATCTTGTTCATTCACTGGCTTTAACATGCAAGTATGGTGTGCTGGCAAAACTAGTGGTGAACCGACTGTCCGGAAAACCTTATTATTAATAGACGCCATTTCCGCCAGCTGAATGGCAGGCAGTGATGGATGCAAAATCGCTCCGCCGAGCGCTTTATTATAAGCAGTACTTCCAGATGGTGTTGAAAGACAGAGACCATCTCCCCTAAATCTTTCAAAATGCTGCCCCCGTATTTCTACATCCATAACAAGAGTTGCGTCATCTGCTTTAACTGTAGATTCATTTAGGGCCAGATATCTTGTTTCCTTGCCGCCATTCTGATACCTTACAACCGTTTCAAGTAACGGATACTCTACTATCTCATAAGGAGTTTTTGCAATGGCAATAACGAGCTTTTCAATTTCTTCTGGAACCCAATCCGCATAAAAGCCCAGATGACCAGTATGTACACCAATAAAAGCTGTTCGGTCAAGCCTGCTGCTATATCTGTGGAAGGCATACAATAAAGTGCCATCACCTCCAACTGAAATAACAAGATCCGGCTCTTCTTCATCATAGATTAATTCGAAATCAAGTAGATAGGATTTCATTTTGTGCATCAGGGTATTGGATTCAGAATTCCCTTTAGAAGTTATGGCAAATCTCATCGTCTAAAGCACCTCTTTTACATTCATTTGAGGATCATGCTATCTATTTACTACTGCTTTTTCTTATTGCGAGTAAAGAATGCTTGCGCTTCCTGTATCTCGCCTTTAATGGCTGACATCTCTTCATCTAAGCGAAAAGCAGCCTCTGCTGCTCGCTGGAGCCTCATCTTTAAATCGTCTGGGAAAAGTCCTTTATATTTATAATTCAATGAATGCTCAACCGTTGCCCAAAAGTTCATGGCAAGTGTCCTTATTTGAATCTCAGCTAAAATTTTCTTTTCGCCTTTGATTGTTTGCACTGGATAAGCAATGACGACATGGTAAGAACGGTATCCGCTTGCTTTTTTGTGCGAAATATAATCTCGTTCTTCAACAATTTCAAAATCATTCCGCAGCCGCAAAATTTCTACTACTTTTCTTATATCATCTACAAACTGGCACATCATCCTTAAGCCAGCAATATCCTGCATGTCTGATTCAAGCCGATTCAATGGAATACCCTTTTGATTTGCTTTATCTAATATACTTGCAATGGGCTTTACCCTTCCAGTTACAAATTCAATCGGAGAATGATCAGAATTCATCTCGAATTGACTTCTCATTCCTTTAAGCTTTACTTTTAACTCATCAACGGCCTGTTTATATGGAGCCAAAAAAAGATCCCAATGCATAAATACCACCCTTTTAGAAAAGCGTAAGGCGCTTGCTTTTGCCAATTCAAAGCAAAGACGCATTACACTAGACGTCAAGAAAATAAGTAATTCAATTTTGCTTTTATTCTTGAGTTATACCTTGAAAAATACTTTCAACTTTTTCTACCATAACTTCACCATAATTGCTGTTACCGGTAATATTTTCGATAAGGTAGGAAAGTTCTTCTTGGAATGCAGTCAATAAAATCTCCGTTTTGCCGTTTGTCAATTTTACTGCAGCTTCAGTTTGATGAGCTTTCTTTAAATCACTCCACGAATGCTCTGGGAGTACTAAATATGTATAATCGTTATCCACTTCCAATATGTAAACAAAAGCCAAGTGATCAGAGTCTACTAACATTTGTTCCATCGGCTTTATGTTAGAAAGGTCAATCTCACGATCAATGGATAAAACAAGTTCGTTAACTTCTTCTTGATAATGTACAGCTGAAATCGTCAATTTATTTTTCATTATTATACCTCCAGACTCCCCCCTATTTTATCATATCATCCACAAAAAACTAAAGAAAACTTGACGATTGGCGAGCCGCATGGCGATGACAGAGTCTTAGTTGCACTTATACTTTTTTCCAAATTAGCTCCTCCGCCGTTTTACTCCTGCGCTAGCTAATTTATCCCTTATAAAGTATAAAGAAAACTTGACGATTGGCGAGCCTTAAATACAAGGACAGCACAATAGTATTTAATGGGTGACAGTCATTGCAGTTTTGGCTTTAGATTGCCATAATAATGAATATTAGCAATGAAAGGAACTGAAATATGGATAAACATATTGAAATTGAATTTAAAAACCTGCTGACAAAAAGTGAGTTTGATTTATTGAAATCATCTCTGAACTTTACTGAAGGAGATTTTCAAACTCAAACAAATTATTATTTTGACACAGCCAATTTCCAATTAAAACAACAGAAAAGTGCCTTAAGGATCCGGGAAAAGAATGGACACTATGAACTTACTTTAAAACAGCCGCATGAGAATGGTTTATTAGAAACAAATGATATATTAACTAAAGAAGCTGCTGAAATAGCAATTAATGCCAAAAGCTTAAACCAAACTGAATTTTTACACCATGAACTTTTCTCGATCTTGACTGAAAATGGCATTTCCTTAGAAGATATAACCCTTTTTGGCTCATTAAAAACGCTCAGAGCTGAAAAAGAATATAAAGGCGGACTGCTAGTACTGGACAATAGTTACTATTTAAATGAAGAGGATTTTGAGTTAGAATATGAGGTAAGTGATCGAGCAAATGGAGAAGTTATTTTTAAGGAGCTACTTGCTGAATATCGCATTCCTATGAGGGAAACAGAAAATAAGGTTAAACGTTTATATAACCGAAAGACTTCATTATAATTCTATAAACTGCCAGTTCGTATATTTTATACTTCTATTGAAGGAGATCGCATACAGATGAATGTCAATCAATTAAAAGTAATGCTTGAATTGCAGGCATTGCAGAATTTTAATGCCTCTGGCTCGTCTAAAGGTGAGGATTCATTATTCAATGACCTTTTAACCAACTTCTTATCAAGCGGCAGTACATCTGCACTGCAATCGCAAATACCAAATACTCTTGGCGCAGTCGCTTCTCTTGAGCCGCTCGCAAACAAGAATTCCTTGATGAGTACGTCTAATAACCTCATGCCTCTTAGCTTATCTAAGCTTTCTGGCACAAAGACAAATGGAAGCTTCAATGATCTGATTGAAAAAGCCTCAGAATTATATAATGTACCCGTTAAGCTAATTCAATCTGTGATAAAACAAGAATCAAATTTTAATGCAAATGCAGTAAGCCATGCTGGTGCTTCCGGTTTAATGCAGCTCATGCCCGGCACTGCTAGGGGGCTGGGTGTGACAAACATCTTTGATCCTCAGGAAAATATTTTTGCTGGCACTAAATACTTGAGGCAAATGCTGGATAAATATGATGACAATGTTGAACTTGCATTAGCAGCCTATAATGCAGGACCAGGCAATGTTGACAAATACAATGGCATCCCTCCTTTTAATGAGACAAGAAATTATGTTAAAAAGGTTACTAACTCGTACTTTGCTTAAAAGATAACTAAACATGATCTCTTTGTAAAAAATAAGCCTGCTGACTTTGATTGCAGGCTTATTCCTGTCTTTATCCACAATTATTCTTCAACTTACAATCCCATTGCTATTCTCCAGCCTAAATATGCACGAATTTAACATTATCCATATATCGCATTCTAGTCTAATTCATTCCCAAAATGCGGTTTGTTTGAGATATCTTGATTACATTGATAAAATATAAACAGATATCTCGATAAACATGTTACACCTATTTGTAATCATATTTACATCTATACACCACTTTTAATATATTCCAGCAAATGTACTGCGAGACGATAATGTGGCTCATGCTGTGTCTATCATTCAGGCATTGAGCTAATTTAATAAAGGGAGTAATGAATATGACAGGAAAAATGCAGACACCATTTGACATAATCGGTGAAGATAAGCTTCATCAGCTTGTCGACGCTTTTTACACTAGAGTTGCAGAGCATCCTGATCTCGCTCCTATTTTTCCAAAAGACTTAGAAGAAACAGCCAGGAAACAAAAACAATTTTTAACTCAGTATTTAGGCGGACCACAAATTTATACAGCAGAGCATGGGCACCCTATGCTAAGAGCCAGGCATTTGCCTTTTGAAATAACGCCATTGCGTGCTCGTGCATGGGTTTCATGTATGCATAATGCAATGGATGAAGTAGAGCTGACCGGCCCATTAAGAGAGGATTTTTTTGCCAGGCTTAACCTGACT
Organism: Cytobacillus gottheilii; assembly: GCF_001636345.1. Classification (GTDB taxonomy): domain Bacteria; phylum Bacillota; class Bacilli; order Bacillales; family Cytobacillaceae; genus Cytobacillus; species Cytobacillus gottheilii. The sequence goes on from NZ_KV440945.1 coordinate 3,155,757, forward strand.
GCCCAGCATATGATTAATACTCCAGATAAAGATGAAATGAAAGGTGAGAGCTCTTGAACAATCATGAACGATTTGAAACAAAGATGGCGTCTCCCCATTGCCATGGCAATGAAAAGAAACCATTGGAATTGTACATGTTCCTTGATCCTTTATGTCCTGAATGCTGGGCGTTGGAGCCGATTATAAAAAAGCTGACGATTGAGTATGGACGCTATTTTTCCATTAAACATGTATTAAGCGGCAAGCTGGCTGCTTTAAATATGGGCCGCAAAAAAAATTATGAAAACATCGCAGAGCTTTGGGAAAAAACAGCGAGTCGATCTGGTATGTCCTGCGATGGGAATTTATGGTTTGAAAATCCAATCTCCTCTCCATATTTGGCCTCTATTGCCATTAAGGCGGCAGAGCTGCAAGGAAGGAAATCAGGCATTCGCTTTTTACGGAAGCTGCAAGAAGCACTGTTTCTAGAAAAACAAAATGTTTCCAGCTTTGAAGTGCTAAAAGATTGCGCTAGAGATACTGGGTTAGATGTAGTGGAATTTGTCGCTGATATGCACTCTGAAAGTGCGGCAAAAGCCTTTCAATGCGATTTGAAAATCACTGCTGAAATGGAAGTTGAAGAAATTCCAACGCTCGTCTTTTTCAATGAAAATATTGAAGAGGAAGGGATTAAAGTAACAGGTTATTATCCGTACGATATTTACGAACAGATTTTAGAAGAAATGCTTCCGGAGCAGCCGGAGAAATCTCCTTTGCCTGATATTGAAGATTTTCTTGCTTACTTTAAACTTGTCGCGGCAAAAGAAATTGCCGTTGTCTATAATATGACTGAAACGGAAGTAAATAGAATAATGAAAAAGCTGCAGCTTAAACAAATAGCTGAACCTGTGCCGGCAAAATACGGACATTTTTGGAAATACTGTGAAAAAATTTAAGTTATGTCTTTCTGACATAGCTTTTTTTTATAAATAGAACTTAACTAAGCAAGATATTTGCTGGGGATTAAACAGAATCGTGACATGGTTAAAAGGAGAGATTAAAATGAAAAAGCCATGCTTTTTTGCACGGCTCTTCATATACATAAACGAACAAAGGGGATGGGAGAAATTTTTCACGATCAAACAAAGGGGTATATGTTTGCTTGTGATTAACTTCACAACCATAATATATCATGTGGAACAATTAACATCAACCATTTTGTGCTTCTTTTCACATTATTGTCAAAAATTCAAAACACATATCAAATTCATTTTTTCTTGGACAAATTCATAAAGTAGAATAAATTGTATTTCCGTTTAAGTTATCTCGTAATAGGAGGTGTAAAGATGAAAAAAATCCAACTTTTTTCAATCCTGGCAGTATTGATTTTTTGCTTTTTTCTAAATGTATTAGGTTTATTAAAGCTTGTTCCCCTTTTTATTACTGCACCTCTATTGTTTGCTTCATTAATAACATTCATATCTTTCTTAAATAACAGAAATCGATTTAAAGGATTCTAACATATTGCCATAGCTATATGATGGTTTTTTCAAGGCTTCATTGCCCACTTTTATATTAAAGCTAAAAATAAAAGGCAGCCAAAGCTGAACGTAGCTTAGCTGCCTTTTTTAATTAAAGTTTTTAAGATAGAAGTTCTTCCATCTCATTTAGTTTTTCTTCAAAAACTTTGCATGCATCTTCAATAGCTTGCTTGCTGGTCATATCAACGCCTGCTTTTTTCAGAACCTCAATAGGATAATCAGAGCTTCCAGCTTTTAAGAATTCGACATAGCGATCGACTGCCGGCTGTCCCTCTTCTAAAATTTGCTTGCTTAGTGCTGTAGCGGCACTATAGCCTGTAGCATATTGATAAACATAATAGTTGTAATAGAAATGAGGAATTCTAGACCATTCAAGACCAATCTCTTCGTCAATAATGATATCTTCTTCCCCGAAATATTTTTTATTTAATTCATAATAAGCTTCAGTCAATGATTCTGCTGTTAATGCTTCATTGTTTTGAGCCTTCTCATGAATTAAATGTTCAAATTCGGCAAACATCGTTTGACGGAAAACAGTACCTCTGAATCCTTCAAGGAAATGATTTAGGAGATACAGACGCTTCTTGTCATCATCAATTGTCTTAAGCAAGTAATCATTTAAAAGAGCTTCATTGCATGTGGATGCAACCTCAGCAACAAAAATTGAATAATTTCCGTATGGATATGGCTGGTTTTTTCTTGTGTAATAACTGTGTACAGAATGACCAAATTCATGAGCTAGAGTAAACAGATTATTTACATTATCCTGCCAGTTCATTAGTATATATGGATTTGTCCCATAAGTTCCTGATGAATAAGCACCGCTTCTTTTCCCTTTATTCTCGTGTACATCCACCCAGCGGTTTTCAAAGCCCTCTTTGAGCACATTTAAATAGTCTTCTCCTAATGGTGCAAGCCCCTTTAAGATATGCTCCTTCGCCTCATCATATGAAACCTCCATCTTTACATCCTTTACTAGAGGTGTATAGAGATCATACATATGCAATTCCTCTAATCCAAGGACTTTCTTGCGCAGTTTTACATAGCGGTGCAACAGGTGAAGGTTATCATTGATTGTGCTGACTAAGTTATCATAAACACTCTCTGGGATATTATTATTGGCAAGTGCTGCTTGTCTTGCTGATTCATATTTCCTGATTTGAGCATTAAAGTTATGATTTTTCACATTTCCGCTTAAAGTACTTGCAAAGGTATTTTTAAACTGTCCATATGTGCCGTATACTGCCTTAAATGCATCATGGCGCACCCGTTGGTCATCACTCTCTAAGAAGCGCACGTAACGGCCATGTGTGACCTCCACCTCATTGCCGTTTTCATCTTTAATAGCCGGGAATTCAAGATCGGCATTATTCAGTGCTCCAAATGTATTGCTGGATGCCCCAAGCACTTCTGACGCTTGGGCAAGCAAAGCCTCCTGCTCGGCTGATAACACATGTGGACGCTGTAAATTAATTTCATCAAGAGCTTGCTTATAAAGCTTGAGCTCTTCTTTTTCCTCTAAAAAGCCCTCTACCTTTTTTTCTTCAATGGCAAGAAGTTCTGGCACAACATAAGCCAGTGCAGCGCCTGCTTTCGAGTATACAGTTTTAATTCTGTCTTCCATTCCCTGATACTTCGAATTAGTTGTATCCTGATCATATTTCATATGAGCATATGTATAGAGCTTGCTTAATCTTGAAAACAAATGATCTTGATACTGAAGTGCTTCATACAATACGTCTGCACTTTCACCAAGCTTACCTTCATACTTGGATGCTTCAGGTATTAAAGCTTCAACTGCTTTAAATTCCTTTTCCCAAACCTCATCTGTCTCAAAAATATCTTCTAGCCTCCAAGTATCTTCAACTGCAATTTCACTTCTGGCCGGCAATTTTTGCACAGCGGCAGTTTCATTTGTCATTGTATTGTCCCCTCCAGTAAATAATGCGATAAATAGTAGTGGTAATTTTAACAATAGCACTATAGGTTACTTCTCCTTTACTGCGAAAATTCCTGCTATTTTCCGATATTTTTATCAGCGTCTCATCCTATTCTGTGCTAAAAGACTGTATTTCATTTATTAAATTGGTTTTGACTGGCTTGTTTCATTATATATTTTCCAAATCGCTTGTTTAAAGATTGATCATATTGCACTTGTTCATTTTGGCTATAAGGAAATATAAGTTTATTAGAAACAAAATATCCTCCCTGGTCTGTTTTGGAGATTATATATAAATGTTCTAATAAGCTGAAATACTCCTCAACAGCTCGAAACTCCTCAGATTCATCGAAAAGAGGGAATCTTCTCACTGAAATACTTTTACTCCGAACCCTCTTATAAAAGGAGGTTTTGGCGTCGCTTATCGTAAATGTCTTTTTCTTCATTATTACATCCATCATTAGAAACGTTTGCCATTGCAAAGGTGGTGTGGAAATATAGGGTGAATGAAAAACAGGAAGACCAATTTCTGAAGGAAGTTGTGATGGAGAGATACGATGATTATATAATTCGGCTAACATTGCTTTACCGAAAGAGCTATTTCTAACTGCTGCAAAGTCTTTTTGCTTTCTGATGACAGATTGCCATTGCTGAAAAGATATAGATGAAGATTCGTTTGAAAGATGGAGTAATGTAGAGAGATCAAGATTTTTGAGCGGTTTAATTTGCAGGTTGACGAATGTGTTTTTCGTGGAATATGGAAGCGGGTTTTTAAGAAAAACAAAATGCATTGTGTTTGGACAAAACGCTAGGATTTCCCATGACTTCCTTTCATATAGTGAAAGGAATAGATAATTAAATGAGGTAAGTGCAATTCTGTTGTGATCGATCCGTTTGATTTTGTTAGCTCCTATGATCCAGATTGGGATGATGCCAGCTTGGAGATAGGACTGGGTTCGCTTGTAAAACAAATCCTCTGAAATCGGCGAGCACTGAAATTCAATGGCAAATGATTGTTCCTTATATATAAATCCTATATCTGCCCTCTGCTGAATTTCATGATAATAATATTCCATTACGGGAGTGACTCCTTTTTGCCGCAGCCAATTGTATAGCTTAATTTTTCCATTCAAATGATATTGCGACTCATTTTCATAGCTTTCCGGACACCTCGAATGCATGTGATGAGCAAAGTGCGGAATGCGTTTTGTGCCAGCTTTTAATAACAATGTTTCCGAACACTCACGGCAAAAGTAAGGTCCCTTCTCCTTGAGAGATATAGCCTCGGCTCTAGTGTATGACCTAAAAAGTGAAACAACTTCCCCTGAGCTGTTTACTGCAGTTAACATCATTCTTCCTCCTTTCTTTCTAGTAGGTATTCGTGAATCATACATCTAACTCCTTTATGTTTGAAAAATTTATGGATAATTATGTTACTGTCAAAGTATATACAATTTTTAAAATGCAAAAAAAAACGATTTCAATATTGAAATCGTTTTGGTTATTTGAAATATTTACGAAGTTCTGCAAAAACATTACTTTCAATAATCGTTTTTCCGTATTCAGTAATACGGTGGATTGTTACTTGCGTTTCGTAACCATATTCAAGCATAATGCTGAGAAGATTGTCGATATCTTCTTCATCAAACAATTCTTCGTCAAAATCAAGAAATAAATAGTAGCTGCCTTCAAAAGAATATAATGTTGTTTTGATGGAATCAAGCTCTGATTTTTTTGACAGAGAAATAATATCTTCAAAGTCTTTGAAGGTTATTAGAAATTCCAAATTGCCTTCATACTGTTCATTTTCTTCAGTTGCATCTTCAGAATTAAAGTGATGATCAAGCAACTCTTCAATTCTTTCATCAACCGGAAGATCCTGCGCTTTTTCATCTGGAACAGGAAGTTCTAATTTTTGGCCATCTTTTGAGAGCTGTGCCCTTGTGACAAGTACTTCTAAGCCTTTATCCAGCGCCTGAACTTGTATCCAAAGCGGACCTTCTGCAAAGAAATCTTCTTCCCGATGAACCTCATCCATCATTTCCCAAAATAATTCTTCACTTCTTTCGCGGTTATACCAGATTTCCTCGCGATCAAAGCCTCTTTCCTCTATATCAATGTAAGAAATGTAAAACTTAACTGTATTATCATTAATACGTTCAATTTCCATACAACAACTCTCCCTTCTGGCTATGGTTGAAGGGACTAAAGACCCTTAAATAGTTACTTTTTCTCCATATACCCAGTATAGAACAGGTTAATCTGTTTTAACCATTCTTTTAGAGCAAAGGCCTACGATTAAGTCCAAATTATGTGCCTTGTACTTATATTTTATGATAAAAACAGAATAAAGGGAATTAAAAAAGCATGATTCATTAAAAACCGTTATATGCCTAATTCCTCTTTTTAAAAGTGGTTAATGTATTTTAACAGAAATATAGCGCATCTACAAGAAAAGAGAATTGTGGCATTAAAACGGGTGATCCAGTGTGTTTCTGCGTTTATAAAAAACAAATAAAAACCTTCTTTCATCAATTGAAAGAAGGTTTAAAAATTTAATTAACAAGTCGTTGTGCTTCACGAAGCTGATACGTACGTACCTTTCTTGGAAGGAATCGTCTAATCTCGTCTTCATTATAACCAACCTGTAAACGTTTCTCATCAATAATAATTGGGCGTCTAAGCAGGCCGGGATTATCTTTAATCAATTCAAATAAATTTTGAAGAGGCATCGTCTCAAGATTAACATCTAATTTTTGGAACGTTTTTGAACGAGTTGAAATAATTTCATCTGTTCCGTCCTCTGTCATTCGAAGAATTTCTTTAATTTCTTCAATTGATAATGGCTCAGAAAAAATATTTCTTTCTTTATAAGGAATTTCATGCTCCTCTAACCATTGTTTCGCTTTCCTGCAAGATGTGCAACTTGGTGAAGTGTATAATGTGACCATTTTACAAATTCACACTCCCTTAATTTAGACATATTATTAGATCTATTGTTAGATTTTTTTCTTGTTTATAAAACTTGGAGCTTTGTAAATTAAAATCACTTTAAAAAAGTAATTTGTATTATCTATTATACACTAATAGAAGCCCATTGGATATAAGTTTTTATAAACACCCTAAAAGTATGAGATGATCTTTTAGGTTAAACAGTAAATTCTCTGTTACACTATATAAGACGATTGAAGCGTGAAAAAGTTTCATTTTTCATTTAAAACGATAAAACGTTCACAAAGTATTCACATTTCCTCTTTTAATTAGGGTAGTTTATATTCAATAGGTACCCCTTTTTACAAGTTTTAAACTTAAATTCACTATTATTTTCTCAATTAAAGCTATTAAATTGAAAAAAGGATTAAACGTCACTGAATAGTTTCACTGCTTGAAAGGGCTTTCCCTGAGGAGTAAAGCTAACTTTCACAGCATGCATGCCGCTATTCCCAGCATATCAAAGTTTACTCATGAGATGAGTATCTATTTTTTAAGATCAGAAACCAAAATAAAAACCGAACGATTTAACAGATAATGATAAGAAATCTGTTAATTGTTCGGTTTTATCGTGAGCTGAAACGCTTATTTTAAGAAAACATTATATTCCACCGGTTATTTTATAGGCGATCAAGGACGTTTTTTCCGCTCTCTCCTTCATCAAAGGTCAGGACTTCATCTACTTTCTGGTAAGACTCTCCATAAAATTGCTTATCCTTATATGTGTGAACAAGTTCATAGGTTGTCTTCATTGCTTCAAAAATAGTATCTTCTGATTCATTATTCGGTGCCCAGTAGAGGATTTCCATTGCATTGATTTCTTTCGTGGCCAGTGATCTTCTGCGATATCCAATAGACTGTGCATGTTTAAAGCCTTCACGCTTATAGAAACGCAGGCGCTTCTCTGTATCCGTATCGTCATAATTAACTGGTTCAACCTCTAAAATGATTGGCTTCCCTTTATCCTTCATCTTGCCAAGCAGCTTTTTGCCAAGGCCCATCCCCCGGGCATCCTTGGATACAAATAAATAATCAATAAAAACAAAATGGTCAAGTTCCACATACATCAAGACATGATGTGGTCCTTCATCTTTATGATAAATTTCTGACTGTTCATCAAGCAAAGTTTCCATATGCTCTTTTGATTTCATTTCTTCAATAGGAAAATATTGATTTAATTTTTCATACCAATGCATGGATCTTCTCCTTTTTTTACCTAGTACAACCTAGGCGAAGTATTCTTTCCAGCATGATAAGCTCCCAGCTTTCCGCTCATTTATTGTATATACCGTTTAAGCATTCGATCGTTATGAAGTAACGCATCAAATGAAGTATTCGTAAATAACAGTCAGTTCATGCATGATTTCAATGAAAAGAAACATTCTCTTCAAATCGTGTGAGGGTAACGATATTAAATGAAAACTGTTCAATTATAAAGGATACATTTTGAGAAGAAAGGTGGAGGTTTATCTTCTAGATCTCTGCACGCTGCTTTATCTGCCTCTTGTCTACTGATTAGCTGCAGCAAAAGATTTAAGGTACTGGAAGTTTGGATGATGCAAGCCTTTATCGCTTGGCTCTTTCATCATAACGTATTAATATAGTTTGTCAAATGACACAATAGACTAAAGAAAAAGCAGCCCGATTATCTGTTGATAAACCTACAATCGGAACTGCTCCCTTATGGGTCATACCTTATTGAAATACTTGCTAGTCTAAAGGTGTATAATCCACATTTTCAGTATACGAATTTCCTGCATTCCATAATAGAAATTCATCTATGCCGTTTTCATTCAAAGCTCTAATTTGCGCTTCAACCTCTTCTTTTCCATATTCCAGATAATTTCCACTTCCTAAATAGGAAGCAGTAAAATCCTGAAGCCATGGCCTTGAGACTGGGGAAGATTCTAGTTCACCAAGCTTTTTATTCTCAAGCTTCGCATATTCACTTACCAGTTTATATGGCTCTAGATCAGGTTTTGCAATCCCAAAATAAGATGTCCAATGGCTTGGATAAATCATAGAGGAAATGACATCAACATTTTCAGAAATCTTAGAGAAATTTTGCCCAATCCCCGGTGCCTCAGGCAATGTTGCTGAATAGCCAAAGATATCAACAGACACCTTCACACCATAAGGTTTTAACTTTTCTTTCGCATAAGCTACAAAATCAGTTACAGCACTAACCCTTTTTTGCACGTTTTCAGTGGACTCATCCGTATAATCGCCATGATTGTAGCTTAATTCATTATCTCGAGTCTCAAACCCTTCTGGAAAACGCACATAATCAAATTGGATTTCCTGAAAGCCCATCTTTGCCGCTTCAATCGCCAAATCTACATTATAATCCCAGACTTCCTTTAAGAATGGATTTACAAAAGACTCCCCGCGGCCGTTTTTCCATACTTGATTACCATCTTTAAAAGACCATTCAGGTTTTTTGTTAGCAAGCTCCGTATCCTTAAACACAACTACCCTTGCAATCGGATAAACTTGATTTTCTTCCAGAGTATCCATCATTGTTTTAGGATTCTTAATATATGGCTTTCCAATCGGAGAGTAAGGGGAATTTTCCTCTGGTATGTAAGTTAGATTACCCCAATCATCTTTAATATCAATGACCATTGCATTCAAATCACTTCCATTAATGAGATTGATTAATGTGTTAAATCTTTCCCCACCTGCAGAATGCCCTGTAACATATACGCCTCTAACAGCATCTGGATAAGTGAACGTATAACCTGAATCAAATTTAAACCTATTGATAACTTCTGGCAGCTCTTTTTTCAAGTCATAGAATTCTTTTTGCGGCATCATTCCGTTCATTTTGACAGAATCCTCTTCCACTGCAAAAGAATGCTGTGGTGATAGATTTAAGACCAATAGAAATACGATTAAACTAATAACACTGAATACACTTTTATTGTTCATAGCTGTTGTCCTCCCCTCCTTCTCTCCGTACCCTTTCATACAGTTTATCAATCTTTCGACAAGAAATTAATACATTTATAGACAAAATTTTTTATTAAATGCATTTTTCTTTTAATTGAGGGAAATGTTAAAACTAATACAATTAATTGAAAATTTATAATAGTAATTACATTAGTTTTAGTGTATGATAGTAAAAAGTAAGTTAGTGGATAAAAGGACTAAAGAATAACTGAATATTTTATTTATACTGTTAATTAAACAACTTTATAATTAACATATGCTTCAACGTCCTTTTATAAAAAAAACGATCCCTTAAAAAGAGATCGTTTCGAGTTTAATGCTTATATTGTGCTTGATATTGCTTTAATTCCTTTTCAGAGCAATACACATAGTGGCCAGGGGCTACTTCGCGCATCTCAATCTTTTCATCTGAAGCATAGTTATGAACAGCTGGATCATATGATTTACGCTTACGTGTACGTTCAGATTCAGGATCTGGAAGTGGAATAGCAGACAGAAGCGACTGCGTATATGGATGAATAGGGTTATTGTATAAATCTTCGGCAGAAGCAAGTTCAACAAGCTTCCCGAAGTACATTACTCCAATTCGGTCACTTATATATTTAACCATTGAAAGATCATGGGCGATAAATAAGTACGTAAGTCCTTTTTCACGCTGCAGCTTTTTCATTAGGTTAACAACTTGAGCTTGAATCGAAACATCCAGTGCAGAAATCGGCTCATCAGCAATGATGAATTCAGGATCTACTGCAAGTGCACGAGCAATTCCGATACGCTGTCTTTGACCGCCGGAAAACTCATGCGGATAACGGTTGGCGTGTTCTTTATTCAAACCAACTGTTTCTAATAGCTCATAAACCTTTTCCATACGCTCTTTCTTTGAACTTGCAAGACCGTGTATATCAATGCCTTCAGCAATAATATCAGCTACAGTCATACGAGGGTTTAAAGAAGCATAAGGATCCTGGAAAATCATTTGCATCTTACGGTTGAACTTTTTCAGTTCTTTTGCAGATTTTTTTCCATGAACATTTTCGTTTTCAAACAGCACTTCACCGTCTGTTGCATCATATAGACGAATAATGGTACGGCCAGTTGTTGATTTACCGCAGCCAGATTCGCCAACAAGTCCTAAAGTTTCACCTTTGTAAATATCAAATGTGATTCCATCAACGGCTTTAACCATATTAGGTTTTCCCACATTAAAGTGCTGCTTTAAGTTTTTAATTTGTAAAAGCTTTTCAGCCATTGTTATTTACCCTCCTTAACAAGAACAGGCTTCTCAAAGTTAGAGGATAATTTGCGTATACGCTTCATTACAGATTCAGGCGGATTTACCTGCGGTGCATCCGGATGAAGCAGCCATGTTTTTGCAAAATGAGTTTCAGAAATTTGGAACATTGGCGGTTCTTCTTCAAAATCAATTGCCAATGCATATTGATTACGAGCAGCAAATGCATCACCTTTTGGCGGATTTGTTAAATCCGGAGGTGTTCCTGGAATTGCAGCCAGCTCTGCATCATTGTCGTTCTCAAGACTTGGCATTGATGCAAGCAAGCCCCATGTATATGGATGACGTGGATCATAGAAAATTTCATCAACCGTTCCCATTTCTACAATTTGTCCAGCATACATGACAGCAACACGATCAGCAACATTTGCTACCACACCAAGGTCATGCGTAATAAAGATGATTGAAGTATCCATCTTATTTTGCAATTCTTTCATTAAATCAAGAATTTGCGCTTGAATTGTTACATCCAATGCTGTTGTTGGCTCATCGGCAATTAAAAGCTTAGGACTAGCTGCCAAAGCAATCGCAATCATTGCACGCTGTCTCATACCGCCAGAAAATTCGTGAGGGTACTGAACAACACGTTTTTCCGGCATTGGAATACCAACTAGACGCAGCAATTCAGTTGCACGTTTTTTCGCTTCTTGCTTGGACATGTTTTGATGCTTAATAAGAACTTCCATAATTTGAGTTCCAACACGCATTGTTGGGTTTAAAGAAGTCATTGGATCTTGGAAGATCATACTGATTTCTTTTCCGCGGATATTTTCCATTTCTTTTTCTGACTTTGGAACAATGTCATCGCCATTAAAAAGGATTTGTCCGCCGGTAATTTGTCCAGGAGGCATTGGAATTAATTTCATAATCGTCTGGGAAGTTACACTTTTACCAGAACCAGATTCACCAACAATAGCAAGCGTCTCACCTTTATGAAGATCAAAGCTCACACCACGAACTGCTTGAACTTGTCCTCCATAAGTTTGGAATGAGACTTTTAAATCTTTGACTTCAAGTATTTTTTCCATATTCTCACTCCTATTTACGTAATCTTGGATCAAGAGCGTCGCGCAAGCCATCGCCAACTACATTAAATGCAAAGATAGTTAAACAGATAAAGATCGCCGGGAAGAATAAACGCCAAGGATAGTAACGCAATGCAGGCAATCCATCATTAGCCATTGTTCCCCAGCTCGCAAGCGGCGGTGTTAAACCAAGTCCAAGGAAGCTTAAAAATGCTTCAGTAAAGATAGCAGATGGTACAGTTAACGTCATGGTAACCAAGATTGGTCCCATAGCATTTGGAATTAAGTGTTTACCCATAATTCTTGTTGTATTTGCCCCTAGTGTCTTAGCAGCAAGCACGTATTCTTGATTTTTCAGCGAGAGAACTTGTCCACGTACAATACGTGACATGTTAATCCAGCCGGTAATCGTCATGGCCAGAATCATTGTTCCTAAACCTTGACCTAACACAACCATTAATAGAATAACTAATAGCAAATATGGGATTCCATAGAGAATGTCGGCAAAGCGCATCATAAATTCATCTGTACGACCGCCTTTATAGCCGGCAATTCCACCCCAGATAACACCAATACATAGGTCAATTAGAGCTGCTGCAACACCGATAAAGATCGAGATGCGGGCACCTTCCCATGTACGAGTAAAAACGTCACGGCCTAAATCATCTGTTCCAAACCAATGCTCTGAAGATGGTGCCTGGTTTTTGTTAGCCAGATCATTTTGCTTATAATCATATTCTGTCATCATTGGACCAAAGATCGCCATAAAGATGAGAATTGCTAATAAAACTAAACCGAATAATGCCAGTTTATTTTTACGGAAACGAACGAAAACATCTTTCCAAAAGGAGAGGCTCGGTTTCGATATCTTTTCAGCATCTTCCAGCTGGGTTCCAACTACTTTGAACTTATCTTTTGATATTTCCATGGTTTACTCTCCCTTCTTCCCGCCGGCAAGCTTAATGCGTGGGTCGATGATTCCGTATGCAATGTCTACAAGGAGAATAGATACAAGTAATAGAATACTATAGAATACCGTTACACCCATAATAACTGTGTAATCCCGGTTAGAGATACTTGTTACAAAGTGTGCACCTAGTCCTGGTAAACCAAAGATTCTTTCAATAACAAAGCTACCTGTTAAAATACTGGCCGTAAGCGGACCCATGTATGTAACAACAGGAAGCATAGCATTACGAATCGCATGCTTGACCGTAATTGCACCACTACTTAAACCTTTGGATTTAGCTGTTTTAATATAATCATTTGCAAGTACCTCCAGCATACTCGAACGAGTTAAGCGAGCGATAAATGCCATTGGAGTAGAAGCAAGTGCAAGTGCTGGAAGAACTGTGTACATAAACCCTTCCCATCTGGCAACAGGGAATATGCCCCATTTGATTGCAAGGAAATATTGCAGGAATGATGCCATTATAAATGATGGAACAGATATACCTAGAACTGCGACAATCATTGCTGTGTAATCCTGCCACTTATTGTGTTTCAAGGCAGCAATAATTCCTAATAAAACACCAATTGCAACTGCTAAAAAGATCGCTTCCAATCCTAATAGAAATGATACCGGGAAACCTTCACTGATCAAGTCATTAACTGTTTGACTCTTATACTTGAATGACGGACCAAAATCCCATTTTAAGATTCTTAGTAAATACTCTCCGTATTGAACGTACCATGGCTGATCTAATCCATAGTGTGCATTTAAGTTTGCTTCAATTTCGGGAGGTAACTGCTTCTCAGATGTGAACGGGTTTCCAGGTGCCATGCGCATAAAAAAGAACGTTGCTGTAACAATTAGCCATAATGAAATAAGCATGTACAACAAACGCTTCCCTATATATTTAGCCATTGACAACACCTCCATATTAATACTTTTTATAAGAAAGACCACAACTACAAAACAAAGTAAATTTGTCATTTATTGGTCGAATTCGCAGCTTCAAGTTACAGAAACGAAGGTATATGGGAAACTTGATCCCATATACCTTTCGTCAAATTACTATCGATTATTCAAAATATGCCCATTTGAATTGAGCATCTCCAAGACCAGAAATTGCAACATCTTTTAAGTTTTCGTTTTGAACCCAGTTATTTGTGTAGAAATAGATAGGTGCTACAGGCATTGCATCCATAAAGATCGCTTCAGCATCTTTTAATAGCTGCTGACGAGCATCTGCATCTGTTTCTGTCGCAGATTGAGCAAGTAATTCTTGGAACTCAGGATCTTCCCAGCCAGTATCGTTGTTACCGCCATCAGCATCACGATAAGCTTCAAGGAAGTTGATTCCGTCGTTAAAGTCACCTAACCAGCCCATACGAGCAACTTGGTAATCTAAAGCATGTACGCTGTCTAAGTATACAGCCCACTCTTGGTTGTTAAGTGTTACTTCAACACCAAGATTTTGAGTCCACATATCTTGGATTGCTTGTGCAATCTTTTGGTGGCCTTCAGATGTGTTGTAAGAAAGAGTAATTGCAGGAAGTTCAGAAGCATCACTATAACCAAGCTCTTCTAAACCTTTTTCTAAATATTCTTTCGCAGCTTCCATATCGTTATCAGGGAAGTAGCCTTCTTCGTTCTCTGGGAACATTGTCGGTGGTACAAGCGCCATTGCTGGTAGCTGTTCACCTTGTGTAACATTGTCAATTAATTCTTGACGGTTCATTGCGTGTGCAAATGCTTTACGGATATTTGCATTGTTGAATGGTTCAACAGTTGTATTAAATTTGTACAGGTAAGTTCCTGCAATTGGTTCAGTAATTAGACGGCCTTCATCTTTTAATGCAGGAAGAGCATCTAGTGGAAGTGCACCAGTTGGAGCTCCTGCCCAATCAAGTTCACCGTTATCAAACATAGATAGTTCTGTATTTGGATCGTTAACCATGATCATTTCAATTGTGTCTAATTTTACAGCATCTTTATCCCAGTAAGTATCGCTCTTTTCAAGAACAATTTTATCACTGTGAGCCCATTCAGTCATATGGAAAGGACCGTTAGTTGTATAATCATCACCAGCATCGTTAGCCCACTCAGCATTTGCTTCAGCTACTTTGCTGTTAAATGGTAAGTAAGTGTAGAATGCAGTCAACTCTAAGAAGAATGGAGTTGGATTTGCAAGAGTTACTTCTAAAGTTTTCTCATCAATTGCCTTAACGCCTACATCATCAAGTGAACCTTCGCCAGTATTAGCTGCTTCAGCACCAGCGATGTAGTTTAATTGGTATGCATACTCAGATTGGTTAGCTGGGTCAATAGCCCATTTCCATGCTGCTTCAAAATCGTTAGCAGTTACAGGGTCACCATTTGACCATTGAGCTTCACGAATTTTGAAAGTGTAAACTGTTTGGTCATCTGAAACTTCCCAGCTCTCTGCCATTGCTTCTTCAGGTGTACCTTCTTTGCCAATACGAGTTAATCCTTCCATTGTTTGGCGAAGTACAGTACCAGAAGTTGAATCCTTAGCTAAACCTGGGTGTAAAGAAGGTGGTTCAGTATTGATATTAACACTTAAATTTTGTTCTACATCAGATCCGCCGTCGCCGCTATCGCCGCCATCAGCGTTGTCATCGCCGCCGCTACATGCTGCAAGGAACATGCTTAGTACAAGCAAGATGCTGAAGAGAAATGAAAATCTCTTTTTGTTCACGGTAAAACCCCCTATTATTTTTCCCCAAACTGTACTTGTACAAAAATCTCCTAAAATACAATTGTCCTCCTGACATATATTGCTGAAATAGTCTGTCTTTTTACATTAAAGAAAAAAGTGCAAACCACTTCTCTCGTCGTAAAATAAGTTAACCTATGCTCAAAGATTGATTATCCTCTATATTCTGATAATTATATCGAAATATAAAAGTTAATACTAGTTTTGGAGTTATAAGTATGAAAAACTTACATCAGAGTTTGAGTTTTGCAAAAAATATGCTGATAGACAATCAAATTTTATTGAGAATGTAACATTTTTGTAAAGAAATTGTTTGGTGATTTTTATTATAAGTATTTTATTTCTTGATTGCAAGTAAGTTTTTAGTAGGAAAGTTCTACCATAGGTCTTAATTTGCTGAAAAATATTAATATACTAACACTTTGAAGATTAAATTTTTTTTACGAAAAGGGTCATTTTTCGACAAATCTCTCCTTCTCCTCTATTCAATAAATTGAAATGAATTTTAAAATGGGCAAAATATCAGTCAATGCATTTGAATTCAAATTAAGTTTCTTATATAATAATCTTACTAACTAATAAAAGAATGGCTATGATGAAGAGTAGTACATTTACTGTCTGGTTTTAAGAGATCCTGTGGCTGGTGGGAACAGGAATCCGGGTAAATAGAATGGACTTTGGAGCTTAAGTATAAAGAATTAATTTCTTTATTTTACGTATTGTCTGCGTTATTAGGCAGCCTGCAGTTTTGCGGGTACAGAGTGACTCATTTTGAGTAATTAGGGTGGCAACGCGGACCATTCGTCCCTAAATATTAGGGACGAATGGTCTTTTTGCTGCCTTTTTTTCTCTTCTCATCCATAATTTAAGGAGGAATATAACATGAAAACTATCTTTTCAGGTATCCAGCCAAGCGGTACCATCACGCTTGGCAACTATATTGGTGCACTCAAACAATTTATTGAACTGCAAAATGAATACAACTGTTATTTTTGCATTGTTGACCAGCATGCCATAACAGTTCCTCAAGATCGTCTGGAACTGAGAAAAAATATTCGCAGCCTTGCTGCACTTTATATTGCTGTAGGTATTGATCCAGAAAAGGCAACTTTGTTCGTCCAATCCGAAGTTCCTGCACATGCGCAAGCAGGATGGATGATGCAGTGTGTATCTTACATTGGTGAATTAGAAAGAATGACCCAATTTAAGGATAAATCAGAAGGCAAAGATGCAGTATCTGCTGGATTATTAACATATCCCCCATTAATGGCTGCTGATATTCTGCTTTATAGCACTGATTTAGTTCCAGTTGGAGAAGATCAAAAACAGCATTTGGAATTAACAAGAGATTTAGCAGAAAGATTTAATAAAAAGTATAACGATATCTTCACTATTCCTGAAGTTCGTATCCCTAAAGTTGGGGCCAGAATTATGTCCCTCCAAGAACCAACGAAGAAAATGAGCAAATCAGATCCGAATACAAAATCGTTTATTTCGATCTTAGATGAACCAAAAGTGATTGAAAAGAAAATTAAAAGCGCAGTCACAGACTCTGATGGCATTGTGAAATATGATAAAGACCTTAAACCTGGTGTTTCAAATCTATTAACGATTTATTCCATCTTCACTGGAAAAGAAATTAGTGATATTGAAGCGATATATGAAGGGAAAGGATATGGAGATTTTAAAGGTGATTTAGCACAAGTAGTTGTAAATGCCTTAAAACCAATCCAAGATAAATATCATGAATTAATGTCTTCAGAAGAACTGGATATCATTCTGGATAATGGAGCAGATAAAGCAAATAAAGTAGCTCAAAAGATGATTAAAAAAATGGAAAATGCGATGGGACTTGGAAGAAAACGCAGATAAATAATTCTTCTTATATCGAACATTCCTATTCTTATTTTAAGTTTATAAACAAGAAAAAACCTTCGACATTTATCGAAGGTTTCAGACTGTAGACAAACTCGATGAAAATCGAGTTTGCCTACAGTCTTTTTTGTTTTAGAATAAAAGGAGAATAAGGTTAGAGGTGATGAAAGATGCTTTCCAAACATAATTCGATTCAACGTGATCAGCTTGAAATGGTTACGTTAGATCAACTGGTACCTGAAAACCATTTAGTACGAAAAATGGAGGCTGCAATTGACTTCTCCTTCATTTATGATTTAGTGAAAGATACATATTCAGAAGTAGGTCGTCCAAGTATTGACCCGGTAATTTTAATAAAGCTTACTTTTATTCAATATACCTTCGGTATTCGGTCCATGCGCCAAACCATTGAGGAACTAAAAACAAACATGGCTTATCGCTGGTTTTTAGGATATGGATTTTATGATAAAGTTCCTCACTTCTCTACCTTCGGTAAAAACTATGAGCGTCGTTTTAAAGATACTGATCTATTTGAACAGATCTTCTATCGAATCTTAAAAACGGCCACGGAAAAGAAATTAATTAGCGCTGAACATGTTTTTATTGACTCGACACACGTAAAAGCAAGCGCGAATAAACATAAATTTGCGAAGAAAGTTGTGCGTAAGGAAACACGCGCATATCAAGAACAGCTTCAGACAGAAATCAACGATGACCGTGAAGATCATGGGAAGAAGCCATTTCCACCTGATAAATTTGAAAAAGAGGAAACAAAAGAGATCAAAGAAAGTACCACAGACCCAGAAAGTGGCTACTACGTCAAAGACGAACGCACTAAACAGTTTGCTTATTCGTTTCATGCCGCCTCTGATCGCAACGGATTTATCTTAGGAAATATAGTTACACCAGGAAACATTCATGATAGTGGAATCCTTGAGCCTTTAGTTGAACGAGTGATTGATAGAGTTGGAAAACCTGAAGCCGTTGCCGCAGACGCAGCTTATAAAACACCTGCCATCACGAAGTACTTAATTGAACATGAAATAACACCTGCACTCCCTTATACAAGACCACGTACAAAGGATGGATTCTTCCGAAAGCACGAATATGTTTATGATGAACATTTTGATTGTTATATTTGCCCAGCGGGCAAAATTTTGAACTATTCAACTACCACCAAGGAAGGTTACCGTGAATACAAATCATCGAAACAGACTTGTGGCACTTGTTCATTATTGCACCAATGTACACAGAGTAAGAATCACCAAAAAGTGGTGACCCGGCATATTTGGCAGGAATATGTGGAGGAAGTGGAACATCTTCGCCATCACAAAGATGTAAAACCAATATACGCAAAGCGAAAGGAAACGATTGAACGTGTTTTCGCTGATGCAAAAGAAAAGCATGGAATGCGTTGGACAACGTTAAGGGGACTTAAAAAATTGTCGATGCAAGCGATGCTTACTTTCGCGTCCATGAATTTAAAGAAAATAGCCAACTGGACGTGGCAGGACCCAAAAACAGTATAAATCTGAGGATAGGATAGCTGCATTCTGTCCTCTAAAGGAATAAAAATAGAAAAAAACTTTCAAAAGGGGTTCGGAATGAGACCATTCCGAACCCCTTTTGTCTACAATCTGAAACCTTCGACATTTATCGAAGGTTTTTTTATTAATTCACTCTCGAACCATGCTCAATCTCCCATAATTTTTCAAAGAATGGCTGTCCTTTTATTAAATTTTCACAGAATCTTTCATGCTTTTTTGACCAGCCATATTTGCTCTCTTCAAAAAGGTGATCCCATGCATGTTCAAAATTCATGGCTTGAATGTCAGAATAAATTTCCGGTCTCCATTCGGTATACCAATATCGAATTTCCGCTTCGTTTTTGGAGGAGTGCAGCTGATCCAATGCCATAAACAAAAGCTGTTTAAGCTGTCTTTCTTTTCTTGTTAGCCCTGCCATTAAGTCAGGTGATGGAGAAAGGATATGAAAACCTTTTCCAGCTGATGATGAAAAAGAGTAAGAAATTGTATCTTGATCAGCAATCATTTCATATGCAAGCTGTTCCTGTCTTGGAATAAGACGGCTTTTTCGGATTGGGATACTATATCCTATTGTATCAACGGCAACAATGCCTGTCCCATCTGTGACAACAAAGCAATATTCCAATTGAACGCGCTCATGGTTCTTTCTCAAATACGCTTTTTGATAAATATCATCAAGAAGCTGCTGTGGAATGTCTGCGAGATCATTTTCAATATAATTGAATAATACAGAGTCAACCTTCAGCAATGGCACTTGATCCAGAAGTTCAACACCATCGTCCTTACGCCATTCATGAAAATGGCATACATTATATCCGTTCTCTTCCCCTTCAAACCAATTCACCCAAACATCATGAAGATATAACATATACTTACCCCCACTTCACTAACTATTTGTCACTCAGTATGGGCATGTAATAGTAAATTTATTCCTACAATAAATATAGCCATTATAGATTTAACTCAATTTAATCTAATATATTCTGTTGATTGATCTTCTATGACTTAAGATTGCATATTCTCCTTATCCCTCATGTAAGACCCTTTTAATCCTATCCAAAGGACATTGGCTTTTCCAAATCCTTCCATATAATTTTTCTAAGCAACATTGAAAAGCCGTTTTTAAACAAAAAAACCACTGACATTAACACTGTCAGTGGTTTTGCCCGCCTATTCTAATGTCTTAGGATCGAGTGCATCTCTTAATCCATCACCTATGAAGTTAACACTTAGTACTGTTAACAGAATTAAGAATCCCGGGAAGAATGGATACCATGGAGCTGTTAGCATTACTGTATAGTTCTGAGCATCCTGAAGCATGTTCCCCCAGCTTGCAGTCGGAGGCTGTATTCCCAATCCTAAATAACTGAGAGCCGCTTCTGATAAGATTACCCCTCCAACAAGCAATGTAGCTGCAACTATGATCGGTCCCATTGCATTTGGAAGAATATGTGTAAAGATGATTTTATATGATTTAGTTCCTACTGTTTTAGATGCAAGGACAAACTCTCTTGATCTTAGTGATAAAAACTCTCCTCGCACAAGTCTTGCCGTCCCTGTCCAACTGGTTAAAGCAAATACAATGATTAGATTTTGTAAGCTAGATCCGAAGATTGTTACAATTGTAATTAGTAGGAAAATACTTGGAATAGAGATGATTACATCTACAAAGCGCATTAGAACGGCATCTACAATTCCTCCAAAATAGCCAGCTAGAGCTCCCACTGTAATTCCAATAACAATTGCTCCTAATACCGAACCAAATGCTACTAGGAGAGATACTCTGCCTCCATAAATTAACCTTGTAAATATGTCTCTGCCATAACGGTCAGTTCCAAGCCAGTAATCCGCACTTGGAGGCTGTAATTTGGCAAGCAAATTTTGCTGATCATATGGATGCGGAGAAATGATTGGCGCCAGAATTGATATTAATACGATGGCGAGCAAAAAGATTGCTCCAACAACCGCCAATTTATTTTTCATAAACTTTCTAATAAAGATTTTCGTTAATGTATCTGGTTTTTCCATTAAATTGGGGTTCAGTTCTAATTCTTTTTGTGATATTTCTGGATTAACTTGTGACACTGTAACCCCT
Source organism: Cytobacillus gottheilii (assembly GCF_001636345.1). Classification (GTDB taxonomy): domain Bacteria; phylum Bacillota; class Bacilli; order Bacillales; family Cytobacillaceae; genus Cytobacillus; species Cytobacillus gottheilii. The sequence continues at coordinate 3,176,675 of NZ_KV440945.1, forward strand.
CCTTTAATACTCAATTCGCGGATCAAAGACCGCGTATAGTATGTCTGCTAATAAGTTCCCAATGACAACAAATACTGCTGAAATAACTGTTAATGCCATAATGACTGGATAATCCCTCTGGAAGGCTGATTCAATGAATAAAAGTCCAATTCCTGGCCATGCAAATACTCTCTCCGTAATCGCAGCTCCGCCAATAAAGGATGGAAGCATTAGACCAAAAATCGTAATGATTGGGATCATCCCATTTCTAAGACCATGTTTTAAAACTACTTTTTTCTCTTTAAAACCTTTTGACATTGCAGTTCGGATATAATCCTGTTTCAATACATCCATCATTGAAGAACGTGTGTATCTTGTTAGTGCAGCCATATCTGCTACTGCTAACACAAAAGCCGGAAGAATTAAGTGATGAATTCGATCCCATAAACTAAAGTCGGCGTTTAATGTCGCTACCCCACCAGTTGGAAACCAGCCTAATGTTACGGATAAGAACATGATTAACATTAATCCGAGCCAGAAATTCGGTGTCGCTACTCCTAAGAAAGAAGTCACAGTGACTGTATAATCCAGCTTGGTATAAGGCCTCATGGCCGAATATATTCCAAAAGGTATAGCAATTAAAATTGCCAGAATAGTTGAAACCAGCATCAGTAATAAAGTATTTGGCAGCCTGTTCATGATTAATTCACTTACAGGAGTTCCCCGCTTAATGATTGAATCTCCAAAATCACCCTGCGCCATATTTCCAAGCCACGTAATATATTGGATATGGATAGGTTCATCTAGTCCATATCTTTCTCGAAACGCTTCTTTATCTGAAGGTTTCATGGATGGATCCATCATTAATGATGTTGGATCTCCTGGTGCAGCTTGAATGATTGCAAATGATAGGATGGTAATTCCAAATAGCAAGGGAATAGCCATTATTGTTCGCCGAATAATATATGAGACCATCGCCTATTCTCCTTCTCTTAATAAATTATTATTTATCCTAAATACAGTTATCACATATAACCTGTAGGGTTTTCAGTATTTAAAAAGCTTGTCCGCGTGTTTAAATTAACAACTATTTTTTTTATTTTCCTATACTCAAAGATAAAGAAAGGGAAGGGTATTTCCATTCCCTTTCTTCAGTAAAACGAATTACTCTTGCTCTAACCACCATTTGTTAATTTTGTAAAGTTGGTTTTTCGCATGGAATTCATAACCTTGTAAGTTTGCAGGCAATGCACGGAATTCTTCAGGGTAGTATAAGAATGTGTATGCTTGATCTTCTGCAAGACCTTGCTGAACTTGACCGATTTGTTCTTTACGCTTTTCTTTATCTAGTTCTTGTAGAGATTGGTCCATAAGAACATCTAGATCAGGATTAGAGTATGCAGTAAAGTTTAATCCTGCTTCAATTTCTTTCGTATGGAAGATTCCGCTTGGATCTGGATCAGTTCCAAGGCTCCATCCTAATACAATTCCTTCGAAGTTCCAAACGCCTGGGTCGATATCAGCGATTAATGAGCTGAACTCAACGATTTGAGGAACGATTTCAATTCCTACTTCTTTTAATTGCTGCTGAAGAATAACAACGATATCTTCACGCACTTTATTACCTTGGTTTGTTTTTACTTCAAAAGAGAATCTTTCGCCGTCTTTTTCTAAGATGCCGTCATCGCCAGGAGTCCAGCCAGCATCTGCAAGCATTTGCTTCGCTTTTTCTACATCATATTCAAACTTTGGTACATCTGGATTGTAAGCCCAGCTTAATGGACTTTCAGGTACGTGTGCTACTTCACCATATCCAGCCATAACTGATTCAACAATAGCTTCACGATCGATTGCATGTGTAATTGCTTGACGAACTGATACATCTTGGAACATTTCCATACGCTGGTTAAGTCCTAAGAATGTGTAAGAAAGAGCAAGGCCGCTTTCTAAACGGATACCTGCAGCATCTGCAAAGCTTTCAACTGTTGGTACGTCAGGCTGAGCAACTCCAGCATAATAATGAATATCTCCAGCTTGAAGCTGTGCTAAAATAGCATTTGCATCTGGAACAATTTTGTATGTTACTGAATCTAAATATGGACGTCCATCCCAATAATCTTCATTAGCTACAACTTTAACGTACTCGCCATCTCTCCACTCTTCAAACTTGAATGGACCAGAACCGATTGGGTTCTTTGTATTAAATTCATGCTCACCAAGTTCAGGAATTGGAACGTCTCCTAAGATATGCTCAGGAAGGATACCGAAACCTAGACCAACTACTGGGAATTGAGCATCTACTTTGCTCATGTTGAACTGAACAGTGTAATCATCAATTTTCTCTACAGATTCTACTGCCTCAAAATAAGATTTACGAGGGCCATCATATTCATCGCTTAATGGAATGTTGTATGTGAAAACAACATCATCTGCATTTAATGCTTCACCATCATGAAATGTTGCGCCTTCTTTAAGTTTGATTGTATAAGTTAAGCCGTCTTCTGCTGCGTCAACTTCTTCAGCAAGACCGCCGTCAGTTACTGGATTGAATTCTAAATCTGATCCAACTAGGGAATCAAAGATCATACCTTCAATGTCAGAGCTTGATGCATCACTTGAATATAAACCATTAAACATTGTTGGTGCACCAGATGAACCAATGATCAAATCGCCGCCTTGTACTGGCTCACCGCTTGGTTCTGCTGGAGCTTCCGGCTCTTCTTCTGGTTCAGTATCTGCTGCATCATTGCCTCCTCCAGAACATGCCGCAAGAAACATTGATAATACTAAAAGAACACTAAGTAACCATGCTTGCTTTTTCATTCATCTTCCCCCTAAATATTATTTGTGAATATTGCAAATCTTTAGAAACGGAGTATGCTATTGCAGCAACGCCCCCTTTCAAATATTTTTGAAAACTTATGTTTATTTCCCTATATAGAGGGAAAATAACTAATGGTATTTGTTTTAAGTAAGTTAATACAAATGACATGCAACAAAATGATCTTTTTTCACTTCTCTAAATTCAGGTACTTTCTCTGAGCACATTGCTGTTGCTGCAGGACAGCGTGTATGAAATACACACCCTGCAGGAGGATTTGCCGGACTAGGCAGATCACCTTTTAAGATAATGCGCTCCCTTGGTGCAGCGCCTTTCTTTCTCGGAGTTGGAACAGCTGATAATAGAGCTTGAGTGTATGGGTGAAGCGGCTCTTCATAAATATCCTTTTTCGGAGCAAACTCCATAATTTTCCCTAAGTACATAACCCCAACACGATCACTAATATGACGGACAACACTTAAGTCATGTGAGATAAATACATAGGTTAGTCCCATTTCTTCCTGCAGATCTTTCATCAGGTTAATAATTTGAGCTTGAATCGACACGTCAAGAGCAGATACAGCTTCATCTGCAATGATTAAGTCTGGGTTTAGTGTCAATGCTCTGGCAATCCCGATTCTCTGTCTTTGCCCTCCGGAAAACTCATGTGGGTATCGGTTAATGAACAATGGATTAAAACCAACACGGTCCAATAGTTCATCAAGTTTATCCTCACGTTCTTTTCCTTTATACATGTTATGAGTTTTCATTGGTTCTAATAAAATTGATTTTAATGTTTTCCTTGGATTTAATGATGCATAAGGATCCTGGAAGACCATTTGAATATCCTTACGCACTGTTCTGCGCAATTCTGATTCGCTCATTTTGCTAATATTTCTGCCTTTAAAAAAGATATCTCCAGCAGTAGGCTCGTATAGTCTTATTAGTGTACGGCCAGCAGTAGATTTTCCACAGCCCGATTCTCCAACAATCCCAATGGTTTCCCCTTTTTTAACTTTGAATGACAATCCATCGACTGCTTTAACAGAACCCACATTGCGCTGAAGAATTCCCGCTTTAACAGGAAAATGTTTTTTTAGATCATTCACTTCTAAGATATAGTCTGAATCTGTAATAATGCTAGAATTAGAATCTTTTTTTGTTAATGTACTCATGAAGTAGCCTCCTTATCTCCGTGCAAGAAACAACGTACCTTCCGTGAGCCGCCTTCAACATCCATTAATGCTGGAAGTGCGCTTCTGCATTTATCAAATGCATGCGGACAGCGTGGAGCAAATCGGCAGCCTTGTGGAAAATGCTCGGGTGGCGGCACATTTCCTTCAATGGATTGCAGTCTGTCTAAATCATCATCTAATGAAGGGATGGAACCCATTAAGCCTATTGTATATGGGTGAAGCGGTTCATCAAAAAGATCTTCTACCATTGCTTCTTCAACTACCTGTCCACAATACATAACGACTACTTTATCGGCCACCTCTGAAACGACACCAAGGTCATGTGTGATCAGTAGAATGGAAGTATCGTATTTTTTGCTCAAGTCCTTCATTAAGTCTAAAATTTGCGCTTGAATTGTTACATCCAATGCTGTCGTAGGTTCGTCAGCAATTAGAAGTTTTGGGTTACAGCTCATCGCAATTGCGATCATGACCCTCTGCCTCATGCCTCCGCTCAGTCTGTGAGGATACTCGTCGACTAAAGCTTTTGCTCTTGAGAATCCTACAAGTTCTAACATTTCAACCGCTTTTGTCCTTGCTTGGCTTTTATTCAATTTCTGATGATACATCAGCACTTCTATAATTTGTTCTCCGATTGTTAAAACCGGATTTAATGATGTCATTGGCTCCTGAAAGATCATTGAGATGTCATTTCCGCGGATTTTACACATTTGATCATCTGTAAGTGTAACTAAATCCTGTCCATTAAATAGAATTTGACCATCAACAATTTTACCTGGCGGACTAGGAATGAGCCGCATAATGGAGAGAGATGTAATACTTTTTCCAGAACCGGATTCTCCAACAAGTGCTACTGTTTCTCCTTTTTGGATTGTTAAATCAACACCATCAACGGCTGGAATATTGGCCTTTTTTTTCATAAAGTGTGTTTTTAAATTTTTGAGTTCTAATAGTGCTGTCATAATATCCCCCGTCCATCTTTAAAAAATAGACTCCGATAAATATATTAAAATAGCGTTTTTCTATTTTTTAGAATATATTAATTTCGGAAATTTTCAGATTAATTATCTGTATATTATTACAAAAACATTACGAGTTCAAGAAGTTTTTTTAAAATTATTCTTTTTTGATTAATTTAAAATAAATTTATTATTAAATACATTGCAAATAAACCAATAATGACAACGCTTTCCAGATTAAATAAAAAAGGAGAATATTTTCATTCTCCTTTTTGGTATATTACTCAAATGCTTCTGTGTCAGCATTCCAAGCAGATATAAATTCATCAGTAGGTTTTGTAAGGGAATCTGACAAGGTAATTTGATTATTTTCTGCATATTTACAAATAATTACATAACCAGCTGCATATCCAAGCATGTCTGGCACATTTCTTTTTCCAAATAATACATGATCATGAAGCCTTTCTTTTTTCTTCTTCGTTAAATATGGTTTAATAAACTGTTTCCAATAGGCTTCAATTTCTTTTTCCGTATAATATGTGCACCAGTCAGAAACATAATCTTCACCGCAGCAGATCTTTACTGTGTGTTCTGCCAAACCCTCTAATACAATGGAATCCAGCAGGGTATACTCGGAAACTGCTTTCTTTAATTTATTCATTCTGCAGACATGATGGTATTCATGTACGAATAAAGCTTCAAGTTCTTTGGGGTCTTCTGCAGGCGATAAAAAGAGAAAAACTTTATCTTTAAAAGAAACGCCTGACTTTCCAAGCTGATGTCTCACAAAAAGGGATTGCTTTGCTTCAACAGGAAAAATATAAATGGGGATATCTGGTCCATTCCATTTCCTTTGATACATTTTAAATAGCTCATTCACCTGAAGCCATACATCTTGTTTTTGCAATTTCTGAACATAATCATAGGTTTTGCGGTTAGGAGTATACATGCCAAAGCTCTTTAAGTACTGATATAGCTTTTCAGGCTCATCTTCATGAAAAAGCGGCATAATCTTTTTGATGATGTCTAATGGTTTATCAAAATGCTGTTCCAGCCATTCACTGGTGTTTATAATCCCAAGTCAATCGTCTCCTTTACTTTCCTCATTCAATAGGTTATGAAAGAACGAATGTCTTGGTTCGTGTGTGCCATTTATGCAAAAAAGCTGACTCCCATTTTCAATGGAGTCAGCTTTCGTTTATTTTTAACTAAATTTCTTAAAGACGATGGTTGCGTTATGGCCGCCAAATCCTAGTGAATTACTCATAGCTGCTTTAATTTCTTTTTCTCTTGCCTGGTTTGGCACATAATCTAAATCGCACTCTGGGTCAGGTGTTTCGTAATTAATGGTAGGAGGAAGAATGTTTTCCTTCATTGCCATCAGTGTGAAAATAGCTTCAACACCGCCAGCTGCTCCTAATAAATGGCCAGTCATTGATTTTGTAGAACTTACAGCAAGTTTATAAGCATGGTCTCCAAACACTTCTTTAATGGCTAATGTTTCGAATTTATCGTTATAATCTGTGCTTGTTCCATGGGCATTAATATAATCGATATCTTCTGGAGTTAAGCCTCCATCATTAATTGCCATTTTCATCGCTCGTGCTCCGCCTTCTCCGCCTGGCGCAGGAGCTGTTATATGATATGCGTCGCCAGTTGCGCCATACCCAACAATTTCTGCGTAAATTTCCGCTCCTCGTGCTAATGCATGCTCCATTTCCTCTAGTACAAGGATTCCGGCACCTTCTCCTATAACAAACCCGTCACGATTTTTATCAAACGGTCTGCTCGCTGTCTGTGGATCTGGATTCGTTGATAAAGCAGTATTTGCACAAAAACCGGCAACAGACATCCTTGTAATTGGTGCTTCTGCACCTCCAGTGATCATGGCATCAGCATCTCCGCGCTGTATGACCTTAAAGGCATCTCCGATTGAATTTGTACCTGTTGCACATGCTGTTACGGTACAAGAGTTAAAGCCTTTTGCACCTAATGTAATAGAAACCTGCCCTGTTGCCATATCTGGTATCATCATTGGAACAAAAAATGGGCTGACTCTGCGGTATCCGCGATTTAAAAAGGTTTCAAACTGATTTTCAAATGTTTCCATTCCGCCAATCCCTGAACCAATCCATACCCCAATACGTTCCGCATTCTGATCATTGATTTCAAGCTTAGCATCCTCTACAGCCATTAATGAAGCTGCAATGGCATAATGGGTAAACCTATCCATTTTACGTGCATCTTTACGATCTATAAATTCTTCAGCATTAAAATCTTTTACTTCTGCTGCTACCTTTGCTGGATATTCATCTGCATTTAACCTCGTTAATGGTCCGACACCTGATTTACCTTCTTTAACATTACCCCAAGATGTCTGTGCATTATTCCCGAGTGGTGTTACAGCACCAATTCCCGTAACGACAACTCTCCTCTTGTTCATAAATCATACCGCCCCTTTAAATGTTATTGTGATTAAAATTTATCTTCCCCAGCGAAGTGCAATTGCACCCCATGTTAAACCGCCGCCAAAACCGACCATAACAATCAGATCGTCATCTTTAATTTTTCCGGCCTCCAGCTCTTCTACCATTGCAATGGGAATAGAGGAAGCAGAGGTATTTCCGTATTTTTCAACGGTCATTGACATTTTTTCAACCGGCAGGTCAAGGCGTTGACGAGCAGCTTCCATAATTCTTATATTAGCCTGATGAGGGATTAAAAAGTCAACATCTTCCTTTGATAATCCTGCTTTTTCTAAGACATTAATACAGCTTTCACCCATTTGTCTTACTGCAAATTTGAAGACCTCTCGGCCATTCATAACAATATTCTCATCTTGGTAAAGGTACTTTCCGCCAGATCCATCAGCTCCCAGTTCAAAAGATAAAATTCCTCTTCCTTCTGACACCGGTCCCATTACTGCTGCACCTGCTCCATCTCCAAATAAGACAGCTGTATTCCTGTCATCCCAATCTGTAATTTTAGAAAGTTTCTCTACACCGACAACTAGGACGTATTTATAGGCGTTAGTCTTAATGAATTGCTGCGCTGTGATCATGCCATACATAAACCCAGCACATGCTGCACTAAGATCCATAGCTGCAGCTTTTTTAGCACCAAGCCGTTCCTGCAGCATGCATGCTACACTTGGAAAAGGCTGATCTGGTGTTACTGTCGCTACAAGAATCAAATCAAGTTCTTCCGCTGTTATATTCGCATTTTTTAATGCTTCTACTGCAGATTGGTAAGCTAAATCAGACGTATCTGTCTGATCATCAGCGATCCTTCTTTCACGAATACCTGTGCGTGTTCGGATCCACTCATCAGATGTATCTACCATCTTTTCAAGATCACTATTTGTTAAAATTTTTTCAGGTAATGCTCTGCCGAGACCTAGTACACCTGCATTCATATTTTCCACTCCCAACATAATGGTCATTGCAATCCAATATTTAATATTATTATCAATTATTATGACTTGGTACTAATTTTATCAAAAATAGGGCCACTTTTGCAACTAATTGATATGAATGTCCATACACTTTGAAATTAAACACATATACTATGACTAAAAGAAGATCTGTATGTAGAATTCTTTAAAACCTTTTATATATTTTTAGTTTGTGCTGTTTTCGATTATTTCAGACTCATTCTAGTAAAAAGCAATGAGTGTAGGCGGGGGGAGACTCAAGTGAGTGATAAAGACAAAGAATTTAGACAGGACCCTTTCTCTCAGTTAATGTTTGGGAGCAATAGACAAGAGCGTTCTGTAAAGCAGGACTGGATTTTAGGCAGAAGAAAAGCTGAAGACATAGAGTTTAAAGAGGATAAAGAGGATAAAGACGTTAATAGCGCTGCACAGCAAAAGATTGAACAGATCCTTGAAAATGTTGATTTGGATGGGCTAATGAATAATCTTGGCACATTGATGTCATCTGTTGGTGAATTGAAGCCATTGATGAAAAAAGCCGGGCCGCTACTGCAAAAGTTTTTAAATAAAAAAGACTAATCAAATCACATTTCTCCTTGAGTAAAGAGGAAACCATAAAAGCAAATATACTTCGTTGTAAGTTGTCCAGTGCCGGTTATTTTCTGCACTGCTAATGTAAAATGCAAAAAAACCGGCATCAGCCGGTTTTAGTCTTCTTTTAATGCATCTTCTTTTCCTAGCTCGTACGCCTCATTCATAACTTTTGTAAATAACGACATAAATGGCTGAATCATTTCCATAGAAAGCTCTACTCCAGCCTCTTCAAGCTGCTGCTTCGCTTCCGGTAAGTACTTCATTGCGATCGCCATAAATTCCATCGTTTTATCATTTGCTTGCATAGTTAGATCCTCCGTTTTACTGCTGCTCATTATTTGGCAGCTTTCCTGTGCTTTTATACTGATTGATTGCTTGGTTCATTTCTTCTTTAAAAACTTGATCCACCACTGGACTAAACTTACCTAATGAAATGACATCATCTTGAAAATCAAAAGATAAATTCCCTGATGGCAGCTCTCCATTGTTAAACTTATCAGCAACAAGCTCATATAAGACATCGACATGCTGAATGGTACTTGTTAACACCGTTGATTCCCCAAGATCACTCTGATCCGAGATATAACCGATCGCATATTGCCCGTTTTCTTTTATTTTTTCGATTATCGGGACATTGTAGCCATCTCCAGCAGGGTAAATAACATCCGCACCTGTATTATTTAGCTTCCCCAGCATGATATTGGCTGTTTCATGATCGTCCCAGCCTCCGACGTATTCTATTTTAACATTAACATCTTTATTTTGGAATTTTGCGCCTTCAGCAAATCCCTTTATTTCAGGCTGCCATTCAAAAGCCGCCAACACGCCAACCGTATTTGTTTTTGTCATATGACCCGCGACCATTCCACCGAAAAACCCCATTGCGTATCCTTCAAATCCCAGGCTTGTCGTATTCTTGTTTTTTGCATCACCATTAAAGCTGACAAACTGTATATGAGGATAGTCTTCGGAAAAATCATTAAAATATTCAGCATACTCATTTCCATGCCCAAAAATAAGGTTGACACCTTTTTGATCAAATTCCTCTACTGCACGCTGGACGATCGCTGCAGAGTTCATCCCCTCTTTATAATAAACCTCAATATTATAATGAGATTGAATCTTTAGCATTCCTTTATAGCCTTTTGTTCCCCATACTTGATCGTTCACTGTGTCAGGCACTAATAAACCAGCCTTCTGCAATGTTCCTGGCGACATAGCCTGTCCGCATGAAGATAAAAAAATAAGGCACAAAAGAAGGAACCCGAATTTCTTGAATAAAAGATGCATCTCTTCTTTCTCCGCCTCTCATTTGGAAAGCTGCAAAACTTTCAATCTAGGTGAAATTTTCCTGCACTAGTCCTATTTTACCTTGCTATGACGCTGTTTGAAAAGATTTTTTTCCAATATCACTTATACAGGCTTCTTTATACTTGATTTTTCACTGCAGAGTATGCACAGCTATATACGGTTGAATACAATATGTTGCTTCTGTTTTTTTATGCCCTCACATTTCTCTTCATCGGATTCGATTTCATAAATGTGCAGGTGTTCTGGAAGCTTTGCTTCTCTCTCTGTATTTCGAATGTATTCTTTTTCAATCTCTAAGAGTGCAGCACAGTGCTGCCATTGCCCAGCAATCTTATTTCGAACGAACCAATCTCCAGATGATCCTTTTTCGAAGATATCCAATATCGCCTTAATGGTATACTGAACATAAATAGCATCCTCTTGCCATTCGCGGCCACTGATCGTTAAAGTGCCAGCTTGATCTGCTTTTTTTAAACATGCCTGTTGAAAGGCAAATTCTTCAGGCTGCCATTCACCATAAATAGTCGGCAAAAAGATGAAACATAACTTATTTTCGTGTTCCTTAAAAGCTTCTTTTATTTCTGACTTGCAGATATCTTGATTTATCTCCATCTGAACTGGCAATAATAGCGTAATCTCTGTATCTGCTCCTGCCGCACTTTTTGCATGTTCTATCCATTTGCCATACATCTCTTTAATTCTTTTCGTGTCATTGCGCAAGTACAAACTATAAAAGTCAAAAAAAATGTGTTTTGGCACCTCGCTGCCAAATGGTTCTTTTAAGTCATCCCATTCTAAGAAGTTTGCATTTCTCCCTAGCTCAAGACGCTTGTTTTCAAGCATATCATCAGCGATTAAGTCTGATCTTACTGATGATATGCTATAACCTTCATCAAGCAGCCCTTTAGTGAGATGAAAACCAATAAAATCAAAACCGCCATATATGATTACTGAATCATTCATATAAATCCTCCCAAGTACATCCTTACTGTAGCGTATGCACAAGATTCACAGCACTTTCTCATATTTTTTAAAAAAACCGATCATTTGCGTCCCCATCAGCTGCATTTTCTCAGGAACAATATAATAGACGGATATCGGCGCTTCTTCATCCTTCCATTTTACAGAAAGCTGTTTGAGCATATTTGATTGCTTATACGCTTTTCCCCCGGATAATACATGAATGATTTTTACTGGTGATTTTAAGTTTTCAATTAAATATTGTTCATCATAGGTATTGACCAATTCAATGACTTTACTGCTTTCCGTTTTATATGAGGCCGCAAGTTCTTTTAATAATTTTTTATAAAAGAATTTATGTTCTTTCTCTTGGTTAAGGTGGTTTTTTACAGATAATATAGGATTAATAAATACCGCTGAACGGATTTTGTCCCCCATCACGTCCATTAACTTTAATCCGGCCAAAGCCCCCATACCTTCTGCAATTATATGAATTTTATCATTAAGAATTTCAGTCCGTGTCACATAACCATACAGGGTTTTCGCCATTTGAACCGCTTCATTGCTTCCCCAGTTTCTTCCGAATAAATTGGAATAAAAGATCGTATATCCTGCTTCTTCAAGTTTGTGAATTAATGCTGCTTTTCCTTCATTTTGAGTCCAAAAACTGCTGTTTTCGTCTACGAAGTGCCTTTCATCCCCGATAATTAATATACCGAAACCACTTGGCTTATCAGGGTAATGAATCATGCTCCATTCAGTATCCATCTTAAAGTTTCGGTGTTTCATTTCCAAAAACTCCTTTTATTTTTCGTTCATATTCAATGTATGCTTGGATAGTTGAATTGGAATGGGATATTACCTATTTTTGGAGAATACCAAAGCATCATTAATCTCTCAGCGGCTAGCCACTTGAGGTGTCGGGGCTGAGCAAGGCGCTTCCGCTTTTCTCTGTCCAGCTCCAGGCGCTAGGGGCTCGAGGTCATAAGCCATTCCAGTCAAAAGGTTAAAGAACAACCTTCTGCCTGGCCTGTCTTATGCTTGTCGCCCCTGGGCAAGCGCCTTCCGCTTTTCTCTGTCCAGCTGCAGCGCCTAGCCCCTCGAGGTCTTAAGTCAAACCTGGCATAAGGTCAAAGTACGACCTTTTGCCAGGCTCGCCTTAAGCTTGTCGGAGCTGAGCAAGGCGCTTCCGCTTTTCTTGCCACATTCAAGTTTATTATTTTGGGTTGTTATGGTAAGATGTAAAGGGATTCAATTATGTAAGAGGTGAACTATTGATGAAGTATTTGTGGACTTTCATTTGGACATTTCTGCTTGTTCAAATGCTATCGTATGTTGCGGGTAATATGCTAGGCGCTTCTTATGATTTTCAAACTAGTGCGATCCTTGCAGTTGCAGCAACTCTATTAATTTATGTTATTCCTGCCATCATTCCAGACGAGCCTGCAGAGAAAAAAGCGATTCATTAATTGTTAAAATATCGTCAGCCTGTTTTCAGGCTGACGATATTTTATTTGATAAGATTTTTCATTTTACGGCTACTGTCAGTTTATTTTCCTCCAGAGCAATGACAACGTCACTTTCTTCTTTTATCGTCCCAGAGATAATTTCCTTTGCCAGTGCTGTTTCTACATTTTTTTGAATATAGCGTTTTAACGGTCGAGCACCATAAATAGGGTCATAGCCATTTTCAGCAATATATTCAACTGCATGATCCGTTATTCGTAAATTCACTTGCTGATCGGTCAATCTTTCTTGAAGTTCATTTAGCATATTTCTTACAATTCCATGTAAATCGGCAAGCGATAAAGGTTTAAAGAGAATAATCTCATCTATGCGGTTGATAAACTCTGGTTTAAAGTGATTTCTAAGCTGATGAAGTACTTTATTTCTAGTTTCTTCTATAATATAGTCACTCTCTCGCACTTCATCGCGTTCCAGTAAGAAATTTGAACCTATATTGGATGTCATAATAATCACTGTATTTTTGAAGTCAACCATTCTTCCTTGTGAATCAGTAATTCGTCCATCATCTAACACCTGCAGTAAAATATTAAAAACTTCAGGATGTGCTTTTTCAATTTCATCTAATAAGATGACCGAATACGGTTTTCGTCTTACTGCTTCAGTAAGCTGTCCTCCTTCTTCATAGCCAACATACCCTGGAGGAGCACCAACTAATCTTGACACTGAATGTTTTTCCATATATTCCGACATATCAATACGAATCATTTGATCTTCACTGTCAAATAACACTTGTGCCAATGCTTTGGCCAGCTCTGTTTTACCTACTCCTGTTGGTCCCAGAAATAAGAAAGAACCGATTGGACGATGGGGATCTTTAATACCAGCACGTGCTCTAATTACTGCATCAGACACAAGCTGAACTGCCTCATTTTGGCCAATAACTCTTTCTTGTAAGATTTCCTCCAGCCGAAGCAGCTTCTCACGTTCTCCTTCTACTAGCTTTGCAACAGGGATGCCTGTCCATCTGGCGACAATCCCTGCAATTTCTTCCTCTGTTACTTCTTCCCGTACCAGCTTATCTGATTGTCCTTCATTAACTTCCTTCTCAAGCATCTTCAATTCTTTTTCCAGCATTGGTATTTTCCCATGTCTTAATTCAGCAGCGGTGTTTAAATCGTATTTATTTTCCGCATCTTCCAAGTCACGTCGATGCTTTTCTAATTGTTCTCTTTTCTCCTGTAATCGTTGAATTCCTTCTTTTTCGAGCAGCCATTTTGTCTGCATGGTTTTTGCTTTTTCTTTTAAAGCAGAAAGTTCTTCTTGCAGGATAACAAGCCGTTCTTTACTTACGGCATCTTTCTCCTTTTGCAGTGCAGCTTCTTCAATTTCCAGCTGCATGACTCTTCTTGTTACCTCATCTAGCTCAGTTGGCATTGAATCCATTTCCGTACGGATCATTGCACATGCTTCATCTATTAAATCAATCGCCTTATCTGGCAAAAATCGATCTGTAATATAGCGGTCAGATAGGGTGGCAGCAGCAATTAGAGAACGGTCATGAATATTTACTCCATGATGAATTTCAAACCGTTCTTTTAGCCCTCTTAAAATGGAGATTGTATCTTCCACATTAGGCTCTTGTACTAAAACTTGCTGAAACCTCCGTTCAAGTGCTGGATCCTTCTCAATATACTTGCGATGCTCATCCAAAGTGGTTGCCCCTATACAATGCAGTTCTCCTCGGGCAAGCATGGGCTTAAGCATGTTGCCGGCATCCATAGCACCCTCTGTTTTTCCTGCGCCAACTATGGTGTGAAGCTCATCGATAAACAGCAGTATTTTCCCATCGCTCTTTTTCACTTCATTTAATACCGCTTTTAGCCTTTCTTCAAACTCTCCTCTAAACTTTGCTCCTGCGATTAAAGAGCTCATATCAAGTGAAAAAATCGTTTTGTCTTTTAAACCTTCTGGAACATCTTTTCTGACAATCCGCTGTGCAAGTCCTTCTACAACTGCTGTTTTCCCAACTCCCGGTTCACCGATCAATACCGGGTTGTTTTTGGTTTTGCGTGATAATATCCGAATAACATTGCGTATTTCCTGATCACGGCCAATGACTGGATCCACCTTACCTGCTCTTACCTCTTCGACAAGGTCTCTTCCGTATTTTTTCAGCACATCATAAGTTGCTTCTGGATTTTCCGAGGTCACGCGCTGATTCCCCCTTATTTGGTTAATGATTCCCTCTAATTTACCTTCTTCATTAATTGATTCTCTCAGCAGTTTCCCTGCTGCCGATTTCTTCACTTTTAACAATGCCAACAAAAAATGTTCGGCAGATAAATACTCGTCTTGCCACGTTTTCATAAGGTTTTCTGCTTCAGCTAATACTTGTTGAAGTGTATTTGTAATATATAATGTTCCTGCCTTAATTCCGCTGCCGGAAACTTGTGGTTTTGTTTGTAGTTGATTTTCAATATTATGGATCAGCTGATCCGCATTAATGGATGCTGCTTTTAAGATTGATGAAGTTAATCCTTCTGTTTTTACAATAAGTGAATAAAGCAGATGCAGATCATCAACTTCCTGATGTTCTTTGCGAACAGCTAAGTTTTGCGCACTTATTAACCCTTCCCGAACATGCTGTGTCATTGAATTTATATCCATCCGCACATCCTCCTTTGACCATTATTGACCTTTATTTTATTATATCCGTTTTTTTATATATGTAAAGCCATTCAACTTTTCATTGAATGGCTTTTGCTGTGTTTTAAGGTTTGCGTTTGTATGTCCATATCCGATTATGATTTGAGTTTTCAGGAAAATGATCACCAGCTTTTAGTTTGATCATTTGCGGGTTGTTGACATTGCTTCCAGTTTCGCCGACTTCTATATAGATCCCATTGTTAGGTGCTGCCTGACCTGCTTTAAATTGTCGATTTTGTCCCAAAAGAATAACCTCCTTATTCAAATAAGGCTTTATTAGTATTGCCTTTATGTCTTATTCAATTTAGTAAAATTATTTCCATTGAACTTCAAGCTATTGCTTTACTTATATACTGTTTTTATTGTTTAATGAAATGGTGTCATCTTAATACTGGAGGATAACAATGTGACTGATTTTATTACTTTGCTCAAATATTTATTCCTTGGGTTACTTCAAGGCTTAACTGAGCCCATTCCCGTTTCATCAAGCGGACATGTAGAAATTGCTGCTTATTTTTTTGACTTAAATATTGAAGGAATGAGCTTTGCTATTCTTGTCAATACTGCCTCTTTAATTGCTGTCCTTCTCATCTACAGAGAAGATATATATAGGCTCGTCAAAAATGGTGTGCTCTATTTAAAAACGAAGGACCAAAAGGCAGAAGCGGACTTTCGTTTTATTATTTATTTAATTGTTGCAACAATTCCGGCAGGTGTAATTGGTGTACTATTTGGTGATTATTTAACAGGCAATATTAAAACCGTTGGTATTACATTGTTAGTTACAGGGGTTGCCCTCTGGATCATCAGAAACCTGCGGGGAAGAAAAAATGATTCAACCATTACTTTAAAAGATGCAATTATTGTTGGTCTTGCACAAACAGTAGCGTTAATTCCTGGTATAAGCAGATCAGGAGCTACCATTGTAGCTGCAATGGGGTTAGGCATGAAGCAGGAAACAGCCTTGCGCTTTTCCTTTTTAATGTATATTCCCGTTAGTGTTGGGAGTGCTATATTAGGCTTTAGCGACATGCTGAACGATCCGAATATTTCTACCCTTGCTATTCCATATGTCATAGCGTTTATTGCTTCATTAATTGCCTCTTATTTTTCTTTAAAATGGTTTATGGGCATTATGGCTCGAGGCAATCTGAAGATCTTTGCTTTTTATTGTTTTATCGCCGGGACACTCGTTTTAGTATTTTCCTGATTAGACCCAAAAATGCTCAATTCCTTATAACGGAATTGAGCATTTTTTATAAATAGGCTTATAATAATTCTGATAAAAGTGCTTTTTGAACATGCAGACGATTTGCTGCCTGATTAAATACTGAAGAGTTTGGACCATCAATAACAGCTGCTGTCACTTCCTCACCTCTATGAGCCGGCAGACAATGAAGGAAAATTGAATCCTGCTTGGCTAATGCCATTAGTTCTTCATTTACCTGATAATCTTTAAAGATCATAAGTCGTTTTTCGTTCTCTTCTTCCTGTCCCATACTCGTCCAGACATCCGTATAAATGACATCTGCGTTTTTCACACTCTCCTCAACATCGTAGTTTACATCAATCTCTGCACCGCTCTTCTGTGCAAATTCTTTGGCCAGCTGTAATACAGTCTGTTGTGGCTCGTAGCCTTTAGGACAAGCAATAGTCATATTTATCCCCAATTTAGCGGATGCGATTAATAAAGAATGTGCAACATTATTTCCATCACCGACATAAACAAGCTTGATTCCTTTCAGACTTCCTTTCTCTTCAAGGATTGTTAACATATCGGCAAGCGCCTGGCACGGATGGTAAAGATCTGTTAACCCATTTATCACAGGAATGGTTGCATGTTCTGCCAGTTCTTCAATTAATTTATGGGAAAAAGTGCGGATCATAATACCATCAACGTAGCTCGATAGCACCTTTGCAGTATCAGCAACACTCTCTCCTCTGCCTATCTGCAGATCGCTGCTGTTTAAATAGAGAGCATGCCCGCCTAATTGCAGCATCCCTGCTTCAAAAGATACTCTTGTGCGCGTCGATGATTTTTCAAAAATCATGCCGAGTATTTTACCCTTTAAAGGCGTGGGGTCTTCCCCTGAATAGATACCTTGCTTTAATTGCTGTGCTTTCAATAAAAGACCTTTAATTTCCTCTGTGCTATAATCTGCCAGTGTTAAAAAATCTTTGCCTTTCATATTTAGATTGATTTCATCTGCTATAAGTCCTGTCATGATACATTCACTCCTTCACTTACTTTTAACCCGCTTCTCAGCAGCCATTCATTCATACTCGTTACTTCCCACTCTGTATTCTTTAACGCCTGTAAAAAGGCTTCCAATGATTCTTTCTTCGAGAACGAAATTAATCTGTTCTTTACAGCAAGCTCCCTCTCAGCCGCAGCATGATTGCCTTCGAAGGGATTATACAATGCTATAGCTTTATCATGACTCCAATCAAAAGCATTTGCAGGAACCATTTTCACACCGTAACTGCTGCATTCATCCGCAAATTCTTGTATCACGGAAACATCAGCAGAAATGATTACTTTTTCAAATCCTGGTTTTAAACTCGATTCGAATGCCTTTCTTAATGCCTCTGTGATATCAGAAGCTAAGGCAATCCCTTCACCAGTTGATTTCATTTCCGGTCCAACAAAACTATCCAAACCTTTTAACGCATAATTTGAAAATACAGGATATTTAACACATACAAAGGGAAATTGGTGTGCAGGAAATTGATCTTGTTCCATGTCATATTTCCCAAGCAATATTTTTGTCGCAATTTGTACGATTGGAACACCAGTTACTTTGCTGACAATAGGCACTGTCCGGCTTGCACGCGGGTTTACCTCCAGCAGATACAC
Source organism: Cytobacillus gottheilii (assembly GCF_001636345.1). GTDB lineage: Bacteria > Bacillota > Bacilli > Bacillales > Cytobacillaceae > Cytobacillus > Cytobacillus gottheilii. Next base: position 3,194,958 of record NZ_KV440945.1, read on the forward strand.
CTGTTCTCCGTCTATAATATACTGAATGTTCATTAAGCCTTTGTAATTCAGTTTTTGGACAATCTGTTTTGCGTAAGTAAGCATCTTTTCCTGTACTGCTAGTGACAAGGTTTGCGGAGGCAGCATTGACATACTATCGCCTGAGTGAACACCTGTATGTTCAATATGCTCCATGATCGCTGGTACATGGATATGAACTCCATCAGCTGCTAAATCAAGCTCTGCTTCCTTTGCTTCAAGGAAACGATCCACTAAAACTGGATAGACAATCCGTTTAGAATGCAAGTAGTTTTTATAGCTAACACCATCTCTGATTAACTCCATCCCTTTTCCGCCGATTACATATGAAGGACGAAGCAGGACAGGAAAACCAATCTTATCTACAGCATTATCCAGCTCTTGCTTTGAATGAACCAAATCTCCGTCAATATGAGGGATCTGCAATTCATCGAGCAGCTGGTAAAATAATTCCCGGTCTTCTAGTTTTGCTATTTCTTTTGAGCTTGTGCCTAGTAATGTAACCCCATAGTCTTCAAGCTGTTCTGCCAAGTTCAATGCAGTCTGCCCTCCTAGCTGAACAATAACTTGTTCAATCTGTTCAGCTTCGATTACATTAAGAACATCTTCTAGTATCAGCGGTTCAAAATATAAGCGATCAGCAGTCGTATAGTCGGTACTCACTGTTTCGGGATTATTATTAATCATGATGGTTTCAATTCCGGCATCTTTTAACGCATAAACACCTTGAACGGAGCAATAATCAAATTCGATTCCCTGTCCGATCCGAATAGGACCGCTCCCAATAATAAGCACCTTAGGTTTATCGCTAAAGGTTTGTTCATTTTCTCCATAATAGCTTGAATAAAAGTAATTGGATTGTGCTTCAAATTCAGCCGCACACGTATCAACCATTTTATAAACAGGTAAAACACCGAGTTCTTTGCGCAAAAGGCGAATGTCTGCTTCTTTTTTGTTCCAGGCAGAAGCTAAGAATGTATCAGAGAAACCTTTTTCTTTAAAGAATGCAAGGTCTTTCTCTGTTACGGTTTCAGCTGACGTTCCTTTAATTTGTCCTTCGATCTTCACTAAACGTTCAAATGCAGCTAAAAAGAAATAATCCATGTTGGTTGCTTGATGTAATTCCTCTGTTTTCATACCTCTGCGAAGCAATTCCATCATGATAAAGAAGCGCTGATCATTCTGCTCTTTTAAATATTGGAGTAATAAAGAGGTTTTACACTGCTGCAGCTCTGGTAAAGATAATCCAATGCAGTCCAGCTCCAATGAATGAACTGCTTTTTGGAGAGCACGTTCAAAATTCCGATCTATTCCCATTACCTCTCCTGTCGCTTTCATTTGTGTGCCAAGTTTTCGATCCACATATGGAAATTTATCAAAAGCCCATTTCGGAAATTTGACAATGCAATAGTCCAGCGCAGGTTCAAAGCTTGCAAACGTATCTCCTGTTACAGGATTAATCAATTCTGATAATTGATAACCAACTGCCAGCTTTGCAGCCATTCTTGCAATTGGGTATCCGGTTGCTTTGGAAGCCAGGGCTGAAGAGCGGCTGACACGCGGATTTACTTCAATAAGATAGTATGACTGACTGTTAGGGTCTAGTGCGAATTGGATATTGCATCCACCAATAATGCCCAATTCCGAAATAATTTTGATTGAGGCAGTTCTCAGCATCTGATATTCTTCATCTGTCAATGTCTGAGAAGGTGCAACGACAATTGAGTCGCCAGTGTGAATACCGACTGGGTCAATATTTTCCATATTGCAGATTGTAATACACGTATTACTCGAGTCACGCATGACTTCGTATTCAATTTCCTTGTATCCTGCAATGCTTTTTTCAACGAGACATTGACCTATCGTACTTTCCTTCAAACCTCCTTCAACAAGAGGTTTCAGCACCTCCATACTATCAGCAATGCCTCCTCCAGTTCCGCCAAGTGTATAAGCTGGACGAACAATAATTGGGAAGCCGATCTCCTCAGCAAACTTTATTGCCGCAGCTACATCTGTTACCACTTCACTATCTGGCACAGGCTCATTTAATTTTTTCATTGTTGCACGAAAAGCTTCTCGATCTTCTCCACGTTTAATGGAGTCGATACTTGTGCCCAATAGCTTAACATTAAATTTGGTTAGTACACCTTGTTCATGCAGCTGAAAAGCAAGATTCAGTCCCGTTTGCCCTCCTAAGGTTGCAAGCAGGCCATCAGGACGTTCTTTTTCAATAATTTTGGTTAGACTAAGAGCAGTTAGCGGTTCTGCATAGATACGATCCGCAAACTTTTCATCAGACATGATGGTTGCGGGATTATTGTTTACGAGGATAACCTTATATCCCTCTTCTTTTAATGCTGCACATGCTTGTGTGCCTGCATAATCAAATTCTGCAGCCTGCCCAATCACAATCGGGCCTGATCCAATCACAAGGATCGACTGGATACTGTTGTTTTTAGGCATTTATATAACTCCTCTTCTTAAGCGTAGTCAATTTCAAAAACTCATCAAAAATGTATTCTGCATCAGACGGCCCTGGATGTGCTTCAGGGTGAAACTGAACGGTTTGTATAGGCAGCTCTTCGTGTACAAGGCCCTCAACAGACTGATCATGTAAATTGATAAATCTTTTCTTAAGACCAGTACCGTGTAAACTGTCTTCATCCACAACATAACTATGGTTTTGTGAGGACATAAATACCTTTCCTCTTTCCAGATCAGCAACCGGATGGTTTGCCCCGCGATGACCAAATCGCAGCTTTTTGGTGTTTGCACCTAGAGCTAGGGCAACCAGCTGATGTCCTAAACAAATTCCAAGCGTGGGATAGTTTTGCACCATTTCCTTTATAACAAGTAGCTTCTGTTCTAATTCTTTTGGATCTCCTGGACCATTTGAGAGGACTATTCCATCTGGTTTAAGATTATGAATGTCATTGATGGATGCAGAGTATGGAATGGTTGAGACCCGGCAATTTCTTTTCAGCAAACAGTCGACAATCGATTTCTTTGCACCATAGTCAATGACCAAAATATGCTTTTTTCCATCTCCAAAATGTTCAATATCAGATGACACTACCTTCCTTACCTTTTGATCCTTTTTTAAAGAGCATTTCTTTTTATCAAGGTCAGCTTCTTTTGTCATAACAGCTCCCATTGTGCCATGAGCTCTTATTTTCTTGACAATCGCCCTTGTATCCATGTGCCCTAATACCGGTACATTCCATTTCTCCAAATATTGTTTAAACGTATATTTGGCTTTGTAATGTGATGGCATTTCACTGTTCTCATAAATAATAACCCCCGCTGCATGCGGTTTTTTGCTTTCAAAATGGTCTTCATTGATTCCGTAATTTCCAATTAGCGGATACGTAAAAACAATGATTTGATCTTTGTACGAAGGATCACTGATCACTTCCTGATAGCCTGTCATGCCAGTAAAAAAGACTATTTCCCCTTTTACCTCATGATCTAATGAATGGGACAGCCATTCTCCTTTATAGGTCTCTCCGTTTTCTAAGTGCAGGTAACCTTCCATGTGAACACCTCAAACGATGTATTTTTATTAATATACATTTATTTTTATGCATAACGAACAAAAAATTGGCCTCTGTTTTCCGCAGAGATAAGACGCTGGATTCTTTTTAAACTTTTGCGTGCACTTCATTTAATACTGCTTTAACAATGTACATTGCTTCATCAATTTGTTCGTAAGTAGCCGTTAATGGGGGCAATAAGCGAATCACATTCTCACCGGCTGGAAGCAGCAGTAAACCCTGCTCCCGCAACTGTGCTAAAATCGGTGCAGCTTCTTTCCTTAGCTCTATACCTGCCATCAAACCTAGCTGCCGAACATCCGCTACAAAAGGATTGCTCAGTAATTCTTTTAATGAATTCTTTAAGTAATCAGCCTTCTCCATTACTTCTTTCAAAAAGCCAGGTTCAAATATAGTCTGCATTGTCACTGTAGCCGCTGCAACCGAAATTGGATTGCCGCCAAATGTTGATCCATGGCTGCCAGGTCCAAACGCTTCCTCAAGTTTTTTACTTCCGATGACAGCGCCAATGGGTAATCCGCTTCCAAGTCCTTTAGCAACCGTCACTATATCAGGCGTCAGATCAAAATGCTGGTAAGCAAAAGGCTTTCCTGTTCTTCCCATTCCTGTTTGAATTTCATCTACAATCAGTAATGTTCCATTGCTTTGACATAGATTCTGCAGCTCCTTCAAAAACTCTTTTGCTGCTATATGGATGCCTCCTTCTCCTTGAACAATCTCAAGCATAACAGCAGCTGTGTCTTCATCCAATTCTTCAGTTAGTCCTGCTAGATCATTAAATGACACATGTTTAAATGTCTGAAGCAATGGGCCAAAACCAGTTTGGATTTTTTTCTGACCGGTTGCAGACATGGCTGCAAATGTCCGCCCATGAAATGAGTTTGAAAATGTGATAATTTTATTGCGTCCTGTCGCTTTTCTAGCCAGTTTAATGCCAGCTTCATTTGCTTCAGCACCGCTGTTGGAAAAGAAAACAAGGTCGAGACCTGCTGCTTCAGCCAGCAGCTTGGCAGCTTCATCCTGTTTACTCTGAATAAATAGATTGGATACATGCCAAAAGCTATTAAGCTGGTTTTCTATTGCCTTTTGCACATTGGCAGGACGATGTCCTAAGTTGCAGACACCAATCCCGGAAGTGAAGTCTAAATAGTTCTTTCCGCTTTTATCGATTAATCTGCTTCCTTCAGCTGAAATAGGTTCCACTTCCCATTTTGAATATACCGGAAAAAGATAACTCATATTTGCAGCTCCTTCCTATTTCTGATTTCTGTACCAAGCCAACTTTGACCGTCGTAAAATCCTGTTTTCCCCGAAACAATACTGATTGTATTTAGTCCTTCTTCTAGAGCTGAAATGGCGGATTTTACTTTTGGAATCATCCCTCCAGTTATTTCTCCGTCTTCTATTGAAGAATTGATTTGTTCCACCTCAATACTTGAGCAGTACTCTCCGCCGATTTTTATGCCTGGTACATCCGTGACAAAAATGCATCGCTCAGCACCCATTGCAACCGCAACCGCAGCAGCAGCTGTATCGGCATTTACATTAAATTTCACTCCATTTTCACCCAAAGCAATAGGTGTAATGACCGGTATGATTTGAAGAGCTAATATGCTCTGAAGAAATTCTGTATTTACATTTTCTATGCTGCCGACATATCCCAATTCTTTTTCATTTAAGTACGTTCCCTGCAGCAGACTAACATCACTTCCATTAATACCTAAGGCTTTAAGGCCGCTTGTTTGCAGCAGAGCTGTCAACTTTCTGTTTGTCTTGCCTGACAAGATCATTTCAGCAGTTTCTAATACTTCTTTTGTCGTTTTTCTCAGTCCATTTACAAATACACTTTGAACTTGAACAAGTTCAAGCATTTTATTAATATCTGGACCTCCTCCGTGAACAAAAATAAACTGATAGCCTTCGGATTTTAGTGATTTTACATTTTGCAGAAAAGATGGAGATAACGAATCCAATACACTGCCACCGCACTTGATCACAATCTTTCTCATCTGATCTTACCTCCTACGTCCGATAGCTGGCATTAATTTTCACATAATCATAGGATAAATCACAGCCCCATGCTTTTCCCAAACCTGTTCCCTGATGGAGATCGACGGTAATTTTCACTTCTTTATTTTTCAAGTAGCCAGTGGCTTCTTCTTCAGAAAAAGGCTGTGGTTCACTTTTTTGCAGCATTTGAATATCCCCTATTCTGATATCAACCATACTGTTATCAATAGATACTCCACTTTGACCTAAAGCGCCGATGATTCTGCCCCAGTTAGCATCAGCTCCAAACATGGCAGTCTTAACGAGGTTTGAACCAACAATTTGTTTAGCCGCTTTTTTTGCATCATCATCATTAACTGCACCTGTCACTTCAACTTCAATTAGCTTCGTGGCACCTTCACCATCCCGTGCAATTTGCTTCGCCAAATTTTCACATGTCATTGAAAGCAGCTGAACAAAAGCTTTCCATTCTGGATGCTGAGGAGATAAAGGAGAATTATCTGCTTTCCCGTTAGCCATGACCAGAACCATATCATTTGTTGAGGTGTCTCCATCAACGGTTATCTGATTAAAGCTATGATTGGTTACTTCCTTTAGCGCTTCATGCAGTGAACCGCTGTCCACCTCTGCATCGGTTGTAACAAATGCAAGCATTGTAGCCATATTCGGGTGAATCATGCCAGAGCCTTTCGCTGCGCCTCCCATTGATATCGTTTTTCCGTCAATCGTAGTAGTATAACAGCAGGACTTCTGCACTGTATCTGTTGTCAGTATCGCTGTTTGAAAGTCTTCTGCACAGCTGCCGGATGAATCTGGTGCTAATTGTTTTATGCCCTGTTCAATTTTATCCATTTGCAGAAATTCTCCAATGACACCAGTAGAGGCTACGGCTACATAATGGGAAGGAATGCCGAGGTGTTTTGCTCCATATTCTCGCATCTGCAATGCATTCTGATAGCCTCTTTCTCCTGTACATGCATTTGCACAAGCACTATTGACAACAACCGCTTGAATTAATCCTTCTGCCGCAATACTGTCTTTGGTCACATGCAGAGGTGCTGCCTGCACCATGCTTGTTGTATATACGGCTGCTGCTTGAGCAGGTTTTTCACTATAAATAACGCCTAAATCTTTTTTAGAGTATCTAAGGCCGGCATGGACTCCCGCTGTTTTAAAGCCAATAGGTGAAACAATACTGCCGCCTTGGACCTCACTGATCTTTTCTGCTGATTGTGACAATGCTTGCATAATACATCCTCCTTATGGATAAATTGGCACAAAATTCAGGCCTGCATCTTCATTCATCCCAAACATAATATTTGCATTTTGGACTGCCTGACCGGCAGCACCCTTCATTAAATTATCAATTACAGAAATAATCGTTATCCTGCCTGTGCGCTGATCTGCATGAAGACCGATATTGCAATAGTTAGAAGCTGCTACCTCCTTAACAGCAGGAAAATGATTTTCAGGAAGAATATGAACGAATGGTTTCCCGCTATATGTATCATGGTAAAGCTCCAAAATATTTTTTGTTTCAAATTCAGACTGAAGCTGCGCGTAACAAGTGGCCATAATCCCTCTTGTTATAGGCAGCAAATGTGTCGTAAATGAAATTGGCCTCGTGTCCTCATTCCATATCTGCAGCTGCTTTTCAATTTCTGGAATATGCTGATGCTCATTCATTTTATACACACGTAAATTCTCATTTGCTTCTGCATAGCTTGACGTTCTGGCTAATCCTCTTCCTGCTCCTGACACCCCTGATTTGGCATCAACAATAATACTCCCCATATCAACCAAGCCTTCTTTTACAATTGGACCTAATCCAAGAAGTGTTGCTGTCGGATAGCACCCAGGATTTGCAATTAATTGTGCCGTTTGTATTTCATTTTCATTCCACTCACTTAATCCATAAACCGCTTGCTTTATAATAGACGGATCTCCAGCTCTTTTCTTATACCACTTTTCATAGGAATCAGGATTTAGTCTTAAATCTCCAGATAAATCAATAACCTTAATATCCTTCTCCATCAACTTTTCCGCTAATGCACTTGAAGCGCCAGAAGGTGTTGCTAAAAATACAACATCTGCTTTTGCTGAGATTTCATCAAGATCAATTGGCTGCAGCTTTTCTTTCATTACAGGAAACAGATGGGGATACTCCTTCCAGATAGGCTCTTCAGATGAAGTCGAATGAATAGAATGTATGTCGAATTCAGGGTGCTGATGTAATATCCGCAGCAATTCTACACCGCCATATCCTGTAGTTCCAATAATTGAAGCCTTCATATAATCTCCTTCCTAACCGTTTCATTGTTTATATTTACTCATTTTACTGTATATTTATTAATTGGTGTATGCTTATTATAAAAATATTAATTCTGAAAATCAACCAATATCTCAAATGTATTGTTATTTTTTTATATAGTGATAGTATAAATAGTAGCTAAGTATTACTTGCAATAGAGACATTTATCCATACTAATATTCTTAACTGCTAATTTTAGCCTTTCTAAATGTGCCAAAAGCGCTGTTATTTTAGAGGAGGAGTCAAAGACCGATGTCTACTACACACCTTTCACCTATACTCCAAAAACTTACTGCTTCAGCTTCGTATAAAGTTAAAATGAATAAGGGAGAGTATCTTTTTCAAGATGGAGAGGCAGCAAAGGGACTATACTTACTTCTAACTGGGAAAGTGCAGATTACTAAAATCATTCCTAACGGGAAAGAGCTTACACTTCGAATGAGCGGCAGCGGAGAAATCGTTGGAGATATGTCCATCTTTTGTGCACAATCTCAATATACGCATAGTGCCAAAATTATCGAGGATGGCGAAGCGGCTGTCATTCCAAAAGCTGAACTAAATGAATTACTGAAGAAAGATCATCAACTGACTCTTGAGCTCTTGGAATGGATCACCCTTCAAAACCAAATAAATCAAACAAAACTTAGAGATCTGGTTCTTCATGGGAAAAAGGGTGCACTTTACTCTACGTTAATACGGTTATCTAATAGCTATGGTGTGGCGAGTGGAAAAGATATTCGTCTAGATTCAAGTCTAACGAATCAGGATTTGGCAAATTTCTGCGGCACATCACGTGAAGTCATTAATCGCATGCTCAGTGACTTGAGGAAAAATAAGATTATCTCGATCAATAAAGGCTATATAACGATACATAATCTGTCGTTTTTAAAAGATGAAATCGATTGTGAAAATTGTCCGATTTCCATATGCAGCATCGAATAAAAGCATCCGGCTTCTTCAGTAAGCCGGATGCTTTTCTAATACATATAGAATCATTATGATAAAAAATAGAGCTGAATTGATGATTTCATAAATACCAATTCTCATTACTGAGCGTTTTTTCCCATATAGATAGATGGCTCTAAATAAGCTCGGCAGATAAGCGATCGCAACGAGCGGCTCGCCCAAAATGAATATCGCCAAGGGAATGGCGATGTGGTAGCCCCAAGATAGCCGCTTATATGTAATATTGGATTTTTCACGAATCATGGTTTTCACATATAACGTGCTGCCCGTAAAGAAAAGCAGCGTACATATAGTGATTAATATACTTAAATCTCTCACATACCCATTGATTAATATAGAACCTGCCAGCCCAGAAAGAGAAAAAATCATGATGGCACATAGATCATTTAAAAATGCCCTGTCTTGATTTTTGGATGAAAAATACATATTTAATAGCATAAACGGAATAAAGAAAATACCTAGCCAAACAAGCTTTGGTTCTTGAACTACAGGTATGATCAGCAAGAGAAATGCACTAGTAAAATAAACAGCTGCCCAAACCATATGCTCTTTTTTCTTTTTTCTTTTAAACAGCAATAGAAATGGATATGTCCCTAAATATAAGAAAAACCATCCTGCAAATAGCAGAAGCATTCTCCAATCAGAATCTCCGGCTGCTGCAACACCAAGCCAAAATGGAATTATGAGCATCGCCCACGCTCCATGCTGTTTTGGTAAAAATAATTTCATTCCGTATCTCCCCCCTGTCTCGTTATCATAAACGATTACGGAATGAAGCTAAGTGCTGTATATCACATATCCGTCAGATAAAGCAGAATGTAATTAAATCCGTTAATAGTGGTTAGATGCTTTTACAATTAAATAGAAAAACGGAGCTCAATGATCAAAGCTCCGTTTTACCATCCTCTATTTTCTTTAATAAATACGATACTAGCCATTCCACACCAGCTTGATCTTTTATATAAAAACCATTCAATTGCAATTGTTTATCCCAATAAAATGGTACCATTATGTTTGACAGCTCATGGAGCAGCTGGAGATCATCGACCTTGCGGATTAGTACTGCCTTCGGAAACTCTTCATATTTATGTCCCTCAAGTAATATGAGGTCTGGATTGAGACAAGTCGCCATGGCAATTTTCTCATCCAGGGACCATTCCTGCTTTTCTGCATGAAGAATCAGCCTTCCGTCTCCTTCAACAAGAGCAGCTGCTGCTCCAGCTTTTACATGCCTGAATGAATCCTTATCTTCATCTAAGGAAGGCTTTCCTCCATGGCCATGATGTTTGATGACAACTGTTTTTTTTCCATTCGCTTTAAGACGGCGAATCACTTGCTCTATGAGAGTCGTCTTTCCGCTATTTTGATATCCAACGATTTGAAAAATAAAAGGTTTTTTTTTTACCATGGCCACTCGCTGCCAGTAAATTCTTCAAGCATGAGGACGTCTACTTCATCTCCGCTCATGTAGCCCCTGCTGCCACCAGGCAGAATCATTAAGGCATTTGCTCCAGCAAGGCTCATAACGATATTAGATTTATCCATACCGCTTGGTGCAGCGACAAGCTTGCCATCTTCCACACTTAAAATCGCCCTGACAAAGCGGGTGAATGGATTAGCTTTTGGGAAATCGGCTGTTAAAATAGCCTTCTCACGTCTTAAATGAGCTTTTTTAGAAAACAAAAATGTACGAATAATCGGACGCACAAATAATTCAAACCCAACATAGCAGGCGGAAGGGTTGCCAGAAAGCCCAAACAGAAGTTTTCCATCCAGTTGGGCGACAGTTGTTACACTGCCAGGTCTCATTGCGACTTTATTGAACAATACCTCAGCTCCAAGTTTCTCATAAATAGCGGGCAAGTAATCAAAATCACCGACTGATACTCCGCCTGTTGTAATAAGGAAATCACTCTCGTGCAAGGCATTCTCTACAGCAGTAAAACATGTATCAAAGTCATCCGGCAGCTTGCCTAAATACGAGGCATTCCCGCCTGCTCTTTCAATTTGAGCGGTAATCATTAGTGCATTGCTATTGCGGATTTTTCCAGGTTCAAGGTCATCTTCTACCTCTAATAACTCAGAGCCTGTTGCAAATAAGGCAATTGCAGGTTTTTTTGCAACGGGTACTTGTGCATATCCAAAAGTAGCCAGCACAGCTTGTATACCGGGATTAATTAAGGTCCCTTTATGAATTAATACTTCTCCCGTTTTAGCATCTTCCCCTTTAAAGGACACATTTTCACCTGTTTTTAATTTACGCTTGGTGGACATATAAGTCTTACCATCTTTTTCGAATGATTTGGATAGTTCAAGCATTAAGACTGCATCACAGCCTTCGGGCATTTGGGCACCTGTCATAATCCGAACCGCTTCAAAAGCTGCTGGTACCTTGTTTGTAACATGACCAGCACCAATATGATCAATAACTTCAAATACTATTTCATTGCTCTGTGATGCTTGAGCAGTATCCACTGAGCGGACAGCAAAGCCATCATATGGTGCGCGATCAAAGTGCGGTACATCGTGTGTAGCCTTTATATCATCAGCTAAATATCTTCCATTACTTGTATAAATAGAACTATATTCTGTTTCACCTTTTTTCTCATATTTCATTACCCTCGAAACAGCCTCAGCAATTTTGATTGGGTTTCTTTTGTCCAGCAAAATGATCAACTCCTATGTACTAAACATCTGTAGCATTTCTATTCTAATTACTATTATAAATCTCTTATTGAGTGAACATCATGATTTAACTCACACTTTTCCCTTCTTTATAGGAAGGATCATAAACTTTTTCATTTTATGTGATATAAATCACTAAATCCAATTGAAAGGATTAGTAAACTAAAAATACCCCATATCAAGGAGGATACACAAATGATTGTATTAAATGAAGAAAGCATTGTAAAAGAAATTGTGAATGAATACCCAAGGACAAGTGATATATTTAAACGCTATCAGATCGATTTTTGCTGCGGAGGCAACAATTCCTTACTACATGCAGTTGAGAATAAAGCAATATCACTGCAGCAGCTGATGAGTGAATTACATGAATCTGTACAAAACGAGCAAAACAAACAGGATCAGCCTGATATTTGGACAAATTCGAGCTCTGAGCAATTAATTCAGCATATTCAGGAATATTATCATGCTGAGCTAAAGGAGGAGCTTCCGGCACTAAGCCCTTATGTAACAAAAGTTTCCCGTGTGCATGGAGATCGTAAACCTGAATTAAAAAGAGTCTATGAGCTATTTTACGCATTAAAAAAAGAATTGCTTGAACACACGGAAAAGGAAGAGCAAGAAGTCTTTCCTATTCTTATTCAACTGGAACAAAACGAAGGAAATCCTGCAGATCAGTTGCAATCCTTAATAGACGAACATAAAGAGGTTGGTCAGATTTTAGCGGAGCTACGCTCAGTTACATCCAACTTCACGCCTCCTCATGATGCTTGCGGAACATACCGGCTTGTTTACAAACGTCTTGAAAGGCTAGAAGAACAGACATTTATGCATATTCATCTTGAAAACAATATTTTATTTCCAAGATATTCATAATAAAAAGTGAGGGGATTTCCATTGATGGAATCCCCTCTTTTCTTATTGCATTATCTTCAGTCTTATTGCCGTCTATCCGCCGATATAGGACATTTCTATTTTTTTGCGATTAGCTGCTGTTTCTGCCGTTCTTTCATCGGAATATCTGTCTCTTCGTCCATCCCAAATAGAAATAATGCGCTGACGTATCTCTTCATCACTGGCACCAGCTCTCATGAATTCCTTCAAGTCGTGGCCATTGCCATTAAATAAACAAGTAAAAATCTGTCCATTCGCAGATAATCTTGAGCGTGTGCAGCTTGAACAGAATGATTCAGATACAGAAGTAATAAAACCTACATCCACATTTTTATCTTTATATCGATATCGCTTTGCTACTTCTCCAAAATAATCAGGATCAACTGGGTCCAACAAGAAATGTTCACTTAAAAGATTAAATATTTCTTGTTTGGTCACAACATCGTCCATTTTCCATCCATTTGTGCTTCCAACATCCATGTATTCAATAAAGCGAAGCTGAAGTCCCTCTTCCTTACAAAACTTTGCCATAGGTACAATTTCTTCGTCGTTTAAGCCTTTTTTTACAACCATATTGATTTTTACACCTAATCCGGCTTCTTTTGCAGAAGTTATCCCTTTTAAGACGGGTTTTATTCCTACTCCCCGGCCATTGATTTCTCCAAAAAGTTCGTCCTTCAGGCTATCCAGACTGATATTTACTCTCTTAAGTCCTGCATGCTTTAAAGACTCTGCATATTTCGGCAGCAAAACGGCATTAGTTGTCAGCCCAATATCGTTTAGCCCTTCAATTTTTGAAAGCATTCCCACAAGAACAGGAAGATCCTTCCTCATAAGCGGCTCCCCGCCAGTTAACCTTATTTTTTCTACCCCAAGATCAACAAATATTCTCGCAAGACGGTCAATCTCTTCATAGGTTAATAATTCACTCCGGGGCAGGAAGGCAAAGTCAGGTCCAAATATATCTGCAGGCATACAATATGTGCAGCGAAAATTACAGCGATCTATTACAGATATTCTTAAATCACGTAAAGGTCTTTTTAACTGATCCTTTATGATTGTTTTTGTCATTCTAGTCAACTCCATGATTGCATAATATATTCAGGCTGATGTTCACCGAATAATTCACACAATTGCTGATTACAATAGCGGATTTCACAAACTATGCTGCTCTATCTGATACTTTTCCTATTGTTATTACAACATAAATTTATTAGAAAAGGTGAAAAACCTCATAATTGTCATGATGCTGTCATAATTTATCCAAAATCATCATCCAAACACGCCATTTTTCATGATTTCATAAAGCTTTCACAGCTTTACAAATTAACAACCGTTATAATAAGAAAAGCGGATGCGACTTGACCAGCTAAGAAAAAGTATAAGACGAGCCAGATCGATTTGATATTTTATAATAAAGGCGGTTTATTATTATGCCTCAAACGGTTAAAGCTACTCATTCCATAGAAATTAAAGAACTTTTAAAATTAGCTTATAGAACATTTCATAGTAAAAAAGGGGAATTCCTTTTTCAAGAAGGTATGCCTGCAAAAGAACTATACATCATTAAGTCTGGCCGAATTCAGATCAGCAAGATTACGGCAGATGGAAGAGAACTGGCCCTTAGAATATGCGGAGAAAATGATCTGTGCGGTGAGTTGACCTTGTTCACTGACTCTCCTACCTATTTATTAAGTGCGTTAGTTCTAGAAGAAGGAGAAATTGCTGTGGTCAGCAGTGATACCCTTGAGAATGAACTGTTTCGCAACAGTGACCTTGCTTTCGAGTATATGAAATGGATGAGTGATCATTTTCGCCGAACACAAACAAAGTTCAGGGATCTTGTTTTAAATGGCAAAAAGGGTGCTTTGTATTCAACACTTATCCGAATGACAAATAGCTATGGCATTACAAATGTTGATGGCAGTATTTTAATTGACTTGCCATTAACCAATCAGGAATTAGCAAAGTTTTGTGCAACTTCAAGAGAAAGCACAAACCGTATATTAAATGAATTGAAAAAGGATCACATCATATCCATTAAGAAGGGTAAAATTACCGTTCATAATCTGCATTACTTGAAAACAGAAATCGGCTGTGAACAATGTCCTGCTGTTTATTGCAATATTGAATAAAAGCTTGCTGAAACGTACAGTTGCACTTTACCTCTCTAAAAGTATAAAAAACAGGGACTCTGATAAGCCCCTGTTTTTTACTTTTTAAGATATCGTTATAACCTCATACTCAGCAGCCAATTCAATGAAATGCGGCATGCCGCTAATCCTTCCGGCAATTAGCTGATTTTCGAGGTCATAATAATCTACACATGTCTTGCATGCCAGCACGTCTACTCCTTTTGCTTCAAGCTCCTTTAAATGCACTGAAACATAAGAGCTTTCCGTTAAGGTAAAAACACCGCTGTTCATACAAAACACCGCTTTAGGAAGGTCATCTCTCTGCTTAATCAGTGTAAAAAAAGTCTCCAGTACCGTTTCTCCCAGTTCCTTCTCACCTTTTCCAAGCTGATCTGAGCTAACTAAAATGACTTTATTCTTCATCATTAGTCACGAACACCTAAAGCAATCTTTGCATATCTGGACATTTTATCCTTTGTCCAAGGCGGATTCCAAACAATATTTACTTCTGTTTCTTTTACTTCAGGAATATCAGCCAATGCTGCTTTTACTTGATCAACAATGGTTCCTGCCAGCGGGCAGCCCATCGATGTTAAAGTCATATCAACCGTTGCTGTTCCGCTTTCATCTAGATTTACATCATATACTAAACCTAAATTGACAATATCTATACCAAGTTCTGGGTCCACAACAAGCTCGAGGGCACCCATTATACTCTCTTTTAATTCATTATCCACTTTATGACACACTCCTTTGGACATCTTTGCCTTCATCATACCAAATCACGAAAGAAATTGACAATCTTACAATTTGAATATGATTTTACACGAATTTTTTAAACCAATCTACGGTTGCAAGCAACCCTTCTCTGCTCACCTTATGGCCTGCCCTTTGATCTGTAATAAATTGAAGTTTTTCCGGAAAACTGCCGTACATTGGCAGCAAGGATTCAAAAAATTGATGAGCTGGTGCATATGGAACTGTCTGATCCTTAACTCCATGCCAAAATAATAGCGGTCTGCCATTCAGCTTTTCAGGCTGTCCACTTAAATCAAATTCTTTAATTTGAGAAAATAGCTGTGCAATCTCTGCTTCACTGAGCGGTATATTTACACCCTTTTGTTTAAGGTGCGTAATTTGCATTTCAGCAAATTTTTCATAATATGGCATGCCCATTAAACTGACAGCAGCTTTAATCCACTGATACGTACTGAGAGCACCAAGTGTTATAATGCCGCCCATAGATGTGCCTGCAAGCCCAATTCTGTTTAAATCAATTAGTCCTTCATGTTCTAATTCATCTTTAAGAATATTTAATTCACCTATTGTATGTAAAACTACTTCCCAAAAGCGCAGACTTAGTTCTGCTTCGCAATATCCCTTGTGCCGCTCGCCATGATAAAGAACATCAGGCAAAATAACTCTGTATCCTTCTTCAGCAAGCAAGTATGCATAATGTAAATTGTGTTCCTTTGCACTTGTAAAGCCATGTATAAAAAATACAAGCGGCAATTGTTTTTGTGCAAGATCCTGCTTAACTACATGTAATGCAGGGATCGTGCTGATTTCTCTGTGCTCGACGCAAATCAATTTTCATTCCCCCGAAGTGTTAAGATTATCTAAAAATAATGTAAAAAGTAATTTCTTTTACAAATCTATAATAAAATTGGTAACATAGTAAGAAAGGAAAATAAATATAAGCTTATTTTGCTTAAAATGATCTTTCTCTACTTACTTAAAGCGTTATAAAAAAAGTCTTCGATAAGTAGTTTATCATGTTTAAATTTCACACCAAAACATTTAGCCTAAAAAATTTATACATATGTTAAAGGAGATACTATGGCAGAAAAACATTTGATCGCATTAGACTTAGACGGCACACTACTAAAAGATGACAAGACGATTTCTGATAAGACTAAGATGGTTCTGCAAAAAGCACGTGAACTTGGCCATGAAGTCATGATTTCAACCGGCAGACCATATCGTTCCAGTGAAATATATTATCATGAACTGAACCTTACTACACCAATTGTAAACTTTAATGGCGCATTTGTGCATCATCCCAAAAAATCAGAATGGGGTGCTTTCCACTCTCCTCTTTCTGTAGATGTTGCAAAGGATATTGTTGAAGCTTGCAGCGATTTTACTTTCCATAATATTATTGCAGAAGTAATCGACGAAGTGTATTTCCATTATCATGATGAAAAGCTTATTGAGATCTTTCATATGGGCAATCCGCAAGTAACAACTGGAGATTTGCGTAATTTCTTAAAAGACTCTCCTACAAGTATGCTGATCCACACAGATGAGGAACATGTAGACACGATCCGTCAGCATTTATCCGATGTGCATGCTGAAGTGATTGATCATCGCAGCTGGGCAGCACCGTTTCATGTTATTGAAATCATTAAACATGGTCTCAATAAAGCAGTAGGCCTCAAAAAAGCGGCTGATTATCTGCAGATCCCTCAAGATCGAATCATTGCGTTCGGTGATGAAGACAATGATCTCGAAATGCTCGAATACGCCCGTTATGGAGTAGCAATGGGAAATGGCATTGATCAAGTGAAGACGATTGCCAAGGATATCACTTTATCAAATGAAGAGGACGGCGTTGCTGTCTACTTAAATGACTTGCTGAACTTAAAAGCACTTTAAAAATATGCAGGATAAACAGCCTTCGAACCATTTTGTTCAAGGCTGTTTTTTTACTGTATTCGTTAAAAAAATTGCTTCGTTTCAGCATTGTACAAAATTTCATCTTTGCCCAACATGTACCCTATTGAAAAAAGGAAAAGAGCATATACTATCTTTTGAAGCATGATTTTAGCTTCTAAAATGATTCGGAGGGGATTCTAATGGGCAAACGTAATAAATCAAAACGCTTTGTACAGCAAGGAGTAGATACTGTATCTAAGCATGATGAGCGTATCCCTTATCACATGACATATGCTGAAGCTGAGGCAGAAGCTGAACAAGTTAAAAATGTGAAAGAATCTTCCTACGGAGGAATATAAAAATGGGCAACAGATTATTTCAAGAAGCACAGCGATATGTTGAAATAGCAGAAAATGCGAATTCAGCTGGAAAGCAAGAAGCGATTTCACATGCTAAAAATGCACTTAGCTCCGCTTATGCAAACAGTACTAGAGCAGAGCAGGCACAACTTGCTGAATTGCAGGCAAAGCTAGATCAATACAGTACTCAATAACAGAAGGATCGGGCGAAATACCATTGCCCGATCCTTTAATCATTTCTATATGTGGTTAATGATTAAACCGTTCCAGCACGATCGGTTGTGTTGAACTGATTTCTTCATCCTCACCTTTTTTATATAAATTTAGCATCAGTGTTGCGTGGTTAGGCAATTTACTTTCGGCAATTTCTATGTTGATTTCAAATTGCTCATCCTTTATGTGCACCTTTTGTTCCTTTTGGTAAACATGATGCCCATCTTCAACCGTATAATATAGGTCCTCTGCCGAATCTTTCACTTCCCCAGTGACCTTATAGATGCCATTTTCTCCTACTGTTTGGACATTGATCGCATTCTTTTCTGCTATAGTAAATTGTGATTGCGCTGTCAGTGGTCCAGCACCCTCTTTAAGCTGTCTTCCTGTAAGTGCTGCCGTAATTTTGTAGGTACCGGGATTCAGTTCTTTCCCCTCTTTTTGAAAGTTCCACTTTTCAGTCCAATGCTTGCTTTCCCCGGGAGTTAAAGCAAGATTCTGAAGAACCTGTAAAAAGGATTTTCCTTTTGAATACGTATAAATTTCATTGCCAGCTTCATCGGAAATTTCAATTTCATATTTCTGTGATGAATGAAAATCGAAATTGACCGTTTCGTCCCCAATATTTTCGAGCTTTAAATCCATAACAACTTCGCCATTATCAATGGAAGGATTTACATCAAACCGTATATTCTCACTAGTTCCTGCATTCAAACTTAACATCATGGCCGCGCCAATCCAGAGATTTAACATCTAAACACTCCTTTAAGTGGTTTAATCTTTACGGAAAAAGCCAAAAATTCCTGCTGTTTGAACAACATTTGTAAATGCATTCGGATCAACTTCTTTAATAATCCGTTCGAGATCAAAAAGCTCGTAACGTGTGATAACAATCATAAGCATTTCTCTTGTTTCGTTTGTAAATGCCCCTTTGGCAGGAATAATGGTAATTCCCCTTACAAGCCGATCATGTATAGCTTTCTTCATTTCATCCTGTTTTTTGGTGATAATCATAGCTGTTAATTTTTCATGTCTAGTGTGGATCGTATCGATCACCCTTGTTGAAGCATATAAAGTAACAAGTGTGTACAATGCTTTTTCCCAGCCATATAAAACTCCTGCTGTAATAATAATGATGGCATTTAATGTAAAGAAATATGTACCGACTGGCTTATCTTTCAGTCTGGAAAGGACCATTGCGATAATGTCCATCCCGCCTGTTGAAGCACCCCACTTAAGTGTTATTCCCACTCCTACAGCGGCTATAACACCTCCAAATACAGCATTTAACAGAATATCTCCTGATAAATGGATGATCGGAATCAACTCAAGAAAAAGTGACATTGAGAAAACACTGATAAAACTATACACGGTAAACGATTTGCCTACCTTTTTCCACGCTAAGATCGTTACCGGGATATTCAGTATAAACAATAAGATACCTGTTGAAGCAAAGCTGCCAAGCATTCCAGATAACAGCTGCGCTACCCCTGCAAAACCGCTTGCATAAACATTTGCCGGTATTAAAAAGAAATTCATAGCAATGGCATTTAACAAAGCCCCCGCTAAAACGATAATAATTTTTTTTGTTTCAAGCCAAACCATAGTTACCTCCTAGAATGTTATATTTAAACGTTTCCCCAATCATGCTGTTTTGAATACTATTCATTGTCTTTTTCTGATAAATTCATTAAACTGAATACATATAGTTTCGAAAGCAGGTGAAGAAGATGTCAGTCAAAATACTAGCTGACAGTGCGTGTGATTTGCCCTTAAGTTTCTTTAAGGAAAACGATGTCACACTTTTCCCATTAAAAGTCCATTTAGATGGTCAGGAATACGAAGATTTGCTTACCATCGACTCTACAAAAATTTATGAAGCCATCCGCTTAGGTAATGTACCAAAAACTTCTCAAGTATCTCCGCTTTTATTTGAAGAAGTCTTCACGAATATGGCTAAGAATGGTGAAGATGGAATTTATATTGCCTTTTCTTCTGAATTATCTGGTACATATCAAACCGCAGTAATGATGCTCGAGCAAGTAAAAGAAAACTTTCCTGATTTTAACCTAAAAATTGTTGATTCTAAATGTGCATCATTAGGAGCCGGATTAGTCGTTATGGAAGCGGTTAAGCTCTCTAAGACAGGCAAATCCTTTTCCGAAATCGAAGAAGCGGTAAAATTCCACTGTGAACAAATGGAGCATTTATTCACAGTTGATGACTTAGAGTATTTAGCAAAAGGCGGAAGAGTTTCAAAAGCCTCTGCTTTTTTAGGCGGATTGCTGAATATTAAACCTCTTCTAAATGTCGAAGATGGAAAGTTGGTTCCAATTGAAAAACTGCGCGGCAAGAAAAAACTGATGCGCCGAATCATCGAGGTTATGAATGAGCGCGGCGATTCTCTACATCAGCAAGTAATTGGGATTAGCCATGCTGATAACGAAGAAATGGTCTCTGAAATAAAAGAGATGATGAAACAGGAACTGAATGTCAGAAATGTTTATATTTCCTCAATTGGCTCTGCTATTGGTTCTCATACCGGCTCAGGCACAATCGCTATTTTCTTTCTAAACAAACTTCCTGCTGCTCATTAAGCAGAAGGCATGGTTCCATTATTGGCAATACAATCTATACATACTCCTTTTATTCTGACAAACAATAAGATGAAGATCTTCTTTGAGGTTACGATTCCTCAGATCCTAAACCTTATGATAAGAATGAAAGGGGTATTTTATTTATGCCGCATACTTCAGATAATGACAAGAAAGCAAAAGACAACAATGCCCTTCGCCATGAAAAAAACATGATGCGTGAAAAAAACCGTAAAGCAGGCAAACACCAGTATTCGAAGAAAACGGATCATTTATAAGTTACCGGCAATAAGACTTCTTCCCTTGTTTTATGTAATCATTCAGCAAAGAAATAACGAGCCAGCTTAGCTTGGCTCGTTATTTTCCTTTTTAACATATGTCCATCCTTCTTCCTGATAGACACGTCCCTCTTTCATTAACCTGCCAAGCGCTCTTTTAAATGAAGCTTTACTAAGCCCAAAACGGTCATTAATATCTTCGGGAGCACTTTTATCCCAATATGGCATCGCTCCGCCGCGTGACACTAAATAAGATAGTATAACCTGTGAATCATCGTCCAGTGCTTCTTGTTTTCGCGGAATCAATGAAACATTAATGGTGCCATCGTCTTTTATATCAATGACTCTTCCTTCTACCTTTTCTCCTAAACGCGGCTCTCTTTTTCTCTGTGATTCATGAATAAATCCTTTAAAGCCCTCGGCTGTATAAATCCAGCTGCCCACTTTTGCTGTTCGGTAAATATGTCCATGAATGTTTTTATTGAAATCACTTGCCTCTGCTTTTACAGAGATATCTGTAATCACTGGATCAGTGGCTGTTTTCACATAGATCCGATAATTCTTGTTGACTCGAAGTGTAATGTACAGCAGATCATCCACTTCCGGCCAAACACTTTCATGCACTGGCAAATCCTCTTCACCAAGCAGCATATCCTTTTGAATGCCAATGTTTATAAAGACACCGATCCCGGGTTTTACATCGCTGACCTTTGCCCAGCCATATGTGCCAACCGTAATTTCCGGCAAGATCGTTGTTGCAGCAATTCTATTTTGAGAGTCTATATATAAAAAGACATCTACTTCTTGATCCAGCTCAAGTTCTTCTAGCAATTCATTATTATGTACAAGTACATCTTCTTCTCCATCTGTTAAAAAATATCCAAAATCCGCTTTTCTTGAAACGGTTAATTTCGTAATACGTCCAATAAAATCATGTAAAGCCATCATATTCCTCCTAAAGTTGTTTGGCTTGCTATATTTTACTATAATAAGAATAGAAAGTGAATCTTCTTCTATCAAGCGTTATCATTTATTATAACTGCAGCCGTAGAAATTATGGTTTTTTCTAAGAGCAAGGAGGAATAGTATGTCAAAGGAAAGTTCATTTGATATTGTATCAAAGGTAGATTTTTCAGAAGTAACAAATGCCATTAATATTGCGATGAAAGAGATTTCAACACGATATGATTTTAAAGGCAGCAAAAGTGATGTAAAACTTGATAAAGAGGAATTAGTGCTCGTCTCAGATGATGAGTACAAGCTGGAGCAATTGAAGGATGTTGTAATCAGTAAAATGATTAAAAGAGGCATTCCTATCCGCAACCTCGACTACAGCAAAATTGAGGGAGCTTCAGGCGGTACGGTCAGACAGCGGGCAAAGCTGATTCAGGGCATTGACAAAGATAATGCCAAAAAGATTAACACACTGATAAAAAACAGCGGTCTAAAAGTAAAAAGCCAGGTTCAGGATGACCAGGTTCGTGTCACAGGCAAAAACCGTGATGACCTGCAGCAAATCATTTCAGCCGTTAAGGACGCAGATCTAACAGTAGACGTACAATTTGTTAATTACAGATAAAGGTTCACTTATGAAGCAGCCATTGGCTGCTTTTTTTTGGGGGGCAGTAGAGTATGTATGCCCCCCTGCTGCCTGCCATCGGTTCTCACTTCACAAATTGATACATCATAATTTCGTCATGATAATGACCATCACTCGTTTTAATGTGTTTAATTTTTCTTCCTTCTTCCTTAAAACCAAGCTTCTTATATAAATAATAAGCTCTATCATTATGGGAAAAGACCTCTAAGCATACCTTCTCAATTCCAGGCTCTTTTTTTGCCCAATGAAGTAATTCCTCAATGAGTGCAGAACCAAGTCCGCCATTGCAGTATTTTGCTTGAATGGAGATGCCAAAATAGCCTATATGACGAACCTTCATTCTTTCTTTTGGCGAAAAGTTCAGCATCCCGATAATTTCTCCTGCTTCATTTTCAGCTACAAGCAGCAGGTGCTTCGGATATGAGTTATTCAATATCCATTTCTGTTCCTTTTCAATGGTCATTTCATATTCCTCTGGCTCTGTTAACAAAAAGTCAGTTTCTTCAAACACTAGTTTACAATGTTCAATAATGCCTTTAGCATCTTCTAACACAGCTTTTCTAATTGTAATCAAATCTTTTCCCCGCCTTTATAGATCTAAGGTTTTTCTTATTTTCATTATAAACTCAATTTTTTGTCTTTTCGCCTTTTTTTAGAACGATTTATTTTTTGCTAATAATTCCCATGTTTTTTTCTGATACTAAGTTGGAATGTATTATATATCACAGTTATTATTTGGAGGTATTTAACATGACAAACGATAAGCTTAATATTCCAACAAGTGTACCGGCACAGCATCAAAACGAGCAGCCTGGTGTAGAAGATAAAATGAAGCCTGAACCTATTTATGTCGATCCGGACTATCGAGGCTCTGGAAAACTGAAAGGAAAAGTCGCTCTTATTACTGGAGGAGACAGCGGAATCGGGAAATCGGCTGCTATTTATTTTGCTAAAGAAGGTGCAGATGTAGCAATCGTTTATTTGGACGAGCATAAAGATGCAGAAGACGCAAAAACTGCGATTGAAGCGGAAGGGCAGCAATGTCTCTTGATTTCCGGGGATATTGGAAAAGAAGAATTTTGTAAGGAAGTAGTGAAAAAGACATTGGATCAGTTCTCGAAAATTGATATTCTTGTCAACAATGCTGCAGAACAGCATCCGCAAAAGAGTCTTTTGGATATTACGTCCGAACAGCTTGAAAAAACATTCAGAACCAACATTTTTTCATTTTTCTATTTAACGAAGGCTGTACTTCCTCACTTACAAAAAGGGAGCTCCATCATTAACACAGCATCGGTTACGGCATATGCCGGCAATGAACTTCTTATCGATTATTCATCCACAAAAGGAGCCATTGTATCGTTCACGCGTTCGTTATCCGCTTCACTGGCAGGACAAGGCATCCGCGTAAACGGAGTAGCACCAGGTCCAATTTGGACACCATTAATACCATCTACATTTGATGAGAAAAATGTTTCGACCTTTGGACAAGATACGCCGCTTGGTCGTCCTGGACAGCCATTTGAGCTCGCACCAAGCTATGTTTACTTAGCATCTGATGACTCCACTTATGTCAGCGGACAAATGATTCATGTAAATGGCGGAAAAGTGCTTAACGGATAAAAGAGGAAAACAAAAAAACACAGAGATTCTCTGTGTTTTTTTGCTTTATCCCAAGTTCGGTGCAGCACAAGTTGATCTCTCAACAATTTGATGCGGAATGATAATTCGTTTTACAGGCTCTTTTGGGTTCTCAATCAATTGAATAAGACTCCTTGATGCCTCAAAGCCTAAATCGAAAATATTAATATCAACCGATGTTAGCGGCGGCCGCGACATCTCTGCAATAATAACATTGTTAAAGCTAATAATAGACATATCCTCAGGTACTGCCAGTCCAATCTCGTTAAGTGTATTTAACACCCCTAACGCCATCAAATCATCCGAGACCACTAAGGCAGTCGGCGGGCGTTCTAATGAAAGCAAACCTCGTATCGCTTCCTGACCGCCCTCCCGCAAAAATTGCTCATGGACAATATATTCATTAACAAGGGGAATTCCTGCTTCTCTGATGGCCTTTTCATAGCCTAGAAGACGTTCAACTGTGACAACCATATTTAAGCTTCCGCCGACAAAAGCAATTTGCTGATGGCCAAGCTTGATTAAGTACTCTGTTACATCCTTTGCAGCACGGAAATTATCATTATCCACATGAGTTATTTCTTCTACATTTTTAAATGGTTTTCCAATTACAACAAAAGGGAAATTCCGTTCACGCAAGTAGGACTGAATTTTATCCTCGACCTTGGAATATAACAGGATCACTCCATCTACCCGGCCACCTTGCACCATTTGCATAACTCCGTCAAAAATTTCCTCATCTGTCTTGCCTGTTGTCATATGAAGGGCATAATGCTTTACATGGGCACCTTCACTAAGACCTCTTAGGACTGTAGAGAAGAAGGGATTTTGAAAAACAATATCTGCTGAGCTTGGCATCACAAGACCAATTGCCTGTGTTGACTGGCTTGCGAGACTTCTGGCAATAAAGTTAGGATGATATCCTAACTGTCTCATCGCTTCTTTTACTTTTTTCTTTGTTTTTTCACTAATGCGAGGGTTATTTGCAATTACTCTGGAAACGGTCGACGGTGCTACATTTGCGAGTTTTGCAACATCCTTAATCGTAACTGCCATGACCATCATCTCCTACTACGTTTTGCCTTATGATCAACAGCATTGATCTCATACTCTCATATATTAAAACCGTATTTTAATTTGTTTCGGGTTCGTTTTGTTTTGATCTTTTTTTGACAATAATTAAAAAAGCAATAAACGCCACAATAATTCCAACCATAATGGCTATATGTGTAAAATTAATGCCCGTTTTTTCTGCTAATACATAAACCTCAGCTTCTTCACGATCTGTTACAATCGTATAATTTCCATCATTATCACTTCGGACAAGGTCGCCATTTAAAAGACCCCTTAATTCCATGTCAGCAGGTATATCCTCTTCTGTTAATACGACAGTTTGAGTTTTAGATGTATTATTTAATGCTACTATACTTGTTTCATCTTCATAAACTCTTTTATACAGAGCCATCCCCTGGTCTTCGTTTAATAATTCCATTGAACCTCTAGTTAAAGATGGCAGTTCATTGCGTACCTCGCCTAGCTTTGTTATATACTCGATTAACTCTTTGTCCGTGCGGAAGTCCATTTGCTTGCGGTTATCTGGATCTTCTCCGCCATCTAAGGCAATTTCACTTCCATAATAAACAATCGGTATTCCAGGCACAGTGTACAGATAGGAAAGAGCCATCCTCCATCTCGGCCCAGGATGCTGATTTTTAAGAATTGCATCTCTCGTAAACCGGGCAGTATCATGGTTGTCCATAAACGTTCCTAATAGATATGGCTGTTCATATATTTGTTTATTATTTTCCCAAGTCTGAAATAGCCAGTGCAGGGACTGATCTGGTTCTGCAAATGCAGTTCTTAAATGGTCATTTAAGGGATAATCTACAAATCCATCAATACCCGTTTCAGCATAATCTGCTATATATTCAGGATCTTCAGCCCAAACTTCTCCAAGTAAATAAAAATTGTCTTTTACACTTTTCACTTCTTTGGAAAATTCAGTCCAAAACGCTTTCGGAACATGCTTAACCGTATCTAGGCGATAGCCATCGATATCTGTTTCAGTAATCCACCATTTTGCTGCATCAATTAAGTAATCTCTCACTTCAGGATTTTCTTGATTTAAGTCAGGAAGTCCGTAAATCCAGCCATTTTCAAGCTCTTCTTGATCTGACCAGTTCGTAATTTCCTTCTTTTCATGGAACCAGTCTGCTTTCTCGGGGTCTTGAGCAAATTCATGCTCTGTTCCGGTGTGATTGACAACAAAATCAAGAATCACTTTTATATCACGCTTGTGTGCTTCTTTTACAAGTTCTTTAAACTCATCCATCGTTCCAAAATGCTCTTCGGTATTATAAAAATCATTAATCCAATATCCGTGATAGCCCATATCCTGATTATCAAAAACAGGAGTCAGCCAAATAGCTGTAAACCCCATTTCTTGAATATAATCAAGCTCATCCATCACACCTTGAAAATCACCGCCGTGGTAAGCTTTAGGATCCTTTACATTCACTTTAAAGTCATTGGAGTTATCTCCATTGCTAAAGCGATCAATCATTAAAAAATAAATTGTTTCATCTTGCCAGCTACGCTCTTCTTTTTCAACTGCTCCTACCGGTAGGGCGCAAAAAAGAAGAAACGGGATTAAGATGAGAGTCCATACTCTGAATTTCATCGCCGCTCCTCCTTCAGTTTCAAGCAAAGTATTGCTTGTAAATTGTTCAGCCCTTTAAGATTAGCCTTTTGTTCCCCCAGCCGTCAAACCAGATACAAAATATTTTTGGAAAAACAAGAAAAGAATTGCGATTGGGATCGCGATCAGCACAGAACCAGCTGCAAATTTTGTAAATTCATTACCAAACTGTTTTGCTACCATCTCATATAACCCAACTGCCATCGTGAACTTTTCATCTGTTCTAAGAATAATTCTCGCAAGAATGAAATCACCAAATGGTGCAATGAATGAAAATAACGCCACAACTGCCACAATGGGTTTTGCAAGCGGCATAATGATTTGGAAAAAGACTCTAAAGTGACTTGCTCCATCCATGCGTGCTGATTCATCAAGCTCTTTCGGAATCGTATCCAAATATCCTTTCATCAGCCAAGTGTTCATTGGTATTTGACCGCCAACATATACAAGAATTAATCCAAGATGTGTATCAATTAAACCTGTTCTTGTTGCAAGAACGAAAATAGCAATAAGAGCTGCAAAGTTAGGAATCATCTGTAAGATTAAAAACGTAAGCAAACCATTTTTTCTGCCGACAAAACGGTATCTTGAGAAAGAATAAGCTGTCAATGAAACAGTAATGACGGTTAAGATCATTGTCATGACACTAATTTTCAGAGAGTTAAGATACCATTTCACATAATTCGATTCTTCCATATCAAACAAATATCGATAGTGATCTAGAGTTGGATTTTCAGGAAACATTTTGCTTCCTGATAAACTCTGCCCCGGATTAAAAGATGAACCAATTACCCAAAGAAGGGGGTAAATAACAATTAATACCACAAACGCAATAATTAAATAGGATACAGTTAAGCGAACGATTTTATTTTTTTTCATACTCATAGCTACATCATATCCTCTTCTTTAAATGATTTTGTTTGTTTGAATTGCCATAAGGCGATACTTATAACAATTAAAGATAGAATCATCGTAATAGCTGCTGCTTTCCCATATTGAGCAGATGTCATGGTCAATTTATAGATCCATGAAATTAAAATATCCGATCCCCCGGCATTTTGCCCTGGAAGTGCAGGTCCTCCGCCATTAAAGAGGAAGATAACATTAAAGTTGTTAAAGTTAAACGTGTACTGTGTAATAATGATTGGCGCTGTCGCAAATAACACAAGCGGTAAGGTAATCTTTCTGAACTTCTGCAGCATGGATGCCCCGTCTACAGTTGCTGCCTCGTAGAGTTCATCTGGTATAGACTGAAGAACACCTGTTGTCATGGCAAAAATGAATGGGAATCCAAGCCAGGACTGAATGAAAATAAGGGCAAGCCTTGTCCAGCCTTCCTCTGTCATCCATGGGATTGCTCCAATGCCGATTGCATCAAGCAGGGTACGATTAATGACACCAAATGATTCGTTAAACATTCCTGAGAATATTAGGATCGAAATAAAGGATGGTACTGCCCAAGGTAAAATTAATACCGTTCTAATAATGGCTTTTCCTTTTAAATCCTTTTGATTGACTAAGATTGCCAGGAAGATACCAAGTGCAACCTGCAATGTAGTTGCTCCAAAAGTCCATACAATCGTCCAGCCAAATACACCAATGAATGTTTCTCTCCAAAGATCCAGCTTGAAGATATCAATAAAGTTTTGAACACCGATCCAATCAACAAGCTTAGCCGGCGGTGAATGATATAAATCGTAATTTGTAAAGGAAAGTAAGATAACGAAAAGAATTGGGAAAATAACAACAAAGACTAAAAGAAAAAATCCCGGAGAAATCATTAAATATGGAAAACCGCTATCAAGTAAATTATGATACTGTTCTTTTACGCTATTTAACTTTCTGCCTTCATCCCGTTTTCTTCCATTGCTTAAGGCATCATAAATATTAAATGCGTAAATAACGAGACCTAAAGCTGTTACAATGAGAGCTATAATTCCATCAATCAATAAGAATATGGAATGATCTAGATTCGGAATTTCACCTAGTGTTAACAGGCCCCAAAACCCCCACGATAATGTATCTGTAAAGGCAATAAAGAAGGAAGCCGTTAAAATGAGAAAGATGATTCCCTTTAAGTATTGTTTATTATAAAACTGCCCTATGCCTGGTAAAATCGACAGCAGTGCAGCATTTCTGCCATGGTTAGTTTTAATAGTATGTTCGGTCATTGGTACATCCCTCCTCCTCTATGAAAGAGAAAGTTTATTATAATTTAAAAGCGGCAAGGGTCTTGCCGCATCATGATTGTATCAGTTTAATCTAAGCATAGGGCAATACTCTATTTGAGAGCATTGCCGCTATTTTATGTGTTCTAGATTCTTTTATTAATTAGTTGCCTGGATGGTTTGTTTCAATATTCGTTTTAATTGTTTCAACAGCTTCATCTAAAGCCGCTTTTGGATCAGATTTACCAGTAGCAATTGTCTGCAGTGCAGATGCCATTGGTGACCAAACTTCTCCCATTTCAGGAATGTTTGGCATTGGAATTGCATATTGAGATTGTTCTGCAACAGCTTTTGCAGCCTCATTTTCCGCAATAATCGGATCATCGATTAGTGATTTCACCGGTGGAATTTCTTGTGTTAATTCAAAGCGAGTTTTTGCATTCTCTTCGTTTGTAATATGCTCAACAAATTTTGTAGACCAGTATGGGTTTTTCGTGAATTGTGTTACATGCCAGCCTTTAACACCCATAAATGTTTTTACAGGCTCTCCATTTGGAAGCTTCGGCATCGGAGCAACCCCAACATCAATTCCAGCGTCCTTCATTCCTTGAAGTGCCCAAGGGCCATTCATGACAGAAGCAGCATTTCCTTCGTTAAATAATCCGTCTCTAGCCGCTCCGCCTGTCTCACCGATAATTCCGCTTGGGAATAATCCGTCAGCATACCATTTTTGAATGAACTCAGCGCCAGCAATTGCACCTTCATTATTTAAACCAATGTCATTACGGTCTAATGCACCTTCATTGTCTTTAAATACATATCCGCCCATTCCGGCAAGATAGCCATGAGCCATATAGAAATCATCTAATACTGCGATAAAGCCATATTGATCACCGCTCGTAAGCTCTTTTGCCTGCTCGTATAACTCATCCATTGTCTCAGGCGCTTGATCCATTAATGCTTTATTATAGATAAATACTGGTGTTTCAGTTGACTTTGGAAGTCCATATAATTTGCCGTCAAACATTTGAGCAGAAATGGATGACTCGCTGAATGTATCTAAAACCGCATCTTCTACTTGGATTTCCTGCAGAAGACCTTCTGTTACTACCTGACCAATTTGATCATGAGGTAGAGTAACAACGTCTGGAGCATTTCCAGCCGGACCATCTAATCTTAATTGATCACGAATCTTGTCGGCCATATTTAATTCAACGTATTCTACTTCAATGCCATATTCTTCTTCAAATGACTCAATGGCAGGTTCTAAGGCAATGCCTTTATCTACATCTTCCCAGACAACAAGCTTTTCTGGTTTTGGCTCTTCACCTTGATTTTCTGTATTATTATTTTCGTCTTCTGTACTTTGTTCTCTTGCTTCTCGATCTGGACCACATGCTGCAAGCAATCCTAATAGTAAAACCAGCATCATAAAAATAGATAATGATTTTTTCATGGTATTGCCCCCTCCTAATAGTTATGTTTCTATTGTCATTGTACAACCGTTTGCACAAAAATGTAAGCGTTATTATTGCATTTGTAAAAAATAATTGCTTACCTTTTTATCCATTTACTTTTCACTCTAACTATCTGTTTAATTCTTAGTGAAAACGATTGCACAATTTCAATCTTTATTATACAGGCTTTTTTTGTTTTGACAATATTTTTTTTATGCTCTTATTGAAATATGCTGAGCTAATCAGATATTCCCTATAATTTTTTTTTGCATATTAGTGCTCCATTATTGCATATATTCAACAGTTACATGCCATTCTATATATTTTAAAGCTTCTAAAATTCTTTATGGATTTTCGTCTAATGCAGAGCTAAAAAAAATAGATAATGAATCTTTCTGAAAATATGTTATAATGCAACCGATTGCACTAAAAGGAGTGATATAGATATGGAAAAATCCTCGATTATCCATTTCCCTGCAGATCAATTTGTGTATGCTGCAGACAATAAGACCTTACATATAAAAATTCACACAAAAAAGGATGATATTCTGTCCGTCAGTCTGCTCCATGGAGATCAATATATATGGGAAGATGGCAAATGGGTTTACGAACAAACAGAAATGAAAAAAGCGGGCAGCGATCTTCACTATGATTACTGGCTTGCAGCCATTACGCCTCCTTACCGCCGCAGCAGATATGGCTTTGCACTTACAAATGAAAAAGAAACAGTGATACTAACTGAAAAAGGATTTTATGATACACCCCCTGCTGATTCAGGCTATTATTTCAACTTTCCTTATCTCCATGAATCTGAAGTCTTTCAAGCTCCGGCATGGGTGAAAGACACCGTATGGTATCAAATTTTTCCTGAGAGATTCGCAAATGGGGATACGACAATAGATCCGGAAGGCACATTGCCTTGGGGAAGTGAAGAGCCTACTCCTGCTAATTTCTTTGGCGGAGACTTTGAAGGTGTTATTGAGCACCTTGATTATTTAGTAGAGCTTGGCATTAATGGCATCTACTTTACGCCTGTCTTTAAGGCATATTCGAACCATAAATATGATACCATTGATTATCTTGATTTAGATCCACAGTTTGGCACAAAGGAGACATTAAAGAAGCTGGTAGCTGAATGCCATAAACGAGGCATACGTGTCATGCTTGATGCTGTATTTAATCATAGTGGATACTACTTCCCTCCTTTTCAGGATGTATTAAAAAACGGGGGCCAATCACAATATAAAGACTGGTTTCACCCGCACAGCTTTCCACTGGACACAAAGGCTGAACGCCCAAACTATGAAACCTTTGCCTTTGTTGGTGCGATGCCAAAATTGAACACTAAAAATGCAGATGTAAAAAACTACTTATTGAAGGTAGCGAAATACTGGATTGAAGAGTTCAATATTGATGGCTGGAGATTAGATGTTGCCAATGAAATCGATCATCAATTCTGGCGTGAATTTCGGCAGGCTGTCAAAACCGTTAAACCGGATTTATATATTTTAGGAGAAGTATGGCACAATTCAATGCCATGGCTGCGCGGTGATCAATTCGACGCTGTTATGAATTATCCTTTCACTACCAATGTCCTTAACCTTTTGGCTGCAAAAACCATTACAGCCCAGCAATTTGCTGATAATATGACCGCTGTCCTTCATAGTTATCCATCAACCGTAAATACAGCTGCCTTTAACTTGGTCGGCAGTCATGATACTCCAAGAATTTTAACGGAATGCGGAGACAGTAAGGATCACGTGAAATTAGTTTTCACATTGTTATTTACGTTTATCGGCTCCCCTTGCCTTTATTACGGGGATGAAATTGGTTTAAATGGCGAAATGGACCCTGGCTGCCGTAAATGTATGATTTGGGATGTGGAAAAACAGGATCGAGATATGTTTTCGCATGTACAGAAACTTATTTCTCTTCGCAAGTCGGAAAAGCTTCTTGCAAATGAAGGTGAGCTTGAGTTTTTAAAAACAGACTTCCCTGGTCTTGTTGCGTTTGGGAAATTCACGACTTCTAAATCTGTGATCGTGCTGGTGAATGCATCGGATGATGAAGTATTTTACACATTGCCTTACTCATTAAAAGGGCAGCTTGTCCGCAATTTATACAGTAATGAAGACTTTGCTGGAGAAGCAGATACTCTCCAAGTGAAACTGAAAGGACTTGATTTTTCTATTTTGTCTATTGACCATGCAAATCCCATCCTTTAAAATTGGAATTTAGTTTAAGTCAACAGTCAGGAGAAAATTGAATGAGTCAAAATCAGAAAAAGCTCACCTTATTTGCTTTAACATGGCCGATTTTTATTGAAGTCCTCTTGCATATGCTTATGGGGAATGCAGATACATTAATGCTCTCCCAGTATTCTGATGATTCTGTTGCTGCCGTTGGAGTGGCTAATCAAATCCTTTCATTGGTCATTGTCATGTTTGGTTTTATAGCGACAGGCACCGCCATACTAATTGCTCAAAACATTGGTGCAAACAGACTTCAGACTGCAGGAGAGATTTCTGTTGTTTCACTTGCTGCCAATCTTGTGTTTGGAATCCTATTAAGTATTTTGCTGTTTTTCACTGGAAAACCTTTATTGCTTTTAATGGATCTGCCAAGCGAGCTGCTGGATGAAGCCTATATTTATTTAGTTATTGTTGGCGGTTTTTCCTTTGTTCAAGCAGTCATTATGACGATTGGTGCAACAGTCAGAAGCTATGGTTTTACAAGAGATATTATGTACATTACGATCGGGATGAACATCCTTAATGTGGTTGGAAACTACCTCTTTATTTTTGGTCCTTTCGGATTTCCCGTATTAGGGGTTGAAGGAGTTGCCATATCGACTGCTGTCAGCAGATTTATTGGTCTAATCGTTTCTATTATGGTTCTCGTTAAAAGAACAAACGGTGCACTTCCTTTCAAAAAGCTATTTCAGCTGCCTAAGGAGCATATACGCAATTTGTTAAAAATCGGAATTCCCTCTGCAGGTGAACAGCTGTCCTATAATGCTTCCCAAATGGTGATTACGATTTTTATTGCTGCTCTAGGCACCGAATCATTAACGGCCCGAGTATACACACAAAACATCATGATGTTCATTTTTCTCTTCAGTGTCGCAATTAGCCAAGGTACACAAATTTTAATTGGCCATATGATTGGTGCAGGCAAATTTGAAGAAGCTTATAAAAGATGTATGCAAAGCTTACGTTTAGCGATCGCCATTTCTTTAGGTACAGCCATTTTATTTTCCATCTTTTCCGAGAATCTGCTTGGTATTTTCACATCTAACCCAGAAATCATTGAAACTGGTGCATTTCTGATCCTGCTGACGATTATATTAGAGCCTGGACGCTCATTTAATCTCGTCGTTATAAACTCTTTGCGTGCGGCTGGAGATGTGAAATTCCCTGTGTATATCGGAATCTTATCCATGTGGGGCGTAAGCGTAACCCTATCCTATCTGCTCGGAATCCATTTTGGACTTGGGCTGACTGGCATTTGGATTGCATTTATTGCTGATGAATGGCTGCGAGGCATTCTCATGCTTTTCCGCTGGAGATCAGGTGTCTGGAGAAGCAAAGGCTTTGTGACAGCAAAGCAGGGTGCGTAAATTGATTTTTTTATTAAAAGAATAAACAAAGAGCCAGCATTCCTATGCTGGCTCTTTGTTTACCCTTAATCAACTATATTAATATTGTAATCTTTTACCCAGAAGTGTATTTGTGCAAGATGAGCAAGCAGCTGCGGTCCTGTCATCAGCTGACCAAACCAAGGCTCTTTAAAAGCTTCCCCTTTTGTTTCAATGATGCTTTTCAGCTTTTTCTCGTCAAAAAGCTCATATAGAACCGAAGAACGATCTTCTAAAATCTCGCTTAGCATCTTTTGTACCGCGTTCGTATAAGTAGGATTATGTGTCTTCGGGTAAGGACTCTTCTTCCTATAAAGAACCTCATCTGGAAGAATGCCCTCTAGTGCTTTTCTCAACAGCCCCTTTTCCCTGTTGCCATGCATTTTCATATCCCATGGAATATTCCAGACATATTCAACTAGACGGTGATCTGCAAACGGTACACGCACCTCAAGACTTGCTCCCATACTCATACGGTCCTTGCGGTCAAGCAGCGTCGTCATAAAGTAAATCATATTGATATAGAAAAGCTCTCTGCGCTTTGCATCAATTCCGCTTTCCCCTTCAAGTCTAGGAGTCTCGGCAATTGCTTGATTGTATTTATCAATTGTATAATCTTTTAAATTTAATTTTGATTGCAAGTCTGCTTTCAATAACCCTTGACGCTCATTAATCGACCTCATCCATGGAAAGCCCTCGCGGCTTAAATCGTCTGGTCGATGGAACCAAGGGTAGCCGCCGAAAATTTCGTCTGCGCATTCACCAGATAAGCTGACCGTATAATCCTTCTTAATTTCACGGCAAAACCAAAGAAGTGATGAGTCAATATCCGCCATCCCAGGCAAATCTCGTACATGTACAGCTTCGATTAAATGTTCTGCAAGCTCCTCTTGTGTAATGATCGAGCTATGATGCACAGTATTAAATGTTTCCGTCATTTTCTGAATAAATGCGGCATCTGAATTTGGCTGAAAGTCATTTGCTTTGAAAAATACATCATTGCCCTCATAATCAATTGAGTAAGTATGAAGTTTTTTTCCTTCTGCCTCATATGTCTTTGCAGCAATGGCCGTGATGGCACTTGAATCTAATCCTCCCGATAAAAAAGTACATAAAGGTACATCTGATACAAGCTGTCTTTTAACTGCATCTGTAAACAGCTCTCGTACTCTTCCTGCGGTATCTTCAAGCGAATCGGTATGCTGTGCGCTTTTGACATTCCAATAGCGTTTTATGTTTATGCCTTTCTTTGTAACCGTCATGGCATGTGCTGGCCGAAGTTCCTTTATTCCTTTAAACACACCAGAGCCTGGAGATCTTGATGGCCCAAGACCAAATACTTCTGAGAGTCCTTCCCGATCAATTTCTGTTTTCACTTCTGGATGAGCCAGTATCGCCTTTAGCTCTGAACCAAATAAAAGTCCCGCTGAAGTTTCTTTATAGAACAAAGGCTTAACTCCAAGACGGTCTCTCCCGATAAAGAGCTGATTTTTATTAGCATCCCAGATGGCAAATGCAAAGATCCCATTTAAGTGATCAACGCAATTTTCTCCCCATTCAATATAAGAAGTCAGCAAAACCTCTGTATCAGAATGACCTTTAAAAGAATATCCTTTTATAAGGAGTTCTTTTCGGATGTCTTCCGTATTGTATAATTCGCCATTATAGCAGATGGTATAGCTGCTATTTCTTTTTTCAATTGTCATTGGCTGTATGCCGCCTTCTGGATCTACAACCACAAGACGCTTATGGCCAAAACCAGCATGCTCAGCTGCCCATACATTTGTATCATCCGGCCCTCTTTTTGAGAGTGTCTCTGTCATTTTTCCAAGGATTTCAGTTTGATTACTTATATTGTTGTTAAAATCAATCCAGCCTGTTATACCGCACATGCAATAATCATCCTTTCTGTCCGTATCAATCTCGGGTGGCCGTTTTCGCAGGGCAATAAAATTTACGAATTCCTTTGTCCTATTCACCCAATTTCAAAGTGAATAATTGGGCACTTTCACATGGATTTATTGTATGCAGGAAATGGTCATTGGTTAATTGTCCTATGCTGAATTATGGGCAAAATTTACAAACCATGTTGATCTTCCACATTAAGCTTATTTAAGGGCCTTTAAAAAAATGATACTGACATTATTGCATATGAAAGGAAGTTGTTTGTGGTAAGGAGGGTGAAACCCTTATAGCAAAGGCGTACCATCTGCCTAAAAGAAGCAATAATCCTGCAGCGAAAATATTCTTTTTTGCTGAAATCACATGAGCTGAAAGGGTATAAAAAGGACATTAGATGTCAAGAAAGAAAGTTGACGTATTATTCTTTAATCATCGCTTTTTTAAATCGCGAAGTTGAAATCAGCATGAAAGTGGAGGTAGTTTATGAAAAAACAGCAGCGAATAAAATTGATTGAATATCAAACCCGTGCTTTCACAGAAGGCAATGTAGAATATATAAATGATCAATGGATCTTCTTTGACCGGGAAACAGATGAGGCAGCTATGTTAGACGATTATCTCCATATGGAAATAGAGTTAGCACGCCATAAAAGGTGGAAAAAAGGAAAATTGGCTGGTGAAGGAAAGATTGCCTGTTCTGATGAGCTAGTGTTTTTAAGGGATCAAGATACCGTCCGCATTCGAAAATCGCTCGTATTTGCATTAGAAAAACTGCTGGATGAATTAAATGATGATGCTTTTTACCAATTTGTAACCACCCTAAATTCCATGCAGTTTTCAATTTATGATTGCATCTACTGTTACAATCAATTAACTTTTGTACATGATGAAGACAGAAAATCCGGTGTTAATTTCATTATATTCGACAATCAGGAGCATATATGCAGTGTCCAGCATCATTTTAGCTATTACGAAGGTATAAGTGACCGTTTTGAATTTACATTAAATACGGGGAAAAGAATGGTGATTGAGAAGATATCATCATAAAAAGGATGCAGCGTCCAGCTGCATCCTTCTTATTAATTTACTCTTTTGGGAACTTAGTAATTTTAGATGGAAACTCCTTTAATATCTTTTTCGAAATCTGCCGACTTTAAGGGTTTGTGATAGAAAAATCCTTGTGCAAAGTGACATTTCATTTCCTTTAGCAGTTCTATTTGCTCTTCCGTTTCAACACCTTCTGCCACTACTTGAACATCCAAGCCTTGTCCCATTGTAATAATCGCCTTGACTATGGCAACATCCGATGTATCCAGCTTTAAATTATTAATAAACGAGCGGTCAATTTTCAGCGTATTAATTGGCAGGTTTCTTAGATAGGATAAAGAAGAATAGCCTGTCCCAAAATCATCAATTGACACCTTTACTCCAAGTTCCTGCAATGACTTCATGACTTGTATACTATAGTCTACATCATTCAGCATGGTGCTTTCTGTCAATTCCAACGTTAAGTATTTGGCTTCGAGCTCAGAATCCAATAATGCCTGTTTGACTTGTTCAACAAAATTTGGCTGCTGAAATTGATTTGCTGATACATTCACAGAAATAGAGAGCATGCCTAAGCCCAGCCTCTGCCACTGTTTATTTTGAACACAAGCCGTTCGTAAAACCCAAGCTCCAATTTCTTCAATTAGGCCTGTTTCTTCAGCAAGCGGAATAAAGTCTGCTGGTGACACTACACCTAAAATGGGGTGATTCCATCTGATCAGTGCTTCACTTCCATATACATTCCCGGTTTCAAGATTGATTAAAGGCTGATAGCATAAGTGGAATTCATTTTTCTGTAATGCTTTCCGCAAATAACTTTCCAGTTCAAGTCTTGCCATTGCCTGACTATCCATTTCCATTGAAAAAAATGTGATGCGATTGCCTCCTTGCTTTTTTGAACGATTCATCGCAATGTCGGCATTCTTTATTAAAGAATTTTGATCTTCCCCGTCATTCGGAAATAAACTGACACCAATGCTTGCCGTCAGGAAAAATTCTTTTCCCTTATAATAAGCTGGCTTTGCAATTTCTTGAAGGATGTATTTCGCTTTTTTCATGACATCTTCCATATCCTTTGTCCGCGAGAAAACAAGCGTAAACTTATCACCGCCAAAGCTGCTTAAATAAGTGCCGGCAGTTAGTACTTTTTCAATTCTTTCTGAAAGTTCTTTTAAGATCAAATCACCCGCATCATGTCCAAAACCGTCATTAATAAATTTGAAACGGTCAATATCAACAGATAGTACTGCAAGCATTCGCTTTTGATTTTCCGCTTTTCGCGTAAATTCCTCCAGCTGCTCAATAAACTTCACTCTGTTTGGAAGACCGGTGAGTGTATCAAAGTATGATAACTCGGTCACTTTTTCTTCAATCTTCTTTAACTCTGTGATGTTTTTTCCAATTCCATATACACCAACGGTCTGACCATTCACTATAACTGGTATATTCTTAATTTGATATAAATTGTTTTCACCAGTTTTAGTCGTTAATTCAATATTATAATGCTGATGCTGACCTTTTAACGCTCGGGCATAGTGAATTCGAATTCTTGGAATATCTGCAGAGTCTATATAGTTTAAAGCAGATGTTCCAACTACCTCTTCTTTACTATATTCAAAGGTTTTTTCAAATGCTTTATTCACACTCGTAAAAACGCCGTTTAAATCAGTTGAATAAACGATATCCGCGTTGTGATCAAACAACGAGCGATAGTGCTGTTCTGAAAGTGATAGACTGTTATTTAACTCCTCAATATCCTTAAGTGATGCGCGCATTAAATGTGTTAAAGAATCAATCGTTTTAATGTAATGAGGAATCTCATAATCAAACGATTTTTTCTCTGCCATCTTAATACTTCCTTCTGAAAGGGCTAAGCATGAAAAGGAATGACCAAGCATTTTGGGCTGCCGGCCATTTGTATACCCAATTTCACCATGCAGAAAAACGCCGTTTGACGGAGCAATGCTCTGCAGCATGGCAAGCTCCATCTCAGCAAAATCTTGAGAGTAGTTCTTTTTTGCAATACAATTGTATACAAAAATGGATTGAGGACTTTGCTGGCTCAGTTTCTCCATCCAGTCTGAAGTATGATGAATCATATTTTGGATATTGGTATAAGCAAAACTTAGCAGATCGCCTTCCTTTACTGGCCGGCTAACTTTAATGCTTCCATCCGTCTGAATCGAAGTAATAAAGACAGGCAATTTTTCTCCCTTATATTCGTGCAAAAAAGGAAATTCCATGCTTGCTTTGCTTAAATGGGAAGCGTTATGTTCACCAAGATAGTTCTTTATCAGCAGCAGTGGATCCTTTCCGTCAATTTCGTAAATTGATGTTCCATTCGCCTTTGTTACAGTAAACGGCCTGCCAATTTCCTCAAGCTGATAATTTACATAAGAATGAGCATTTAAATACTCGCCTTGTAAAGCGACAGCCGTAACGCCATTTGATATAATACGATCTTGGTTAAAAACCAATGAATCATCTGCCGTCTTTAAACAACCGGCCATCCCGCCTGCTAGGATGATCTCAGGGTAATCTTCATGCAGCACTTCCAATACAGACTGTACATTCAGTTCATAGCCTGCAAAGAACAAAATCAGTGCTTTCGTCCTTTCTTCTGCTAACTCACTTAGAGCTCGGCCGATTTCTATACTATTATTATTTTGATTTGTATCTATATAGATGGATTTAATTTTTGTATCTTCAAAAATGGTGAACGTTAGAATAATGTTATTTTCCGATAGTTTCCCTTGAAATATTTCACCAGATGCAGTGCAGCCCGTAACTATTCCCAGAGGAATATACATACGCAAAGCCGCCAGCAGCTGCTCCAGTTTTTCCTTATCAGTAGTGCCTGAAAAGACTTGAACAAGTACATTTGAATATGTAGTTAATTCATGATCTTCTATAAAACTATACAGCTGGTCATCGTTTGTATACATGCAAGAATATGTTTTAGCCATCATAACCCACCACTAATAAAGTATTATTCTAGTTAATAAGCGCAGGAAAAGTTTTTATAAACTTTTCCCTTATCTTTTTAAAAATACCATATTTATAGGACTATTGATATGAAAAAATAAAAAAGCTGTCGATTTGACAGCTTTTTAACAGCGATTTACATAAAAGGAGTAAAACCTAATGGCAGTTTTAATCCTAAATAAATGACAAGAACTAAGGAAATACCAAGCTGAGCCCAGAGAATACCTGTTTTCTTGCCTTTAGCGGTGCGAACAAGAACCATCTCTACCGCAGCAATTACCCAAATGCCAATTAAAGATTTCAAAATGTACATCATATCAATATTACTTATTGATGTTAACATCCAAATGCCTGTCCCAATGATCAGCAAATAAAAGAGTCTTAATACCATATGTACAATTTTTGCACCTTTTGCTTTGCCGCTCTTTTGAAGACTAAGTACAACAAAAAATAGGATTAATGCAACTACCCATGTCGTTATATGAGCATGTGTCATTCCTAACTGCCCCCTCTACTAAAGTTCGTTTACATCATATCATATTGACATTGAAAATCCTAAGGTTAAGATAGCTGCGGGATTTTCGCCGATACAATATGTGTCAAATTTTTGACAAATCACTAAAATAATTGACTCAGCAAATTCAACAAGGGTTATATTCGTTTAACTTCTTACTGTTCCCTATATCCTTTTAACTTGCAGGAATAACTTATTCTACTGTATTTTTTAACGTCCCAATTCCTTCAATCTCAATTTCAACTGTATCACCCTTCTTTAAGAAACGAGGCGGTTTAAACCCTTTTCCGACACCGGCCGGCGTTCCTGTTGCGATCAAATCGCCAGGCTCAAGTGTCATCCCGGATGAAAGAACCGAAATAATTTCATCTAGCGGGAAAATCAGCTGATCTGTAGTGGAATCCTGCCTAACTTCTCCGTTTACACGAGTTTGAATCCTCAATTTAGATGGATCTTCCACATAAGATGCTGGAACAATCCAAGGACCGACAGGACAGGTGCTATCCAGACTCTTGCCTAAGAAAAACTGTTTATGCTGCTTTTGAAGATCCCTTGCTGTAACATCATTGATAATGGTGTATCCAAACACATAATCCATTGCTTCTTCTCTGGGAATTGCTCTTCCTTTTTTCCCAATCACAATAGCAAGTTCTCCTTCATAATCCAGCTCAGACGTTACCGATTCGTGCGCTTCAATTAGTTGCTCATGGCCAATGACTGTTGTTGGTGCTTTTGTAAACACCATGATATGCTCTGGGATATCATCCTTACTTCCCAATTCAATTGCATGCTCTGCATAATTTTTGCCGATACAAAATACATTTTTTAGCGGTCTTGGGATTGGGGCAAGCAGTTGCATTTCTTTAACTTCATATATGGCTTCCCTTGCTTTTTCCTCATTGGCTTCTGCCCACTCTGTTAATTTCTCAATATCATTTACAATTTGATTTCCGGTCTTAATACAGTCCAAAAGTGTCTCTGGAAAATGGTCTTGTCCGCTTAATTCAGCAGCTTTAGTCAGATCTAGTACAAAATGTTCGTCTTCCATTAAAACGCCTGCTAAGATTTGATTCTCTTTTTTAAAGGTAAGTAGCTTCATAATGTCACTCCTATTTTTTCATTTTTGGAATTTCCCAGTACGTGAATGATCTCCATACCCATTCAACAGGACCATACAAAAACCTTTTAGCATAAAACCTGCTAAACAACAGCTGGATGAAAAAAATAATGATTACGAGCACAGTGCCTGTCACTACGGATATCTCGCCAAATAATCCAAAACCATAACCATAAAAAAGAATACTGCATAGCAAAGATTGAAACAAATAATTGCTTAAAGACATTTTGCCTATATAAGCCAGCGGTTTTAAAAGTTTAAGCAAATGCATGTTGCCAACTGCCCAGGCAATAAAACTTCCGTATGCAACCGCCAGCAATGGTCCGCCAAACGTATCCTGAACATAATCAAGAGCCAATGATCCATTCATGATGTAAGGAAGAAGTTTTATAAGCAGACCAAGAATGAAAGTAATGATGGCCATATTTCGAAATAATGATCGCCGCTGACCCGCATTCTCAAGAAATTTCAGCTTTGCCGCACCTCCGCCAATAAGGAATAATGGCAAAATGGAAATGAGCATTACCGGAAATCCGCCTACATTATTTGCATACCAATCTTCTATTCTTTCAGCAGTTATTTCTGTGAAAGTACCTGTATGATACACTGCCGCTGCATCTTCGGCTAAGCTGTTATCATACATTGTAAGATCATCCGGCGGGAAGATTAATTCAGCAGCAAATAATAAGAGACAAAGAAGCAGATTCGGAATAATATAAATGACCAAACCTGTAATAAGCATGCTTTTTCCATTTATTTTGACAAATAAAAGAAAGATAAAGGCCAAAATTGCGTACATTGCCAAAATATCCCCAAACCATAGAAAAAAGGCGTGTCCTAAACCCAATAACAACAAAAACGAAAACCTTCTTACCGCAATGACATTGAAAGACAATTCCTTCTTTAATACCCTCTCCCTCAGCATGATTACACTGTAGCCAAAAAGGAGAGCAAATAAAGGATAGAAGCTTGCTTGCACAAGAACATCAATCACACCGTAAACGGTTTGATCGCTTCTGTCTGTCCACCAGCTGAGCGGATCAATATAGAGAAATGGCGAATGAAAAGAGAGCATATTGACGAGAAAGATGCCTAATATCGCAAAACCCCTCATAATATCCAATGATATAATTCTTTCTTTTTCTGTAACTGAACTCATCCCTATCTCCCTTCATGTTATATCTCCATTCATCATAGAAGATTTTGGATATGTTTGTCTATTACAAAACAAATAAAATTTAGGCGAATGTATCACACAATATACTCTGACACATAGGATGATATTATTAACTACCCGCCTACTTTCTTAAGGCGGAGAAAAACAATTAAAGGGTGTCTTATATGCCAGCAATAGTCGGTGTTGTGCAAGTCATTTCGGTTGGAAGCAGTTCTATCTTTAATATAGGGGACGTCTACAAAATGATGCCCATTTCTACAGCTAAAACTTTTTCCGGATCAGGCTCTTTTAACACCGGAGACGGTTTAAAGGTCACCAATCATTATAGTACAACAAACACCTATGATTCCGATGGCATCGATCAGGCAAATATAATGAATTTATAAAGTAATAGGTGATGATGATGAATTTTTATATTCAACAATCCATACACATTAATATGATAAAAATCGGAGGAGTTTCAAACTCTTCTGTCCTGCAGATTGGCAGTGCAGGGATTATTAAGCCCGCTTCCTACTTGTATAATACAGGCGGCTTTACAGAGCCTGCCCCAGAAGTGATTGGTGAGGTTGAAAATATGCCAGTCACGGATACTTTAATAAATTCACCAGCTGTCCCTCTTGTCGCTCCTTCTAATGCTTAAGGCCACATTACATGCTGCAGCTTCCATTAAAATTTTTTAGAAATGAGGTGGAGCCGTTGAGCCAAGATCTTTATTCCTATCTGCAGGGTTTGCAAGGCTATATTCAAACGCTCGAAAAGCGGATCTCCAAACTTGAGAAAAAAGTTGCGGAGCTTGAAGATGAAACACGTCAGCTGCAAAACCGCCCACCTGTGCATATTGATACTATTGAATATAAGTTTGACCAATTAAAGGTGGAAACATTGGAAGGAACGTTGAATATCGGATTAAACCCGACAGATCTGCAGGAACAGATTGAAGAATTTGCAATCGATAACAAGGATGTTTATGCACCTAATATTAAAGACACCTACGCTCCTCCTTCTCCAAAAGATTTTATGTATCATAGCATGGGCGTGGAAAATGAAATGTATCGCTATTTAGAACAAGACCTCCCAGAAGTGATTGAAGACGTTCAAGCCGAAACAAATATTTCATTAGATGAATCCTACATCAATTTTATTAAGGAAGACATTTTGAAACAGCTGCCGAAACGGATTGACTATTACTTAAAAAAGGAACACGCAGCGATTGCTGAAGAAGAACTGCAAGATCATGTAACCAGTATGCTAAAACAAGAAATTCGTAATGGTGTCTCCATTTTTGCCAATAACTTGCCCGAAAATATGAGAGGAGAGAAAAGAGAATGATCTTTCAAGTCTATAATCGGAATTTAAACGTTGGAAATATTAGAGTAATTGGTGTTTCCAGCTCCTCCATTTTATTGGTTGGTGACGCTGAAACTATACAGCTGGCATCTACTTTTGATACTCCGGCTGAATCATTAATTATCGGGCCGTTTGTGCCTTTATCGCCGGAGTAAGCTTATGCTGCAAAGAACATCCATAGTAGATCATATCCGTATAAATACACTATCCTTTTCTTCCATTTTTGAAATTGGTGATGTTTCATATATTCAAGGGTTTTCACGGGCAATTGCCAATCAGCGGCAAAAACCGCTTTTCCGAAGTGATGAAGGCAGTTTTAGAAGATATCCAATCTTTAGAGAACCCATTCCTCTGCCTTCCATTGATGAAGCAGTCACAATGGAGGTTACACAATTAAATCCTGGCATTAA
Organism: Cytobacillus gottheilii; assembly: GCF_001636345.1. GTDB lineage: Bacteria > Bacillota > Bacilli > Bacillales > Cytobacillaceae > Cytobacillus > Cytobacillus gottheilii. The sequence goes on from NZ_KV440945.1 coordinate 3,239,336, forward strand.
AGTTCATGATATTGATGTTCTTGGGGCATCCTCATCTTCGATCGTACAGCTCGGGAACACCAAAAAAATATTCATGGAATCAAGAATTAAACATATTCGCCACGTTACCTCAAACGGTAATCCGCAGAATTCGGATGTAAACAGTTAACAAAAATAAATTCATATATTCAGGAGGTTGCCACATGCCAGCCATCGTAGGTCCTGTGCAGGTTGTTAATAACTCTGATGGAATTGTACAATTTGGAGACTCATTGATCATTTCTCCAAAAAGCACAGGTAAATCAAATTCGGGTTCAGGCGCAGCTAATACAGGCGCTTTTGTTGTCACAAATAATGGTTTAAGTGCAAGCAATGTGCTTGATACCAACCTAGTTGACCAGCCAATGATAGGAAATAATTAATACAGAAACTTAAAAAAAGCCGGCAATCGAAAGTTTATCGAGCCGGCTTCTTTTCATATCATATTTATAGTTTAATCGTAAATCGGCCATCAAATAAATATAAATACCTCTCATTGACCTTCCGATTCCATATATGTTCTATGGCAGTTGTATATAAATTAAGTTGTGTTTCATAACGTTTGGCAAGCTCGATGATTGCTTGTTCCTGACCGCCTGGGAATCGCCCATCAACAGCGTCTGATTTATAATCTACCAACACAAGACCCTCTTCATCCTCAAATAAACAATCGACAATTCCCTGTACGATGACGTTTTCGTCACTAGCGTCCCAGTTCGGATATACCTCACTAGCAGGAAGGGCAAGACTAAACGGAACTTCCCTGTAAATGTTTCTAGCCTGCTGCATCCTTTGCGCAATATCACTATCAAAAAAAGGCAAAACCTGCTCTGGATCAATTCCGTCACTCTGTTCGGCTGTCAAAAGTTCTCTTTGCACGAGATCATCTATTAAAACGTGAATACTTTGAATGGTCGGTTTTGTCCTTAAATCTATATGCTGCATCAGCATATGCATGGCCGTGCCTCGTTCAGCAGGCGACAGCTTTTTCTCCTGCATGAATTTTGGACGGTTAAAAATCGGTTTGCTAAGCTTGCGGACAAGTTCGATTCCGCTTTCCTCAGCAGCAAAAATTTCCTTCTGACGCTTAATTTCCGAAACAGATTGCTTGGATCTATGCTGTGCAGCTTCTTTGTATTCATAAGTCCAGTCCAGCTGTGCCTGAAGCTGCTCCTTATATGGCGATTGGATCGGTACCCGCCTTTTTGCATACACATCATCAAGAAAGGAATCTCCCTCATCCGTTTCATTTTCCCCAAGAATAACGACCTCGGACTGATTGATCACATCAATTTTCCAGCTTGAAGGATGCTTCAGCAGCTCTTCAGATACAGCGTCAACGTGTTTTAGCGGACCGCTATCTCGATGTCTGACAATTGCCGGAGCAATCCAGTCCATATATCCTAAGGCTGCAGCACGGTTATACTCACTTAACAGCCAATCTCCGACTGAAGCAGCCTGCTGCCAAACCTTTATTTTCTTCTCTGCATTTTTAACTGAGGCAATCAAATAAAGCTTTTCTTTTGCACGTGTTAATGCCACATATAAAACACGCATTTCTTCAGCAAGCATCTCCATCTTCTTTTTCCTCTTTAGTGCGAGCTGCGGCAATGATGGGTAGGTAATGCGTTTTTCCGCATGAACATATTTAGCTGCAAAACCATAATCCTTATCAAATAGGTATGATTTCTTAAGATCCATTGTATTAAAATTGCGCGCTAGTCCAGCGATAAACACAAATGGGAATTCGAGTCCTTTACTGCTGTGAATGGTCATAATGCGGACAACATCCTCTTGTTCTCCCAACGCTCTGGCCGCACCTAAATCATCGCCTCTTTCGCGCATTCTATCAATAAATCTCAAGAAGCGGAAAAGTCCTCTAAAAGAGGTAGCTTCATATTGACGGGCACGATCATAGAGCGCGCGAAGATTTGCCTGGCGCTGCTTCCCGCCTGGCATCCCACCTACAAAGTCGTAAAACCTTGTTTCACGGTACAAATGCCAGACCAGGTCGGACAATGATCCTTGCCGGGCCATGGTTCTCCAGCCTGTTAATTTTTCTAGAAAAGGAGCGGCCTTTTCATATAATTCTTCCAATTCACCAGCAGGTTTTTGAAGACAGATTGCGGTTAACGCTTCATAAAAAGACCCTTTTTTATGATGTATCCTAATCTTCGCAAGCTCTCCTTCTGTTAATCGGACGATAGGGGAACGCAGCACGGCAGCAAGCGGAATATCCTGGTATGGATTATCAATTACTTTTAAAAGAGACATCATAATCGATACTTCTGTTGCTTCAAAATAACCTGATGATAAATTCGCATATACAGGAATTCCCTGCTGCTTGAACTCTTCCATGATTTGCGGAGCCCATGTCATTGAACGCAGTAAAATAACTATGTCACGGTACATAGCTGGACGATTTGCCTTCAGCTTGGGATTGTACACCTCTTTGCGATTTTCAATTAGGTCTTTGATTTTTGCCGCCATATATCTGGCTTCTACTTGTGATTGTGCGAGCTCAGCCTGATCAAATGCATCTTCTTCCGTTTCAGTCGGCTCATCACTTCCGGATTCCATATCAATAAGAGCTACCTCAATTGGATGTTCCTCATCTGTTGGGTAAGGAGCACCATTCACAAGCTCTGCATCCTCGTCGTATTCAATTTCGCCGACTTTTTCACCCATAATCTGCTTGAAGATATAGTTGGTTCCATCCAGCACTTCTTTTCTGCTTCTAAAATTCCGCGCTAAATCAATCCTTAAGCCGCTTCCTTCTCCAGCAGACAGAAACCGATTATATTTTGTCAAAAACAGGTTAGGTTCTGCCAGCCTAAAACGATAGATTGATTGTTTTACATCTCCGACCATAAACAGGTTGCCTTCTTGCTCAGAATCTTTTGTCACAAGCTGAAGGATTGCTTCCTGCACCATGTTTGTGTCCTGATATTCATCTACTAATACTTCTTTAAATTGCTTTCGGTATGCTAAGGCAGCGTTCGAGGGCTGCAGTCTTCCTGCCTCATCCTTCACAGCTAATATTCGAAGGCAGTAATGTTCCAGATCCGCAAAATCTACGATTCCTTTTTCTGCTTTTACTAAGGTAAAGCGCTCTTCAAACTGTTTGACGAGATACGTCAGAAGCTCCATATGATGCTTCATTTCACGAATATCCTTTAAGAAGCTTTCAGGTCTTCTGGAGAATAGCTCACTCTGAAGATCCTGCAGGATTTTCTTGGTTTTATCTCTTAGCTTTTTCGCTTGATCCACTAATGCTGCGTCATACTCATCGCCTTTAACCGTTTTGGCACGGCCAAATTTCCAGGAGTTCATCGCCTCATAAAGAGTGGCCCATGAATCATTTTTTGCGGCAATCAGCATATCAACCACTTGAATATCATCAATAAAATTTTCCGCCATCGGAGCTGGTCCTCCTGGCTCCTTGGCTAATTTCAGCGCCTGTTCCAGCATTTTTTTAGCGCCATTCAGCTGCAGTTCAATGTCCTGCAGCAAAAAGTGCGTGAAAGGCAAATCCTCTATGACTGCATCTTCTTCCATGCTATACATGTCAACAATTGAATTCAGATAGGATTCTGGCGAAGGATTGGCCATAGCAAAATCGTATAAATGACGAATGATATCCTGCAGTCCTGTATCACTCCGGTCGTTGGAGTAAATATCGACAAGCTCAAAAAACTGCTCGTTTCCTTCCTTGCCATATTCATCTTCGAACAGTTCTTCGAGCACTTCATCTCTTAACAGCTGTGCTTCCGTTTCATCTGCAATCCGAAATCCAGGATCAATATCAATTTCATAATAGTTCTTACGAATTGTATCCAAGCAAAAGGAATGCAAAGTAGAAATGGATGCTTTATTTAGCGTGCTAATCTGTTTTCTTAAGTGAAGAGAAGCAGGATCAGCCGTAATTGCCTTTTCAAGTGCTTCTCCGATTCGGTGTCTCATTTCTGCTGCTGATGCATTTGTAAACGTAACCACCAGGAGTTCATCCACATTTAGCGGTTCATTCTCATCAAGGATTTTATTGATGATTCGTTCTACAAGGACAGCCGTTTTCCCCGACCCGGCAGCCGCTGCAACGAGAATATCCTTGCCCTTTGCCATAATGGCTTTCCATTGATCATCCGTCCAGGTCGCTTCAGCTGGTTTAGGCGGTATCATTGTTTTCATGCTCATCCACCTCCTTTTTAATACGATCAAGCACTTCTTCTTTCGACTGTGTATTTAAAAGCCTGAAACTATTACTTTCAATTGAGTCGTCAAATTGACATACCGACTTATATTCACAGAAGGTGCATGGTGTTTGCTCTTTTAATTTATAAGGAGAAATATGAACATTTCCGCTCATAATTTCATTACCTGAGTGAATATACTTCCGCCGCACAAAGCTTCGTAAAGAGTCAAACTCCTGCTTGCTCGCAATTTTGGATTTTTTAGAAATCGAACCATCCTTTTTAAAGCCGGCAGATACGATGGCAGAGTCACTATTATCAATTGATTGGTCCATCAGGCGAATCACATTTTCTTCACCGAGCATAAGACCTTGCATTTTAAACTTCTTCATAAATTCCTGTTCCAGATCTTCTTCTTTGAGCATTTTACTGACTGCTAACATTGGGTTATGCACATGGAAATATAACACCCCTGCAGGGAATGCCTTATTTCCGACCAGTGTTTCAGAATGAGCAATGATGATGTCTAAATAAGTGAGCATTTGCATGGCAAGCCCATAATACACTTCATTGACGTTTAAATCTTTACTGCTTGATTTATAGTCTATGACTCTTAAAAAGATGCCTTGATCATCCTCTGCTTTATCAACACGGTCAATTCGGCCGACAAGCTCCATTTTCACTCCGTTTTTAAGCGGGAAGGTCATGGATGGCAGTTCAGCCTTTGGACCAAATCCTAATTCCAATCCAACTGGTGCAAAGCCGCTTACCTTCGCATGTTCTCCCAAGATAAAGGAAGCTCTCGTAATAATCTGCTCTAGCTTTCTTTTTATATAGTAATGACGGTTGGAGCTTAAGAGAATTTCATTTTGAAGCTTTGGAGCCAGGAGCTCGACTGCTTCCTTGGCCAAAATTTCAAATTGATCCCGAGTCAGCTTGTCCCATGCCATCTTTTTCACACTGATGGTTTCAGCAATATATTTAAGTGCTGCATGAAACAGCTCCCCAATATCCGGCGCATCCAGACGGAAGATCTGACGCTCTCTCAGCTTTAAGCCATGCTGCGCAAAATGAGAGAATGGACAGCTATGATACAGCTCCATTCGTGAAACACTTGCGAGAATATGATCTCCATAAAGCTCTTTCGTCATATCCTCACTTAAATTTTCTGTCCTATTTTCATAGGTTAAACTCTCTAAAACATGTCCTGCTGTTTCTCTCCATTGGTCACTTTCCATATAGAGATTATAGACATCCCACCATAAATCATAGATATGGTAGTTTCTTTTCTTCAACTGAAGCTGTGATGTTAAAAAGGTTAATGCGGTTTGATAACCTGCCGCATATTCAACCTGCTTCTCTTCAGGCAATTCAAACGGATCTGCCATATAAAAATCTTCCTGCATCTCTGGAAAGGTATCAGTGAATTTTTTAATATAAGGAGATGGCAGCAGTGCTTTTCCTTCTTCAGTTGCTAATGGATAACTGATATAGAGCTCTTCTGAAGAAGATACAAACGCTTTATACGCAATAAATTCCTCATCAAGCAGCTTCGTTCTTGTGCTTGGAGCTATTTTCATGCCAGCTGCAAGCAGTGCTTCACGATCCTGATCAGCTAACACGCCATCTTCAGGAAACTTAGCAGGAAGAACTCCTTCATTTAGACCAATCACAAAAGAAGTTTTTATATTGGATAAGCGTGAACGTTCCATATCGGCAACTATTACTTGATCAATTGCAGGCGGAACGAGTGAAAATTGGAGTGATTCCATTCCTGCTTCTAGGATAGAAGCAAATTTTTGCAGCGCCACTTCCTCATTACCAAGCATCTCAACAAATTGATCCAGCAGTTCAATGACAGCACTCCATGCTTGATTATGCTCTCTTGCTTTTATTAAATTCCCTTTTTCTTCTTCAATGGCTGCCCATTTTTCCAGTTTTTCTGGAACAGCTAGTTCTTCAAGATATAAATAGATTGCCTCACAATAACCGCGGCCATCTGTTGCCTTCTTCATTCTTTTTCCCATTCTTGCAATTGGCTGTGCGATATAATCACGAAGCTCATTCAATTCCCGTTCTATTTGCTTTTCAGCGTCTGTCTGGGCAATATTTTCAAGTTCAAGACCGCGGAATCTGCGGTAAGTCCAGTCTGATTTGCCTGTCCATTTAGAGCCTTGGATTCCATATGCCAGCACATAGTTTTCCAGCCGGTCCATTTGTTCACGCAGCTTTTGCTGGTTCAACTTTGCCGGGAACAGCAGCTCTGTTTTGACGGCTCTAAAAACGGGTTCATACCGCCAGTTCCCATACAGAACCTCTAAGCTTGAGCGGATCAGCTCAATAAGCGGATGATTTAACATCGTTCTCTTTTGATCAATAAAAAAAGGAATTTCATAATCAGTAAAAACGGTTTCCATGATATCGTGATACTCATTTCCGTTTCGTACAAGAACCGCCATATCTTTGTAACGCTGGCCTTGTCTTGCCAACTGCTTCATGCGGCGTGCAACACCTTCGATTTCTGCTCTCCTATTGACAGCTTGAGCAAGGTGCACATCAGAATACCCGGAGAAGGGCATGTTTGGACGGGTTTCAAATTGAGCTTCTACATGCTGAATTGCCGGTGAAATCCAGCGTTTTTGCTGGGATAGCACTACTTCCTCAACATCCAGCCCTAAACGATTCGAGATATCCTCTATGGTTTCATACGTTTCATTGCTCATTCGGAATAAACTAAGCTCCGAACGAAAACGGGATTGATGATCATCCATTGTCATTGTGATTGTTACCTTTTTGCAGTGCTTCATCAGCTGTTCAAGCACCAAATATTCCTGAGGTGTAAAACGATAGAAACCATCAACATATACTTCACTATTTTTTAGATAGTCTGATTGTGCAGCCTTCTCTGACAGCAAAGAAAAATAATCTTCTGAATCAACGTATTTTCCGCTCAATGATTCTTCAAAACTTCTATAGATTACTTCCAGATCGTGAAGTTTATCATTTAAAGCCTTGTTAATTTCATTGTTTCCCTGCAAATTCTGTCTTCTTGAGGATAATTCTTCAGCATTGATGCAATAGCGTTTAAACTCTGTCATCATCGTTTCCATTTGTTTAATAAATCCATTTTTATCAGCAGCTTTTTGGAAAATATGAAGCTCCTCTTTATGATCTTCAATCAGCTTTCGAATCAGCATGCTTATGCCTGTGCTGTTTAAATGCTGCCGGCTGATTCCTCCGGTCTCCTGCAGAATTCTCCAGGCCAGCCGTGTAAATGAATACACTTGTGTACGGATCATTCCGTTAATGTTAGGGTTTGCTAATATATTATATTCAGATTGAAATGTCATTTGTTCTGGCACTAAATAAATGATCGGATTTCCTTCTGGATTACTCTCCAACTTTTGACGGATTTCACTCAGACATAATTCTGTTTTTCCGCTGCCTGAACGTCCCATTATCATACGTACGGACATTTATTCTACCGCCTTTCATTCGAAACTAGCATATTTTATTATTTTATCATAGAAATTCAAGAGCATAGCACTTCAGAATTTGTAAAATAATTGAAGTCATCATTCTTCCTATACTGTCTTTATCTCTGCTGATTTTTTTAGAATAACATGTTGTTTCCTTAAGCATCCATCAATTACGAAAGCTGGTTTTATTCCATTCATAGCTCTTTCTGCTCAGAAAAAAAGCACACTGCCAAACTTCGGCAGTATGCTTCATAACTCATCTTATAGTGATGCATCCATTTCATTTAAAGGCCAATATTTCACATCAACCTTCCCGACCACCTGTTCAATTGCAATATAGCCAAAATGCCTGCCATCCCAGCTGCCGGCGCGGTTGTCTCCCAGAACAAACAATTTACCTTCAGGCACAACTTCAGAGCCAGTTACTTCTTCTAATGTGAAGTCACCTGTTAAATGTCCAAAAGGATCGACTTCCTTATAGCTTTCCAGAAAGGGCTCGTCTATTTTTTGATCGTTGACATAGAGAAGATCATCCTGATATTCAATCTTATCACCTGGAAGGCCAATTACTCGTTTAACAAAATCTTCTTTGTCATTATGATGAAAAACAATGACATCAAATCGATCAAAATCACTAATCTGATAGCCGATTTTATTGACAATTAATTTGTTTCCGTCTTTGAGGGTTGGCATCATTGATTCCCCTTCAACCACGTAATTGGATAAAAAGAATGTCCGTATGAATGCAAAAATAATAACCCCAATCAGAAGTGCTTTAAGCCATTCTGCACTTTCTTTCTTAAGTTCCTCTTTCAAGACAGTCCCCTCCAAAGGCTGAAGTATATTTACAGCAGCTGTGATTTGCTAAAAAGAAAACGGGGATGAACCGAGAAACCACAGCCCCAGCAGACATTTTATTTCTGCTGCTGGTTATCTACTCTCGTATTTAACTTTAGCTCAATTCTTTTTCCAACATACCATAAAATAAAGATTACCACCGCCACGATGGCTGTCCGGATTGGTTGTGTTATGAGAGCGCGAATATCATAGCCTACAAAACTCATTGTAAAAATCATAACAATTTTCCCGGCACCGACTGCCAGCATATATTGGTAAACGCTGATTTTGGACAATCCAGCAACAATATTGACAATAGCAGATGGCGTAAAAGGAAAACATAAAAGAATAAATAAAGGTCCAAATCCATGGCGTTCTACCCAGCTTACAAGTTTTTGGACTTTTTGGTGTCTATTAATAAATCCCAACACTCTTTTTTGCCCATATTTCCGTATAATTAAGAACACCAGCAGTGCACCTGCCGTCGCTCCCACCCATGAAAAAAGGAAACCAAACCATAAACCAAATGCATTTGCATTTGCCATAACAAATAAGAAAAGCGGCAGGAATGGAAGGAAGGCTTCCAGTAATGGCAATAGAATGCCCGGAAGCGGACCTAGTGACCGATACTCTTCAATTAAATCCATAACATTTTCCATTGTAAACCAATCTCTAAATAATTCTAGATCCAAATGAAATCACCTTTTCTCTCCTAAAAAAACAGCATAATACTCTCTATTCTTTCTCTTTACCTCATTTTCTGCCCTTTTACACTCTGCTTATTCTGATGGAGATAAAAACTCGCGAATCGCTGTTTTATTCTGCTCTAAATCCACTGTAAGAACTTGTGCACCATTGATTGTCGTTTCTTCAAATGCCCCATCAACAGGAACCCGCATTGTTTGAATAACAGGCGCACCGCCTGTCAAAACATCTTTTCCCATGTATAACATATTGCCTGTCCCCATATTCGTGTTAATATAAGGCGTTACCACACCCACTAATTTTGGAAGCTTTGTTAGTGTCTGCAGGCTCGTAAACTGATTTGCAACCTCTTTAAGTACCGTTTGCTGGCGTTCAACACGGTTAAAATCACCTCTGGCATCATGACGGAAACGAACATAACCGAGTAAATGCTTTCCATCCAATCGCTGCAAGCCCGGCTCAAGTGTCACACCGATTTTTTCACTCATTGCTTTTTCTACTTCTATTTCCACTCCGTTCGGAAAAGCCTCATCAATCACATGAACAAAACCATCAAAATCGATAATGGCATAGTATTGTAAATCGATATCGAAATTTTCTTTAATGGTTTGTCTTAATAACTCAGGACCGCCTTGAGATAATGCTGTATTAATTCTGCTTTCACCATACCCTGGAATATTTACATACATATCCCGCATAAAAGACATCAGCTTATATGTGCCGTTGTCAGGATGATATTGAGCCACCATAATGGTATCTGCTCTTGCATTTTCTTCCCCGCGTGAATCACTTCCAAGCAGTAATATATTTGTTCCGCCGTATTGGTCCTGTTCACCATTAAATTCATATTCTTCTTCCTGCACTTCTGATTGCTCTTGCGCTGCTGACATACCTTGTTTAAATTGATAATAGGAATAAATAAGTACAGCGGCAATGATCAGCAATAGTATTGCAACGATGGACTTCCATCTTCTCTTTTTTCTTTTCTTCACCATTTGGTGTCTTTCAGATCTCATGATATAAAATCCTTTCTGAATACAAAATACAACAATCTGATTAATCTATAAGAAGAGAAATCAATTTCTCTCGAATAGTAAGACTGCATTTTTATATAAAAAGTTTCCTTAAAAATGTGGTATTTTCTGCCTTCCTCTTCTATTTTGCCTCTATTATCATTTTTTTGCAATTCACATACTTCTATTAATTATTATATATGTGCTTATGAACTATTTAAAAATGTTAATACATTAACTAGCTATGCTTTCCACAATTACTGCTCACTGAATCATTAGCTTGCTTCTATTCTATCTTAACTATAAGAACAAAAGAAAACACCGCAGCCAATTAGGCAAATACGGTGTTTTTTTCTTTTTTATAAGTGGTCATTAAACCAGCCTGTAATATAGTTTAGTCTATCTATTCTCAAGTTCGGCTTTCCGCTTCTTGATAGTTCATGATTAGATTCAGGGAAACGAACAAATTTCGTTTCTTTTTTCCGGTGCTTCAGTGCAATAAATAATTGCTCAGCCTGCTCAATTGGACAGCGATAATCCTTTTCACCATGCAAAATGAGCAGAGGTGTTTCTATGTTATTTACATAAGCAAGCGGAGAATGCTTCCATAGTTTCTCAATATTATTCAAGTCGGATTGAATTTGCCAGTCAGTGAAATAATATCCGATATCACTTACACCATAGAAGCTGATCCAATTAGATATGGATCTTTGTGTTACAGCTGCCTTAAAGCGATTCGTATGACCAACAATCCAGTTTGTCATAAATCCGCCATAGCTGCCCCCAGTAACACCGAGTCGATTCTCGTCAATAAAATCATAGTTAGCGAGGACGTGGTCAACTGCTTCCATAATATCTTCGTAGTCCTTGCCGCCATAATCTCCTCTTACTGCATCAACAAACTTCTGGCCATATCCATGACTTCCGCGCGGGTTGATAAATAGGACTGCATTTCCTTGTGCTGTAAGGCATTGGAACTCATGAAAATACGAATTAGCGTACATTGCATGTGGCCCGCCATGGATCTCCACAACAAGAGGGAATTTCTCTCCTTCTTTATATCCAGCAGGCTTCATGAGCCAGCCGTGAATGTCCCAATTATCGGAAGACTTAAACTGCAATGGCTCTGCGTCAGCTAATTCCACTTCCTGTAAAAACTCAGCGTTGACACTTGTAAGTCTTTTTAATTCTCCTGTTGTGATTGTTAAATGATATAAGTCACCAGGCTCCGATGGTTTACTGATCGCAACCACAGCTTTGTCAAGACTTCCTCCGGTTGTCAGTCCATATACATGCTGACATTCATGAAGGGCTGGATACATTTCCCCATCAACAGAACCATAGTAAACAGCTGTACTGCCATGATCCGTTGTAATGAAATAAAAACTGCGGCTGTCTTCTCCCCAAAGAATGCCCGAATTAACCGCCCCCTGCTGGAAATCACCAATGGCAAAATCGCCAACAAGAGTATCCCATTCTTCAGTCAGACATGTTAAGGATTCTTCTTCAAGCTGATAGAGCCAGACTTTTGTTAATGTGGCATTTTCATATTCTCGCGTATGTCCTGTCATTCCTAAATATTTACCATCCGGAGAATAAGATATATTTCCAAAAAAGCCTGTACCATTGGTTAGATTTTTCAGTTCTTTGGAAGATACATCTAATAAGAAGACATCATTCTGAAAAGAGAAATCTAAATCCTCTGCTAAATCTGCAGTCACAATTAATTTTTCTCCATCAGGCGACCAGCAATGTACATGATAATCATGCTGCCCGGACGTGACCAATTCAACTTCTCCTGTATTCACATCAACAATAGCAGCATACTTGTATTTGCCATCCCAAAAGCCTGCAGCATCGGACTTATGCTTCATCTTATCAATTTCTAGAGGAGCCGGCTTTTCCTTTTTATCTTTTTCAGGCTGATCTGAAACCGCCTCTCCCTCTTTTAAAGAGGTGTTAAAAGCAATTTTTGTTCCGTCTGGCGACCAAATTGGATTTGACGCACCATGAAGGCATGATGTTACCTGACGAGCTTCACCGCCATCTTTATTCAATATGTATATTTGTGATTTTTCATCACGGTCAGACACAAAAGCAATCCTCTTTCCATCAGGCGACCAGCGCGGAGAATGATTTCTTGCCTTTCCGAATGTCCATTGTATTTCTTGTCCTTGCTCTGTATTCATATAATAAATATTCGAGTTATACCCGTTTTTCTCTTCGCTGGCAATCGTTTGGGTATAAACTAGGTCACTGCCGTTAGCAGCAAGCTGAGGATCCACAACCGACTTTAAGTTATATAAGTCCTCAGCCTTTATATTGCGCAATTGCTTCTTTTCCATCTTTTCATCCCCTTATTTAATATTACACCCCCAATATTTCGACATCTGAAATAAATCCCCTTCTTATTTCTACAATTTTTTTTAATGAGATAGACATATTAAGAATAGAAGCAAATTCCACATCATCACAAAATAAGAAAATGATTTTTGGGAAACAGTTGCGATGTTAAGAAATCCATTGTAGAATAAAAATAAGAACATGTGTTCTATTTTAAGTGAGGGAGCAGGAAATCATGACGAGAATTCCAGAAGCAGATCGGGACATCATGGAGCAAGCCATCTATTTGCCGATGGTCTTAACAATATTAAACCGCGATCTTCAAGTCATCCAAAAGAGCCCTTTTAAATTGAAGCAGCCTTATTTGAATTTAGTGGAAGAAACACTGAAGGTGATCCAGAGGGAACTGGCTGAGGTTAAACAGTATATGAACAAAAATCGCCTGAAAGTACAGCAGATCAAGAGTGATGATGCGTTCACGATGTTTATGTTTCTATACAAAGGATATGAAGAACATCATAATTATTTTAATCCGCGGATCCGCAATAAAGTTCAGGAGCTTCTTGAATATTATTTATTCAAGAGATACATGATCCAGCTAAAGATTTCTGAACGGAAACGCTCTGAAGCATAAACTTTTAAAAAGTGAGGAAATAGAATTTGTCACATCAGCTAACTAGCAGTTCCAGGTGTCTTTCCATGACCTCACCTGCTCAGGTTACACTATTGGTTGCCTTAGGATCTCAACCTTTTTTAGCCGCCGACATTCTTGGTCTATTTTCACTTACAAAATAAATCGTTTTTCTTTCTGATTCTTCAATTCTGCTCATTAAGGTTGTTTTTAATAGTGCCGTACGCAGGAGCTGGTTTGTAAATGTATTGTATGAAACAGGCAGCCTGAGACTAAGCTTATTTCTGAACGTGATCTCTGTTTCTCCGCCTTCAATACGCTTATGTGAAAAAATATGCTCAGCTGAAATCCAAGTACATTCAATATTATGGGCAGATGCGGTAGGGAAAAAGTAAATATAGTTTGTGGAGTCAATGGTGATTGGTGCCTTATGAGTAATTCCAGTCAATTGCTTTGTGCCTTCTTTACGGCCTTCATAGCTTGATCCAAAGAACCTGCAGCCTTCCTTTATAATATCCAATGGTTTAAACGGGGAAGTCACTTCCTCATCTAATTCAAAAATTTGGGAGTATGTTTTACTGCCATATTGAATAGGGCGAATTAGCATGGTGTTAGGATTGATTTCATATTCCTCAATAATTGATTTACTCATTCCTTTCAGCTCCTTTTACATAATATCCCTTCAAGTATAACGAATTGTACAAGACATTAGGCTTAATTGTGCCAATATTCCTAAAATGTTCACATTTCACCCCAGTAATATTTATTTTCTAAAAATTCAAAAATCTAATGATAGCACATGCTCTCACCACATACACTATTAAAAAGCAGCTGAGGTGATTTTCATGAAAGATCAATCAAACACCGAACTGATGAAGGCTCGCGCGATGAAAAGAAAAAGATTGAAAGAAGATTTTATTCTAGAGCTCTATATTGACATGCTTGTGTATGAAGCTGAATTACTGCATAAAAAAGATTTACTGCTGAAAAAGATTGACCTTGCCATCGATCAGCGTGACAAGTCCCGGTTTATGACGCTGGCAAAGGAATATGCAGGGCTCACCAAACAATTTGGAACGTAAAAGAAAACCTCTCCTGCTAACAATAGAGGAGAGGTTTTTCTTTAATAAGGAACGAGCAGGGTTACTGACTCTGCTCGTTTTTTTCTTGATTTCTTTTTTGAATTTCGAACTCCTCGAGCATAGAAATCCGCTCAAGCATGGAAGGATGTCCGTATCGGAAGATCTTTACTAGAAGCGGCGGGTTCACTTGACTCCGTCCTGCACGAGTCAGCTCTTGAAAAGTGGCGATGGCTGCATCCGTGTTTTCAGTCATCTCAATTGCATAAGTATCTGCCCGTGTTTCCTGATATCGGGAAACTAGATTTTCAAAAGGACTTGCAGCAAATAGCAGCATTGAAACAATCATTAAAAATAACGGGAAAGAACGAATATCATGAACCGCTGGAATTCTCAGCGCTTTGCCAAAACGGGTAACAACCGCTTCCATTATTTTCGCAGCTAAAAACAAGCCAATTAAGGTGAGCAGCAAATAACCAGCAATGCCAATATAAATATGCTTTTCCACATAATGAGCCATTTCATGTGCCATGATGAAGAGAATTTGCTCATCATCCAGTCTGTTTAACGTCGTATCCCAAAGCACGATTCTTGAATTAGAACCAATGCCCGTCACATAAGCATTCAGAGCATTTGTTTTCTCAGCCATATTTACTTCGAACACGTGCTCAGCAGGAATATTCGCCTGGTCAGCAAGGTTTAAGATCTTCTCTTCAAGCTCTTGGTTTTTTAACGGGTAAAAGTCATTGTATAACGGGTCAATGATCACCGGCTGTAAAAACATGATAAATAGTGAAAATGGCACAGATAGAAGCCAGGCGTACAGCCACCATCGTTTGATGCTTTTTTGCATGAGCCAATAGAGGACGGCTGCAATGACAGCCATTGTGCCAAAATTAATCCAGAAATCGATTAGCTCATCCTTCATCCAGCTGCTGAAGCTTTGTGTTGAGATATTATAGGTTTTAGATAAAGAATAGCTGATATAACTTAAAGGCAATGTTGCTGCAAACGCAATAAATGAAAGCCATGCCACATATATAATGGTTTGCACAAATTTATATGTTGAAGATTGCTCTGCCCATTTTTTAAAAACGCCTGAAAGGCCAAATAATAAGATAAAAAGATAAAGGAGCCATTCAAATGGCGTTGACAAAAAGAAGAGCAGATTTCTAATTTTCGAATATTCCTCACTCAGCATCAGCTCTCTGCCATTTAAAAACGTGGCAGGGTCTGCGCGCGAACCTTCATATTCAAACGGAAGACTTGCATCCGCAAAATAAAATAAATACCAATAAAAAAATAACCCATATAAACAATAGGCTAAAATTCCATATAAGCCAATTTTCCTTGCCATCTCATCCCCCCTTGTACAAACTTGTCATTATTAGTGTAGTATAAAACACAAAAATTAGAACTGTTAATTTGGACAATCCGAAGATGAGATTACATTTTATAAATAAAGAAGACTAAATCAAATAAGAATAGACTGCTAAACAAGCAATTGATCCAAGAACCACAAAAATGACATTCACCCCTAAATACGCCAATATAAAGGCTGCACTGGCTCCAAGCAGACCAAACCAAATATCTTCCCCGATAAATAAAACGCCAGGGAAAATTAATGCACCTAAGGTTGCATAAGGAACATTTTGCAGGACACCTTGAACAAAGGAAGGCAGCTCTGCCCCTTTAAAAAGGAGAAAAGGAAGCAGGCGAGGAAGATATGTAACAACACCCATTCCAATGATCATCCACATGATTTCACTGCTCATTGTACTTCCTGCCTCCTTCTTTTATGTATTGTACAGCCTCAACCACTACTGCAGAGATAAGTGTAGCAGCCACAATCGACCACCCTGTAGATAAACTCTCAGTAACTGTGAAAATACTATTCAAGCAGGCTGAGGTTGCCGCAAGAATGACCACTTTCACCCCTTTTTTCATAGAAGGCACAAGCAGTCCAATAAACATGGCATAAAGAGCGACCGACATGCTGTCTTGTAACACAGCTGGGATGCTCGCACCAATCACATGGCCAACTCCCGAGAAGACAACCCAGCTTGCATAGGCAATCAGATTAACACCCAGCATATACCCTGCTGTAATCTTCCCTTCCTTTACAGCAGCTATAGAGAAAGTTTCATCCGTAATGCCAAACGAATAAACAGCCTTCGATAAGGTTGAATCATCCTCTGCTTTTTCATTTAGAGCTGCTGACATCAGAAAATGTCTGATATTCACAATAAATGTTGTTGTAATGATCTCAAAAATACTCGTTCCTAATGTAAGCATGGTCAGCGACATATATTGAGAAGCACCAGCAAACACAATCATACTCATCATAACAGTTTCCGCAAGCGTTAAGCCTGTCGACTTAGCTAATAGACCAAACGTTAACGCGATCGGTGCATAGCCGATTGCGATCGACAGCCCTGAATGCAGCCCTTTTTTAAAATCAGAGGGAGAAGTCTGTTCTTTCATTGCAATTTCAGTCATACTGTAACCACCTTACTAAAAAGTGTAAACAAAGCGTAATGTTTTTTTCACTGAATCTTCTATCATACATATACACATTCTAACATTTCTATTATATATACGTTACTCGCTTTCAAGCCATTATGTATTACTAATAAGGAGTATTTATTCATGCAAAGGCAGGATCACCCAAGTAGCTGATCCTGCCTTTTTCGAACATATCATTAAATTAAAATAGCTTGGTCATTGGTTAACTGTTCACCGCGAATGCGCTGGAATTCTTCTAGAAGACTTGTAACAGTCAGCCCTTGCTTTTGCTCTTCAGTTGCTTCCATAATAATTTGGCCTTTATCCATCATAATCAGTTTATTCCCAAGATCAAGTGCCTGCTGCATATTATGGGTCACCATTAAGGTCGTAAGTCCAAAATTGGCCACAATGGTTTTCGTCAGTTCTGTAATCAGCTCGGCTCTTGAAGGATCAAGTGCAGCCGTATGCTCATCCAGCAGCAAAATTTTCGGTTCAGTAAAAGTCGCCATTAATAAGGACAATGCTTGACGTTCTCCTCCTGATAAAAGACCAACCTTTGCCTGCAGGCGATTTTCCAATCCTAGGTGAAGCATTTCAAGCTTTTCCTGAAAGAAACTGCGTCTGTTCTTTGCTACTCCCATTTTCAATCCGCGCCGGCGTGTTCTCGTATATGCAATAGCCAGGTTTTCTTCAATCGTCATGGAAGGAGCTGTACCAGCCATAGGATCCTGAAAGACTCTTCCGATAAGCTCTGAACGTTTATGTTCTTTCCAAAACGTTACATCACTTTCAGCGATCCTGACTTCCCCAACATCGGGTATCATTTTTCCAGAGATTACATTCATCAATGTAGACTTGCCTGCACCATTGCTGCCAATGACGGTCATAAAGTCACCAGGTGCAAGATGTAGATTGAGATTTTTGAGCGCCGCCTTCTCGTCCGCGGTTCCCTCATTAAACACTTTATGAATCTGTTTTAGCTGCAGCAAGCTGTTCACCACTCTTTTCCATCATGTTTCTGCTTACCTCTGCCATTCTTCTTTTACGCCGCTGCCTTTCACGCTGATTTTCAATCAGCTTTGGAATGACAAGGGCACCGATGACAATTAAAGCAGTAATAAGCTTCATATCTCCTGTATCAAGAAACTCTACACGAAGTGCCAGCGTTACAATAATTCGATAAAGGATTGCTCCGCCGATGATGGCAAGTGTTGCTCTCATAATTGTTTTTGCTCCAAAGACGGCTTCACCTATAATGACAGAAGCAAGCCCAATTACAATCATTCCAATTCCCATTCCCACATCACTAAAACCATTATATTGGGCAATTAATCCTCCAGAAAGGGCAACGAGTGCATTGGATAATCCAAGGCCAAGCACCTTCAATAAATCTGTATTGGCTGAGAAGCTGCGAATCATTGTTTCATTATCTCCTGCCGCCCGAATGGCCAACCCGATATCTGTTTTTAAGAACCAGTCAATCAGGAATTTAAACAAAAAGGCAAGCAGCAGCATCAGGACAATAATTCCCCATGTTTTTGGAATAAATCCTGGCATCATACTCTCCAAAAACTCATCAATCCCTAAGCTTTTCCAGAATGAAGTAAGCTTTGTCATCATCGTTTCTTCAGATAGTAAAGGTATATTTGATTTCCCCATTATTCTTAAGTTAATTGAATATAAGGCAATCATCATAAGAATCCCTGATAATAAAGGATTAATTTTTCCTTTAGTATGAAGCAGACCTGTTAAGCAGCCTGCCAGAAAACCGCTGAGCATGGCTGCGGCAGTGGCGATAAATGGATTTACTCCTCCGACGATCAGCACCGCAGCAACAGCTGCACCAGTCACAAAGCTGCCATCGACCGTTAAATCGGGAAAATCAAGGATTCTAAATGATAAATACACGCCCAATGCCATTAAGGCATATATCGCACCTGCCTCTATAGAGTTAAAAATTGCAATAGGCATAAAAGCTCTTCCTTTCTATTTGCCGCTATTATTCTTCAAACTCCGCAATCTCTTCCCATTCTGTCTTTAGTTCTACACCCATTTCAGCTGCAGCGTTTTTATTGATTAATAGCTTTAGATTTTGAGGATATTGAACAGGAAGCTCGGAAGGCTGTTTTTCTCCCTTTAATACTTGTGCTGCCATGATGCCTGCTTCATAGCCAATATCATCATAATTAAATCCATATGCAGCAAAGCCCCCGCGGCTGACAGAATCCAATTCCCCAACAAACAGCGGAAGGTCCTCATCATTTGCCACTTGAATAACAGATTCAAGCGCTGAAACAACGGTATTATCTGTAATAATATAGATCATATCTGCTTTACCAATTAGAGATTCGGCAGCCTGCTTTACTTCTGATGAATTTGAAACCGTCGCTTCTACTAGTGATAAATCTGTAGATTCCATTGCCTCTTTTACAAGATTGATTTGCGCAACAGAATTTTGTTCACCAGCATTATAAACCACTCCAACACTGTCACCGTCCATCTCTTCGTCCATAAACTTAACCGTATTAGGAATAGCATCTGGATGATTGTCGATCGTACCCGTAATATTTTCACCTGGCTCATCTACTGACTTTACCAGTTCAGCACCGACAGGATCTGTAACAGATGTAAAGATAATCGGAATATCACTTGTCGCATTCAGAGCACTCAGTGCGCTTGGAGTTGAATTAGCAAAAATCAGATCCACACCATCTCCAACAAAATTGTTTGCAATGGTTTGATTATTATTTTGATCTCCCTGTGCAATTTGCACATCATATTCAACTTCAAGGCCTTCCTCTTCAAGCGCCTTTTTAAATCCTTCAAACGCAGCATCCAAAGATGGATGTTCAACCAATTGTGTAACACCTATTTTATAAGCATCCTCACCACCGCTATTACTGTTTGCATCATCACCGCTTGCAGAACTTCCGCAGCCGCTGAGCAGCAGCATACTTAATAACCCTGCACTATAAATTAATTTTTTCATTTCTTGCTCCCCCTCTACTTTAACGCTTTTATGCTTTTATTCACTAAATTATAAATCCGATGGAGAGCAAACACAAGAGATTTTTTGTAATTGGGAGATAATTATGAAATTTTTATGTCAAGAGTTGTACATTTAAAATAAGGCTGCGGGAGTACTGCAGATTATAGCATCGTTAAATGAGGGGATTTATCAGGGGAATTCCGATTACTTTATGATTGAATTTGCATTTTTCTATTCTAAAAATGAGGGAGATTCCCTTTTAATCGAAGTTTTCAAAGCATATTTATGGAGATCCTATCAAAATTTCCGATTTTCCTATCAAACTTATTGCTTTTCCTATCAAACTTCCCCGCTTTCCTATCAAAATAAAAGCTTTTCCTATCAAATCAGCAAAGTTTCCTATCAAATACCAGCACCCGCCTAATAGTCGCCTCACCACCTATTTATATCTTTCAAACTAAAAAAGATCATACCCCAAAGTATGATCTTAACGCCATTCACTTTATTACTCCCCTTTAAAAACAGGTGCTCTTTTTTCCGCAAAGGCCTCCAATGCTTCTACCCTGTCTTTTGTCGGAATTGTTACTTCATATGCTTTTCTCTCTATCTGTAATCCTGTTTGCAGATCGGTATTCATGCCTTGTTTAATCGCAAATTTCGCCTGCTGAAGGGCAATCGGGCCGTTTTTGAGTAAGAGCTCAGCAAACGCATGGCATTCATCTAATACATGCAGCGGCTTTTCGGATACCCCTGTCACTAGTCCCCATTCCAGTGCTTCTTCTGCTATGAATCGCTTTGCCGTTAAAATGAGTTCAAGTGCCTTTGCTTCTCCAATAATCCGCGGAAGCCTTTGTGTTCCGCCTGCCCCTGGAATAATCCCGAGACTGGTCTCCGTTAATCCCATTTTGGCATCTCTCACAGCAAATCGAAAATCACATGATAAAGCCATTTCCATGCCGCCTCCGAAGGCAAAACCATTAATCGCCGCAATGGTAGGCTGGGGGAGTGTGTCTATTGCTGTAAACACCTCTCCAATTTTATAAATATTGCGGCGTACTTCTTCCTGAGACAATGTTTTGCGTTCTTTAAGATCAGCACCCACACTAAATGACTTTTCACCCGCTCCCGTAAAAATAACGGCTCTGATATCCTTATCTATCCGGATTCCTTCTATTACATTTTGAAGTTCATTAAGCATTTCATAATTAAAGGCATTTAAAGCATCTGGGCGATTTAGACGGATCACACTGATAAAATCAAACTTCTCTACTAAGATACAACTCATGACTGCCCCTCCTCGTATACATCTATCTAAATACTATTCAAGAACAAACAATGTAAACCCTTTCAATCTTCTAAATAAAAACAAAACCGCTATAAAGCTCATGCAGGAATCACATAAACCTTCAAGCGGTCTGCTCGGCATATTATTTTGCTGCCAGCTTATTCCGTAATGCTCTGCGCAATATTTTTCCAGTTGTATTTTTCGGCAGCTCATCAATAAATTCAATTGAAGCTGGAACTTTGTATTTTGCCAGGTGCGCACCGCAGTAACTTAACAAGTCTATTTCCGTCAGCTGCGGATTTCTGCTGACAATAAAACAGTGCACCGCTTCTCCTAAGTTAGCATCTGGAACTCCAAGGACAGCTGTTTCAATTACATCTGGATGATCATATAAAACTTCCTCTACTTCCCGCGGATATACATTGTAGCCGCCGACAATGATCATGTCCTTTTTTCGATCCACAATATAAAAATAGCCTTCATCATCCTGTCTGGCTAAATCTCCCGTGTACAGCCATCCTTCTCGCAGAGCTGCTGCTGTATCCTCCGGTGCGTTGTAATAGCCCTTCATGACATTCGGACCGCGGACAATTAATTCACCGACTTCCCCGAGCTTAACTTCTTCACCAAGTTCATTTACAATTTTATTCTCAACATCAATGATGGACTTTCCTATAGATCCAGGCTTTCTCGGGGAATCTAAAGGATTAAAGCAGGTCACTGGAGAAGCCTCAGACAATCCGTAGCCTTCCGAGATTACAACATTAAATTTCTTTTCAAAACTGGTTAAAAGGGCTACAGGCATAGATGCACCGCCGGAAATACAGAGACGCAGGCTTTCAAGTGCAGCAGCTTCACCTTCTTCATATTGAAGAAGGAAATTATACATCGTGGGCACCCCTGCAAAAACAGTCGGCTTATATTCCTTCGCCAGCTTAAAGATTTCTTTTGGACTAAACTTCGGATCAATTAAAATGGTTGCTCCATTCAAAAGGGGAGCATTTAAGGCAACGGTTAAACAAAACACATGAAACATTGGCAACGTGGTAATTACAATATCATTTTCATTCATATGAAGAAAATCGCTCACACTTTTGGCATTGCTGTATAAATTACCATGTGTCAGTATGGCACCTTTTGGTTTTCCAGTTGTTCCTGACGTATACAGAATTACAGCCGCATCAGTATCTGCTGTATCAGGACCTTGATAGTGAAGACTTCCTTCAGAAAGTAAATGTGTAAACGATTTCATTTTACTAGACTGTGTTATGGAAGAATCAGCTTGTTGGGCTGCCTGTCCATTCGGTGTTTCACATACAATAAAATGTTCAACTGACGGCAGCGCCTGATGCATTTTTTCGGCAAGCGGCATAAGTAAATCAAGCATAATTACAACCTTAGCATCGCCGTTATTCACAATATAAGCAATTTCATCCGGTGTGTAAATTGGATTAATAGGGATCACAGTAGCCCCTAGTCTAAGAGCTCCATGCAGTGAGATCACAAAATGCGGTGAGTTCCCAAGCAGCAAAGCAATATGATCGCCTTGCTTTACCCCTAAATCAGCCAGTGCTGAAGCAAACTTTGTAACAGCTCCATCTAATTCAGCATATGTGCTGCTTTCTCCCATAAAATAATACGCAGTTCTGCTTCCATTTTTTAAAGCTGTCTCATGCAGTTGCTTTGTCAAATTCATCCTTTCATCCCCTTTGAATGACAATATGAATGAGCAATCATTCATTTTATAATTAAAAATTTTCTAAATATAATTATAGTAAAAGATCTTTCCTCCCGCAATAGCTGGAGAAAAAAGAAGTGCAAAATACGCACTTCTCTCTGTTTTCCATCAATATATTAATTGCAAAAAATCTTCCATCGTAATATTTCCAAAATAATGCTTGATGTCTGTACCTTTTAAAGCTTCTTCAATTGCAGCTCTTTCATAGCGCTGACCAGTCAGCTTTTCTTCAATTTCACCTACATCACCTACACCAAAAAAGTCACCATATATTTTGCATTCTTCAATGATTCCTTTATTGACATTTAGTCTGATATCAATGGAACCAACTGGAAAGCGGTGAGAATGCTGCAAATCAAATTTCGGAGATTTTCCATAATTCCAATCCCAGTTCTGGTATCTTTCTTTAGAAAGCTGATGGATTTTTTCCCAATCTTCCTCTGTCAGGACATATTCAGGAATATCGTCAATATCACCAAAGATATTTTTTAATAGAAGTGTACGGAATTCCTCAATTGTTACCTTTTCATGCAGGAATTCTGAGATGTTTGCCACTCTGCTTCGAATCGATTTAATTCCTTTAGATTCAATTTTATCCTTCTTAACTCTTAAGGAAGATACAACATGATCAATCTCAGAATCAAACATTAAAGTGCCATGACTAAACATTCTGCCTCTAGTAGAAAATTGTGCGTTGCCGGAAATCTTGCGCCCCTCAACCGTTAAGTCATTGCGGCCGCTAAGCTCTGCATTAACACCAAGCTTTTTCAATGCGTTAACAACAGGCTCGGTAAATTTACGGAAGTTATGAAAGCTTTCACCATCGTCTTTTGTAATAAAACTAAAATTTAGATTTCCAAGATCATGGTAAACCGCTCCTCCGCCAGAGAGTCTGCGCACGACTGTAATCCCATTCTTTTCAACATACTCGGTGCTGATCTCTTCAATCGTATTTTGGTTTTTACCGATAATAATGGAAGGAGCATTAATGTAAAACAATAAATATGTTTCATTGATGTCCAAGTTTTTTAATGCGTATTCTTCAATCGCAAGGTTAATTTGCGGATCGTTAATGCCTTTGTTATCTATAAATAACATTTCAATTCACTCCTCAAATATGTAAGCATTCACCTGTTTTTGCAAGCGATATAGGGCCTTTGAACACTTGTCCAGCCTCTTCAATCAGCATTTCAAGTTTACCATAATGGGGTAAATGAGTTAAGACTAAGTGCCCAGCATTCGCGTTATTTGCGAGCTTCCCTCCATCAAAACTATTCATGTGCCCTGCATTTCTGCCATCCTGATCTCCATAAAAATTACACTCAGCTACTAACAAATCTGCACCTTGACTAAAGCCGGCCAATTCATCCTTGTAGGCAGTATCTGCCGTGTATACCAGCATTTTTCCGCCGGCTTCAATGCGCATGGCATAACAAAGCACAGGATGAACCGTTTCCATAAAGGTAATTTTAAATGGTCCTACTGTTAATGGCTGATTAGGATTATACTTAATGCCTTTTGTAATATTTTTATAAGTAAGCTTTTTAAATTCAGTTCCATCTCCATCATGAGCGTATATAGGCAGTTCCGGCATGTCTTTTCCTAGGAATCCCTGAATTAATCTGGCATGCTGCAGAACACCGATATCTGCATTATGATCTGGATGATAATGTGAAAGAATAACAGCATCCAGTTGTTCCGGCTGAATATACTCCTGCATTTTCGAAAGCACACCGCTGCCGCAATCTACAAGCAGCTTAAAACCTTCATGTTCTAAAAGATAGCCAGAACTTGCTTCGTTCATCTTTGGATAGCCGCCCCAGCAGCCAATAATCGTTAGTTTCATCCGATAACCTCCAAATTAAATTTCTTAATTCCAATATACTTTATCATGTCCATAAATTCACTTTTTTGATATTGGGATCGGAAAATTGCGCCTCTCTCTATTAAAACATCTTTTTCAGCAACTTGAAGTGTGTATTCTCACTGCTATAGGCATCAAAAAAACCCAAACAAATCTGCAGACCATCAACTAATTGTTTGGGCTTTCCCTGGGCTTAAAATTTATGACTCAGCCTCACTATATCTCAAAAAAGAAAAATAGTGGGTAAAGCCATCCGTCAATGACCTTCCCCACTAATTCTTAGTATGTTAATTACAATCAATGTGTTAAGGATTCTGAACCCCCGTGCAATCGTTTATATAATAATTGAAAATACAGCATGCTTCCCATTATGAAAACAATCATATATCCTGCTAAGAAGCTTGCATTATGCCACATGGAGCTGAAGTCTCCGCTAGAAATGACTGCTCTAAAGCCAGCAACAGAATAAGTCATTGGCAGAAGGGCGTGAATTGGCTGTAAAACATCTGGAATTAACTCGAGCGGGAATGTCCCTGCACTAGTTGTGAGCTGCAGAATTAAGATGATTATGGCGATAAAACGGCCAGGATCTCCTAAACTTGTAACCAGGAACTGGATGATTGCTATATAGGTTAAGCTTGTGATGATCGCAAAAAGAATAAACAAGCCTACATTTTGCACCTCAAGGTTTAATCCTGCCAGCATCACAAACGATGCAATCAGTGCTTGAATCACACCTACACCTGCAATCACGCCAAATTTGCCGATAAACCAACTGAATGCATTTTTAGGCTCTGCAGCAGGTTCTTTCACCGGAAAAACAATTGTAAGCAATAAGGCACCGACAAACAATCCCAGTGATAAAAAGTAAGGCGTTAAGCCAGTTCCGTAATTTGGCACATCACTGATGCCATCAGAGTCGAGTTCTACTGGACTCGCCATCATATTAACTGTCTGGTCTGTAGCGTGAACGGAACTAGCCTGATCGGCACCTTTAGCTAAACTGTCTGCAAGCTGGCCAGAACCATCAGACATTTTGGCGTTTCCATTTGCAAGCTTTGTTGAACCGTCCGATAATTTTTTGGTACCATCTGCAAAACTAGCAGATCCATTCGTAAGCTCACCAACACCTCCAGATAATACACCTGCTCCTTTAGCAAGCTCAGCTGCTCCTGTCTTTGCTTCTGTAAATTTAGCAGCAAATTGCTCCATGCCTGCTTGAAAGTCTGAATGTCCTTGCACAAGTGAGTCAGATCCGCTTTTTAAAGCGGAAGCCCCTTCTGCAAGTTTTTGTATTCCTTGCTGTAATCCTGTTTGACCTTCATGTAAGCCCGTTAGTCCAGCAGCAAGCTCGGTCGCACCAGCAGACAAATCGGAAGCAGAGTCTGCAAGCTGTGTTGTTCCAGCTATAAGACTTTCTAAACTTGATTCTAAAGCAACTCTTTCAGGTGAATCTTCTGGAAGCTGGGAGATCATTGCCTGCAGATTAGCCTTTAAATCTTTAATACCATTACTTACCTTTTCAGCACTAGATTCCCACTGTACTAAAGATGATGATAGTGTTTTTGCACCAGACTCTAATTCTTCTGTGCCGCCTGTTAAAGCAGGAAGTTTTTCGTCAACAGCATGGATCCCTTCCTCAGTCTGCTGAATGCCTGATGCTAAATCACTTTGACCGGCTGCTAGCTGTCCTGCTGCTCCTTCAAGCTGTTTATGTCCTTCCTCCAGCTGCTGCATGCCGCTGGCCAAATTTCCGGCACCATTTGCAATCTCTTTTGAACCACTATTGATTTCACCTACTCCATTATTAAATGCAATGGATTTTTCTGCTAATGTGACTAGATTCTTATGCAGTTCTCCTGACCCCGTTTTTAAATCTTTGGCAGCTGCATCAAGCTCAGCAGCACCATCACTTGCCTCTCCAAGACCGTCAGCAACCTCTGTCATTTTATCAAACATCTTTTCAGCGTAAGTTTCCGTAATTTTTTCTGATAGAGATGATTTAATCTTTTCGATTGCTGAATCTCCTATTTTTCCGGATAAAAAGTTGTAGCCTTCGTTCGTAACATATTTTAAATCTAATTTCTCAGGGTGATCTTTCAGCAAAGTTGTCGCGTTTTCAGAGAAATTTTGAGGAATCTCAACGAGCAAATAATATTGTTCATTTTTAAGATCCTCATATGCTTTGTCTTTTTCTAGAAAATGAAAGGAAAAATCAGCGCTTTCCTTTAAGTTTTCCACCAGATCATTTCCCAGCTGCAGTTCTTCACCTTCAAAATCAGCACCTTTGTCGTCGTTTACAATCGCAACAGGCAATTGATCTAAATGTCCATATGGATCCCAAAATGCCCAAAGAAACATGCCCGCATATAAGATGGGGATAAATAAAATAGCCATAATTGGAATCAGCACTTTTTTATTGCCGAAAATGGATTTAAGTTCTGCTTTTAGTAAACTTCCCTTCATAGATGTCCTTCCTCCAGTACTGTTGACCATAATGTTCAATTGGTCATTTTAATGAAAAAATGGAGGATTATCTACACAGATAATCCTTTAAATACGTATTGCTCAAATATTTTTGCTATCCTCTCCTTTTCGAGAGGTTCGTGCCCTTTCTCCCAATCAAATATGAGTGAGACATACAGTTTTAACATAATAAAGGCGGTCAATTCTGGATCACATGCTTGTATCTCACCTTTTTTAATTGCCTCAATCACCTTTTCCTTCACATAATGGATAATGGCAGCCTCCAGCCTCGTCATCACCTCTAATACAGCAGGTGTGCCCATTTCCTTTTCTTCCTGAAAGAGCTTGATTGTCAGCTGATGCTGTTTGCGGAATTCCAGGATTTTGTAAAGTGCCCGATGGACATTTTCGTGAAAAGGCAGCTCAGGATCAATCGCCTCGTCGGCTTCCCTTTTCATTTCAGAAATTAATGTTGAAATGATTTCATCAAAGAGCTCCTCTTTGTTTTTAAAAAAAGTATAAATTGTTCCTTTACCTACATTTGCAATTTTTGCTACCTGATCCATCGTTGTTGCTTTGTAGCCAAATAAAGAAAAGCTCTTTGTTGCTGCCTCAATGATTAATCTTTTACGATCAACAGACATTCCTTCACCTCACAACTGACCAAATGAACAAATCGGTCAATTTTCATAAAAATAATTTAGCATGATTCTTATCGGTTTGCAACCATCAAATATTTTCCTGCATAATCTCACCAAAACAAAGAAAAGCTGCCTTAATTAAAAGGCAGCCTGCTTCTCTCTATATTGTAAAAACTCTAACACCTTATCTACCGCTTCTTCTCCCTGATCTATACAATCAGGCATGCCCAAGCCATCATAAGAGCTTCCCGCAAAGAATACACCTGGCATTTTTGCTGACAGCTGTTCTTGTGTACTGCTTACTCGCTTTTTATGACCAACTGTGTATTGCGGCATTGAATCCTTCCATCTTGAAACAACCGAAAATTCAGGTTCCATCGTGATATCCATTGTTTTTCTTAAGTCTTCTAAAACACTTGCAATAATGGCATCATCTGATAAGTCGACGATTGTCTCATCGTTTGCGCGGCCAACATAACACCTGAGCAGCACTTTTCCTTTTGGAGCTGAATGCGGCCATTTTTTATGTGTCCATGTACAAGCTGTTATGGTGTAATCACTATTTCTTGAAACGACAAATCCGCTGCCATCTATATCTTTAACAATGGCTTTTTCCGGAAATGCTAATGCAACTGTAGCAACGGATGTGGAAGGCATTTCTTTAAACTCATCCATTATCTTTGTTTCATTAAGTATTGATGCAGCAGCGTGATGCGGAACAGCCAGGACAACGCTATCAGCGATAATCTCCACTCCGCCATTCATTGATATTTTGTAGCCTTTTGAGAGTTTAGTTACGCTCTCTGTTCGGAGACCTTTATAGACAGAACCACTTTCAAGCTTTGATTCTATAGCATGAATAAAAGATTCTAACCCGGATTTAAATGTTAAAAATGCACCTTGTTTCTCTTCTTTATGCTGCTCCTTTTTTGGAGCTGCTGGCGCTGCTTTTTTCATTCCGAGAATTAAGCTGCGATGTTTCTGCTCTACTTGGTAAAACTGAGGGAATGTTGACATTAAGCTTAATTGATCAATGTCCCCAGCATAAATTCCTGATAATAAAGGCTCTATCAGATTTTCTACAACTTCATTCCCAAGCCTTCTGCGGAAAAATCCGCCGAGAGACTGATCTGAAACTGGAGCTGACCGAGGCAGCAGAAAATCTGCTGCTGCCCGCAGTTTGCCTCCTGGCGAAAAGAGGGCTGTTGTGATAAATGGAGCAATCTCAGTAGGGATACCCATAATAGAGCCGCCTGGCATAGGATGCAGGCGCTCCCGTGCAAGAACAAATGATTTGCCTGATGTGCTTGTAACAAGTTCTTTTTTCATTCCAACTTCCTCTGCAAGCCGATAAGCGCTTCTCTTACGGGCGAGGAAGGAATCCGGACCTCTTTCAATTACATAGCCATCTCTCTTTACGGTATGTACCTTCCCTCCAAGGCGATGAGTTGCTTCAATCAGCTTTACATCAAGGGACTTTCCTGATTCCTTTGCAGACTTCTGCAAATAGTAAGCAGTTGCCAAACCAGTTATGCCGCCTCCAATAATTACCACCTTGTGATTGTCTCCCTGCACGATTCTCGCCTTCTTTTCTTTTCCTATTATTTTTCTTTCAGTTTATTTAAAACAACAGCTGCCATTGCATCAATAAATTCTGGTTTCGCATTTGGCATTGCTGGACGATAATAGCTCGCACCAACTTCATCCGTGACTACCTTGCACTCATAGTCATTGTCATATAATACTTCAAGATGCTCAGCAACGAAGCCAACAGGAGCATATACAAATGCTTTATAGCCTTTTTGTTCGTATAAATCTCTCGTTAAATCTTGAACATCAGGTCCTAACCAAGGCTCTGGCGTATTGCCGGCACTTTGCCAGCCAATTTCATAGCTCTTGATTTGCGCAGCTTCTGCAATTAAGTCAGCCGTTTCTTTGAGCTGATCTGGATATGGATCTCCCATTTGTATAATTTTTTCTGGCAGGCTATGTGCAGATACAACTAGCACAAAGTCATTCTTTTCATCCTCTGGCATTGAATCTACAACCGTTTTTAGAGCGTCTGACCAATATTGAATAAATTTCGGCTCCTTATACCAGCTTTCAACGGATGTTATCGTTAAACCGCCTAGTTTCTCTGCTTCCTCTTTTGCTCTGCCATTGTAAGACTTTATGCTAAAAGTCGAAAAATGTGGTGCAAGCACAATGCTAACAGCTTCTGTAATGCCATCTGCATGCATCTGCTGTACAGCATCCTCAACAAAAGGTTCAATATGCTTTAATCCGATATACATTTTAAATTCATATTCGTCTTGGATGGCATTTAAATGCTGCTCTAATCCCTCAGCCTGTTCTTTTGTAATTTGTGCAAGCGGTGATATGCCGCCAATTGCCTCATATCTGCTGCGCAAATCCTCAAGCATTTCGTCAGAAGGCTTTCGTCCGTGACGAATATGTGTATAGTACCGTTCAATATCTTCCTCACGATACGGTGTTCCATATGCCATAACTAATAATCCAAGTTTCTTTCTTTCCATGATGTTCACCTCTAAGTTTCTTATCTTACTTGCTTAATTTTTCTGCAGAATATTCATGAACAAATGCTGTAAGTTTTCTTAATGTTTCCGGATTAACTTCAGGAAACACACCATGCCCTAAATTAAAGATATAACCTGGAGTTTGCAGTCCCTGATCAAGAATTTCAATCGTTCTTTTCTCGATTTCGCTCCAAGGAGCGAGTAAGATGGCCGGATCCAGATTTCCTTGCACCGCTTTTGTGATTCCGAGCTCTCTCGCTTCTTTAATTGGAAGCCGCCAATCAAGACCCACTACATCAAGCGGCAAATCATGCCATTCTAATGCAAGATGGCTCGCACCGACACCAAACATAATTAATGGCACATTTTCTCCCTTTAATTCCGTAAAGATTCTTGTCATGACCGGCTTAATAAAATGACGGTAATCCGCTACATTTAATGCACCAACCCATGAATCAAAAATCTGAATAGCTCTTGCTCCAGCTGAAATCTGAGATTTTACATATGTAATGGTCATGTCAGCAAGCTTGTCCATTAATGCAAACCAAGCAGCTGGCTCAGAATACATAAATGCTTTTGTTTTGTTGTAATTCTTTGAAGGACCTCCCTCAATCATATAACTTGCAAGAGTAAATGGTGCTCCCGCAAAACCGATTAACGGAACTGACAGCTGTTCTTGTGTCAGGAGTTTAATGGTATCTAACACATACGGCACATCTTCTTCTGGATGAATTTCCCCCAATTTATCAACATCTGCTTTTGAACGAATAGGGTTATCAATCACAGGGCCGATTCCAGATTTGATTTCAACATCGACACCGATAGCCGGCAATGGTGACATGATGTCTTTATATAAAATAGCTGCATCATTGTTGTACTGATCCACCGGCAGCTTTGTTACATAAGCACAAAGCTCAGGCTGATGCGTAATTTCAAATAAAGAGTATTTCTCCTTAATCGCTCGGTATTCCGGCTGAGATCTGCCAGCCTGGCGCATATACCAAACAGGCGTATAGTCTGTCTTTTCCCCTTTTGCTGCTTTTAAAAATGTTTCATTGATTACTTTTGTCATTTACATTATATCCACCTTTCAAAACCTGTCTGCCTTACATTGTAATATATATAATTTAAAAATAGAAATTTGAAGGTTAGCTTGTTTGTGATTGCTTACAATATATCGTTTTTCCCCGTATTTTGTATAGAAAATCAGACGAAATGTCAAAAAATATTCTTTTTTAGCGAAAATGAAAGCGTTCTATATTATTAGGATATTCATTTTCCAGCATGTATAATAGAGCTGAGCATTTGAATTTGAAAGGAGTGTTGAAGAATGTTTATGTATTTTACTTCCGGCACCTATGATTTCTTAAAGAATATTAAAGAAAAACACACAAATGAACAGCTTGTCCTGCTGGAGAATGAAAACAATGCACTGCTAATCCATGAATCTTCTGGCAGCACCTTTTTTAGTGCACCAAGATCCTATGAAATCTTTGAAAGTGCTGGTGAGTTCTCAGAACCCGGCTTTGCCGTATTAAACAATATCCCTGTTACAGATGAAGGAAGACCCCTTTTTGAATATCGGTTTAAGAACCGGAAAGGCAAAATTGAAAATGAAACTGGTTTTATCGGTCTGCGCGTTTTGCGTCCCCAAAAAGATCATACATATATCGTTTTAACCTTTTGGGAAGATGAAAAATCGTTCAACAACTGGCAAAACTCAAATAGTTTTAAACAGGCGCACAGCAAACCAGACGGACAAAAAGAAGAACAGAGCAAACCGCCGCAGATTTTTGCCGGTGCTTCCTACATTACCAAATACTATCGTGCAAATGAAGATGAATAAATGATATAAAGCGGAATCACGAGGAGTTTCATTCCTTTGTCATTCCGCTTTTTATTTTGTTCTCTATTTACATTTTTTAATAAACGTCACTCATTGCAGATCATTCATATTCAGCTTTTCCAGCACCTTCTTACAGCTATGCCTCTATTCTCCTGCTTCGAGTTATGAATCTAGTAACTCCATTTATTCATCCAATCCGCCAGTCTATTAGCCCAAATTTAATTTCATTCACACCTGCACGCCTTTTTCATAATCTGTATAACAGGCGATAGCCTAATGTTTTATGAAAGGGGAATTCCTTATGGGGGTTGAGCTTACTTTACTTCATTGGATTTATGTCCTGTTTATTATAGCAATAATCGGCTTTATGGTGATGAGAAGAGATACGACCATAGTTTGTATCGTTGGCATATTTCTAATTGCTATTGCAGCCTCTGGTTCCTTAAGTGCATCTGTCAGCAGTATTTTTTCCAGTTTTATTTATGCCATCACTGAGCTTTTGCCAACCATTCTCATTATTTCTATTATCGTTGCCATGAGCAAAACACTGACAAAAACCGGCATTAATGATGTGATGATTTCTCCTTTTGCGAAATTTATTAAAACACCTGCTTTAGCTTATTGGACAATCGGAATATTAATGATGGTTATTTCTTATTTTTTCTGGCCATCTCCCGCTGTTGCTCTACTTGGAGCTGTCCTGCTTCCAGTAGCTATTCGTGTCGGTTTACCGGCTTTAGGCGTGGCAATGGCAATGAACCTATTCGGCCATGGAATTGCACTATCAGGAGATTTTATTATTCAAGCTGCACCAAAGCTTACAGCCGATGCAGCAGGACTGCCCGTATCTGAGGTCGTTTCCGCAAGCATACCGCTTGTCATTGTCATGGGTGCAGTTACAACGATCACCGCGTTTTACTTTATTAGAAGAGACATGAAAAGCGGAAAATTAACTGCACAAACCGGCAAGTCAAAAGAAGAAGAAGTTTTAGAAAAAGAAGATTATGTTCAAGAATCACTGCTGACACTTGGCCAGAAGCGCTTTTTCGCCTTGTTCATTCCCCTCCTGCTTATTGCTGACGTGGCAGCGATGTTTGCATTAAATCTTCAAGGCGGAGATGCTACGGCACTGGTTGGCGGGACCTCGATCTTTATCCTTCTGATCATTTCCATTGTCGCTCATAAAAACAAAGGGCTTGAAAAAACAACAGGCTATTTAATCGAAGGCTTTCAATTTGGGTTTAAAGTATTTGGTGCTGTAATCCCCATTGCTGCATTTTTCTATCTGGGCGATGCTGGCTTTACCGCCATTATCGGTGAATACTTACCAGAGGCTTCATCTGGCATTGTCAATGACCTTGGGCTTGCACTTGCATCCATTGTTCCATTATCCGCAGAGGTTGGAGCCATTACTTTAACAGTTGTTGGCGCCATCACAGGTTTAGATGGATCTGGCTTTTCAGGCATTTCTCTCGCTGGATCTATTGCCAGCTTATTTGCAGCTGCCATCGGGTCAGGTGCAGCCGTATTAACAGCTCTTGGGCAAATAGCTGCCATTTGGGTAGGCGGAGGCACGCTTGTCCCTTGGGCGCTCATTCCTGCTGCAGCCATTTGTAATGTCGACCCTTTTGAATTGGCACGCAGAAACTTGATTCCTGTAGTTATAGGACTTACAGTGACTACTATTGTTGCTATGTTTTTAATTTGATGAACTGAAAAGAGACAGTAAGAAGAATAAAGAATGCTTGGAACACAGTGTTCCAAGCATTCTCCCTTTTCACTTACCTTAAATATCGAGTTAGATTATTCACTATAAATTCCTGCTAATTTCCTTTCGCTTTCCTCCGATCTCCTAAAACGCCAAGCAAAAGCTCATACAAAATAATGCACAGAAACACCCATATAAAACCAAATGTATAGCCGGCAGCAACATCAGTTGGATAGTGGACACCCAATACAATTCTGCTGATGCCCATGAGAAGGATCATTATTGCTGCCAGCACTCCAACAAGCCACCGTGTTTCGTTTTTTTGAAGAGAAATAATAATTAAATAGGCTATCATAAAGTATAGGATCATGCTGATCATGGCATGACCACTCGGAAAACTTAAACTGTTGACCTCTACTAAATGTTCAGCATCGGGACGTTCTCCGCCAATCGTATTTTTCAGCCACTTATTAACCTCATTTCCTACAGCAACTGCAAATACAAAAACAGCAATTCCCACAAAGTCCCTTTTGAAGAAACCAAGCCAAAGAATAAATATAATGGCAACTACGCCTACTCCCATTGTATTGCCCAGCCAATTCAGACCAATAAACAACTGATGAAGCAGCTCGCCCCCAAAAAGGTCGCTTGAAACTGCTGTAACTTGTACATCAAAACTCAAGCGCTCACCTGTTTGGACAGCCATTACAAGCAATATAGTAAAAATAATGGCAATGGCTAAAAAAACATAAGACAATTTTGACTTTCGTACATTCATAACCTCTCTCCCTCTAAACTAAATAAAGGCTTCATTTAAAAAATTTTACACAATAACAAATATCGATACTTATTTTACCATCATTTTCATGTTCTTTTTTGTACCCTTTAAAAATTATCCAGAGTAAATCCTATTGTGCACTTAAATGATTCTTGTATGAGGAAATGTATCCAGCAATTTATTTCGGAAACAGAAAAAAATTCTCTTATATAATTTTAAAAATGTTCATAATATTATATAATATAGTACAAAAAAGAAGTTAGGGGAGATTTTTTTGCTAGAACAGCTCTTTAGCTCTTTAGAAAAATATTATGATGAGATGGTTTCCATTCGCAGATATCTTCATCAGCATCCAGAACTATCATTTAAAGAAGAGAAAACAGCATTGTATATTAAAAACTATTATGAAAACCTTGGCATTGATGTACGCGCTAATGTCGGCGGCAATGGTGTGGTGGCAACCATTAAAGGACAAAAGCCTGGCAAAACAGTTGCTTTGCGTGCCGATTTTGATGCACTTCCTATCCAAGATGAAAAGGATGTACCTTACAAATCTCTTGTACCAGGTGTGATGCATGCTTGCGGTCATGATGGCCATACTGCTACTTTACTTGTATTAGCTAAGGCGCTTCATGAAATGAAAAATGATTTGCACGGTACATATGTCATGATTCATCAGCATGCAGAGGAATATGCCCCAGGCGGTGCAATTTCCATGATCGAGGATGGCTGTCTGGATGGTGTTGATGTTATTTTCGGAACACATTTGTGGGCATCTGAGCCAGTTGGAAAGATTCAATACAGAGTCGGGCCAATTATGGCAGCTGCAGACCGCTTTGAAATAACGATTCAAGGAAAAGGCGGCCATGGTGCACAGCCTCATCGCACAAAAGATGCTATTGTTACTGCTTCTTCTCTTGTTGGACAGCTTCAGCAAATTGTCAGCCGCAAAGTGAACCCTATTGACTCGGCTGTTGTAACAGTTGGCTCATTTGTTGCCGAAAATGCGTTTAATGTAATTGCAGACAAAGCAAAGCTGACTGGAACAGTTAGAACTTTTAATGAAGAAGTGAGAACTTCAATTGAACAAGAAATAGAGAGAATCGTTAAAGGCATTTGCTATACTTCCGACAGCTCTTACAGCTATGAATTTGAAAGAGGCTATCCTGCTGTCGTGAATCATGAGGAAGAAACAGAGTACCTTGTTAACTGTGCACGAAATATCGCAGAAGTAACAGCAGTTGAGGAAACAGAACCGCAAATGGGCGGAGAAGATTTTGCCTACTATTTGCAGCATGTGAAAGGAAGCTTCTTCTTCACTGGAGCAAAACCTGAAGGCAATGAAAACTACCCACATCATCACCCTATGTTTGATATTGATGAGAAGTCCATGCTGATTGCTGCCAAAACATTAGGCAGTGCAGCCCTAAATGTTCATAACGAACAAAATGCTTTGGAAACGGAAAGTGCACAAGTATAAGAAGATCGGTAAAATAAAAAAGCGTTCCTCTCGTTATTGAACGGGAGGAACGCTTTTTATTAATCTTAACCTGTAGGCATTTTTTGCGGTAACTCCTAACGCATCCAGTAAGTTATAATTCGCATAAGCTCCGATTGCTGCACCTACTCCAGGAACAAGCTGCAGCATTTTCACAAAATCAATGTGATCGCGGTACTCCTGCTGAAATTCCCGCCAATCCATATCCTGCAGTTCTTCTTTATACTGATCCCAATTTTCAATGATCGGCAGCACTTGCCTTCTTTTTTCATCACTTGAAAAAGCCAGCTGGAATATATGCAGAATAAAGAGGCGTTCTTCATACTTGGATGTGTCATAACCATAAATAGATGCTGCCTCAAACAACAGTTTCATCTTAATCGAGAGCAGAAGCGGAAAATCAGCAAGTCCTAAAAGAATTCCTCCCGCACCAGTTCCTGCACCCTCCACTGTTGCTGTTCTTCTATAAAAAGTCATTTTCTCTGCGAATACGGCGTCACGTTCCTTTAAGCTTAAACCCGTTGACTGAGAACGTTTCGTTGTAAAGTCAGAACCAGTTAATGTTGCTTTGACCATTTGCTTAATGCTGCTTGTAATCACTTCGTGCGCTTTCTCAGGGATTAACGAATTAACTCTTGTCTGAGCTTTTTTCGATAATCGGCTGATCAGACTTGAGCGCTTTAGCAAGCCTCTTTTCCACTCAACAATTTCATCATATACCTGCAGTTCATACTCATTCATAGAAACATTCCTTTCGTCTTGTGCTATTTTATACGAGACAATAACGAAAAATGTTTCCTTTTTTTAATCCTTTGTCTGCAATCGCTTCGGCATATAGAGAAAAACATAAAGATAAGAAAAGAGCAGACCAGCTGTAAGCGTTAGAATAGCAGTTGTAAACTCTCCTTTTAAAAGGACTGTCAGTGCCAATAGAAACGCCTGCAGTGATAGTATACTTCCCATTAATTGTTTAAAAGATGTTTCCTTATATGCATCCCCAGTTGGATATAATTTCACCCATAATTTGTTTTCATGATGATAAAACAGCGGAAGAAGCTGAAAGGCCGTTAAATACATGAATAGGATCGCAAGCAGGATTTGACCATACCCATATGAAATAAAATAAATAACAGCTGCACCAATAAGCGTTAAACGAACAAATAGGCCTAAATAATCACCTGATCTTGAAAATGTCCGAATATACAAATGCGCATATATTTTTTCCGGTAAAAAAGGAACGCCTGAATACAGAGGGTCCAGCCACTTTCTTCTTTTAACTGCATTTTTTAATTTTGGGACATCTGTAAACATATTGGCAAGCCGATAAAATGCTGTCATTCTTCGTTCTTCTTGTTCAATTAAATATTCCCATTTCAAGCCTTTCGTTTTGATTTTGCCATTAAAAAAGAGGAGCAGCAAAACGAAGAGCAAGCCGACAGGAACGATATATAAATAAGAAGCACCAGAAAATAGCAAGTACAAAAAGCCGGCATTAACAGCAAACCTTACGGCAGAATCAGATCTCAGCACATTTTGCTCTGTGTAATACTGAATTCTCCAGCGAATCTCCAAATTCAGCCATTTCACCAAAAGTAAAACGGCTAATAAAGGGAAAAAGCCCTGAAAGCTCCCTCCGTTCACCTTTGCATACATCGGCATAAACAATGCCAGCAGCATCAGTAGTAAATACGCCTGTAGAAAAAAACTAACCATTATGGATTTGCGGAAATACCCGTGTAATTTTGTTTCAAGCGGCAAAAGAAAAATCCGATCAGCCTCCGTTAAAAACGTAAAAATCGGGCTATATGTAAGCAATATTCCCAGAAATACAGCCATGATGGCTGGGACGGGATAATCAAGGGGCATCTCTTTTACCCAGCCTTGATAATAATAAGCTCCAGTTCCAAGGAGAAAAACGAGCACGATCACTAGATGGCCGTTAAATATGTACCTCAGATAAGAACTCAGCTCTTTGCTGGTGCGCGCCAGTCGTTCTTTCCATAATGTATTCTCATTAAACATAATCTTCTTCCTTTGTGAGCTGTATATATAGATCATCAAGAGTCGCATCCGGCATATTAAATTGCTGCTGAAGCTCCTGTAATGTCCCCTTCGCCCGCACCTTTCCTTCATGTAAAATCACAAAACGGTCGCAATACCGTTCAGCTGTAGCAAGAATATGAGTTGACATTAAAATGCCTGCTCCCTCTTCCTTCATTTTTTTCATTAAATCAAGCAGAGACTGAATCCCAAGCGGATCTAAACCAACAAAAGGTTCATCTACAATATAAAGGGATGGCTGTACCAAAAATGCACACATAATCATAACCTTCTGCTTCATCCCTTTTGAAAAGTGAGCAGGGAACCATTTTAAGCGCTTTTCCATCCGGAATTCTTTTAACAGCTTTCCTTTTCTTTCTTTAAACTCCTCACTGCTGATTCCATATGCCATCGCTGTCATCTGCAGGTGCTCGTCTAAGGTTAATTCATCATATAAAATCGGCGTTTCTGGAACAAACGTGAATTGTTTCCGGTACTCTTCCTTATTTTCAAGAAAAGATTTGCCGGCAATCGAAATTTCTCCCTTATGAGGCTCCATTAAGCCAATCACATGTTTTATGGTAGTACTTTTACCTGCCCCATTTAATCCGATTAAACCAACAATTTCATTTGCTTTTACGTCAAAACTCACATCTTTTAATACAGGATTTCTTGTGTATCCGCCTGTGACATTCTTTATCTCCAATAGAGCCATCTTAAAACGTCCTCTCCATATATCATGATTTCATTGTAAAAAAGGGTGAGTGCATTGTCCAGTGTCGTCATTTTTCGCATACATTCGCTGTCTTATCTGCTTGATATAAGCAGTTCTCTAATTATAAAATTTTTTCTCCGTAAAAAAATGTATATAAGCTTCATATGCGGGCATTCTAATTCTTGAAGGGGAAACAAATCATTAATTGAACATCTAACAGATATTCAAAATTTGAAATGAGGTGCTTGTCGCAGACAGCAATCTTTCAATAAACGTGATTTAACCTGAAACGTTCCTAAGATAAGGGGATGGTTGCATTGCACGAAAGTAATGAAAACCGCAGATCTTAAACACTAAGGCCGTATCAACCGTATATTGCCTTCCATCATTTAATTTAAAATGAGGTGTTTATCAAAGACTAACATCACTTTCTTTATAAGTTGTGAAACATATAAAGACAAATAGGGGATGGTTAGCTTGAACAAAGATCGAATGTCTCTAATGTAAACACAATTCATTTACAAATGAGGTGTTTGTTAAAGAGTACTTCCCGTTTTAGAACAGTATTCAGAAGTTTCTCCTTCACGAGGCAGGATTCCCAAGCGGGATCCTGCCTTTCCTGTGTTCTTATGATCGACAAATTCCGGGGTTTTTCGGGGTGTTTCGGGGTGTTTCGGGGCGTCACTGTGACGTGTCGAACTATCGACAAATTCCGAGGCGTCACTGTGACACCCCGAACTTCAAACTACCCGAACCTAAACCAAACACACTGAATCTAGCTTCCATTGCGTCGAATTTTCATCCATTTTATGATAAAATTCAAACAACAAAAAAATTTGATTGGAGTTGTTTATATGAGTGATTGTATTTTCTGCAGCATTATAAATGGAGATATTCCAGCTGCTAAGGTGTTTGAAAATGAGCATTGCTTGGCATTTTTAGATATCAGCCAGGTAACAAAGGGACATACACTTGTGATCCCAAAGGTACATAGCGAAAATGTATATGAATTAGATGAGGAGACAGCTGCCAATTACTTTAAAGCAATTCCAGAAATTTCCCGTGCCATTAAAGCAGCCTATAATCCCATTGGCTTAAACCTCCTAAATAATAACGGAGAAGCTGCTGGACAATCTGTATTCCACTATCATATGCATCTCATCCCCCGTTATGGTCAAGGAGATGGAATGGGTGTCGTTTGGAAATCCAATCAATCAGCTTATACGCCAGCAGATTTGCAGGAAATTGCCTCTTCAATTAAAGACCAATTATAAAGTCATGAATGCTTCTCATTTAGAGAGGCATTTTCTCTTTTTAATTTTTCTAAATATTCTTGTTTAGCCTCTGTACAAATTTACAAAGTCTGTTAACATATATGTATCTTTAGCTCTTTACAGTACGATCGTATTACAGCATAACGGAGGTTATTGAAATGAAGCGTGCGCTAAACTTTAATGCAGGCCCAGCTGCAATGCCGGCAGAAGTCTTAAAAAAAGCCGAAAAGCATTGGCTTAACATAGCTGATACCGGCATGGCTGTCATGGAATTAAGCCATAGAAGCAAAGAATATGAACAAATTCACGAAAACGCCATACAAGGACTGAGAAAGCTGCTTTCCATTCCAAGTGACTATGAAGTTTTATTTATTCAAGGTGGAGCAAGTCTCCAATTTTCTATGATCCCCATGAACTTCTTACATGAGAACACTTTAGGAAATTATGTTTTAACAGGATCATGGTCTGAAAAAGCGTTAAAGGAAGCTCAAAAAATCGGCAGCACCGCTCCAATAGCTTCCACTAAAGAAAACTCCTATCGTTCAATTCCACAACTATCAGATATCAACACAACTGAGAATGCAGCCTATTTGCATATAACAAGCAATAACACGATTTACGGCACACAATGGCACACTTATCCGACACAGCTGCATATGCCTTTAATCGCTGACATGTCCAGTGATATTTTAAGCAAGCAAATTGACATAAATCAGTTTGGGATGATCTATGCTGGTGCACAAAAGAATCTTGGACCATCTGGAGTAACAGTTGTGATTATTCATAAAGATCTCATTTCACAGGATAATAATCACTTGCCGACTATGCTTCAATATAAAACCTATGCGAATAACAGCTCTTTATACAATACACCTCCTACACTTGCGATCTACCTACTGTCCCTTGTTCTGGAATGGGCAGAGGAAAAAGGCGGACTGCAAGCCATTGAAAAAATGAATGAAAACAAAGCGAAATATTTATATGATGCCATAGATGAAAGTGACGGTTTCTATTTAGGGCATGCAGAAAAAAGCAGCCGTTCATTGATGAATGTTACCTTTAATCTAGCTGATAAAGAGAAAGAAGCTTTATTTTTACAATCGGCATCTGATGCAGGTTTTATCGGACTAAATGGCCATAGATCAATTGGCGGCTGCCGCGCCTCCATTTACAATGCAGTACCTGAAGATCATGTATATAAGCTTGCACAATTTATGAAAAGCTTTAAACGAAATTCTTAAAAAGTAAAAAAAACATGCTGAAAAAAATCATTCTGTGGTATAATGAGTGAAAGTTTTTCGCTGCAGGCAAAGAGTGCACTGCAGGAGAGACAAAGAACAAAAAAGAGAACAGCAGAGCAGAGGAGAGATTAGAAATGAATAGTAAGAATGTTGTAGCATTGGCGCTACTCGTTGGAATGGGTGCCGTTTTGCACACAGTTGTACCTGGATTTGTATTTGGCATGAAGCCTGATATGATGTTAACCATGATGTTTCTTGGAATTTTATTATTCCCTGATGTAAGAAGCGTTTTATTATTAGGCATTGCCACTGGGGTAATTTCCGCTTTAACTACCTCATTTCCATTAGGGCAGATCCCAAATATGATCGATAAACCGATTACAGCCTTTTTATTTTTCGGCATCTACCTAATCATTAAAAAATTCAACAAACCTACATTATCTGTTGCAATATTAACAGCAGCTGGCACGCTGATTTCAGGAGTTATTTTCTTAACAGCAGCCTATCTGCTAGTCGGCTTGCCTGGTGCATTTGCTATCTTGTTTACCGGGACTGTACTGCCTGCAATGGCAATCAACACAGTGCTGATGGTCATTCTTTATCCGGTTGCACAAACAATTGGGAAGCGGACAAAGTTAATACCTGCAAGTAACTAACAATAAACTCTAGGTCCAAATCAACTGATTTGGACCTTTTAATTTGTTTGTATTAAAAACTACAGTCTAATGCCTATTGTATCCCAACCAATTGGATGGAGACATTTCATGGATCTTTCATTAGAATAAGCCTATCAGCTTGAAGGAGGACATCATAATGATAGAAGCTTTTATTCATGGAACCGCACTGGCATTCGGCCTTATTTTACCGCTTGGCGTTCAAAACGTCTTTATTTTTAACCAAGGAGCCATCCATAAAAATTTCGCCCGCAGTATACCAGCCATTGTAACAGCAGCACTTTGTGATACTCTATTAATTCTATTAGCGGTCACAGGAGTATCTTTAATCATTTTCCAATTTGAATGGCTAACTACTCTCATTTATGCTATTGGATTTATATTTCTAGTTTATATGGGATGGACAATACTAAAAAGTGATTCAGCAGCCGATGACTAAAATGCAAATCACATTCGCAGCTTCCGTTTCTTTACTCAATCCTCATGCCATTATTGATATTATAGGAGTAATCGGTCCGAATTCATTAGCTTATAAAGGGTATGAGCTAGTTGTTTTTACTTTATCCTGTATAGGCATTTCTTGGATTTGGTTTTTCGGTCTGGCCATAGCGGGAAGAATTTTGGGGAAGGTTGATGCAACCGGCAGCTTGGTCAAAAGGTTTAATCAAGTATCAGCCTTTATCATCTGGGGAATTGCCATTTATCTTGCAGTGAAAGCTTTTAGCGGATAAGCCTAGAATGTTTTTTCATTTCCCGCCGTTCCTAAAAAAAGAGTGTGACGATTCCTAATAATAGGAGCAAGCCTCCCCCTGCTCCAAGGGTGGCTGCTCTTTTTTTTAACAAATATTTCGGCGGATACATGCCTGGCTTTTTAATTAAAAGGAAACAATACCCTGCACCAGCCAGCATGGTAAAGCCCAAAATAAGTAAAATACTTGTCATCTTTGCCACCACTCCTTCTTAGCCTTGTACCAATATATGCCTGCCTCCGCTCTCTTATGAAATACAAAAACGTTTAAATACGACAATATTGTGTTAAATACATAAAAAGGTGTTTATTGATCGTAAAAATTTGTGTAAGATAAAACTATGAAAACGTTTTATCTGGGGAGGTTATCATGATGAAGGCAAAATCATTTCTATTAGGTTTGATTGCTGGAGGAACAGCTGCTGGCATTTCTGCCCTTTTAACAGCACCTGCTTCCGGAAAAGAAACTAGAACCGTTATTCATACGAACGGAAATATTGTTAAACATCGATTAGATTATTTAAAAGAACAGCTTCTTGATATAAAACGGGCAACGACAACAGTTACAACAGAAGGAAAAAGTGCTTTTGCTGAACTGTCAAAGGATCTGAAAGGTTCGATTCACGACTGGAAAAACGAAATTCGTCCTCATGAACAGAACTTAAAACGTGAAATCCAGGAGATCGAAACAGCCATTCAAGAATTAGAGACCACACTAAATCAAGGGAAAAATTCCAGGTAAGATCAGCATCTTTCCAAGAAATAAATTTCTTTGGAAAGATGCTTTTTATTGCTTTTTTATATTTTTAAGTTTAATACATTAGAAAAGAAGGATTTTGCCTCCTTCAGAACGAAAACTAATATATTATAAAAATGGTTTTAAAAATAGTAAAGCGTATACAATTTCGTTCTTTTTTTCTAAAAATCGATTGAAACTCATAACAAGCAACTTCCTAAGAAATAATTTCTAAAAATTTCGCAAATTAATACCTTTATTAATTTTTGTTTTATTGGCATAATGATAATAAGAAATGTGGAAACGGCTCGCTCAGTCCCGACAAGCATAAGGCAAGTCATTTAGAAGGTTGCCCTTTAACCTTCTGGATGGATTGACTTATGACCTCGAGGGACTAGCCGTTGGAACTGGACTACTTAGAATGTGGAAGGCGCTTGCCCAGGAGCGACAAGCTTAAGACAAGACGGCTGG
Organism: Cytobacillus gottheilii; assembly: GCF_001636345.1. Lineage (GTDB taxonomy): Bacteria > Bacillota > Bacilli > Bacillales > Cytobacillaceae > Cytobacillus > Cytobacillus gottheilii. The sequence goes on from NZ_KV440945.1 coordinate 3,283,388, forward strand.
AAGGTTGCACTTTAACCTTCTGGACGGATTGGCTTAAGACCTCGAGCTCCTAGCGCCTGGAACTGGACTACTTGAAATGTGGAAACGGCTTGCTCATTCTTGAAGCGCAACCGTAAAAATCAAAAAATCGAAATCTTAATTTCCTTATAAAGCAGGTGAATAAGTGTATGTCGAATAAAGAATATACAATGAAAGAGGCATTACTTTTCAGTCAGAGAATAGCTCAGTTAAGTAAAGCCTTATGGAAAGCCGTTGAGAAGGATTGGCAGAATTGGATTAAACCGTATGATCTTAATATTAATGAGCACCATATTTTATGGATTTCCTATCATCTGAATGGAGCCTCTATCTCTGATGTTGCAAAATTTGGCGTCATGCATGTTTCTACCGCGTTTAACTTTTCAAAGAAGTTAGAGGAACGAGGCTATTTACGATTCTCAAAAAAGGAAAATGATAAAAGAAATACGTATATTGAACTTACCCCAGAAGGTGAAAACGTTTTACTAAGTATGATGGAGTCCTATAATCCTGAAGAGAACTCAGTATTTTCAGGAGCCTCCCCATTGAGAGAATTATATGGAAAGTTCCCGGATGTGATCGAGGTAATGACAATTGTCCGAAATATTTATGGCGATGATTTTATGGAGATTTTTGAAAAATCATTTGAGAATATTGAAAATGAATTTACAGATAACAACGGAATCATCGAAAAAAAGGATAAATCAGAAAAAGAACTCGTCTGATACAACAAATGCTTTGACTCCCCTCCACTTATGTAAAATTTATAATCACTCCAGCTGCTGCATAATCAAACAGCAGCTGGACCACTTAAATCATCCTTCGATTAATCTCTATGCTATTTGTACACTAAAAAAAACCTTTGCAAAGCCCCAGAATAATCTACATAATAATTCATCAAAATGACTATAAAATCACTCCTCATTTTTTCTAATATTAACCATAAAAATACCTATTGATTTTTCATGTTATTCATCGTAAAGTATCTTAGTAAGTTTTGGATTTAACTAATACTTTCTCCCTTTGGAGGTCTAACATGATGAACTGCTGGAAGACGATTAATTTCACTAAACAATATAGACCCGAGCGGCTTTTTATATTGTCTTCCTTAACAATGCTACTTACTTTTATAATAGTGTATGTACCAGCTACTTATCTTTTTGTTCCGAACTACTTTTATGATAATTATTTTATTTTGTTTGTGGCAGGAATGTGGATTCTTTATCCGCTTCATAAAATTCTTCACTTCATTCCATTAATACCTTGTGGAAAAAAGGTGAAAAAAACAGCAGAAATGAGATTTGGCATTATGCCGATTCTGCACTTTATTGTAAATGAACCAATTACGCGTTTTACCTTTTTAATTGCCCTTTGCACCCCTTTTATTGTAATTAATGCGCTGTTGGCTGCTGGATGTTTTCTTTTCCCTCATTATGTTCACTATTTTGTTATTTTAATAGCTTATCATACAGGGATTTGTCTTTTTGACATGATCATCATGAAAGATGTCATGAAAGCTCCTGCTCAGTCCTTTATAGAAGAAAATGAAGATGGTTTTGAAATATTATTGCAAAGAGAAGGTTAAAACTGGGTAAAAGGCACTCCTTCTTCATACTAAATTTTTGACAGATTCTGCTTATTTCAGTTATTCTTTAAAAGACATCTCATAATGGATGTCTTTTTTTCATATGCTAAATTTAATTAGAAAAGAAAATCCTGTTACAATCTTAAATACTATCTTTTTTATTTAAATTTTGTTATTGTAATTAAGTAAGAAAACTTCGCCGATGGGGAGGGAATCTTCGTTGATCTCCATTTTTATTGTGTTTGCTATATTTATTCTATTCTATATTAACAAAATGACATATTCCCTTTGTCTGCAAAAGGAAATACCTGAAGAACGCCAGCCAAAGGTTTATAGAACAATTAATGTTCTGATCACGATTCTTCTTATTTCTTCTTTTGTAGAAATTTCATTTACGTAATGCCAAATAACCAGGCTGTATATCACAGCTTGGTTATTTTTGTCTCATTTTGTATAAATGATATAAAAATATGAATTGCATATGCAAAGGACGCTTTATGGCGTCCTTTGCATTTTCCCGGGTTAAAGCCGGGAGATACTCATACTGATTTAGTACCATCAGCATTCCTTATATAAGAAAGTATCCTTCATCTACAAGGTACGGTCTTCTAAGTTACAGCCAAGAAGCTCCGATGATAATTAACAGAATGAAAAGAACTACGATTAACGCGAAACCTCCACCATAACCATATCCGTTTGAACCAGACATTCAAATTCCTCCTTTCTCGTTGGGACAAAGGGTTCAGAGAACCCAATGTCTTTTTAAATTAAAGCCATGCTGCACCAACGATGATCAATAAGATGAACAACACAACGATTAAAGCGAATCCGCTGCCGTATGCACCGCCCATGATAACACCTCCCTCATAGGTTGCTACCATATACTATTCAAAGCCTTCTGTTTTCGAGTAGGCATTTTCACCAGGAATCTGAAATTTCTTTCCTGGCTGTTTTTCAAAACCGCTTATCGCAGTTTCTATGTATCATATGTAGCAAATCAAATTTCGGGATAGGCAAATACCCAAATTTTTTAAATTGACTATGTAGTTTTATTTTTTTTATTAAATACATTATGGTATAGTAATGGATGTGTACAAAAATAGGCTTTTTCTAAATGTTGTTGTTTTTAATAAGTTGAATGCAAGGCAAAGAATATAAGCTTTTGTCATCTGTAAAATCGGCCATTCATTAGATTCGTGTGGAAGAAACCGTCACCTTATGAACAACTGCGTTTTTGAAAGCAGCCAATTGAAATTAACGATTAGGAGTGTTCAACATGAAAAAATGGGTTATTTCCTTCTCCCTTGCTGCTGGAGTTTTAGGATTAAGTGCTTGTAGCAATGGAGGCTCTGACGCTGTTGTTGAAACAGGAAATGGCGATATAACGAAGGACGAGCTATATGAAGCGATGAAGGAAAAATATGGTGAACAGACACTTCGTGAGCTTGTATACGAAAAAGTTCTATCCGAAAACTATGAAGTTACGGATGAAGAATTGAATGAACAGATGGATGAATTAAAGCAGCAGCTTGGTGCAAATTTTGAGCTAGCATTGCAGCAATACGGTTATGAAGATGAAGATCAGCTTAGAGAAACACTGCGTGCAACTTTATTGCAGGAAAAAGCTGCAGTTAAAGATGTAGAAGTATCTGAAGAAGAAGTACAAGAATACTATGATAATTATCAGCCTCGCATTAAGGCTCGTCATATCCTTGTAGAGGATGAAGAAACAGCTAACGAAGTGAAACAAAAGCTTGATGATGGCGGAAACTTTGAAGAATTAGCAACTGAATATTCTAAAGACCCTGGTTCTGCTGCAAATGGCGGCGACTTAGGCTGGTTTGGACAAGGTCAAATGGTAGCAGAATTTGAAGAAGCGGCGTATGCACTTGATGTAGATGAAATCAGTGCGCCTGTTCAATCTCAGCATGGCTTCCATGTTATCCAAGTAACTGAAAAAGAAGAGAAAAAGTCTTTTGATGAAATGAAAGAAGATATGGAACATGATCTTAAAGTAGCTAAGCTTCAACAGGATCCAACGATTGTACAAGCTGCATTGGACAGAGAACTGAAAGATGCAAATGTAGATGTTAAGGATGAAGATTTGAAAAGCATCATAAGTGACAGCTCTGCAGAAGGTGAAGATGCTGACACAGAGAACACTGAAGAAGAAAGCACTGAAGAATCAGAAACTGAAACAGAATAAAGACAAACGGGTTCCTGAATAAGGAACCCGTTTTTTATGCTTTAGCACGTCTCATCCAAAGGAGCGTTCGCCTGCCTTTTTCTCCTCTTTCTTCTCCTCTAGCCGCTGCATATACACTTCTCCTTCGCGCTCAATCATTTCATTTTCCTCACGTCTTTCATCTCTGCCTGTTTTAATCGCCATAATTGCACAAAAAACGATTCCTGCCGCAATAAAATACACCCATACTGGAATCAAGTTAATCCCTCATCTCTTCTTAGTTTGTCCTATTACCTATTAAAACTTTATGCAGTTTTCATAGATTTATGCTATTTTTATGTAGCCTTCGCGGCTATGTGGAGCTACTATATTTTTAAATAGAAAAAGAAGCTGGAAAAAAGAAATAAACACCAATATTCAATATCTTGTTTTGCTCATTTAAACAAGTCCGTTCCACTGCGCTGCGGACCCTCGCTTTCCGTGGGGAGGAAGCTGAGCCTCCCAGGAGCAAGCTCCTGCGGGGTCTCACCTTTTCCTCTATTGCCCACAGGAGTCGAGGGTCCTCCGCTCCATTTCACTCATGTTACTAAAATATATTTTACAATTACAAAAAAAAAAACCGAATGATTAGAAAGATGAACTTCCTAACTATTCGGTTCTATAAGTGTGTTAAATATTTATATCCCAGCCTCTTTTCATTCTTTTACTTATGAAAGGTTGGCTTATAAAAGGATCGATTATCGAGTGCAAAAACTCGTTCTGTAAATTCGCCAGGCTTTGTGCGATGGAGCGCACGGTCTAGCATATTCATTTTTGCGTCTAAATTATCAATATAATGAAGGATTTCCGCTTCTTTAATCATCGGCGGTTTCGGGCTCCCCCACTCTGCCTTTCCATGATGGGACAGAACGAGATGCTGAAGAACCATAACCTCTTCACCGCTAATAGAAAGTTCCTCTGCTGCTTTGCCAATTTCATTCACCATAATCGTGATATGTCCAAGCAAATTCCCTTCAACGGTATACACAGTTGATATAGGACCAGAAAGCTCCGTAACCTTCCCTAAATCATGAAGAATCACACCTGCATATAAGAGGTCTTTATCAAGACTAGGGTAGAGTCCTGCAATTGATTTGGCCAAGTCAAGCATAGATACAACATGATAGGCAAGACCGGATACAAATTCATGATGATTTTTTGTTGCAGCCGGAAATTCCAGAAACGCTTTTTGATGTTTCTTGAGCAAATGTCTGGTTATTCTTTGCACATTCGGGTTTTTCATTTCAAATATATATTGAGTGATTTTACTCATCATTTCATCTGTACTTACAGGCGCAGTTTCAAGAAAATCTGCTAGTTTTACTGGATCTGTAGGAGACGCTGGTCTAATTTGGCGAATACGAAGCTGATTACGTCCACGGTAATTTAAAATATCACCAGCTACTTTTACAATCGTTTCAGGACTGTAGCTTTTTTCATCTTCATCTGATACATCCCAGAGCTTCGCTTCGATCTCTCCGCTCTGATCCTGAAAAATTAATGTTAAAAACGGCTTGCCGTTGCTGGCAATCCCTTTTGTTGCGTTTTTAATCAGCAGAAATACTTCTATTTGTTCTCCAACTTCGTAATATACAATTCCTTTGCTCATACGTGCACCGACGCTCCCTTCTATGAAAATAGTATAACATAGAAAGCGATAGTTTCGAAGTTCAGGCAGGAACAGACACCCTTATGCCTCCACTAACAATTATCTGTTAGTCAGCAATGGGGCTGTCAATTCAATCGTTTCCTTATCATAAAATTGGGAAAGCAAATGCTGATGACAGGTAAAAAATAGAATTTGCCTGTTTGTCAGTGAACGAAGAAGCTTCATCATTCGCTCTGTCCTGTTATGATCAAAATTAACAAAGCTATCATCGATGATTAGCGGATAGTTCTCTTTTTCATAAGCTGTTTCCGCCAAGGCTAATCTAAGAGCAACATATACCTGTTCCTTTGCAGCTTGGCTTAGTTCATAAACTTCAAAAGAGGTTTTTCTTTTGTTTTGAATATAAAAGCCGCTTTCTTCCTGCTTTGGCCAAATCCGAACATATTCTCCGCCCGTCAGTATGCTCAAATGTTCCTCTGCTTTCGCTATAATCTTGGGAAGACGTTCATCTTTAAAAGCAGCAATCGTTTTTCTCAAAATATGCTGTGCAGCTGCATATTTAGCCCAATCTTGTGCATCCTGATCCAGCTCGGCCTTGATTAGCTTATATCGATGCAGCAATTCTGCATGTGTACCGCCTTCTTCAATCCGTTTCGCTTCATATTTCATCTCTGCCAACTTTTTTTGGCAGTCGGGAATTGAATTTTCCAGTGAGTCAACAAGATCTGTTAACTCTTCAAGCGTTTGTTTTTCATTCTTTTCACCTGCCAAATACTCCATTTGTTCTAATGATAACGGTGAAATTTGCAATTGCATCTGTAATGCATCTCTTCTCGCTTTTATCTGCTCTCTTCGTTCTGCTTGTTTTGCCAGCTCTCGAAAATGCTCTTGATCTGCTGCATTTCCTTGCTTCATTAGTTCTGAAAGTTCCTCTTGATACTGACTGATCTCAAGCAGATAGGTGTGCTCTTCCTCTTCCAGCTTCTGAAGTTCCCGAGCAGCTTCCTCTTCCTTCCCTTTTTTAGCTATTTCATCTTTTAACATTTTTCTTAATTCATAAACCTTCTCTGCATAACTTAATTCATGATGAAGGTGAAATCTTTCTGCCAGTTTATCTATTTTCTCTTGCAGCATTTTTAGACTTTCAGATGTTTGAGCATACTCTTGAACAATATGTCTTTTTCCTTTTACAGCGGTTTTCAATTGTTCAAGCAAACGATAGGCTTCACCTAGTTGCTCAAGTGTCTCTTCATTATGCAAAGGAAGATGAAGATGAGCGCAAAGCTCCTGCAGCTTCTTTTTGGATTGCTGAAAGGCAACTTCCCAACGTTCAAATCCTGAAATGATCTTTTCATTTGAGAGAATCTCCTGCTGCATATAGATCTCCAGCTCTTTTAGTTTCTGTTTTCGTTCGTCGTTTTGTGCTTTTAAAACAGCAAGGGTCTTTATATCGTGGTCTGGAAGCTCTTCGAGGCGCTTTTCTATGTCTATCAGCCGCTGCTCTAAGCCCGCAGTGTCTCCTGCATCCATTTTTGCCTTAGACTTTACTATGAAATGATATATAACAAATAGCAGACCTGCAGCACCTATTATCCCTATGAGCCATTCCTGCTGAAGCAGCGACCAAACAGTAAGAATGAAGAACAAACAGGCTAATAAAACGGCTGGCTTCGCATCGTTTTTCGGTTTTCTTTGCTGCCGCTGTCCAGATCGACCCGAATTCTCTGCCTTTTGTTTCTTCCTCATTTCATCAAGTTCCTGCTGCAGCCTGCTTCTTTCCTCAACCTCATCCTGTTTCTTCTGTAATTCATCCTCTTCTTTAGAAGACAGCAGCAGAGCTTTGAGCTCGTTCACTTTTTTCTCGAGCAGATCCAATTCCCTTGTACTCTCATTAAATTGCTCATCCAAATCCGCTTTCTTGGCAACTAATCTTTTATATTCATCCTCAGCTTCTGATACTTGCTTCTTTTTATGAATGCTTGTATCAATAGAGGCAATTTCGCCATCAGATAAGGTTATATTTAACCTTTCGTTTAAGTCTTGAACATCACTCTCTATGTTTGCACGTTTTAAAGAAAGTGTCTTTTCCTCTTCTCTAAGTTTTTGCATAAGCGGAAGCTGTTCCGAAATACTTGTTATTTCTTTTTCAGCTGACAATATTTCTTTATTTGCCTGGCCCGCTCGAATCTCCTCGGATAATTGTGTAATCTGCTTCTTTAAAGCAGATTGCTTTGCGAGAAGCGGTCGCTGCCCTTCAAGAAGCCGTTCGAAGCGAGCTAAACCATCGATTGGGAATACGAGGTCCTTATATGCAATCCATTCTTTCTCCAGAAGCTTATTTTCCTTGTAGACTGGCTCTATCTGCTGCCAGGAAGTAAGAGTATGAACATTCTCTTTGCTTTCAGCCAGGTCTTTCTGCATTCTCTTAATCTGTTTCTCAAGCTTTTCTATTTCTTTTATAAGATGCCAATATTCCTCGTTTTTTTGCTCTGCCATTTGAAGCTTTTTGTACAGTTCTTTTACTTCTGAAATTTTTTGATTTAATGCTGGCTTTTTTCCATTCGGTTTAAAACGCGTTTCCAGCTCTTTTTGCAGCGTTTGCTCTGCCAGAAGGAGCTGATCTGTGCCAAGGGCGCCAGCAGAAAAGAGCAGCCTGCCCAGATCCTCGCCATTCATCTGGTGGATATTCTGCAATCCATGAACATTAAAAGAAAAGATTGATTGAAACATTTTTTTATCCATGTCATGCAATAATTCTTTTAAGAGCGCTTCAGAACCAGCACTTCCATCTTCCATTCTGACCGTAACATCTCCGGCTGACTTTCCCTTCACCCGTTCAATAACCGCTTTGCCTTTGCCTGGAAATAAAACGGTCAGCTTGCCTCCATACTTGCTGCCTTCTTTTGGTTCATACCTCGATTCGTTTTGCTGTTTGGGCGGGAATCCAAAGAGGATAGCATGTATAAAGGCCATGATCGTTGATTTTCCTGCTTCATTTTCACCATAAAACACTTGAAAATCGCCAATTTGTGAATAGGTCTTATCCACTAGCTTGCCGTATCCATAGATTTGTATTTCTATAATCTTCAGGATGAGCACCTCCTTAGCTTTGATATAGTAACTGCATTAACAGATTTTCTGCTTCTTTTGAAATGGAATCCAGCTCATCTTCACTCTTTTTTTGTAAAAACCTTCTCGCTTCCGGATGCTTATATAAAAGTTCTAAGCTCATGCCAATTCCTTCCAAATCGCCAGCTGCATGAAACATTTCTGCAAAAAAAGCGGATTCGGACATCAGTTTCTCTTTGTTCCATTTTTTTCTTTCATTTACAAGAAGGTCAGCAATCCATATAAAGCCATCTTCCCCTTCTGCTTCATGCTCCTGCAGCATTTCAAGCAGCTCCCCCTCGCGAATAGCAGCTGCATCCTTTGAAGGTAGATCTGTATTTTGCAGAGTCAGGGTTAAAATTTTTGCTTGGCCGTTCATTTTTTCTTCATCTAAAAGGTCTAGGCACTTTGAATAGATTTCCTGAAAAGAAGCAGCTTCCTCACAGTTTAATTCTCTTTCAGACCACACAACTGGAGCTGTCTTTATAAATGTCATTTCTGCACCTTTTTCTGAAAGCTGAACGAGATAACAGCCCTTATCTCCTGTTTCCTTCACATGCCTGCCTTGGGTATTGCCTGGATAAACTATTGGCGGTTCATTTTGAATTACATTTCTTTTATGTATATGTCCGAGTGCCCAATAATCAAAGTTCTTATCTGCCAGCTCAGAGATGGTAAAAGGAGCATAGGTTCCGTGCTCACTTTCTCCTTCAAGCTGACCATGCAGAATACCGATGTCAAAATCCGCTCCATCTCTTTTTTTATAATGCTGAATCATGCGCTCATATACATGCCTGCTATGATAACTAAATCCATATAAATGAACAGAAGTTTGTGACTCTGTTAAAAACTCCACCGTTTCAACTTGGTTTGAGAAGAGATGAACATTGTTCGGGAGAGGCAGATGAATCCAGCTGCCCTCCATGTGATCATGATTCCCATGTACAGCGAATACAGAAATACCCTTTTCGGCGAGCCGCTCCATTTCTTTTATAAAAATGATTTGGGCACGAATACTGCGGTCTTCTGCATCAAATAAATCACCAGCTAACACAACAAAATCTACATTATGTATGATCGCAGCATCCACTATGCTCGAGAGCGATTCAAATGTACTCTCTCTCAGTTTTGAAAAAATAGGCTGAGGCAAATGGCGCAGTCCAGCCATTCCGCTGTCTAAATGTAAATCCGCCGCATGAATAAATGTTACTTTCTTCATTCCGATCCCTCTTTAACTAGGTTTTATGCACTTATTGTACATGAATTCAAAAGCGAATGCACGTTCTCCATATATCGTATTCGGTAAAAAAACCATAAAAAAAGCCCCCAGATGGGAGCCTAGAACATTTTATTCCTTATTGGACAGCTGCAATGCTTTCTTAATGTCTTTAAACGAAGAAGACTTGCCGTATAATAATACGCCGCCTTTGTATACTTTGGCTCCAAAGATGGCGAGCACAATGATGGAAATCAGCAGGATTGCGATTCCTAAAATCGGCTCCCACACTGGAAGAGTCAGCATTCCTACCCTCATAAACATAATCATTGGAGTGAAAAATGGGATGTAGGATGTGATCGTTACAAAGGATGCTTCAGGATCCGTCAATCCAAACATGGCAATTAAAAAGGCCGCAACAATTACCATTGTCATTGGTGTAATCATCTGCTGCACATCTTCAATTTTGCTGACAAGTGATCCTAAAAATGCAGCAAGAGTCGCATACAGGAAATATCCTAAAATAAAGAAAATGACAGCATACGTGATCGTGATAGCAGGAACATCGCCAAAGCCAAAGAATTCAAAAAAGCCGCCCTGCATCGAGTCAAGATTCTGTTTTACAAAATAATATCCAACAGCAAGGATGACCAGCATTTGTGTCAGGCTTAATAGGGCAACACCCAATATTTTGGCAAACATCTGTCGGATCGGTGGCACACTTGAAATGAGAATTTCCATAACACGGGATGATTTCTCTGTTGCAACCTCCATCGCAATCATATTTGCGTACATAATCACCGCAAAATAAATAACAAAGAGAAGAACATACACGAGACCGCGTGCCTGATTCAATTCCTCTGCTGATTTAGCATTATCCTCAAGTGCAGCTGTATTAAAAGAAACTGGATCATAAAGCTGATTTAATTGCTCTTGTGTTAAGTTAACTTCTGAGGCTGCCATGACCGTCTTCAATTGCTGAAGTGCACCCTGTAATTCTCCGGAGATTGTTGAATCTGCCACACTTCTTGCTTTATATAATCCTTCTGGCATATTATCGCTATTCATCGATAAAAGCAGCAAACCGCTATACTCTCCATTTGTTACTGCTTCCTCTGCCTCTTCTTCTGTTCCAGTGAACTGTTCAACAATCAGTTCACTCTCTGCAAGCTCAAGCTGTTCTGCCAAAGGAGCATATAATTCTGATTCCTGATCCATAACCAGTACTTGATCTGCCGCTTCATCTCCTTCAAAGAAGCCGATGATATTGTTCATATTTGCCAATCCTGCTACAAGCAAAGCTGTTATGATCGTGGTAATTATAAATGATTTCGTTTTTAGCTTAGAAAAGTAGGTATGAGATAATATAATCCAAAAACTATTCATATGCCGCACCTGCTTTCTCAATAAAGATATCGTTTAATGAAGGCTCTTCTAATTCAAATTTGCGGATAAAGCCTTTCCCGACTATTTCTTTTAAAATAGCTTCCGCATCCTCTTCTTTTGAGATTTGCAGATGTGCACCCTCTGCGGTTAGCTTCGCCTTCAGAACAAGAGGATGTGTTTTGAAAAACTCCATTGAAAAATCGCCATGAACGATTAAATTTTTGCGACCGAATGAACGTTTAATTTCTTTAAGCGATCCATGCACAATCGGCTTTCCCTTTTGCATAATGCATAAGTGCTCACAAAGCTCTTCAACATGTTCCATTCGGTGTGAAGAAAAGACAATCGTTGTTCCTTTTTCTTTTAAATCGACTACAGCTTCTTTTAATAATTCAACATTAACGGGGTCTAGCCCGCTGAAAGGCTCATCTAAGATTAATAGCTCAGGTTTATGTATAACTGCTGTGATAAATTGAATTTTTTGCTGATTGCCTTTAGACAGCTCTTCCACTTTCTTGTCAGCGTATTCTGGCACCTTAAATCGATTCAGCCAATAATCAAGCTCCGACAAAACATCCTGCTTCTCCATTCCCCGCAATCGTGCTAAATAGACAATCTGATCCTTTACCTTCATTTTTGGGTAAAGACCGCGTTCTTCGGGCAGATAACCGATAATATGACTTGTCTTATAATCAATCCTGTTCCCTTTCCATGTAATGGTTCCATCGGTAGGATCAATTAACCCAAGGACCATGCGAAAGGTAGTTGTTTTACCTGCACCGTTTGCACCAAGAAAGCCAAACATCTCTTTTTCCGGGATTTCCAGTGATAAATCATCAACGGCTGTAAATGAACCAAATCTTTTTGTGACTTGGGCCAGCTTTAATACCATATAATCTCCTCCTTTAAACGGCCATATCTTATATACGAATGAGAAAAGAAAAAAGTTCCATTAAAAAATTGCGTTCATTCTATTCGTATGATTGAATAGTGGTAACAGTCAGAATTCTTTATGAAAAGGAGAATCTTATGCAAACATATAAACTGACAGTCTTTGAACAAGACGGTGAAAAAATTCTGGATGAAGCCTTTCAGGCACAAAATGACCAAGAAGCAAAAACAAAAGGAGAGAACCTGCTGCACGAAAAAGCCATGCATGAAAAAACGCATCGCTGTACCTCTCCTGCTGGCAAACTCATTCTATTCCACCGCTGAATATGTGGATTGATCATCTGGCTCTGTCCAGCCTTATTTTCATAGCATTCTCTTTTTTATGTAAAACATCCTTTTTACTGATGGATTTATGAAAGAATAACAGTTTACAAAAGGAAGGCGGGCGATCCAATTTGCGTAAAGCAACATTGGATAGTCCCGCCTAACTAAAACTATTTGCCTTGAAATACTGGCTTTCTTTTTTCGATAAATGCTTGTATCCCTTCTTTATGATCCTGTGTTTCTCTCATTTTGGCCTGTCCCAGCTTTTCAAGCTCCAGCACCTTTAAAAGCAATGGGCGATTTTTATCTGATAGTATTTTTTTCGTTTTGATCATAGCTTGTACAGGACTGCTCAGCCATTTATTAATCTTCACATCAAGGGCCTCTTCCAGCTCTCCAGCAGCTATTTCATGAATGATGTTTTTGGAAAATGCCTCTTCAGCACTTAAGATCTTCCCTTCCCAGATCAGCTGTTTTGCTTTATCTTCACCAATTCTATTTTCAAGGAAGAAATGTGCCCCTCCATCAGGGATTAAGCCGATGCCAATAAAGTTCATCGCCAGCTTGCTGGCAGAATCAGCGATAATATAATCGGTTGCAAGAGCTAAACTAAGCCCAAGACCGGCAGCTGCCCCTCTCACTGCACTAATTGTCAGCATAGGCATACTGTAAAGAGTTACAACCAATTCGTTAATACAGTCCATAACCTGATAGAAATCGCTTTCATTTTCAGCCGCCATCATCGTCTTTATATCCCCGCCAGATGAGAACGCTCTGCCTTTACCAAGCAGGACAACAATATCAATTCCATCCGAATTACTCACATCTTTTAATACACTCAATAATTCTTTCAGCATCTCAACATCAAGTGCATTTAACGAATCAGGCCGGTTTAGCTCGACCGTTGCAACTCGATCGTTTACACTCAGATTTACTTTTCCCATCATTATTCCCTCCTTTTCCATCTCTCTTCCATTATAAAGACAACATCACCATTTGAGAAATATTTTCAGAATAATTCATTAAAATAATATCTGACTTCATGAAGTCCTTGTAAAAGTAACAGGCTTTGTAAAAGGGAACAATTGAATAAGCGCTTGGACAAAATATCCCAAGCGCTCGATCCGTATATTAGTTCAGCTCCGAACTCATCATTCGAACCTGATCTCTTAATCTCATTTTCAGAAACTTCCCGACAGACGTTTTTGGTATTTCCTCCATGAAAAGAATGTCATCAGGCAGCCACCATTTCGCAAACTGCGGCTGTAAGAAGGTGTATAACTCTTCTTTCGTTACTTTTCCTTTGTATCCTTCCTTTAAAACAACACAGGCAACGGGACGCTCCTGCCATTCTTCATGCGGAACAGAAACGACAGCCGCTTCAAATATGGCTTCATGTGCCATCAATGCATTTTCAAGATCAACCGAGGAGATCCACTCACCGCCGCTTTTTATTAAATCCTTTGTACGGTCTACAATTTTCATAAAGCCCTCTTCATCAACAGTCACTACATCACCGGTATAAAGCCAGCCATCCCGAAACGCTTCATCCGATCGCTCATCACGATAATACCCCGATGCAATCCACGGTCCCCGTATCGCTAATTCGCCCATTTCCTTACCGTCCCATGATGCTTCTCCATCTTTTCCGACAACCTTCATTTCCAAGCCAGGGACGAGAATGCCTTGCATGGCTTTAATATTTAACTTTTCTTCTGTAGAAAGTTCTTCCTGATAGCTTTTTAATGAAGAAATAACAACAAGCGGACTCGTTTCTGTCATTCCATAAGCATGCATAAACGGAATGCCGTGCTTCTCTTCAAACGCTTTTATCATCCCGCGTGGTGCTGCTGATCCGCCGCAGAGGACACTTCGCAGTGAACTCATGTCATAATTGTTTTCGTCTAGTTCTTTTAACAGCCCAAGCCAAATGGTAGGAACGCCGGCAGTAATGGTCACCTTCTCAGACTCTATTAGTTCCGCTATTAATTTTGGTGTAAAGTAAGGACCAGGCAAAACTAAACTTGTGCCAAACCATACCGCTGCAAAAGGCAGTCCCCAGGCATTGACATGAAACATTGGCACGACCGGCAGTGCAATATCCTTTTCACTGACAGCGGCGCTATCTGCCATTCCAAGCGCCATACTGTGTAAAACAATGCCGCGGTGAGAATAGACAACTCCTTTTGGATTACCTGTTGTTGCTGATGTATAGCACATCCCTGCAGGTGCGTTTTCATCTAAATCATCAGGATATTCATAGTTTCCGCTTGCTTCCTGCAGCAATCTTTCATAATTATAAACAGATTCTATCGTTGTTTCAGGCATTTCATCTTCAGCACACATGACAATAAAGGCCTTCACAGTTGTCAGCTGGTCCTTTACCTTTTCAATTAATGGGAAAATGTCAGGATCGATCAGCAGCACCTGATCTTCTGCATGATTGATAATGTATATAATGTGCTGCGGAGAAAGTCGGATATTAATTGTATGCAGAACAGCACCGCTGCACGGAATCGCAAAATAGGCTTCTAAGTGGCGGTGATGATTCCATGCTAATGTACCAACTTTATCTCCACGTTTAATGCCCAGCTTCTGCAGACTTTCAGCCAGCCTTTTTGTTCGTTCTGCAATCGTTTTGTACGTAAAGCGCTGAATGCCGCTGCCTGTTCTTGAGACAACCTCTTTTTTTGGAAAAAACTTTTCAGCTCTTCTAATCATCTGCGTCATCGTCAAAGGTGTTTGCATCATCATAAACATTCCCCCTTTATATAGTAAACGCTTACATTTTACTCTTAGAAGTATATGATTGATTGTCTTTATATCATTCGTCTCCCATGATGATTATCCTGCTTTGATGAAAATTTTTTATTTAAAAAGAAAAGCTCTTGGACAAAACGAAAATTCTATTTCTAAGACTTGAATATAAATGTAATTGGTTTGGTAATTTAAACAAGCGCGTTCCATTGCGCTGCGGACCCTCGCTTTCCGAGGGGAGGAAGCTGAGCCTCCTCGTCGCACGGGCTCCTGCGGGGTCTCACCTTTTCCTCTATTTCCCTCCGGAGTCGAGGGTCCTCCGCTCCATTTCACTCATATTTAAAAGAACTATTTTTAAATAACAAATAAAAAACCGAATGATTAGAAAGAAGAACTTCCTAATCATTCAGTTCTATGTCATGTTAAATACTTATGTCACAGCCTTTTTCTTGAAGGTTTATTCTTGTTTTTGTAAAAATAGCTCGTTCAATATATCAATTTTTTCTTGTGTGTACGCTTCAAAGCTATCATTGTATGTTTTCGGATCTTTTGGATTGGCAAAGTGCGTGATCTTTCCTGATTGAGGATCAATAAATTTACTTGCTGCTCCACAGCCGATGCCAATGATGGTCTGCAGTTCTTCCATAATCATAATATTATAGATGCTCTCTTGATCTGGAAGAGCATAACCTACATTTTCGAGATTGCCGAGGATATTTTTCTGCCTGTATAAATAATACGGCTCATACCCCTTTTCAACTGTCCACTTTTCAGCCATTTCCATCATCTTTTCGACTTCATCGCGTTCCGCCACTTTATACTTCGCTTTATTCCTCGTCATTTCAGAAGCACGCTTAAACGAAAGTGTATGAACAGTTAGAGATTCAGGCATTAACTTTTCTGTTTCATCAAGAGAATGTTCAAATTCTTTTAAGCCCTCACCTGGTAAACCGATAATTAAGTCCATGTTTATGTTATTCATACCCATATTTCTGGCAAGATGAAATTTTTCAATGGTTTCTTCAACAGTATGATGTCTGCCGATGGCTTTAAGTGTTTCTTGCGTATAGGATTGCGGATTAATGCTGATCCGGTCAATATTCCACTTTTTCAATATATCTAATTTTGCCGGTGTAATCGTATCCGGCCGTCCTGCCTCGACCGTAATTTCACGGATGTTTTCTACATCTGGAAATGAGGTGTACATTTCTTCATAAAGCATGTCCATCTCTTCGGCCGAAATACTCGTCGGTGTACCGCCGCCATAATAAACGGTCGTAATTTTGACGTTATTTTCTTTAAGCCATTCCCCGATTTTTCTAATTTCAAAATGAAGGCCGCCTAAAAATGAATCCACCGAACCTTGTCTGCCATTGATGGCATATGCGGGAAAAGTACAGTACGCACATTTCGTTGGGCAAAAGGGGATCCCAATATAAATGCTGACTTCCTTTTGGAGATCATATAGATCCGGCACAACTGCAAGCTGGCGATCGACAATCCTTTGCATTAACTCTATCTTCTCATCTGTAATTAAATAATCTTCTTTTAGCTGCTGATGTGCCGCAGTAAGCGGGTGTCCGTTTTGTATGTGGCGGTGCAGCAGCTTCGTTGGCCTTATGCCAGTTAAAATGCCCCACTTTTGTCTTACACCTGTCCAATCCTGCAATACTGTCAAATAGACATATGAAACAGCATGCTTCAACTGTTTAAACTCTTCTTTTTCTGTAAGATCCGATCCAAGAATACGTTCGTACTGAGCAGAATGGCTTACTCCATTCAGATCTTGCAGCTTTGCAGAAACTTGAACCGATGTATCCATAGAAAATTCAAAAGCGATGTGCACATCGGCATCCTCTGCTTCATTTTCCATCACAATGTGACTTTCTTCAAAAAACAAATTGGCAATCAGACGAAGCGGACGATGAAAACGGTCATCCTCTATACCTTGTATCATTAGTTTCACTAGAATCACCTTTTTATAAAAACTATTCCCTTGTGGAAATAGGATCGTATTTAAACAAACTTCTTTAAGTTTACAAAAGAGAGTTTATTAGGTCAATATTAGAGTAACTTCTATGTGTAAACGATCCTGTCTTTCATTTAGCTTTATATTCAAAAGGCTAAAGAATTTCTTCTTTAGCCCAGGAAATGCAATATTATTTTAATAAGTTCATTTTGCGCAAAAATTGGATTGGCTGCTGTTTGCGGAAGTGTTCTTTGACCATGTAGGTGACGCCGTGCTGGTCGTTGGTTCTTGTCAGCCAGTCTGCAGCATTTTTAACCTCAGCTGGCGCATTGCCCATTGCCACTCCTAACCCGGCTGCTTCAATCATTTCAAGATCATCCATTCCATCTCCAATGACAACCATTTGGTTACTGCGGATGCCAAGCTGCTCACCTAAGTATAAGAGACCATTAAGCTTTGAAACGCCAGCACTGACAATCTCAAGGCGAAGGTCATTGAGCTTAAGCATGTCTACCTCCGAGAACATCCCTCTGATAGCCGTTCTTGCGTCTTCAAGATCGTCACTGTTCTCAAAGTACACTTCGATCTTCGGCGGTGAAACAGGCTCTTCTAAAATAGTCTCGCTTACAGACTCAACAAATTGCTGTGAATAGAAAACTGGGTCCCCTGAAGAAAATACCGTCTTTGCCATTAAGTTATGATTAAGCTTATATTTATTGGCTAATGCAAATTTTTCATGTACGATTCTAATTTGACAAGGAAACCCTTCAAGAAATCGAATAATATCATATGTGACTTCTTCTGCAATTCTATTCACATAAACTGGTTTATCGATGTTTTTGCCGATAAATGCTCCTCTATGCGTCACAATCTGTGTGTCCAGCCTCAAAGCCTTCGCAACCTTTTTCGCAGATGGAAAACTGCGGGATGTAATTAAGGTTACATATATGCCTTTTTCCTGCACATACTCGATTGCTTCTTTTGTAGATTTGTGCAGCCTGCCGTTTGACTGCAGCAGTGTACCGTCAATATTTAAAGCGAGCAGTCGATAAATCATATTTTTGCCCCCATTCATGGTGTAAATTGTCCCTATAACACTTGTATGAGAGCGAAAGCAGAAATAGAACAATCACTGCAGCTTGAGCTTTTCTAGTAATGCTGATTTATCTTTTCGAGGTTTTAAAGCAATTCTAAAATCAATGGTACTGCTTCTTTAAGCGAATCTGCTCTTCGATCTGCTTTCGTTTCTTCATCTCCGATAAAAACCGTTTTGCAGCCCGCTTTAATCCCTGCTTCTATATCACGTTCATGGTCGCCTACCATGACACTGTTTGCGAGATCAATTTCATATTTTTCAGCAAGCCTTAGAAGCATTCCAGCATTTGGCTTGCGGCATTCACAGCCTTCTTTTGGTTTATGAGGGCAATAGGCCACCTCTGTAATGCTGCCCCCATGCTCACCAACTAGCTCTTCCAGCCTGCTATGTATTTCGACCAGCTGTTTTTCCTTCATAAACCCCAAACCAACTCCGCCTTGATTGGTCACGACAAAAATGTCATAACCGCTTTTTGTAAGTTCTCCAACAGCTTCAGCTGCACCTTCTAGTAGAAAAAGCTGTTCAGGTTTGTTTACAAATTTGACCCGATCTGTCAGAACTTCATTTAAGACGCCATCACGATCCAGAAAAATTGCTTGCTTCATATGGTCTCTGCTCCTTTCTTTTCTCTTTATATAGTAACGGCAAATTCCATTAAATTCATACACTATTGCATATGGTTTGTGCATTTAAACAAGCCTGTTCCACCTGCGCTTTTATTTGCTGGTTATATAATAAAATCACAAACAAAAAACCGAATGATTAGAGGTTCACTTCCTAATCATTCGGCTCTATGTTCTTGTTATATGCTTATGTTCTTTCTTACTCGCCAGCTCCGTATAAATCTTCAAGCGGCTTCATAATGATCTTGTTCAGTTCAGCAATCACCATGCTCATACGCTGTTCTGCTTCCATAAGAGCAGAAATTTTGTCATGCTGCTGTACAAGCGCAACCGCTTTTTGAGCCTGCTCTACTTCTTCCTGACTGATCTCCTGGCCGGACATTTGCTTTTGCTGAAGCTCTAATTGAATGTTGCGGAAGTTATCAAACATTGATTTTGCAGAAGGATCTGCGTTCACTTCATCATACGCTTTTTTTAATGATACATATTCTTCGCTCTGACGCACTGTTTTTTCAAGTTCATATGCTGAATCAAATACGTTTACTGCCATAATAGACACTCCTTTTTCTAGCAGCTGGCGCTAATCGAGCGCCTTCCGCTTTTCTTTGTCTAGCTTCAGGCGCTAGGGACTCGAGGTCTTAAGTCAATCCGTCTTGAAGGTTAAAGGGCAACCTTCCAGCCGTCTCGCCTTAAGCTTGTCGTCCCTAAGCAAGCGCCTTCCGCTTTTCTTCATACCAAACCACTATAACAGACTGGTTCTTTGAAATCTAATCATATACCTTTAATTCATTAATAGTGCAATAATCCCTTGGACTATTCCGATTATTCCTCCAAGAAGAGCGCCTAAATACGTAATCATTTTCAGCTCGCTCTTTATAATCGAGAAGACCATTTCTTCGAGCCTTGCTACTGAGAATCCGCTAACCTGTTCTTTTACAATATCTGCTATGCGCAGGCGTTCCATCAGTGTTTCTATTTTTTCTGATAGCTCATTTACACCAAATGCAACCATTTTTGGTGCTATGTCATCCACGATAGTGTCATGATATTTCGCAGTCAGCTCTGAAACTGGAGTATTATATAGTTTTTCTGCGTTAACAGCTTTTTTTACATATCGTTTGGCCATCCCAACGAGCTTTTCTTTTTCAAATTGATCTTCAAAAAAAGCAGCTTCGCGTTCAAGCAGTTTTTCCCATTCATTTTTTATTAAAGTCGTAATTAGATCTGCCGTTCCTTCACTTTTTAGAAACTTAATGATTTCCGGCTGAATTTTATCTGCGAGATTGATGTTTCCAGCCAGCATTTGCAGCATATTGCCAAACATGCCGTTTCTTTCGCGGACGAAATCATCGACCATGCGCTGAATGCGCATATACCCATCCATGCTGGAAAAATAAGAAATTCCCTTTTGCAGAATCATTAATGTAATGAGCGGTATTTTACTGTTTGCTTTTTCAATAATCTCAGCTGGCAAAGCGTCACGCAAGGGCTTATCACGGTATTTGCCCATAAATTGCTCATATTTATTTTCCACTAGCAAGTCAAGTTGTGTTTCTGTTTTTTCTACAGCATTTGTTATGCCCATTTTTTCAAATAGCTGTTCTGGTGTTTGTTCTGACGTTAAAAAACTGCTAAGCTGCTTTTGAACGAGAAGAGTCAATTCAGTTCGAAACTTTTCATTCATAAATTTTTGTTTAATGCTTGCAGGCGTAAGCAAGTGATTGACAACAAGCTTACCCATTTGATCAGCGAGCTCTCCTCTGCGCTTCGGAATTAATCCAGGGGTAAATGGCACCTGCCATTTTCCAATAAAAACAGGATTATATGGTTTAAAAAGCATCTTGATCGCCAGATAATTTGTAAAGCCGCCGATTGCAGCTCCAATACCGGCCATAAGTAAAATGGTTATCGTAATTTGCATTCCCTCTACCTTCTTTCATAAAAGCACAAAAAGTCCACGTAAATCATACGATGCTTTATCAGCTTTTGCCTATTTTTTCATTATACTAACACAATCGAAGACGAGCAAATGAGGAATGTGTATGAGTGTTTCTTTAACCCCTATTACGATTGCAGCACTTAAAACGTTTCAAAATGACCATAAATATATGCATATTAGCCAGTCCCTGGCAAAACACTTGAAAATCAATACCGATCTTCCGCTGAACATAAAGATTGGCAGTACAGTCGAACTTGTACATGTGCGGATTGAAGCGATTGAGACAAATCATATTCATTTAAGCAGTCATATTTTACAGCAATGGAAATTAGATTCAGCTCCCTTTCAACTGCTTGCCCGTTTTCTGCGGAATCAAAACACACTTGTGATTGGTCCTGTGATCGGAATTTTAACCGATTATAAAGAGAAAAATGGAGAAGCGAACTTTCGCTCCATTCATAGCTTTTGTTTGGAATTACATCAGGCAGCAGCAGATATTGGCGGAATACTGTATGTATTCAAGCTTCAAGACTTCGTAAACGGAGAAGTAAGCGGCTATATTTTTAAAGATGATCAATGGATCAAAACAAGTCTCCCGCTGCCTGGTGTGATTTACAATCGTCTCCACTCCAGAAAACTTGAAGGCAGCCATCAGTTTCAAACATTTCGAGAGACAATCAATGAACTGAATATCCCCCTTTTCAATGACCGATTCCTGGCAAAAGATGATGTACACGAGCTGCTTTATCCTGAAGAGCATATGCAGGCCTATATCCCAGAAAGTGCTGTAGCAGATAAGCAGACGATTAAAGATTTTCTTGATTTGTATGAATGCATTTATCTTAAACCTGTAACAGGAAGTCAAGGGCGCAGTATTCTGCGCGTGCAGTATTCAGATGGAGTTATTTATAGTGAAGCCTCAACTGCCGGGAAACGAGGATCGGTTAGAGAGTTTAAAGATTATAACCACTTTAACAGATTTTTTTCGCACTATTTAACAAAGCAAAGCTATATTGTTCAAAGAGCTTTATCTCTTAAAACATTTGAAAATCGTCAGCTCGATTTTCGGATTCTTTGCCATAAAAACTATCAAAATATCTGGAAAGCCACTTCTGCTGTTGCCCGGATCTCAGCTGAAGATCAGTTTGTCTCCAATTTAGCGCGCGGAGGAGAAATGGTAAAGCCATTAAAAATCCTTTCAATCTATACGGACCACAAACAAGCTGTACAGCAGCTCTCACTTATGAAGGAGCTTGCCGTAGAGGTTTCGTCTATCATTGATCAAAAATCCGGAGGCCTCTTTGCTGAACTCGGCATTGATATTGGGTTAGATGAAGAAGGAAAACTGTGGATTATTGAAGCAAATGTGAAACCCTCAAAAAATACAGAGGAGCAAACAAGCAAAGTTCGCCCCTCTGCCCGTGCTGTCATTGAATATTGTCTATCCATGGCGTTTCGCCAAACTGCTAAAGGGGAGGAATAGAAATTGCGATCCATTGGAATTATGACTCTTAGTAAAACGAGTGAAACAACCTATCATACTGAAATGGCAAAAAAAGCTTCAGCGTTAAATCTATTATGTTACCGGTTTATTCCAAGCAGTATAAATCCCATGACGGAGAAAGCAGATGGAGAACAATATAATCCTGAGAACGACAGGTGGGAAAGCTGTCAATTTGATATTCCTCCCATCCTATACGATCGCTGTTTTTATTCAGATAGTGTTTATTCCAAGCATAACGCATCGATTGTTAACTGGCTGAAAAAGCGGGAGGATCTAACATTTATAGGATATGGCCTGCCGAATAAACTGTCATTATACGAACAGCTGCGCCAAACTGTGCTTAATCCCTATTTACCTATAACAGCAGCATTTACTAGTCCAGATGCGTTTATTAAAAGTTTGCATGATTCTGTGCCTGTCGTATTAAAGCCTGCTAACGGCTCACAGGGACGCGGCATCTATAAAGTAACAAAGCTGAAGGATCATATCTTAATTGAAACAGATAAACAAAATCAATATATGACTAAAACCTTTCCTGCCTCAAAGGCAGCATTATGGCTTGAACAGCTCACTGAAAATAATGCTTATTTTTATCAGCCATACTTAACACTTGTCAATCAGCATCAGGAGCCTTTTGATCTTCGCTTTCTTCTGCAAAAAGATAAAAGAGGAAAGTGGCATCAGGCTGGAAACGGCATTCGAACAGGCAGAAAGAATGGACTCATTTCAAATATGAGTGCAGGCGGATTGGTTTCAAAAACAGATGATTGGCTAAAAACCTTACCAGCAAAACAAAGTGCCTTTATCATCGAGGAATTGCAATATATTATAGAGACCATCCCTGTATTGCTGGAAAAACACTTTCCTCCCTTGTTTGAATTAGGCATTGATATAGGGATTGATACAAATGGAGCCATTTGGATCCTCGATATCAATTCAAAGCCCGGCAGAAAAGTAATGCTTACATTGTATCCAGAAAGCTCTGATGACCTATATAAAGCCCCCCTTCTATACGCTAACTATTTAGCTGATAAGAATCTGCAATCTAAGGAGGACCACCATGAAAAAACAATATCAAATTAGCAGATCTGAGGATTTGCATAATACGATTATTGTACCAAGCAGCCTAAAGCTGCCACAGCAGATGAAAATAACATTTGGCACCCATTCAGCAGAAAACGTAGAAGTAAAAACAGCAGGAAAAGAAGGAAGAGTCATCCTTAGCTCTGAGCTTGCAGAACGTTTATTACTTCCGGATTTAAAGGTGCCTCTTCATTTATTTATTGAAGGAGAGGAAATGGTCATCGGACCGCTTATTGGCATTTTCACTTCCGGATTTACCTCCTTTCCAATGAGACCTATTGGTGAACGGACGATGTTTTTTGCCAAACTGCTGTCTGTGAAAAGCAACATAGGTGCGATTCCATTTGTCTTTGGAGAACAGCATATCAATTGGGAACAAGGCACAATTAATGGATACTTTTACTTTAAAGAAGGCTGGATTACAATGGAAGTCCCTTATCCTAATGCCATTTATGATCGCTTGCCGAACCGTAAAACAGAAAGACAAAAGCAATATCGTGCCGTTAAAGCACGGCTGCAGGAAGAATACTTCATTCCTTGGTATAACCCAGGATTTTTTAACAAGCTGGATATCAGTGAAAGACTGCAGCAAACTTCTGTAGAAAAATACTTGCCGGAAACACATCCTTTCACTTCTTTTTCCATCGTTGAAAGAATGCTGGCTGACTATGGTCATGTTTATATGAAGCCAATAAACGGCAGTCTGGGACTGGGTATTCATCAGATTATTTATGATCGTCAGGATGAGGCTTATTATTGCCGGTACCGAGATGAAAATAAAGAAAACAAACTGCAAAAGTTCAGCAGCCTTGAGGCTTTAAGTAAATACATTTTTAAAAACAGAAATCTTAACAGTATGCTTGTTCAGCAAGGTATTCATTTAATCCGCAAAGAACAGCGGCCTATTGATTTCCGTGTGCATACAAACAAAGATGAACATGGAGAGTGGCAGATTTCTGCCCTCGCAGCTAAGGTTGCCGGCCGGGGAAGTGTGACGACACATGTAAAAAGCGGTGGAGTCATTATGACAGCTGAAGAAATCTTTACAAACAAAGAGGAGCAAAAACAAGCTGTAGATTCATTAAGTAAAGCAGCTCTAGAGATAAGCAAAGCCTTGGAAGGAACAGTTGAAGGGCTAATCGGTGAAATCGGTTTTGATCTTGGACTCGACCGTCAGGGAAATGTCTGGCTGTTCGAAGCTAACAGCAAACCTGGCCGCTCTATTTTTAAACACCCTGAGCTGAGAGAATTTGACTTGCTGACCCGGAAGCTCAGCTTATCCTATGCTGTCTTTTTGACTGAAAAGGCCATCACTTCACCTGGGGAAGTTATTAAATGAATGTATTCTATTGCCCTTCTGACAAAAGCTGGTATAGCGATGAAGTCCTGACATTTGGAAGCAGCGGGAAGCCAGTTCAAAGGAGGGAGACAGGGAATCATGAGATGATTCCTTTCTCTCTCTCCTTAAAGGGCAACAATGCTGGCCCCTTAGTCGGCATTTTAACAGGTGAAGATAAACACGGAAACCTGGCCGGCAACGGACCCTTGTTTATGCGGCTGCAGAAAGAGCTCTTGCACCAAGGGGGAGTTTCTGTTGTGTTCACCGCAAAACATTTGCACAAAAACGGTGTAAACGGCTTTCTTTATTCGCCTGCAGAAGATAAATGGATTCCCGTGTCATGCCCATTCCCCCATCTAATTTATAACCGGGCACCATTTCGAAAGCACGAAAATACACAAAGCTTTCATAATGCTATTACAAATATTCGTAAAATGAATATCCCTTTCTTCAATCCAGGTTTTATTGAAAAAAAAGAACTCTATGAGTTAATCAGTTCCTCAGAGGACTTAGCTCCATATTTGCCGGCCACCTTAACAAATCCTACTGCATCCAAGCTTAAATCGCTGCTTCAGCAGTATAAGCGCATCTATTTAAAACCTTCACGCGGAGCCAAAGGAAAAGGCATATATGTTGCAGAATGGCGTGAAGACCATGCTATTGCACTCACTTCACACACTGCGCAATCCCTCTATCCCTCTTTTCAACTATTTTGGAAAGATACAGAAAGCCAGTTTAAACATAAAGATTATATCGCTCAGGAAGCCATTTCCCCTGCTTTAATACACGGCTCCCGCTATGACTTTCGTATACTCGTGCACTACGCTGATCACAGCTATAATGTGACAGGAATTGGGCTGAGAGTCTCCAATTCTCAGCAGATTACCACACATATCCCGAACGGAGGAAAAATCCTTCCTTATACGCTTATTCAAACAAAGCAACATGATCAATTCATTGAGTATATTGCAGCAAAGCTCGGACACAGTCTATCTGAAGCGTTTGGTTTTTTCGGAGAATTCTCCATAGATGCCGGCATTTCAGACACAGGGGATTATTATATTTACGAGGTCAATTCTAAACCGATGAGTTTTGATGAAGAAGAAATCGAGTCGAAAAGAATTCAGCAGCTTTGCACCCTGTTTTTTAAAGAAACTGGATTTAAACCTTTTCAAAATGGAATGAAATAAAGCCAGGCGAAACCTTCGCCTGGCTTTTTTGCAGCTTTATCTTTAGGAACGTTTTGAGTTTGTAAAGGATTGAAACTGCTGTTTTAATTTTTGACGAGCGTCTTTATTTCTCATTAAGTAAGCTGCTCCTAATGCTACGGTTGTAAATGCTAATTTATTTTTCATAAAGAATCCCTCCTGTATATATCGTGTTCTTTTTATTCCCTCAATTTCAAAAAACAAACACTTGTCACCCAAAAGCCATGACTATCTGTAAGTTTCCCTGAGAATCCGCCCTTTAATCTGCTGAAAAAGAAAAGTTTTTTTCCTCGTATTTAATGGTTGGGATTTCATATGTAAGCAGTTACAATGAAACATAAAGGGGGAATAAATATGCTTCAGCATTTTCAGTTTAAACCTTTATACAATAATTCACAGCTTCCTGGATGGACTATTCATTTTTATTATGAAAAACAAAGGTATGATGGTGTTTATCATCAGGATGGCAAAATTGAATGGACACATTCCAAACCTCCTGCACAGGATCTCGATAAAATTAAATCGCAAATTCATGAATTAATGCTTTTTCATGTATACGAATAGGCTTTAACTTTTTTTCAAAGGCTATGTTTAAGCACTTCTGAGCATATGATGATTGCTCAATGCTAATTTGCCCTTCTAAAAAGGAGTTTTTTAATGAGCAAACATAAAAAGAAGAATATGACGCAAGATTTGCAATATGAAGGAAAAGACAAAGTTTATATGGACGTTGATCGTATGATCAATGAAGGTTTATCGGGCGGATCCGTTCATAGAAAAGATGAGTTTGCCAACATTGAGGAAGCCGTTGATTTCCCGGAAGAAACACCGCCGCATAATTCTGAATTGAATCGATAAGCGAAAAAGGACATTTGAAAAATCTTCAATGTCCTTTCTTTGTATCCTAAAAAAGAAGACTAACCTTAAAACGATTTCATAACCAAGGTTATGCTATAATTTTTAAAAAGGAAAATCGAGGTTTTATCATGCTCTTAAAAATACATCGTCATTATCCAAATTCAATCCTGGCTGATGCTATACAAAATAATAGCCATTATCACTGGTTTCAAGAGGGCGCTCAATGGCTTGGCATTCCTTCTGCCGATCTGACAGCAAATGAGCTTCATTTACTGCAAACCCTCTTTACTCCGCAAATCCCCAATCTGAATCATTCACCTGCTGCCGAGTCATGGCGACAATTTTTATCCGAGGATGGGGCATTTCCACAGCATTCGAAAGATGCAGACTATCGAATTATTCACTTTGCTGTTACAAAAGGCGACTGGACACCCTACGATTTTGAAACAGCCTTTAAAGGATTTTTTCACCAAAGTATGATCATGTTTTGGAAGAATGACTTCGAAGGCGCCATTATTGAAGAATATAACCATCACTCACCTCAATCAGATGAATTTGAAGGAATCTGCCATGCGATTGAGAGTGATTTCTTAACAGATTTAACATTATACATTGGTACACCTCAGCCAGTTACAAAAGATTTACCAAGAAACTTTCAGCATGATCAAAACATATTTGAAACAGCCAAAAAAGGAAACCAAGCTGAAAAGATCTTTACTTTTGAGACTCTTCTTCCCGTCATACTCATTAATGAGATGCCAAAATACATACAGAACAGTCTGCTGGCTAGATTTTCATTTCTTTTAGATGACCAGGAATTATTAACTACTATAATGGTCTTTTTGAATAATGGATCCAATGCTTCCATGACTGCGAAAAAGTTATTTATTCACCGCAACACATTGCAATATAGACTCGATAAGTTCAGTGAAAAAACAGGCATAAATTTAAAAGAC
Source organism: Cytobacillus gottheilii (assembly GCF_001636345.1). Lineage (GTDB taxonomy): Bacteria > Bacillota > Bacilli > Bacillales > Cytobacillaceae > Cytobacillus > Cytobacillus gottheilii. The sequence goes on from NZ_KV440945.1 coordinate 3,311,081, forward strand.
TTTAAACAGGCATCTACCGTTTATCTTGCCTGTTTGTACTTAAAGCAAAGCAGTACAGAATAACATTCACCATTGGTTTTGGCAATTGTGTAGAGCATTTAAACTTTTTTCAGCACATTGCATAAAACGCTTTCATTATCTTTGTGCAGGTTTCCCATATGGTTTTAGAGTCCAGTGTTTTACAATAAACGTATCTAAGACGGGGAGCTGATTTACATGGCAGAATTGAAATTAGACCATATTTACAAAATTTATGATAACAAGGTAACTGCTGTAGAAGACTTTAACTTGCATATTAAAGATAAGGAATTTATTGTTTTTGTTGGACCATCTGGATGCGGAAAGTCCACTACACTCAGAATGATTGCAGGGCTGGAAGAAATTTCTCAAGGTGATTTTTATATAGATGATAAGCGTGTAAACGATGTTGCCCCTAAGGACCGTGACATCGCAATGGTATTCCAGAACTATGCATTGTATCCGCATATGAGCGTATATGACAATATGGCTTTTGGATTAAAGCTGCGCAAGTTTCCAAAGGAAGAGATTGATCGACGTGTGCAGGATGCAGCAAGAATTCTTGGACTGGAAGCTTATTTGGAACGAAAGCCAAAGGCTTTATCAGGCGGTCAGCGCCAGCGTGTAGCACTAGGGCGTGCTATTGTCCGGGATGCTAAGGTATTCTTAATGGATGAGCCGCTTTCAAACCTGGATGCTAAGCTTCGTGTACAAATGAGAGCAGAAATTGCCAAGCTTCACCAGCGTCTGCAAACTACTACGATTTATGTTACACATGACCAAACAGAAGCAATGACGATGGCGACTCGCCTTGTTGTTATGAAGGATGGCATCATTCAGCAAGTCGGAGCACCAAAAGAAGTATATGAAAAGCCTGAAAATGTTTTTGTCGGCGGCTTTATTGGCTCACCTGCTATGAACTTTTTCAACGGTAAGTTAAAAGAAGGCAAATTTTATATTGGCGATGTTGCCCTGGCTGTACCAGAAGGAAAATTAAAGGCTCTTCGTGAACAAGGTTACGATGGAAAAGACATTATTTTTGGCATTCGTCCTGAGGATATTCATGATGAGCAGCTTATGATTGATTCATTCCCAGAGACTACGATTCAAGCGAAAATTGATGTTTCCGAATTAACAGGAGCTGAAACAATGATTTACGCCAGCCTTGCAGGTCAGGATTATATTGCACGTGTTGATTCCCGTTCTGATATTAAACCAGGACAGTCTCTGCAGCTTGCATTTGATATGAACAAAGGTCATTTCTTTGATGCTGGCACTGAGCAGAGAATTCACTAATTTAGATTAATGTAAAAGAAATCCCCGGGTTCATTCACCCGGGGATTTCCTTTTTTAGACTTTTTATATTGGTTCTATTGAAGATTAGCTTTCATCATGTGTGCAGCCGCCGCCGGGTCTTTTGCACCTGTCAGAGAGCTGCCAGCAATGATGATATCCGGCTTGTGTCCGGCAATTTCACGTACGTTATCGAGATTAATTCCACCTGCTACTGCCACTTTAAAATCAAAACCTGACACAAGTGAAAACAATTCCGTGTTAAACTTGCCAACCGTCTGCTGATCTTTACCAACATGCAAGCTGACAAGCTGAACACCAAGCTCCTTAAGCTCCTCTATTCTTGCTCTTGAATGAACCTCCAGTAAATCGACCATGACCTGTTTACCCATTTCTCGTGCAGCCTGCATTGTGTCCTTTATTGTCACATCTGACGAAAACGCCATGACTGTCGTAATATCTGCTCCTGCCTCAAAGGCTTGCCAGGCTTCATGCTTACCTGCGTCACATGTCTTCATATCAGCAAGAATTAATTTTTCTGGGAAAAGAGTGCGCAATTCACGAATGATCGACATTCCATACTCTTTAATAACGCCTGTTCCCACCTCAATAATATCAATGTTCGCCTCAGTTTCTTTCGCAATGGTGATACACTTTTCTTTTGTTAATCGATCTAATGCCAGCTGTAATTTCAATATAACACCTCGTTTATCTTTCGTTCACAACTGTCAGTACCCTAAGACTGCTGCAAATCTATTATCTTTCAATCCGTTCCACTTCTCCAAGTCTAGCTTGAACATCTTGCAAATACGGCAACCCCTCATTATCTCCCTTAACAGAAACCACCATCGAACCAATCGTATTTGCAAAATGAAGAATCTTCTCAAGAGGCCACTGATATAAAAATCCATAAATGAAACCTGCATTAAATCCATCCCCTGCTCCAACCGTGTCAACAACCTTTGCAGCTTTTACAGGGGCAGCATTCACTGTTTTACCTTCCATGTATCCAACAGAGCCTTTATCGCCTTGCTTTATTGCAATCACTGAAATACCTAATGCCTTTGCTTTTTCAATAATAATGGCTGGATCCTTTTCACCGAGAATAATCTCCATTTCTTCATCGCCAGCCAGTAAAATATCAACTTGCGGAAGGATTTCTGATAACACTTTGCGTGCCTCTTCTTTACTCCACATGCGAAGGCGGATATTGGGATCAAATGAGACTTTCACGCCATTTGTTTTGGCGTATTCAATCGCCTTCTTAATCACTTCAATATTTCTCTCGCCTATTGCAGGATAGATGCCTGTAATGTGAAGAATTTTTGCCTGACTGATATACGTTTCATCTAAGTCCTGCCCCGTCATTGTCAATGTCGGTGATTTATCACGGTAGAAAAAGGTTCGTACATTGCCGTCCTCCATAATCTCTTTGAAATTAACGGAAGTCGGATAGCCGTCTACAAATTCTACTTCTGAAACATCGATGCCTTCTCCGCGGGCATAATTTAGAATATACCTTCCAAATTCATCATTGCCCAGTCTGCTGATGAAGCCAGCTTTTAAGCCAAGACGGGCACAGCCAATTGCTGTGTTAAGCTCTGCACCGCCTATTCTTTTCTCAAAACTGTTTACAAACTTCATCGGACCTGTTGCTATTGGGTTAAATGCGATCATCGCTTCCCCAATCGTAATAATATCCATCATGTTGAAGCCTCCAAACTTTTCTCCCCTGATTCTTTCTCTTGGAGAATACTACTCTTGCTTTTTTTGAAACAATTCGATTTCTCCCTTGTTGGCAACAATCACTTTGTCTGCCATATCTGCAAAAATCCCCGTGTCCACTACTCCAACCAATTCAACTAATTTTTCATGTAATGTAGCAGCATCATCGATGTGGCCAAAGGAACAATCAAGGATGTAGTTCCCATTATCACTGATAAAAACTTCCCCATCTTTTTTCCTTAATACTGGGTCACCGCCTAGCTTTTTAATATATTCAGCGGTAACTTCAAAACCAAACGTCAGAACCTCAATCGGCAGCGGAAAACGGCCTAATGCGGAAACCACTTTTGATGAATCGGCAATAATAATCAGCTCATCTGCACAAGCATCGACTACTTTTTCACGGACGAGCGATCCGCCCCCTCCTTTGATCAGATTCAAGGAGGGATCAATTTCATCAGCTCCATCAATTGCCAAGTCAATATGTGTGGTTACTGAAAAATCTACTAGCGGAATCCCCAATTCTTTAGCCAGTTTCTCCGTCTTTTTTGATGAAGGAATTCCTTGTATTTGGAGTCCTTCTTGAACCCGTTTCCCAAGCGCATGAAGCATGAAATCAACGGTTGATCCTGAGCCTAAACCAACAGTCATGCCATTTTTCACATATTTCACAGCTTCCTCAGCAGCTATACGTTTATCGTCCATCTTAATCAATCACTCCTCAAACATTAACTTAGAATAATCCCGGATTAATCGCTTTCGGAATAAAGAATGCAATCTCTGGGAAAAACGCGATAAACAGCAGGACAATCACAACAATTGCAATATAAGGAATAACAGCTACAAACGATCTTTCGATTGACATATCGCCAATTTTTGCTGCCAGTAATAGACAGAGCCCATATGGCGGTGTAATCAGCCCAATTGCTAAGGTGATTACAACAATAAGTCCTAAGTGAACTGGATCCATTCCAAATTCTAATGCTGTCGGCAGAATGACTGGCACGAATAATATCATCGCTGGAATTGCATCCATAAAGGTTCCAATGAAAAGGAAGAATGCGATTAGAATAATAATGAACAGCCATTCTGAGCCAACATTATTTGTAAAGAATTCTTGCGCTGCTGTTCCCAGCTGATAATAACTCATCAATTCGCCAAGCGCGCTTGCACAAGCTAAAGCAAATAAAGACAATGAACTTAATGCAAGTGTATCCATTAAAATCTTCGGCAAATCTTTTACTTTTAGCGTTTTATAATAAAACATACAAACTAGTAAAGTATACAGTGAGGCTACTGCAGCAGCCTCTGTAGCTGTAAAAAAGCCCGTTACGATTCCTCCAATAATGATGATTGGTGTCAGCAGGGCCGGAATCGCTTCAAGGAACAGCCTCGCAAATTTTTTAAACTCGACTGCTTGTGAACGAGGATAATTTCTTTTTACAGCAAGTATATAGACAAAAAGCATCATGCCTAAACCAATTAAAATTCCTGGTACAATCCCGCCAAGGAACAGTGCACCAATACTAGCGTTTGTTAAACCAGCAAAAATAATCATTGGAATACTTGGCGGTATAACAACTCCTACCGTAGAAGAGGCAGCTGTTACACCAACAGCCGTTTCTTTGTCATAGCCTTTTTTAAGCATACTGGGAATAAGAATTTTCCCTACTCCAGCTGTATCGGCCTGGGCCGCACCTGAGACACCTGCAAACATCATGGAAACAAGAATATTGGCATGCGCCAGACCTCCGCGGATTGGTCCCACAATCGCGAGTGCCAGATTAATCAGTTTTTCGGAAATTTTTCCTGAGTTCATTAAGTTGGCTGCCAAAATAAATAATGGTACCGCTAACAAAACAAAGGAATCAAGACCATTGACCATCTTCATTGGTACAGTGGCTTCAGGAGTGTATGGAATTCCTGTTATGCCGAGAAGCGCAACGATCCCTATGACGAAAGCAATTGGCACACCAATTAGCATTAAAATAATAAATAAGCCAAGCAGTAAAAATCCCATTACGCTCTAACCTCCTTCTCTTTAAGAGATTGGATGTGATTCAGCAGATGTGAAAAAGAATAAATCAGCATGGTTCCTGCCATAACAGGGATAGCAAGCCAAATGTAGCCCATTTGCATTTCAGGGAATGTTGCCCATGTGTAATTCCAAAATTCCCTTACAACAATGATTCCCAAAAAGAAAATACAAACGTTAAAAGCAATTAAGACAAGATCATTAAAGATATTAAGAAAGACTCTATTTTTTCCTTTTAATTTTCTCTGGAAAAAATCAAAATTAAAATGTTCACGACGGTTGACCATAACGGCTGCACCCATAAACATGGCCCAAATAAACGAATAATTAGCGACTTCTTCTGTCCATAGTATCGATATGCCTAAATGCCTTGTAACAATTTGCAATAAGATAACTGCAAAGAACACCGTTAAGAAGACAATTCCGAGTGTCATTTGGATTTTTTCAAGTGTCTGAACAAAACGTTTCATCCCGATCCCCCCTTTGGATTATTCCAGGTCAACAATTTTCTGCAGCAGCTCTTCTACTTCAATTTCCTTTGCAAAATCTTCTAGAATGGGTCGTGCGATATCAATAAAAGGCTGTGTATCTATTTCGTTAACAGTCGCACCTTCATCAATAGCTTTTTCCTTATACTCTACATCTTGGGCATTTGTTGCATCACGCTCAGCTTTCACCGATTCTTCCGCTGCTTTTAAAAGAATTTCTTGTTGTTCTTCTGAATATTGATCAAATTTCTCCCCATTGATTAATAGAAACCTAGTTGTATAGTCATGACCTGTTTCCGTGATATACTTTCCGTTTGGTGTCGTATGGTGAGATTGCTGCACAAAAAACGGGTAAGCGTTTTCAGATGAATCAACAACATCCTGCTGTAATCCTTGATATAGTTCTCCCCAAGAGATCCCTGATGGAATGGCTCCAGTTGCTTCCCAGAAATCAGAAACAACACCAGACGTTTGCGTTCTTATTGAAACACCTTGAAGGTCTTCTAAAGCGTTAAGCGGTTTCTTGCCATAATAATGACGGACACCAGCAGACCAATAGCCTAACAGTTTAAAAGAATTATTGGATTTTTCATTGATAATATCTCCCATCTCTTTTCCAATCTCACCATCCACGACATTTAGCCAATGATCATAACTGGTAAACAGATATGGAGCAGAGAATAAATCAACTTCCCTAATTCCGGTTTGAGTCATAAATCCAGGAGAAACAAGAACCACATCCGCCGCACCTAACTGAAGCTTCTCAACCAGCTGTGATTCTTCTGTCCCAATTGTCCCAGCATGGACTTCAACTTCTATACTTCCGTTTGATTCACGTTCAGCTACTTCTTTAAACTTTAGCATTCCAACCTGATAAGGATTATCTGGAGAGGTTTGATTATGAGCAGCGATAATTTTTATTTTGCCGTCTCCATCGCCATCAACTTCATTGCTGCTGCATGCAGCCAAAATACCAATGGTCATACTAATAAGTAATAGAAAAGTAAATTTGTGTTTCAGCATGTTTCTTTCCCCCTTGTCGTCATTGTTTTACCAAACTATTCTAAATTTGCATGTTTCTGATTTAGACTTTTATGGCTTTTTCCCTCAGGCTGCTGCTCAAGCAGATAAACCACAATCGCATCTAAAAGCAGATGTGCTGCCTGATCGAATTGACTTCCAAGCGGCTGAATCGTCTCTGGCTCTGTGGCAAGACGTTTTTTTGTTGCAGCAGGAATCACAACTGTACACTCGCTGAATTCTCCAATAACCGAATCTTTGTTCGTCGTTACTAACGCTACTTTTGCATCAATTTCTCTTGCTTTTTTAGCATATTGCACTAATGTGCCGGTGCTCCCGGAACCGGAAATCGTCAGCAGCACATCTCCTGTTTCAATACTTGGTGTAATGGTTTCACCGACTACGTAAACAGGGTATTCGCTATGCATGAGCCTCATGGCAAATACTTTCCCGACCAGCCCCGAACGACCTGTGCCCGCAATAAAAATTCTCTTTGCGTTTTGCAGAACATCTGCCAACTGTGTTGCTTCCTTTTCGTCAATCTGTGCTAATACGCCAGAAATTTCACCAGCAATCGTATCAATGATTCTTTTCATCATGTTCACCTCTAAAATTTATAATGATTCTCTTTCTATTAACGTTGGTTCAAAACGATAAATTTCTGCTTGATTTGGCTCTTCTTTTTGCTGAATCCTTTTAAATAAAAGCTCTGCAGCCTTCTCTCCCATTTCAAAAGCAGGCTGAGCCACTGTCGTCAGACCTGGATTGTAGATATCTGCAAAAGAAACATCATCTATTCCAATCAGCCCGATGTCTTCAGGTATACTTAGCTTATTTTTCTTCACATAAGACAGAAGCTCCATTAAACTGCGGTCATTTGTCGCCAAAATTGCTTTTGGCGGTTCACTGAGCTGAAATAAATGGTGTATTAGACTCTGCATGTCTGTCGTCTTTCCACTCACAATAAATTCTTCCCGAATGGAAAGCTGATGGTGCTCTAACGCTTTCTTATATCCGCTCAATCGCTCCACCCTTGGTGTAACGCCTGGCTCTATTGGCGGAGATAAAACGGCAATTTTTGAATAGCCATGCTTTACGAATGAATCTACTGCCAGAAAAGAGGCTTTCTCGTTATCAAGCAATACAGTATCTGTCTGCAGTCCATTAATCAGGCGATCAATAAATACTACAGGATAGTTCTCAGAGATTAACTCTTGATATTGCTCAATATTCTTCCCGGTTGGAAACAATATGAGGCCATCAACTTGCTTGGCTCTTAACATATCAATATACTTCTTTTCTTTTTCCGGCTGATCATCTGCATTGCAAATAATTACGTGAAAATCCTTCTCATTGCAAACATCTTCAATTGCCCGTATTACCTGTGTTGAAAAAACATGCAAGATGTTCGCGACGATCACACCAATCGTGGTAGTCGATTTTTGTTTTAAACTTCTTGCTAAAATATTGGGTCTATAGCCGAGTTCATTAATCGTTTCTTCAATACGGATTTTTGTATCTTCTCTCATATAATCAAAACGCTGATTTAAATATTGAGATACCGTGCTTTTTGAAACACCTGCATGCTTTGCAACATCTGCAATTGTAACTTTCTTCATTCCGTTTCTCCTAGCTATATGAAAATTAAATCGGTTTACTAAATCGGTTTAGTGAAATTATAAAATAAATGTAAGCGTTTTACAACCCGTAATTTAAAAATAGTATTTTTATTTTCAAAACCGTCACACAATTATAGATAAGCGTTTACATCCATGTTATGATGAATCAACTAAATCGATTTAGTTGTTAAATTGCCTGGGAGGTTCGATCGTGACAAAAGTAATTCTGCCAACACTCATTTTTACTAAACAACTTTCAATAGAAGAACAAGTGGCTATGATAAAGGAATTTGGTGCTGATGGCATTGAAATTCGCCGGGAGCGACTGGAGAATATCTCGGAGGATTTAAGGTTATTTAAACAGGAGATTGGTATGGCGGTTTTTGATGCTGTCATTTATTCTGTTCCAGTAGAGTTATGGCAAGACCCTTTCTCTCTAAATCCGGATGCGATACGTGCATTAAAAGAAGCAGAATTTCTAAATGCAACTCACATAAAGTTTTCACTAGGAAAATTTGACGCAAAACATGCTGATGCAAAAGGGTTTAAAGAATGGATCGCATCAAATCTGCCAAGTTCAATCAAGGTGTTAGTAGAAAATGATCAAACTCCTTATGGAGGAACGCTGAATTCGATCTTGTCTTTTTTTCAATGGCAAGAAGAAACGTCTATCCGGATGACTTTTGACGTTGGCAACTGGACTGTACAAGATGAAAACTGGAGTGCTGCCCATCAGGAACTAAGCACCTGGATCGAATATCTTCATTTAAAAACTGCAGCAAAAACGAATGAAGGCTGGGTTAATAAACCGGTGGATCTTGAACATTTAAAACTCCATTTTCCAGCGTATACAGCGATCGAATTTCCATTAGATAACCCGGGGGTTGAGGCACCGCAGTGGATTGATATGATTAGGAGAGCAAATGGCTAATTAATAGAATTTAACCTGCTGATAAATATGGGGGTGTTGTGATTTGGAATGCGGCCGCGGAAACCAGATAAAGGGGAATTGTGGATGATATATGCGTAAGTAGACAGCGTTATCCAAATAAAGGTAATTAGGGGCGTAATAAACGCTTAATCACGACAGCATTATCCAGAGAAAGGTAATTAGGGGCGTGATAAACGCTTAATCACGACAGTATTTTCCAGATAACGGTAATTAGGGGCGTGATAAACGCTTAATCACGACAACATTTTCCAGAGAAAGGTAATTAGGGGCGTAATAAACGCTTAATCACGACAGTATTATCCAGATAACGGTAATTCGTGGCCTGATAACGCTTAATCACGACAGTATTATCCAGATAACGGTAATTCGTGGCGTGACAAACGCTTAATCACGACAGTATTATCCAGATAACGGTAATTCGCGGCCTGATAAACGCTTAATCACGACAGTATTATCCAGATAACGGTAATTCGTGGCCTGATAAACGCATAAACACGACAGTATTTTCCAGATAATAGAAACCAGTGGCATGATATGCTTAGTTCGCGACTATTTCCTTTATGACAATATCCACACCAAGCTAATGAGGGGTATGAGAAATTCATACGCCTTATTTCCTTTTCCATTTACAGCAGCTCAATGTATGACCCACCTATCCCCTCTCTGAGCTCTCAATTTATTCCTCCAAAAGCTTCACGCTTTCACTTCCGCAATGATTACATGTCAGCAAATGCGGACACAATTGATCTCTATAATCATTTTGGTAGCCATCCTCCATTTTCATAAGATCTGTCGGCATGTACGCACTATAGTCATCATAATAATCCATAATCTTGCCATGATCATTCATCTCTTTGCCGCATTTATTACATAATTCATGAAGCTCTCTAAAACCATTACATATTGAACAGACTCCCATTGTTCCCATCCTCTCTAACGTTATAGGTAATGATAGGTTATGTAAAAAGTACGTTTTTTCAGATGGAAAAAATTACTGTATTTATTTCGCATAAACTTCTCAGAATCAAACATAATAGTTAGTACAAACAGCGGGTCACACACACCGCAGCAACTTATACCGATGGGTTAACCCACTAGATGGAGCAAGAGATCTTGCGCTGGTGCAAGTCCAGCTAACCCAACCATCAAACAAAAAAATTCATGAGGAGATGAATCAAAAATGACAAACCAAACATCAAGCAGAAGCAATTCCTCAAACCAACTTTTAGTACCAGGAGTATCTCAAGCACTTGACCAAATGAAGTACGAAATCGCTTCAGAATTCGGTGTAAACTTAGGTGCTGAAACAACTTCACGCGCTAACGGATCTGTCGGCGGTGAAATCACTAAACGCCTTGTGCAAATGGCTGAACAACAACTTGGCGGCGGTTCATTCTAATATCATTTACATTTTGTAAAAAATTTAATATTATGGCTTGGCCCCCTTATAAAGGGGGCCATTTCCAATATTAAACCATTTTTTGCGGATCAACCCATTGGTTAAATTCTGCTGTATTAACATAACCCGTTTTTAGTGCAGCTTCCCGTAACGTAGTCCCTTCATTAAATGCCAGCTTCGCAATCTCCGCTGCTTTTTCATATCCAATATGAGGATTTAATGCTGTGACAAGCATAAGTGAATTCTGGACATGCTCTTGAATCATTTCAACATTTGCTTCCAAGCCGACCATGCAATTTTTGTTAAAAGAGGTCATTCCGTCCGCTAAAAGAGTGACGGATTGAATAAAGTTATAAATGATTACCGGCTTAAAAACATTCAATTCAAAATTCCCCTGACTCGCAGCAAAACCAATGGTTGCATCGTTTCCAAAGATCTGACTGGCGATCATCGTCAATGCCTCACTCTGTGTCGGGTTTACTTTCCCTGGCATGATGGAGCTGCCAGGTTCATTGGCAGGGATGGATAATTCACCAATTCCGCTGCGCGGTCCACTTGACAGCCACCTAACATCATTGGCTATTTTCATAAGATCAGCCGCCAGTGCCTTTAGTGTGCCATGAGCCTGCACCGTTTCACTATGACTCGTCAAAGCCTGGAATTTATTATCAGAGGATTTAAAAGGATAACCAGTAAAACTGGAAATTTCTTTGGCTGTTTCTTCTCCAAATTGTTTATGTGCATTAATTCCCGTTCCTACAGCAGTCCCGCCAATCGCAAGGTCTTGTAAGTATTTTAAAGCATCTGAAATCATGTGCTGATTTTTCTCAAGACTGCAGCGCCAGCCGCTGATTTCTTGTCCTAATGTGAGTGGTGTCGCATCCTGCAAATGTGTGCGCCCAATTTTAACGATCGATTGATATGCTTCTTCTTTTAATTTGATGGTTTGTTTAAGATCGTGCAAAGCAGGCAGGAGATTTTCTGAAAGCCCTTTGTATGCAGCAATATGCATAGCCGTCGGAAAAGTATCATTCGAGCTTTGTGACATATTGACATCATCATTCGGATGAATGTGCTCATCACTTTTCTCTGCTTCTAAAATTTCATTTCCCCTTTTCGCAATTACTTCATTCATATTCATATTCGTTTGTGTTCCACTTCCTGTTTGCCATACTGATAAAGGAAAATGCGTATCCCATTTTCCTTCCAGGATTTCATCACAAGCTTTTACAATGGCCGAACTCTTTGCTTTTGACAATCCGCTTAATCTTTCATTCACGATTGCAGCTGATCTCTTTAAAACCGCGAAAGCATAGATTAGTTCCAATGGCATTTTTTCAATGCCGATATTAAAATTCTCCTTGCTCCTCTGCGTTTGGGCACCCCAATATTTATCCGCTGGAACATTGATCTCTCCAAGTGTATCTCTTTCAATTCTATATTCACTCATGTTTCCTTTGTCCCTCCTTAAATTTCTACTACCCTAATATATTCATTTCCCCCATATTTAAACGTTTATAAACATATTTGCCAGTTAAAATGAAAAAAGGTGGTGTTTAAATTAGTTATGGGTCAGGAAACCTGTCCCTTAGATCCCACATGGATCAAGGAACCTGTCCCCATAACCCATAACCCATAAAAAAAACTGCCTCACGGAAACCCCGCAGACAGTTATGCTTTCGCAATAGCATAGCCAATAAAATAACCAAGTATCATAATGCTTGCTATTGCTAGTGTAATTGAAAAGTCTTCCATTTATGTTATCCCCCTTTAAAAGGAATCTTCCTTTTTAACATACCACGCATTAGAAGGGGATTTTCATACATGTCAGTACGATTCTGTGTCCTTTATTTGAACATTTTATGAACGAATGCCGAGAGCAGATTCCTTATATAATGATTTTGCCTGCATTTCGTACATTTGCTGATAAATGCCGCCACTCTCTAAAAGCTCGTCATGAGTACCTTGTTCTTTAATGACACCTTTTTCGAGCACAATTATTCGGTCTGCATTTTTGATCGTTGACAGACGATGTGCAATGATAAATGTCGTACGTCCTTGCTTTAAGACATCCATAGCATGCTGAATGATTTCTTCTGTCTCTGTATCAATATTGGAGGTTGCTTCATCTAAAATAAGAATAGCTGGATCAAAGGCCAATGCTCTTGCAAATGAGATGAGCTGCCGCTGACCGGACGATAACGTGCTTCCTTTTTCAATAACCGGTTCATCAATGCCTTTTTCCAAGTGTCCCAGCACACGATCGGCACCAACTGCTTTTAATGAAGCTTCTACTTTTTCTCTTGAAATCGTCGGATCATTAAGATTGACATTAGAAGCAATGGTTCCTGTAAAAAGGTATGGATCCTGTAGCACAATCCCCATATGTTTGCGGATGGATTGTCTTGGCATGGACGTAATATCTATCCCATCGATCATGATCTTCCCTTTTGATGGATCATAAAATCTGAATAGCAGGTTCATAATTGAACTTTTTCCTGAGCCTGTATGACCCACAAGTGCAATTGTTTCTCCTTTTTTCGCTTCAAACGATAAATCCTTCAAAACGTAGTTGTCAGCTTTATAAGCAAAAGAAACATGCTCAAAAACGACATGGCCGTCGTATCGAGGAATATTCTTTTCTGACACATTTTCTCCAGTAAGCTGCAAAACTTCAAACACACGGTTCCCGGCTACTAATGACCGTTCAAGCTGTGAAAACTGGTTAACGACATTTGTTATAGGATTAAATAGTCGAGTTAAATAGTCAACAAAGGCATACAAGGTTCCGGCCGATGCAACCTCCCCAGCTGTAAAAGACTGTGTGCCAAAGTAGATAATAAAAATCATAAACATAATCAGACGGATCGTATTCACTAGATTAAATGAAGTAGCTGAATCTAAAAACAGCAGCTTTCGCTGATTTTCATAATGAGATTCATTCATCTCATCAAATTCTTTTGTCATTTGTTTTTCGCGGCGAAAAGCCTGAATAATCGTCATTCCTTGTATCGATTCATTAATCATGGCGTTCAAATCAGCAATTTTTGTCCGAATGATATCATTATATTCAGCTGCATATTTGCGATAAAGAATCATCCATAAATAAACAATCGGGATCATGACCAAAGATATGGAAGCCATTTTCCAGTTCAGTATGAATAACGCTGCATACACGCCCAAAATCGATATTGCACTAGTTGCAAAATTGGATAGCACCTGAACATATAAATTTCGAATTGCTTCCGTATCATTCGTAACACGTGCAACCACCTTTCCAGCGGGAAGATGATCAAAATATTGAATCGGCAGCTTTTGGATGTGTCCAAAAACGTCTTTGCGCAATTTTTGAATAATCCTATTAGCGCCCATCTGAAGATAAATATACATAAAATATCTGAGCAGTGCTGTTGCCAGTGCTAATACAAAATATAAGGACAGCAGCCAAGCAATCGGTTCAATTTGCAGATCCCCCACTACCATATGCTCATCAATAATATATTTAGCTATAAACGGACCTGCAAGCTCTGTCAAAACTGCGATCGATAAGAAAAACAATCCTAAAAAAATCGGTTTCTTAAAATACATGGCATATTGAAATAATTGTTTACCTGTGCTCATTTTATGCCTCGCCTCCTTCTAGCTGCTGGCGGTCATATTGCTCTTTGTACCAGCCTTTTTGCTGCAGGAGCTCTTCATGTGTACCTTGTTCAATAACTTGCCCGTTATCCAAAACAATGATTAAATCTGCATGCTGTATTCCGGAGAGACGATGTGTGGTGATAATCGTTGTTTTATCACTTCGTTCGCTCTGTATATTTTTGATAATACTCGTCTCTGTCTTTGCATCCACTGCAGATAACGAATCATCAAGGATCAAAATTTCTGGATCTTTTATTAATGCGCGTGCGATGGAAACACGCTGCTTTTGACCACCAGATAAAGAGACACCTTTTTCTCCTACAAGGGTATTTAATCCATCAGGCAGATTTTCTAAATCCTTAGTAAAGTGAGCAAGGTGAATCGCCTTATTAATTTCCTCTTCAGAAGCATTTTCTTTTCCAAAAAGGATATTTTCTCTAATCGTCCTTGAAAATAAAACATGATCCTGCGGCACATAGCCGATCCAATCCAGGATTTGATCTTTCGTTTGTGAAGCTATATCCACATTGTTAATACTTAGTCTGCCTTCTCCAATTGGATATTCACGGAGCAATTGTCTTAAAAAAGTTGTTTTTCCAGCACCTGTTTTGCCAACAATTCCAAGTGTTTCACCCTTCTTCAAGGCTAATGAGATTTCCTGCAGGTTTTTCACCTGACTTGTTGGATACTGGAACATTAATGATGTAAAACCAATTGAATCAGGGCTTTTCACAGCAATCGGAGATACGCTATCACGAACATCTGCCTGATAATTCAACGTTTCTTGCACACGATCAAGCGATGCATTTCCCTGCTGCATGACATTAATCAGTTCTCCAATGGCAAAAATGGGCCAAACAACGATTCCTAAGTAAACATTGAATGTAACAAGCTGGCCGACTGTAAGCTCTCCTGCTGATACGAGAACAGCTCCATAACCAATCGCCACAACATAACTGATACCCGTTCCAATTTTCGTTATTGGATTAAAAAGTGCATTGATTTTCACAGTATCCATATTCTTTTGGTATACATCCTCCGACATGTCAGCGAAGTTCTTTTCATCCTTCTTTTCCTGCACATATGCGCGTACAACCCGGACACCTGCAACAGATTCAAGAACATTGTCATTTAGCACACCAAACGAATCCTGAGCAAGCATATACCTCTCGTGTACAAGCTTTCCAAGATACTGAATAAGTACCGCCATAATCGGGACAGGCAGCATCGCGAAAAAAGTCAGCTTCCATGAAATTAAGAAACCCATTGCACAAATAATGGCTCCCATGTAAAGAGTCGAGTCAATTAATGTCATAATACCGAAGCCAGCTGTCAGAGAAACAGCATTTAAATCATTCGTTGCCCGGGCCATTAAGTCACCAGTCCGGTTTTTTTCATAAAATGTAGGTGTCATCTTCAAAAACTGAAGCATCAGCTTTCGGCGCATAATCTTTTCTAAATCAATAGCACCGCGAAATAAACGGTATTGCCAAATAAAGTTTAAAATATATCCGCCTATAATAATGCCAATAAAAATATAAACATACTGCATTAGATTTGCTCTGGTAAATTCTCCAGACGTAATCTGATCAATAATTTCTCCCAGCAAAAAGGGAGGAATGACCTCTAAGACACTTGCAATGATCAGCAATACAATTGCTATTGTATATTGCTTCCAATACTGTTTAAAAAACCAGCCTAGCTTTCCTAATACATCAAACATAATTTACACCTGCTTTCTCTTTCAGTAAGCCGAAGCTACCCTCCATCCAGCAACACCTTTTTAAAATTCAGTTGGGTTTGTCTGTTCCAAATCATCATCCGCCAGCTCCTTTTATTTCGAGTCACTAAATTTAGGCAAAAATAAAGATGCATACCCAAAAAGAGCATGCATCTCATCTTAGGAGGTATAGCGATTTGCTCATACCTCACGTATAATTGCCAGAAGTTTACGCGAAATTCGGATATGAACAATGTATGAAGTTGGATTTATATACTAGTCTTTTCATTTTCATTGTTCTCTCCTCCTTTTTTGTAAAAATATTAGTGCTCTTGAAGATTACCATTTTTTTCTGATAATTGTCAACAGTCAGAAGTCCGTATTTACACTTTTTAGAGTATTACCCTTCTTCCACATATACCGCCGTTCCATAAGCAATGATTTCGGCAGCATTTTGCATAACCCCCGCTGTCTGCAGACGCATACCAATGATCGCATTTGCACCTTTGCTCCTCGCATCTTCCACCATTCGTCCAATTGCTTTTTGACGCGCTTCCTCCATCATCTCAGTGTACTCCGAAATCTCACCGCCAACAATCGTCTTTAATCCTGCAAGAATGTCTTTTCCGATATGTTTTGACTGAATGGTACCTCCTCTGACAAACCCTTTCCATTCTTTAATGACCTTGCCTGGTACTGTATCAGTAGTTGTGATAATCATTTTGATCGTCCTCCTCTTTTTCTTTTTTACGCTCTGCTATTAAAACGATTATTAATATAATGACAGCAGCAAAGTATAGGATATAAAAAATAATGGCAGTCCAAATATGAATAAATAACATAACAAAACAAACCAATTGTCCTAAGAGTGCTAACCATAAAAGCCATTGTTTCATTCTCTGCATAGGCACCATTTCCTTTACCTTTTATCGTCCTTCCTCCATTGCTTTTTAATAAAAAATATATATACCAGCAATGGAACTGGAGCTTGAATCATGCCGATAACTCCCCAAAACCAATAATTATGTCCGTTTTTTCTTGCATCTCTAAACAAAAAGACGCTTTGACAAATCAATATGACTGCCGCACAGATAATAACGGGTAGAGAATGTTCAACCTCGGTATTCATAACTGTCTCCCCCTTTTCCGGGAACTAGACAAGGTGCCATAGATCAGTATGAGCAGGAAAACAGCTATTTGAATCAGAATAAAAATCTTTGGACTGCTATACAGCGTGAATAGGACGAAGCAAAGAACGGTTAATCCTATGAAGGCAAAGAGCCAATTGTCCCGATGCTGCTTTTTCTTAATATGCTGTATTTGATGCGCAGTATACCGTTCAAACCAATCTAAACCCCTGCTTTCTTCCTCAACACTATTATCTAATCCGCTCAGACCGCGAACAAGCTCTTCTTCTATTCTTTTCAGGTCCACATCTTGCCTATTTTGATTCTCTTCCATCTGCCTTCAGCTCCTTTCTGATCGCTTCGATCCCATTGTGTACCCTTGATTTTATGGTCCCTTCGGATTTATTCATCATCTCAGCAATATCAGCGTAAGAATAGCCGTAATAATGCTTTAATATGATCGGTATTCTCATGTTATCTGAAAGAGTGCCAAGTACCTGCATCGTATCATTCCAGTCTTCATTATGGTATTCGATCTGCCATCTCATTTGGCGTTGATGGATCTGTTCCTGTCTCCATAACTGATATCGGCTGTTTTTCCGTTTGCTATCTACATATACATTTGTAGCAATTGTAATCAGCCATGAAGAAAACTTTGCTTCACCTTTATATAAGGAAATCTTCTCGATCGCCTTTGCCATTGTTTCTTGTGTTAGGTCTTCGGCTGTATACTTGTTCATTGTAAGCTTGATGCAATATTTAAAAAGGAAAGGATAATGTGTATGCAGCAGCACTGCCAGGGATTGCTGGTCACCTCTTTTAGCTTTTCTTATTAATACCTTATCTTCCATCCAAATCCCCCGCTTCTGCTTCACTCTATCTATATGACGAATAAGTCGGACAAAAGTTCATTTTTATTTTTACATTTTTCCTGAGATGATTTTTTCCATGACACTATGTCTGCTGACATAAATGAATTAGTGCGATACACCGGCAGGAAAACGCTTGCCTTAAAGTAGAAATCCACCTAGCTCTGTAACAAAAAAACAGTATTGTCGTACAATTTAGGACTAATGTAACGATTTTAGTCCTATTATCACATTTTCCTTTGAACGGTTTACTTTGTTTTTTCCACGGGTATTTTTCAGATAACAAAGCAAAGTGATCAGATATTACATCATTAAAAGGAGTTTTTATCATGAATAAAATCGAATCAGCATCAGTAATCATAAAAAACAAATTATCTATGAAAACAATTTTAGATCTATATCAAAAAAGCAAAAGCTTCAATGGCTCAGCATTCTTATATAGCGGAAATAAACTGACTCAGGTTAAAAACCTGCCTAAACTGGTATCTTTCTTATTAACCGTCACTCCTGGAAGTATTGTAAAAATTATTGTGGAGGGCAGCAGTTCAGAAAAACACCTGCAAAGCATAGCAGACATCTGTCAGCAGTCCCACAGTAAACATTCTCTCAAAAGCAATACATCTTATAACTCAATCCAGATTTAATTCTTATTAAAATTGCTAAGGAAGGTGATGGCCATGAATGAACAATTAAACTGTATAGTAGTCGCATATGACGATTCAACTGCAAGCCAAAATGCACTGAAAATGGCAAGTAATCTTGTAAAAGGCAATCCTGAATGTTCATTATATATTGCTCACGTTTTCGAAGAAAAGGTAGCAAATACAACTTTAGATTCACAGCCTGGTTATCAGCCGCTCCGGGCAAACGGATTTGGTTTAGAAGGCATGCCTATTCCACCTGCAGAGGATCGATATGAAGATATTTATCCCAACACCCATGCCCAAGTCAGCAATAGTGCAGATCAGGCCCTCTTTAACGCGAAACAAATCACAGCTGGTCTTCATGCCAAAACAGACTATGAAGTGTTAAGCGGAGACCCTGCAGAAAGCGTTTGCGAATTTGCAGCTGAAAAAAATGCAGATCTCATTTTAACTGGAAGTTCTCAAAAAAGCGGATTAAAAAAATTATTTGTTGGCAGCACAAGTGAAAAAATATTAAAAAATGCACCATGCTCTGTTTTAGTTGCACAATAAATAGATTGATAAAAAAGAAAGCATCTCTAAAGAGGTGTTTTCTTTTTATGGCTTCATGTAATTTAAACTTATAGGCACCTATAGATTCCTAAAATAAAAAAAAGCAGCCGCAGCCGCTTATCAATTGTTTTCTCATCATTCTTTTAGCATCTCTACAATTCTTCTATTCATCTCAAACCGCAATGAATCAGTTATAAGGTTATAAGTACTCTTTCACTGCTTCCTGAAATCGTTCTTTAGAAGATTGTTCATCAAAACTGCTATAAATTCGAAAGTGGTCTTGATCAATAATACGGAAATGCTGACTAATAATGTTTTGCTGAAGAATTAGACCATTTTTCTTCTCCATTTCACGCCACCATATTTTTCCGCCCATTGTTTTTTCTTTTCTGTAGTCAATTCCTTCTCTTGCAATTGTTTCAAGGACTTCCAATGGTTCGTTTCCAAATAAGAATCTAACTGTTTCGGTTTCGCGAAAAAGTGCACATACAGCTACAACTGTAGACCATCCGGCTTCAGCTCTGCCTTTTTCAATTTGCACGAGGGTTTTCTTTGAAACACCGATGATCTCAGCCATTTTGTCTTGGGTGTAGCCAGCCTCAGTTCGAATGAGCCGTAATTTTTCGGATACTTTCATAATAATTTCTTCTCGAGTCAATATCGATTCAGTCCTTTTTACTTCGTGTAAATTTACACGTGATATCTCTATTATAAAACGAAATCCTATTTTATTTCAAATTCTAAATATCTTTATTCATATGATTCGAAATACCGATTTTACGATTTTTCTATTTCTCCTAAAAAGGAATTTAGTGTTTGTAAGCGAATCTATTATAGTAAATAAACGAAAATCACTAAATTATGGAGGCCTTCATGCAAACTGTCACAAAAGAAACTGTCCTGCGTTGTTTGCAAGCGAATAAACAAGAACTGTTAAGTGATTGGATGAAACAACTTAAAACGAAAACCGATGACCCTCATGCACAGCAGATCTTCATGAACGGAAACGATATGTTTGAATTATTTATTGAGTCACTTTTAGATCAAGAACATGTTCTCAATGAAAAGATCAGCATTTTTGCTTTAAAAATTGCACATCAGCGCGTAGAAGCCAATATAAACATTGGTGATTTTGTTTTCAATGTGAATTGCGGAAGAGCAGTCATATTAAAATTTGCCTTAACATTACAATTAGAACTTGATGAACTGCAGCTGTTTGTAGATCGATTAAATTCCTGCTTTGACCAATTCTTATATTATTCCGTATCCCATTATAGTGAAACTCAAAATAACATAATTAAAGAAAAAACACAGTTTATCGATTCTACCCATAAAGATCGGCTGACACTGCTTGGACAAATGACATCAAGCTTTATCCATGAATTCAGAAACCCGCTTACCTCAATTCAAGGTTTTATCCAGCTGCTAAAGGCAGAACATTCTGATATGAAATATTTAGATATCATCTCAAATGAAATCGAGCAGCTGAATTTCCGCATTTCCCAATTCCTGCTTCTTTCTAAAAAAGAACTAATAGGAAAAGAAAAGATCGTTTTTTCTTTAAACGATTTAATAGAAGAAGTACTGATCTTTCTTTATCCGAGTATACTTGATGGCAAGGTAAAAACAATACAGGCGCTTGCTGAAGATATATATCTTGAAGGCTATGAAGACGAAATAAGACAAGTATTTATTAATATTATTTTTAATGCAATTGATGTTTTAAGCCCTGACAGAATAAATCCCATTATTGAAATCAGAACTTTAAAGGTCGATGACAAAGTTAAGGTAGATATTGAGAATAACGGGCCGCAAATCCCTGACAATCTTGTTTCAACCATATTCGAGCCCTTCTTTACAACCAAAACACTTGGAACTGGGCTGGGTCTCTTTGTTTGCCGGGAAATTATTGAAAAGCACCGCGGCACCCTTACATGTACATCAGAAACAAGCAAAACAGTGTTTAGCATTCTGCTTCCGATTGCTAAAAGGAACCATAACTGATTATCAGATCAAAAAAAGCTTGCCGAGCGGCAAGCTTTTTGACTTTCAATATAGAATGGCATCATCATATTGTCTTTTAATCTTTAGGCTTTCTTCTGTAACCTTTTCTCCTCTGTATTAGCTACCACTACCGCACAGGCAGCGTCACCTGTAATGTTCACAGAGGTTCTAACCATATCAAGCAAACGGTCGATCCCAATAATTAAAGCAATTCCTTCAACTGGAAGGTCTACTGATTGCAGAACCATTGCCAGCATGATCAAACCTACTCCTGGAACACCAGCAGTCCCAATACTTGCTAATACAGCAGTTAAAACAACGGTCATCAATTGCGTTAATGACAAATCTGATCCGTATACCTGTGCAATAAAAATTGTTGCCACACCTTGCATAATAGCCGTTCCATCCATATTAATGGTAGCTCCAAGCGGCTGTACAAAACTGCTGATAGGTTCAGGAACACCCAATTTTTTCTGCGCCGTTTCCATTGATAGCGGCAATGTTGCATTACTGCTTGAGGTACTAAAGCCAACTCCCATTGCAGGAGAAAACCCTTTAAAGAACTTAAGTGGACTCATTCCGCCAAGAAAGTATACAGACGAGCCATATGTTACTGCTGCATGAACAAATAAGGCGCCTAAAACGACAAGCATATAAACACCCATTGCCTTTATTGCGGAAAAGCCTTGACTGCCTATTGCTGAGGCAATTAAACCAAATGTACCATAAGGTGCTACCTTCATCGCCAAGCCAACTAAATACATCATAACTTCGTTTCCTTGCTCGATGAGATTCACAATTCCCTTTGTTTTCTCTCCCAATCTAGTTAAAGCAAATCCTACTAATACGGCAAACACAATAATCTGCAGCATATTACCTGAGGTAAGTGCTTCAAAAGGATTGCTCGGTATAATGTTAATCAATGTTTCACTAACAGGCGGTGCTTCCTCTGTACTATACTCTGCATCTGCCGTATTAAATTCTCCAATCAGACCTGGTTTAAAAATCATAGCAAATCCTATACCAATAATGATGGCAATGGCTGTCGTAATTAAGTAATAACTTACCGTTTTAACCCCTATTCTTCCAAGATTTTTGGGTTCACCTAATCCCGTCACACCTAGAATAATAGAAAATAGAACGATAGGAACGACAAGCATACTAATAAGGTTAATAAAGATGGTTCCTAAAGGATTAAATAAATACGTATCAAGGGTGGAAAATAAGTCTGGCGCAGATAAATTTAATATAATCCCAACAATTGCTCCAGCAATCAACCCAATGATTATTTTAGTTGTTAATTTCATGTATGTCTTCCTCCATCATTCATTTTCGAGCTGAAAACCATTTAAGGAAAATCCTTCTAATTTTCGTATTTATACCCTTTTATAGTATAGCTGAAACTAAGCCGCCAACAAAATAAAATACACTATACAAATACATCCAGTCTGTAATCCCTTTACTAAGCTTGTTTATTTTTAAAATACTGAAAATAATCTTTTTTTTTCTTCATACATTCGTTATGATGATGTTAATTCAGGAGGGGGAATCATCATGTTTACGTTAAAAGTTGACGAAGAATTAGAGCTGCAATTATTTCAGCTTCAGCATACCGAGGAATTATTTGCTTTAGTTGATTTTAACCGGCAGCATTTGCGAAAATGGCTTCCGTGGGTAGATAACACCACATCTGCTGTTCAATACAACTCGATTATCCCAATGTGGCTAAAGCAATTTGCCGATAATAATGGCTTTAATGCGGGCATTCGGTATAAAGGAAAATTAGCAGGCTCGATCGGCCTTCATCAAATCGATTGGCATAATAAACAGACAAGCATTGGATATTTTCTGGGTGAGGGCTTCCAGGGCAAAGGGATTATGACAAGAAGTGTACAGGCAATAGTAAACTACAGCTTTTTAGAACTTAAGTTAAACCGGATTGAAATCCGCTGCGGAATCGGCAACACGAAGAGCAGGGCTATACCAGAAAGACTTGGATTCACACAAGAAGGAATTGTTCGCGATGCTGAATTTCTTTACGATGATTTTCATGATCTTGCTGTATATGGCTTGCTGTACCGTGAATGGTTTGAAAGTTTAAAGTAACAATAAGAATCAGCGATCTTCCCATATGAAAAAATAAGACATTTCATTATGGGGAGGATTGCTCTTTTTATCTGCCACATATCCCCTCCTCACTCTAAAATCAATCTGTTTCCCCACATACTTAACAAATCAAATGACCACCATTAAAATCAGAATATTTCGTAATCATTTTTTTATTCAAATTTCATATACTTTTATATATCCATTTTTTCCAACTGGAACGTTTGACTGTATGGTTTTTAGTAACGTATAATAATTACAACTAATGATAAGCTGAGGTGGTAAGATGGGGCATTATATCGCATCGGTGAACTAGCAGAAATCGCAAATGTTTCTAAAAGAACAATAGACTACTATACATCTATAGGTCTAATCCAAGCGACGCGTTCAAAGTCTAATTATCGATTTTATTCGGAAGAAGTATTAGTTGATTTACGCTTTATTGAGGAATGCAAAAAAATGCATATTCCTTTAGAGGAGATTAAGAGAAAACTAGAAATGAGGACAAATAGGGAAATTCGCACTGTAGAAGTTGAAATGCAAATCGATGCAGTAACATTGCAAATGAAACAGCTTCAAAATGAAATATCCGTCCTTATGCCGCTCATTAAGAATTTGGATGAGAAAAACAAAAACGGTTTTTCTAAAAAGCTTTCACTGGAAGGATCTGCATTGCTGCAATCACTTGTCAGTCTAACGAGTTAACCTTATTTTTCCATTAATCAGGAGGTGACACCCTGCCCGTTAACACGGGAGAAGGGGAACTTATTTGGACATATTTAATTTGGTTATTTTCGCCACTTTAATTGCTTTGACGGCATTTTTTGTAGTTTCGGAATTTGCCATTGTGAAGATTAGAAGCTCACGAATCGATCAATTAATTGAAGAAGGCAGTACAAGAGCGATAGCCGCAAAAAAATTAATTACCAATTTAGATGAGTATTTATCAGCATGTCAGTTAGGGATAACCATTACTGCCTTAGCACTCGGATGGCTTGGAGAGCCTACTTTTGAAGTATTGCTTAGTCCAATTATCCAGTTTTTCGGTTTATCCGATGATGTTTCACATGTACTCATTATTGCATGTGCATTTTTAATTGTTACATTCCTTCATGTTGTAGTTGGAGAGCTTGCACCGAAAACGCTGGCGATTCAAAAGGCTGAAGCAGTGACATTAATTATTGCACATCCACTTATTTGGTTCTATCGCATCATGTATCCATTTATTTGGTTCTTAAATGGATCTGCACGCTTTTTAACCGGATTATTCGGATTAAAGCCTGCATCTGAACATGAACTTGCCCATTCCGAGGAAGAGCTTCGCATCATTCTTTCAGAAAGCTATGAGAGCGGGGAAATTAACCAATCAGAGTTCAAGTATGTAAATAAAATATTTGAGTTTGACAATCGAATTGCAAAAGAAATTATGGTTCCGCGGACAGAAATTATTTCCTTATCAAAGGAAGACAATGTAGAAACCGTCCTTCAGACGGCACAAACAGAAAACTTCACAAGATATCCTATTATCGATGGTGATAAAGACCATATTATTGGCATGATTAATATGAAGGAAGTCATGACCGACTTAATTGCAAAAAAGAATACAGCGGTGAAAACACTTGAGCCTTATATTCGTCCAATTATCCGTGTAATTGACAGTACCCCAATTCATGACCTGCTGTTAAAAATGCAAAAAGAACGCATTCATTTAGCTATTTTAATGGATGAATACGGCGGTACATCAGGTCTTGTAACCGTGGAAGATATTATTGAGGAAATCGTTGGAGAGATTCGCGACGAATTTGACAATGACGAAATCCCAATGATTCAAACGGTTAAGGAAGATCATTTTATCATCGATTCAAAAGTGCTTGTCAGCGAGATCAATGACATGCTCGGAATCGATATCAATGATGAAGATGTTGATACTATTGGCGGCTGGATTTTAACGGAGAATTATGAAGCACAAGAAGGTGACGTGATTACCCACGGTTCATATCGATTTAAAGTGATGGAAATGGAAGACCATCACATTAAATACCTTGAAGTAAACCGTCTTCCTGAAATATTGGAACAGGCTCCTCAAGCTCTGCCGCAGCAGCAGACAAAACCGGTCGCATTAACAGAAACAGAAGTTATGCCATAATTGAATGAAGCAGAAAATCTCGGCTATTGGCCGAGATTTTTTGTTTCCATTTTAGGTATTCAAGATACATTTGGCAGCTGAATAAAAAATGTTGTACCCATCCCTTTTTCACTATTCACTTCAATTTTCCCATCGTGCAGTTCCACCAGCTGTTTGACAATTGATAATCCAATGCCGAATTCTCCGAAAGAATTGCTTGTCCTCGAAACATCCGCTTTATAAAATCTTTCCCAAATCATTTCTACTTCTTCAGGATCGATTCCAATCCCATTGTCTTCTATCATGATATTTGTTGCATGATCGCTTTCCTCGCACCTTAAATAAATCTCTCCGTTTTCAGTGAATTGAATGCTGTTTTTTAATATATTTACAAGGATTTGCACTAAACGATCATAATCCGCTACAACTGTTGTTTGCGGCTCTGCCTCAATTATAATTGTATTGTTTTTTTCTTCGGCCTGAAGAAGGAGCTGATCAGCTACAACCTCAAAGGTCTCGAGCAGATTCACGTTTATCTTATGAAGCTGTAATTGATTGGATCGGATTTTCTCATAATCGAGATTCTCATTGACCAGCCGAATCAGCCTTTTCGCCTCGCGATCAATTAAAATCATCCCCTTTTCCATTTCCTGCTCAGGAATGAGATTATTCTGGATTCCTTCAGCTAATCCGCTAATCGTCGTGAGCGGAGTTCTCATTTCGTGTGAAACATCCGCTATAAATTTTCTTCTTCTGTTTTCCAGCCGATCGATTTCTTCATTCGATTTTTTTAACTTTGCGGCCATTTCATTAAAATCCTTTGCCAGCTGGCCAATCTCATCCATGTGCACATGAGGAACATGGACATCATAATTGCCGGATGAAATCATAGAAGTAGCATCTCTAAGGTCCCGAATCCGTTTAATTAAGTTTTTCGCAAGGAACCAGCTTAACAGAATGGTAGCAGTCAAAGAAATAATGATCGTATAAAGCAGAAATTTATTAAGCTGGCTAATCATTTGAATCGCGCCGCTGATCGGGGAAAGAAGAATAACTCCACCAATGAGCTGATCACCATTCATATAAGGCAGTGCAACAAGTGTTACCTCCTGATCAAAGCGTTTGATATCATGGAGGACTGAAATGCCATTTCCCGCGGAAAGCTCCAGCCATTCTTGTTCAGATAAAAGGACAACCGGCTCCTGCAGTTCTGGATAAAGAACTCTTCCCTTTCGATCAAATAAAATATACTGAATATTACGGGCTTCAAGAATCTCGCTATATTCATTTAAAAACTCTTCTGTTCCTTCGATTCTAACTGTCAGATCAGTCAGGATCTGCTTACCATAGGATTCCAGTTCTTCTACCTTATTTTCAAAAATATAGTTCTCCAGGAATTGTGAAAACAGCAGACTAAGCAGCAAAAAAGCTAGAATCAGAATAATAATATGGCTGATCAGCAGCTGATAAAAATATTTAACTTTCATGATCATCCGCACTTTCATCAAACTTATAGCCTATACCCCATACTGTATGAATAAACGGCTGGCGTGCTGTGCCGATCTTTTTTCTTAATCGTTTAATATGAACGTCAACTGTCCGTTCATCTCCATAAAATTGATAACCCCACACCTTATCGAGCAGCTGCTCTCTTGTAAATACTTGCTTAGGATTTTTCACAAAGTAATACAAAAGATCAAACTCTTTTGGTGTTAAATTTCCAAGCAAATTACCGTTAAAATAAACTTCTCTTGTTTCTTTGCTGATTTTAAAATGAGCCGTTGTGATGTATTTATCTTCCTCTTTTTCCTCCGTGTCCATATTAAATCTTCTGGTGACGGCTCTAATTCTCGCCATTAATGTCAGCGGGCTAAACGGTTTTGTCACATAGTCATCAGCCCCCATTTCAAGTCCCAGCACCTGATCTGATTCGCTATCTTTTGCAGTCAGCATAATAATGGGCACTTTACTAAGCTCCCGAATCTTACGGCATAACGTCACACCATCCATCACTGGCAGCATCCAATCCAAAATAATTAAATCCCATGCTTCCTTATTAAAATGCTCAAAACCGGATTGCCCATCATGTATGAATGTTCCCTCATATCCTTCTTTCATAAAAAACATTTCGAGCATAGAGCAAACACTTTGATTATCTTCCACTACTAGTATTTTCATATCCACCATCCTATGGCACATTCAGTCATTACGTTTAGGTATAGTTACATTAAAGCGAAATAATATCATTTTTTCAATTTTTATACGCTCATTTCTTCACTTTCTCTCTTTTTCAAGTTTACCTTCATGAATTGCCTTTTTTTGGACAAGCTAAAGTTTGAAGTTTATTAACGATAAAGGAGATCAAATATGAAAAAAATCCTTATAGTATTCTTGTCGATTTTCACTCTTCTTTGCCCTTCATTAGGAAGTGCATTAGCTCAGGAAGGCGGAGAAGGAGATCATCA
Organism: Cytobacillus gottheilii; assembly: GCF_001636345.1. GTDB lineage: Bacteria > Bacillota > Bacilli > Bacillales > Cytobacillaceae > Cytobacillus > Cytobacillus gottheilii. Next base: position 3,338,884 of record NZ_KV440945.1, read on the forward strand.
TGGACATCGTTTTATGGATAAAGAACTGGTTGATTCCTTAATAGATAAGGGCTACAGCAAAGAAGAAATCTATAAAGCATCGTTTATAGCAAAATTTTCGCAGGCAAAAGTTGAAGATGTATTAGCTTCATATAAAAAGAACGGTTCATCTTGGGACAAAACAGCACAGCAATTCGGTGTAGATCTACAGAAAATGAAACAGCATTATAAAGCAAAGGGACGATTTCTCAAGAAGCATCAGACGGAGGTTCTCAAAACTTTATCCGTTTATACAGGTAAAAATGAAGCTGATCTTGAAGCATTAATAAAAGAAGAAAATATGAGCCTGCACTTTATCATTACAGCTGCAGCCATGTCTAAGTCTTCAGGTGAAGACTTCAATACAATCATTCAATTAAAAAAAGACGGAAAAAGCTTTCAAGAGATGAAGGAAAAGCTTAATCTGACGGATGACAAGCTTCACCAGGAAATGAAAACGCTAATGGGCGAAATAAAAAATAGCATTAAAGAAGAATAATTTCTTCTGCTCCATCAAAAAAACCACCTTAACCGGTGGTTTTCTTTGCTGTAAGAGCCTAATCAGGATTATAATATCAATAATTAGGAGGTGTGTTCTGCAATGACAAATGAACAGCCATACTCTTTACTTGATGACGATTTTGATGAAGAAACTTTATTTATTGTTTCTCAGACATTTAAAGCATTGTCAGATCCTACTCGCCTGCGAATCCTGCATTTGCTTTCGAAGGGAGAGTTTTCTGTTAATGATATTGCCGAGAAACTATCATTACTGCAATCAACGGTCTCACATCAGCTGCGCTTCCTTAAAAACCTGCGCTTAGTGAAGTTCCGCCGAGAGGGAACGACCCTTTATTATAGTCATGATGATGAACACGTCTTAAGCATTTTAAAGCAAACTATCGATCATGCACAGCATTAATTACATGTGCCATGATGACTTGGACATCCCTCTGTCTTCCCTTCAACCTGAATTGTGCTGTGCTCAATGCCATATTCATCATGTAATATGCCTTGAGCCTTTTTCAGTACAGCATCATGCCCCTGATCACCTGTTAAGACGACATGACAGCTTAACGCCGGAAAACCAGAAGTAATTGTCCATATATGCAAGTCATGCACATCGGCCACCTGGCCAATCTTTAAGAGTGCGTTTTTTATTGTTTCGGGATTCAAATCCTCTGGGGTTCCCTCCATTAAAATATGAAAGGAATCCTTCATGACTCGCCATCCACTGATTAATACTAAGATTGCGACAATAATACTTGCAATCGGATCCGCTATTCCCCAGCCAAAGAAATACATAAGCAATGCAGCTGTAATGGCACCAACAGAACCAAGCAAGTCACCAATAACATGCAGGAATGCACTGCGGACATTTAAATTATGGTCCTTATCACCGCTCATTAAAATAAATGCGGCAATAATATTCACAATAAGTCCGATAACAGAGATCGTCAGCATGCCAAGACTTTGAACCTCTGGCGGGTCAAGAAGCCTGTGATAAGCCTCATAAAAAATATAAAGTGAGATAATTAAGAGTGTAACACCATTAACCCAAGCTGCAATGATTTCAAAGCGTTTATACCCAAAGGATTTGCTTATGGTCGCCTTTTTCTCACCCAGCTTGATCGCTAAAAAGCTCAGCCCTAAAGCCGCCGCGTCACTAAGCATATGTCCTGCATCTGACAAAAGTGCGAGACTATTTGTAACCAGCCCTCCAATCACCTCTACGACCATAAAGCCGGCAATTAATATAAAGGCAGTAAGCAAGGCTTTCTTATTGTTGGTTGAATGATGATGATGTGAATGACCGTGTGAATGTGAGTGTGAGTGTGAATGTCCCATCGAATTCCCTCCTTTTTTCGTATATGAATATATGCTCATATATATTATGTACCACACAAACAGATTGTTCAATCTTTTTTGTGAAAGAATAATAATAATTGTCGGATTTCTAATGCAAACTTGACTATATTTTTTAACAGTTGTTATTTTTCATGCTTAAAGGGTAAAAAAAGAATACAATTAGTTTATCCATTAAATGATGCCAACACATCCGACAACTTTGGGAGGGATAGAATGTTTATTGTGTATGCAAGTATCGCTGTAATTGTGCTTGCAATTGTTTATTTTATCATTTCGGCAGTAAAAACATTGAAAGAGGCACAGCCAAGTATTGAACGACTGAATGAGACAAATAGCCGATTGCAGCATAAGATGAATGTACTGAAGCATGAAACTGACGCACTTAAAATGCAGCAGCAAGAGCTGCAGAAGGATTTTGAATTTAAAAAAGGTGTTTTTACATCGCTTATTTCCAGCGTGAAGGAGACACCTAAATCCATTACCAAGTGGTGGAAAATTAAAATTCCTTTTATCCATAAACTATAAAACGTTTGTGAATAGAAAAAAGCGAGGAACAGTCCTCGCTTTTTTTATGTGTTCAATTGTCAAAATGGAGCGGTATATGTCTCCAAGTCATTTACATTGCAGCTGTTTTTGCTTTGTTCATGGCTTGTCCTTTTTTCCTTCTGTGAAGCAAGGCGTTAATTTCTCCCCCAAGAACAAAGGTCAAGCCTGTTAAGTAAAACCAAAGCATTAGCACAATTACACCACCAAGGCTTCCGTATGTGGCTGAGTAGTTGGCAAAATTATTAACATAAATGGATAAACCAAAGGAGATAATTTGCCAAATAACTGTCGCTGCAAAAGCTCCAGGCAATACTTCCTTAAATGGATAATGCTTGTCTGGCGCAAATTTATAAAGACAAGCCAGTACAGTTGCCATAACAACAATCGCAATGACATAGCGTAAAATATTGATCAAAACTTCCATATTATTGGGGATATAAATGAATTGTCCAATAAAGTCGACAATGACATTCCCGAATATCGGAAGCAGCATTGCGGTTACAATAGCAAGGATTAAACCAAGCGTTAACCCAATTGATATAAGCCTAACTATGATAAAAGATCTGGAATCCTCTACATCAAATGCCGTATTCATAGCACGAATAAAGGCCATCATTCCATTGGATGCCGACCAAAGTGTACCGATGATCCCGAAGGTCAGTAACCCTCCATTTGGCACCGTTATAATATTAATAACATTTTCCTCAATTAAGCTGAACGTATCTCCAGGCAAAATACTGCTTAAATATGTGAGCACCGTTTGCGGATCAATAGATAAATATGGCAAAATAGAGATCATTAAGATCAACAACGGGAATATTGCCAACATATAATAGTAAGCCTGCTCTGCTGCAAGTCCTGTTGCACGATCTTCTTTTAATTCTGCAGACAGCTTTTTTCCAAAAGTAATTGCACGGTTCACTTTTATTCACATCCTTTACAGTAGATTTGAGAGTATAGTCTCCTTTTCCCAGATAAGGACAGAGATAATCATTTATAATAAGTCATTTTATACAGATACTGGACAGAATTTTCATTTTATTTTTTCTAATCGTGCTAAAATAGATAGGATAGGAAAGGAGGTTTGCTGATGGAATTGACTCCTGAAGAAATGAACAATCAGCAGTTGCACAGAGCAACATCGAAAGGGAAAGTCTTTAAGAGAATTATATTTATTATTATTGGAGCCATTTTTATGGGAATTGGCATTGAAGAGTTTTTAGTGCCAAATCAAATTCTGGATGGTGGTATTGTAGGCATATCGATTATATTGTCTCACTTAACACATATAAAGCTTGGGATTTTTATATTTCTTCTGAATATCCCCTTCTTCTATATAGGTTATAAACAAATTGGAAAAACCTTTGCTCTTTCTACTCTGCTCGGCATTGGCGTTCTCTCTCTCACCACATTGCTGCTCCATAATGTCCCTGTCTTCACGAGTGACCTGTTATTAGCCACCGTTTTTGGCGGCATCAGCTTAGGAATTGGCGTTGGCATTGTCATTCGTTATGGCGGATCCCTGGATGGCACAGAAATTCTTGCCATTTTACTTAATAAAAATCTTCCGTTTTCAGTTGGCGAAATAATCATGTTTTTTAATGTCTTTATTTTTGTGACAGCTGGTTTCGTATTTGGCTGGGATCGGGCGATGTACTCGATTATTACATACTTTATTGCTTTTAAAACAATTGATGTTGTGATTCAAGGTTTAGATGAATCAAAATCAGCATGGATCATTAGTGAGAATCACCAATTAATAGGAGAAGCAATTATAGCTCGGCTTGGCCGAGGAGTCACATATTTAAATGGCGAAGGCGCTTTTACAGGGGACAATAAAAAAGTGATCTTTGTCGTGATTACACGGCTTGAGGAAGCAAAATTAAAAACAATTGTAGAAGAATTAGACCCCAATGCGTTTTTGGCAGTTGCCAATATATCTGAGGTGCGCGGCGGCAGATTTAAGAAAAAGGCGATACACTAAACTATTACTAGTGTTTACTAATTATTAAGCACAAGGAAGCCGCAAAACGCACGGAATTCCATGCAATTTTGCGGCTTTTCAATTCTATAGAGATGCCTTTATAGGTACTTGCGGTGGATAGACTTTCCATCATAAGAAAATACCATTTCCTTGCCTTCCACCATGCTCTCCATGTGGACATTTCTCCCCCATAGCTGATGGATATATGGAAGTACTTTTTCCAAATATTTCAGATCAAGTTCAATGCCTTCATACCAATGCTTTATATACAGCTCGCCATTTTTCAGATAATCGCCATCCGTTACCGTTAGATAAGGAAAGCCTCCATTTACTCTCATGCCAACCAGCTGATCACGCACGTTCTCCCATTGTTTATCAACTACTTTGTAATCCTTGCCCTGCTTTTGGAATAAATACATATCCTCTCTCATGACAAGGTCTTTTGTTAGATAATTGCGTAAAAAGGAAATATCGGATTCAATTTCACGCACCTCAAACATCTTTTCCCGACCTGAACCTGGCTGAACTCCACGCCGCTTCATTTCCTCAGTAGGATGATTGTAGCGCTCTTCGATATCCTCAAACACTTTTAAGCCTAGATAATAAGGGTTGATGCCCGTTCTGGATGGCTGCACAACACCAGCATTTAATTTTGCAAATTCAATTGCTTCTGAGCTTGTTAAATCAAGTTCTCTTAAAATCCGCTGATGCCAATAGGAAGCCCAGCCTTCGTTCATAATTTTCGTTTCAAGCTGCGGCCAGAAATACAGCATTTCCTCGCGCATCATGGTTAAAATATCGCGCTGCCAATCTGTCAATTCACGGCTATAGCTTTCAATAAAAAGCATTAAATCCTTCTCAGGACGAGGCGGAAATTTGCGTTTTTTCTTTATTTTTTCCTGCTTTGGCCCGCGATCATCTAAACCCCATAGATCATCATATGGAGAAGCCGCTATGCTATCAGAGCTTTCAAATTCACTTTCTTCTGTGCTCCACGCAAACCTTGGCCGCATTAAGGAAGGATCAATATGCTCCTCAATGGCAAGAACCGCATCTAAAAATGTCTCAACCTCTTTTCTGCCATGTTCAACTTCATATAAGCGAATCCTTTCAGCTGTTGCTGCCATACTTTCAACCATATCGCGCTTTGTATTCTGGAAGCGAACATTGTTTTTGAAGAAGTCACAGTGCGCCAAGACGTGCGCGACGATGAGCTTATTTTGTATAAGTGAATTTGAATCAAGCAAAAAGGCATAACATGGATCGGAATTGATTACAAGTTCATATATTTTTGAAAGTCCAAGATCATATTGAAGCTTCATTTTAAAGAATTGCTTGCCAAAGCTCCAGTGTGAGAAACGAGTTGGCATTCCATAGGCTCCAAATGTATAAATAATATCTGCCGGACAAATTTCATAACGCATCGGATAAAAGTCGAGACCAAACCCGCTGGCAATTTCCGTAATCTCATGTATCGCATATTCGAGTGCTTTCGCATCCTCCACTTGCATTTGCCACTCCCCCTTTAAGTCCTTATCCTAATCTATGAGCAGGGACGGGGAATGATGATTCATGCTCATATTTTTATAGATGTCTCTTAAATTCATTACTGCATAAAAAAACAGGCTGTTTAACAGCCTGCCGGAAATTAGTCATTATCGTTATCAAATTCCAGTTCCAATACTTCGCCTGTTACTGCGTCTAATTCAATTTCTGCTTCGCCATTTTTTGTGCGCAACTCGAATTCATACTTCATTGTGCCATCATCGCTATCCAAGTCCATTTCCTTTACTTTGCCGTTAGTTTCTTTTTCTGCAATGGCAATGGCGTCTTTTTCAGATAAGATCTTTTGATCAGCAGTTTGTGTGCTTTGACCTGATGCTGAAGAGTTTGCTTGACTGTTTTGTACATGATCATCATCCTGATCATCGAAATCATCGTCATCATCACGATCTTCTCTAACAGATAAAACTTCGCCAGTATATGCATCAATATCCACGTCATAATCCATGCGGTCATCATTGTTATCAATATCAACGTCATAGTAGCGTCCTTTTAAATTGCTTTCCAGTTCAATGCTTTCAATTACACCTGGCTGTTCTTTTAAGGCCAGCTCCTTCGCCTTCTCCAAAGTAATCATTTCTTTTGTTGCCTGCTCCTCAGCTGATTTTTGTGTTGCGCCAGCTGCAGCTGCTCCTCCTAATACAACTAACCCTGCAAGTGCACCAATCCAAATTTTCTTTTTCATTTTGTTTCCTCCTTCAATTTGTTTTCTACAATATCAATATAGTCTTCTTATCTTAAAGAAACGGTAGAATAACATTAGAAAATGATGAGAAAGAAATGAAATTTACTCATTTAGGAGTAAAAATGCTGGCGGATAGCGATTTTAGCAGGTTTTATATCTAAAAAGAGGCACAAAATTAATGAATTTGCTTTTTTATCTGCTGAATTTAATTCAAGAGGAGTTTGATAAGATGGATAGTCGCCCGTTATTTTTCGGAGTTATCTGCCAGACCGAAGTCCATGAAATTTATCAAGATGGATCGTTAAAGCCATTGATACACCCCTCCTCCACTCGAAGCAGAATCAAAAAAACCAAGGGAATCCCATTCCCCTGGCCAATCTTTAATCTTCTTCCCATGATATAGTGTATTTGCCTGTGATCGCGTTGATTTGGACGACGGCTTCTTGATCATCTTCTGTCTCAATTTCCACTAGGTAGTAGGGCTGGTCATTGATGGATTCAAAATCAACGTCATCAATAGAGCCATTAACCGTTTGCAGGGCAATTTCTTTCGCTTGCTCTTCTGTTAAAATTTTTGTAGTCGTCTCTTCTAAAGGAGTTGTCTTAAGAATTTCGCCTGTTACAGCATCTATTTCAAGCTGGCTTTTTTGATCTCCCTTTTCCACTTCAGCCACATACAGTTTATTCTCATTTGATGTGCTGCTTTTAACAGAAGTCACCTTATGACCTGCTGCTTTAAGCTGATCTTTAATCTGCTGTTGTGTTAAGATTTCCTTTTCAACTGGTTCATCGCTTTTTTCAGGAGTATCTGTGTTCTCGTTCGTTCCTGTTTTTTCGAGGGATCTTGTTTCTCCATTGAAGGCATCAATGGCAACCTGATAGTTTCCGGTATCGCGATTCATCTCGGCAATAAACTCTCCGTCCATTTCTTCAATATTGATTACCTCGCCTGTATAACGATTCGCAATAAGTGTTTTGGCTTCTTCCATTGTCATTGCTTTTTCCTGATTAAATAGAAAAAAACCTGCGATAAAACCAGCCAAAACCAATACAGTTAGGATCCATATCCATTTGTTTTTCATCTATTTCCCCCTCCATCCTTCTCTCCACATTATGAAACAGAAAAATGAGAAATGGATGAGAATTTCCTTAATTAAACATTAAAGTGACCGTGGTACCAGCCCCTTTTTCACTTTTAAGCTCCAGCTGGATGCCCATTACATCTGCCATTTCCTTTGCCAGTGAAAGTCCGAGACCAGTACCGCCATTTTGCCTTGTTCTTGCTTCATCCACCCGATAAAATCGTTCAAATACCCGCGGCAAATCCTTTTCACCGATGCCTGAACCAAAATCCTGAATATGGATAAGTACTTTCTGGTTCTTTTTTTCACATGAAAGAATGATGTCATCATCACTATATTTCCTCGCATTATCCAGAAAGATAAACAGCAGCTGTTTGAGCTTTTGCTCATCTGTACGCACAATGGAAGTCTCGTCACAATTAAATGAGATTTTTCGGTTATAGGCTTGCTCAAACGCCTTAGCAGTTTGAAGCAAAAAAGGTCTCAGCTGAATGTCGTTCCATTCAATATTCCATTGTTCATGGTGCTTTGCCAGCAATAACAGCTGTTCAGTCATTTCTCTCATTCTTATGGCTTCAGAATGAATCGCTTCAACAGATTCCTCGAATAAAGCCGGATCTTGTAAGCCTCTTCGTTTTAATAAACTCGCATAACTTTCAATAACGGTTAAAGGGGTTTTGAATTCATGGGAAGCATTGGAAACAAACTGTTTTTGCTTTTCATAATTATTTTCCAATAAAGTAATCATGTGATTAAACGTATCTCCCATTATATGAAGTTCGTCCTTCGATTTCCCCTCTAGCTTAAGCTGTTTAAACTGTCCGCTCTCCCTGATTTCCTTCATCGTCTCAATCATTGAAATGATTGGATTCATGATAAAACTGCTCAAGATTCTGCTTGATATTAACACAGGAACAAGTGTCAGCAATGTCACAATGACAAGAACAATCCGAAACAGCTGCAGGATATTAATGGCTGATTGAATGCTTTTGACCGTCTGCAGATTGGCAACTTCTCCATCCGGTAAAATAATGGGAATAGACGAAAAGGCATAATGCTGATTGCCAAGAACCAATTCTTCCGTTTGTTCTGACTGATAAAATTGTTCATCCATCTCGTCTAATAATTTCCGGTTTTCTTCTGAATTTGAGCCTATCGTGCTTTTCAAATCACCATTAACATCTTGCACTATTTGAATAACCCCATCTAAAGGAGCATATGCCCTAAGCAGATCTGCTGGAGGTATTTGTCCTAGGGATTGGTCAATCTCCTGCGCCAGGTTTTCTAACTCATCCCTTGCAGTATCCAGTTCACTGTCTACAATCATTTTTGAAAACAGAAAGAAAAGAGCAGCATTCATGACAATAATAAGGAAGGCAAATAATACAGATGTGTACAAGTTGATTTTATTTCGAAGCTTCATTTTGGCTCCTTTATGACGTAGCCTACTCCCCGGATCGTATGAATAAGGGAGGGCTCTCCTGCTGGTTCAATTTTTTTGCGGACATAGCGAATATACACATCAACCACATTTGTATCACCCATGAAATCGTAGCCCCATACAGCCTCTAATATTTGATCTCTGGACAGCACCTGTCTCTTATTGCGAAGCAGGAATGATAAAAGATCAAATTCCCGCGGTGTTAATTCAATTTGTACATCCCCTCTAATCACTTCTCTTGTCTTTTCATCGATTTTCAAATTTTCTATTTCTAAAGTATCTATTTGTTCTTCATTTTGTTCACTCTGTTTGTTGCGCAGTGCAACCCGGACTCTTGCAAGCAGTTCTTCAATTTGAAAAGGCTTTGTAATATAATCATTTGCACCTAAATCAAGTCCAGAAACTTTATCCTCCACCGAACTTTTGGCCGTAAGAAGGAGCACAGGTGTAGATTTATTCCCTGCTCTGATTCTGCGCAGCAGTTCAATTCCGCTTAGTCCCGGCAGCATCACATCTAGCAGGATTAAATCCCAGTTTTCTGTTCTGAATTTTTCCAATCCATCTAAACCATCAAACACCTTGGTCACTTCATATCCTTCAAATCCCAGTTCCAATTCAAGCAAGCGCGCAATTTTCACTTCGTCTTCAACAACGAGTATTTTCTCTTTCGCCACCAGGTCTGCCTCCCCGCCATCTCTTCATATCTTTAGACTAGCAGAAACATTTTTTAAAATCCATTTCTTATTGCATTAAAAAGACCAAAAAAAAACACCAAGCAAGGCTGCTGGTGAGGCGGTTTACAAATATAGAAAAACGAATGCCCTTTCATGCAATCTCAGCAGAATTACATTGAAAAAACATTCGCTGGAAACAAACAATCCCTATTTCTGTTCTTCAACGGTCAGGCTTAACGACTTATTATCACTAAGCAAATGAGTGACTTTAACTAGAATGGTTTTGTCTTTACCGTTCTCTTTTACAATGAAGACAAAAGTGTCCATTACTTCTTCTTCCGTCAATTTTCTGCGGCCGCCGTATTTATACTCTACTACTGCCTCGCCAGGATAATCCTCTTTCACAACAACTGTTGCAATTCTTCCGTATTTTTCATAATCCGGCTTTTCTTCCGCATGGACAGGAAGAGCTGCATTTATTATGAAAAAAAGTGCTAATAACAGGACGGATAATCGTTTCATGCGTACCTCCATATGTTTGTCATTGCCTTTATTTTTTCAAAAAATGTATTTTTTATGTCAACGATTTTCCTTTTCGATCATTTTTCTCGCTTCATTTGCCAGGAGGATGCCGACATGCTGATTCCTTTCCCATTCCTCATAGAGCTCGCTTATGGGCGGAGCACGATCTTCGACCAGCCTGCATATCTCAATGGTCATGGCTGGTTTGCGGAATTCTGTTATAAACCAGTCTTTAAAGCCACCTCCTACAGCTTCAGCGGAGGGCTCAGATAATGGGTATCCTGTTAATTCTGCTACTTCATTTGCAATAGCCCGATCTCTTGCAGAATGAGCATCATTATGATAATCCCAGAAAATTTCCTGCCCGGAAGAATGGTATGCCACTGCAAGCTCTGGATTTATTTTATTCACAAAACGAACAAGCGCTTTTACTTCCGCAGCTTCAATTGGATGCTCTCCTTTATAAAATTGCCAGGAAGGCTTTTCAGATCCCGTCTGCAATTCATCCCAGCCTGAAGGATATTGCCTATTCAAATCAATTCCAATTCCATTCGCTTTCCAGCTTGTAAAATCAGAACGGCCATCATTCATTTCAAGCAGTCTTGCATGAAAACCTTTTGGAAAAGCATCTATTCCTTCCTGCTGCAGGACGACTCCATCAGGATTCAGCATAGGAATAAACCAGATAGAGACCTCGTCTAAGAGGCTGTATGAATATCCTCCAATCCCTTTTTTCTGCTGATAGGCATAGGCATAATCCTCCATCATTTTCATTGTTAAGCTTGTTGTCAGCCATTCACGCCCATGATGGGAACCAACAATAAGAATATTATGTTTTCCTTCGCCTAGTCTTACAGCATAAAGATTCCGCCCAAATGATGATTTGCCGAACTTCTTAACCTTGATAAAACGGTATTGCTTTTTCATCTTTTTCAAATCTTGTTTCAAAATATCGTAATGATATGGAACATAAGGATTAATAATAGCAACTTTTGCCGCTATGCCTCCCGTTAAAAAGAATAAAGCAAATAGTATTAGCACAATTCGTTTCATGAAAAAATCCTTCCTCTTTCATTTCATTTTTACCTTCCGCAAAAACAAAAAGCTTATACAGGTAAAAGTTGAAAAGCCCTGTAAACATGGATGACCAACATTTACTGAGAAATAAAACATTAAGTTGACATACACTATTATCAACTCCTGAAAGAGGAGGCAAGATGATGAATAAAGTTGATTATGACCGCGCCTTGTATTACACCCATCGTTCTGAATGGGATAACTTGTTAATATTAATGGTTCGTACACACGATCAGTTTCTTTCAAAAAAAATTGAGCATTTCCTGCATGCTTATAATTTTGAAAAAGACTACACAGTAGTAGAAAGAAACTTATATTCTTTACTGAGATATATTGACCATGCCAATGAATTGTCTGCGGAACATATTCTTGAACATACAGAAGCACATTCTATATAGGCGAATTCCACCAAAAAAACACGAGCGTTGCTGCTCGTGTTTTTCTTGCGTTAATACTTATGTATTCCAAGCCGCACCGCCAGCAGTGCTGCTTGTGTGCGGTCTGTTACCTGAAGCTTAGATAGGAGGTTGGAGACATGTGTTTTGACTGTTTTTTCTGTAATAAAAAGAGCTGCTGCGATTTCTTTATTGCTTTTGCCTGCAGCAATTTCCCGCAATACATCCTTTTCTCTTTTGGTAAGGACATTTAATTCATTCTGCTCTGATTGACGCTGGCTAAGCTGTTTAAGCAAATGTGCAGTTGCTTTTGGATGAATTTCATTTTCTCCCTTTACAAGCTTTTCAATGGCTTGCACCAGCACATCTGGCTGAACATCTTTTAACTGATATCCAGCTGCGCCTGCTTCAATGGCAGGGATTACATGGTCTTGATCAGAAAAGCTCGTAAGGATCATGATTTTAGAGGGCAATGATCTCTTAGTAATTTCCCTCGTAGCCTCAATGCCATTCATGACAGGCATATCAAGGTCCATTAAAATAACATCTGGCTGAAAAGCCTCGGCCATCGAAACTGCTTCTTGTCCGTTTGAAGCTTCTCCGATGATTTCAATGTTTTTTTGTGTTTTTAAGAAGAACGCCAGACCGCGTCTGACAATATGGTGATCGTCTGCAATTAATAACCGAATGGCCATTTTTTCAACTCCTTATGACAAGGGCAATGTAATGATAATGTCTGTTCCATCACCTGGTGAGCTTTTCAGCTGGAAGGAACCTTGCATCTGTTCAGCACGCTCTTTCATGCTTTTTAAGCCAAGTGATGGAATCAATGCTTTTTGATCGTAATGAAATCCTGTACCTTCATCTCTTATCTGAAAAAAGATACTTTCTGAATCTACTTCACATACTAAATAAACATCACTCTCTCCAGAGTGCTTCTTGCTATTTGCCAGTGCTTCCTGGCCGATTCTCCATAATGCTGCTTCCATCTGTTCTGACAAACATATAAGACCTTGCACTGTAGTATGAAGCCTTATGCCAATCATTTCACTATAGGTCGTTAGAGCAGAGATTAAGCCATTTTCAAGTCCATGCGGTTTTAGCTGCCAGATCAGAGCTCTCATTTCTTGTAAGGCTTCCTGTGCTAAATCTTGAATATATGTAAATGTTTCTTTTGTTTCTGTGTTTTCTGCGATCTCTGCTCCTCCTCTTGCTGTTAAACTCAAGGAAAACAGCAATTGATTAACAGAATCATGAAGATCGCGGGCAAGACGATTACGCTCAGCTGATAGTGCAGCTTCCTGCTCAAGCCGTGTAAGATGTATTCTCTTCAATGCTGTTCCAATTTGAAATGCAACCGACTCTAACAGTGCAAGCTCACCGTCATTAAAAGTCGTTTTTTCAGGTGTTCCTACATTTAGAATGCCAAACCGTTCGTTTCCGGCACGAAGCGGTACAGATGCATGATGTGTAAGCCCGTTTGTATGCTCCACTTTTTCAGCCAGTATTTTTTCAATTCGTTTGCAGCCCATAATATTTGTAGCCTCACACAGATGGCCATTTTTATATTTATTAAGACACCAGCAGTCTCCTGAACACATTCGGGCAGTGTTGTTTCGCGCCAGCGCCCTTGGCAGATTCACAGCTGCAGCCAGCTCATGATTTCCATCCTCATCAATTAAAAAAATCCATCCTGTCTCGAGCTCAGTAATATGAAGCAGCCTTTCGAGAACATTTTTGAGAAGAGAATCTACATCAGTGCCAGTGTTTAAAAGCTCAGCAATCTCCTTTAAGGTTTGTAATTCATGATCTCTTTTCTCTTTCATCATAACTCCCCCTGTTATAGCTAATTCCATTATAAAACGTTTCTGTACCGCTTGCGTTCGAAATTAGGAGGAATTTTATACATCAAAAGTCGTAGATTGCTGCAAAAATGGGGCTGAAAAAAAAACAAAAAAGCGTCCAATAGTCAAATGATGACTATTGGACACCCAATTATTTTGCTAATACCTGCAATTTATTTTCAACATTCTTCATAAATGACTCTTTTATCTTGTCTAATTTCTCACTGCTGGCTTCAAAGGAGTCTGCCGTGATGCCAAAGTAGAACTTAATCTTTGGTTCGGTTCCGGATGGACGAAGACAAATCCATGTGCCATCTTCAAAAAAGTATTTGATAACATTTGATTTTGGCAGCGATATTTGATTTTCTGCTCCATCCAATTCTGTACGAATGCCTGTTAAATAATCCTCAACTGCATTTACCTTTATAGTTTCTAATTCTGTTAAAGGCTCAGAACGGAATGATGATAAAATTTGCTGAATGGTTTCAGCACCTTCTTTTCCTTTTAAAGTTAAAGACTCAAGTCCTTCCATGTAGTATCCATGTGTCTCGTATATTTCTATAAGAACATCATAAAGTGATTTGCCTTCCTTCTTATAAAAGGCTGCTGCTTCTACAGCTAGCAGTGCTGCCTGCACAGCGTCTTTATCCCGCGCAAAATCACCAATTAAATAACCATAGCTTTCTTCATATCCAAACAAGAATTTATATGTACCTTCATATTCATTTATTTTTTCGGCAATGAATTTAAAGCCTGTCAGCACATCTTCTGATTTCACTCCAAAGGAGGCTGCTACCTTGCTTCCAAGCTCTGAAGTAACGATTGTTTTCATCATGATGCCATTGTCTGGAAGCGTTCCTTTCGCCTTTTTCTGCGTCAGTACATAGTGCAGCAATAACGCACCAGTTTGATTTCCGCTTAATAGCGTATATTCTCCATCCTGCACCTTCACCGCAACACCGATACGGTCAGCGTCTGGATCCGTGGCAATTAATATATCACCATTCACGCGTTTCCCTTCCTCAATGGCAAGGAGAAATGCAGACCTTTCCTCAGGGTTTGGACTAGCTACAGTTGAAAAATTAGGATCAGGCAGTTCCTGTTCCTTAACCGTATAAATATGTTTATAGTGAAGAGATTGGAGACCATTGCGAACAGGTTTATTCGCAGTGCCATGAAGCGGCGTAAAGACAATCTTTATATCAGAATCCTCTCCCAGATGCGGATGCTCGGAAATCGTCATAAGCTTCTGATTGTAGGCCCGATCAATATTTTCACCGATCATGGTAATGAGTCCTTGTTCTTTTAACTCATTTTCATCATTTACTTCAATCGTAAGTTCATTTTCAATTTCATTAACCTTGCCGATGACCTCATCTGCTGCTGCAAGACCAAGCTGTGCACCGTCTGGTCCGTAAACTTTATAGCCATTATATTCAGGCGGATTATGACTAGCTGTTATAACAATACCTGCAAACGCATGCAAATATCTGACTGCAAAAGACAGCTCTGGAGTTGGTCTTAGCCCATCAAAAACATAGGTCTGGATTCCGCGGGTTGCCAATGTTTTCGCAGCCTCCATCGCAAATTCAGGCGACATATGTCTGGAATCGTAAGCAATTGCTACTCCGCGATGCTTGGCTTCTAATCCTTGTTCTTCTATGTATGCAGCCAATCCTGCTGAAGCCTTGCGAACGGTATAGATATTCATGCGGTTTGTGCCAGGCCCAATAACACCGCGCATGCCACCCGTTCCGAATTCTAATTCCTTATAGAAGGCATCTTCTAAAAGCTTTTCATCTTGTTTTAAATTTTGGAGTTCAAGCTTTAAATCTTCCTGTACTTGCTCAAATTGACTCCAGCGTTCAGCTTTCTCTTTCCATGTCATTCACCATCAGCCTCCTAAAAAAAATCCATATGTATGCTTATTACATTCGCTAAAACAAACAGAAATCCTTTTGAATCTGTCCCTGAATTTGTGACAATTCATGACAGAACCAAAAGGATTAAACATGCATTTCTGTTTTAATTTTACTTTTTATATTCAATTCTGTAAACATCATGACGGCGATCTTTTAAGTGAAGGACCGTACCGTCCTGACGCTGTCTTCTTAAAACTTCCAGGTCTACATCACCAATCTGAACCATTTCGATATTTGCGTTGGCTTCACCAATAATTCCGTCTCTGGCAAATTCCACGTCAGATGGAGAAAATATACCGGATTGCGCATACTGGATATCCATATTATCAGCTTGAGGCAAATTGCCGACAGTACCAGAAATTACGGTATAGATTTGATTTTCGATGGCACGTGCCTGTGCACAATAGCGTACTCGTAAATACCCTTCCCGATTGTCAGTACAGAATGGTGTAAAGATGATATTTGCTCCTTTATCTGTGGCAATACGGGCAAGCTCTGGGAATTCAATATCATAGCAGATTTGTATAGCGATCTTCCCGCAGTCTGTATTAAAGACTTCTACTTCGTCGCCCTCGCTAATTCCCCACCATTTTCTTTCATTCGGTGTAATATGAATTTTATATTGCTTTTCAATGGTTCCATCCCGGCGGAATAAATACGCAATATTGTAGATCTTATCGTCATCTTCTTTTACAAAATGAGAGCCGCCGATAATATTAATATTGTAACGGACGGCTAAATCCGTGAAGAGCTGAATATAGTCCTCGGTAAACTCTGTTAATTTTCTGATCGCAAGGCTAGGCGTTTTCTCATCTAAAAAGGACAGCAGCTGTGTCGTGAAAATTTCAGGGAATACAGCAAAATCGGATTCAGCATCAGAAGCAACATCAGTAAAATACTCCACCTGATTCGCAAAGTCTTCAAATGAATTTATTTGACGCATCATATATTGAACAACACAGATGCGTACAGGATAACTTGTTTTGTAAAAACGTTTTGATGTAGGGCGATAATCAACGTTATTCCATTCCATTAAGGTAGCATATTTATTGGACTGCATATCATCAGGCAGATAATTAGGGTTAATCCGCATCAGCGAAAACCCATTTAGAAGCTGAAACGAAAGGACTGGATCATAAATAATATGCAAAGAGACCTCATTCACATATTCCCTCGGGCTCATTTGGTCAGCATGTTTATGATAGTTGGGGATTCTGCCGCCAATGATTATGCTTTTTAAATTCAGGGCCCGAACTAATTCTTTTCGTTCTTCATATAACCGATGCCCAATCTTCATTCGGCGATAAGCGGGATGCACCATGACTTCAATTCCATATAGATTATAGCCATCTGGGTTGTGATTGGTAATATAGCCATTATCCGTCACATCTGCCCATGTATGCCGGTCATCATATTCATCAAAATTGATGATAAGACTCGAACATGAACCGATAATTTCACCATCGTATTCTGCCACAAACTGCCCTTCCGGAAAGATGCTCAAATGACTTTCCAAGTGTTCCTCTTTCCACGGGTCCATTCCCGGAAAACATTTTCCCTGAAGACTGATAATCTCCGGTATATCATTTCTTTGCATATTTCGAATAATCATCTTTTTCTCAAATCGACTTAAATCAAGCTCACTCAAACATAACACTCCCTATTTTTATATACACAATTGATTTTCTTCTTTGCTAAACATCTGTTCTATGTATAATCAATTATTTCCTATACCCTCTTTTCTCAGCAATCTAACATCATTTTCTATTATTTCTATTTCTAGCATATGAATTTCATAAAAAATCTATAATTGAATTGGAAAATTATCTTTTAATCGAGACAGTTTCGTTTACTTTAAAACAGGTGGACCTTATAATTTTTACAGCAAGGAATTTTAACCAGGTTTTATCACCAAATTTAAGGCTGTTTTTGCATCTTGCGGCTCATTTAATCATTCTTCAATTATGTAAAAAATGAATCAAGACAGCCGGTCAAAAAGGAGACAAGTATGAACAAGTCTGTTAAAGACAAAAGGGAGAACACCCTCTTTATTGCCTGGGCAGCATCTATTATTGCCATGTTTGGCAGTCTGTATTTCTCAGAAATCAGACAGTATGAGCCTTGTGAGCTTTGCTGGTATCAGCGGATCGTCATGTATCCATTCACGGTCATTTTAGGAATCGCTGTTGTAAAAAAGGATTATAAAATAGCTTTATATTCCATGATTTTATCAGCGATTGGCGGTTGTATTTCTCTTTATCATTACGCTCTGCAGAAGCTGCCCTTTTTACAGGATGCCGCCCCTTCATGCGGACGAGTGCCATGCACAGGCCAATATATAAATTGGTTCGGATTTATAACAATTCCGTTTTTAGCTCTTATTGCTTTTATGATCATTTTTGTATGCAGCTTTTTGATTTGGAAACAATCGAAGGAGGAAAATTAAAAATGAAAAAAATCATTATTTTTCTAGCCATTATGCTGGTTTTATTCGGTGGAGTTGGCGTATTAACGTATATGCAGAATAAAGCACCAGAAGATAATGTCTATCAGAAAGATACACTTGAGCCGGAAACATTAGCTCAGCTTGACGATCCTAATTATCAAAATATCATCCTGCCCGAAGCACTTGGGGATAAATTGGAGAATGGCGAAGATGCAACAGTATATTTTTATAGCCCAACCTGTCAGTATTGCCAGCAAACCACTCCGATTGTGGCTCCTTTAACAGACGATATGGGGATTGATCTTGTTCAATATAATCTGCTTGAATTTGAACAAGGCTGGGATGACTTTAATATCTCTGAAACACCTACGATTATCCAATTCAAAGATGGCGAAGAAGCTGCAAGAATTACTGGTTTAAGAGAAGAAGCTGTTTTTGAGGATTGGTTTAACGAGAATTCAATGTAACTTTAAGCATAAAAAATCCTGCTGATGAGTGCTTCAGCAGGATTTTTTTAGCATTGCAGGTTAAACAAGCCATTCATTTGCCGCTTTTGTATATACACTAAATCGTGTATCTGTGTTAGCTTCTTTTTCATGGCTGAATTGGCTAAAATGGAAGGGGAAGGAAAGTTCAAATCTTTCCAGGATTTCAACGTTTCTACTAAACATATCCTCATACTTTTCATGAATTTCTGCCATTTCCAATATAGAGTAAATCGTTTCCAGCCCGCATATGACTTGATACGCCTCCCTCAGCGTGCCAAAATATTCAAAATGGCGGGTGGATGTGTGCAGCACCTTCAATGATTCAAATTCTTTAATCTCCTCATCAGTAAAATATTTCGGAAAAATATCTGCGTAAAATTTCTGAATGAGCCGGGCAATACGCTGTTCCTGATCTGGAGTAGATGCAAATACAACCTTCACCGAAAAAAACCACCTTTAAACACCTGTAATAATTTCGTAATATATAATAAGAATAGCATATTCTAAGCTGGTAACAGGGTGGTAATTATACCCACGCATAAGTAAAATATTAGCAATTATCTATTCCATTAAAGCTAAACTCAGATTTTTGGAAATATCTAGTTATACCCTTACGAAATCATGGGATATAATTCATTATATGGTGGAAGAACCTGATTTTATCTTCCAAAGTTAGGAGTAAATTATGGTAACAACCAAGGTAAAAGGAGAATGGTATGAAATTACCATTCCAGAACAATGGAATCAAGTCTCAGTGGACCATCTATTCAGAAATATTTGGAAAGCTTCGAAAAAACAAATTCATTTTATGCGGATGGAAAAGCATGTATTAATGAATGGAGAAATAGCTCAATGGGAAAAACCATTACAAACAGGCGATCTGCTGATGATGAAAGTATTTGGAGAAGAGGCATCTGAAGTGCTCCCAGAATATATGCCAATTGAAGTTCTGTTTGAGGATGAACATTTTATTATTTTTAATAAGCCTGCTGGAAGAGATACGCACCCAAATGAACCAGGACAAAAAAATACACTTGCTAACGCAGCAGCATTTCATGTTCTTTCTCAAGGAGTTCAGAGAAATGTAAGACATATACATCGCCTTGATCAGGATACGTCCGGATGCATTCTTTTTGCCAAACATTCATTGGCAGGAGTCATTGCCGATAAGCTGCTTGAAGAAAGAAAAATCAAACGAACCTATTCAGCTCTAGTCCATGGTCATCTCAAGAAATTGAGCGGAACTATTCACGAGCCTATTGGACGAGACAGGCATCATCCAACAAGAAGACGGGTTTCACCCAAAGGTCAGGATGCCATCACCCATTTTTCAGCACTTCAATTTTTTGAAAAAGAAAAACTTACGTTTATTCAATGTCAGCTGGATACAGGAAGAACTCATCAAATTCGTGTACATCTTAGTCATATGAAACACCCTTTGGCCGGAGACACTCTTTATGGAGGCAAACCGATATTTTCAAGACAAGCCCTGCATGCAGCGAGACTAACCTTTACACATCCTTTTACACTCGAAAAGGTTGATGTAACCTGCCCGCCGCCAAAGGAATTTTGTGCCTATATGAAAGATCAATAAACACAGAAAAGCCTCCCATTATTAGGAAGGCTTTTCTATTTCAATCTGCATGTAAATATTAGTCAGTAGATTTTCTAAATGCTCTCATTGCAAAGCTAACAACTAGCACAAGTACAATTGCACCAATTAGAGCTGGTAAGATGGCAAAGTCTGCAACAACTGGACCCCAATCTCCTAAGATTAATGATCCAAGCCATGCCCCGATGAATCCGGCAATAATATTACCAATAACTCCGCCTGGTACGTCTCTTCCTGTAATTAGGCCGGCAACCCAACCAATAATACCACCTATAATTAATGCCCAAAGAAAGCTTAACATTATAATTCCTCCTTGTTCGTTTTGAATAGTTTTTGTTATATAGTGTAACTTATACAACTAGCAGAAAGTTTTCCTTTTCCACATGTGGTTTTTTCTGCTTGTACAAGTTAAATACCCCGCATTCAAAAACTGAAACATATTAATAAAATAGTGATTGAAAAGGACCTAGATGAAAACGTTTTATTGTTGGTTGCTTAAATATTCCCTCACAAAAACAAAAAGCGATTGCTCTTTGCAATCGCTCGTTTATTTGAACGGCGTTAGCCAGTTAGTTAGGATATTCCCGGCCAAAAATTTGTCCTAAACCTCTTCAAGCAAAAAATCAGATGAATGTAATCCATAAAAATATAAGCGATGCAGCGGACGTGTCATGGCTACATATAAAAGCTTAATATCCAGCGGGGAGGCATCTGAGTACACTTCATCCAGAGAAAAAACAATGACTGCATCAAACTCCAATCCTTTAACTAAATATGAAGGAACAATAACTGCCTCGTCCTTTGGTATTTCTTCTTGTTCCTGCAGCAATTTTACACGTTCATTAGAAAAGTCCTTGAAAAGCTGATATAGCTGATCACAATCTGTCCTGGTTTTGCCAATAATCGCAAAGGTTTTAAAATGCTCATTCTTCAGTTCCTGCAATTTTTCTTCAAGCTGCTTTATAAAAAACTTGCCTTCTTTTCGTCGATAAAAAGCTGGTGCCTCTCCGTGCCTGACAACAGGAACTACCTTCGGAAAAGAAACCGGGAGTTTTTCGAGAAGGGTATTGGCTTCTTCCATAATCTCTACAGTCGTTCGATAGCTTTTTTGCAATTCCGTATAGGTTGCACGGGGAAAAATATGTTCAATCACCGTTTCCCATGAAGAAAGACCTCGATAAGAATGAATGCCTTGAGCCAGATCTCCAACTAATGTAAACATATCTGTATCTGCCGCTTTTTTTAAGGATAAAAGCTCCATAAAGCTGTAATCCTGAGCTTCGTCAATCACTATGTTTTTGGCTCGGTGTTCTTTTTCAAGACCATATAAATGAACCTGTAAAAATAATAGGAGTGCTAAGTCCTCCCGTTCATACTCATTTTTCTTAAATAACTGCTGATTGTAGTCACAAAGCAGCTCTGCTTCCTCCATAGATAAGGTTCCGTCTGAAAGTGAATGAAGTTCTTTTGCATTCTGAAATAATTCGCGATAGTAAGAACGCAGATCTTTTTTAGGGAAAGGCTTCATATAGTTTCTGACTGCCCCTTTAATGGCAGACTGTATCTCACCCACTCTCTTTTCTTTTTTATCCATAGCTTCAATTACATACTGTCGCCTTTTTTCCGGATCATCGCCGCGATAGAGAGCCCGTTCAATCCTTACATCATAGTAGGTTTGAATCTTTTCCAGCATATTTTTCTTCTTTAATCGCACATCATTCTGCAGGATTCCCTTTAATTTTTCAAGCCTGCGGTAAAGAGGCAAATAATGATAGTCATCTCTAAAAAGCTTTATAAACTTTTTACGGCTGAATAAACGAAATTTATCTACATAGAAATCCTCAGCTGGATAAAAGGTTTTGCTTATTTTTATTAAATAATTGGTTAGAATAGTTTGAAATACATCCGATCCTTTAAGGGCGGACAGCTGCTGAATTACTTTTGAAGACTGTGAATCCTTATCTTCAATGATCCTGATCAGCTTATCGTCCTTTTGTATTTCCATTTTCAGATCAATACAAAGTTTGACATAGTCCTGAAAGGTTGTCTGGCGGATTCTTTCCACTCCAAGTTCTGGCAGAGCTTCAGATATGTAATGCAGGAACAATCCGCTTGGGGCAATGATCATCAGCTGTTCCGGAGCAAAATTCTCTTTATATTGGTAAATAAAATAACTTATCCTGTGCAGCGCAATCGTCGTTTTGCCGCTGCCCGCTCCTCCCTGAACAATTATGGGCTTGTTCAAATCAGCTCGGATAATTTTATTCTGTTCTTCCTGGATCGTGGTAATAATTTCGGTGAGGCGATTACTTGAGCTTTTAGCTAAAGACTCCTGCAATAATTCATCTGTTGTGGTTAAGTCAATATCACGTATTTCCTGCATGAACCCGTCTTCAATCATAAATTGTCTCTTTAACGACAAATCACCAGAAAAACTCTCCTCATAGGATTCATACTGGACTGGTCCAAGTCTGCCCTCATAATAAAGGTTTGCAATCGGTGAGCGCCAATCCACTATGATTTGCTCCTGGCTTTCCCGAGAATATAAAGAAGTTTTGCCAAGATATAGAACTTCCTTTTCTCCTCCACCATCACGGTTAAAATCAATCCTCGCAAAATAAGGCGTTCTTCTGGCTTTTTTTAAAGACTTCAACTCATCCTTAGACATTTCAAAAAACCTTGCATTGGTTAACAGGGAAGAATAGCTTAAACTGGATTCAAGCCAATCGGTATCCGAAAAGGCTTCTTTCATATTTTCCTGAAATTGTTCCTTACTGGATTCAGCTGTTTTCACAACAGCTTCAATATACCGTTTAGTAAATTCTAATCGCTGCAGTTCTGTTTCGTAATCGGGGTGGTTCTGAAGAGACATTCTTTTTACCTCCAAAGATTAATTTCAGCCGCAATGGAGAAAGAAAAAGCACACAGCACTTCGCCCGGGAATTCTAATCATCCTAAGCTTTAAGTGCAAATGCTTTTAAGAATAGCAAAACGCGTGAGAAGAAGAATATATTATCAGAAAAATCTGGATCAGGCAATGTTTTATGAAAAAAAGCAGCGATACACGTTGTTCGGAAATGAACTAGGGTTTCCGAAAACCGGTGGCCGGGGAGAATTTTTCTTATTGGATATTTACGAGGTTTTTTGGTCTTAGATATTTCTGGAATCTGTGCTTCTTGTTCTTTTTGGGAATGACTCGCCTTGGGGGATTCCTGAAATCTGTGCCTTCCCTGCTTTTCGGGAATGACTCGCCTTGGGGGATTCCTGAAATCTGTGGCGTCCGCTCTTTTCGGGAATGACTCACGTTGGGGGATTCCTGAAATCTGTGCCTTCCCTTCTTTTCGGGAATGACTCGCCTTGGGGGATTCCTGAAATCTGTGGCTTCCCTGCTTTTCGGGAATGACTCGCCTTGGGGGATTCCTGAAATCTGTGGCGTCCGCTCTTTTCGGGAATGACTCACGTTGGGGGATTCCTGAAATCTGTGCCTTCCCTGCTTTTCGGGAATGACTCGCCTTGGGGGATTCCTGAAATCTGTGGCTTCCCTGCTTTTCGGGAATGACTCGCCTTGAGGGATTCCTGAAATCTGTGGCGTCCGCTCTTTTCGGGAATGACTCGCCTTGGGGGATTCCTGAAATCTGTGGCTTCCCTGCTTTTCGGGAATGACTCGCCCGTGGTAATTCCTGAAATCTGTGCCTTCCCTGCTTTTCGGGAATGACTCGCCTTGGGGGATTCCTGAAATCTGTGGCGTCCGCTCTTTTCGGGAATGACTCGCCTTGGGGGATTCCTGAAATCTGTGGCTTCCGCTCTTTTCGGGAATGACTCGCCCGTGGTAATTCCTGAAATTTGTGCCTTCCCCT
Organism: Cytobacillus gottheilii; assembly: GCF_001636345.1. Classification (GTDB taxonomy): domain Bacteria; phylum Bacillota; class Bacilli; order Bacillales; family Cytobacillaceae; genus Cytobacillus; species Cytobacillus gottheilii. The sequence continues at coordinate 3,362,909 of NZ_KV440945.1, forward strand.
GCTTTTCGGGAATGACTCGCCCGTGGTAATTCCTGAAATTTGTGCCTTCCCCTCTTTTCGGGAATAACTCGCCTTGGGTAATTCCTGAAATCTGTGGCTACCGCACTTTCCGGGAATGACTTGCCCGCAGTTATTCCTCTAAACTTTGACCCACACGTTTTTTGGGATTACTCCCACGCCCTAACTCTGACATACACACCTTTTAAGAAATATTCATTGGCCCTTACTTTAAAGAGAACTCTCCAATTAAAAAAGCCGGAAAATAAATTCCGACTTTCCCAGTAATAACATTTAAGGTATCTCAGGTGTTTCAACTTCAGGCAGTTCACCGCTTAAGCTTTCCATAAAAGCAACAAGCTGCTGTACTTCTTTATCTGTTAAGCCTAATGGATTGATCAGATCACTTTTGTTTACATGATCTCCTCCGCCGTCGTTATAATAATTTACCACATCTTCTAAAGTGGCAAAGCTGCCATCATGCATAAATGGTGCCGTATGAGCTACACCTCTTAAACCCGTTGTACGGAATTTCCCTTTATCTTCTTCGTTTTTGGTTACCTCGTATCTTCCTTCATCACCTGTCATTCCAAGATTATGATAGCTATAATCAGAGAGCATTGGGCCGGCATGGCAGGTAATACAGCTTGCTTTTCCGGCAAAAAGCTTCATACCTTCTTGTGCATCTGCACTAATTGCATCCTCCTGACCCTGTAAATAGCGATCAAAGGCTGTATCTGAGATGACAATGGTTCGTTCAAATGCAGCGATTGCCTTCGCAATATTATTCGCACTGATCGGATCATTAAAAACAGTGTTAAATTGTTCTACATATGTTGGCACACCATTAAGTTCAATAACAAGTTCATCAATGTCCTGATTCATTTCCACTTCAGATTGTATCGGTCCGAGTGCCTGTTCTTCCAGACTTCCTGCTCTGCCGTCCCAAAAGTATTCAGGATAATAGCCCGAATTGATAATAGTGGGGCTATTTCTGCTCCCTTGTGCGCCTTCAAATCCAAAAAATGTTTCCAGTCCATCTCCATAACCTGCACCTGGAGCATGACATGTCATACAGCTCAATTTATTATTTCCAGACAATCTAGGATCAAAATAAAGTGTTTTTCCTAATTCAACCTTCTCATCTGTCATTTCATTATCAGCAGGTACTGGCATTTCACCTAACGGCTCAAACATCGCTTTTGCATTTTCTAACTCTTCATCGACACCAGCTGTTTCGGTTTCAGGCTGCTCTTTTTCAGGAGCTGCAGTATTCTCGTTTTCATTGCCGCACGCGCTGAGCATTAGAAGAACCATAAATATGAATAACGGATATCTTAATTTCATCAGTTACTCCCCCTCTTTTTCAATTTCCCAATGATAACGCTATCTTTATTTTTCAGTTTGAGTATATAACTAAAATAATGATGATTTAGCAACCATTTCCGAAAAGTTTGTGACACTTATCACAAATCAACTTATGCCTTGTAAACAACTTATTTAAGTTATAAAGACTGCAAAGTTATTTCATAAGATCCTATTATCTATCATTCTCTATTTAACAGATGTTATTTCTTTATACCTATTTTCATTATCATTATGTTTTTATTACCATAGTAATAATTTACTATTTATGTATTTTAATTGAAAAAAGTGTATTAATTCCCTTATAATGAACAGAAAAAAATTACATAACGAGGTGTAAACAGTGAAAACAAAAATTTTGGCAGTTTCTATGTTATCAACAGCACTATTATTAGCTGCATGTGGAAATGGCAGCAATGAGGAAACATCAGCAGCAAACGAAACTGAGGAAACAGTAAAATCTGAACAAACAGAGGAAGTTGAACCAGCAGAACAAGAAGAAACAGAGGAAAGCAGTCAGACAAGTGAATATTTAAATCCGCTCTTAGAAGAAACGGAAGGCACTATTGAAAGCATCTATAAAAACGAATCACCACAGTATACCCATAGTTTAGATGGCTTTAACATTTCCGTGAATCAATATGAAATGACTAAAATCACAGATATGAATCAGGATTACGCTTCTTATTTTAATGATGAAGTAAATGGGTATGTTGTTTCGGCAGAAGTGACACTCGAAAATACAACAGATAAAAATCTATACTATAATAACTTCCATAAAATCCAACTCGAAAATGAGTTAGATTATATAAATTCAGAAAGCAAAAATTTAATACCTGAAGACCAGCAGATTCAAAAGCTCAGAAAGAATCAAGATGAAATCAGCTTATATGAAGCTGGCGAAAAAGTAACGGGTTTGATAACGTTTATTTTAACAGAAGCAGAATTTGAAAAAATGAAAACAGTAACTCCTAAATATATTATTGAGGGTGGAATAGCTGATAATAAGGATTACTCCGGCAGCAATCTTGAAAATTCACCAGCCTATGATTTCGTCTATGCTGGTGAGCAGGCTTCTGCTGTTGCTGATCAGCCTTCTCTTTACCAGGATCGCCTCACAACAGATAACTGGGCTGATAAGACCATCCTCTTTGAAGAAGAAGGAATAAATGAGACAAAGCAAATCGGTGACGTAACAGTAACACTTGAAGGGGTCCAATACACCGATGTTGTTCCGACAGATGCGAATGCATCCATGTTCACTGATTTTGGTGACAGCGGAATTGTTGCCCTAACCGTTAAATTGAACATTGATAATCAGTCTGATTCTGCAGTTAATATTTCTAATTTAGGTACGATGCTTGATGTGGATGACAGCAGAGCAAGATATTTAAACGTTGCACAAGCTGAGCCACGAGACCCGCGTGAGATAGCTGCAGGAGAAGCTGGAGAGAAATATCATGTCTTTTTATTCAGAAAAGATGAATTTTCCATCTATAAAAAATTTACGATGGAATTTGGTCCATTTTATCTTGAAAGCGGCGAAAAAGCATTCAAAGGCGAGCAAGCCATCTTTGAACTTCCAAATCCGCACCAATAATGCGCTAACAAACCCCAGAAGATTTTCTGGGGTTTTTCTGTTTTACCCAATCCCCCGTTCAAACCTTCCATGCTTATGTTCATGAGGGATATTTTAAAAGTCTTGTACACTCCGAGTGAGAATTCTGTACTGCTTCTAGTGTTGATATTTTATTATAAAGCTTTCTCCTTCAAATGCTCTGTAATTTCCTATTCTCACCATGATAAAATATTTATAGTTTCATAAAGTTTTAAAGCCGTTACAAATATAACGTCATTGTAAGAATGAGGTGATCATATGCCTGATTGGTCTTATCATACAATTTTTAAACCTTTCTTATCTCGCCTTCCTGCTCAAACCGGAAGAGCTTTTATTCACAATGCAATGAATACGATGGTTCATCTTCCGTTCGGCAGCAGGCTTGTTGAATTTTTAGGACATTTAAAACCATCAGCTTCTCTAGAGCAACCATTTTTTAAATACCAGCTGAAAAGCAGAGTCGGATTAAGCGGAAGAATTGATCCGCATTTACTTGGCACATCGGCATTTAATCAGCTTGGTTTTGGCTTCTTAGAAATTGGCCCGGTTTCCCTTCATCAGGATGCAGCAGAAGAAATGCCTTTATTTTCAGAAGATCGAAAATCCTTATATTTACCATCACAAACCTATTCAATTGGCTTAAGTCAAACCATCACACAGTTAAAAGAGCATACAATGGATATTCCATTATTAATCCGGCTTCGCCATCCCCGGGGAAACGCAATTGAAAAGCAAAACGAGCTCCGTGAAATGGCTCATAGATTAGAAGAGTTTGCAGCCGCTTTTGTGATCGAAGCCGATGGGGATGGCTGCAATCTCGAGGAAATCAGCAGGATGGCTGCATCCCTTCCATGTCCCGTTATTCCCGCTATAAAGGCTGAAGATATTAGCATCATAGAATGGGATCACTTAACAAAACATGAAATGATATTGATTGATACAGATCAGCATGGTTCAATTGAATCTCTTCTGGAAGATGTTCAGAATTTACAGCGCTATACAAACATCATGGTTTCAGGAAGCATTCATGAGCCCGATGACGCTGTAAAACTTTATCATGCCGGCTGCAGATTTATGATGCTATCAGAAGGGTATGTTATATCAGGTCCAGGACTTCCAAAGCGCATCAACGAGGCACTTGCAGATGAAAGCAAAGAAGACATTTCTGATGGAAAGCAATCTGGCTGGATTTATTTTTGGCTTTTTGGGTTATGCATTTTAATTGGCGGACTTATTGCCTTGCTGTTCAGTATGAGCAGAGTGATTTTACCTTATGATGAAACTTTTTTGGGCATGACAAGAGAACAGCTTTTGCTCGTTAACCCGAAAATCATCCAATTCATGGCACATGATCGGATGACACTTGCCGGAACAATGATTTCAGGAGGGTTTCTGTATATGCAGCTGGCAAAACATGCTGTCAGAAACAACATCCATTGGGCAAGAAAAGCTGTCATTATTGCAGGCACTGCTGGTTTTCTTGGTATTCTCTTATTCATTGGGTTTGGGTACTTCGATTGGCTGCATGGATTACTTTGGCTGATCCTCTTGCCTTTTTTTATCCTTGGGTCAAAAAAAACGAAGGAAGCATGGCAATCTCCCTTGTCTAAAAACAGAAAAAATACAGCAGCATGGAAAACAGCCCTCTGGGGGCAGCTATGCTTTGTTGTACTTGGATTTTCATTTGTCATAGGGGGAATTGTGATCTCAGTCATTGGCGTATCAAATGTTTTTGTAAGCACAGATTTAACTTTTATCTGTATGACACCAGAACAGCTCAGCATGTTAAATGAACAGCTGATTCCTGTCATAGCACATGACCGCGCCGGGTTTGGCAGCGCCTTGTTTAGCGTTGGACTGCTCGTACTAATGATTTCATTGTGGGGATTTCATGAAGGAGCAAGCTGGGTATGGAACACACTTTTGATTGGGGGAATCCCTGCTTTTGCTGCAGGGATTTCAACCCATTTTATCATCGGCTATACTTCTTTTATCCACTTGCTTCCTGCCTATTTTGCTCTATTTTTATTTGTGGCAGGACTGCTGCTATCAAGGAGATTTTTAAGAAAATAAACAATCACAAAATACTATTAGTAAAATCACGAATCAGCTTAGGTAAAGTATGAAACGTATATGGCTTATACACACGTTCGGTCCACTTATGACCGCCTTTGCCGAATACACCGAGATTAATAGAAGGGATATTCAGCTGTGTCATTGTTTTAAGAGGCAGAGGAAAGAGAGCGTCCATAGCAGGGAAGTTTTTCCGCAATGTGCTTATATCTTCCTCGCTTCCTTGAAATGACATAAAGCTTCCGTCGGCTAAATAGGGGAAATATTTTCTTACCTTAAAGGTTTCCCCTGTTTCAGCTGATGTTTGCTCCAGGATGTTCATTAATTTGGATCTTAAGCTATTGCCTTTTGATTCTGACTCTGACAATGAATTAGACGGTAAAAAAGGTGTTCCATAGAACAAGATGACGCGCGGCTTCTTTTCTGGATCGGCGTGCTGCAATGCTTCCACAATTTCAAAAGCAGTCATTCTGGCATCCATTTTTGCCAACTGGCATAAATGGAGTGTCTCGCTTATGATCTCTTCTGTTTCAATTCCTTCCCTGTTAAGTCTGTCCAATAAATCTTTGAGCGTTAGAACCTCGATTGCCCAATTGACATCTCTTTTCGGAAGATTATTTGTCTTTCTATATAACTCGAACGTATCTTCAAGCCGCTTTTCAATCGCTGTACATGCTTCCGCTGCTATTTTTACTAGCTCATCCGTAACGGTTTGAAGAGGTTTTTCGTATATAAAATAGTGAAAAAAGATCCTGCTTGTTACCGCTGTCTGGACATCATACCTCTTTTTTTCATCTCTCATATATAAGCAGCTGGGCGGCAGAACAAGCTCATCAGAGAGCTTTTCAGTAAGATGAAAATTTTGATTGATTCTTGTATTTAATTCTGCTGCAATTAAGGTTGAATCTACTCCAAGAAGACTTTCACCTACATGTGACTCTCTTCCAAAGACCGCAAAGCTCGGAAGTAATTTCCCAGCTGCCCCTGTGTAAATATATTTCGTTTCATCTCCATCTGCTAAAGGGGATATAAAATCATTGTTTATAGCAGCCACATAATGCAGACCCTTTTTCTCCTTTAATGAGATCAGCTCAGAAAGTGCTGAGCGAATGCCCGCATGTTCTCCCTCTTCATCAGGATTAAACATTACCAGCAGATTTCCAGGAACTTCTTCTCTATTTTCACAATAGTAGAGCAGATTAACGAGATGGACAGCGATGCCGCTTTGCATATCCAAAGCTCCTCTTCCGAATAACCATTGTCCTGAAGCCGCATCTTCTTCAAGCTCTGGGTCATTGGGTGAAGATGAAAAGAATTCTTTTAACCCTTGAGGATCGTGGGCAATATCCTGTATAGCTCCATAATCCTCTGTTCCGACTGTATCAATATGAGAATGATAAACCACCGTTTCTTTTACTTCTTTACTACTTGGCAAAAAAGCAAAAACATTTTTGCGTGAAAGGGAATCTTCTTTGATTTCTGAAATCCATACGTTTTCAGGGTGATCACTGAAGTAGGGAAACTGCCCGATCAAATCTGCAATCCATTCAGCCTTTTCCACTTCACCATATGTTAAAGTATAACTTTTCTGTCTTACAAGCATTTGGGTCAGGTATTCTGCCTGTTCAGGCAGGCTCAATGTCCGTAAATATGAATACATTTAATACTCCCCCTACTCTCTGTAAATGACTGTGGTGCTAAAAGCTAAGTATCGCTAATACATCAGCACCTGCTTAAATTAATTCCTCTGCCAATCTATTAAAGATCTATATTTCAGAATATTATATCAACTTTCACAAAGATTTGGTTAGATTATGTTAAATTCATTAAAAATATGCAGTTTAGACTTGAAAACTGCTCATTAAACGAATAATATATACTTTGTGTCTTTAAACGTTCGTTTTTTGAGCATACTAGAACACAAACTGTCTTTTTTCATTGGAGGATTATCTTATGTTTAAATTAAAGGAAAATGGAACATCTGTAAAAACTGAAATGATGGCTGGTATTACAACGTTCCTGACTATGGTTTATATAGTTGTTGTAAACCCGGGCATATTAGCAGATGCCGGTGTTCCTTTTGAGCAAGTTTTTATTGCAACGATTATTGCCGCTGCAGCAGGTACCATTTGGATGGCTTTATTTGCAAATTACCCAATTGCCATTGCACCTGGTATGGGATTAAATGCATATTTTGCTTATTCTGTTGTCGGTACTCATGGAAATATTGATTATGCAACAGCTTTTGCAGCTGTTTTTGTAGCAGGGATTATTTTTATCATCCTATCGTTAACACCTTTTCGCAGTAAATTAATTGAAGCGATTCCTGATAATCTAAAACACGGAATCACTGCAGGAATTGGGTTATTCATTGCTTTCATCGGCCTGCGTTTAACTGGTCTGATTACTAGTCACCCTACAAACTTAGTGGCATTAGGAGATCTGACATCATCTTCATCTGTCCTTGCTTTAGTAGGATTGGCCATTACATTGATTTTAATGGCATTAAATGTGAACGGTGCTTTATTCTTTGGAATGATTGCAACTGGATTAATCGCCTACTTTACTGGACAGCTTTCATTTGAGCAGGGAATTATGGCACTGCCTTCTCTTCCTGAGGGAATCATTGTTTTCAACCCGATTGATGCAATCGGAGAAGTCGTTCAGCATGGTTTATATGCCGTTGTCTTTTCATTTTTGCTTGTAACGATTTTTGATACAACTGGAACAATGGTTGGGGTTGCACAGCAGGCTGGACTTATGAAAAATAATAATCTGCCGCGCGCACGACAAGCACTATTATCAGATTCTGTCGCTACGACTATTGGTTCGATGTTTGGAACTAGCCCAACTACAGCTTATATTGAATCGACTTCAGGAGTTGCTGCCGGCGGGCGTACAGGTCTTACATCATTAACAGTTGGTGTTCTGTTTATTTTAGCTGCCTTCTTTGGACCGCTTGTCAGCGCGGTTTCAGGTATTTCCGCTATTACAGCACCAGCATTAATTATTGTCGGAAGCCTTATGATGGGAAGCATCGCTTCTATCAAATGGGGAGAAATCGACGAGGCATTTCCTGCGTTTATTATTATCTTGAGCATGCCGCTCACTTCAAGTATTGCTACTGGAATTGCTCTTGGCTTTATCAGCTATCCGATTTTAAAAGTGGCAAGAGGAAAATGGAAAGAGGTTCATCCGCTTGTTTACGTTTTTGCTGTATTGTTTTTATACCAATTGGCATTTCTGCCGCATTAATTTGACGGGCCTGGTTTGTTCCAGGTCCGTTTTTTTGTCTTTTGGCAGATCATTTATGTGAATTTAGTGTTTTATGATGGTAGAAATCTGGTATCCGCCGTCCTTGAAAAATATCCGCCGTTATTTTCATATATCCGCCAAAAACACCGATTTATCCGCCAAACCCAAACAGTCACCCTGCTTCCATAAAAAAAGCACTCCAGCCCAAAAGCTGAAATGCTTCACTTTCATCCCTTAAACCTTCTCAAAAATGTAGGCGTCTCCGTCCTGTTCAACACATTTCACTTCATCGTTAATCTGCACTTCTTCAGATAATCGTCCGGTGATCCTGAGGCCGCTCGGTGTATCAATTAAAACGACGGTATAGGGAGCAAGGTGTGCGTATTCCTTTGAAGTAACATGAATTCTTGTGAAAGAAAAGACCTTACCAGCACCCTCTTCTTCTGCCTTCTTAAAAGAAGTGCCCTTACAGACCGGGCAAAGCCATTTTCGCTGAACAAATTGCTTTTGGCAGCCTGTGCATTCAAACACTTGTATATTTGCCATGTCTATTTGACCCCCTCAAAGATATGAACGGTCGAATAAGCGCCAGTTCCGCCCAGGTTTTGTGCAAGACCGATTCGTGCTCCTTCAACCTGGTTGCAGCTTGTTCCGCGCAATTGTGAAACAATGTGATAAATTTGCGCCAGACCTGTTGCACCAATCGGATGTCCCTTTGAGAGCAGCCCGCCGCTCGTATTAACCGGAACTACTCCGCCATGTTTGGTGAGGCCTTGCTCAACGGCCTCAAAGCCTGTTCCTTTTGCAAAGAAACCAAGTTCTTCAATGGATAGAATCTCTGTCATTGAAAAACAATCATGCAGCTCCACCACATCAATATCTTCTGGACCCAAACCTGCTTTTTCATACGCACGCCGTGCCGATTCTTTTACAGCAGGCAAGCTTAAAAGGTCCGAAGCTTCCTGCATCTGAGTCGTACCTGATGCCTGACCTGAAGAGCGGACAATAACTCCATTTTCACCTTTTGAAAGAACGATCGCTGCTGCACCATCACTTGTCGGGGAACAATCGAATAAGCCTAACGGTTCTGTGATCATCCGAGCGGACATGTAGTCCTCCATGGTCGCAGGTTTTGTAAATTGAGCAATTGGGTTATGAATCGCGTATTCCCTGTTTTTAAGTGCTACATATGCCAGATGCTTTTTGCTTGCTCCTGTTTCATAAAAATACCGGTTTGCAACAGTTCCAAAAAATCCTGGGAATGTTAGTCCAGCGTGCTTTTCATTTGAATCATTATCCATTGCAGCATTAATGGCATTTGTAATGACCTCTGTAGGAGCACCTTTCATTTTTTCAACGCCAGCCACCAGCACATTTTCATATTCTCCGCTTTGAATCATCAAGAATGCCTGGCGGAAGGCAATCCCTCCTGATGCACAGGCTCCCTCTACTTTAACGGTCGGAATAGCTCCTAAACTAAGATCATTTGCCACAATCGCACCTAGTATTTCCTGATTGCCAAGAGACCCGGACATAAAGTTTCCAACATAGACTGCATCTATTTTGGGGAAATCAGCTTCCTTGAGGGCTTGAAAACAGGCATCCAATAGCAGGCTCTTTAATGTCTCTCCTTCATGTGTGCCAAATTTCGTGATTCCAAGTCCAGATACATTCACTTTGTTCATTGTACTCCGCTCCCCTCCTGTTCCCGCAGCTCCCTTTTTAAAATTTTCCCATAACTGCTTTTCGGCAATTCTTTAACAATATGAATCTGTTTAGGCTTTTTATAGCTTGCGAGATGATCCTTGCACAGCAGAAGTAATTCATTTTCATCGACAAAATGCCCTTCATTTAAAACACAATAAGCAACGACCATTTCTCCCCACTTTTCATCTGCAATCCCAAGAACACAAGTTTCTTTAATGCCTACATGCTTATTAATGACCTCTTCAATTTCTCTCGGATATATATTTAAACCGCCGCTGATGATGACATCCTTTTTGCGGTCGACAATATGCAGATAGCCTTGCTCGTCACACCAGCCTAAATCACCTGTGTAAAGCCAGCCATCTCTTAATGTTTCCTTTGTTGCCTTGTCATTTTTCCAGTAGCCCTGCATAACCAATGGACCTTTGCAGATGATTTCGCCAATTTCTCCTTGAGGCACCTCTGCACCATGATCATCGACCAGCTTCATTTCAACAAACGGACCTGCTGTACCGCAGGATTCAAGCCTGTTAATAAGCTCTTGTCTCGGCATCACCGTAATGGTCATAGGAGCTTCTACCTGGCCATATGTCTCAATAAAAATAGGTCCTGCCTTCTCAATCGCCTGCTTTAATTTGCTTGCAGCTATCGAAGACCCTGCCATATTAATAGATTTAATATTTGATAGTTTTTTTGCATCAAAATCAGGGCTCTGAATCATTAGATTTACCATTGTTGGCACCATAAAGATAAAAGAAACCTTCTCTTTTTCTACTTCATTCAAAAACTCAGAAGGATTAAATTTATCAAATACCACTTGAGTTAAGCCGAACAGCCATGAAATATGTGATAAAAAGTTGCTTCCATGCGTCAAAGGAGCAACATGCCCAACAACATCATCTGCTGTGATCTCACAGACAAGTGCTAATGAAAGAGCACTTGAAATCATATTGCGATGTGAAAGCATAACTCCTTTTGGCTTGCCCGTTGTCCCAGATGTATACATGATCGCAAATAAGTCGTCTTCCTCCACATCCATCTCCGGCTGTAAAGATTCTTCTGCAGATAACCAGCCTTCATAATCATGACCAATAAATACACACTGGCAGCTGCGTGTTACCTTTTCAATCAGCTCTTCTTCACCTATTAAAATCTGCACATCAGCATTCTCTAAAATGTATTCAACTTCTCTTTCATGTAAACGGTAATTAAGAGGAACTTTGATAAAACCGCCGTAAGCCGCTGCTAAATCAAGCTCAATATGCTCCAGCCGATTAGACATTAAAACGCCTATACGGTCGCCTTTTTTCAAGCCGGCTTTTTTTAATGCTGCATATAACTGAAAGACTCTCGTTTGCAGCTGGGCATATGTTAAACTTCGATAAGCATCTTTAACAGCTATTTTATCCGGATAACGCTTAAATACTTTCCCTGCTAAATCAGCGATCGTTTGCATGATTACGCCTCACTTTCATCATAAAAGTTAAACAGTGAAAACCCTGATGGCTGATAGGTCTCTCTTACAGGCTGAATGCCTTCAGCCACTATAATGGTGAACTCGAGCGTAATCGCTACGATTGTTTTTCCTTCTAAGAAGTGCCCGCCAGAGACATTTTTGCGATGATCTACAAAGACACCGTGAAAATGAATATCAAGATCTCCTTGTTCATCTACCCCAATAAATCCATTGCCTGAAAGCAATTCAACAGGGGTGTTCCATTGAATCGGTTTTGAATATGCCATTTCCCCATCGTTATAATCCAATTGCACGATCTCTATATTTGAAAGCGAGCCAATGCATGAAATCGAGCCTGATTTTACTCCATGCCGTTCACAAACCTTTTTTAATCCGCCCAGCAAATCTTCTCCAGGAGCAAGATAGCCCATTATGATGCCTCTTTTTTGATCAAATACAGATCGTGATGTGCGCTGAACAGGTACTTTAACCAATGGCAGCGCCCCCGCATACCTTTAGAACCTGACCCGTCGTGTACCCTGCTTCTTTTGAAGAAAGATATAAAACGGCTTCGCCGATATCATCAGGTGTGCCCATTCTTTTGACAACCTGACTGTCCAGGTTATAGGCCATCCCTTTAGTAATGGCTGTTTCAACTGCTCCTGGAGCAATGCTGTTGCAGACAATACCAAGCGGTCCCACTTCTTTAGCAACCCATTTCGTAAAAGCAATTACACCACCCTTAGAAGCCGCATAGCCAGGGCCGGATCTTCCTTTCGTACTGCCTGGCTCGTAGCTTGAAATATGTCCGCCAACTAAGCCCGAAATTGAACTGATATTGACAATCCGCCCATACTGCTGCTCCTTCATATACGGATAGATCACGGCCTGTGTCAGGAAAAAAGTTGCTTTTAAGTTCGTATCCATATCACGGTCCCACATTTCTTCGGTCATTTCTTCTAAATCCAGTCTGCTGCATGTTCCGGCATTGTTAACTAGGATATCTATCCTTCCTAATTTCTCATGCACATCTTTAACCAGATTTTGAATGGCAGATTGATCTCTTATATCCACTTCATATGAAAATACCTGCACAGCAGGATTTAATTCTTTAATTTCTGCTTTTGTTTCCTCACTTGGCATTAAATCGACAAGAACTACATGTGCACCTTCCCGCGCCAATACTTTCGCACATCCTGCCCCAATTCCTCTTGACGCACCCGTTACAATCGCTACACAATCTTTAACTTTCATCTAAAAAACCTCCTATTTAACTCCTAATAAATCCGGTAAAAATGTTGTAATTGCCGGGATATATGTGATCAGAAGCAGTACAGCAACTGATGCGATAAAAAATGGGATGATTCTCTTTGTTATCTGATTCAAGGTAACATTTGCCTGCCCAGAAGCAACGTAGAGATTGACGCCAACCGGCGGTGTAAACAAACCAATGGCAAGATTGACAGTCATCATAAGTCCAAATACAGTTGGATCGACATCTAAAAACAGCATAACCGGCAAAAGAATTGGAACAAAAATATAGAAAGCAGAAATAGCATCCATAAAAGCTCCAGCAATAAGTAAAAGAAGATTAATCAGCAAGAGAATAATATACTTATTATCAGTGAGCCCTAACAATCCATCAGCGATCTGCTGTGCAATCTGCTCTGTCGTAATTAAATAAGCAAAAACAGATGCTGCACTTACAATAAACATGACTGTGGCAGTCTGAACGGAAGAAGCAATGAGGATTTTTTTAATATCCTTCAACTTCAGCTCTTTATAGACAAACACGCCCACAAATAATCCATAAAAGACTGCAACTACAGCGGATTCAGTCGGAGTAAAAATTCCACCGTAAATTCCGCCTAGTATAATGATGGGAATAAGCAAACCCCAAATCGCATCATAAAGCGCTTTCATTTTTTCTGGTAATGGAACCTTTTCTGCGGCTGCAGAGATTTCCTGTTCAATATGTTTCTCTGAATCTGTTAAGGCCCTTTCACTCATATCTTTTTTCTTTACATATAAAGCCGCTGCGATAAGCGCTATTCCTAAAAGAATACCCGGGATAATTCCAGCAATGAACAGTCTTCCAATCGAAACAGCAATTTGATCGCCAGCTACGACCGCAAAGACAATGAGTGCGATACTTGGCGGAATGATAATGCCAATTGAGCCTGAACTTGCCAGGAGTGCAGCTGCTGACTCCTTTTTCATGCCGTTCTTAACTAGTGCAGGTGTTAAAATACCGCCAATTGCGGCTACCGTCGCTGGCCCGGATCCTGATATAGCGGCAAAAAAGATCGCCGTCATGACAGTGACAAGAATAATGCCGCTTTTTCGATGTCCCACAAAGACATCAGCCAAATGGATCAGGCGCTTTGAAATTCCCGCATATTCCATAATGACGCCAGCAATAACAAAGAACGGAATCGCAAGAAGCGTAAACTTCGCTACACTGGTGTACATAATATCTGCTGCAATTTCGATGGATGAGAAACCCATAGAGGTTATTAATGTCACGATGGATGCTGCTGCCAGTGAAATGGCAATCGGCACTCTAAGGAGCAGCAGCAGAAAAAACAAACCAAAAAGAATAATCGCTTCCATTTCCATCAGTCACTTTCTGTTTTTAAAATTTTTAACTCTTTTACCATGGATTCAATCGCCCGAATGACACATAACACACAGCCAGCAGGAAAGCCGATTGTAAATACCCATTGTGACCACCCTAAAGCAGGCGTCATCTGATTCGTCATCATTTGAAACTGAACCATCATCGCTCCATAATAAGCACATAACGCAAACACAATGATAACGATCAATCCTGAAAACAGAACAAGTGCCCTTTTTAATGACTCATTCACTTTATCAAATACGAGCGTAAAACCAAGGTGTGCCTTCTCTCTCACTCCTACAGCTGCTCCAACAAAAGTTAGCAGGACAAACAAATTAATCGTGATTTCTTCTGTAAAAGCGAGTGAATTGCCAAAAAAGTATCTTGAAATGACATTTAAGAAAGCAATTAAACACATGATGGATGCACTTAAGATTAAGACGCCATTTTCAACCTTAGCCAGCAGTGTAGACATGACTAACACATCCTTCTATTCATTTTCCTGGAAGGCTTTCAAAAGATCCTCTCCCCAGATAGACTCATATTGGTCATAAATTGGCTGAGCTGCTTCTTTAAACTGATTAATTTCTTCCTCTGATGGGTAATACAATTGCATTCCAGCTTCTTCTAGGCTTTTAATTTGCTCTTCCTCAAGCTTTCTAGCTTCAGCAATCTGAAACTCGTTAGCATTAGCTGCTGCTGTCTGAATAATTTCCTGATCACTTTCACTTAAAGAATCAAATAACTTTTTATTCATTCCAAGAACGAGCGGATCGTAAGAATAATTCCACATTGTCATATAATCCTGTACTTCATTCAGCTTTGACGAATGAATAACGTCAATTGGATTTTCCTGCCCATCAATCGTTCCAGACTGCAGGGAAGTAAAGACTTCAGAGAATGTCATTGTAGAAGGGTTAGCGCCAAACTCAGTCCATAAATCTGTGTACATTTTAATTCCGGGAATTCTAACTTTTAATCCGGCTAAATCATCTGGTGAGGTAATTTCTTTCGTGCTGTTAGTTAATTGACGGAAACCGTTTTGCCCAAAGCCCAGAGGCTCGACTCCAAAATCTCTAAGAATCTTTTTAATCTCTTCACCGCCAGGTCCATTTAGCTTCTCATCCACTTCGTCCAGATCGCTGAATAAAAATGGTGCACTTAACACGCCAAGCTTTTCATTCAGGATTGAATAGATGATCGTTGAATTGTATGTTAAATCAATTGTCCCCTTTGCCAATGACTCTACAGCCTTGCCGGAATCTCCGCCTGAAAGCTGTTCATTCGCAAAGATATCAATGGTAATCCGGCCATCTGTCTCAGCTTCTACTTCCTCTGCAAACTTTTCAGCCGCCTTATACCAGGTAGAGCTGTCACTTACCGTCACAGACATTTTTAAATTATGCTTATCATTACTGCTGCCTGCACTTGATTCACTTCCGCATCCGCTTAAAATCAGCGAAAAGATAACGCTTAACAAAATAAATAAAAACCTCTTCTTATTTTTCATTTCCCGATACTCCTCCTTGTTTTATAGCCTAATAGATTGGAAATCTTGCCTGCTACAATCAACGATTCTGATACAGCAAACTCCACTTTCTCCGGAGTGAATCGATAAGAAACCCCCGCGATAGACAAAGATGCAACAATTTTTCCGGTGTGATCATAAATTGGGACAGCAATTCCCCGCAAATATTCCTCCCATTCTTCATGGTCCACCGCATAGCCTTGGCTTCTGATTTTCCTGATTTCTTCTCTGAAGACGTTTTGATCTGTAATCGTATTATCTGTTATTTTCGATAGCTTTTGCCTCAACAAGTAATCTTCCAGTTCCGTTTCACTTAACTGGGATAAATAAAGCTTGCCGCTCGCTACACAATATAACGGTGCTGTTTTCCCTGAATCCACTACAATGCGCAGTGCGGAAGGGCTTTCAACTTTGCCTAAATAAAAGACCGTATCATGGCGATAAGTAGAAATAATAGCGCTTTCATTTACTTTGACCGAAAGTTCTTCCAACTGATGTTTGACCATATCAAACAGTTTTAGTTCGAAAAATACTTTGGTGCCTAACGTTTGGAATTTGTAAGAAATTTGATAATCATCGTTTTCATTTTTTTCGATGTACTGAAGTGACTCTAAGGTGGAAACATAACGGTGGATGGTTGCTTTGTTGCTTTTCATCAGGGTAATTAGGTCCATAAAACTTCGTGGATGCTCAACAATGAGTTCGAGCAGCTGAAATGCCTTTTCAACCGCTTTGATATTTTGCTCGATCTTTCGCTCCCCCTTTCCTGAAATGCATGAGGTGATTTCTGTTCAAAAAATGAAACTCAAGTTTCGTTTTCATTATATTTTCAAGTTAACAAAATAGTCAATATTTTTTAAATATAGTAACTATTCTTATTATTCCAGAAAAGTGATTTGGAATGTTTTTTTATCGACAATAAATGAGGACTTTACACCTAATATTGAATTCTTCGTTTTCATAATTAGTTGAGCAATAAGAGGTAATTGTTCCATTGCGCTGCGGACACTCGCTTTCCGAGGGGAGGAAGCTGAGCCTCCTCGGCACGCCTGCGGGGTCTCAGCCTTTCCTCTATTGCCCTCCGGAGTCGAGTGCCCTCCGCTTCATTCCACACGTTTTAAAAAGGTTATTTAGAGAATACAAGATAAAAACATAGCCACATTGAAATGACTCAAAGAAAAGGATTTTACTGAACAGATATTTCGACATTCCTTCTATACGCATTCAATAAAACATCCTCACAGTTACAATAATTATTATAGGAGTAAATATAAAAACTTAAATTTTTTTTCAAAATAAGAGATATATAGCAGTCTCAAAAACATAAAATGAGTCTCAAAATTGTAACTCTTTGTTTTTCAAATGCTGCTAAAATAAAAAAACATTTTGGCTTGTGTGCCAAAATGTTAGAAATAGCTTGCTGATTAGCAAGCCGATTTGTGAAAGCAGAATCTCCTTCCAATGCTGATAATTATACTCTTCGAAAACACCAGTAAAATAACGCCCCAGATTAGGCTGGGACGTTTTTTGTCTTCTTATGCTTCTGCTTCAATTTTTGCATTCATATCGTTGTATGTGCTGCTGTCAATGTCACCAGTAATTCGGCTTGTAAGAATACCTGATGTCATTGATCCGCTTACGTTGACAGCTGTACGGCCCATGTCGATAAGAGGCTCAACGGAAATAAGAAGACCCGCTAAAGCAACTGGCAAGTCTAGTGCTGAAAGAACGAGGATGGCTGCGAATGTTGCTCCGCCGCCGACGCCTGCTACACCAAACGAACATAGTGCCACGATCAGAATGACTGTAAAAATAAATCCAGGTGTAAATGGATCGATTCCAACTGTTGGCGCAATCATAATGGCAAGCATCGCTGGGTAAATTCCAGCACACCCATTTTGGCCGATTGATAATCCAAATGAGCCGGCAAAGTTGGCGACACCTTCAGAAACACCTAAAGATTTTTGAGTTTTAATGTTTAATGGAAGTGCACCAGCACTTGTTCTAGAAGTAAACGCAAATGTTAAAACTGGGAATGCCTTCTTTAGATAAGTCAATGGGTTTAAGCCCGCAAACGTGATTAACAATAAGTGAATAATAAACATAACCGCTAAAGCAACATATGAAGCAATCACAAACTTACCGAGACTGAGAATGGCATCAAAGTTACTTGTTGCAACCGTTCTAGTCATAATCGCAAGCACGCCATATGGAGTTAATCGGAGAATCAGCGTAACTACTCGCATAATTACCGCATAGAACGCATCTACAATCTTAGCAAATAACTCTGCATGCTCAGGTGTTTTTCTTCTAACTCCTAAATAAGCAATTCCTAAAAAGGCTGCAAAGATAACAACACCAATTGTTGAAGTGGATCTTGCTCCAGTTAAATCAGAAAACGGGTTAGCCGGAAGCAATTCTAGAATCTGCTGCGGCAGAGTATTTCCTTCCATTTCCACTGAACGTTCTTCCAGCATCGTTCCGCGTGCTGTCTCAGCATCACCTGCTGTAATTTGACCAGCTTCAAGTCCGAATCCAAAAGCAGATCCAATGCCGACTGCTGCAGCAACTGCTGTCGTTCCAACAAGCAATCCTAGGATCAGCACACTGATTTTCCCTATGTTATTGGTCAGTTTTAATTTAGTAAAAGCAGCCAAAATGGAGATAAATACAAGCGGCATAACAATCATCTGCAGGAATTTTACATAACCATTCCCGACAATATTAAACCAGTCTGCACTTTGAGCAATAATATCTGAACCTGCTCCATAGGCGAATTGCAAAATAAAACCAAACAGAATTCCTAAACCTAAAGCGGTAAAAACTCTCTTTGAGAAAGAAACATGTTTCTTTTGCATGTAAAATAAAGCGAAAATAAGCAATAGCATAATAGCAATATTCAAAATTAATAAACCTGTCTCCATCTTCACACCTCCTATTAATATGTACCTCAAATACTGATTAACTATAAAACATGTAATCTGATCAGTCAAGTCGGAATTATAAGAATGAGCAAATCAGTCAGCCAAAAAAACTGGACAAATTCGCTATAAACCCAACTTTACTGTATTGTATTAGCTGAAATGCAAATACATTCTCCTTTTATTCTGACATTCCTTTTGTCTTATTCATACATGCTTCCATAGCAGATAGCACAGCCCCTTTGAATTGATTCTGCTCAAGCTCTGCTACTGCTTCGATCGTTGCTCCTCCTGGTGTACAAACCTGATCTTTTAACTGGCCCGGATGCATTCCTGTTTCCAATACCATTTTTGCTGCACCGAGAACAGCCTGTGCTGCCATTTTATAAGACTGGTCTCTAGACAAACCGCCTCTTACACCGCCATCAGCAAGTGCTTCAATGAACATATAAACATAAGCTGGAGAAGAACCGCTGATTGCAGGTACAGTGTCCATTAGGTTTTCTTCTATTTCTTCCACCTTGCCAAATGAAGAAAGCAGCTTTTTCACTTCTTCCGCTTCATCATCATTTACATATTCATTGCGTGTCATTGCTGTCATTCCTTCTCCAACCATGGATGGTGTGTTTGGCATAGTACGTATTGCCTTTACATTAAATCCAAATGCTTCTTGTACATAAGGCAATGTAATTCCTGCAGCCATTGTCACAATGATGGTTTCAGGTCGAATGACATCCTTCACTTCTTCAATAATACTTCCATGCAAATCCGGCTTGATGGCAAGAAATAGAATGTCTGACTGTGCAGCAACTTCTTTGTTCTCCTTCTCCATAATCCTATAAGTCTCTTGTACATGCTCTTTTGTCTTATGTGATTTTGCACTAAATAGGATTTGTTTGTGATCAGCACCGTCAGCTGACAGAATTCCACCTATTATGGCCTGTGCCATTTTGCCGCATCCTATAAAGCCAATTACTTTACTCATTTAAAATCTCCCCCTCAGCTTTCATTTTCAAACATCTTTCAGCAAATTGTATAACGCTTCTACATATAGTGTTTTAAGGATCTTTATTTCATACTGGTTTGTCAAAAAATTGTCGATAAAAAAAACAGGCAGTTAGCTGGACTTTTTTAAAATATAAGTTTATTTTACTATAAACAGGAAATATTTCTTGTATAAGAATATTGCTGTTATTTATTTTACCCTTACTTTATAAACTCATAGAATGGATGGTGCGATGATGACAAACAGCAAATTAAATAAATCCGAAAAGAAAAATGTAAACATTGGAACAAATGTATCATTAAATGGGTTAGTGACTGCTGTTTTTGATAACATGGTCCACGTCCAAATCGGCGCTAAAATTGTAACCGTACAAATGAAGGATTTATTAAACGGTACAATTCTTCAAACACAGCAGACAAAGACACCATCTCAATAAGACTAACAGATTTACTTGTGAGGTGCTGAACGGTACAGCATAGACAGTCTCATGAGGTTACAAAATTGCATTATCAAAAGGCTTAGAGACTTCACTAAGCCTTTTTTTCATGGGTGCTGTTGTTTGGTTAGCTTTTGATGAATATAAGCGGAGAAATTTCCCTTATTTGAGAAAAAGCACTGAAAACAGCAAAAATAGAAGGAGAAATTCCGACTATTCCCCAAAATTATATGAAAATAACGGTTTTTTCTAAGCATAACCGGAAAATCTCCGCTTATTTACCCCAAAATGAGCTCCATTCTGCGTTTAACCGGAATTTCTCCGTTTATTTATGAAGAGAGCTGCCTCATTATTTACGCTCCAACTCAAAACTAGGGGAAGCATATCACTCCCCCCTTTTTACTGGCTCTTTTGAATGATCTCCAGGAAATGGTGCAGAATTCTCGCCGTTAATCCCCAAATCACTTTATCGTCCCAATAATAAAAATACTCATCCATGGCCCGTGTTTGCCAGTCATAATTCTCTCCGCCTGCTATGGAAGAGAACGGAAAGCTGGCTTCAGGCTCCACCCGGAAATTCACTTTATATACCTTCGGCTTTAGCTCCTGCAGTTTTTGCAGGGGCACTGTAAAGACCTCTTCCACCTCAAGATGGTTAGGACTTAAGACAGTTGAAGTAAGATCAATAAAACCAGCATAAGGATAAATAATGGTACCAAAAGGAGAAATCATATAATCCAGCGGAAAAATATTAGTGATCGAGCTTTCCTCGATCCCCAGCTCTTCAGATGTTTCACGTATGGCTGTGTAAGCCTCATCTCGATCAGCAGAATCAGCTCTACCGCCCGGAAAACAAATTTCCCCAGGCTGCCTTCTCATTTTTAATGAGCGCACCTCAAATAAAATATGCAAACCATCCTCTTTTTTCACTAGTGGCAGCAGAACGGAATATTTATAGAATTTCTCACTGCCAAGAATAACAGGCGTTCTTTCTCGCAAATGATTTAGTATATCATTCATTTCCATAATCTCACCTCCGCGATTGGAGTACCTGCATAATTGGATATTCATTAAGTATAGTCATACTTTCATCACAGTAGCCATTCATCTGTTCGCAGTTAGCAACTATTGTGCCTTACTCAATCGTTCAATGATTCCCATTGCGCTTACATCCATATCTAATTTTAATAAACGCAGAACCTCAGACTGTATTGAAACCTCTTTTTGTGCGATTTCATCCGTAACAAGCTCCAGCATTTTTTCAGACAGAAGATTTGTTTTTCCCGGGAAATCTATTTCAGGATTTTCCGTCATTACCCTTTTCCCTAATTCCATAAACTGCTGCAGCCAATAAGCTATTTGCTGGAACACATTTTGCGGATTTTCCGTCATACTATAATGACCAAAATAAATCCGTTCTGGTTTAAGCGCCTGCAAGCGCTCAGCAGAACGCAGCATATCTTCCTCATTAAATTGGCTTGGCGATGTTGATGGCAAATATAGCTCCAATCCTTTTTTCAAAAGCTGCGGGTAACATACACCAATTGTATCTCCAGTAAAAATACCATTACTGAGAGAATCGTGAATGGAAAAATGATGCTTTGCATGTCCTGGTGTATCGTAGAACGTAAGCGTTCTGCCATTGCCAATATCCAAAGTTTCTCCATCGTTTTTACTGATCAGCCTTTGTTCATCAATTGGTACAATTGGATCGAAAAGACGATCAAAGTCATCACCATAGACTGCCTTAGCTCCCTTAATTAAGCGTTCGGGGTCAGCTAAATGGCGCTTGCCGCGCGGATGCACATATACTGTGGCATTTGGGCAGTTCTGCAAAAAGAGACCCGTACCTCCGGCGTGATCCAAATGAATATGTGTTACAATGATATTTTTCACATCTTCTAACCCAATCCCTAATTCGTTTAACCCCTGCTTTAAAAATGGGATAGAAGGACTCGCACTTGTTTCAATAATTGTGATGTCCCCTCCAGTTAACACGTATGCTCCTGTTCTACCCCACTGGTTTAAGTCATTTAAGTCTATTATATAAACTCCCTTGCCTAAATCTGCTACACGCTGTTCCAATTATGACTCCTCCTTCTGTTTAAAACCTCTTCATTGCCTTTATTATATAGCAGTAATTTCCTGTAATAAAAACATCTGATTCTGGGTAAATAAAAAATAAGTGGAGTTAGATTTATCAATACTATTTCACATTTCGACACAATACGACAAATACCGACAATTACCAGTAGAAATTTGTCGCTTTTTCAAGTATAGTTTACGTATAAGATTTGGTTGGTAAGCCATTGATCTTATTCCTATTCACAGAGTCACTTGGGCTCTGTGCTTTTTTTTTGCATTTTTTCCTTCATTTTTCTTCTCCCTTTCCGATACAAGAGAAAGGGGTGAAAATTTTGGATATCGCAGCATTATCTATGGCCTTAAGTCAATCATCCGCATCCCAGTCAGCAGGCATTCTCTTAACCAAAAAGGCATTAGACACAGCTGAGTGCAACAGTGCCCAGCTGCTGAAAATGATTGAAGCCCCGCATCCAAATCTCGGCGGCACAATCGACGTAAAAGCATAAGAAGTTTTTGACCATTCAATCGTCGGGTTGAATGGTTTTTATTTGGATAGATGATTCCTGGTACAAAAAATAACCGCTGGTCGTACAAAGTATTACAGTCTAATGAAACCAATTGACACCTTTTTCCGTATATTATTTAAAAATATGATCTTAACAAAAAGGATGTTTCGATGTCAGAGCCAAACCGCCCTTTTAAAGAAGAATCAAAATCTACGAAGTTTTTTATAATCGTTACAATGAGCTTATTATTGCTTGGTGCCGTTGGTTTTGTGGTCGCTGGTTATTATTTTGGTATATTAGGGCTGTTTAATATCCTGGGTATTCATTATGAATCCCTTTTTTCCCTATTCCTTTTCGTTCTCTTTTATTTTCTGCTTGGCATTATTGGTGATATCGTTCTAAAGGCTTTTAATATTTTAATGAAAGCAGCAGGAATAACGGGGAAATTTTCATTTAGTGCCGGCATACTTCTTTTTTCCGTTCTGATCAACTGGGCAATCATATCTGTTATCAATTTACTAATGGACTCTATTGAAATTGCTGCTGTAACAGGAATGGTTCTCGCACTTATCATTTCCATTATTGAAATGGCACTTGATAGTCCTGATAATTAAGAAAATTTGCCGATTGGCTAGTCATAGAAAGGACACAGACGTTCATTTTAGCTGCATTTACTAAAATGAACGTCTACTTTGAGCCTTTCTTCTGTTTTCCTCCTTTTCACTTTCTGTAATATAAAAAAAGTTCATAACCACTTGAATTAATGTTTAAATTGCGCTATGATACTTAACGGTAATTTCATACTAAAATTATTTGTTTGTGGATTTTTCTAGAGATACTCTACTTTTCGCCACACAATTGTCTATACGGGCAATTGTGTGGCTTTTTTATTTTACTGGAAAGAAGGAGATTTATATGAAAAGCTGGCATTATGCTTTACTCGTTTTCCTGGGAGGCTGCAGCTTCGGTATACTGTCTACATTTGTTAAGCTTGCCTATGCAGCAGGCTTTACGATGCCGCAGGTGTCTGGGAGCCAAGTATTCTTTGGCACTGTCATTATCTGGACTATCGCGTTATTTGCAAAAAAAATAAAAATTACCATGCTTCAAGCAGGTAAATTACTGGGTGCTGGCATTCCGACCGGATTAACAGGCGTTTTTTACTATCAATGTCTGCAGACAGTTAACGCTTCACTCGCTATTATTTTCTTATTCCAATTTATATGGATTGGCACATTAATTGAATGGATCGTTTATAAACGAAAACCTTCAAAATTAAAAGTTATATCTATCATTATTTTGCTTGCAGGATCGCTTTTAGCTGCTGGACTAATCTCAGGGAACATTCAGTCCATATCAGGAGAAGGTGCTATGTGGGGACTGTTATCTGCCGTGACATTCTCATTATTCATCTTTCTTAGCGGAGTTGTTGGCAAGGAGTTGCCTGCCATTCAGAAAAGTGCCTTATTGGCAACAGGCAGCATGATTACGGTATTTATTTTATTTCCGCCGCTCTTTATATTCGATCCACCCGTTTTGTTTAGTTTAGCTCCATATGGACTTTTACTAGGTATATTTGGGGTCGTACTGCCGCCGCTGCTATTTTCTATTGGCATGCCGCATGTAGGACCAGGTCTGGGAACGATTTTAACGGCATCCGAACTGCCCGTTGCAGTGGTATTATCAGCAGCCGTCTTATCAGAACATGTCGGCTTCCTGCAATGGACGGGTGTATTAATCATCTTAGCCGGAATTATGATCGGCAATAAAAGCAGTATCCAGCCAAAAATCATAAAGCCATATGAACTAAACAGCCAGGGTTAATAACCTTGGCTGTTTTTTAAAGGATATTCATCTCAGCTTGTAGAATAATTTTTTCAACAAGAAAGGAGAATACAATGAGAATCAGACTAGCTGATGCAGATGATATCCAACAGTTAATTCAAATGAGATGGGACTTCACTATTGAACATGATGAAAGCAAAAAAAGCTCATCCTTTCAGGAATTTGAGACTGAATGCCGCTCCTTTTTAGAAAGAGCACTCCTCAATCAGCAGTGGTTTATTTGGATTGCAGAGGAGCAGGGGAAAATTCTTTCTCATATTTATATTGAATGCATCCACAAGGTTCCCCGTCCAGGGAGAATCACGTACCCTTTCGCCTATATGACAAATGTATATACACTTCCAGAATATCGGCAAAAGGGAATTGGCAGCAAACTCTTACATGCTATCCATGATTGGACCAAGGAAAACAAATATGAATTTGTGCTTGTTTGGCCAAGTGATGAAGCCATCGAATTTTATAAAAGAAGTGGATATGAAGATCTTACGGAACCTTTAATTTATTATCCAAAATAAAAAACATCCCTATAAATTTTTAAAACTAAGTCTTCTTCCATCCGTAAACAGCCTCCAACCCGTTTATGAGCCCTAATCCAGAGGTTGAAAAAACATGGCTAAACCCAAACAATAGGAATGCCACTGAACTAAACAAACTCCTTGTCCCCTTTGAGGATAACCACATGAATGCTTTTGTCGTTTCGGATAAAGTAAACTCTCCTAAGAATAATACCATTGAAGTAACTCATGCTCTTTGCTGATTTTTCAAGGCTGTCGAAAGACGGCTTTTTTTATTTTAACTGAAGGCAAATCTTTTCAAATATTCGTAATAAGAAAAAAGTCGCAAATTGTCGAAATAGAAAACACGTGCTAAAATACCTATAACGGCAAATTTTACGAAAGTAAAAGACGCAAAGCCACGGACCTAAGGCACAGATTTGCTAAGGCAGCCGGGTTACCAAGATGACTGATCTTGTAAAAAAGGAGTAAAAAGAAATGATGCATTATAAAGTATTAATTGCTGATGACTCAATGTTTATGCGCCAGCTGCTTAAAAAAGCAATTTCAAGTGACCGTTACACTGTCATTGGAGAAGCTGCAAATGGAAAAGAAGCCATTAAGTTATTTAAAAGAATGTCACCTGATATTGTCTTGCTTGACTTAACAATGGATGGAATTAACGGAATGACTGCTTTAAAAGAAATTAGGCGGATTGATTCCCGCGCAAATGTAATCATTTGCTCAGCGATGGGCCAATCAAAAATAATCATTGAAGCTCTTCAAAATGGAGCAAAAGACTTTGTCGTCAAGCCCTTTTTTAACGAACTTCTGCCAGCATTAGATAAAGTAATTAAATAAGCTTAGTTTAAGGTTGTGACAGGCACGGTTTATACTCCTCTTTACATAAAGTAATAATAAAGGGGGAATATGGCTTGTATCCTTATTTATATCGAAACCAAACCGAAAGCGTACCGCCCGGACAATATAAATATTCAAACAACCTTCCAGTCATAATGAATCAATTATCACCAAACTCAACCATGAGTACAGAGCCTGTATTTTTAGATCACCTGCTTATGAATATCGGAAGAAAAATTAAAGTGGTGACAATTAATGAAAAACTAGAAGGCATATTAACCGGGGTGGCTATTGATCATATTCAACTGACCATTGACCATTTGAATTATCATATTCGTTTTCAGCATATCACTTACTTTGTCGGAAAACCGTAGTTATTTAACTGAAAAGAATAGAAAATGAAGAGTCTGAGAGGACTCTTTTTTATCGTAAATTTACAGTACCAATACAATTCAACCTTGATTTTTATGGTAAAATTTACATATCATTATTTTCGAGGTGATTATATGACTTATTTCTTTAACTTTCTTCTAGCCATTTTTCTTACTGCTTCATCTTATTTTATTGGAAGCATCCTTTTGAAAAATAACATCACGATATTAGCGGCTATTATTATTGGCGCTTCCGTCGTATCCTTAGGTTTCATAACTGAAAAGCTTGGAGCACCGATTTGGTTAATTGTTCTCGTTCCATTTCCAGTTGGCATGACCCTGCTCTACTTATTTCTGAAAGAACCCTTTCATATCTGGCTCATTACCTACATGACAACTTTGGCATTATATACAGTTATTCATGTCATTATGAGCTACTTTTTTAAATTCAATTCGTTGATACCAGCTTGGAAGCTGAGGGTATAAGGATATAGAATTTTCGAAGGGACACGTGCTTGCTACATATAAGAATAATGGCACTAAGGTTTGCAAATACAGGAAAGTATATAAAATTTTTAAAGGTAAAGGAAGCTACAGGAATAAATAATAATCCATCGGTAATCCTAACAAAAAATCTACAAAAGGGGATTTATTATGGATTTAAATCCAATGGATATTTTAAAGCCTATTCATTTAAGTTCAGACTCATTAAGTGAAAATGCACCTTTAACAGCGGTTGAAATGGGTAAGCTTTGGGCTACTTATACAGGCAACAGCATGTCTCAGCAAATCCTCACTTATTTTCTTCACCATTGTGACGATGAAGATATTAAAATTCTGCTGGAAAATGGAATTGCTTTGACGAAGGATTTCATGGAGCGGATCGAATATTTTTTTAAGAAAAGTCATTTCCCGATCCCGAAAGGATTTACAGAAGATGACGTTAACTATGGTGCTCCGAGGCTTTATGATGATACATTTTATGTTCACTACCTGAAATATGCTTCCAAGGCGGGAATGAGCATTTATGCCGTTGCGATTCCTTTAATTATGAGGAAAGATATCAATCAGTTTTTTACTTATTGCAACAATTGTGCCGTGGCGTTATTAGATCAAATTAATACCGTCTTAGCTGAAAAAAAATTAATAGCAAGACCACCTATGATTCCTATTCCAGAAAACAACGATTTTATTCAGAAACAAAATTACTTGGCAGGTTTTATCGGAGACATACGACCTCTTCATGCTTTAGAAATCTCTCACCTTTATGACAATATTGAAAATAACACAACAAGCAAAACATTATTATTAGGGTTTTACCAGGTGGTTAGAGATGAAAAGATTAAAGCTTTGTTTAAACGCGGGTTAGACATGACCGAAAAATCAGTGAAGCAATTCATGGAGAAACTGCATGTTGAAAATTTGCAGACACCATCTCATCTTGATCATTTAGTTACAACATCCACATACCCGCCTTTTTCAGATAAAATTATGCTCTTTCATAAGGTAGATATGTTTTCTATTAAAATAAGATCATTTGCGAACTCTATAGCAGTAAATGGACGAAGGGATATCGCTCTAATGTATGGGCGAAACCTCATGAATGTTGGATTGTTTGTTGATGATGGGGCAAACATTCTCATTGATCACGGCTGGATGGAATCACCTCCGAAAGCCTATGATCGGACTTAAGTTCATTACCGTATGCCAACTGTAGAACTTTCAATCATAAAACAACTATAAACAGCCTTCTTATTTCATATAGGAAGGCTGTATTTGTGAATTTAAGTGGGTTGATTTTCGACTATTTCACATTCGCAAGCGTAGACTCTCCAGCTTTATCTGTTTTTTGAATTACAGAAATACTTCCATCTGCTTCTAGCACTATCGCTTCTACCTGCCCCATCGAAGATATGCCATTGGACCTTGCAGCCTGGAGGATTTCTACCTTTAGCACCCTTTTCCTTTTCATCACATCATGAAGATAATGATCATCTCGATATAAAAATGCTGGTTCTGATTTAATCAGGCTTCTTACTATCCCAGATCTTACCGAAAAGAAAGCAAGAAAATATTGCAATACAATCAAGATAAAGAATGCCGAGAGTCCCTCTGCAAGGGACACATCCTTACTTAGCAGGATTGTTGCCAGCGTCGATCCAAGTGCAACGGTAACGACCAAGTCAAAAGCATCCATTTTTGAAAGTGTCCGTTTTCCTGAAACTCTTAGGAACAGAACCAGTCCAGCATATGCAAAAACCCCAATTAAAATCGTCCTGCCTACCGTTTCCCAATCATTAAAAAACATCATATCACCCTTATAACAATTAATAATAGAATTTGTCAGTTGGACGGTTTTACATCCTTCACTGTAAAAATTGTTTACTTTATAACCTGTACCCCATTTTAAGAGAGTTATTGCATGACAAGGTAAAAAGTAAGGTGAACAATAATAAAACCCGGACAGACCGCTGATCTGCCGGGTTTAGTAATATGGGATTTGCTTTAGATAAAACTCTATTTAAGCATACTTCTTATTCTCTTCATTATTGCTGAAAAAGGCTTTCATTGCATGAAATACATCCGCTTTTTGCTTTAAAATATAATGGCGGAAATGTTCGTTTTTAATATTTTTATAGGCGGACATAAGAGTGGAATGGCGGTTATATTGGTTAACTTCCCCATATCCGAACATATTGGATTTTTTTATAAGTTCTTCGACGAGTTTGACGCAGCGGGCATTGTCTGAGGTAAGATTATCGCCATCTGAGAAGTGAAATGGATAGATGTTGAATTGAGCTGGGTTATATTTTGCATCAATGAGTTCGAGTGCTTTTCGGTAAACGGAAGAACATATGGTACCTCCGCTTTCCCCTTTAGAGAAAAAGTCTTCTTCAGAGACCACTTTTGCCTCTGTATGATGGGCAATAAATTCGATTTCCACTGTTTCATATTTAGTGCGCAGGAAACGGGTCATCCAGAAGAAGAAGCTTCTTGCCATATATTTCTCCCAAATGCCCATGGAACCGCTCGTATCCATCATCGCAAGCACAACGGCTTTTGATTCTGGTTTAACAACCTCGTTCCAAGTCTTAAATTTCAAATCCTCCTGATAAATCGGGTGGAAAGAAGCTTTGCCTGCCATCGCATTTCGTTTAAACGCCGTCATCATGGTGCGTTTTTTATCAATATTGCCCATTAACCCCGTTTTGCGGATGTCATTAAATTCAATATTTTCAACGAGCTGCTCTTGGTTTTCTTTTTTCTTCAAGTTAGGCAGCTCTAAGTGCTGAAAGAGTGCCTCTTCAATTTCCATCATGGAAACTTCAGCCTCAAAGTAATCCTCTCCCGCCTGGTCTCCTGCACCCTGACCTTTGCCTGGACCTTTTTGTCTTTGAGAACCATCACGGGCAACCACATCACCAATTTTGCTTTCACCGTCACCTTGACCAACATGCTTATTCTTGTCATAGTTATAGCGAATTTTGTATTCATCCAATGATCTAATCGGGATTTTGACAACTTCCCTCCCATTCGACATGACGATATTTTCTTCGGTGATCAGGTCAGGTAAATTATTGCGAATCGCATCCTGTACTCTATCCTGATGACGCTGCTGATCATCATGACCTTTGCGATGGAGGGTCCAATCTTCCTGGGAAATCACAAACTGATGGTTATTGGCCTCGTTCACATTAAATCCCTCCTTTTTAAACTGGCGAAAAAATGGAGCAAACACTTCGTAAACCTGCTGTACAATTGCTTAAAAATTTCTTCACTTTTCATGCACATTTAATATGCTGCTTACATACTATATTCCGAGTGTCAAATAAGATATTTCACCATAGAAGGCAGTAATAACAGCTATCTTAACATTTCTTGACCATATTAAAAATGGTGTATTACTTCATCATATGCAATGAGACAAAATAATTTACAAATTATTTCGACAATAGTACATGAAAATCTATTTTGGACAAGCCTAAATATTATTTTAGGGAAAATAAAACCTTCGCTTACGAACGGCGAAGGTTTTTATCTGCTTCTTTATATTGGACGGGGTCAGGCACTTTTTGATCTTCCTTTAATTCCTTGTTAGTGCGTAGATTCTCCATTTGGTTTCCGAGGTTCTTCATTTCTTCCACATTCTCAGCCATTGAACTATTGCGCGGTTTAAAGTTTTTATCAAGCTCATACTTTTTCATGCTATCACCTCAAGTATTCTTTACCCTTGAGCAGGACAGCCTCAAACATAAGCTTTTTATCGATTTAATAAGCTTCCCACATACTTGAGAAGTTCATTTGCAGATGATGAATTATAGCCATGTTCATCGATAAGGCGTGCGACTACCTCATTTACCTTTTTCAGCTGCTGTTCATCTGGTGTCTTTGAAGAAGTGGTGATTTTCACGACATCCTTTAGATCAGCGAAGAGCTTTTTCTGGATCGCTTCACGAAGACGATCATGTGAATTATAATCAAATCGCTTTCCTTTGCGGGCATAAGCCGAGATTCGGATGAGGATCTCTTCACGGAATGCCTTTTTCGCATTTTCCGAAATACCAATTTGCTCTTCAATCGACCGCATTAATTTTTCATCTGGATTAATTTCTTCACCAGTCAGCGGGTCACGAAGTTTTACTTTATTGCAGTATGCTTCAACATTATCAAGATAGTTTTCCATTAATGTTTTTGCAGACTCTTCGTATGAATACACAAATGCTTTTTGCACTTCTTTTTTCGCAATGTCATCATATTCTTTCCTGGCCAGAGAGATAAAGTTTAAATATCTTTCCTTTTGTTCCGCTGTAATTGAAGGGTGCTGATCAAGCCCTTCTTTTAAAGAACGCAGGACATCCAGTGCGTTGATAGACGTAATATTCTTGCGGATGATGGTCGATGAGATTCGATTGATCACATAACGCGGATCAATGCCGCTCATTCCTTCATCACTATGCTCTTTTTTCAATTCTTCTACATCTGCAAGCGCATAGCCTTCTACATTTTCACCATCATATAGGCGCATCTTCTTAACTAAATCAATATCCCCTTTTTTCGGGTCTTTGAGTCTCGTTAAAATCGTAAACATGGCTGCAACCTTTAATGTATGCGGAGCAATATGCACTTCAGATACATCACTTTCGCGAATCATTTTTTCATATATTTTTTCTTCTTCCGTTACTTTTAGGTTATATGGAATCGGCATGACGATGATTCTGGAATGAAGCGCCTCATTCTTTTTATTAGAGATGAATGAGCGATACTCTGTTTCATTCGTATGGGCAACAATTAATTCATTGATAGTGGTATCATATCTACTAAAATATAAAAATATGTGTTTTTCAGTAGTTTTACAATATCCTTGATAAATTATACATATTAAAGCCAGTAAAATTTAATTATCAGTATTCAATCAGTTTCTGGTACTAAAAAGAAAATTATATATCTCCTTTAAATTAGCAGTCTATTCTCATCATGATTTAGAAATCACACAACGTAATATTGCTTAAAGACAAGGATTATAGATACAATCCTAAATTCATATTCATTGATAAAATCAGAGAAATTAAATTAAAGGTGATTGTATGTAACCTAATATTTAGAAAAAATGTAATTTTCCATGTATTAGTGTATACTAATCTACGGAAGTTAAAAATACACAATTTTACCGGTATAAGGAGTGCGATTCTGTGAAAGCGAAATTATTTGTTGGACTTTTTATGATTTTACTATTGATAGGTTGTAACGAAGAAACAAATACGGCACCACAAAAAAATAGTGAACAGGAAATACTCGGAAATAAGGAACAGGAACTAAGTGAGAATAAGGAACATATTATTTCTTTAGGAGAGGAATTTACATATAATAAACGCTTAGGTAGAGATGGTAATGTTAAAGCCACATTAAAAGTAATGGTAGATAATGTTAGACTTGTTGATGGGGATGATGAGCGCTATGATTATATAGCAATGGATCTTTCTGTGGAAAATATTGGGGACAAAGAAGCGAATTTTTTATCATTAAATCAATGCAGAATTTATGATGGAAATGGTAAGGAAATAGTTCCACTTGCTTTTCAACCCAATTCTGAATATGATACTTATTCTCCAGCAGACCTTCGCCCAGGTGGTAAAAATGTGGGGACAGATGTAATTGCTGTTAATAAGGGAACTGGCGCTGATAATATTAAGGAAATCCTTTTTTCTGAAAATGATGGTGACTTTCCTGGAGATAAATTTGTAGTTAATGTTAAATAAGGATTAAATTCAAAATATAACGGGGGAAATTTTAATCCTTTTCAATAAAGAGTGCGTTAGTTTAATATTCAAATTCCAAAATAATGACAAAAGGACTTAGTTCATAAAGCAAACTAAGTCCTTTTATAAGTCAAAATAATAGTTGTGATTGTAGTAACTGTTTAACTGTCACTATTTTGCTGTTGAAAATACTTTTTCAATTATTGTACTACTGAACTGAAGAGTTTTGTTCTCCACTGGCTAATCGTTTTTGTTTCATTAACAGCACTTTTGCAATTAATGAATGGATATCTTGATCTGTCTCTTTTACTTCACGGGATTGTTTGAATATCTTAATTGTTCCATGACTACCTTCAAGCGTTTTTATTTCCTCAACTTGTTGGGTAATTGTCTTCTCTTTCTCTGGAATACAAGTATCTTTTATTTCAATCCCTCCCCTTGAAGCCACTATATGCGCTTCAAAGGGATTTATTTCTTGTAATGTTTTTGCTAGTTCATTCATAACATATGCCTCCAATTGGAGACTATGTATATAGTGTTTTGATGTAGTGTTTTGAGATACGATAGTCTGTTTATTTTTATTATTGTAAAAAGTAATACGTTAAAAAGTTGAAATTCCTGTTAAAATGGGATTAATCCCACATAGAATCTTCAAAACGGGATTATCTAAATTATTGATAATACTGGCTTCCCAATGAATATAATTAGTAATATCCTGAAAATCCTGTTTTACAAGACCATAAAAATAATATTTAAAATGGTTCAATAACTAATAACTAATAACTAATAACTAATAATTAATCTTCACGAAAAAAACGGGATTTAAAGGATTTAATTGTACAAAACCAATTATATCAAGGGTTTATCTATCCATTATTAATTTCCAAAACGGGATTTCCCATGGATAAACGAGAGAAAGTGGGATGTAATCAACAACTCACTTTCTTCTCAGTTAGTTAACCTCTAGTAAATTAAATCTTTCATCTCTTAGTTTTTCTTTTAGTTCAGAATCTAATTTTGAATACCAATCAAATTCCAAAACTTTCGCTGGGTCAATCATAATTCCTTTCCAACCCTTGAATCTAGTTTTAGGAATACGAATATCACGGTCTTCACCTGTTTCAACCTTATAACGTTGACGTATGATATTTGTTGTCTCACGCTTCCTTTTAGATTTTTGGTCTAATTCATTTAAACAATAGGCATTGTAAATATCCGTAAATAGCGATGGTGAAATATAAGCACCTTCGTTAGTAACACACATATCTTCCACAAATGAAACAACACTGTCTGTTGACTTAGTAA
This sequence comes from Cytobacillus gottheilii, assembly GCF_001636345.1. Taxonomy (GTDB): domain Bacteria; phylum Bacillota; class Bacilli; order Bacillales; family Cytobacillaceae; genus Cytobacillus; species Cytobacillus gottheilii. The sequence goes on from NZ_KV440945.1 coordinate 3,396,615, forward strand.
ATCTAGCACTACATTTCTTTATTTCTTCGCTTACAAAAACCTTCATACCGTTATCCAATACATCTCCTAAAGAATTAATTGCTTTAGTGATAATATAATCAATATCAAATAAGAATATCTTATTTAGCAACAACTCGTCTTTTTCATGTTTTTGATAGTTTTTCTTAACATAGATGTAATTGATACGGTTACTAATAGAAGCGGATGCTTCATTCATGATAGGCGGTAAATTTGAAGCAAATACAAATGTCGCAGTATTAATTAACTCCGTTGCATTTTCATACAATCCACGGGTGTTAATCGGTTCCCCATCACAGAGACTTTTAAATTGACTTAAATCTCCAATGGTTGATGGTGACATCTCCCCTGCCACATTTACTGTTTTCCCACGTAGCGTTACGACATACTCACTATTCTTTTTAGTAAGTTGTTCAAAAGAGGTTGCAACCATCATATCCCCTGAAAGAGGTAATGTGAACAATGATTTAAATAATACTGATTTTCCAGAATCTGAATCACCACTCATCAATAGATGTCCATTTTTCACATTATACAAACTATACCCTAGACCTGCTATTTCCCAAATTGTTCTTCGGCTGTCTTGATCAGGAACTAGCGTTTCAAAAAAACTTTCAAAGATAACAGATTTTTTACTATTATCATAGTTTCCTTTTAATTGTGAAAATGTAAATATAGATGGGGTATGTTCTATCAGTTTTCGCTCAACCGTATCAAACAAGCCATTCTTACAGTTAATGTATCGCACTTCCAGTGAAAGAATTTCTACTGGTGCAACTACTCTTTCATCCTTCATAATAGAATGTGTAATATATTTATCTAAAGTAGGGTTAAAAAGATCATAGCCATTTGGCAGTTCTTTTTTTATTAACATCCCTATTTTTTTTGGACTACTACGCTTGTAATATCCCTCTTCATAAACATATAAAACATCTTCTACAACAAAAATGTGATATTTACTAAGGATATAATCTACTAGTAGATCCCTTTTAATATAAAGATTTTTTTTGCTATCACGGTCCATAAAAGGTGGTATATCTTCGAATTCAAAAGAATCCATACTAGGAATTTGATTTCTAATCTCCATCCACCCTTCAATTTTATGCTTTATCGCCCCCATTTTCTTTTCTTCCACCATTTTAAGAATCTCATTATTACTTAATTTACTAAGAAAAGTTCTATTATCCACCACTTCTAAAGTGCTGCAATCGTTCTTTTCTGTTTGTAATAATCCTAAATCCTCTGTTTTAAAGTTTTCCATTTGTTTTGTCTTTGTCATTTTATATCCTCCCTTATTGGAAGGGATATATTTTGATGTAGTATTCTGATGGCACCCTTATTTTTTGAGACTAGATTTAACTAACCTCTGATATCATCATAGATGAATTTACACATCTTGTAAAGACCAAACAGATTTTTTATTTTACAAAAACGACAAAACAGGATAGAATTGATAAAAAAAGGGGGAATTATTTTGAATAATGAAAGATTAATGATTGGTGATAGATTGAATCATCTATTGGATATTAACGGGATGGTTGATAAAGATAGACTCTTAGAAGAATTTGGCTTTGCAAAGTCTAGCCTTCAAAAATATCTTACTAACGTAAGACGCCCTTCGTTAGAAGACATTATTGATTTAGCAAACATCTTTAATACCTCTGTTGACTATTTGGTACAAAATACGGACTACCTTCTTGATACTTGGGATTATGAGTTTCTAGATGAATTTGAAGAGTTTGCAAAAGAAAAAGTTATTATGTATTTTAGTGATAGAAATAACTATACACTGACAAACCAAGAGACTAGGCATGTTCTTTTATTCGGATTAGTGTTTAATACAATATGTAATGGGCGTACATTAGAAGATTTTAATGGTGAAGAAAAAGAGCAATTCATTGCGACAATTAATACTTTGGTTGAAATTTGCTTAAGTGTATTTGAAACACCAAAAAGCCCTAATTTTAATATTGCTGAACTTCAATTATTAAAAGAGAACATACAACTTTTTAACGATGGAGATTATAATTTTACTAATGAGCATATTATTGATAATTTGGAGACAAATACACAATTAGAGAGGTCTGAAAAAATATCCTTACTAAAATCCTACTTACAGCAAAATATCGCCACAACACAGAGGGCAATCAATTTACTTACTGAACTAGAGGGAGAATAAATAAAAGGCAAAACAGCGTTTATTTCATAGTATGCTGTTTTGCTTTTTTTATCATAGACATATTGAAATCACTCAATGCTACACATATTTACTTTTGTTTTAACACTAATGAATAGTACAGTTTGTTTTTTCGGGCCAATAAAAAAATAATCCTTAATAGATAAACTATATATGCCGTTATTACCTAAAAAATCATTGGTACCATTCATTCTCATTAAAACTAACTTACCAAATCTAATAACAAAAATATTTACCGGATTGCACTTGCGGGTTATAAAGATAATCGTATTATCTAATTCAGAAATTCCACTACCCTCACTTGTTAATGTAATATCTAATTCTAAATTTCCGTCTTCAAGATTTAAAATTTCACCTTCATATATCCCTTCTTCATTAAGATTGTGCATAATAATCAACTCCTGTTAAGTTTCATTTACTGAAAACTTAACGCGCATCTGAATCATCTTCAAGTTAACTTCACTAATATCTTGAAAAAAACCATATTTCGATGATTCCCTTGTTCAACTTTTTCCTCCGTTACTTTAAGTATTTATTTTCACAAACTTTCAAGATAGTTGATGAATCTTCAAAAAAACGTAGCACCATATTATTGATGCTACGCTTTTTGTATTTTATTCTTAAATGACTATATAAATCTTTGAATGAATCTCTCTAACTTAACTTTGCAAATGCTACTAAAGAACCCTTATCGCAAGATTGGAAACCGTTCTTTTCATAAAAATGTCTTACATCAGGGGCTTCTTCTGTTAATAAAACTTTTTGGCGAACATTTTTATATTTCTTCAGAACCTGTTGAAGCATTTGAGAAGCAATTCCTTGATTTTGATACGCATTTAACACAAGAATATCTTGAATATAGATAATTGTTAATCCATCACCAATAATACGAATTAACCCAACTAATTCTTCACCATTCCAAGCAGATATAACTTCTAATGACTGTTCTATTGCCAGTTGAAGAACTTCTAAATCTTTTGTATAAGCATACCATTCTACATCATTATATAATCGTTCTAATTGTTCTCTATTTATATTTTTACTATTATTGAAATTTATCGTCATTCATTTTTCCTCCTCAAAATATATTAATTTGAAGAGTTGAACCATAATTTAACCACTGTCTAATACCTCCTTTCGATTTATTGCCGTAAATTATTATTTATTACTACTTCGACATAATTCATCATACTCCTACTTACTACCAATAAATTACTATATTGCTAACCCGCCCCATTAGTTGAAGAAGAGAATTATACTTTCTTATTTCAAAAAAGAGGTAGGAGATACCCCACTATTAGAATAAATTTGCAAATCTCAAATAGTTACAACTAACCAAATGCAATTACATGGTTTGGTTTAATTATAGTAAATCTAGTCCTCAAATGGCTTATTGAATGACTTTGGCAATGATTCCATCATCCTTGATAAGATTTGATCACTTGAATTATTTCGACCCAATCTAGGGAAACCAGACTTTTTTAATCTTTGTTGTCTTTTTATTGGGTGTTCATATATAGTTGATCCTTCCCATGCTTTATCTAAATATCCTTTAATGAACTTTTGAGTATCTTCATCTAGTTCTTCAAAATCTAAACTTCTTTCAACCCAAGACGTTACATGCACCCTAAAACTATCAGTTATTTTTCTACCCCAAGATAATAGTCTTTCAGTTGCAAAAGCCACTGCGTATATATAAATATCTTCAGGAACACCTTTAACATGAATATGTAAACGATTGAATATATCGTTCTCGTTTTCTCTCACATTTGCTGTTGTCATAAGTAATATCACGAGTTCCACCCTGAGTTTCTTATCAGATATATATAGGTTAAATGCAGCACTTTTCAATGCTTCTGACTCTGCTTCATTTGAGCATTTAACTATTAACTTTCTAAAGATATTTAAAACTTCACTTTCCAAATCTTTAGGTATCAATGATTGATCCATTATTGCTCTAAACTTTGAACAAGCATCTTTAAATTCATCTCTATCAACTATTCTATCGAGGGACTCTATCTCCAATGGAGATACCACTCTTTGTGTAGCAGGAACTAAAGGTCTAAAGATATCATTGATTTGTTGTTCATGTTTCTGCAGCATTGTTTGGGTAACAAACTCTTGTAAAAACTTCTCAAAGGCTTCTTGGTTAGTTTTACATTCAGGAAATTCAATTAATGGATTTATCAAATGAATTCCAAATTGATTACAGCGTTCTTCTATTTCCTTACTATGTTCATATACAAGCATATAAGATTTCGGCATTTTACCTTTAAAAACGTTTTGAATTTCCGTTAAAATTTCATGTATATTCTTGTCTCTTAAACTGTAACCAATAAAGAATAATCGCTTTGCCAATAAATCTGATTTCAATCTGATATTTAAGAAATGATCTGTATCTTGCATTCTTTTTTCATAATCTTGTTGCGAAAATACAACTGATTCTGGTAAAGACAAGTCCCCATGATATTTTATATACAAACGATCACCGGGCTTAGAATTCGAAAAGTCCTCAATAGACTTTATAAGTTTAAATTTTCGTCCATACTTTTCAAAACATTTTTCCATAACGTTGTCTTGGTTTGTTGTATATATAACGCCCGTTCCAAGACTCATTACGGCTAAATGCGCATAGCCTAATTTGTCTGAGAAGTTCTCAATATAAAACCTTTGTTTCAAAAAGTCACACAACTGTTGTTTTGAATAACAATCAACGTATTTCTGTGCCACTTTTAAATGGTCTGTCTCCTCCGTATTTACTTCTTTTGCTAAAGCGGTAATAATTGAATCCCAATCATATTTTAATTGTGGTACAGAGCAACCTGAACCCAAGAAGGGTACAAGTTTATGGTCTGCTGCCATAAGCGATAATTCTTTAAGTATTTCAGACATCTCACCACATTCCTTTCATTTAATGGCTAAATAATATTCCAATAGGATATTAAAAGTTTAATGAAACTTACCTCACTAATTCCCATTTCTTACTTCTACATATTGTTGAAAATCTCCATAAAAGGATTATACCCTGTCACTATAGTAATAATTGAACTACCTAATCCTATCAATATTATTAGGAAGTTTATAAATTTAATTATGAAATTATTAGAAAAGCGATAGTAAGTAGTATATTTAATTAGTCCACTCCAATATAGAAGGAGAATTGGTATTTGTACAAAAAATTGAACACCCTCTCTTAACCAGATAAAAGGGTTTTTTAATTGTGTCCTAACATCTTCAAGTCTATTTTCTAACCTTCCTATGTATCTTAATAGCACATCATCAATCATTGTGAGGTAATTATGGACTATTTTATTCTGAAGGCTATTATAACTTCTCATTGGGTCTCTTGCTTCATCTCTTAAAGTAGGAAGTGCATTTACGATAATCTGATATGTGTTATATTGAATGTTTGAAAACGGAGGAATAAAACCCTTTGCAATTCCTAATTCCCCAACCTTGGCTTGCATTTTTGGACCTCTCATTGTTAGCCATTCATAGACTTGGTAATCCTCATTGTCTTTGATTAGACTATTACCGTATTCACGAAACTTATTAAGGTACTCGTACGCTTCTTCTAAATTTTTTGATTGAGTACGACCAACACGAACAATCAAAGAAAAACCTATTATCAATAACACTAAAAGCACAATAATATAGTTAATCAATCTTTTCACCTCTATGACACAAATATATTGCTTAACAAAGTCAATTTTTATATTTTTAACGGTGTCTTAAATTCCCAGACACCCCGTTCTTTATTAAATAACTTCAATAATTTGTAAAATTTTTCAGTTTAATTGTACCATAGATTATATAATAATACACAACAAATACGAACATATATTCCGTATAACTACAGGAGGTTTCGAATGAATTTATTTAATCAATTATTTAATAGAAATACTATTTCACCATTAATTCGAAGAAATGATATTGATTTTGAGGTAGAGTACCAGACAGAAATTTTAAAAAGTAGAGGATTTGAAATAATTTCAACCATAGCAAAGGGGAAGTATTCTTTAATTCTATATAGACATTATTATGAAGAAACCCCTAAGGAAGAAGAAAAAATGATTTTCCTTGGAATAAGAATTATAACTAATAAAGGTATTCTACGTCCTGATCCTGTCTTAAAAGCATTCTTTAATGAGGACTTTACTAATATTTCTCTAGCAGATATAGAGATTGAAGAGCATCTTACTAGTCATGGTTACGGAAGCATTCTTTTGAACACATTAATTAAAATTGCAAGAGAGAGGAATATAAATAGCATCACTGGCTGGATCTCCAAAGTTGATAGTGACCATCTCGAAAGATTAATTCACTTCTACAAAAAACACCATTTCGCAGTTGTTTTATTTGAAGATAAAAGTGACAACTTGAGGATTGGTAATCTAGAATGGAAAAGCGTTTAATGGAGGAGGTAATTATATGAATGAACAGTTAAACAATCCTTCATTTGAATGCCTTCTGGAAATTATCATTAGAGATGAAATCTCCAATGTTATAAACAATTTGTTTAACAATAAAGACGATTCGGCAAAGAAATATTTAACTATCAAAGAACTATCCTCATTAACTGGCATTGGTACTTCTATAATACGGCAATTAACACTATCAAGGGCCATGCCTCATAGGGAAGTTAAAACTCGAATAATTTTTGATAAAAATGAGATTCAAGAAACAATCGAGAATTATAAAAAATTTGGTTGGACTAATCCAGATAATCATTGGGATGTAAAAAGCGTTTAGGCTGAAATCGCTAATTTTCATAAAAAGGAGACACCGACTATGATTGATGAAATATTACGGAAAATAATTAGAGAGGAACTTGCCAATTTTTTAAATGAGATAAAAAACTATGATAAAAAAGAGAAAGAAAGTTAATATGGCAGAACTGTCCTAACTATAAAAGAAGCAGCAAATCATTTTCGTACAAGTCCCTCTACAATTTATAGTCTAATGAAAGATGATGGTATGCCTCATTTAAAAATCTCTAGTCGATATTATGTTGTTCTTGAAGAAGCCGAAGCATATCTTTGGAGAGAAACCGCAAAAACTTATGCAGATGAAGGAAATATCTATTGGCAACGAATTTTGCAAAATCTTGATTGGGAAGAAAGAGAAAGAAAAGCAGCATACGAAAAGGCACTGAAGAGGCTTGAAGATAGTACATATTAAACTTTATAATACAAATTAACCCGTAAATACTTGATCAAGGCCTTTAATAACTCACTCACCTCTTCAGCAGAATCAGTTTCCAGTCTGCATAGCATCTCAATAATTCAAGTATTACTCACGATAAGTTTCTCCAACCTGCAAATGGAGAGTTATTAACATATGTTACTAACCAACTTTTTTCATCGGCTTGATATTTTAAATTAAGTGAAACATGATTATACAGTGTTACGCCACCTAAAACTTGTATATAAAGAGTTTGGTTATACACCCTATTCAGGTCATATAAGTCTTTTTCAAGGTGAACTGTAGTTCTATCCTTAACGACTTGTATGTTTATCCTCGGCCTCCATTCCAATTTTCTTTTCTTTTTGATGTTTCTATTAACATATTTCTCAATCGCATTATACTTATGCTCAAAAGTATCACCTACATTAAAAGTGAATTCGAAAAATTCCATAACATTTCCTCCTCAAATATTTATTATCTAGTTGAGAATATACATAGGTTTAATTTTTTCTGTTACGAACAAATACTATGAAATTCATATTTTTAGTAGAATATTAAATATTGAAGTTATTACAAACAAAAGGCTCAGTTCTATTTAATTAGAACTAAGCCTCTTGTATCTCAATTTAATCGTTTTTTAAATCTTTAACTACATTTAACTTTTTCCCAAAATCATATGCCTGAGAATACAATACTTTGCCACACCTCAGACACTGGACATCGCAAAGGCGATCATAGTTAATTTTATCATTAACATTATCTGGGTATTCCTCAACACGAATCACATTAAAAATACCACCACATTCACAAAGCATAAATCACCTCAGATTTTAATATTCTTCAGCCAACATTACTGTAATACAATTTCCGTCATCGATAATGAAAATTTGTCCAACAAACTTATTACTTATGTTCGATATCATTAATTGTTTCCTACATGGTGGCTCTTCTTGGCTATGCTCTACATATGTTGTTTTTCCATTCTGAGATACCGCTATATCAAAAACTTGAAGATAATCTACCACAATATTCTTTTTGAATTCCATAATAGAATCCATCATACCAGTAATTATCTCTGGTTTTACACTTTCTTGAACCCCTTTTGTAATATAAACCTGCTTTGGTTCAAACATAAGTTTCACTCCAATATTTTCACTTAAAAAGAGTACCACGAGGCTTCAAGTATATTAATCAGAATACTTCTCTTTTATAAATCGTATAAATTGCTCTAACGTCCATAATCGCTCTTGATATTCTTTTGGATAATAACCATGTAACGGCTTTGGAACAACAAGGGTTAAATTCTCTTCCTGCATTTCATCCATTTGATTTTTGGATATACCCTGCTGCAATGTTAATAGGTGTTTATGAGGAATTCTATTTGCCTCATTTAAAACTTGCCTCCACCGATCCTTACACGTTGTTTTTGCCCCTAGCATAATCAATTTATTATCAGGATAATCTATATTTTTATATTCCTCGGTTGATGGAAATAAGAAGTCAGGCTTCTTTTTTGCTTCCGTTCTTCCCGGATTATTAAAAGGGAGATTGGCAGAAGTAAAGATATAATTAACATGATTTTCTAGGCTCTTGCCTGCACGACTTTTTCTTCTATTCAACGCCATATTTGCAAATTCAATTAGAGGTTCTATATCCATGAATGGTTTTACCAATTCATTTCTATAAATATATTTCTCTAACATTCTAAAAACGGTATATTCAGTATCCACCCAATTTAATAAATCTTTATCAGGTATGATCACTTTCTTTTTGTGAAAGTTTATAAATATGTCTCTAGACATTTGCGACATTTCAGCAGTTGTTGGAAAATTTTCAATTCCCTCAATTGACTGGTTAATTATATCTTCTAATGTTTGTACCACTTCTATTTCTTGTCCATTTATATTATTGTAAATTGCAAAGTTATTCAGAAGTGATAATGAAAATGTATCAATGAACTCCTCGATTTCTTCTTCTGTATTAAATAAATATACTTTATAGTCGTCAGGAGAAACAGGTATAAAAGCAATTAGTGCCCCTACTGCTTCATTCTTTTCGAAGGGTGTATTTGTCCAAAACTGAGTTATACGGAATTCCTTTTTAGAAGTATAATAAACAACCCTGCTTTCAAATGGTTCCCAATCGTCTATATGTATTTTTACTTGTCTATCTAGAATTCCTATTGAAGGAATTGGTTCATGAAAGAACATATCCCAAGACTTCTTATTTAAATAAACCCCTTCCTGATGTGCTCCATTTATCCCTACGTCATTAGCCGAAATAAACTTACAAAAAAAGCGACCATTTTGATTGGCCGCTTCAATCGCACTAGATAGTGCTTCATTTCCCTGCATGTGCCATCACCCTTTTTTCTTCAACTAGTAGTAGTTCATCGTTTTCAATTGCTTGTATCATTTTTTCAGCAATCAATCGCACGACTGGAACTGCTACACTATTTCCAAATTGTTTATAAGCCGCAGTGTTGCTAACTACAATCTTAAACGTATCTGGAAATCCTTGCAAGCGGGCACATTCTGTTGGTGTTAATCTTCTTGGATTTTTTCCTTCTTGGGGAATAAGAATCTCACTTCCATCCTTATAATACCGTGCAGATAATGTTCTACTATACGAATCTATATCCGCAAGTCCATATCCAAAACCATTCCCTTTTTTAGCATGTTTCTCTTTGTAAGCCTGTAAATACGTCCACAACTTATCAGAAAGAGTATATTTATCCTCTACATTTTCTTCTAAAATAGAACGTAGAGGTGGTCCTTCTTTTGGAATTTTTGGAAATTCAAACTTTAAAGGTTTTTTAAATCCAACTATATATATACGTTCACGGTTTTGCGGAACAAGTCCCTTTGCATTCAAGACTTCTTCATAAACCGTATATCCTAACTCATTTTCTAAAATATTCTTTATTACTTTAAATGTTTTTCCTTTATCATGACTTCTTAGATTTTTCACATTTTCTAATAAGAAGGCTTGTGGCTGTTTTTCCTTAATTATTCGGGCAATATCAAAAAATAGTGTCCCTTGAGTTTCATCAAGAAATCCATGATTTCTTCCTAAAGAGTTTTTCTTTGAAACACCTGCTATACTAAATGGTTGGCAAGGAAATCCCGCAAGAAGTATATCGTGATTAGGAATTTCTTTTTCATCAACAATTCTAATATCACCAACTGGAGTTTCTCCAAAGTTTGCATGGTAGGTTTCTTGTGCTCTTACATCCCATTCACACGAAAAGACACATTGACCATATTCTTCGAACGCTAGACGAATCCCACCGATACCTGCGAACAAGTCAATGAATTTATATAACATAATTTTATCTCCCTTCAACTTGTCCTAGTAAATAATTTTAACATATTTTTTTGTATTTGAATCGACAAATGTGTTAAACTTATTAAGTTACTTTTTTAAATACCCTACAAGAAAGGGTGAAACAAGTGATGAAAATAGCAATTTATTATCAAAAAAGTGAAAAAGAAACCTCTGAACTTGCTGTTAGCCGTATCAATAAATTGATTCAGTTATTAGAAGTCCACCATATAATTAAAGGTGTATTTATTGATAGGCATAATGAGGGCATAGAATTAATGGAATTACTAAATTCTCCAGTATCTGAACTCGACTATATTTATATTAACAAGCCTTTAGAAAATGATTTTGATAGAGAATTAGTAAAACAATTAGTAAAAACAGAACATTTTGAAATTAAGTATTTTAATGAGATATAGCGTTTTTTCGCTATATCTTTTTTATAACCTCCTATTCTCTTTTTAATTTCATTATACTAATTACATAACAAAATACAAGAACAAATGTTCCTATTTAAAAATTGATAAATGCTCTGAAATCAATATCCGTTTTAAAGTCTTCACTCCGAATATTTTGAGTTGCTACAACCCACGGGAGCCCTAACTCCTTACAAATCTGGTATAACATACAAAACTCTGTCATATCACTAAAATCACTGATATTATGAACTATCACTTGTTCAATTTGATCAACTCCAAAATCAGTTAGCACTAAATCTAATAAATCCATGTGAACAATCTGAGAAAGTTTCATATCATAATTTCTCTTTGCAGCATATTTGGTTAACTGATACTTTTTCAATTTATTATCACTATCTCCCCAGACAATACCTAAATAGACTTTTGATTTTTGTGCTTCAAATTTATCCATTAGAATCACCCCTACTGATTTAACTTGAATATTTTCAGTTTAGCGCGGTCCAGTTTGATTCAACAAACATTAGGTAATTTGAAACTCATACAATAAATAAAAAATCTATGGTTCTGTTAGTCAATTACATTGGTTTCCCTCTCCTAGTAATTTTTAAGCAATCTTTTTTTCCCAAAAATTAAGAAGTTTATAAGATTTTTCATTCTAACAAGTAATAGGGTAGTAATATGTTTAACGAACATATCACTACCCCATTACTATTTACTATTAAATTTAAAAGTAAAGATATTTGGATTTGATTAGGTACTAGGCTGCTACTGTTACAAATAGCATGCCTTTTGATAACAGCAGCACCATACGGATACTAATTACCTTTTGAGCCGGCTATTTTTCTTTTGTCCTTATCTTTACTTTGGCAACAGCAAATTAAAAACCTTTATTTTAGGCATTTAGGGGATTGCTGAAAATCCCCCAAATTATGCGATTCTAGGCTGTTTACCTACCAAAATAATAATAAGAAGAATTTATTCTCGTATATCCTGTTTTATTCATTTTTTTAGGTTATTCTCCTTTCTATTTACTCTCTATAGCAATTTTTTTCAGATTACCCTGAAAAAAATCTCACTTAATGATTATTTAGTAATGATTTGTCTTACTTAAGACTGCTTATGAACCATTATTAATGATTAATAGCAATTATTAATCATTAATAATCATTCATATTTATTATTAACGGTTAATAACAAAAATAATCCAAGTTATACGACCCCCAAATAAGGCTTGTTTTGATGACATATCAAAATTGTTATTCAATCACTGTATCTATTACAATAATTTCTGCAAATTGCTCATGTACATAATTGGTTCCGATTTCTTTGATTAGTTCCCAACCAGTAAGTAGCAAAGCATTGGCTTTCCCCTCAGATGTAGTTTTTTTAAAGACATACCTTCCGTTTTCCCACTTCCTCAAAACATAATAAAGTTGAATATTATATTGTCTATCACCTAAAAAGTCTATATAGCCATAATCAACAACATTAAATTTCGAACCGTAGACCTGCTTCACATGCACTAATTTTCCGTTAACTTCATTTCCATAAAATTTCATTTTTTCTCACCCCTTCCTTATATTCAATTGCAAATCTTATAAACTTCTTAAAATTTGTCTGCTTTAAATAGCAATTCAATACGAATTGCTATTTAAAGTATTTGCACACATATTACACACTAGAAAGATAAATAAGAGATGTTATTCACCTCTTATAATTTTCATTTACACATTAATAGTAATATTCCTTTTTTAAAGCAAATAGTTTTGAAAAGATTAATATTTTGAGTATTTAAAAATAACAAATAAACACTTTAAATTTGTTTTAAACAATAAGTTTAGTATGTGCTACAGTTGCGTTTTTAGTAGTATAATAGAAATAACCACATACTAAAATTAGGGAGTGGATTTCTATGGATAAGTTACCTGAATCAGTTCAGTATATTTTCGGGTATATAAGACGTTCAAGGCAAGATATTGCAAGGGAACAAAAAACAGAAGATGACACTTTAACAGAACAAAGAACCACTTTAACAAAAAGTCTTGAAAACTATTATAACTATTATGATTGGGATATTTACGAAGAAATAGGAAGCGGCGCTGATGCGGTGGAAGAAAGACCCGTTTTTAAAAACATTCTTGAAAAAATAAGACAAGCCCCTGCTCGTTCATATGCTATTTTTGTTAAAGATATTAGCCGTTTAGGTCGGGGAAATTACGAACAAATGGGAATTGTTGAAAAAATACTTATAGATAAAGTTTTATATGTTATTACTCCAAGCCAAATATATGATCCTTCTGATTTTAATGATATAGAATATTTAAAGTTTCATATGTTTTTTGCAAATCTAGAATATGGAAAAATAACTAGAAGAATGCGTGAAGCAAGATACACATATGCTTCCAGGGGGAAATGGATGACTGGAGGCGGTGGAATTCCCTTCGGCTATAAGTTCAATCCTAAAAAGCAGATTTTAGAAATAGACGATGAAACAGCATGGGTTGTAAAGAAGGTTTATAATGCATATACAAGTCAAACTGATAGAAAAGGCTATAATGCAATATGCAATCAGTTAAACACCGAGGGAATTCCTTCTCCACAGGGTAAAAAGTGGAAGCCGATAGTTGTTAGGCGAATGTTAAGAAATCAAGTTTATATCGGAACTGTTTTATTTAGAACTACAGAAATAAGAAATGGAAAAAAAGAAAAGTTACCAGAACAGTTTTGGATAAAAGCAGAAAATGCACATGATCCTATTGTTTCTGAAGAACAGTTTCATTTAGCAGCGGAAATAATGGAAGAGAACAAAAGTAGCCCAAAAGTGAAATTGGACTTCGAACCACAACCATTAGCAGGATTGATTATTTGTTCGTCTTGCGGAAATAAAATGCAAAGACAATATTCAGTTCAAAATTATGTAAAGAAAGATGGAACAACTTCTTCATATAAAAAGGAGTTTATGCAATGTCTTCCTTGTAAGGTTTATATAAAGTATAGAGCAATTGAAGACGAACTTTTACGAATATTACAAGAAGACTTTATTAGTTTAGACTCTTCAACTCTTAAAGAACGGTTAAAAGAATTAATTGATATTGAAAAAATTCAAGACAAAGGAAATCCTGCTGATTTAATCAATATGTTAGAAAATCGTCTTAAACAAATTGAAAGAGAACTAACCATTTTAAGAAAACAGTTAATAAAGGAACGAATTACTGAAGAAGAGTATGATGTTGAAAAAGAAGAATTACTTAAAGAACAAAATGAAAAGGAAAAGCAGTTATCTTTAATTCAAGAAGAAATGGCTAGCGAAAAAATGGATAGCATCAATATAGAAGAAATACAAGGAGGATTTAAAAGTCTTTATGATTTATATATGAATGGAGACCTTTCCAGAGGCGAAAAGAATGAAATACTAAGAGGAATTTTCGACTATGTAATTCTTGAAAAAACAGGCAAAGGCAAATTTAACTTAAATGCCTATATTAATACAAAGGTAATCATAAATTCTTTAACTAATTAACTGCTCCTTTTTAGGAGTGGTTTTTCTTTTTGGTTATATTTAAATCAAACTCTACATATATTTTAGTAGTGATGATTACACAGCCAATTCATCCGCAGAAATGAGGGCGAATCGTCCTGCCTTGAAGTTTCCTTCTTGTGTTAAAGATAATAGGTGCCATAGGAATTTCTCGTCGCATTTGAGCATTTCCTGAAACTCCATCATACCGCGGTTTGCTTTGTTCAGTTCTCCATCAAAACGATAAGCACGCGGATCGGACTCTGAACCATATTCGGCAATCGTTGAAAAATCGATGCTGCCTGTTAAATCAGCGATATCCTGTGATTTAGGATCTGATGGGCTGAATGTTCCGATCCCAACGCGCCGATCTTCTGAGAAAATGACCCTTTCAACCATTACATCTTCAATCTTGCCGCCATATTCCTCTTCCAGTCTCATCATATTAAGAGGTGATAAATTCCCTTCAATCCGAATGCCATATTCGTCAAGGAAATCCTTGCGTAAATGATGCGGAATTAAATGGAGCGGATCTTCGTGCATTGGGCAGCCTTTTATGGCATAGACCGCTCCCCGCTCTGAGTGGGAATAGGCTTCCAGCCCTCTTTTTAACATAGTCACTAAAGTAGATTTACCTCCGCTTACAGGTCCCATCAGTAAAAGAATCCGTTTGCGTACATCCAGCCTTTTTGCAGCAGGATGGAAATATTCCTCTACAAGTCTTTCCAGTGATTCCTCAAGACCAAACAATTGATCACTGAAAAACTGATATTTTTTCTGCCCTTTAACATCGTCAATTCCCGCGTCTTTAATCATATTATAAACACGTGAATGTGCGGACTGGGCAACCCATGGCTTTTCTTTTATAATTTCTAAATATTCACCGAAAGTCCCTTCCCATTTCAGCTTTTCCTCTTCG
This sequence comes from Cytobacillus gottheilii, assembly GCF_001636345.1. GTDB lineage: Bacteria > Bacillota > Bacilli > Bacillales > Cytobacillaceae > Cytobacillus > Cytobacillus gottheilii. Next base: position 3,412,196 of record NZ_KV440945.1, read on the forward strand.
TGGCGATACATCTCAATTTTTTTTAGAATATCCATATGGACCTCCCCCTGTCACATTATCAGAGACGATTAATATACTGTATGCGCCCTGTTTATCGAACATGCGCGAACAAGGGATTGTTTTAGCAGGTAATTTTTACAATGTTCAAACAATAATAGCTGTTTAACCCTTTGGAACAGAGGGAAATAGAGCTTTATTCTCAAAGAAAAGTAAACACTTACAAAATTTTCACACATGACATTCACAGTTTTCCTGCAATAGGATATAATAAACTCATATGCTTGTGGAATGTTTCATAAAAAGGAGGATACATAACATGGGTACAATTATTATTCTTGGTGTCATGGCTGCTTTCCTTGTTGCTATTTTCACAGCAGGATACGACGATAAACCAGGCATTAATAAAAAGTAAAAAACTGCTGGCGTTTGTGCCAGCAGTTTTTTATTTTTTGAGAGTAAGGTTATTGGGTTCCAGTACTCATTTACTTTTGGATTACACTAGAGCGATCGTAGCGGTTTCGGCACACCGTTTATTAATTACTGGTTTTTAATGGGGTGTTTTCTCTGTTTTCGAGACACCATTTACCATTTACTGGTTTTTCGTGGGGTGTTTCGGCTGTTTTCGAGACACTATTTACCAATTACTGGTTTTTAGTGAGGTGTTTCCTCTGTTTTCGAGACACCATTTACCATTTACTGGTTTTCAGTGGGGTGTTTCGGCTGTTTTCGAGACACCTTTTACCATTTACTGGTTTTTCGTGGGGTGTTTCGGCTGTTTTCGAGACACCTTTTACCAATTACTGGTTTTTGTGGGGTGTTTCCTCTGTTTTCGAGACACCTTTTACCATTTACTGGTTTTTTGTGGGGTGTTTCGGCTGTTTTCGAGACACCATTTACCATTTACTGGCTTTTAGTGAGGTGTTTCCTCTGTTTTCGAGACACCATTTACCAATTACTGGTTTTTAGTGAGGTGTTTCCTCTGTTTTCGAGACACCTTTTACCAGATACTGGTTTACAGACGTGTGTTTCCCCTGTTTTCGCGACAACATTTACCAATTACTGGTTTTTAGTGAGGTGTTTCCTCTGTTTTCGAGACACCTTTTACCAGATACTGGTTTACAGTGGTGTATTCCCTCTGCTTTCACAACTCCATTCACCAAATAATAGTTTATAAACTATCTCAAATCAAACCCCTGCTTCTTCACAAATTCCTTCATATACATTCTTGTTTGTTTTTCGAGCATTTGAGCCATCTGGCCTGTCCATGTGTCCGATCTCTTTCCATCTGTACGCTCCTTATAATATTCAGAGATGATCTCATCGTATAAAGAAAGCTGCTTTTTATAGGCTTCGGTGTCTTGGTTATATTCGTTTTCATGGTAAATATGTTCAAAAGGCAATCGCGGCTTTTGCTCATTCTCTTTTTGCGGATAGCCTACCGTCATGCCGAACAACGGAATAACGCGTTTCGGTGTTTTCAATAATTCAGAAACTGCTTCCAAATTATTACGTATACCGCCAATGTAGCAAATGCCAAGACCCATGGACTCTGCTGCAATGGCAGCATTTTGTGCTGCTAAAGCTGCGTCAATCAGTGAAACCATGAATTTTTCCGTGCTTTCGATGGTTGGCAAAACATCCTTCTTTTCAAGCTCCCCAATAAGCTCATGCCGATGCAGATCAGCGCAAAATACAAAAAAATGACCATTTTTTGCTACATATTCCTGTCCGCCAGCTAGTGCAGCAAGCTGGTCTTTCTTGTCTTGGTCTGTCACTCCGATAATGGAATACGCTTGAATAAAGCTGGAAGTTGAAGCTGCCTGTGCAGAGACAACAATCGCTTTGATTTGTTCTTCTGATAATGGCTTGTCCTCAAAGAAGCGAACAGAGCGGTGATTTTGAAGTAATTTAATTGTTTCATTCATGGGTCATGTCCCTCTCTTTTTTAATAAGGATTTCCTCGAAAAGGATATAAACAAGACCTGAACAAATGCTCAGGTCTATTTTAGATGAATATAATCTTGCTGTCTTAGCGCCTCATAAATGAGGATGGCAGCTGTATTGGATAAATTCAGCGAGCGGACATTATTATTCATCGGAATGCGCAGCGCACGATCTTTGTTGCTTTCGATAACATCCTTTGGAAGGCCAGTTGTTTCCTTCCCGAAAATAAAAAAGTAATCTTTGTCCTGATCACTATAATCAAATGTGGAGTGTGGCTGTGTGCCAAACTTAGTTAAATAAAAGAACTCTCCGCCTTCATTTTGTTTATAAAAATCATCTAATGAATCATGATAAACAATATTTACAAATTCCCAGTAGTCAAGTCCTGCACGCTTCAGCATTTTATCGTCTGTTGAAAAGCCAAGCGGACGAATCAGATGCAGTGTTGTGTCTGTCGCTGCACAAGTACGGGCAATATTGCCGGTGTTTGCCGGGATTTCTGGCTGATAGAGTACAATATGTAGTGCCATGTCTTTCACCTCTAAAAATATGTCTGATTCATTATATCACTTTGAAAGAAAAATTTTAAACTTCTAGTTCTGATCGTTTATAGAAAAGAATTTATATTTTATGTTCGGTGTATATGCAGTGGAATCCTCATAAGCCCAATACCGCATTCGGCTGTTAGTGGTGTGAGCATTCACGAGCGGCATTCCATCAGCGTCTTTTCCTGTCACAATCGTAGTGTGGTCAAAACGGCCATCCCCCTGGAAGTCATAACAGATGACATCTCCAAGCAGCAGTTGCTCTGGAGCAGCTACTTCCTTCGCCTGAAGCCCCGCGTTTGAACCAGGCAAATGCCAGCGCATGGCATTCGCTACCGTCCAGCTGTAGCTCCAATTATTGTTTTGCATCCACCATCCCTTTCCTCTATTCGGATAGCCTCTCATCGGCGCACCGCCAGCATGCAGACATTGAGAAATATAATTTGTGCAGTCAACATCAAAGCTTTTATAGGCTGGGTTATAGCTATTCCACCATGTTTCAGCATATTGAACGGCCTTCAAACGATCATAATGAAATTTCAGCCTTACATCAGCTTCTCCGCTTTCCTGAAGATCATTTAGCATGCTTGGCATTTCATAATCCGGCTCAATCACTTTATCATCAACAAGCACACCTTTATAAAACTCAGCCTCCCGCTCTTCCATCTCTTCTTCTATATATAAGGAGGATTTTTGTTTAATTAAGTATTGGAAATGAGCACGATATTGCACGAGCTCTGTTTCATTTTCTCCTTGTTCTTTTTTTATAATCGCCCCTGTTGCTTTCGCTTTAACGATTTCAGCATTCCTGCGCTGCAGGCCGCCTAGCTTACGTTCAACTTTTAAATCCGCTGAATTAGAGAGCCTTTCAGATGATACATATAACCCAACCATATTCTCTAAATGTTTCTGTAATTGGTCTCTCACTGTGCATCTCTCCCTTCTTTTTATACTTATGAAGGAAAAGTCATTTTCACAATAAAAAAATGAGAGGACATGCCTCTCATCTCAATTAAAATATTTAAAAGCCTGCAGCTCCATGATCTTCAGGAACTAGACACTTTCAAAGAAATCTTTATAAAAAAGAAAGTCCTTTTTGCATTTCATCCAGAGCTTCTGGATCCTGCTCGGTTGTTAGAGCCTTTTCTAATTCCTGCTTCGCCTTTTCTCCGCCAATCTTTCCTAAAGCCCACGCACTCGTGCCGCGAATAACTGGACGCGGATCTGTAAACATCAAGTCACTCAGATCATCAACGGCTGTTTCATCTTTAAAATGGGCAAGAGCAAGTATGGCATTACGCTGAATTGGTTTCTTTCCGCGCCACGAGCCCGACATGCGCCCAAATCTTTGCTTAAACTCCTTGTTGCTCATTTTTAAAATAGGCTTTAACAGCGGCTTTACGTCTTCTGAATTAGGCTCCATTTCAGGATGGAAATGAAAATCTTTGCCTTTATTTTCAGGGCAAACGGTTTGGCATGTATCACAGCCATAGATGCGATTGCCCAATTCTTCCCGAAATTCATCCGGCATAAAGCCTTTTGTTTGTGTTAAAAAAGCAATGCAGCGCTGAGCATTCAGCTGACCAGGATTCACCAAGGCCCCAGTCGGACAGGCATCCATACATTTCGTGCACGTACCGCAACGATCCTCAATCGGCTTATCCGGTGCAAACGGAATGTTCGTAATGATTTCTCCTAAATATACATAGGAACCGAATTCTGGTGTAATGATGGAACAATTCTTTCCAGTCCAGCCGATTCCCGCTCTTTCAGCAACCGCTCGATCGACAAGCTCACCCGTGTCGACCATAAATTTAAATCGGGCATCCGGCACTTTTTCAGCGATATAGTCCTGCAGCTGCTGCAGACGATTCCGTAAGATATGGTGATAATCTTCTCCCCAAGACGCCCGGCAGAAAATGCCCCTTCTTTCCCCTTTTTTCCCAGCAACCCGCTCCCTCATTTTAGAAGGATAGGCAAGAGCGATTGAAATAATCGATTGGGGTTGATCCAAAAGCAATGCAGGCGTAACTCTTTTATCCAGGTCAGGCTCTTCAAAGCCGGATTGATAATTCAGTTCAATTTGCTTCATTAATATATTTTTTAAACCAGTAAAGGTATCGGCTGTTGTAAAGCCGATTTTATCAATCCCGATTGACTGGCTGTATTGTATAATATCTTGTTTCAGTTCTTCTACTTTCATGCAGTACACCAACTCACTTACCTTTTAATGAAAAAATCATTATTCTTATGATAAACTATTTCTAATCTATTTTGGAGGTGGAAACATTGGAAATTAACATTTCACCTGAATTGAGCACATTAATCCCTCATTTTAAAATCGGCGTGATTACATACCATGATATTCAAGTTGGCAAATCTCCGCAAATGGTAAAAGGCCGCTTGCAATTATTTCAGGAGTCGCTCTATTTCGATTATGAGGATAAAAAAGTCACCGAGATCGAAGCAATTCAGGAATGGCGTCAGATTTTTAAAGCTTGCGGAAAGGATCCTAACCGCTATCGGCATTCCGCCGAAGCACTTTTCAGACGAGTAATAAAGCAAAACTATCTGCAATCTGTTCATAGTGCGATTGATTTGAATAATTTCTTTTCGTTAAAATATCAAGTGCCGATCGGAATTTATGATGCAGACAAGCTTTCTGGTCCAGTCCAAATTCGACTTGGTGAGGAGAATGAATCCTATATCGGTTTAAACGGTCGGGAAAACTCTGTCCACAGATTACTTGTCGCAGCAGATGAAGCCGGTCCATTTGGCAGCCCATTCGTGGATTCAGAAAGAACGGCTGTCACAGAAGAAACCGTCAATGCGCTGCAAATTGTCTTTCATCGCCCATCTATTACAGTTGAAGAAGCGGAAGAAATGACTGTTTCTTTGAAGGATATGTTCCTTCAAGTGCATGGGGGTACTGGTGAGGTCCGCATAATTGATTGATATTATGGAGTGCGTTCCGTCTGCTGCTGAGCAGGCGGGCGTTTTTTTGTGCTGAGCGACGGGATAGGCGGTGTGTTTTTGCGTTTGGCGGATAAAAGATGGTTTTTGGCGGATAAATTTTTTTAACGGCGGATAAAAGCCCAAAATTGGCGGATAAAATTTTCTGACGGCGGATAACTTTCGTTAAACTTCACATTTCCTTAGCTTCTAAGCACATATCTCCTAAATGGACCCTTTTCACACATTTAATGAAAACACTTTTTTAAACATGAAAAAACGCAACATTTCGTTCTTATAGAAACGGAACACTGCGTTGGTTATGTATGGAGCGGGTGAAGGGAATCGAACCCTCATCATCAGCTTGGAAGGCTGAGGTTTTACCACTAAACTACACCCGCATTATAATGAATCTTTTTAAAATAATTTTAATCTCACGAAATGTCATGCCTCTTTCTCTGCCAGCTCATTCGAGAAGCTAATGTGTCGAGGCAACTCGCAGATGTTTCAAGGATGCTATGCTCGTGGCTGAGGTTTTACCACTAAACTACATCCGCAATATATAAAAATAATATGTTATTAAGCTCAAAATAGAACCTGCAAAATTTATCGAATTTTGTCGAATAATCCCGCTGATTACTTTTATTATTCTAGTATATTTATCCTCTATCGTCAACAGGTTTTTCATTTTTCTTTAACAAATGTTTAATTAAACCTTAATAAATCCACAACATTTAATAAAAGTTTTACATAAATACTTCTATTAGACTAGTATTTTAAACCTAATACTCCTTTATTTACAAATAGTAATAGACTATAATACTCATAACGGCAAATCAATTGAAAGATTGAGACGCAAAGCCACAGGTCTAAGGCGCAAGCTATGACAGCTGGGTTACCGTAATTAATTTCTATTTAGAAACTAATCGTAAAGGAGAGATTGACCATGGTCAAAAAGACCTTGTATTCCGTATGTTTTGCATTTCTGTTCCTCACAATGATCAGCTCCTCTGCTCTTGCAGCAGAAAAGAAAGATTCAGCTTATCAAGAAACCTACCAGAATCTGCTGAATTCCTTTAAAAGCTATCAAACAACTGCCACATACCCTTCTCAATCATTTTCATACAAAGAAGTTGGCGAAGTCATCAATGACGTGTTAGCAGATCATCCTGAAATCTTTTATTTTCAGCACAGTAATACACTGATATATTCAAACGGTAAGATTAAAATCAGCTACAAATACCCTGTATCCCAAATCAAAACAATGGTTAGCAAACAAGAAAAGCTGATTCATTCCATATTAAAAGAAACAATCCAACCAAAGGATTCAGATTTTGATAAAGTAAAAGCGATTCACGATTATATTGTTTTAAATACAGCTTATGACTGGACAAACTATCAGAAAGGAACAGTTCCTGACAGCTCGTATACACCTTATGGTTTAATGGTTGATGGAATTGCTGTTTGTGAAGGCTACGCTAAAACGATGCAGCTGCTATTAGATCGTGCTGGTATTGAGAACGAAAATATAGCAGGAACAGCTAACGGCGGTCCACATGCTTGGAATATGGTAAAAGTAGATCAACACTATTATTATGTTGACTCCACTTGGAATGATCCTGTCCCAAATCAGGATGATCAAGTAAGCTATAAATATTTTCTTGTAGACGCTAAGACATTGAGAAGAGATCATGTCTGGAATGAAAAGCAATATCCATCAGCGGCAAGCACCAAATATACTTACTTTCAAGAGCTTCAATCTGTGCAAGAGATGGGAAACTATTTCTATTACTCTAACAGTAAAGATCAGGACAAGCTTTACCGCATGAAAAAGGACGGTACAGGAAAAACAAAGCTGATCAATGCACGAGCACCTTATTTTGCCATCACGCACAACAAAATTTACTTCAGCAACTATTCAAATGGCGGATATTTGTATAAAGCAACACTAGCAGGCAAACACGCTAAACCTATGAATAAAGTACATTCAATCGATCTTTTCATCGATCAAAACAAGCTATACTATACGAATAAAAAAACAAATAAACAAGCTTCCATTAAAACGAATTAAAGAGAAAACGGGATGGCACACAATGCCCTCCCGTTTTTTTCTATAAATCACCTGCTCCTCCGCTCAACCAAATTGATCCCTAATCCCATTCCAACAATCCCAATTAAAAGCATGACTAGCAATGACATCGTTATGTCAGCCAGCCCAGCATCATAAAAAATTACATTCATGATGGCATCCATTGCATGTGCCATTGGAAATAGATCCGCGACAAACAGCAGTATTGGATTAGAAATCGTTCCTGGCATCATGTAGGATCCACTAATCAGAGGAATCAGCGGAATGATGGATGGATAAATCGCATAGAACTGTTCTGGTGTTTTTACAAATCCAGTAATCAGCATGGCGATGCTGATCATGCTGAATACAAACAGAGCAGATACGAGTATGATCAGCCAAAACTGATTTCCAAGATCATACTTCAGCACGTATTTAAACAACAATAGTACGGCCACAATCTGAAACATGGAGATAAAGAAACTATATAAGATGTATCCTGTATACATTTTGGTTTTGCTGATCGGTGCAAGAATCATCCGGTCCCAAACACCGGATACCTTATCATGTGTTACATTATTCACTCTAAAGCCAAGTATAAAGATAGCAATTAAGAGAGTAAAAGCAAACATTAACTGTGTCCGCATGTTATAGTCTGTCATCTCTTCATTATTTAGCCCGACCTTTTCCATTTGAACAGGACCTGCTTGCAAATACTTTTCCACATCTTCTCTTGTCAGTTCATTTCCTTCTAAATCTGTAATCGCACTGATCTCCGCTTCTCTCTGAAACACAGAATGAACATGCTGCTGCATATATGAAACATCTGTTATTTCATCACTCGTGATGATCTTATAATCATTTTCCATTAATTTTACAGCTGAATCAATATTCCCTTTTTCCAAATCTTCTTTAACCTGAGCCGAATCGGCAATGCTAAATTGCAAAGAATCATCAGTATTTAGCAGCTTCTCCCATTTCTTTTCAATTTGATCAGCATTTGCTTCTTCACTATAAATAGCAAATGAAGAGGGGGAGTTAGCACCGCCAGTAAAAATGACAGTGGCCAAAACACTGCCTGCTATTAACAAAATTAAGAATAAGGGCACTCGCCGATCCTTTGCAAATTGTGCCCATATAACAGACCTCATCATTTCGCATTCCCCCTTTTCGGATACAGCAGGATTCCAATAACGACAAGAAGCAGAAAGAATCCTACAAGCAGCAGACTAGAGAGTAAAATAGAAGATACTGTTTCATTTTGCACCCAATCTGTATAGATCACTAGCGCAAGTCCATTTGGGGTCCATTCCCCTATTTGCTGAAGCCAGTTTGGCAAAATATAGACTGGAACAAAACCGCCCCCGATTGCTCCTAATATGATGACCACAAACATAAACAAACCATTTGCAGCATCAATATTTTTCACTCTTAATGAAAGAGAAGTAAAAGCGGCAGATAGGCCGGCAATGGATAAAGCTATTAACGTAATGATGATCATTAAACCTGCCCAAAATGAAGCGGAACGGTCAGGGAACACATCTAATAGGAAATTGGAGGTGAGAAGCACGAATAATAGCTGAACCCAAGCTAAACAAAAGGTTGAGACCATCTTCCCCATTAAAAATTGTGTTGGATGTGCATTCGATATATATATTCGATTTACAACCTGCTGTCTGATTTCTTCACCCGTTTTGATCGCGACTGTTGCTGCTAAAAACAAAGCAAAAAGCGCCCCCATGGTTACTGCATAATATTGTGCAACAGTAAGTGTAAAGGGTGTATGAGTCTCAACTGTCTCAACCCCTCCTTGCGGCGCATGCACAATGGCGTTTTCAGACCCTTCAACCTTTGAAAGAGCAAACTGATAATTCAATTGGTCGATAAACCCATCAATTACATTAAATAAGATGTTATTTTCATTTGTATTGTTTTCCAGCTTATAACGCAATTGGGCTGCCGGAGCTTCGCCTGTGATCGAAGAATATAGCGTTTCTGCTGTATACCCTTCTGGTATCACAAGAATACCGTCCAGTTCGCCATCCTCAACTCTTTGATTGGCTTCATCCTCATCCAGTTTCTGAACAGTCACAAAGTCTTTTATTTCTTCACTATTAAAATAGGCAAACAATTGATCCACAGGCTGCAATGCATACATACTTTCTGAAACAGCTAGAGCATTCGCTTCTGTAAAAGATGCCTCATTGACCAGCTTTTCCTGTAAAACCGTCATGGCTACCTCTTGATCGTCCTGATTTACAATCCCCAAGTGCAAATCCAATTGATTATCTTCATCGTCACTCATAACTCCAGAAAGAGCAAAATTCAACACGATAATAAGTAAAATCGGGAGCAGCAGTGCAATAAGTGTTTCCTTGCGATCACGCCAGAAAATTAACAAATCTTTTTTAATAAAATGACTCATTATGCCCCTCCCTCCTAGTCTCTTAAAGTGCGCCCGGTTAAATGTAAAAAGACATCCTCAAGGCTTGGTGTTTCTGTATGGAAATTAACGATCTGCACATGATGTTTCTCAGCGAGATGAACGAGGTTGCTAATAAGATTACTGCCCTTTTTCGCAATAATTTTCAATTGAAGATTGGAGGCTTCGACTTTGCTGATTCCTTCCATATCCTTTACTTCTTGAATAAACGATTCATCTAAATGGTTCAACTCTACTTTGTTTGTATCCTCGGAAGATAAAATACTGAGTAACTCAAGTTTTGTTCCAGCAGCAATGACGGCACCATGATCCATAATGTACAGTCGGTCACAGAGCTGTTCAACTTCCTCCATATAATGACTTGTATATAGAATAGTAGTGCCCTTCTCTTTATTCAGATTTTTGACTGTTTCTAAGATGTGGTTCCGTGATTGAGGATCAATTCCTACGGTTGGTTCATCAAGAATGAGAATTTCCGGCTCATGCAGAAGTGCCGCCGCAATGTTAATTCTGCGCTTCATGCCGCCCGAAAACGTTTTGACGATTCCTTTTTGGCGATCCTTCAGCCCAACCATTTCAAGAGCATCCTGAATTCGTTTCTCCAGCTTCTGCCCTTTCAAATTATAGATGGAGCCGAAAAAGCGTAAATTTTCATAAGCAGAAAGCTCCTGATATAGGGCAATTTCCTGTGGAACAACGCCTAATACCTTGCGAAGTTCATCTGGTTTACCAAGCGTATTGGCCCCATTTAATTTAATCTCACCGCTGGTCGGCTTTAATAATGTAGACATCATTGAAATAGTTGTTGACTTCCCTGCTCCGTTTGGACCCAATAAACCGACTGATTCACCCTGATCTAAATATAAATTAACGTTTTGCACGGCTTTATTTCCTTTAAATGATTTGCTTAAATCAACCGTCTCAAGCATCTAACTTCCTCCTTTATATGGCTTTGTTAGGCATTGGCATCAATTGGGCAACAGCCTTGCTGCTCTTGATATTTCTAAGTATAAAATAAAAAAACCAGCGTCAATACTGACCCTGGTCATTCAAGGAAAAGGACATTGTTACTTTAGTCATTTTTTCTTTTTTGCATCGTGTTTTGCCGTAATGCAGAGTCTAATTTTGTGTTTCTTGGGCAAAAATTTGGATGATCATAGGTTTTTTATAAAATTTCTCCGAGTATTCCTTGTTTTCCAGTCGAGTTTTAATAAAAATTTTTCACATCCGAGCAAACAAACCCGCTTTCCTATCAAAATTTTTCAGTTTCCCATCAAACGAATCCGCTTTCCTATCAAAATTTTTCAGTTTCCTATCAAACAAACTCGTTTTCCTATCAAAATTTTTCAGTTTCCTATCAAACGAACCCGTTTTCCCATCAAAATTTTTCAGTTTCCTATCAAACAAACTCGTTTTCCTATCAAAATTTTTCAGTTTCCTATCAAACGAACCCGCTTTCCTATCAAAATTTTTCAGTTTCCTATCAAACGAACCCGTTTTCCCATCAAACACAACCCAGCGAGCACCTAATTCCATCCAAATACAAAAATCTCATACAAGCCTGCTTCGAATCGCATAAATCGCCAGCTGTGTCCGGTCTCTTAGTTCTAATTTATCCAATATATGACTGATCTGATTTTTAACCGTGCCAACAGATAATCCTAAACGATCGGCGATTTCCTTATTGTTTAAGCCTTCGCCAATGCATTTTAAGATGCCTCTTTCTCTTGGTGTTAAGTCGGGATGTACGGATTGATCCTGTTCATTATGCAGCAGTGCAGGCACGACTTTGGCCGCAACCTGCCCTTCCAGTGAAAGGGCGCCTTTTACTGAGTCTTTAATGGCTCTCAACAGTGATTCTGTATCTCCATTTTTAAGCATATAGCCGCTGACGCCTAGTTTTAAGGCATCCATTACATACTGTTCGTCATCAAACGTTGTGAGCATGAGAATTTTCATTTGCGGGAATCTCATCCTGAGGATTTTTGCTGCTTCAATTCCATCCATCTCAGGCATGCGGATATCCAGTATCGCTACATCAAAATGATGTTTTTCGCATAACTCAACCGCTTCCTTCCCGTTCCCTGCTTCTCCTTTTACTTTCACTTCCAGATCCGTTTCGATCATGGCTTTTAACCCTTGCCGCACCATCACTTGATCTTCTGCTAACATTACTTTAATCATTTCTCCCACTCCGATCAGTCAATCGAATAACGCCTCTTATCATAAATTCTCTTTCATTGTTTACTACCTCTAATATACCGCCGACTTTCTCAAGACGGTCTCTCATGGCCTTTAAACCGTATCCTTCTTCAAAATAAACTTTCCCGGCTGTTGCATTCGATACCTCAAAGCGGAAAATGCTGCCGCCTGGTGACTCAAAGAGCACCTGTGCATCCTTTGTATGTGCATGCTTCATGATATTGGTAAGACCTTCCTGCACAGCCCGGTATATGGCAAAGGATTGTTCTCCTGTTAGCGGAGCAGCAAAGGCGCCATGTTTTACAATAAAATTTATTTTCATAAAGCTTTCTAATTCTAATTTGCGGATGAGCCGAATGACACCTTGCAGTCCTCCTACTTCTCTGTCTTTGAAGGATCTTACTGCTCTTCTCGTCTCTTCCAGACTCTGCTGTGCAAGCTCCTTTAATGCGGTAATTTTCTCTTTATCCTTTTCTTCAGCACTTAACCGGAACACTTCAAATTGCATGACTAGCGCTGTTAGTTTATGCCCAACTGAATCATGAATTTCATGACCGATTTGCATTCGTTCATCTTTTCTAGTCTGCTCTTCCTCTGTAACAAGCAGTCTTTTCATTCTGCGATACTCATGCTGCAGGGCATCGTTTCTCTCCTGCACTTCAGAAACTTTTCTATGTAATGTTTGATAATAAAGGAGAGCACAAATCACAAGTAAATAGATGAGGCCATACCAAGCAAGACTTCCTGCAGTAAGCTGTATCTGCAAAAAAGTAAAATATGCTCCCCCGCTTATAATTGCAATAATAAGAATACTTTTTAGACGCGATAAGTAAAAGACAGCTTCAGCCATAATTAATATTTGTATTAGGAGCATATACCGTGGAAACCCATCACCATCAGGGTAGAAAATAAATATGCTTAAAACACCTTGCACACTAAAAATGGCAGTCTGCAGCCATTCCCTGTCCTTAAAGAGAGGCAAAATAAATACCAGCAGTAAAAAGAAAGAAACACTGCCAATTTGCCATTCATTTAAGAACGGGTATAAGTCAATGAAGGTAAAAATCCAGACAATGCAATGAAAGGCTAACCAAATCAAATACGTTTTTTTCATCTATAGACTCCCAAAATGGTCATTTTATTTACCATAATTATACTCGTAATGAATGGCTAAAGCACTCTCTTATTGAAAATGTAAAAACATCTCCGCAAAAAAGCTTTCAACCCGTCTGACATATGCAGACAATTTGAAAGCTTAAAGAAATTATACAAACAAACGATAAACCAGCGGCAGTAAAATGGATGTCATAATGGCGGCGACGCTCATCGCAACACTCGCAGCAGCTCCATGGAGACTGCCCTCATTTAACGCCTGACTTGTACCGATTCCATGCGAGACTGTCCCCATCCCAAGACCACGTGCAAGCGGATCATGAATACGGAAAAAATTTAATATAGCTGAGCCCGTTATGGCCCCGGTAATTCCAGAAGCGACAACAAAGGTAGCAGCTAAGGTAGGATCTCCATTTAAAATTTTCACTGTATCTATCGCAACTGGCGTTGTAATGGCCTTAACAGCTGAGGCAGTTTGAATGGTCTCTGAGAGATGCAGCACTTTTGAAAGACTGACTGCAGCAAAGATAGTCGTACAAGTACCGATCAGGATTCCACACAAGACATTCCAAAACTTCTCTTTTATGATCTCCCGGTGCATATACATTGGAACTGCCAATGCTACTGTTGCTGGTCCAAGCATATAGGTAATAATGCTTTTGGTTGTTCCATATTCTTCATACGAAATATCAAATAATAAGAAAAAAATAATTATAAAAGCAGATGCTGTTACTAGAGGAATCGTAAATGGAGATGGAAATTTTTCTGCGAATTTTCTTGCTGCTATGTATACGGCAACAGTCAGGCATAAACTAAACAGCGTCAGAATGTTCATGTTCCTTCACAACCTCCCTCTCTTTTTTTGATAAAAACTGCGATGCAGCACCTGTAGCAATCATGCCAATTAGCGTACTTGCCACTATCATTACAAGCAGCTGAATCCCACTTGCTTTGATTAGATCACCATAAGACATCAGCCCGATCACAAAAGGCAAAAACAAGAAGGTCAGATGTTTTGTTAAAAAAAGTGCACCTTTTTCAATTAATTTTAATGAGATGATTTTCTTGGATAAAGCAAAATATAAAAGCAGCATTCCCAACACACTGCCGGGGATCGGCAAGTGCAATAACGAAACGGCATACTGAGAGCAAATATAAATGAGCCAAAGGATTAAGATTTGCCCTAAAAACAATACTGCATTTTTCATGTTCAGACTTCCTTCCATAAGACTTGCCTGTTTAAAGTAAAGCTTACCCGTGGACTATAAAACTTCATTCTTATAAACAAATAAAATACCTAAAGCCGAAGAAAGTTCATTTCCTTCTCACACTTTTAGGTATTTTCCTATCTTTTCTTAAATGATAACTATTTTACAGATATAACCCATCTCCTTCAATAGCTAATTTAAAATTCACTGCAGCCTAAAAAACACAAAAGAATACCTAAAGAGGGAAGCAAAACTTCTTCCTCCACTAGGTATCCTCCTTAATCGGTTAGAGATTTTCTCCGTTTTCAGCTATCACTTCTTTATACCAATGATAGCTTTTTTTCTTGATTCTTCGCAGATCCTTCTCGCCATCTTCATCTCGGTTAACATAAACAAAGCCATAGCGTTTTTGATAGCCGTTTAGCCAGCTTAACAGATCTGTGAATGACCATGCACAGTAACCAAGTACTTCAACTCCATCACTCATTGCATCCTGGATTGCCTGGATATGTGATTTTAAATAATCGATCCGGTAATCATCATTAACAACATCGCCTTCTTCAAGTGCATCAAATTCTCCTAAGCCGTTTTCAGTAATGAGTACCGGAAGCTGATAGCGCGTCGCAATTCTGCGCAGACCAATACGCAGTCCCTGCGGATCAATATCCCAATCCCAGTTTGTGCTTTCTACATGAGGATTGTTTGTTGTTTTAAACATTCCAGGCATGCCAGAATGTTTCGTGGAGCCTTTTTTCCCTGTTACATTTTTAACACCGATATCAACACCGCCATCTTTCGGATTCTCTTCTACGGTTGTTGTACGATAATAGTTTACACCCATAAAATCCGGTTTTGCAGATGCCAATAACTCGAAATCGCCTTCTTCAATCTCTGGAGCCAAACCATTTTCCTCTAAGAACTTCCAAGCCGTCACTGGATAGCGTCCCCAAGCGTACATATCCATCCAGTAATAATTATTTAAATCCTCACTGTTTTCAAATGCCAGTATGTTTTGCGGATTCGAATCAACTGGGTAATAAGGCTTGTATGCAAAGCTAGGTCCAATTTTGCCATCTGGCACATACTTGCGGAAAGACTGGATCACTTTGGCATTCGCTAAGTTAGCAATATGATTCGCTGCATACATTCTCTTGCGGTCTTTGACAGCCGGGGGATGAAGTGCTGTTTCATAGCCATAGCTGATAAAATAATTCTGCTCATTTAAGGAGATCCAATATTTCACACGATCTCCATAACGCTTATAGAGAGTAATGGCATATTCATTAAAATCCTCAATCACCTGTCTAGATTCCCAGCCGCCATATTGATCCATCAGAGCTTGCGGAATATCCCAGTGATAAAGTGTAATCATTGGTTCAATATTATATTTTAACAGTTCATCAATTAAATCATCATAAAATTGAAGCCCTTTTTCATTGACCTCTCCGTTTCCTGTTGGATAGATCCGGCTCCATGCAATGGAAAAACGATATGTTTTCAATCCTTGTTCGGCCATTAATGCGACATCTTCTTTGTAGCGATTGTAATGGTCTACTGCCACATCTCCATTGGTGCCTTTGTAGGTTACACCCTCATTGCGGACAAATACATCCCATACAGAAGGTCCTTTGCCGTCCTTATCCCAAGCTCCTTCTACCTGATAAGCTGCTGAAGCTGCCCCCCATAAAAAATCTTTTGTAAATGGTGCTTTTTTGTTGTGTTCCATAATGTCCTCCTTTATTCAAATAACGATTGGCCGTTTGTCTTGATCACTTGCTGGTACCATTGGAAACTTTTCTTTTTTGACCGTTTCAGTGTTCCTTTACCGTCATTATCTTTTTCAACATGAATGAAGCCATACCTTTTTTTCATTTCGCCTGTTCCGGCACTGACAATATCAATGGGTCCCCACCATGTATAACCGATAATGTCACAGCCATCCTTTATAGCTTCATTAAGCTGGATTAAATGTTTTTGAATATAATTGATTCTTTCATCATCAATAATTTTGCCATCTTTATCAAATTCATCTTTTCCGCCAAAGCCATTTTCAACAATAAAGAGCGGAATTTCATAACGATCATACAATTCATTGCAGACATATCTCAAGCCAAGAGGATCAATTGGCCAGCCCCAATCTGTTTTTTGCAGATACGGGTTGTCTTTACCGATAATGCCTCCCGTATTCCCGAGGATTTTCATGCCTGCCTCATGGGTTGAACTGCGATAGTAGCTGAAGCCAAGATAATCGACTGTGTTCTCTTTGATAAGCTCTAAATCACCATCAGCCATCTGCACATTAATATGATGCTCATCCCAAATCCGCTTTGCATATGTCGGATACGTTCCGCGAATCATCACATCAGAGTAAAACAATGATCTTCTTCTAAGCTGATAGGATTCAAAGACCGACTCTGGATGACATGTATGCGGATAAATTGGGCTTAGTGAAAGCATGGCGCCCATCATAGCATCAGGACGAATCTCTTTCAAGTGCTTTGCTGCTTTGGCAGCCGCCACAAATACATGATGTGACGCCTGATAAATATCCTGCAGCTTTGTTTCTTCATCTTGAATGAGGATGCCGCCAGCTGCTAATGGAATTGTGTGAAAATGGTTGATTTCATTAAAATTCATCCAATACTTCACTTTGTCCTTATAACGCTTAAAGATCGTAACCGCATAGCGTTCATAAAAATCAATCAGCTTGCGGTTTGTCCAGCCGCCATATTTTGTTATTAAGTTTAAAGGGATTTCGAAATGTGAAATCGTAATAACTGGTTCAATTCCATTTTTCAATAATTCATCAAAAAGCGAATCATAAAATTGCAATCCTTTTTCATTCGGCTGTTCATCGTCCCCATTTGGAAAAATACGAGACCAGGCAATGGATGTACGGAAGCATTTCAAGCCTGCTTCTGCAAAAAGAGCAATATCCTCTTTATAATGATGATAAAAGTCGATAGCCTCATGACTTGCATAATAATGACCATCTATCACTTCTCCATCAAATGTCCCGCCAACGATCCCATTTCGAATAACATCGCTTATCGCAGGACCTTTTCCATCCTCATTCCAAGCGCCTTCCGCTTGGTTGGCAGCTATTGCACCTCCCCAGAGAAAGTTCTTTGGGAAGTGTGATTGATTCGGTTTCATATGGATCAGCTCCTAAACTTCATTATTTTACAATTTCACTGCTGTTAAAAGCACATCATTGTTTGAAACAGCAGACTGCTCTGTTTCAATTACATCTGAATAATCATTAGAATTTGTGATGATTATTGGTGTTGTCAGCTCATAACCTGCTTTTTCAATTGCTTCAATATCAAACTCTGTTAATAATTGCCCTTCTTGCACTATGTCGCCCTGATTGATATGAGCTGTAAAATGCTGACTATCCAGTTTTACTGTATCAAGACCAACGTGAATGAGAACTTCTGTGCCATCATCTGCTGTTAAGCCAATAGCATGTTTTGTGTGGAATAAAGTCGTTACTGTACCTGTTACGGGCGCAAACACTTTTCCATGAGCAGGGATAATAGCTATACCTTGCCCCATTGCACCAGTTGAAAAAGCCTGATCATTCACTTCTTTCAAAGGAACGACTTTTCCGCTCATTGGTGATTTTACAACAGAGCGATTACTATCTATTTTATTATTCTGAGTCTGTGGTTTTACTTTATCATCACTAGCTGGTGTTCCTTCATCAAATCCTAAAATATACGTAAGTGCTGCTGTGAGAACAAAGGCAATGGTAATACTGATAATGTAATAAGCAAACGTGTCAGTCATAAAGGCTGGCAATGTTGTCAGAGCCGGGAATACGTATGCCATAACAGTTGTATTCATCGCGCCTGCAAACGCTCCGCCAATCGTTCCTCCGATAACAGCTGCAATCATTGGTCGTTTTAAGCGCACCGATAATCCATACACGATTGGTTCTGTTACACCTGCTAATAGAGCTGGAGCTAAAGATGAAAGTGCTAATGATTTAAGTTTCTTATCTTTTGCTTTCAGGAAGACACCAAATGCTACACCAGCTTGTGCAAATGTTGCATTTGCTACTGGCGGACGAATGGTATCAAACCCTGTTTGAGTTAAGTTCTGAAGCATCGCTGGTACAATGCCCCAGTGAATTCCAAACATAACAAGGAATGTCCAGCCTGCGCCAATAATCGCACCTGTTAACATACCGCTTGTGTTACTCATCATATCAATACCTGTAGCGATTCCATCACCTACATAAACGCCAAACGGTCCAATAAGACCTGCTGTAAGAGGAACCATAACTAATAATGAAATCATTGGAACAGCAAACATTTGAATAACTTTTGGAATAACTTTGTTTAAGAACTTTTCTAAATAAGAATATAACCAAATAGCCAAAATAGCCGGGATAATTTGACCGCTATAACTCATTAATACAATTGGCAATCCGGCAAAATCAACGATATCTCCAACTTCCTGCATTAATCCGGTAAATTTCGGCTCCATCAGTGCACCCATAATCGCTAATGAAACGAATGTATTAACTCCATACGTTTTTGCAGCCGATACAGCTAGAGCTAGCGGGAAAAAGTAAAATACCGCGTTAGATGCTGCACTTAAGATCAGATACGTACTGCTTTCTTCTGACATCCCAAAATAGGTTGTGAAGATAACAAGAAGGGCCTTCAGCATACCTGAACCGGCTAGAGTTGGTACGATCGGCGTAATAATGCTCGACATGATGTTGAACAGGCGGGCAATCGGATTACTAGTCTTCTTTTCACTTTCCTGACTGGAAGAAGTAGCAGCACTGTCAATGTTATATTGATCTGTAATCGCCTTATATACTTCTGCAACATGATTTCCAATGACAACCTGATGCTGTCCATTGCTATAAAGCACAGATACAACACCATCTAACTGCTCAAGATCCTTTTTATTTAATTTATTTCCGTTTTTTAGTTTAAAACGAAGTCTTGTCATGCAATGATAAACGCTGTCTACATTGTTTTCACCGCCGACACCTTCGACAATGGATTGTGCTAATTGTTTGTAATCAGCCATTGTGGTAAACCCCCTAATATATATTTATAATATAAAAAAAGGCATAACACTGGATGTATAAACAAGACTGGTATCAGCCTTGAAACATCACAGGTTATGCCTTTTCAGTAACACCCTGTATTCATCATTAAATTATTTTCCTCCGCGTGATGTAACACGGGAGATATGCAGAACAAGATAGACCATTTCTGCATGAGTGATTTGCATGCCAAAACCATTTTTCACATATGTTTCAATTCTTTTCACACATTCAAATGCTTCTGGATATTTATGCTGAACTTGAATGAATAGATCATCATCCTGTTCCTCAATTCGATCCTTTGATAGGATTCTCTGTGCAAAAAACTTTAAATGAGTAACCAATCTGCCATAATTCCAGGAATCTTCATCAAATTCCATTTTAAAATAATATTTAATAATGCCTAATATGTCTTGGACAATCTTGGTCATCTTTAATGTTTTATCAATTTCATTGCCTTCAACCTGCGTGTTAACTAAATGCATGGCAATAAAACCTGCTTCATCTTCATTAAAGGCCACGCCTGTTTTTTCTTTTATAATTTCTAAAGCCTTTAATCCAACTTCAAACTCTGATTTATAAAACTTCTTAGCTTCCCATAATAGAACGTTTACAATTTTCTCGCCTTTTTTATATCTTGAAATCGCATAATAGATATGGTCGGTGAGCGTGAGCAATGTATAGTCGCTGATTGAAACGTTTAGTTTCTTTCTGGCATAATCTAAGATTTCCTGTGTAATTTCAACGTATTCAACAGGTATTTCTTTTAATAAATTCGCCATCTGCAGTGATAAGTCACTTGTTTGCAAGGTAAACACTTTACTTGCCTTTGATTCATCAATAGGATCGCCCGGCTTCAGTTTAAAAGCAATGCCAGTGCCAAAGACAACAACTTCACGGTGATCTTCTGTCTTAGCCAAAATCACATTATTATTTAAAGCCTTTTTTAACTTCACACGATCGCTCCTTTCCTCAAGAATAGAGTGCCGAATCTTCGTTATTTCATTCTTATAATCAAAAAACCTGAATCAATCTCAAATAAAACTAGAGTCCTAGTCCTATCTAGATTAATTCAGGTTATGCCTTGTATAAGTAACACCCTGAGATCATTGAGTTGTATGAGTAAAGCGTTTTCTTCTTTATAGTGAAATAATAATATAAAAGATTAGAATCGTCAAAAATTTTTTTCGGAATTCAACTAGCAATAAAAGCGCCTAGGAAATTATTCAAATATAGGTATATAACCAGGGCAAATACCCTTGAAGCTGAATATGTTGTGAATGTATTCATAATAAATAAGACCATAATGGAGGATCTCAAGTGAACAACCCTTATACACAGATGTTTTACCCAAGACAGATGGAAACAACGATGCAGCCGAAGCAAGTAATTGTTGTCGAACCTTATGTGTACGCTGCGGTCAGTTCTTTAGTTGGAAAACGTGCAGTTGTAGAAACATCTCGGGGCAGCGTATCAGGTAGAGTTCTTGATGCAAAACTTGATCACATCGCCATTCAAGAAGCTGAATCAACCTTCTTTATCCGCCTTTGTGAAATCGTATGGATTATGCCTGAGTAAACAAGAAAAAATCTGAGGAGATGAAAATATGTACCGTCAAAACATGCAGCCTATGAACATGATGCAGCAGCCTGAACAAGTAATCGTGGTGGAGCCATTTGTGTATAATGCAGCAAGCTCCCTAGTTGGAAAAAGAGCTGTTATTGAAACATCTAGAGGAAGAATTTCAGGCAGTGTAATCGATGTTAAACCAGATCATATTGCCCTTCAAGAGCGCGATTCAACGTTTTTTGTTCGCCTATGCGAAGTGGTTTGGATTATGCCGGATACCACTCGTTAATAGATTTCTATTCTATATAAAAAAGAGTAAGACAAAACTGCCCAAGGGGTAGCATAATGCGCTTTACTCCTATAAGCAGGAAATTTATCTTATTTATAAAAAGGACCTAATTGGTCCTTTTTGTATTTACTCATTGTCTTCATAAATAAATAAACCATTAATCAATGATTCAAAATCAGAGGCGAGTTCAAGTATAAATATTTCATCTGTGTATTCTGCATCTACGTATATAATTGGTGGATTTTCTTTTGTTTCTCTATAATCCAGCGCAACCCATGAATGGCCGTCTCCGCATAACAGAACGATATGATTTGGAAGTCCCCATTCGTCTATATAGTATTGGTTGTC
The DNA here is from genome assembly GCF_001636345.1 of Cytobacillus gottheilii. Classification (GTDB taxonomy): domain Bacteria; phylum Bacillota; class Bacilli; order Bacillales; family Cytobacillaceae; genus Cytobacillus; species Cytobacillus gottheilii. Next base: position 3,433,948 of record NZ_KV440945.1, read on the forward strand.
CAGAATCCCATCTTCATTAACGCCTCTAATGTGATCAACTGAAACATGATCGTCAGCCCAGCTTGTTGGAACAAGTGTCGGAAAGGCATCATACTCCAGATAGCCGCCATTTTGAATGCTGCATAGTTCAATATAAGATTTCGGCAATTTTACTCCTAGTTTAACTTCTGCTTCCTGCACCTTTTTAGGTGTTAACGCTGGCAAGCTTTCATTCCGGTCACTCCATACATTTCTTATCATATTTCCTGCTCCTAATAGTCCATTTTATTGTATTGGTTCTGGGTATTTACTTATTATGATGGAGTCCAAATCGTATCAAATCCATTCTTAATCGAATAATCATAAAGCATGATCATTTTTTTCGATTTATAATTCTCCATCCAGTTTGTTACCACTTGATCTTCTTTCTTGTCATTCAGCTCATGATTCCGCTCAATAATGAATTCAAGATAATCTCTTTTTGGCAGTTTGTCACTTTTTGAAGTGTTGCATTTATTACAGGATAGTACTAGATTCCAAATTTGATCTGATTGCACAAAAGACCAAGGTATGAAGTGATCCACATGTGTTTCTCTTGTAATCCCGGTTAACGGCTTACAACAATAAAAACAATCCGCACTAAAATACTCTAACAGGATTCTTTCAAATGGACGCAGAGAAGACCGCTTGGCAATGCTTTCAACCTTGCCTAACAGATAATTTATGCTTGGAACTTCATTCAGCTGTTCAATCATTGCTGCCAAATGATAGTTCGTCAGATTCACTATAAGCCTTTGATAATTCAGCATAAATCCATGTACAGCTGGACTTATTCTCAGGATTTCCTGCCGGTGATCAAACGAATAAAAACTTCCCCTTGTATCTCCATAAAGCGCACCGTAAACATTTTCTTTCATTGTTGACTTAATTTTGCTTACGAGTTTGATTTGCAAGTCATCGCTGATTTTATCGAAGATCATTTCATCAGGAATGGCATGATTTGTCTGTGTTTCCTTAATCAGCGTCACAACTCTGGCCGTTTTCCCTCTATTTTGGTGGATTAATTTATGTTGAACAATTAAGTTCCAATAAATCTTTGTAAAAGAATAGGCTAATTGATTGTAAGTTAACTCAAAATTGTCATTGACCATATATAAATTCTCAATTAATGCTTTAATTAGAGCATACTTATAGGTAGAAGATTTTACAGATTTGCTTGATAACACGACAGTGAGTATTCTCCATATTTCCTCGTCGGTTATATATGTTTCTCTTAGTTCTCCTACCTTTAATTTATGACTCATTGCGTTTCCTCCAAAATGCCCCGGATGCCTTGCGATTTAAATATTTTTTTCTTATCTATTTACTTATCTTAATCCTCTACATCTATAAGAAAAATCCGTTCCTGAAAACTTCCCTTTTCTTCTGCCTTCTTTTGACGAATTTTTTCAATTTCGTCTATGTCGGCACCGTGGACGATCGCAAGACTATGGATGATTTCCAAAACATCTGCCAGTTCCTCTAAGGCGTCTTGATTATCCCCAGCTATTTGATATTCGCTGATTTCCTCATTTAATTTCTTTTTCAACTCAATAATGTATTCATCTTCACTTAACCGTTTTGTATGAAAATCCTTCGCTGTGTTATTAATAATAGCTGGTATTTTATCTCGGACAAGCTTGTTATATAAAGGCATGAAGAACCTTCCTTTTATTCCTTTTACAACTTATTTTAACAGTTATATTCTGGGAAGAAAACACACTCTCCATTATGTTATTAACCTTTTTAGTAAATATAGAGAAAGGGAGGATTCTTTCCTCCCCCCTACTTGGTTTAATCTATTATTCTGTTACAAAATCCCCTTGAGTAGGTTCCTCACCACCCGCAAACTGAATGCGCAGTGATTTGGAGTTAAATAGATCTGGCGTATCCATCACCTGAAAATGTATATGTGCTTCTGAAGAATTGCCTGAATTTCCGCAAAGTCCAATAATTTGACCTTGTTCCAGAGCTTCGCCTTCTTCAACTAGGATGGAAGATTCCTTAAAATGAGCCAGCATACTGTACTCTTCATGCTCATGTTTTATAACGACATAATTGCCTGCTGCCTCTTTTTCATTCATTTCACCTGGAATATTATCGATAATATGGTTAACAACTTTTACCACTTTACCATCTGCCGGCGCTGTTACCTCTTTGCCAAAGGCATAATAGTTTTCATTCCTCGCTGGATCATCCTGATATGTAACATGTTCCTTCATCATGACTAAATCATAGGCATAACGCTGAGATTCGTATAAATAGTGATAATTGATAAACTCATTCGTTCCGCCCCAGAATACAAACCATTCTTCATTAATGGGCATCACATATTTATTCTTTGAGTATGTGTTATCAGTTTCTGGAAACGTATTATAAGGCTTTATTAAAAGGCTTTGAATAATATCAGAAGAGTCAAATGCAACACTTATTGCCTTTTCCTTGCGCTCATCAATCCACACATATTGTGTGACAAATCCAAGATGCGAAGCAGATTCAAGATGAAAGCTTTCAACATTGCTATTAAAAGATTTCAATAGCTCACTAAATTGCTGGAAGCTTACTAGTTCTTTAAATTCATTACTGCATTGTTCATAGATGACTTCCGGATTTCCATAAAGAAACATTTCACCAAAATTTTCGGGAGTTACAGGTTGATCCGTTCTCATTCTATTCATCCCTTCAGTAAATTAGATTTCTATGTTATCTCACGGCTGCATGACTATTCTTACGGATAAACGGCCATGCAGGTTTCATTTGCAGATAAAGAAAAGCTACCGAATGAAAATAACACTTATACTACATTACTGCGAGCGTTCCACTCTGTTATTCATTTATACATTTGATCGTATAAAAAAAGCTTATAACTATTGAAGGTTCAACAATTATAAGCTCCTTTTTTTTTATAAGATGGTTCTTCTCACCTGTCTCACATAAATAAAACGAACAATTAAGAAATAGATCACTTGAATAACTGTAAAGCTCCCCAATACGAGGGCTGATTCAGTCGTCAGATTATAATTGAAAAGATGTGATAATGCTGTAAGTGCCACAGCTCCGTGAACGAGTGCAACCACGATCGGCGAGAAAAAGAGCAGTGCCACTTGGCGATTGACTACCTTTTTCAGTTCCTTTTGAGTCAAACCAATTTTAGCGATAGCTTTAAATTTTCTTTTTTCCTCATCCAGGTCCGTAAACAAGCGGAAATACAGGAAACTCCCAGCAGAAACGAAGAACACGATTCCAATAAACAGGCCGATAAAAAGAATCGGTCCAAACGTTTTATTGATTTCATAAATAGAATAATCAATAGAATAGGCTTTATGCTCCAATTGTTCATTCAGTTTTCTTCCCACTTCGATGATCTGTTCTTCCTGTGCATCTTTAGCTGCCCATACAGCACTTACATCACTTCTAACCGGCTCTCCCAGCTGCCCATAGATACTGTCATTAACAACATAATACGGATTGTATATATCTAGCACAGCAGATTGAATAATAGAGCTTGGGATAATTTCTCGACCGTCTCGAATTTGGATCTCTTCTTGCATCATCATTTCGTCCACTTTTGTGTCTTCCGTTAAGATGGCCTCACTCTGACCCACAACAATTGCTTCCATTTCTGCAGGGTGAAGCTCCTCTTTTCCAGTTAATGCGGCAAAGCGATTGTAATCAGAGGCTTTTACAATCTGTACTGAGCTAATCTGTTCAGAGATATTAAAAATTTCCTCATCCATTGTTTCACTAACAGCCTCAATATTATCTTCTTCCAAGATTGCATTTATTTTTTGAATATCCTGCTGAATGACTTCTTTCGTATCATCGCCCCATGGACTATACGTAACATCGTATAATGTGGAATTCTTTACATCTTTAGTAAGGATAGACTGAAAACCATATAATGAACCAATCGCACTAAAGGCAACTGTTGAGATGATCGCTACTAAGAAGAATGTTCTTGCATTATCCTTCATGCGAAAGGAAAGATCTGAAAAAAGAAGCATATTTGTTTTCTTCCAAAAGATTGATTTATTCTTTTTCAATAGACGTATGATAAAAACACTTAACTGTGTAAACAAGAGATACGTTCCTATTACGACGACCAAAATTACGGGTATCATCGCATATACAACGAATATCCCTTTAACCAGTACAGCTGTCACATATCCAGCAATTAAAAGAATCGCAGCTATAATGGAGAGGAAAACAGAAGCTTTCGGCTCCCCCTTAGATTTCTTATCTCCTTTAATCAAATCGGTCAGCTTATTCGTACGAAGAATAAAGGAAACAAAAATCGATATAAGAAAAAAGAGTACCAGAAAGCTTCCAAATGTTACAGCAATCGCCATAGCAGGAAAATAGAAATGAAGGGATTCTTCAATAATTAAAACATTTTCTGCAATAAGCAAAATAAACTTGGCAAAGATCAATCCTCCCAGTATTCCGCCGACTGTTGCACAAAAGCCAATCAGGATATTTTCCAGAAAGACCATCAGGCGAATTTGCCGATCAGAAGCCCCCATCATGATTAACAAACCAAATTCCTTCTTTCTCGACTGCAAAAAAGAACTCATCGAATACAAAACGAAAAAGAAAGAAAATACGTAGATAATTCCGCCTGCAACTGCCATTCCGAAAATGATGTTTCTATTAATATCTCCTCCGGAAAAGGCAGGGTGAAAGGCAAAAATAGCAAAGGTGAAAAACACCATAACCGTGAACATGCTGCTTAAGAAGTATGCAATGTACAACCTTTTATTGCGGAGCACATTATTAAATGCGAACTGACGAAAAGTCATGATCATTGCCTCCCATCAGCGAAAGCATATCAATGATCTTTTGGAAAAAAGCTTGCCTGCTCTCCCCACGATGGATCTCTGAATGAAGTTTCCCGTCACGAATAAAGATGACCCGGTCAGAATAACTCGCCGCTTGCGGATCATGAGTTACCATTAACAAACTCGTTTCTTCCTTTTTGTTAATGTTCCCCAGCATATTCATAACATCCTTGGCAGCCTTTGAATCCAGATTCCCTGTTGGCTCATCAGCCAGCAGCAGCTTAGGCTGATGAATCATTGCCCGGGCAATAGCTACACGCTGTGCCTGCCCGCCTGATATTTCATATGTCCGTTTATTCATAATCGGTGTGATTCCAAGGCTTTCAGCCATTTTCCCTGCTTTTTCCTTCATTTCATTTACAGAAGCACCGTCTAATGTGAGCGGCAGCACAATATTTTCTTCCACTGTTAAGGTATGCAAAAGATTAAAATCTTGAAAAATAAAGCCTAATTCATTTCTGCGGAACTTTGCCAGCGCATTTTTCTTTAATCGATGCGGATTTTTCCCCTCGATTTCTAGATTGCCTGTTGTTGGTGAATCGTTCGTTGAAATTATATTCAATAGCGTCGTTTTCCCGCTTCCAGACGGTCCCATGATCGCCACAAACTCGCCTTTGTCTATTTCTAAATTGATATCCGTTAAAGCACGGTACGCTACTTTTCCTTCGTAAACCTTGCCCAAATTTGTAAGTTTAAGCATAACCAATCTCCTCTCAATTTCTTTCTAGTTGAAGTATAGCCTGTATCTGGTGAGCTATACGATCGATTATGCTTTCACGAATCTTACATTGATGTAAGGTTTTGTGTAGGTGAAAAAATAATGCGGATGACCGTCCCTTCTCCTTGAACAGATTCCAGCACAATCTCATGCTGAAGCCTATCAGCTACTTCTTTTACTAAATACAACCCCATCCCCGTTGATTCACGATATTTTCTTCCATTTTCCCCGGTGAAAAATTTACTGAAAACCCGTTTCTGATCTGCTATAGGAATTCCAATTCCAAAATCCCTTACCTCGAGAACACATTCTCCTAACTCTTCGTAGATCGAGATCTCAATATTTCCTGCTTGTCCAGAAGAGTACTTAACGGCATTATGTATAAGTTGCGTTAGTAAGAAGAACAGCCACTTTTCATCTGTTGCGACGGTAATTCCTGGTCTTTCTTCTTTAACCTGCGGATATACCGCATTACGAATATAAAAACGTTTGTTATCTTGATTAACCTCATGAATCAGTTTAGACAGTACAACTGGCTTAATGTGAAAATCCTCTGCAATTGTACGGAGCCTTGCCATATAAAGCACCGTATTTAATCCATTCCGCATTCTGTCCGTTTCTTCGCGAATACTTGAAGATTCAGGTTCATCTAAGCTTTGGGCTGTTAACTCAATGACCGAAAGCGGTGTCTTCATCTGATGAACCCAGCGATCCATAAATAATAAATGCTCATCCTGCTGGTCCTCAGCTTTTCGCAGCTTCTCCTGATATAACTGATATTGTGATAGAAGCAACTGATCAAGCGCCTCTGAAATAGGTGAACGTTCGGTCGTTTCTAGAGAAGCATCCAATGTTTCCATTGAATTCTGCAGACGCTGATAAAACTTCCTTCTGCTACCATATTGATAAATCAAATATCCTGATAAAAGTATTATGGATAGAAAAATAGCATAAATGACTACACCAATCCCACGGTATCCATCCAGCCAGAAGAGAACAGGAACGACCATACATTGAAAAACCTGAATCACAATTAAGAGCAGGTGCTCGCGCAGAAATAACTTCATGATTGCCCCTCATCCCAAGTAATGCGCAGCCGGTATCCTGCCCCTCTCACGGTTTCAACTGCATCCGTAATCCCAATTTCCTCAAACTTCTTCCGAACCCGGGTAATATTGACATTGAGCGTATTTTCATCCACATAAACTTGATCATCCCATAGCTTTTCCAGCAAATCCTGCCGTCCGGCCACGCGCGGATAGCGTTCAAGCAGATGTTCAATAATATCGTTTTCCTTTTTGGTTAATGTCGTTTTCCTGCCTTTGAATTGAAGTTCCAATCGCTCAGGATACAAATTAAGACCGGCCTCCGATAAAACTCTTTCTTCAAATTTAGCCGCATACTCGCCATAGGCACGGCGCATTTGGCTGCGGATCTTCGCCATGACAATATCCGGATGAAATGGCTTTGTAATAAAATCATCTCCGCCATTTTCAATCGCCATCACTTGATCCATCTCGCCTGTCCGCGCAGAAATAAAGATCACAGGGCAAATGGATTCCTTTCGAATCTGCCTGCACCAATAATAGCCGTCATAACTTGGCAGATTAATATCCAGCAGTAAAAGATTGGGCTTTACTTCCCGGAAAGTGTCTATAATCTTTTCAAAATCTGCGGCGATATTTACTTGATAGCCGTACTTTTCTATATATGAACTTAAATATTCGGCAATTTTTTGATCATCTTCAACAATCATGATTTTTTCCATATTATGATATCTCCTTTCCACAAGATAAATTTACCATACCCGTTTTGCTTGAAGCTATTTATTATGACATTCCAAGAATACCTTACAAAGGCATTTTTTATTACATATATACATAAACGCCAGGTTAACGCATTCCAGCGTTTAAAGAGGATGGGACAAATCGAAATTAATATTTCTAAAACACGAATATTCAATATCTTAGTTTCGGTATTAAATCAAGACCGTTCCATTGCGCTACGGACCCTCGCTTTCCGCGGGGAGCAAGCTGAGCCTACTCGTCTCTTCGTTCCTGTGGGGTCTCACCCTTTGCTCTGCAGCCCGCAGGAGTCGAGGGCCCTCCGCTCCATTTCACTCATGTAAATAAAATATATTTTATAATTATAAATAAAAAACCAAATGATTAGAAAGATGCCTTCCTTACCATTCGGTTCAATAGGTGTGTTAGTTGCTTATGTCCCAGCCTCATTCTGCAAAAACCTGATCTATTTTCTCCCGGTCATAATCTAATATCCATTCATTATAGCTTTCATAGATGCCCCGAATGGTTTGTGGACTTGCTGCAAGCAGATCACAGCCGCGATCATCATAAACGTGAAAGATTGTTTTTTTAGTCATATTGATAAAATAAACATAATGAAATATTTTTGGCTGTAATGCCATATCCTGATTACAGATCGCCTTTAACAAAGGAATGTAAGCTATATCTTCAGCTTTACATTTTAATGTAAATCGATAGGTCTTATACTCCCCATCTTCATCATCTTCCGGAAAAACAAAAGGAATAGTATTCTCCTGTAACTTATACAGAACAGATTTCTTTTTTATATACTTAGAAAAAGTACTTAACTTCCCCTTAAACACTTCTCCTTCAGCATAATCATGTACATCCACTACCATAAATAAATCATCTGCTGGAGAATGTACCGTCTTAAACAAGGTGATTGCTCTGTCGTACACACCTCTTATATATGGACAATTTTCATAAATGTTGTCAAATTCATAATCCACCCCTAATTCAAATCGGATGCCAACATCCCAATGGTAAAAAAGCGGCGGTCTCAGTGCTAAACCAGAAAAATTTGATTCCATGAATTGGTCAACTTGCATTTAGTAGCCTCATTTCTTTTATGCTTCTTTTTTTATTTCATCTATAATCGTATTGTTTTCCATCCATTCTTCTAAAAGTCTATTAAAAAGGTCAGGAGCAGAAAGAGGTGCTGAATGGCCAATCTTAGGAAAAATGATTCCCTGAACATTCGGATTGCTGTGTGTCATCTCTTTCATTGAATCCTTCATTATTTTTTTCTCTTTTTCACCAACCGTAGCTAATATTTTGTGTGGATATGTATGGAACGATGAAGGGAGCGTAAATGAGGCATTATCATTCATGACTCGCATAAAAGCTTGTTTATTAATCTGAAGTGTTTCCTGGTAATACTGATTAAAATACACATCACTTATATCAAGCGCTTTAGCTTGTGCTTTAGCAAATGTTCGATTCTTTACCAGCGGCAAAGCCATGATCATGGTTTGGTTCAGCATGTTGGCAAAAGGAATTCGCTTGACCAAAGCACTATTAATCATTGCATATTGAATTAGATCTTCCTTTTTTCCCAGCATAGATATCAACACTTGTGAACCTAGAGAAAACCCAACTGCTGCCACCGTTCTTCCTTTTCTTTTTTCTTCAATCAATTCAATCAGCTGATCTGCTGCAGTATCAATCGAGAATTTCAACCCATCTCCTCTGCTTTTTCCATGCTCGGGCAGATCTGGAATCATACAGTGATAACGCTGGGAAAAATAAGCTACCTGCTGATCCCACATCCAGCCGCTGACTCCGCCCCCGTGAATAAAAACAATCATTTTCGAATGTTCGGCACCGTATTCTTTATAGTACAATTTATTCTCCCCCCAGGATAAATTGGTTTTCACTACTATTTCACCAGGTTTTTCAACTTAATATGTATACCAAAAAGTCTTATCTGCAATATCTTGGAATTGATCTGCTTTACGAAAATGCAGCAGGATATCCTTTTGATTGGTGCCAGTATATTCATCATCATCAACATTATAATATTGAAAAACTTCAACCTGATAATCCCCATTAGGAATTTCAATCCTATATTGAGAACAATTTTGGTCTGGCACTTTATGATTTTCAAATTGTGCTGCCATCGTAATGCAATCATAATCAACTAAGAACAGCTGCTCGTGTGTCACTTTGATAAAACCCGAAGCTTTACGGAAACAAGATTGTTCAATATTCTCTTCTTCTGAATCAATTAATACCTCAACATTCCAGGAGTGCTCAATTCCCTCTGCTGTCATTTGAAAGAAGAGGATATATCCATTTTTCATTTCTTCGGCAATATGCTTAAAGAGTAAATCATCAACATCCCAATCTTCGCTGACAAACGACTTATATTCTTCCGTATTTGCAACACCTATGAAATTCGTATCGCCAAATTTCATGACAAAATTCATAGCTAGCCCTCCTAGATATACATTTTCAGCTTTCCACTTGGAAATTGTTACTAATAATTAAATAATAACAAAATTAGGTGCTCTTGTAATTTGATACGGAAAATTCTCAGTAATCAAAGAGCTGTTTTTAAAATAATGTAATTGTTAGGAAGATTCATATAGAAATGCTATATAATTTTCATAAATACATCAGCCTTTTTTAATGAAGCTAACTGCACTAAAAAACGCGCTGAGAAAAAAGAGGTGTGCAGATGACAAATGAAAACAGTATATCCATCCGGGAACTAACCACTCAAAAAGAATGGCAGGAAGCTTATCCCGTCATGAAGCAATTAAGAACTCATTTAACAGAGGAGCAATACCTTGAGTTAGTAGAGGAAGCAGCAGAAAAGGAACAGTATACATTAGCTGCCTTATACGTAAATAACAAAATCGCAGCTCTTGCTGGATTTATGCCGATGATTACCTTATACAACGGAAAATCCATATGGGTTTGTGATTTAGTAACAGATTCTTCTCACCGTTCCAAAGGGTATGGTGAAAAACTATTAAACTATGTACATGATTGGGCAAATGAAAAAGGATTTAATATCGTCTCCCTCTCTTCTGGTCTGCAAAGAAAGGATGCACATCGGTTTTATGAAGATAAGATGGAATATGATAAGGTCAGCTACGTATTTTTAAAGAGACTTTAATGTAAATTGCATAAAAAGGCGGCGGAAATGAAATGGATCCGCCACCTTTTTTATTTTTTCAAGGCACTTATTTATGAATAATATCCTCTCTTAATGCCGCCACTTTCCTCAGCGCCTCATTGATATCTTCTTTCTCGACGCCAAAGTGTGCAAGTGCATCATGAAGATGTCTCACAATCGCTTCAAAATGTGCCGGCTGTATATCCATATCTTCATGCGCTTTTGCCATGGATCTTCCGGAATACTGATTTGGTCCTCCTAAAGCAAAACTGATAAACTTTGCCTGATGCTGGCGCTGCTTATCCATATCAGTATGTTTGAAATAGTGATTGACTGACTCATCTTTAAGTACCAGCTCGTTATAAAAATAATCTACTACCTTTGAAATTGCTTCTTCTCCGCCAACTTTTTCGTATAGTGTTTTTTCCATGGTAACACCCCTATCAAAATTCTTATACTATCATTTTCCACAATGTTAAAGGTGTTATTCCTTTTTTGGAGCAATAAAATGAAAAGAGTGGAAAAATAGCGAAGAAAAGATCGAATACCATAAAAAACGATAGAAACCAGCATGAATTATGCGGATCATAGTAATTGAAATAGCAGATATCGCCGTTAATTAGGAAATATCCGCCGTAAAAAAATATATCCGCCTTTAATTTGATTTATCCGCCAAATTCCAATCCGCCCACACCTACACAACAAAAAAGCCAAGCACGGAATATCTATCCGTACTCGGCTTTCAAAACGAACTGCTATTAGATCACCTGCAGCCCCGCTTGATTCAAGAAGTTCCAAGGTTTGTTGTAATGAGGCTGGAAGAAGAAATCAACAAATCCAAGCTCATCCATTGTCATCTTATTCTGAATACAAACTGATAATGTGTTGATTGATTGAGTCACGTCGATTTTAGACATAACCTGTGCTCCAACAATACGCTTTGAATCTTCTTCGTACACAACCTTCAGCTGTACCTCTTCATAGGTTGGCATAAATTCTGGACGGTCATGCTCAACAATTGTGACACTTTTCACATTCAATCCCATACGTTGAGCTGATGCTTCTGTTAAGCCTGTTGTTGCAATGTTTTGATCATATATTTTAATACCTGATGTACCTTGAGTTCCCATATAGCGAACAGTTGGCTTTACCAAGTTTTTAGCTACGAGCGTTCCCATTCTCACCGCGTTTGTTGCAAGCGGGATATAAGCATATTCACCTGTAGGGTTATAGCGGATCGCACAGCTGTCCCCAGCAGCAAATACATCTTCATTGCTCGTGCGCATATACTCATCGACTTTAATCGCGCCGTTTGCAAGCATATCAATCTGCCCTTTTAACAGGCCAGTGTTCGGCTGGAATCCGATACAAAGAATCACAAGATCTGCTTCGTATTGACCATTCGCTGTTTGAACAGCAGATACTTTGCCATTTTCCCCAACAAAACGATTAACGGTTTCACCCAGCGCTAACTGAACGCCGCGGTCAGTAAAGTCCTTTTCAACAATTTCTGTAAAAGATTCATCTAAATACTTGCTTAAGATTCTTGTTTCACCGTCAATAAGCGTTACATTTTTCCCGCTCATTTCGAATGCTTCTACAAGCTCAATGCCAATATAACCTGCCCCTACAACGACAATATTTTGTGCTTCCTTCGCTTTTTCAATGATTGTGTTCGCATGATGGAAGTTTTTACAAAGAAGAACATTTTCCATATCAATGCCTTCAATCTTCGGAATGACAGGCCAAGATCCAGTCGTCATGACAAGCTTATCGAATGTGTCTGTCACTTCTTTGTCTTCTGTCAGATTTCTTGCTGTGATTTTTTTCTCTTCTACATTAATATCTACTACCTCATGCTTCATCAGCATCTTAACGCCTAGCTCCGTCAATTCTTCTGGAGAACTGTAAAATAAACCGTTTGGATCTTTCACAACGCCGCTAACATGCAAGGCAATTCCGCAAGATAAAAAGGAAATATTATCGTTTCTTTCATAAACTGTAATTTCAGCTTCTGGGTAAAGCTTCACCATATTTGATACCGCAGCAGTTCCAGCATGTGTACATCCAATAACAGCAATTTTCATTTATGTGTTCCTCCTAGAGTTTATGTTTGTTAAAAACTTCACATATTATTTGTGATTTGTTTCACAATCAACCTTATGAACTCATTATAAGATATCTTTGTGAAATAATCAACATATTTTGTGATTTTTATCACATACTATTCAAAACCTCGTCACATAAGGCTTTTGAAGCATTACACTCCATAATAGTAATCCCCATTTGAAGAAAAAAAACTAAAATTCTTAGCTGGAACTTACTGACTAGAGATTTCACCTTCAGTCTGCTGGTTAGCACTCAACAGATTGGAAAAGCTAAGCAAGCAGATTCTTTTACAGTTTTAATGTTTTTACATATGATTACCTCTATACCGTCTTAAAAAAACCAACTAAGGAGATTAAAAAAGTATGACTAATGAAAACAACTCACTGTTATCTTCTTTTACCCTGCCGAATGGCATAACACTGAAAAACCGTGTAGTAATGGCACCAATGACGAATTTTTCTTCCAATCAGGATGGAACTGTTACGGATGCTGAAGTAGACTATTATGCACGCCGCTCATCTGGCGTATCAATGGTCATTACGGCTTGTACAAATGTCACGCCAAATGGCCAAGGGTTTCCTGGGGAATTTGCTGGCTATAGTGATGATTTTATCCCAAGCTTAAAGCAACTAGCTTCAGGCATTAAAGAACAAGGCGCAAAAGCCATTCTGCAAATCTTCCATGGCGGCAGACAATGCCCTCCTGATTTAGTAAATGGAGATGTGGTAAGTGCGAGCAATATTCCTTCAGAAGGTGAAGGAAATCCGGTTCCACGCGGCTTATCTGAGGCTGAAGTGGAAGAAATGATTGAGGCTTTTGGTGAAACAACTCGCCGCGCAATTGAAGCTGGCTATGATGGGGTTGAAATTCACGGAGCAAACGGCTACTTGATTCAGCAATTCTTCTCCCCGCATTCAAATCGCAGAGAAGATCGCTTTGGCGGCAGCCTTGAAAAACGAATGACGTTCCCTCTTGCTGTCATAGAAAAGGTAAAAAGTGTGGTAAAAGAACATGCTAAATCTCCATTCATTGTAGGCTACCGCTTCTCGCCAGAAGAGCCGGAAACACCAGGGATTACAATGGATGATACGCTTGCTCTTGTTGATAAACTATCAGATCAAGGTTTAGATTACTTGCATGTTTCTCTTCAGGACTTCCATTCAACACCAAGACGCGGTGTTGATGATCTATCGAAAACACGCATCCATTACTTATTAGAAAAAATCGATAATCGTGTTCCTTTAATTGGGGTTGGTTCTATTTATAGTGCAGAGGATGCAAAGAAAGCATTCGCAACAGGCGTTCCGCTTTTAGCATTAGGCAGAGAACTGATTATCGATCCAGATTGGGTACAAAAAGTAGAAGCTGGAAAAGAAGATGAAATTGTGACGGAGATCGATAAAGATCGCCAGAAAGAACTTGTTGTTCCAGATCCATTATGGAATGCAATTATTCATACACCAGGCTGGTTCCCTGGAGTATAAATGTTCCTTTTGGATTGAAGAGACAGAAGGAATTAAAGAGTAAAAAACGAGGGACTCACATCCCTCGTTTTTATTTTTTCAGCTTAACCTTCACCATTTTCCGCTTTCCGACCTGTACAATGAGGCCCTCTATGATCTCCAGTTGCATTCCAGAATCTTCAACTGTCTCCCCATTCACTTTCACCCCACGATTGCCGATCATTCGGCGGGCTTCACTTTTAGACGGGAAAAACTGCAGCTCTAATAGCAAGTCAACAATTGAAAGCTTCCGATCGCCGCTCCACTCTTTTTCAGGAATTTCATCAGGCAAAATTCCTTTCTGGAATACAGAAACAAAGTGATTTTCTGCTTTTTCAGCTTCCTCCTCACCATGGTACATTCTTACGATGGTTTTACTCAGCAGCATTTTCGCATCCCTTGGATGCAGGGAACCTGATGTGATGTCCGTTTTTATGCTCGCAATTTCTTCTGGAGAGAAGTCTGTAATAAGCTCAAAGTATTTGATCATCAATTCATCTGGTATTGACATAGCTTTCCCGTACATCTCTTCTGGCTTTTCATCAATGCCAATGTAATTCTTCTTTGACTTTGACATTTTTTCAACACCATCAAGTCCTTCTAATAATGGCATTAACATCGCCACTTGCTTTTCCAATCCAAACTTCTCTTGAAAATGTCTGCCCATCAGAATATTAAAATGCTGATCTGTCCCGCCAAGCTCAATATCACACTGTAATTTAACAGAATCGTAGCCTTGCATTAACGGGTAAAAGAATTCATGGAGGGAGATTGGTTTGCCTAAAGCAATTCGTTCTTCAAAGTCATCTCTTTCCATCAGCCTTGCGACAGTAATTTTTCCAGCCAGATTGATAACATCTTCAAAGTTCAGTTTAGAAAGCCATTTTGAATTAAAATGCAGCTCTACTTTTTCCATATCCATGATTTTGCCGAATTGTTCAAAGTAGGTCTTTGCATTATGTTTCACTTCTTCATCCGTCAATTGTTTCCTGGCAGCCGACTTGCCGGTTGGGTCGCCGATTTTACCTGTGAAATCGCCAATCAGCAGCTGAATGATATGCCCGTTATCCTGAAACTGCTTTAATTTGTTTAAAACAACACTATGACCTAAATGCACATCTGGCGCAGATGGATCTAAACCTAATTTAATTTTTAGCGGCTGATTTTCCAGGATTGACTTTGCCACTTTCATTTCCAGCTCTTCTGTTGGAATAATATCTGCTGTACCTTGTGTGTAGATGTTCATTTGCCTTTTTACTTCCGCTAATTGTTCTTGCGTTAATTTGCTCACCATTGCTTTCATCCTCCTAAAAAAAAATAAAGACCGTAACATTCATAAAGGGACGTATGGTTTACGCGGTACCACCCTTTTTGAAGATTACAGTCTTCCACTCTGCGATATAACGGATCGTCCGTCCTTTTGCATAAAAATATACAAAAGAAAGCTCAAGGAATGTAATTCGGATTTATCACTGTATCGATTCTCAGCACCATCGACTCTCTGAACCAGGACAATAAATCCTACTGCTTTTCCTATCATCACATTTAATATTGATTATCTCGTATCATTCGTCTTAATAATTCTGCCGCAGTCTTTTGCTCATCCTCACTCAAGCTTGAGGCAATTTTCACTTCACTCTGATGAAATTGCGGATAAAGTTCTTCGATTACTTTTTTCCCTTGTTCCGTGATCGCCAGAAAGGTTATTCTCCGATCTCTTGGGTCCGTTTTCCGGTAACAATACTCTTTTTTCTCTAAGGTTTTCGTAATATTGCTAATCGTAGCCTTTGAGACCGCATTTAATTCTGCTAATTTTTTCGTTTCAACTGACTTCCAGATCCATAAATCATACAGGATAGAAAATGAAGTCCAGGAAAGACCGTGCTTAGAAAGCACTTCTCGTTCCATTTCATTTTTCAAGCCCTGTGCCACTCGATAAATGTTTGTCACAACTGAAACAGCGTTTAAATTAAGGGAATCCAGAGGAATCTTAGACAATTGGCTGATTGTATCTTTCTCTTCCTGCAGTAGATCGCCATCCTCATTAAATGTATAAATACACATCACTCCCTTCAAATTTTCTTAATCGTTAGCTATGAAACGATAATACTAAAGGTTGGGTAGTAATGCAAGAGGTATTTGCACTTTCGGTCAATCTTGGGTGGGTTTCGATCATTTCAAAAGACTTTTCAATCACTTCCTCTATTTGGGCACAAAAAAAGACAGCCGAAGCTGCCTTTTTTGTTACACTCGATTCATTTCATCTGGATCGGATCCAACACGTTCACTTTTGTTTAGTCCGTTAAGAGTTTCCACATCTTCTTGAGATAATTCAAAGTCAAATACATCTGCGTTTGAGATGATGCGGTTTTCTTTAATGGATTTTGGAATGGTTACGACTTCATTTTGCAGATTCCAGCGGATAATAACTTGAGCTGTAGTTTTGCCATATTTTTCGGCAATTTTCATGATTGTAGGCTCATCTAAAAGCTGGCCTTGCTTTAATGGTGACCATGATTCCAGCTGGATGTTATGCTTTTTGCAGAAATCGCGCAATTCCACTTGTGTTAAGTGCGGATGGAACTCAACCTGGTTCACCATTGGTGTAATTTCAGCATCCTTCAGCAAGTCCTCTAAATGATGCTCTTTGAAGTTACTTACACCGATTGCACGAACTCGTCCATCTTTATATAATTTTTCTAATGCTTTCCATGTTTCTATGTATTTGTTCTGAGCAGGAACTGGCCAGTGGATTAAGTATAAATCCAGGTACTCCAAACCTAATTTTTCTAAGCTCGTATCAAAGGCTTTTAATGTTTCTTCATAGCCTTGATCGCCGTTCCAGACCTTTGATGTAATAAATAGTTCTTCACGTGGAACACCAGCTTCTTTAATCGCTTGGCCGACACCTTCTTCATTTTGATAAATGGCTGCTGTGTCGATGCTTTTGTATCCATTTTTGATGGCAGCTTTAACGGCTTGAATAACTTCATCTCCGTCTTGAACTTTAAATACCCCTAGGCCCAACCAAGGCATTTTGACACCATTATGTAATGTGGTTGTATCTTGCAGATTTGCTGGCATTTGCATCCCCCTAACGTATAGTTCGTGTTTCTAAATATTACTTACTGATTAATATTATCAAGAATTGGTAATGAGATGCAATTTTTAAAGCTTAAACTTCACATCAATTTTACTTAAAATATGAGACTAGGACTACTCCAGCAGCAGATATTTCTAAAACACGAATATTAAATATCTTGGTTTGGATATATAAACAAGTCCGTTCCACCTGCGCTGCGGACACTCGCTTTCCGTGGGGAGGAAGCTGAGCCTCCTCGGACCAAGCTCCTCCGGGGTCTCACCCTTTCCTCTATTGCCCACAGGAGTCGAGTGTCCTCCGCTCCATTTCACTCATGTTAATAAAATATATTTTATAATCCTAAAAAAACCAAATGATTAGAAAGATGACTTCCTAACCATTCGGTTCTATGAGAGTGTTAAATACTTATGTCCCAGCCTCGTTATTTCCATTACTTCATATATTCATTCACAAGCTCATAGCATCTTTCTCTCGTTACATCTGCCATGACAGCGGTATATTCTACATTTTCCTGTGTGCCGCCTTCATATTTTAAGGAAGCTTCCTTCGCCGTTGCGTCTCTGTGTTCAATCCAGCTTCTTTGTTCTATTCTTAATGCATCCATTTCTTCTTGTGAGAGCTGCTCTTCAAGGACAGCATAGATTTCGTTCAGTGCATCATCCCAGGCTTCCCATCGGTCTGAAGCTTCTTTTTTCATTTCAACTGTGTTGGAAGCAGTCGAGTTTTCCATCATTTCCGTCATCTCTTGATCAATCTCATCTAACTTCGCAAGATATACTTCTTTTTTACTCTCTGATTCTTCGCTATCACTATTGTCAGCAGAATTTGATGGATCTTGAGCAGGTGTTTCGTCCGATGGCTCATTAGAAGATTCATCTTGTTCATCAGGTGCAGCCGAATCGGAATTTTCAGGAGTTTGTTCTGATCCGCTGTTTTCTTCTGATTGTGTGTCTGAATTAGAACCTGTCTCTTCCGATGAGTCCTGGCAGGCTGCTAATAGCATGACAAACGATGCAAGTAAAATAAGTAATATTCTTTTGCTCTTCATTTTAAAACCTCTTTTGTAAAAATATCGTCGTGACTGAATTCATCCCTCATTCTAAAATACTCCATCTGTCTGTTATTATATTTCAATAAGATGGCAAATTCAAAGAATTCGAAATCCCCTAAATGCTTTCTGTCATATGTCAAAACTCGTTGATACAGATTTTTTTGCTTCACAAACTTACACAATGTTCCAAGAGGTAATTCTTGAATTCATGCGAAATTTTTGTATAATATGAGGTAACTGCATATCAAAAATGTTTTCTAGGGTTCCGCAGCTTAATGCTGGTCTGGTCCGAGAGAAAACTCACAGCTCTTGCTGTGCCACGGAAGGATAAAAGCCTGGGAGAAACTGCGTAACAGTTATCTCCTGGGCTTTTTTGTTTTTTGGAGATATTAACATTGGAGGTGTCTTTTGCATGAATAAAGACTGGATTAAAGTATTTATTGCAGCTTTTTTTGAAGTATTTTGGGTGATCGGCTTAAAGCATGCTAATGATTTCTGGGCATGGGCTGGAACTCTCGTTGCGATTGGAATCAGCTTTTATTTAATGATTATGGCTGGGCGAAAGCTTCCCGTAGGAACGGTATATGCAGTGTTTGTTGGTCTGGGAACAGCTGGAACAACATTATCTGAAATTCTCTTTTTTGGAGAACCATTTAGGATTGAAAAAGTACTTTTAATTTTACTTTTATTAGCAGGTGTTATCGGTCTGAAATTAGTGACAACAAACAAAGTACAGGAAGAGGGTGACTCCTAATGGCTTGGATTTTTTTAATCTTAGCGGGATTATGTGAAATGTGGGGTGTTGCGATGATCAACAAACTGCATAAGGATCGTAATTGGCAATCACTCTTCTTATTGTTTCTAGGGTTTGGATTAAGCTTTATTTTTCTTGCTTTAGCTATGGAAACACTTCCTATGGGGACGGCATATGCTATCTGGACAGGAATCGGGGCTTCTGGCGGAGCGATTTTAGGAATGATTTTTTATGGTGAATCAAGAGACTGGAAAAGACTCGTTTTCATCGGCATGGTTTTAAGTGCTGCAGTTGGATTGAAACTCGTCTCATAAAAGGTCTTTAAGATTCCTTATTATTTTGTTTTTAAAAAGCATGGTGCCTGTGAATTGGCTCCATGCTTTTTTGTATCATCATAACAGCCATGATGGCTCTTAAATATTTGTGATGATTGTTTTTAAGAAAATTTCCTGTCCCAGCTTTTCTGCAGCTTTCGAATATAAACAATCTGTCCAATATGGTAAGCATTATGTGTGGTCAAGTTTCCCAGAATACCCCACCACTTTGCATTCACAGGAAAGCCATGTACCTCTTGATCCATTATCTCCTCTGTCAGCAGCTCCTGCCATTGCAGCAAAACTGCTAGAAGGCACGCTTTTAAGTCAGCAAATGATCGATCTTCCTTAATAACAAAGCTTTCATTATTGTCACGCAGCGGCGGAACTGCATCCATATGTGATTTTTTATATCTCTTTTGCCATGTTTCATTCCAATATAGAAGGTGCTGGACTATTTCAGCAATACTGTTGCTTTCTTTGTCTGGTTTCCAAAACGCGTCTTCTTCTGTTATGTTCGCAGTTGATTCTAAAAATGAAACATAACAGCTGCGATCATTTGCATTTGCTAATAATTGATCTGCCAGAACATCCTTAGCATGAGACATCCTAATCATACTCCTTCAGATGAGATTAATTTTTTGGTGTGTTCGACTGTGATCTAGATTGTCATCATATTTTGCTTTTGATTTATTTTTTTGGTTCTTATGATTTTCAGGATACTTTCATTTACGACATCAGGAGCTTCCAGATGTACTGAATGACCCATATCCAGCTCAATATGTTCAGTGTCAGCAGTGAGATTGATTAAATGCTGCTGATTTTTCCGCCAGTTTTCAGGCTGTTTTTTTGCACTGATTACAATAACCGGAAGATCTGACTTCAGAGGCTGGCTATTCAAAAGCTGCTCAGCTGATATAGAACTATCCCTGAATTCACGGTAGACAGTTTGGTATGCCCCCACCGTGTAGCCAGTATATTTTAGTGCAGCATCAAACTCATTCGAAAGAACTTTACGCCCAATCATCTGTTTCAGTAATCTCGGAATTCCAATCAATGAAGTGATATGCGCAAAGGTGACAAGTCTGCTAAATTGCTTGATACGCTTTTCATTCTCTTGATTTAAGACATAATGATTTTCATGGGCGGCATCAACTAGTACTAACCCTGCGACTTCATCCTGATACATACTTGCAAATAGGCGCATTGCAAGACCGCCAAAAGAGTGGCCAACCAGGATAAACGGCGGATCGATTTTAAGTTCACGAAGAATATCTTTAATTTCTTCTACACTATCTAAAGAGGTCAGTGTTTTCCTATTTGTCCTGCTCCAGCCATAGCTGCCTCGATCATAGGATATAACACGCGCATACTTAGAAATTTCCGGCTGAATATAGCACCAGTCAATAGAGATTGAACTAAGCCCGGCTTCTAGAATAACTGTAACAGGTCCTTCGCCGCGCACAATAGCATGGACCTCTGAAAATTTAGTTTTAATGATCTGTCCAGGCGGCTTCACTTTATTTTTCCGATCTACAGCCAGGTTCCAAATCGTTAATGGGAACCCAACTACACCTAAAGCATTTCTGAAAATAGTTGCTAAAGTCATTTTTCTCCTCCATATTGTTCCAAATAATATATATGGTAGATATTATTCAATACAGAGGGAATAATTCCCTTCTGGTTCAATCCTAGATTTTAGTTCCACTAAAAATGAATTCATACGAGAACTTGTAAGTGCTAACTTTTACTCCACTCTTCAGCTAAAACAGCGTAATAATACTCATCCCACCACTCTGAGCCGTTTGGTATACATTTTTTAAAATGGCCTTCCCTTCTCATGCCAATCTTCTCCATAACACGATAAGAAGCAATGTTTTCTGGCTGGCAGGTTGCAATTATTCGATGCAGTTTCATTTTTCCGAACCCGTAATCTAATAGGGCTTTAGCTGCTTCAGAAGCATAGCCTTTACTGTAATAATTGGGATTAAAGACCCAGCCAATTTCATACGTATGTTCACCAAAGTATTGATGAAAAACCATATGCCCGATCAAAAGATCCTTCTCTATTAAAACAACAGGAAAATATTTAGCTTCAGCAGCAGTGTTCTTATTTATAAATGCTTTCACATCTTCTTCCGTAAATACACCTTCTGGTATGTATTTCATTACTTGCCTGTCTGATGTATATTCATATACTGCCTGCCAATCTTTTAAATCAAAATGACGGATTAATAATCTACTTGTTTTTATATTCATATCTGTATCCCTGCTTACTGAATTTTTTTATTGCTGTTTTATGTTAAACACACAAAACAGCACCTCAGCAAGTACATTCGATTTATTAATCCTAAATTCCTTTATATACTTAACACAAAAAAGACAACCCCTGCTGTTTAAAATGTACCCTATAGAGTAGACACTTTAAAAAAGTCTACCTATAGGGTATTTTTTTGTATAATGACAAATAGACAACTAGTAGAATCGGGGAAAACATCATGAGTAAAAAAACATTCACAGAGAAAGAAATCAAAGAATTATCCATTAATCCTTTTGTGAAAGCTGTAAGTGGTAAGGGAATTACCTACACAGATGAATTTAAACGCCTATTTATCGCTGAGAAGGAGAGTGGCAAATTCTCTAGACAGATCTTTGAAGAGGCTGGATTTGATACAAATATAATTGGTATGACACGTATTCATGCCGCTAGTAAGAGATGGAATGCTGCTTTTAAAATGAACGGAGTTTTAGGGCTCAGTGATACAAGGAAAGGCAATTCCGGGAGACCTAGAGAACGGGAGTTATCCCTTGAGGATAAGAATGCTCGACTAGAAGCACAAATCAACCTGCTTAAGGCGGAAAATGAACTTTTAAAAAAGATTCGATTCGCGGAAAGGGGGCTAAAGAAGTAGTCCTCTCTCCAAGTCAAAAGTTCATTCTCATTCGTTCCGTAATAGAGAAATATAAGCTAAAAAAAATGGTGAGATACCTTTGTGGGGTCGCAGGAATTTCCAGAAGTGCCTATTATAAATACTACTCTCCCGAGTCTCAAGAGCATAGAAAACAACGGGAAGCAAGGGATGAAGAACTGAAAGAAATCATCTTGAAAGCATTCCGTCATAAGAATCGAAAGAAAGGGGCGCGTCAAATTAAAATGACTTTGGCGGGTCAATTTAAGATTGTCTTTAACTTAAAAAGAATTCGAAGAATCATGAAGAAGTATAACATCGTTTGCCCCTTCCGGAGGGCGAATCCATATAGGCGTCTTATGAAGGCCACCCAGGAACATTCAGTGGTCCCGAACCTCCTGAAGCGCCAATTCAATCAGGGTAAACCAGGGAAAGTGCTGTTAACAGACATCACCTATTTGAACTATGGAAAAAGTTCCAGAGCGTATTTATCTATGATATTGGATGGCTCCAGCGGTGAAGCTCTTGCTTACAATGTGTCTGACAGAATGACTATTGAATTAGCCACAGATACCATCAAAAAGCTAAAGAAAAACAAAAGGTTTAAAAAACTTAAAGATTCACTCATCCATTCGGATCAAGGGGTTCACTATACCCATCCTCAATTTCAGAAAATGATTAAAAAACTTGGAATCAGGCAATCAATGTCCCGAAGGGGTAACTGTTGGGATAACGCCCCCATTGAATCTTTCTTTGGACACCTGAAAGACGAAACCTCTATTAAATCCTGCCTGACACTAGAGGAAGTACAAAAGGAAATTAAGCAATACATGACTTACTATAACCACCATAGATATCAATGGAACCGAAAAAAGATGACCCCTGTTCAATACAGAGATCATCTTTTAGAAGTAGCTTAGGCTTTTTTAAAATGTCCTTTACAAAGGGTACAATTTAGTTTCAAGGATTGTCTCTATTATTCAATCTGTATGTATTAAAGCTTTGCTGATCTACCAGCCTGCCTATCAAACCACAAGGACAGTCAGGGTACCTCGAAGTTGCCTTCAAAGTTGTATGGCAGGATTTCATTAACACTAATCACTTATGACTAAACACTAAACAGTTAAACACTGATTACTAAGCACTCAATACTGAACACTTATCTTGGCGTTTCCTCTTTGGGAAACAATCAGATTTGATTGACTGGATTTAGTGGTTTACAGCGATAGACCAGCAAAGTTAATCCATCTTAGTCGATATCTACTTCAACGAATGTTCTTGCATTCACTTCATTCAGTGTACCATCAATTTCAGTCATAAACTCAACCAAAAACGCATCAAGTTCATCCATTTTTTCAATTGGCACTAAATAGAGTACATCTGCCAGGACTTCCTTTTTCACTTGTTCTGATAGTCCTTCAGTTTTCATGTTTTTATTAAATTGATCAACTTCTGCAGTGGCCTTTGATACAGCTTTTTGATAGGCATATTTTAAATTTTCAAAGTATGCTTGAATATCATTTTTATAGACTATAGCTTCGGCAATTTTCATTGTCTTTCCTGTAATGACAATGTCTGTTTCCAGGTTCGCCTTATTAATCGCTACCGTTAACTTTATGTAATTATCTTTCAGGTCATAAAACTGCTGAAATAATGCTTTCACTTTGTCTATCGATTCTTGATGATTCTTTTTGATATCCTTTTTTTCATCAGATAATATGTGAAGCCTTTTATTATTAATGGCACCATGCTGGGAAATGTCTTTTGTAATTTTCTCTAACTGGGCTTTGATCGTTTTTTTGCGCGTCATCGCACGGGCAATCGTCATTTGCATTAACGGGTTCCTCCCCTTTTAACTTGCTTCTTGCTCTGTAAATCATAGAATAACAAAATTTAAAAATCAACAAATATGTTATTCATTTCCTGTACGAATTTCCAGTGCTTTCCCTTTTCCATGCAAAACATTTCTTTTACTGCAATTCTATTAGTTAAAACTTGTTTCTGCACTAAAAAAATACTACGATTAACCTACAATAACCATTTGTTGAATAACAACAATTAGAAAAGGAGTTCTAATACAGCACATGTTCATTCTTATTATGCTTCTCTCTCTGCTGATTTACGGCGGGCTTGTTTATTATATCGGCTGGAGAGGGTATCGATTGCTGCGTCCGGAGACTTCCACGCGGCGTTTTAAAACGATTTATATTTTAGTCATCACGCTGGCAGCCACTTCATTTGTTCTGGGCCGTGTGTCAGGAATCACATTCTTAAATATTGCCGGCGCCTATTGGATGGCATGCTTTTACCTGCTGATCTTACTGGTTCCTCTTGCCCATTTGACGGTCATTCTCCTGCGCTTAACAAAGCTGCCGAGACGAAAGACGCAGGTATGGGCAGGGACGATTACGATTGGATTGATAATATCACTTTTAGCATATGGCGTTTTTAATACATACAGTCCTGTTGTTCGCACATATGATATTACAATGGAAAAACGCTCATCTACTCTCGATTCATTGCATATCGCAATGGCTGCAGACATGCACTTTGGTCTTTTATCAGGTAAAAATCATGCAGAGCGCCTTGTAAAACAAATGAATGAGTTGAAACCAGATATTATCTTAATCCCTGGTGACCTTTTTGATGATGATGTTCAGCCATTTCTTGATCAGGAAATCAACCAAATCTTATCTGAGCTTGATGCCCCATACGGCGTGTACGCCTCCCTTGGCAATCATGACAAGCATGAAGGAACGATGGATAAGCTGATACAAGCATTAGAGGATAGCGGCATCACGGTTCTGTATGATGAGACAGAAAACATTCAGGACCAGTTTTCGCTGATTGGACGCAAAGATTATTCAGATCCAGACAGACTGGCCTTAGACACACTTATGAATGAAGTCGATTCTTCTAAACCAGTCATTTTGCTGGAGCACCAGCCATATGACCTTGATATCGCACAGCAGGAAGGTGTAGACCTAATGCTTTCAGGCCACACCCATCGCGGACAAGTATTCCCAGGCAGCCTTATTACGGCTTCCATTTTCGAGAATGATTGGGGACATCTACAGAAGGAGCAAATGCATTCTGTTGTTACCTCAGGGTTTGGCTTCTGGGGACCGCCAATGCGGATAGGAACAAGATCTGAAATTGTCAGTATTCAGGTTCAGTTTCAGTAATATAAACCGTTTGAAAGAGGCTGAGGCATAAGTATTTAACACACGCATAGAACCGAATGCTTAGGAAATCATCTTTCTAATCATTCGGTTTTTTTATGATTATAAAATTTATTTTATTCACTTGAGTGCAATGGAGCGGAGGACACTCGACTCCGGAGGGAAATAGAGGAAAAGGTGAGACCCCGCAGGCGTGTGCACTGGACCCATAAAATTGGACACTTATATTTAAGCTTAAGCAGCTACTACTTCAGTACTAACCCGATAAGCTACTGGACTTTTCCGATTTAATCTTGATTTAATTCTCAAGTGGTTGTAGTAATAGATGTATTTTTCTAACTCGGCTTTAAAATGCTCGATACTTTCAAACTCTTGTAAATAAAGAAACTCTGATTTTAAGATCCCAAAAAAGTTTTCCATGACAGAATTGTCAAGACAGTTTCCTTTTCTAGACATGCTTTGTGTAATCTTATGTTCTTTCAGTGTCCTTCGGTATTTGGGCATTCGATAGTGCCATCCCTGGTCGGAATGGAGTAAGAGCTCATCGCTTTCTTTTACGTATTTTAATCCTTGGGCCAACATCCTATCGACCAAATCAAAAGTCGGCCTTGATTGAAGCGTATAGGTGATGACCTCGCTATTAAATAAGTCTAAAATCGGAGAAAGATAAAGCTTCTCTCCAAACACTTTAAATTCTGTAATGTCTGTCACCCACTTTTGGTTCGGTTTCTGGGCACGGAAGTCACGGTTAAGGATATTAGGAGCTGCTTTTCCAACTTCCCCTTTATACGATTTATACTTTTTCATACGCACAATGCATTTAAGCCCTAGATCTCTCATTATTCGAAGTACTTTCTTTTTGTTGATCTGATATCCTTTTTCCTGAAGCACGTCCGTAATGCGGCGATATCCAAACCGACCTGAGTGTTTGCGGTAAATGAATGAAATTCTTCTTTTCCATTTGCGGTCAGGATCTGGTTGATTCCACTTTTTTATGAAGCTGTAGTAAGTGCTTCTAGGCATCTTGGCTATTT
Source organism: Cytobacillus gottheilii (assembly GCF_001636345.1). GTDB lineage: Bacteria > Bacillota > Bacilli > Bacillales > Cytobacillaceae > Cytobacillus > Cytobacillus gottheilii. The sequence continues at coordinate 3,460,430 of NZ_KV440945.1, forward strand.
TGATCATTTTAATCACCGGGAAGTTGTTCCTTAGTTCATATATTACTTTCGCTTTAATTTGGTTGGTGATTGTTCTTCCTGAACTAAGGCTTTCAGCTTTTTTAAATACGCGTTCTCCATACGAAGGTATTCCAATTCTTCTATCAGCTCTTCTACCGATGGATTCTGAGAGTTACTCTTGTCCTTATTTTTCCTCTGATTAGATGTCATTATAGAAAGCCTCTTTTCTTTTGGTTCAAGGGCATCTACTCCATCTGTCTCCCACGTTTTCTTCCACTTGCGAAGCATAGATGGATCAGGGAGATGGAATCTCGCGGATGCCTCTCGAATGGAGTAATTCTTTTCCGTGATAAATTGAATTACCCTCATTTTAAAGGCAGAAGGATAGTTTGTATAGGGAAAGGAAAAAGCCTGATCCCCATGGTAACGAACGAGCAGCACCCAGTAACGGAGAGTGGAATGATCTACGCCCACCTGATTCGCTAGTTCCCGATAACTAATCATTTCGTTTAAATAACGTTTAGCAATTTGAAGTTTCTTTTCCTTGGTAAGATGTGTCATTTATGAGTTCGCCTCCTATTGTTGGAGTGTCCAACAATAGGGGGGCAGTGCAGCGTGCCGAGGAGGCTCAGCTTCCTCCCCTCGGAAAGCGAGAGTCCGCAGCGCAGGTGGAACGGGCTTGTTTAAAGAGTTCTATTTTAACAATTTGTGCTCACGCTTCTCATTCTCCTAAAAATGATTTAATCTATAGTAGTTCAGTAAGCTGTTTGAGGTGAAAAAAATGAATCCTATATTAGTTGTAGATGATGAAAAGGAAATTGCCGATTTAGTAAAATTTTATTTAAAGAATGAAGGCTATGATGTCCATGTCTTTTATGAAGGCAAGCCGGCACTTGAATATATACAGAATCATGAGCTCGAGCTTGCGATTTTAGACGTAATGCTGCCGGATGTGGACGGGTTTTCAATCTGTCAGAAAATCCGAGAGAATCACCATTATCCGGTGATTATGCTAACGGCAAAAATTGAAGACATCGACAAAATCACCGGGCTCACATTAGGTGCTGATGACTACATAACAAAGCCGTTTAATCCGCTGGAAATGGTGGCTAGAGTGAAAGCGCAGCTGCGCCGCTATAAACGCTATAATTCAAATAACAGCAGCACCCCTGTGCCTGAGGCTGCTGCAAAGGAACACGATTTCTCCGGCTTGATCATTAATCAGGACACCCGTAAATGCACGCTCTATGGAAAACCACTCTCTTTAACTCCGATCGAATTCTCGATTTTGTGGCATTTATGCGAAAACAAAGGCAAGGTGGTTTCCTCAGAGGAACTGTTTGAAGCTGTCTGGGGCGAGAAATATATTGATAACAACAATACTGTGATGGCCCATATTGCCCGTTTACGGGAGAAAATGAAGGAGCCATCAAGAAAGCCAAAGTTTATTAAAACGGTATGGGGGGTTGGCTATACCATTGAATAGAGAAAGTGCTCCAAGCAGCGGATTAACTGGCAGGATGTTCACGAAATTTTTCATTGCAATCTTTATTTTTTCAGTTGGTTTAATGACATCTATTATTGCGGCTTATTTTATCTATAGCAATTTTGTTTGGCAGCCAAATGATTTGATCTATCTCCTGTTAAGTCCTGTTCGCAGTAACCCCCTTACTTTTATTCTAATCACATGGATGATCGGGATTGTCGGCATCTTTATGTATTTTTGGAGAAAAACGCTCAAGTACGTAGATCAGATTGTAGAAGCAAGCAGGCTGCTTGCTTCAGACAATAGTGATTATATCCGTCTGCCAGCTGAATTAAAGCAAGTGGAAGAACGAATGAATAGCACCAAGCAGGATTCGATCCGCAATGCAAGGCTGGCAAAAGAAGCAGAACAGCGCAAAAATGACCTTCTCGTCTATTTGGCTCATGATCTGAAAACACCATTAACATCGGTCATTGGTTATTTAACATTGCTTCGGGATGAGCAGCAAATTTCAGAAGAGCTGCGGGAAAAATATTTATCGATTTCATTAGATAAAGCCGAACGACTTGAGGATTTAATTAATGAGTTCTTTGAGATTACCCGTTTTAATTTGACACAGCTAAGTCCTGAAATGAGCCATATTCATTTAACTAGAATGCTGCAGCAAATTACTTTTGAATTTAATCCCCTACTCGCAGAAAAGAACTTAACCTGCCAATTAGAGGTTGAAGACAATCTGGAAATCTCCTGCGACGTGAATAAAATGGAACGGGTTTTTGATAACTTAATCCGCAATGCGATTAATTACAGCTATGAAAATAGCGCCATCATCATTCGTTCAGAAAAGGATCAAAAACATTTACACCTTCATTTTATAAACAAAGGTCCTGTCATTCCGAAAGATAAGCTGGAGCGCATCTTTGAACAATTCTATCGATTGGATACGTCCCGCGGAACAAAATCAGGTGGAGCCGGACTTGGCCTTGCAATCGCCAAGGAAATCGTCGAACTGCACGGCGGCACGATCTCTGCACAGAGTGAGAATGAGACAGTTGAATTTATCGTCACACTTCCACTTACACCGTAAGAAAATCGTAAGAATTACAGAAGAAAAACGTATTATTTCCTTGAAAATAAACGAAAAAATAACACTTTTTGTTTTAGTACGATGTATGTACAGAAACAAAAAGTGTTTTTTTATTTACAAGGAGGAAATCAATATGGAAAAAATGATCGTTGCTGTTCTGTTTGGCGGCTGCTCGAATGAATATGAAGTATCTCTGCAATCTGCATACTCTGTCATTACACATATGGATCCTGAAAAATATGAAAAAGTTTTAATTGGCATCACAAAGGAAGGACGCTGGTACCGATATTACGGCAGTGCAGAAAACATATTAAATGATACATGGTGTACTGATGAAACAAGCTGTACGCCTGCGATCTTTTCGCCGAATCGCTATGAGAATTATTTATTAGAAGAGACAAATGGACAAGTTGTTAAAACGATGATTGACCTGGTCTTCCCTGTTTTACATGGTAAAAATGGCGAAGACGGAACACTGCAAGGATACTTAGAGCTAGCTGGAATTCCATACATAGGCTGCGATACCTTGTCTTCTGCCTTGTGCATGGATAAAGACCGCGCTCATAAATTAGCAGCACTCGAAGGGGTACGCACCCCAGCTTCCGTAGTATTTTCAAAGTCTGCGTTAATAGAAGAAATCATTGCAGAAACGGATCAGCTGAAGCTGCCGCTTTTTGTTAAACCCGTTAAATCTGGCTCCTCCATCGGAATTACGCTTGTTAACGAAAGAGACGAACTGCCCAGTGCTGTTGCCGAATCTTTTTCTCATGATGATCGCGTTATTATCGAAGAGTTTATTGATGGTTTTGAAGTTGGATGTGCTATTTTAGGCAATGATGACCTCATAGTCGGTGAAGTGGACGAAATAGAGTTAGAAACTGGCTATTTTGATTTTAAAGAAAAATACAGTCTCACTACTTCAAAGATTCATATGCCAGCCCGCATCGACGAAGATCTGAAAGCAAAAGTAAAGGATACAGGCATTAAAATCTATCATGCCCTTGGCTGCTCTGGTTTGGCACGGGTGGACATGTTTATTACCCCAAGTGGCGAGATTGTCTTCAATGAAGTGAACACTTTTCCAGGTTTCACAGATCACAGCCGTTATCCAAATATGATGAAGGGCATTGGATTAACGTTTTCCGAAATCATTGACAAACTAATCCAATTGGGGCTGGAGCGATGAGAAATATTACGCTGCAGAAAAACGATATGTATAAAGGCTATTTACTGCTTGTAAATCGCCATAACGGACTAAAACAAAGACAAGCCCACGATTCACCTGCACTTGTACCCTGTCTTGAAAACGTTGAATCCATTTTACTCGAACGAAGGGCCGCAGCCTCATTAACACAGCTTCTTGAAAAAGTAGAAGCACGGGGAAAAATTGTGCCAGTTAGCGGTTTTCGAAGCAAAGAAGAACAAGAACAATTATTCCAGGATTCTCTCATTGAAAATGGCAGAACCTTTACAGAGCAATATGTCGCCTATCCAGGCTGCAGCGAGCATGAATCTGGCCTTGCCATTGATTTAGGGGAAAATACGGATGAAATTGATTTCATTCGTCCTTCTTTTCCATACACATGCATCTTTGGTCAGTTTCGCAAACTAGCAGCAGAATACGGTTTTATTGAGCGCTATTCCAGCGGCAAAGAAGAAATAACAGGCATCTCACACGAACCTTGGCATTTCCGCTATATCGGGTACCCGCACGCAAGAATTATGGATCATCATAATTTCTGTCTGGAAGAATACATTCAGTTTCTTTCCGACTTTCCGCAGGATGGCCAGCATTATACATTTAGTGAAAAGGGCAAAAACTTCGAGATATTTTATGTAAGAGCAATAGATCAGGAGACGATCATTCAAATACCAGAGAATTGCTTATACCAAGTCTCCGGGAACAATGTGGACGGCTTTATCGTGACAGTTTGGAGAAATTCTTTATGAGCAAAACAGGGTCGCTTGATTCCTTTAGGTTAATAGCTGCTTTTCTTGTAATTGCTAACCATACATCACCGCTTCTTTCTTATGGAGAGAATGGTGATTTTATTCTGACGCGGATTATTGCCAGGGTCGCTGTTCCCTTTTTTCTCATGGTCAGCGGGTACTTTCTCTATAAATATATCGATAATGGCGATAATGCTTATATTCTTTCTTTCTGTAAAAAAATCGCCATATTATATGCTCTTTCCATTTTGCTGTACCTCCCGCTGAATTTGTATGCCGGTCATTATGAAACTGCAAATTGGGGACAGGAATTTATAAAGGATATCGTCTTTGATGGCACCTTCTATCATTTATGGTATTTCCCCGGACTGATTTTAGGTGTGATGATTGTAGCTTTTCTAGTTCGTAAAATAGGACTAAAATTCACTTTTTTCATCTCTCTTATTCTTTATGTTATAGGAATATTCGGTGATAGCTATTATGAATTGACGGAGACGTTTTCCAGCTTAGAGGCATTTTATGAGACGGTTTTCACTCTATCAGATTATACAAGAAATGGCGTTTTTATGGTGCCGATCTTTTTAGTAATGGGAATGCTGATTTATAAAGGGAATCATGCAATTCCTTTTCAGCGAAATCTTCTGTTTTTCGTTATCTCTTTATCTTTGCTGATACTTGAAGGATTGCTTCTGCATGCTCTTGAGCTTCAGCGGCATGACAGTATGTATATCATGCTCATTCCAGCAATGTATTTTCTCTTTAGAAGCCTGCTGCAAATTCGCGGAAAAAGCAGTAAAGATCTTCGTTCGATCTCGACGATTATGTATATCATCCATCCGTGGATGATTGTGCTTGTCCGTTTAACGGCAGAAATCTTCAACCTTGAAAAATGGCTTGTTGAAAATAGCCTTGTGCATTTTATAGGAGTCAGCTTTCTCTCGTTTGCTGCGGCAAGAATAGCAACGATTGTCTGGAAAAGACGAAAAAAGATAAACCCGCCGCCAACTAGCAGAGCGTGGGCAGAAATTGATTTACAGGCACTTAGAGGAAATGCAAGACAGCTGAAAGGGATATTGCCGGAGAAAACAAAACTAATGGCAGTGGTAAAAGCAAATGCTTATGGTCATGGAGCAGTAAAAATAGCAAAAGAACTATCGGACTCAGGAATAAATTCATTTGCGGTTGCCACTTTAGCTGAAGGAATTGAGCTTCGGAGAAACGGCATTAAAAGCGATATTCTTATTTTAGGGTATACCCCCGCTCAATCTATTAGGATTATCAAAAAATACAACTTTACACAGACAGTGATTGGACTTGAGCATGCAAAGGAGTTAAACAAACATGCTGTATCCATCAGCGTTCAGATTAAGATAGATACGGGGATGCACCGTTTAGGAACAGATGCTTCACAGCTTGCAGAGCTGAAAGAAATGTATAACTGCAAACATTTAACGATAACCGGTGTTTTTTCACATTTAGCAGTATCAGATAGCCTAGATAAAGACGATATAGCATTTACGAATAGACAAATAGATAGATACAACCAAACCATTCAATGGCTTGAATCACAGCACCTTCCTGTCGGACACCAGCATATTCAAGCTAGCTACGGCATCTTGAATTATCCTCATTTACAGTATGATTATGCTCGTGCAGGGATCACTCTTTATGGAGTCCTAAGCCAAAAGGATAGGGTTAATACGAATGCTCAACTAAAACCCGTATTATCTATTAAAGCTAGAGTTGCAATGGTAAAGACCTTGCACACTGGGGAAGCGCTCGGCTATGGAAGAGCCTTCACCGCTGCAAGCACAATGAAAACAGCGGTCATCACAATTGGCTATAGTGACGGAATTCCAAGAAATATGGCAAACGGACATGTCCTCATTCGTTCGCAAAAAGCGCCAATTGTAGGCCGAATCTGCATGGATCAGCTACTGGTGGATGTTTCAGAAATTGAAGGAGTGCAAGCAGACGATATTGCAACATTGATTGGCAGAGACGGATCACAGCAAATTTCAGCAGAAGACGTTGCGGAGTCATGCGGGACGATTACGAATGAATTATTGAGCAGACTTGGGGAGCGGCTGGGGTATGTTTATAAAATATGACAAGCCTGAAATACTAGGGTTTGTCTTTCTTAACTTTGCTGCCGATATTACTTTTAACTTCTACTTCATTTGTTTAAGTAATGAATTTGCTAATTGTCTCAATAAAATAATGTCCAACATTAACCTTATCAACATCTGTTGTTGAGTATAAAACTGGTATAATTTCTGTAAGAAAGTTTAATACTTTGCTCTTCCCTTCTATCACATATGCTAAAAGGGAATACATACAAAAACAGCTTAAAGAAAAGGAGTTGCCTTAAATGAATAAAGCGAAGGTCGATATAGCTATAAAATCAGCTAAAGCTTCTCTTGCCGTTGAGGGGTTGTATTTAACACAAAGAGAAGAGGATTTAGTCAGGTCCAATTTACAAGGAGAAATTACTGATGAAGAATTTGAGAAAAAAGTATTGGAATTGACCAATGAATCGTAAGCAGTCTAAATATTGTTATCCAGGCACAGACATCTTAATAAACAACTACTCTATCATGGATCAGCTTAAGCTGGATCGGGTCGAAAGTGTTTTCACTGCAAAGCGCTTAGGAGAACTTTACGAGAAACCAATTACTGGAATATTTAATTTAGGACATATGCAGAAAATCCATCAGTTTATTTTTCAAGACGTATATGATTTTGCAGGAAAACTAAGAGACGTACAGATATCAAAAGGAAACACGCCTTTTGCCTACCCTCATTATATCGAAACTTACTCTAAGGAAGTTTTTTATTCATTACAAAATGAAAACTATCTAAGAAGATTAAATATAAATGATTTTTCTAGTCGTGCTGCTCATTACCTGGCTGAATGGAACATTATTCATCCCTTTAGAGAAGGTAATGGTCGTTCACACCGAGAATTTATTCGAACATTGGCGATGAGAAATGGTTATGAACTTAACTGGAACCGGGTTGAGACTAAAAAAATATTAAATGCCTCTATTAAATCTGTGTTAGATTCTAAGGAATTAGAAAGTGTTATAAGAGAGTGTATTGTGAATTGTGAACCTGATTTTACCCTTATAAAGAGCTTCGAGGAAAGTATAGAAAAATAGTACTTTATAAACATTCAACGAAGAATACATCAACCTTGATTTTCCAGCGTGTATTGTTCACTTGTATTAATGCATTGAAAATAAGAGGGGCATCCCCCTCTTACTTAATCCTCGCCTTCCGAAATCCATCAATAATACTGATAACAGCAAATACAAGAACGACCACGAATGTAATACTAATGAAACTAAATTGAAGCTGTGTGCTTGAGTAAGAAAATATGTTGGCCATATAATTAAAGAATTCTGTCTGGAAAAGCTTTGGATCAATAAATAGGATCAAGAGAACAATGGTCGCTGCTGCTTCGACGATTAAATTTAAAATCGCCATGCGATTCGTCCATTGTCCTTTTACATATTTATAGAATGCCAGAGCTACTTCGAGGACAATAACAGCAACGACAATCGGCCAGTATCCGATGAGTACATCCTGATGAAAGACAGGCTGCACAAACTCTAAGCCACTGCCATTGTTTTCATATATTCCAAGCAGGTGGTCTGCATTGAAATAGAAGCTAACCCATATTGCAATCCATATGAAACTGCCAAAAACTTCACTCTTTGAGATTGCTTTTTTCTTTGGTATATATGTGACCGCCTTTAAATCCTCAGCAGTCCATTTGGTCATACTGTTTGTTAACGGGTCTGTCTCTTTACTCTTGTCGGTCCTTTCAATTACCGCAAACACGATCGTCAGCCAGAAAAAGACTTGAACCCCAACTTCCAATAACGTAATGATACCTTTTGTTGTAAGGGCAACAATGATATTTACAATGTTTTCATCCCCATTATATTGAATAAAATAACTGGCAACCATTGAAATAATTGATACAACAGCCGCAATTGGTAAAATCATTTTTAATAGAGAAATATAGAGATCATAATACCGAGGACCAATTAAATGCATAGGCCGATCCCGATAACCACCCGCCAATGCTACTGGGTTTCCCAGTTTTTCGAGAACTGCCTTTACGTCTTCCTCTTTATACTCATCAGGCAGCATATCCTCAATTGTCGACCGAAGTTCTAATGCAATGTCACTGCGATTTTTTTCCGGTAATCTTCTTGTGACTTCCTGGATGTAAATCTCAATCAGATTTTGCATCGTCTTCCTCTCCTTTTAATAAGTCATAAAGCTCCTTGGAACTTTTCAGCCATTCTTTTCTTAACTCTGTATAAATTTCCTGCCCATAATCACTGAGAACATAATATTTTCTCGGTCTGCTTTCAGATGTATCCCAGCTGCTTGTAACCAATTCCTGTTTCTCCAGACGGCGGAGCAGCGGATACAGCGTACTTTGATCAATATTGATGCCTGATTCTTCGAGTAATTGGACAAGTGAATAACCGTATTGCGGTGTCTGTAATTGACTTAAAACGGCTAATGTCAAAGTGCCTCTTCGTAATTCGGTTGTTAAAGAAAGTAACAGATTGCTCATTCATCCACCTCACTGCATTTATGCTGTATGTTGTACACTATATGGTTTATACTATGTATCATACACTATTGTTGTTACGATAACAATTCATTTTTTGTAAATATAGGAAAAAAAGGACGCTGCCCTGAATCGGATCGCGTTCTTTACCTTCTATATTCAAACTTCTTCGAAGAAATCATATTCCTTAACTTTAAAGTATTGGATATTTTGTTTAATAATGACTAAATCGTCCGATATTGCTATGACAGGACTGCTTAAATCGTCTACAAAATGTTTCATAATCTTGTCTCTTGCGCGCACGAGCGAAGATGCTTCGATGAGATGCCCGATCTCACCGTTATTTAAAATAAATGTCACTTCATATTGCTTTTTCTTCTTCATTAAGATGTCCCCCTCACTATAACTATTCTCCATTCTAATACAGCTGTATGTTGCTTCAAAATGATAAGCACAGTTATTTCATACAATTTCTTATCTTCTCTGGAATCATGACAACCTCTGTACTCAGGTCAATCGGTTTAAAGGTTTCATCAATGCATTCTTCCCAAAACTCTAAATGCTTCTTGTCAATCCAATGCTGAGAATTATCTACTTCTATTCCCCCGCTTCCTTGGACAGAATACCAGTACAAATACTCCACACCATTGAGCAGCTCTCTGAAAATGGTTTCGACGTACATCTTTTCACCTTCAAGTGTAACGAGCACGTCATCCATATGCTCATTCAGAAACTGAAACCATTCATCCACACGTTCTGATTTGCCTTGTTTCACTCTGAACCTTGTCAATTCTACATTCATTTCGTTACCATCCTTTTACTTCCAGATTGATGATCGTAATTTCTTACAATCATGCCGTTTGTTTTCATCATTTTGAATTGATTATAAAAAGGCACCACGTCATCATCGCAGCATAAATCGATCATATAAATATCCCTAAGCTCTTCAAGCATGATATTTACTAATTTCGTTCCAATACCCTTGTTTTTATAGTCAGGCAAGACTTCAAGCAGCGGAATGTAAGCAGATAGAACTCCGTCACTAATCGCCGTTATAAAACCAACGACTTGATTTCCATCTAAAGCTACAACTACTTTTGTGCTATTTTTTAAGAGCTGTAAATGGGTTTCTGAGCTTGGCGGATTTGGCCAGTCCACGAAAAACCCTCCTAACATCTCAGCTGTAATTCCATTAATATCAGTTTTAAACATCATTTTAGATCCACTCCTATTTTGTTTATAAACACTTGTTGGAGCGGATTTATTAAAAATAAAGCAGCAAAATGAGCCCTCCTATTTTGTAAGCAATCTATTAACCTATTCGGAATGAAGATGCATTTTCCTTCATTTGGTCTCCTTTTTTTAAACAAAAGAAGCCATCACCTCTCTAGGCAATGGCTTCTTTTCTATAAAAAATGTCATCCGGTCAAAATACAATGAACCGCTTAATCTCAAGGGAGTTATCTCCCTGCTCTTGTTTAACGTTAAACGCCAAAATGAATCATATATTTCTTTTCTTCTATCGCCTGCAGGATTTTGGCTGCTAAATCAGCTAGATCACCAGATTCCTTAAAGTCTTTCGAAGAGGTCACTTTCTCATAAAAAAGCTGCAGTGATTCAGGCGGGATCAGCGTAATTCCCCACATAGCCAGACCAAATTCTTTTCGCTTAAAAGATTGAAAGTATGTTTTCATGATTGATAGTTCTGCTGCAAGATTTTGAATAAAATCATCATCAACAGAAATGCAGTTATATTGTTCCGGCTCATAGTATATGTATTTTTTCTCTTTGTCAAACACATCAAGAATTCCGAATTCATGTACTAAGGGCATCCTTGGTCTTCCTCTCTATTCGTTCTTTTTCAGGCTTCATACCATAATTTCGTAAAATCAATCCATCCTAGCGCATTAAATGATACACCTTTAACATCATGGTGATAAAAGGCGAATTGATTTAACCGGTAAAGATGAATATGCCCGTTTTGTTTCAGTATTTTATTTTCTAAAGATAGTAAATCTTCATCATTCACAGCTTTCGGGAGATGATGTTTTAACAAGCTGTGATTTCCCCTGAATGCTGAAAGATAGGTATATACATCACTTTCATCACCGATTTGTTCACCGAGGAGAAGATCTGCTTCTTTGTGTAATTCTCGCTTATGCAATTCAGTATACGTGTAAAATTTGAGTTCTAATTCTATCCCTTTATTCCGTAAAACCTTCTGAATCCACTTTGCATCTGCTTCATTCCCTGCTCCAACATAACTAATCAAGGTAAGCGTTTCCCCTTTGTAACCACTTGCTGCTAGAGCCTTTTTACCAGCCAATACAGATCGTTCCTGATTCTTTTCTTCAAACTTTTTTAATATGCGAGACGCCGTTTTAAAGCGTGAACCGCCTAATTCCTCGATTAGTTTTTCCGGTGATAAAAAATGAAAAATAGCTTCTCTTACATAGGCATTTTCAGCAAGAATCCCTTTATGTAAATTTAACGTAAGCAGCTTGCTTCCCTTATCGAGCATCGTATACATTTTAAATTCCTGAACCTTTCTCCCCTGATAGGGATAATGGTAAAAGTTCATATCTTCATAATTGGAAACCGACTGCAGATCAGCAGCATTGTCATAAAGCTGCGGGAAAAAGTATAGTGTGATCTCGTCAAGAAAAGGCCGTCTTAAGAAGTAGTCTGAAAAGACGGTTAAGACCAATTTATCTTCCGTATTATCACTGACTTTATATGGTCCTGTCCCTACTGGCAACTCACTAGTTACCGGTACATCCTCCGGCAAAATGCTTCCGCCTAATGAGGAAGCTACATGCAGAAAAGATGGGCAAGTTTCAGAAAACACAAATTGAATTGTATACCGATGATAAACGTGTACATCTTCCAGACCATCTAGGATCCATTCATAAGCAGATCTATTTTCACGATGGCGGATAAAACTATAACGGACATCGTCTGCTGTCATTTCTTTTCCATGATGAAAAAGGACAGCTTTTTGCAGATAAAAGGTCCATTTTGTATAGTCTTCATTATGTTCCCAGTGATGAGCCAGATTCGGCAGAAACTCATCATTTTCCTGATTATACGTAATGAGCGTACTAAAAATATGGCGCAAAATATGATTTTCAGAACGTCTGTTGACTTTTGCCGGATCAAGAACAGGAAGCGGCCGATAAGAAGGGAAATGCAATCGTGAAAGCTTACCACCTTCAGGACCGAGCTGTTTGCCGAGGTACGTATGAAACACCCAATCAACGAATTCACGCTGCACAGATTCTTTTACTCCATATTTTTTTAACAGGCTGATTCCTGCATCAATGGAAGAAGGTGTTAATATGCTTTTCGCTTCGTCCACAACAAGGTGATCCACATCTTTCAGAAGCTTTATACTGGAAAGATTCCCTCTCCCCTTCCCTGGCTTCCACTCAATCCAATTCTGCTCCTCTAACTTTCGGAGAATGATTTTGGCATTTCGGTAGGTGCATGACAGCATCTCTGAAAGGTCTTGAACCGTTATCTTTAACTCATTATTTGTTTCTTTTAAGCTTTGAAAAAGGATATCATAATGCTCTAATAGCTTCATATTCCAGCTCCTCCTGATAAAAGGGGAAAAACAATAAGAACTATTATACACTTTTTTTCCTCTTTTCAAAAAGTACAATGAATAACAGGAGGTTGATATATATGAAAGTGATCATTGCATCTTGGAATCCATCCAAGGTAAAGAAAATCAAACGTTTTTTGAGTGAGGTACCCATTGAGATCACTTCACTATCTGGTGAAATAAAAGATATTGAAGAAACAGCTCTTACGTTCGAAGGAAACGCAGCATTAAAAGTGGAAGCGGTCAGAAGTCATTTTCCAGAAGACATTATAATAGGAGAAGATTCTGGTTTGACGATTGATGCTTTAGAAGGTTATCCCGGCGTTAAAACAGCACGTTTTTCCTCTGGCAGTGATGCTGATCGGGCAGAGGTGCTGTTGGAAAAGCTAGCGTATGTTCCTTTAAGCAAAAGGAAAGCACAATTCAACAGCTGCGTCAGCGTTTCTTTTCCAAACGGGGAAGCTGCAGAGTGTCACGGAATCATGCCTGGCTGGATCAGCCATAGGGATAGCACAGATATCCAAGGATATGGATATATTTTTTTATTAAGTAATGGAAAAGTTCTTTCTGAAATTGATGATAGCTCCTTTAATCATCAGCACCAGGCTTTATTTCAAGCAAAGCAGCATATCCTCGAATGGCTAAAACGATGACTGCAGCTAAAAAGAAAGTAATTGGAGTCGCCGCAATTACAGGAGCCGCACTGCTGGGAGATTCCATGCTGATCATCGCGCTGCCTGTCTACTGGCAGGAGTTTGGACTAACCTCCCTATGGCAAATTGGTCTCTTGCTTTCAATCAACCGATTTATTCGCCTGCCTATTAATCCATTAGTGGGATTGTTTTATCAAAGGTTTGAGCTTCGAACAGGTGTATTGCTTGCATTGCTGATTGCTGTTGGCACCACGGCAGGTTATGGATTTTTCAATGAGTTTTGGCTGCTGTTCCTCATGCGGTTGTTATGGGGAGTGGCCTGGTCCCTTCTGCGCCTTGGCGGATTCCTGACTGTCGCAGAGGCTGCAACAGAAGATAATACAGGCAATCTGGTCGGCTTATACAACGGTCTTTGGGGAATCGGCGGACTTGTTGGCATGCTCGGCGGAGGTTTACTTGTTGATCAAACTTCTATTTTGTTTGTGACTTCCTTATTTGCTGCTATAGGTCTTGTTATGGTGCCGGCAGTATTTATTCTGATTCCACTTTCTAAAGTTGAACAAGAGGAACCTGCGCAAGTGAAGGCATCAAAAAACTGGCTTACCGTTGATAGCGGAATTATTTTAGTGACGGGTGCGATGGTTGGTTTCATTATATTTGGGCTTTTTGCCTCTACCCTCAGTACATCTATTGAAGCGCATTATGACATTGAGTGGAATGCTGCTGGATTGACGGTTGGGGCGGCTACGCTGGCAGGCATTATCCAAGCCTTGCGCTGGGGCTGGGACCCTTTTATCGCTCCTAAAATTGGCAAGAGGATTGATTCAAGCAAAACACCGGTATTATTCATTATTGTTCCAGCACTTATTGGAGCTGTTTTGCTTTTCGGCTTAGGCTTTGTGCAGAATATTGTGCCACTGCTTCTGCTGCTGTTATTATTTCAGTTCTTTTCCACAGTTTTTGTGACAACCGCTGACACCTTAGCCGTAAAAACTGCCAGTCAAACACATAAAGTAAAAGTCATGACCGCCTACACCATTGTTGTTGACGTTGGAGCGGCACTTGGACCGCTAATTGCTTTTATGCTATTGGGTACATATGAGCTTGCCTACGTGTATTATTTGGCAGGATTGATGTTTATGATGTTGGGGATTGGGTGGGTTTGGAAGCAGTTGAAGCAGTCACAGTGACGCCCGGAAGTTGCTCGAATTTTATCGGCACAAATACGCCTCTTGGCAGTGAAAAGAAATCTCTCCTGCCAGGAGGCGTGTTGTTTTCATTATTGCTATTCAGTAAAAGGTAATAACTCAGGTTCCTGCCTTTTCCCTGTTCGAAAACCACGTTCAATCAAATATTGAAAACCATATAATAGGAATGCCTTGTAGAAAAAGTAGAAGAAAAACTGGACATGATTGATCCGATTTAAGCGATAATATTTTATTTGTTTTGCCATATATGTTAATGGGAATGCAAAGAAAGCACTTATAGCAGCGTTGAGCAGAATAAAAGGTTTGAAATCACCATATGTTTTTTTCAATGTCCACAGAGCCAGCATAAGAAAAGGACCAATTTGATAAGGGAATTCTCCAAAGAAATACGATTTCGGTTTGTTATAGAAAACCCACCATCTCTGCTTTTTTCCATGTGCAGCATGTAGATTCTCAACTAATAAAATTAGGATAGATGCCGGCAAATACTTTTTAATACTTTCTTTGCCGAAAAGAAGTATGATGAACCATGACAATCCAATCATTCCTACATTTAAAATTACATGATTTTTCTTCTTCATAATGATCTCCCTAGTCCATAGCTTGATTCAATATCTTTATTAAAATAACCAGTCGCGAGGAAGATATGTATTAGCAGTCACTGTTACGCCCCGAAAAAAGCTCGAACTTTGTCGACGTAAATACGCCTCTTGGCAGTGATAGATCCTCTCTTTTGCCAGGAGGCGTTTTATATTGTCTAATGATTGGTGAAATAAGATGGTTCCTCTCCCTGCTTTGTTTGATTTTTAAACAATTGGTGAATAGCACTTATAAAAGTATCAAACAAGGGAGGTTATACATATGGAAATGCTGCTTAGCTTTATTTTTGCACTAGGCTTTACCCTGATTCACTATTTTTCAAAATATATGAGGTTTATTAAAGCCATTCCAAGAAGCCGTTTTCTTTCAGCAGCCGGCGGTGTCGCTGTTGCTTATGTGTTTATTCATCTTCTGCCAGACTTAAGCAAGCATCAGCAGGTTCTTGAAGAAGCAGCAAGTCCAGGGTTATTTAAATTCCTTGAGAATCACGCTTACATTATTGCACTGCTGGGACTTGCCTTATTTTACGGACTTGAAAAAATGGTAAAAAACTCAAAATCGAGCAAAAACGAACAAACAAGCCCAGGTGTATTTTGGATTCATATCACTTCCTTTTTCTTATACAATGCACTGATTGGATACCTATTGGTCAGAGAAGAATTCGAAAGTGTTTGGGGGATGTTCTTTTACTTTTTGGCACTGGCCGTACATTTCGTGACGAATGACCATAGTTTGCGCAAAGATCACCAGGATATCTATGACCATTATGGCCGCTGGGGATTAACGTTTGCCATTTTGATCGGCTGGACCGTCGGCGCCTTTGTAAAATTGGAAGAAGTCTATATCTCCCTCCTTACCGCATGTTTGGCTGGCGGCATTGTGCTGAATGTGCTAAAAGAAGAGCTGCCTGAAGAACGGAAAAGCAGCTTTGCTGCCTTCTTTTTAGGGGTGGTTGGGTATACAACACTGCTCTTAGTTTAAAAAAACTCAGCTGAAAACAAACTCTCTGCAAAGATTATATTTTTTCAATATAAGGAAATATTATCGGTGAGGTGAATATATGGAGATGGAAAAAATGAAGCTTACCTCCTCTGAGATTGGCTCCTTGTGGGGAGAGTACATAAATGGAACAGCCACAGATATCGTCAATAAGTATATGTACTCTATTATTGAGGACGAAGCAATTAAGGCGATTTTTCATGAAGCGATCCAAACATTTGAAAGTCAGAAGGAACAAATTAAGACTTTTATTGAGAAAGAAGGTTTTCCTGTACCGATCGGATTTAATGAGACCGATTTCTTCCCAGGTAAACAGCGATTATTCACAGATGCATTTTGTCTAAATTATTTAAATATCATGACCTTGCACGGTTTATTAGGGCACAGCACTTCATTAGGCGTCTCTGTCAGAAAAGACTTAAGACTATTCTATGATTCATGCGATGACGCTGCCAAAGATATGTATCACAAAACAACTGATCTCTTGCTTGAAAAAGGTCTATTTCAGCGTGATCCGTTATATTATGCCTATGACCACCCCACTTTTATTTCCAGTAAGGATTTTAAGGATGGCTTCTTTGGCAAAGGCAGAACCCTTTCAGCAATTGAAATTATCAGTATTTCTTTAAACCTCAAAAAAAGCATTATGGCCAAAACGCTCTCTATAGCGTTTAGTCAGATCGCACAAGCAAAAGAAGTGAAGAAATTTCTGCGTGACTCAGAAAAGACGGCCGATGGACAAATCAAAACACTTGCAAAAATACTGCAAGCAGATAATCTGCCTGTTCCAAAATCATGGGAAACGGAAGTTACTCAATCGAACGATTCTCCATTTTCCGATAAATTAATTATGTATCATACGGGATTCTTATTCCAGGCAGCGCAAAACTATCATGGTGCAGGTTTGGCATCATCGATGAGATCCGATCTAATCGCCACTTACGAAGCAACTATTTTACAGAACCTTCTAGTTACAAAAGATTGGTTTGACATTATGGTCAAAAACAAATGGCTAGAACAGCCACCCCTTGCACCGAATAGAAAAGAAATTTCGAAATAACCCTAACTACGAGCCCTTTCTGGTAGTTAGGGTGTTTTTTTTGACTTCACTAAAAATGTCGGTCAGCTGCCAATCTGCTTCCTCAGCTCAGAAATATATCCCATTATATTCCTCCTAAAAACTCAATGGTTATTATTTCGCTTCTTTTCAGCAAGTTCCTTTTACCAACCTCGACTTATGCATAAAAGTTTGTGTAAAGGGTAGTTTACCTCTATAGAGACTAATGTAGTGAAGGAGATGTTCAACATGTTAAAACAAGAAGAACTTGAAACGTTAAGAGAATTAATTAAAGACATCGATACAGCCATGCTGACAACGGTATCTGAAGATGGTCTTGTATCCCGTCCGATGAAAACACAGGAAGTCGAGTTTGATGGTGACTTATGGTTTTTTACAAAAAAAGAAACAGATAAATATGAAGAAATCATGCATGACCAAGATGTGAATGTCGCTTATGCCGGAAAATCCTATGTTTCTGTCCGCGGAAGAGCTGAAATTGTTCAGGATATAAACAAGAAAAAAGAACTGTGGAACAAAGTACTTGAAAAGATTATGCAAACTTCTTACGATGACCCGAACGTTGTCTTAATTAAAGTTGAAGCCGAAGCAGCTGAATATTGGGAAACCGGCAATTTCACCAAAAAAGTGGCATTCCTATATAAACGCATGACAGGGCAAAGTTCCCGATCCACAGATACAAATGAAACGATTGAATTGAATAATAAATAAGCAGAAAATGGATTGTCCGATAATTGGACAATCCATTTTCTATGCACTATTAAGGTTTCAATTTGGATGAATGCAAGATAATCCTCAGATAGTTTTTCTCTGTAAAACGAAATGTTACTCCATAAATAATGGTAAAAAGGATTACTGCAAAAAGAGCACTTCCTAACACAACCATTGTATGATCCATTGCTGCTGTGAACCCAATGATCTTCATCACAAGAGGCAATACTGCTGCTAAATGGATGACAGCTACTGCAAGCGGAGCCAAAAACATGATAAGCGTCTGCCTGCTAATGGTTCTTTTAAGCTCTTTTTCACTCATTCCAACTTTTTTCATAATGGCAAAGCGATGACGATCATCATACCCTTCCGAAATTTGCTTATAATAAAGCATTAAAGCTGTCTCCGCAAACAAAATGACGCTAATAAAAATACCTAGAAACAACAAACCGCCAAAACTGCCTAACACCGTTTCTTTGTAAATTGACTTTGCCTCAACATACACATTGCCAATCGTTTCAGCCTCATCAGCGATTGCATGGGAAAATTCATTTACCTGCTTTGAATCTCCTTGTAAATTAAAATCCTGATACATCGTCAATGAGTTTTCTAAATCTGCAGCTTGCGCAAACTCACCTGTTAACGATGCAACGACATAAATCCAGCTATCTTCTATATTGTCAGCTAAAGATGTATCAAACGGCAGCTCCTCGACCTTATCTTTCACCTTAAATGATTCATCATTTAAATTAATGCTTTGTAATTCTGCAGTTTCTTTAGATTTTAGAAGAAGTACTTCATTGGAAGCTAACGTTATTCTTTCGTTTGTTAGTGTGTTAAAATCCTCCAAGGGAAGAATACGGAAAAAATCCTCCTTCCCATCTCCTGTTAAATCCGCGGCAAACTGTCCGCCCCGATAAGAAATAAGTGATGCGATGTCAACATTAAACCTCTCTTTTTGATTATCAATAAATGATTGCAGTTGCTGCTGCTCCGCTTCATGTTCTGTTGTATTCGTTATAGACACATCGAACTGAAACGTATTATT
This sequence comes from Cytobacillus gottheilii, assembly GCF_001636345.1. Taxonomy (GTDB): domain Bacteria; phylum Bacillota; class Bacilli; order Bacillales; family Cytobacillaceae; genus Cytobacillus; species Cytobacillus gottheilii. The sequence goes on from NZ_KV440945.1 coordinate 3,479,451, forward strand.
CACCATCGTATTAACACCAAAATATAAGGAAATTGTTGTAGTCATCACAATCATTGTTGCTGTGCTTAATATAGTAATATTTGATAAGCCAACAGCATTTTGTTTCATCCGGTAAAGCATAGTTGAAATAAGGGTAAAATAATCCTTGTTATAATAAAAGCTTTCATTTCTTTGCAGCATTTTAAGCAGCACAACGCTGAATGCAATAAAAAGCAGATACGTTGCTGCTACAACAAACACGACCGCTGTTATCATCGCATTTAAATCTAGCTTTGGATTGTTAACAGTAAATGATAATAGATATCCGGCAATTAAAAGGATACAGCCAAGTAAAGCTAACAGATATTTTGCCTTTGGCTCCCGCTCCCCGGATTGTCCGCCTTTCATTAATTCTATGATATGAACAGAGTGAATCTGTTTTACGTTATATAAGTAAATGATGAAGAAAATAATGATAAAGGTGCCGATCGTTTTTATAATTGCTAATATAGAAATGATGTTTGACGCCAAGGGAGCTTTCATTGTCATAGACATAGCTAAGCCTACAACTTGGGTAAACACTAGTCCAATTATTATTCCAGCTAGGATGGTCAGCAGTGCAATCAGAAGATTTTCCAGCCTCAATAGTTTTCTAACATGCCTTTTCTCCATTCCAAGTAAATGATAAAGCCCAAACTCCTTTTTTCTTCTCTTAAAAATAAAGCTATTCGCATATAGCAAAAAAAACAAAGAAAGGATTGTAAACAATAAGCTTCCAAATTTCATTACATCGATCGTAAAATTTCCTCCTGGAATGTTTTTCAAAGCTGTATCATTCACCAAGCTGTTCATTGTATAAAATAATGCAATGGTAACTATACAAGTAATAATATATGGCAGAAACATTAAGCGATTCTTCTTAATGTTTGTCAGCGCTAATTTACCATATAAATTTTTATTCATAGACTGGTACTCCTTCTCGTAACTGCTGCTGACTGCATATCAAATATCTGTTGGGTTATGTCTTCATTCATAGCATTTTTTTTGATTTCATTATTTATTTTTCCATCTTTAATGAACAGCACACGGCTTGCTTTACTAGCCGCATACACACTATGTGTGACCATAATAATGGTTTGGCCTGCTTGATGAAACGCTGCAAATAAGTCCAATAGCTCCTGTGCAGAACGGGAATCAAGAGCACCGGTTGGTTCATCTGCCAGAATCAAGCTTGGTGATGTAATTAATGCGCGAGCAACAGCTGCTCTCTGCTGCTGACCTCCAGAAACTTCGTATGGATATTTATTTAAAATATGTTCAATCTCCAATGCAGCAGCTATATCCTTAATCTTTGCATTCATCTCTTTTACACGAAGGTTAGCCATTACTAGCGGTAGGAAAATGTTATCCTTCAAGGTGAATTGATCTAACAAATTAAAATCCTGAAACACAAATCCTAAATGCTGCCTGCGAAATGCAGCCAATTCATCATTAGGAATATGCTTATAGTTCATCCCCTCAAGAAGTACCTCCCCATCTGTCACTTCATCTAAAGAAGCTAAAATATTCAGCAGCGTTGTTTTCCCCGAACCAGACTCTCCCATAATGGCAATATATTCGCCTTTATTCACAGTGAAGCTGATATCAGAGAGTGCTTCTACCCTTGCTCCTCTGCGGGATTTATAAACCTTCTTTACATTTTGAACCTTTAAAATTCCCATTACATATCCCTCCGAATAAAAAACCTTTGTCTTAGTGCCTTTATCATACTGAAAACTATGGCAAACATTATTTGGAATACATAACAAAAATCTTCTTTTTTTCTGCTTTAAATCTTACGAAGTTCTTGTGGGCGTTCTTCGGGGCGTTCTTCGGGGCGTTCTTCGGGGCGTTCTTCGGGGCGTTCTTCGGGGCGTTCTTCGGGGCGTTCTTCGGGGCGTCACAGTGACGCCCCGAAATTTGTCGACTCACTGCGCCGCTTTATGTCTTCTTTTATTTTCCAATTAAGGTTGACACTGGATAAAAATCCCTTTACTATTATGTTAGACGATATAACGTGTAACATAATAACTTTTTAAAGGATGATTGAAATGGCCTATAACGGCGGACCAATGACAGAAGCGATGTATTATGTTCTTCTGGCGTTAATGCGTCCCAATCATGGATATCAGCTCATGCATTCGATTGCAGAAGTGTCCAATGGCCGAGTAAATATGGGTCCTGGCACTCTTTACGGTGTCCTTTCAAGGATGCAAAAAGATGGACTCATTTCTTTAACGGAAGAGGATAGAAGAAGAAAAACGTATGAAATAACAGCAGAAGGAGAAAAAGCACTTCGGCTGGAGCATGACCGATTAAAAGCGATGATTGAAGATAGCAGGATTTTAGAGGGTGGTGATGAAAATGACTAAAGCTGTCTACAAGCTGCGTCCCAATGACAATTGGCGAATCGGAGAACATGAAAGCTGGTTTGCAGACATGGCTGCCCATGGTTTTTTTCTTAAAAAGATGGGGATTCCTTTTGCCAAGTTTGTTAAAGGGGACCCAAAGAAAATGCGCTACCGAATTGAAGTGAATTCGGGAGACGAGATAACATCCGAACAAAAGCAAATGTATGCAGAAAACGGCTGGGAATATGTAACGAGCTATAATTTATTTCATGTCTTTTCGTCCCCTGCAGATCTGCAGGCACCAGAACTTCATACCGATCCGGCTGAGCAGGCTTTTACAATCGAGACTCTGGATACTAAGTTAACTTTTAGCACAATCATAACGATTACTGGCATGCTTTTACTAATCGGAATGCAAGCCGCAGTTTGGTTTCTTGATGAAACACCTACTCTGGTCTTAATCGAGGGGAGCGCAGTTTTTCAAGTCATTTTTGGACTGTTTTTACTTTATTCAACATACCTTTCACTTCAAGCAGCCATATCCATTCGCAAACTGCGCAGAAACCTAATTGAAGGAAAACCGATTGACCACCATGCACCTTGGAAAAAACGATTCCAAACACAAATTATTATAGGCATACTGCTTACAATCGTAATGGGACTAATTGCAATCATTCCAATTTTTCAGCTGGCAAAAATAGATACGAAAACATTGCCGGAAAGCAGCCCCGACCTACCGTTTATCAGATTAGCAGATTTAGAGAATGACCCGGATTTTATCAGGGAAGAACCTGTCTTTTTTAATGACGATGTAGATCGTGGAAATCAATATTCTTTTAATTGGAGTCCTCTTGCCCCCCTGCAATATGAAACTTCTGAACACGGATTCATACCGGGTGAAATTCAGAAATATGGAGAAGAATATTCGTCTTCACTTGATACAAAAGTATACCAGCTGCGCTTTCCTTCCTTGGCAGAGCCAGTAATTTCGGATTTAATACAAAGCAGAAGTTTTCAAACTGAACGAGAAGATTTTATAGAAACCTCTCATCCTGAATTGGATCTTTTGATTACTTATGATAAGCATAAAACAAAAATGGTGTTTGCGCATAAAGGAAATGCTGTTATGTATGCTTCCTATTACGGTCACACAAATATAGAAACCATAATTGAAAACACAGTTGAAAAGATCAAATTGATTTCCGAGTAGAAACGAAAAAAGCTTACAGAATCTAGGTCTGTAAGCTTTTTTCTTCTATATTATTTCTTGCCCTGCCTGTACAAATCAACAGTCTTAAATCCTTTAGATAAGATCTCGACCATTTGTGCCTGTCGGCTGTCACGCGTTTTCTGCTGCTTTGCTGAAAAGATATACCGTGCCCAATCCCGCTTATAGCCTGGTGTTAACGATTGATAAAAACCTAACTCATCAGGATGATCGGTCAGCAGTTTTTCTACATCTTGTATCTGATCTTCGTAATCCGCCACACATTGGCTTGCAGCGGAGGATTTTTTCGCTTTCTTCTTTTCACGTTTCAATCCAATCACCGTAAAAACATCATCCATGCTTACCATCCGAGCAAACTTGATATCACTGTCATCCACATAGCCATCCTCTCCAACCATCATGGCCGGAAAGATCTCATCACGGTGTATGTGCGTATCAAACCGCTTATTCCCTTTTTTCGGATAAGCAAAAAACAAATACCCTTCTTCAACTAATTGCCCCTCTTGAATGATACGATTTGTATGCTCAACCATTTGATTGATAGACTCTATAAAAATAAAAATCGCATCATGATCTCCGGTCAGCTCAGTCTTGAAGCCGTTAAATAAATCATAGTCTTCCGGCTGATTTAGCACCGTTAGATTGTTGTATTTGGTTAGGTTTAATTTATCAAGGATTGTCATTATGATATTACTCCTTTTAGACGTTTATGTAGATACTGCTGGGGAGGAAATTTACGTAGGCGTTGGCGCTTATGTTCCTTTCGGCTCTCTTTTCGTTTGCTGACGGGCACTTTGCTTGATCTTTAGTTCCCCTCAGCTCTCTTTTCGCTTGCTGACGGGCACTTTGCCGGCTCTTTAGTTCCCGCCAGCTCTCTTTTCACTTGCCCACGGGCACTTTGCCGGCTCTTATCTCCCCGAAATCTTCTATGCTAATGATTATACAGTGCTCCGTATCTATAACTCAATACTACTATTGTTTGCACATACATCACTCGGCTAAGCTGCGACCTTCAATCCTTTATCATGTTGTTTCTCCAAAAGGTCTAGGAATGAATAAGCGGAGAAATTCCGGTTATTTTGAAATAAAGGCCTCAAATAGCAAAAATAAAGGGAGAAATTCCGGCTATCTTCAAAAAATGAACCGAATTTTAATGACTTTGTCCATTTAAGCGGAAAAACTCCTCTTATTTAGAGGAAAATATAGCTATTTCTCTAAATAGGCGGAATTCTTCCCTCTATTTTCACGAAAACTCAATACATTATAAAAGACGAAAGACACCATCACAAAACTGGCCCAAGCATTTTGTCCTTCTCTACATAAAGAAAGGATTCAATCCCCCTTCTCTCTCCTTCAAAACGAAACTACCTAATTCCATCAACTGTCTATATTACCCCCTCCCCTATATAGTAAAGCACAAAATAAATAATGCCCTAAATCACCAAAGATTCAGGACACCTTATAACCTATTATCATTTACTCCGCTCAGTAAAATCCCGTTCAATTCCCTCTTTCCAGCTAGGATCAATCCCTTTACCATACCGTACGCTCAATACTGCCTCGCTCAGGATTTCATAATTTAGTTTCGTACCTTCTCCATCAGCATGGTAATCCACGGCAAAATCTTTATCAATGCCAAAGTACCCAGCAGTTTCAACGGCATTAATATTGGCTCCGAGAAAAATAAAGGTCCAGTCATATTTTTCTTTCTGATGCTGAATCATTTTTTTCACTTGTTCAGAGGTGAATTCCCGGCTGGCATTTTCCATTCCATCTGTGGTAATCACAAAGAGGACATGATCTGCACGCTCTTTCTTCTTCTGCTCTTGAACAGTTTTTTGAATCGAAAACCCGATCGCATCAATTAATGCGGTCGTCCCGCTTACTTCATAATCGCTTTCTGTTAGTTTTTTTATATTTTTTACAGAAACGCGGTCATGTAATAATTCATATCCATTGTTGAATAATACGGTCGTTACAAACGCCTCTCCTTCAGCTTTTTTCTGCTTTTTCAACATCGAATTATAGCCGCCAATCGTGTCTGCCTCGAGCCCTGCCATTGATCCGCTTTTGTCTAAAATAAATACAACTTCAGTTACTTTGTTTTTCATGTTTAATACCCTCCTTATCTATAATGGAAGGATATCAAGTTTTCAAAATGAAGTGGTCGCTTCAAAAGCGACATTTTCTAAGCACCGAGCAAAGGCTGATCAAATCGAAATAATGCTTCATTGATTTCATGGATATCATACTTCTGCTGGGTGATAAAAAATTTCACGATTACATCAAATTTACTGCTGTGTGACAAAGTATATCCTGCTGCTGACAGCAGAGCATTGGTTTCATCTTCATCCAGCTCCAGAGCGATCGCAAAGGCGATAGCGGTTTTCTTTTTCGGATTATAACTGTCTTCCTTGCGGATCTTTGAAAACAGACGGCGATCAATATTTGCTCTTTTATAAGCATCCACATCGCTTATTCCTCTTTCGTCAATGAGGCGAAGCAGGCGTGCCGAAAACGATTCATCGAGTTCATCAATTAACTGCATTAGACTGCTTTCTTCAATATCCTCACTTTGCTTAACATAATCATGCTCTCTAAGTTGTTCCGTTACAAAGCGTGCTTCTCTGCCCTCATAGAGAGCACTAGCTTCCTCCACATAATACTCATCAATATATTCCTGAATGGAATGAAAAAGCTTCTGACTCAGGCCAAACGATTGCTGATCAAATACAACTAAATAAACATGCATTTCATGCTGCATTAAAAAGGTGCTGATGGCCGAAATGGCAATTTGCAGAGCCTCTTCTTTAGGAAATCCGTATATTCCTGTTGAAATCAGTGGAAATGCAATGGACTTACATTGATATGTATGTGCCAGTTCTAATGATTGCTTATAAGAATTCCGCAGCAATTCTGCTTCCCGCTGTATACCGCCCTTCCAAATGGGACCAGGTGTATGGATAATATATTTGGCAGGCAGCTTAAATCCATTGGTTATCACGGCTTCCCCGACTGCACATCCCCCGATTTTGTCGCATGCTTCTGTTAACTCCTCAACTCCGGCTGCTTGAAAAATAGCACCGCAAACACCGCCGCCCATTTGCAATTTCTTATTGGCTGCATTGACGATGGCATCTACATTCATGACTGTAAGATCCTGGCGAACGATTTCCAAAGGCATAAATGAAACTCCTTTTTTTACTAAAAGCATAGCATCGACACTGCTCTGGGACAACAGCATTCTGGGGACATAAAAAAGGAACCTATTTTGATCAATAGATTCCTCTGAAACTTAAAACGCCATCTTATTCTCTTTTCCAGTATGAATACGATGAATAATCAGTGCTGCAATCATTTGAATAATCGTTTTCGCCAATATTTGACCAACAATTGCTGCCGGCACTGCTTCCCATGGGAGCATGTTTGCACCTAATGGACTTAAGCCGATTACAACAAACACAACTGAATCCAGCAAGCCGCCGACAACACCGCTGTAGAAAACACGCCATGCAAATGGCAGCTTTAAACGCGTATAGATTTCCGTATCAGCTGTTTCTGCAATTAAGAACGAAATAGCGGATGCAACCACAATCATCAATGTATCTCCAAGCAGGAATGACACGATTCCAGACAGGATTAATGCTGTAAAAATAAATAAGTACGTCTTTGATCTTCCATATTTATTTTGGACAAGATCACGGAAAATAAAGGTCGCTCCAATAAACAGCGTACCCATAGGGATCATGAAAATCCCTACAGCCAATGGCGCAAATTTAGCTGTTACCACATTGGCAATAACAATAGATAATAAATACAATAAAATTCTCATGTATACTCCTCCTGATGCTACAGTTTTATATGATAACCGAACGAAAAAAGACCTCCCAGCAAAGTTCTACAGAACTTCACAGAGAGGCCTAGACAATCTTTCTATCAAAAAAATAAAAAGCTGTGACCACATGGACACAGCAATCCATAGTTTTTTATAGAGGGTTTAAGCTAGGAACCTCTCCCGATCGGGTTATGCAATTGAGTTTAATATTATCTTATGGGACAGAGGTCTGTCAATGAAAATTTCAAGTAGCAACCTCTTCCTCTAACTGAATCAATATCTCTTCTCCTAACTCTCCGTCTTTTATTTTTATATGTCCTGCTGACGAAAAATCCTTTGGCATTAGTCCGTTTAACGGCATGGAAAACGACGTGATCCCTAATGTTAAATAAGTTTCTGCGATCAACTTGCTGCAGGTGTAATCATTCCTTTTTGAAGTAATATGAAACATTCTGCCTTCAATTACTTCTTCAATCATTGACCATTCACTTGGATTGGGGATTCCATGCACGCTTTTGATATAGTCATAGAGCTTTTGATCATCGATTTTGTTTTTCATAGTTAAGGTGCGCACGGCATATTCCGGTGCCACGTAGGGTTCTACATCCTGGCCGTACGTTTTAAGCCGATCCAGCAGTTTGACAACCTTTGGTCCTGTCTCATGATCATGAAACCATTCATCCTCCAGATTTACAAGGGCGGTCGATTCAAAGAAATAAACCTCACCATCTGGATCAGGACGCACCACCATCCCCACATGCGACCATTTGTTGTGCTCCAGCTTTTCCACTAACTTGCTCATCTCATATTTTCCGCTGAATAAAATTAAATCGCCTGTTTTTAATAATGGCAAAAGTTGATCATACGTTTCTGTTTTCATGACATTCCGCCTAAAATAATATGCTAAAATTTGACACTATCATGTTATAATGATACCAATATTTCATGAAACGGGAGTCAATTCAATGAAACCAGTTTTCAAAAAATATCACTACTTTGTTCTCATTGTCCTTTTTACATTGTTCTTTCCTATTTCAGCCTCTTATGCTGAAGCAAATCCGGTGAACGTCGGCAATGATTTTACGGAAAAGGACATGACCTCCCAAATACTTGTGTATGTTGATTCAAACGATCTTACTCCAGATCAAATTCTCGAAAGGCAGGATCAATTTGTTCCCTTCAGTCAGGCGGATATCGATGGGGATATTGCCGATTTGGATTATTGGATCAAGATCGATATGCAAAATACAAGTGACCGCGATAAAGAGCTGCTGCTCGAAATTCAAAAGCCGCATTTAAGCTTGGTTTCCTTGTATAGTGAAAATAATGACAGCCTTAATTTACAAGAAACGATCGGCTACAGCCTGCCATTTGATGAGAGAATCATAAAACATCGCAATCTCGTTTTTCCGCTTCACCTAGATTCATCTGAAGACATACATACCTATTATTTAAAAATTGAAACTGATAGTTTCTTTCAGGCACCGATCACACTTTGGAATTATGTATCATTTTCAGCAAACCATTCTGATTCGCAAATGCTGTTTGGTCTTTTTTACGGCATTATGATTGCCATGATGATTTATAATAGTTTTCTATTTCTCTCGCTAAGAGAAAAAACGTACTTATATTATATCTTGTTTATTGCTGGTTTTACGATCCTGCAGGCGATTTGGGATGGATATGCGTTTGAGTGGCTGTGGGGCGATTATCCTTGGTGGGCACTCCGGTCTAATTCATTTTTTATTCTTTTTGCTGCGCTGTTTGGATTACTGTTTACGAAGCATTTCCTGCAGCTGAAAGGCATTGCACCAAGACTCTATAAAATGGTCCATGTATTTACGATCATTTGTGCTTTTACATTAATCATTCCTTTCGTTTTACCTATCGGAATGGCCACAATGGTTAGTACAATTATTGCTACCCTCTTTGCCCTTTTTGTCATCTTAATTGTCATAAAAGTGCGACTGCGAACACGGGAAGCCAAGTTTTATATTGCAGCATGGTCGCTTTTGTTAATAGGCATCTTACTCAATCTGATGGCTGCTTATCAGATTCTGCCGCTCAATGCATTGACCTTATATGCACCAAAAATTGGCGCAATGGTAGAAGTCCTTGTTCTTTCATTAGGTCTTGCTGACAAGATTAAACGTGTCACGCTTGAAAAAGAGATGGAGTCAAAGAAATATTACATGCAGACACTGATGCAGAATTTCTTTAAGCAGATGTCCAGTGTGAAAGAACATACTCTGCTGGCGGAAAATGGACTTTACACGCTCTTGTACCTGACAAAGCTGGAAAAAGGATTCTATTTGCAGAAAAAGAATGCAGCATGGGAAGTGATCGTTCAGCATGGCGATTTATCTCTTGATGACAGCTTTCATATTGACGATCAATATCTATCAAGAATCATCTATGCAACTGATATCACGCCCAGTTCTTTTGGCGTTCAGGATACATTTGGCACGTTCTTGTCTATTCCGATTGTTTGTGAGAATCATACAGGTCTTCTTATTGTCTGTGGCGAGGATCAGGATCAAATTGACCCCTATCAGAAGGAGAAAATGATTCCTTATTTCCAGGATCAATTTACCGTTTTAATGGACAATCTTATGAATTATACATCATTTAAAGAGTCGGCTATGTACGACCATCTTACAAATGTATTAAACCGCAAGTACTTTTTAGAAAAAGCAAATATGCTGGTAAAAGAGGCACAGAAAGCGGAGCAAGAGGTTAGTATTCTACTAATTGACATTGATCACTTTAAACGTGTCAATGATACATACGGTCATACGATTGGAGATCAGGCCATTATCTTTGTTGCCAATCGAATCGTGGATACCTTTAAGGATTATGGGTTTGTCGGCAGATATGGTGGCGAAGAATTTATAGTAGTCACTAGCCATGTCAAAGAACAGGAAGTTCTCAATGTGGCCAATGAATTGAGGAAGTCACTGCATTCACATCCGCTTTTCTTAAATCGAAATCAAGCTCTGTCTTTAACAGTCAGCATTGGCGTTAGTGTTCACAAAGGAAACAGCATTACTTCCATCAAGGATATGATTCTGGAAGCTGATGAATGTTTGTACCGAGCTAAAAATGCAGGACGAGACCGAGTTATGCTAAACACGGAAATGAAGGTCAGATAATGCTAGGTGGCTGAAGATCTCAGCCACCTTTTCTCTTTTAAATAATATCCAAAGGCATTTTTCGTGTAGGTTTCGGAAATACCTCATCAAGTCTGTGTAGATCGTCATCAGTTAAGGGGATACCAGCTGCTGCAGCATTTGCCCGTACATGTTCTTCCTGCACTGCTTTAGGAATCGCCAGGCAATTGCCTGCCCGTATGGTCCATGCTAAAGCAATTTGCAAAGGCTCAGCATTATACTTTTCTGCAATCTCCTTTATGACTGGATCTGTTAACAGCTGCTGTCTTAAGGAACCACCCTGTGCGAGTGGACTATAGGCCATAATCGGCATATTATGCTCATGCTGCCACGGAACCAAATCATAATCAATTCCACGAGAACCTAAATGATAGAGCACTTGATTGGTCATACAATTTTGGCCGTTCTCTGTACTCCATAGCTCTTTCATATCCGCTGTATCAAAATTCGATACGCCCCACCTCGCAATTTTTCCATCCTTCTTAAGCTTCTCCATTCCTTCAATGGTTTCTGCTAAAGGGACAGAACCTCTCCAGTGTAAAAGATATAAATCGAGATGATCCGTTCCCAGCCGTTTTAAACTGTTTTCACATGCTCTTTCAATAGAATTCAATCCAGCATTATGCGGATAAACTTTGGATACTAAGAAAACATCGTCTTTTCTTCCTTTGAGCGCTTCGCCAACAACCAGCTCCGCTCCTCCTTCAGCATACATTTCCGCCGTATCAATGACATTCATGCCTAACTCAATGCCAAGCTGCAGTGCTTTGACTTCCTTTGATTTCATTTGTGAATTTTCACCCATATACCATGTGCCTTGTCCCACACTTGGCAGCGATGTTCCGTCGGGTAAAGTGATGGTTTTGCTCATTGTCATCAACCTTTCCTTTTATTTTTTATCATACAGGATTGAATGAAAAATTTCATATTAACGCATGAGATGTAACAGAATCTTCTAAATACAATCGGATTATATTTGTAAAGTAAAACTGACTAAATACGATATTAATGCTCTTAATAGTTATAAATCTCCAGCGGCCTATTAAACCTTTAAGGCCATGTCAAATTACGATATAATGAATTCTAGGAGGAGGTGAACCTAATGGAAGAGAAAATCTATCATCTACTGCTGCAGATGCAGAGCGATATGAAGGATATGCAGAGTGATATGAAGGTTATGCAAAGTGATATGAAGGTTATGCGAAGTGATATCAAAGGGATGAATACAGACATTAAAGGAATAGACTCTAGACTTATAAGAGTTGAAGATACGGTAAACAGAATTGAAGTTTCTCAAACGGAAGACGGTGTCGGAATCCTGCAACATCAAAAAAAGAAAACAGATTTAGATCATGATTTTTTAAACAGCAAGATTAATACACTCGAACGTAAGGTTTACCAAATTGAACGCCAACTGGATAATTAATCAAGCTCCTTTAGAAGGTGCTTTTTTTTTATTTTCAAGGCGATTATTTTCCTTTGCAATCTTCTTAATTTGGTACACCATCCAGAATACATAATAAAATGGTTCTATTACCCTTTTCTATTGAAACACGAATTCCTCCTTCACCCTTTTACATTTTCTTAATAATTCTTTTAGTTTATTGCTCTTTTTTTATCCCTTCCCTTTCTGTTTAAATAAAAGCATGAAAAGGGAATAGGATACGAATAATAGTGGAAAGGAAAGGAGCCATATAATGCAATTTTATCGTGAAAATCAGGAAGATGTACTGCAGCAATTGCAGGCGAATGAAAATGGCCTCTCACAGGAAGAAGTACATAAGCGTTTAGAAAGAGATGGATATAACGAAATTAAAGGGAAGGAAAAAGTCCCGACTTGGAAGTTATTTTTAGAGACATTTAAAGACTCGATGGTCATTGTGCTTTTAATTGCGGCTGGTGTTCAACTTGTTCTTGGAGAAGTCGTTGAATCTTTAATTATTTTCCTAGTGCTCATTATTAATTCAATTATCAGTGTTGTTCAGACGAAAAAGGCGGAAGGTTCGCTTGAAGCCCTGCAGAGTATGTCGGCACCAAATGCAAAAGTGATCCGGAACGGTGAAAGACAAACCATACCAGCTCGCGAGCTTGTCTCGGGCGATATCGTTTTCCTTGAAGCAGGTGATCATATCCCTGCAGACGGCCGGATTCTTGAAAGCGGCTCGTTAAAGGTGAATGAAGGCATGCTGACGGGCGAATCGGAGGCGGTTGAGAAAAACACCGATACGCTCAGCGAAGATGCTCCACTCGGTGATCGCCGCAATATGGTATTCAGCAGCTCGTTAGTCGTTTACGGACGCGGCACCTTTGTGGTGACAGGCACTGGGGAGAAAACCGAAATCGGTAAAATTGCCGACATGATTGCCACAGCAGAAGAGAAACAAACTCCTCTGCAGAGAAAGCTAGATGAGTTCAGCAAGAAGCTCGGCATCGCGATCCTTATTCTCTGTATTCTCATTTTTGCCGTTGAGGTAGGCCGAATCTGGTTCGGCGGCAATACAGCTGATATGACAACAGCTATCCTAGAGTCTCTTATGTTCGCAGTAGCCGTGGCCGTAGCAGCGATCCCAGAAGCGCTGTCCTCCATTGTCACGATTGTTTTATCTGTTGGAACAAATAAAATGGCGAGACAGCACGCTATCATTCGAAAGCTGCCGGCAGTCGAAACGCTTGGATCTACAAGTGTTATCTGTACAGATAAAACAGGAACCCTAACACAGAACAAAATGACAGTGACAAACTATTACATCCCTGGCGAAGGAAATAAAGATAAGCCGCTCGAAAACCCGAACAGCAGTGAGGAAATGCTTTTCAACATTATGGTCCTCTGTAATGATTCCTATATTAACAACGAAGGAAAAGAAGTTGGCGATCCGACTGAAGTGGCGCTGATTAACTATGTAGACGATTTTGAGGAAATCCGTGATCAAAACAAACGCGAAGCAGAATTGCCGTTTGATTCGGACCGGAAGTTAATGTCGACTGTCTACACGATCAATGGCTCTCGGATGATCTTAACAAAGGGCGGTCCAGATGTGATGTTTAATCGGGTCAGCCATGTACTGATCAATGGAAATGAAGAAGTATTAACAGATGAATTTCTGCAGCAGTTTAAAGATATGAATGAAGAGTATTCTAAGCAAGCCCTTCGTGTTCTCGCTTATGGGTATAAAAAATTGCCGGAGCATCACGGCATTGGACACGAAGATGAAAATGATTTAGTACTAGTTGGCTTAACGGCGATGATGGATCCGCCTCGTGAAGCTGTGTATGGTTCTATTGAGCAAGCAAAGCAGGCTGGTATCCGCACCATCATGATCACAGGTGATCATAAAACGACCGCACAGGCAATCGGAAAAGACATTGGTCTGATGGATGAAGATGATATTGCTCTCACAGGTCAGGAATTAGATGCTCTTTCCGACGAAGAGCTCGACCGGAAATTAGAAGACATCTCTGTCTACGCACGTGTTTCACCGGAAAATAAAATCAGGATTGTCCGTGCATGGCAAAAGAAAAATCGCATTACTGCCATGACCGGTGATGGCGTAAATGACGCCCCTGCTCTCAAGCAGGCAGATATCGGTATTGCAATGGGAAGCGGTACGGATGTAGCAAAAGACGCCTCTTCCATGATATTAACAGACGACAACTTTGTCTCGATTGTGAACGCAGTCAGTGTCGGACGGACCGTTTTCGATAATATTAAAAAATCGATCGGCTATTTATTCGCTGGAAACTTGGGCGCCATCATAGCGATCTTGTTCGCAGTGATCATTGGCTGGGCCAACCCATTTACAGCGATTCAGCTGTTATTTATCAACCTAGTCAACGACTCTCTGCCAGCCATTGCACTTGGCATGGAAAAATCTGAACCTGGTGTCATGAAAAAGAAACCGCGTAATATTGATGAAGGTATTTTTGCCGGCGGTACACTGCGGGCAGTGTTAACAAGAGGTATTCTAATCGGAATCGCCGTTATTATCGCACACTACCTTGGCTTGCAGCATTCAGAAGAAATGGGAGTAGCATTGGCATTCTCTACACTAATCCTAGCTCGTACCCTGCAGACATTTGCTGCCCGTTCTGCGACACAAACAGCCATTGGAGCAGGACTTTTCAGCAACAAATATGTAATTGGTGCCGTTGCATTAGGATTTGTACTTTACGGAATCACTCTATTACCGTTCACGCGTGACATCTTCTCGATTCCAGCCACATTTGGATTCCAGGAATTCCTGACAGCATTGGGTCTTGCATTCGGAGCACTTGTGCTGATGGAAATTTTGAAGTTGATTTTCAGACCGAAAAACCTTAATTAAACTAAAAAAATGCCAGGTACCTTTCCTATGGTGTCTGGCATTTTTTATTCTAGTAGTGGCTGCATTACAATCACATTTGATGTCATAAAATTCTATATGATAAAGCACCTGTTATTCGTTATTCTTTTTTAAATGTCGAAAATTTGAATAAGTTTCCTAATTTTCCTATAATTTTACCGCGAATTATGTTAGGCTTAACATATCCTTAAATTTATAAGGATAAAAGGAGTTGATCCAATGTTCGTTTTAATACGTAACATTAGCGGAACAACAGAACATTTAAAGAATTCAAACAGCCAATCGAGCAAAACCTTTGAAGACTACTCGGAAGCTGACGACATGGCAAAAAGGCTAAATCAGAATACGATTCCGTCTCATAAGTGGCATGTAAAAAAGATATAAGTTTTATAAACAAGTTGGTGGCTGCCAGCTTTTTTTTTGCCTAATGAGGAAAAAAAACTTTCCTCAAACACCAGCTGTTGAACTAGTAACAGCATTCTCTACCGATAACTAAACCTGCTTGTATTGCATCATCTATCTTTTCTCACCCATTTTCCTTCTCACTCAAAAACTTCCTTATTTTTTAAAAAACGCTCCTGAAAGCAACCATGAATCATTCTGGCTTTCAGCGAGCGTTTTTTTCCATTACATCATTTATGGCAGACTCAGCTTGGACATTCTGCCGCCATCAACTGGATAGATCTGTCCAGTAATAAACCCTGACTCTTCAGCCGCAAGAAAGGCCACAAGTGCTGCCACTTCTTCTGGAGAACCTGTGCGGCCAATTGGATGAATTCGCCCAATGTTATGTTGAAACGCATCGGGATCAGGCATGTTTGCAATTAAATCAAGATTCAAATCCGTATCGATCCAGCCTGGTGCTACCGCATTGCAGCGTATCCCTTCATGCCCATGGTCCACAGCAACGGCACGTGTCAGTCCATGAAGTCCAGCTTTAGTGGCACCATAAGCAGCATGCAGCGGATTAGAAGCCAATCCCTCAACAGATCCGGTGTTGACGATACTGCCTTTCGTCTTCCGGAGATAAGGCAATGCCGCCCGGATCATGAGAAAAGGAGCCGTCAGATTCAACGTAAGATTTCTTTGCCAATTCTCCAGACTCATTTCCTCAATCGCTGCCTCCTGCATCATCCCCGCATTATTGATCAGCACATCAAGCTGTCCTGTCCTTGCGATTACCTCTTCGATAATCCGCTCTGGCGTTTCAGGATCAAAAAAATCAGCTGAAATCCAGTCAAATTCCTTGTCCTCCCCGCGCTGCGCCGTAATCACGGTTGCTCCTTCGTCACGCAAACGGCGTGCAATTGCCTGCCCAATCCCCGAACGCCCGCCTGTTACAAGTGCAACCTTATTTTCAAAGCGTCTTACTAGTTCTGTCATGATAAAACTCTCCTTCCCTATGTATCGTTAATAACCAATTTTTATTGAAATTACTTCTATAAGTAAGATTTCTTCCGCCCCATATCCGTCACCAAATATGGATTATCCTTCTTCATCTCTTCAACAAGCTTTGCCGCCAATGTAAAATCCTCTTTCAGCAGCTCTAGTTCTCGTTCTGTAATGCCAACTACTTGCAGAAACTCTACTCTGCCATGTACCGAATCGATTCCCTCAGCCTCTGTATCATTGACCACCAGCAATGCCGTGATGTCAGATTCCACTTCGTAATGAATAGACGTTCCATTGCCTGCCACAAATTGCGATGGTTCAAAAAATCGCTGCTGTGTATACGTATAGCGGGCAAGATTGGCCAACATATCACAGGCCCACAAACACTCTTCCGCCGATTCAGCTTGCAGCTTGAACGTCATCTCATATCCCCAGCCGCTCCATTCTCCGCCGAACGCTTCCTCGTTCACATACAGCTCACTCATTCCATATGTCAGAATGTGTTTGTAGCCATTACGAGATTCATAGATACTAAACCCGTCCAAATACTGATCACCGCCGAACATCGCCCGCTTATGTAATTCTGTTCCATAATGAGCCGGGTTTTGATTATCATAAAGCTGATCAAACACCATATCAATCGCTTCCCAGCCTGGTGCCCAATCCTCCTGCTGTTCTGCTCGAGTTTTATATTCTTCTATGTCCATTAAATATCCGCCTCCCTTCTCTATCCTCTAGGCAGTTCTTTTCCATTTAAGGATAACAAAATTGTTTGCAAATTTAAAAAGAGAGACTTCATAAAAGTGTTTGCGGGAATTCCTAAGAGTTAATAAAGATTTAATTCTTTTGCACAGTAAACAAAAAAATCCCTCGATAGAAGGGACGCTTCATTAATATAAGGGCTGCTGGTTCTGACAAACTGGAAATCCATTAATATCCTGAATCATATAAAAATCGTACTGCTTTAAGGCGAATTGTGCTTGATACAAATATTCAATCACAAGCAGCTTTCCATTAGATGTACCGCACAGAATACCTGAAGTTCCCTGTCCGTTGGCCATTGAAATACCAACAGACTGGCCGATCAAATAACTAATTTTTTGTTGCCACGGCATCGTCATCACTCCTTCAAATTCATCATATTGAAATCGAAAAAATGGGTGCCTGTATCGTTTAGTTGTGAACGTAGATACTTTGCACTTTTTAAGTACAACAAAACAAACATAGCTTTTCATTCATTTAAAACAGAAATAATGACTTTCCCCTGAGAACGACCTTTTTCAAAGTACTGAATGGCCTTTGGAACCTCTTGCAGGGAATACTCCCGATCAATAATCGGCCGTATTTTCTCCGTTTCTATTAGTTCTTTAAGAAAAAATAAATCCTCCTGCTTTGTTCTGTGCATAAATGTGCTGTATTTCTTTTTCCCAACCATGGATAACCATGAGCCCTTTAGGAGCGTTTGATACATCTGGCTGCTTTCCCCTCCAACGTGGATAAATTGTCCATTCTCTTTTAATAACCTGCTATAAGTGGAAAGAGGTTGTGCGCCATTCACACCAAAAATAACATCATAGGTTTGATCATGCTTCTCTATGGTTTCCTTTTGATAGTCAATGACATGGTCAGCACCTAAGGTTCTTGCCATCTCTGTATTTCGAGTACTCACGACAGTGGTTACTTCAGCACCATACACTTTCGCAATTTGAATGGCAAAGGTTCCAACTCCCCCTGAAGCTCCATGAAGCAGCACTTTCATACCAGCAGCTAACTCTCCACTGTCCCTGATCGCCTGTAGTGCTGTTGCCCCTGCCATCGGCACTGCGGCCGCTTCGGCAAATGTCAGATTGCTGGGCTTCAAAGCCAAGGATGTTTCATTGGCAGCTGCATATTCTGCAAAAGCACCCCAGCCGCTGGTGGACAAATCTCCAAACACTTCATCGCCAATCTGAAAACCAGTCACATTCTCACCAACAGCTTCAACAATACCTGCTACATCCCCGCCTGGAATTCTGTACTTCGGCTTCAAAAGCCCAAATGCAAGACGGGCAGGCAGCGGCTTGCCTGTTAATAGTACAAGATTTCCAAAATTGATGGATGATGCATGAACCTTTACAAGCACTTGATTGCGCTCAAGACTGGGAATAGCCACTTCCCTTACTGTAAGACTATCTGCCCTGCCATACCTATCCGAAACAATCGCCTTCATCTCGCTCTCCTCCTAGTCCTTTTTACATTATTCTAATCGGAGAAAATAAATACCGATGTATTAAGATCTCATAATGCTAATATCTCGAATATGAAAAAAAGATACTCCCGCAGAAGTATCTCTTTCCTGAAAAATATAATTACACGCCCCGCTTATTGCCCCAGATATACGTATGAAGCTGCGGAAGCACCTTAACATCCTTCAGCTCGTCATCCACCATCGCTTTATCAATCAGCCACTCATATTTCTCTATTAATTGAGCCAACAGCTGCTGGTTGTCGGCCGTTTGATTATCACTGTTTCCAACCTGCAGGAAAAACGGCACTTCAGGGTACCGAAGATGCACGTTCTTGGCATAAAGATAATCTTCATCATCAAACACAACCACTTTTAAACTTGTGTTTGTTGCCTGAAGCTTTCCGATTATGGTATCCAGCATATTAAAATCTGTTGTCATCCCAGAACTCGGCGGTTTGGGAGAGAGTGTTAACTCGTCAATCTCCATAAACCAGTCCTGCCACTTACTGCCCTGTGTTTCCAGCCCAATTTTAATATTCTTCGATTTTAATAGCTGGATTAAATAACTAAGATTTTTTAGCAATGCCGGGTTGCCGCCTGATATGGTCACAAAAGAAAAGCCATCTCCACCATGCATTACAAGCTCTTCCCAAATTTCCTCTGCCTCCATCTGCTGGATGAGATCTTTCCCCGACCCATCCCATGTAAAAGCAGAATCACACCACGAACAAGAATAATCACAGCCGGCTGTTCTTACAAACATCGTCTTCTGGCCGATCACCATTCCTTCTCCCTGAATCGTCGGTCCAAAAATCTCCATTACTGGCACCTTACTCAAGCTTCCATCCACTCCCGTCTAACCTCTGCAAAACTCGTAGGTGTTTCATATAAACGCACAAATTCAACTACTGAATCCTTATATTGATTCGATCTCTTATTCAAGGATTCCACCATTTTTTCATAAATCCATACAACCATGTTCTCTGCTGTTGTATTCATTTTAGGCAGCGTCTCATTCAGGTAACGATGATCCAGATAAATCTCAATCTCCTCTTTCCAGATCTCTTTGATATCCCCAAAATCAATCACAAGACCAACCTCATCAACAAAACCACTAATGCCAAACACAACTTTGTATGTATGCCCGTGCAGATTCTTGCATTTCCCCTCATAGCAATGAAGATGATGGGCCGCATCAAACGTAAATTCCTTGCTGACAAGAACGCGCTTGTGATGATACTTTAAATCACTTTTCTTTATATCTTCATCCAGCTTCTGAAGCTTCTCCACGATTCGAAAGCCAAAAAAATTATCTGTCATGTGCAGCAGCTCCTTCTAAATACTTCTCCAAACCATTTCTTCTTAGCTTACATGCCGGGCATTCACCGCAGCCATCGCCAATAACTCCTTCATAACAGGTGAGCGTCTTCTCACGAACAAACTCTAATGCACCTAAATCATCCGCTAGCTTCCATGTTTCCGCCTTATCCAGCCACATCAACGGCGTATGAATCACAAACTGCTGATCCATCGACAAATTGATCGTCACATTCAGCGACTTAATAAACGCATCCCGGCAATCCGGATATCCGCTAAAATCCGTTTCACATACACCCGTGATAATATGCTTCGCCTTCACCTGACTCGCCAAAACCGCTGCAAACGAAAGGAAAATCAAATTACGCCCAGGAACAAACGTCGATGGCAGCTCCCCATCTTCTCCCTCTTTAATCTCAATATCATCTCTTGTCAGCGCATTTGGAGCTAATTGATTCAACAGCTGCATGTCTAACAGGTGACGCTTCACCTCTAGCTCCTCTGCAATCCGCTTCGCACACTCAATCTCTTCCTTATGGCGCTGATTATAATTAAACGTAACAACCTCAACCTCTTTAAACGTCTCTAAAGCCCAAAACAAACAAGTTGTACTATCCTGCCCGCCGCTAAAAACGACAATTGCTTTTTCATCTCTTAACATGTAAATACTCCCCTTCCTTAAAACACAAGAAAAAACAGCACCCCAAGATCGAAGTGCTGCTTCATCTTAGTTTTTTTAGAGAGGGGTGCTAGAACCTCTACCGCTGTTTGAAAAGCGGATTTGGATTAGATTTTATATTGGTATCGTAACATAAGATTAAGTTGAAATGAATTATTATGGGCTGTACGATTCTTTTTTACCAGGCAAAATTAAGGAACAACACAGCAGTAATGCTAGATTTCTTATATAAAAATAACCGTATATTCTGATCTATCAACAGAAATACGGTTATTTATAAGTACTTACTTTTTACCGCCAATAATAAGCTTGAGTTGAGGCTTTCTTCTGTCTTTGACTCGCTTTAGCAGCTCTTTATTGAACTTTTCTGGGTTCTTTCTGATTTCTTCTATTGGAACTCTTTTCATGGTGGACCTCCTTGCGATTAAATACTTCAATTGTTAAACAGCAATTAAAAACTTAATTCCTACCTTACCTTATTCCATTCAATCCAACGCAAAAGGTGAGCTCTACTATTTTCATACCATTGAGAACACAGGAAATACAACTTCCCATAAATTCTTATGGGTTTTTTATAGTATCTACTATATCCTCTTGCATCTAGTTTTTGTAGTTGTAGATCTTTTGTTTCGTCTACTTCTAATAACATCGGAAAATTTAGATTTAATTGTTGTTTAGAGTATTTTGAAGTTTGTAATAGCTGTATTTTTTCTAATGGCAACTGGTTACTAACCAGAATATCAATTAACTCATCTCTTACAATTACTCCTATTTTTCTTACGACTTTCTCTTCTAATAATGGTATATCCCTCTGCTCAGTTGGAGGCTTTATATATGTAATAGTCGATGCACCGGGTTGTACACTTTGTTTTAATGTCTCTTGAATCCGATCTGATAACAATTGACTCTTTTTCATATAATTAAGAAGGTTTTCCCAGTTTGCCCAATGTTCTTCCCATAATTCTTTATCAATAACTTCCTCAAAGTTAATCATTATTGGCTTACTCCAAGCCTCATAATTTTCTAGTCTAGCAATAATCTGATCTAAATGACTGACATTGCGGGTTTTAGGGGATAGTGGGGCGTCACTTTGGATCCAATCTTTCCAATATTTATTTCCTTTGGATTGATTGCATTTCCCACATGAAGGAACCAGGTTATTAATCTCGGATATATACCCGGTTGGCCTTCTCTTATGAATTAAAGGTCTAAAATGATCCCACTCTGAAAAAGAGTCTCCACAATATGAGCACCTTATCGATTCCGTCATACCTAACATACTAAGAACTTCCTTAATTTCTGTTTCAGATGGTTCAATACATGGAATAATTCCATTAACAAAGGCATTCGTAATACTAGAGCTTCGACCAGTAATCTTCACTGGATTAGGCATTTTAAAAAATGATTTATAGTTTTGTAGGATTTTCATAGTATCACCTCGTTTAATCTAGTAACAAGATTTTTAAAAAAGTTCATTTGAACAATATTATTACTATATATTTTATCATTATTTTCAATTTATAGTTAGAATTACCCATGATTTAATGACGTTATTTAGATTGCGATTGTAATGCAAAAAACGCTTGCTCGTATTTAGAGAAGCGTTTTGAAGTTGATTTTATATAAAAAATTTTATAGTGATAAAAAAGTCTAATAAAGATGAAAGTAAAATTAAGCAATCAATAGCCATTATCAAATTAAATAAATGTTAAGGTATATGTTTTTTTGCTTATGAATACCTCTATGGCGATAGTAACGAACCACCAAGACGCTCTTTCCTCTCAAAATGATAATGCAACCTATATTCACAAATATGTCTTGTCCAATTGTAGAGTATTTCTTCATCCATTTTGTGTACTTCAAACTCCAACTTAAATACTTCATTGTCAAAACTTATTAATCCTTTCGAATTACCGCTCCATTTAGACATAGGCATTTTAGAAATTAGGCTGCTAAGTCCCGGTTTATCATATTCCCAGAGTTTTTTAGAAGCTTTGTCTGAGAAATCAATATGTTTTCGGTATTCTTTTTCCATTAAATATTGATAAAAGAAGGGTGCAACCTCTTCAGGTGTTATGCTCTCGTACCAATGACCAATTCCTCTGTCCAGCATAGCAAGCAGCACGACCATTTTATAGCTCTTGGCCATTCCTGTTTTTTCTGCTTCTATAAACCAATATTTATATCGTTCAAACACTCTTTCCTCTGCTTCACTTAATTCTTTAGCCCAGGATAGGAATCCATGATAGGATTTAAACTCCTGACGATATTGGACTGAGTCTGATGCCCCTTTTAAATGTAATTCTAAATAACTTGGTCTTCTTCCCAATTCAAGTTTTAAATCTTTATAATCCTGATATAGTTTTTCTTTTCTAGGCTGTTTTTTTCTAATCATTTCTTTCAATAAATTAACAACCTTTACCTCAAGGTTGATTTCACACAATTCTGGCAGCATAGGCTCGAATGTTCTTTTTGTGTCTTTTTCTGTAATGTCAAACAAGCTTAGCTTAATATCAGCATTACGATAGTTGCCAATCATATCAATGATATTGCAATGACTTTTTCCACTATGCAGTCGGAGACCACGACCAATTTGCTGTGTGAAGACAGTTAACGATTCAGTTGGACGAACAAATAATAGTGTATCTACAGCTGGTATGTCGACCCCTTCATTAAAGAGGTCTACTGTGAAGATGACATCTAACTTTCCATCCTCAAGCTGTTTAATCGCATCCTGTCTTCCTACTTCCATTTGCTTTGAATGGAGAGCCACTGTTTTAAAGCCGCTTTTGTTAAAGTAATTAGATAAAAAATTGGCCTGCCGAATAGAGGAACATAAGCCAATTGTTTTTGACTGTTTTTTCTCCAGCCAAGCCTTAAGAACTTTCTCTGCCATTTTATCATGGATCTGAACCTGCAATAGTTCTTCCTCATCATAACGATTACCAAGCCAAGTAATTTGACTGTAATCCGTATCATCGTATACACCATAATATTTAAATGGAGAAAGCCATTTTCTTTCGATCGCATCAAGAAAATCTAATCGAAAGGCAACATTTCCATTACATATTGCATAGACATCTTTATTGTCATTTCTGTCTGGAGTGGCCGTAATACCTAAAAGAAATTTTGGCTGAAAATAGTCGAGTACCCTATTATAAGATGCAGCAGCTGCATGGTGAAATTCATCCACAATAATTAGATCAAATTCATCTGGCCCAAACACCTGCAGATGCGGCATCATACTAAGCGTATAAATTGAGGCAAATATTATATTATTGTTGCTTTCTTTTTGCTTGCCATTATAAATTCCATACGACCTATCAGGCATAATTTTTTTAAAAGAATGTTTTGCCTGATTTAGAATCTCCTCTCGATGTGCAATGAAAAGGATTCTTTTAAAATGTTGAGCAAAAAAACCCGCTAAATATGTTTTTCCAAGTCCAGTTGCCATGACAACAAGAGCCCGATTATATCCCTCATCTAGCGTTTTATTCAGCTCTTCTAATGCTTCAATTTGTGCAAAACGCGGCTGAATTACACTATATGATTCTTTATTTTCGTTAACTAGCTCTGCTTGCATTTCAAAGTTATTATCTATTTCGGAGGGAAGCATTAAATCCTGCTCCTCTGTTTTCGTCCACTCTTTTGCTAGATCCGGATGCTTCTTATGGTATTCCTCATATTCATACCGATATTCTTTCAGCGTTTCTCTATTTAAGGAGACAGTGTGTTCGGCATAGAAGATATGTAAGAATTGTTGTAATGCCTCATTATAAGTATCAGTATGATTACTTACCGATAGATTCCATTCTACACCATGACTTAAAGCAGAAAGTGATAAATTGGATGAACCAACAATAACACTTTCTTGGTCATTTGTATTAAAAAGGTAGGCTTTTGGATGAAACGAACTCCCATTGCTTTTCCAGAAACGGATCATAATATTTTCATGAATGGACAATAAAGCTTCAAGTGCATCAGGTTGTGTAATGAACAAATAATTCCCTGTACAAATCTTAATATCTGCTCCACGCTCAGCAGCTACCTTTAATGCATTAGACAAATATTCAACACCTGACTTCATCGTAAACGAAGTCAATATACAAATAGTAGAGGCTGTCTCAATCTGCTTTAATAAGTATTTACCAAGCTGGTTTGTAATTAATTGAACATCACTCATCTTCAACCTCGATTAAGAAAATTCTCTCTTTAAAACCGCCTCGCTTATTAGCTTTTTCTTGTCGAACCTCTTCAAGCCTCTCAAAAGAAATGTCATGGTAATCTGCTAGAGCTCGGATAATTTCAAGAACATCTGCTAATTCTTCAATCGCCTCTTCTTTATTTGTTGCATTCACATACTCTTCAAGTTCCTCAAAGCTCTTTTTCTTAAGTTCTTCTATATATTCTGTACTATTTAATATCTTCGTCGTAAACTTTTTACCAGTCTTTTCAATGATCTCTGGGATGTGGTCTCTGACAAGTTTGTAGTAGGTTGGCATTCCTTAAACCTCCAATAGAATATTTACGTATTATACAGTTAAAATTATAAATTAATTACGGCTTAAATCTCATTACCTTCAACAATATAACTATATAGATTCTGGTCAATAGTATCTTCCATAACCATATTCATATGAACAACAGGTTTACCATCTTTCATCACATCTTGCTGAACCGTATTCTTAACAGGCTTCGCTTTGCCTAGATAATAGAAGTCGGTGCCTTCATCGTCATCTTTTTTGACAAAGATATGGAGATCAATATTATTTTCTTCTGCATTAATGATTGTTTTCACTTCTTCTGAATTTACTGTTCGGTTGCTACGTGTATACCATTTAAGTACATCCTGACTTAGAAGCTCATCACCATAGTTTACGCTCGATTCAATTTCATCTTTTTTATGATAGGTAATAAATATGGGACACGTCCTGTGTTTGGTTTTGTATCCAAATATAGTGCCGCTTTCGTCATTATGCCAATTCAATAGTTTACAAACATCCTTCCTTGAATACTTTTCATACAATGTAAGAGAATGAACGCAATCGTATTTTTCACTTTTTTCTTTTGCACATAATAATAAGTCCATTACCATTGTTTTAAAGTAAGGATTCCCTACAAGACTTTCACGGATCTCTTCATTAAACAAAAAGCAATTATCCTTCAAAGTGACAATTGGCTTGTCCCCATATTTCTTCTTAAAGACTTGCGTAAAAAATGACAAATCAAATATGCTTTTGACTGATGCAATTGTATCTTCATCAATTTTGCAACCTTCTTTAGTTAAACGATTTATTAATTCCTCTTGCTCTCCCTTGCCGTGCTGCATTAGCAAATCCAACAATACAATTTCGTGCTTACGCTTTCCGTTCAACAGCTCTATTGAAAGCATTGTTAAAACTTTATCTTCATAATTTGTAATAGCTGGTACTTCTTCTTTCATTTTTAATAAAAACTGATAGTAGTTAGAATATTTATCAACAATGACCACAGGATCGATAGAATGATGCTCAATAAAATCATAAAGGGATGGTGTTCTCCCAAGTCTATTTTTCAACTCAGTAAAGGCATCCTTTAAGATTTTAAGTGTTGTCAGATTACTGTTGTTTATTGCACTGAATATCCGCTTTTTTGCGACCTCTTCAAAATTGATCGTTGATACACCTTTGATATAGCTTGTATCCTTCGTATGTCGGCGGATATTATCTTTGTTTTGCGATTTATCTCCAGATAAAGCAATTGGAATTATATAGTTATTTTTGTAGTTACCTATAAAATCAATTATCGTCACAAAATCCTTTGTCTTATGTTTACGAAGTCCGCGGCCAAGCTGCTGAATGAATATAATACTAGATTGAGTTTGTCTTAACATCACAACCTGATTGATGCAGGGGATATCAATTCCCTCATTAAAAATATCTACAGTTAATATATAGTCCAATTGACCATTTTCTAAGCGATTAACTTGAAGGGATCTCTCTTCTTGAGAATCATCGCCCGTTAACGCAACTGTTCGTAACCCTCTATCATTCAAGGCTGCTGATAATTCTTCTGCTTCTTTTTTACGACTACAAAATATAAGTCCTTTTACCTCTTCACCAGAAAAACCATAATACTCAATCTTCTCGATAATATGCTTAACACGTTCCTCATTGACAAGCTTCGTTAAAATGGTTGCATCATCCACATTTTCTCCATTTATATCAAGATCCGTAACACCAAAATAGTGAAAAGGACAGAGCATATCTTCTTCAAGTGCTTCTTGTAATCGAATTTCATAGGCAATGTTGTAATCAAATAGTTCGTAAATATTGAAGTCATCTGAACGTTCAGGCGTGGCAGTCATGCCCATAAAAAATTTCGGTTGGAAGTAATCAATCACCTTTCGATACGATTGGGCACCCGCTTTATGCACTTCATCTATTAGAATATAGTCAAATTCCTGTGGATCAAATTCATTTAAAGTATCTTGTTTAGAAATCGTTTGAATGGTCGCAAATAAGTACTTAGCATTTATTTGCTTATTCGATCCCGATAAGATCCCAAAGTCTTCGTCTATTCCACCTAGAATTTTTTTAAAGTCTGATTTCGCCTTGTTTAAGATTTGCTCTCTATGTACAATAAAAAGCAAACGCTTAGGAGCAAAACGCCTCACATCAAAAGCAGAAAGATAGGTTTTTCCTGTTCCAGTTGCCGAAATAATTAATCCCTTATCATTACCTGCTGCTCTGACTGATTCGATTTGTTGCAGTGCTGCTTGCTGCATCTTATTCGGAGCAATATTTAGTGACTCTTCAATCGCATTCGTCTGATATGGGGTAGGCATTTCTATAACTTTTTCTAACTCTCTGTTTTCAACAGTCTGAGAAAATGTCTTTTCGTATTCCTCAATCCATTCTTCTGTTAGAATCTTTGACTGCTCCCATACTTCTTCAAATTGGCTTTTAAAGTGATGAACAATTTCGCCGTTTTCAAGTGATGTTAATTTTACATTCCACTCATAATTAATCTTTAATGCATGTGCAGTTAAATTAGAGCTGCCTACAATAAGTGAATAATGGGTATCATGGTTAAAAATGTAGCCTTTCGAGTGAAAGCCTTTTAAGTCTGTTAATCTCACTTCTACATTTTTGATCTTCATTAGTTCCCTGAACACTTTAGGCTGATTAAATTGTAGAAATGTCGAGGTTAGAATACGGCCTTTTACACCTTTTCGGTGAAGATCAAGAAAATGTGATTTAAGTGTAGCAAGACCGCTTTCTGTAATAAAAGCTACAGAAAAAATGAAGGATTTACTTTGATCAAGTTCTTCCAGTAATGTCGAAAGAACGTTTTCATTTTTCTTAAAATTATTTACTAATAGCTTTGGTTTATAACCACCAGATTTATTAAATTGTTTATCTATAAATCCCTTATGCAATGATGCTTCTAAGCTTTGAATCAAATTATCCATATAATCTCCATTCGTTTACCATTTATATATTGATGCTAGTATAGTTTCATGGACACATCTTAGTTAAGTTTTTCCATATTTGACTAAAATGTAAATGAAAGGATGTGTCCTTTATGGGTAACCAAAATGTAAGCAAAAAATTTAATGAAGAATTCAAAAAAATGGTGGTTGATCTTTATAGCTCAGGTAGTGCAGTAAAAGATTTAAGTAGCGAATATGGCGTATCTGAAGTAACCATTTACAAATGGATTAAGAGGTTCACTCCTATGAACTTGGAGGATGGGACTTCTGTTACGACGGATGACTTCATCCAGTTAAAAAAGCAGATGCGCGGTCTTCAAGAGGAAAACGAAATCTTAAAAAAGGCTATGGCCATATTCGCGAGAAAGTAAGCATTACTGAGCTATCCACCATCATTGAACAACATAAGGATCAATATGCTGTTCAAACTCTATGTGATGTATTAGAAATCCCAAGGAGTACGTATTATCAATCTTTTGAAGCTGTTGAGTCTAATCGTGAACGTGAAAATAAAGAGCTAACCAAAAGAATTATTGAAATTCACGCAGAAAGTAAACAGCGTTATGGGGCTCCAAAGATTCATAAGATCCTTCAAAAAGAAGGTTATTTAGTGAGCCTAAAAAGAGTGCAGCGTTTAATGACTAAGGCAGGTATCAGATCCATTATTCAGCAGAAATATCGCCCATATTCAAGTAAATGTAAGGTGGAAGAACGTGATAACCTATTAAACAGGGACTTTTCTACTACAACCATTAACGAGAAATGGGTGGCAGATATTACGTATATCCATACACTTAGAGATGGTTGGTGCTATTTAGCTTCTGTGCTGGATTTACATTCTAAAAAGATTGTTGGATATTCATTTTCACGCACAATGACAACAGACTTGGTGATTCATGCATTAGATAATGCATATGAAACTCAAAACCCGAAGGAAGGACTCATTATCCACACGGATTTAGGATCTCAATACACAAGTGAAGAGTTCTCAAATATTGTTCTATCAAGAGGCATGAAGCAGTCATTCAGTCAAAAAGGTTGCCCATACGATAATGCTTGTATTGAATCATTTCATGCCATTTTAAAGAAAGAAGAAGTCCACCGTGTCAGATACTTAGATTATAATTCAGCCAAAATGGCTCTATTTCAATACATTGAAGGCTGGTACAATCGCAAAAGAATTCATAGCAGCATCGGCTATCGAACACCACAAGAGGTAGAGTACAGCATTCGGCATGTCGCTTAATCTCTAACTTGAGATTGTGCACCCGCTTTACATGGAGTGGCGGGCATGATAGCCTCGTCTGGCGATGCCGATGTTGTGACATCTGGCTTCTCGGCAGGGAACATATGCCCGCAGAGGCTCCATGTCAAGCGTCATGGCCAACCCACTATAATTGAGGCAAGTGTTCAAAAAATGTTAACTTATTTGTGTCCAAAAATTTGACTCAGATCCATATATTAATTTTAATACCCATATTTTTTGGATGCAATTTATTTTTATAACAAAAGAAGCTATTCACAAATTGTGAGTAGCTTCTTTGTCTCTATTTTATTTAATATTTAAAGTACCAGATAATTTTTCGACTGCTGGGATATCTGCAGGTGCCCAATCAAGTGAAGTAAGTTCATTCGCTGATAACCATTCAATTGAAACATGTTCGGTTAGCACCGGTTTTCCTTCGACCAATTTACAACTGAAGGTCGTTAGATGAACAATTCCGAAGTCATACTCATACACCGTATGATCGACCTGCTCTCCTATTTCAATTTTACAATTCATTTCTTCTCTAATTTCTCGTTTTAATGCCTCTTGTGGAGATTCTCCCTCCTCAATTTTCCCACCTGGAAATTCCCATTTATAAGGAAGAGCTTTCCCTGGGCCTCTTTGTGCGCATAGAATTTTATCGTTATCGATAATGATTGCACCGACAACATGGATGTTTTTTTTCATGGGTCCTCCTTGTAAATAAAGCTTGCTCTGACATTAAGTTTAAATGATTATATTATAACTTAAATATTAATGGTTGTTATAGTGTTGAAAAAAATGTTTAGTTGAAGTTTATAGAGAAAATAACTAAACCTAGCCTCTCTTTTGAGCGGTCCTTTTTCTATTTATTCCCCTCTAAAATATACCAAATGTCTAATTATGTCGAATGTATAGTCAAACCCTAACACATCATATAAAATTCATATGCTACATTGATAATATTGAGGGGGTTATAACAGTGGATATACTGTTATTTTTATTAGGTCTTTTTTTGTTTTTGGGTTCGTTCCTTTACTTGGTTATTACTCTTATTAAAAAGAGGTTTGCTAAGAAAAACTTCCTAACTCTAATTGCTTCTGGTTTTATTTTAATGATTGTTGGTCTTTCTATGGGAGTTAGTTCAACAGAACAAGCTTCAACCCCTGTAAAAGAAACAAGTGAAGAAGTAGAAAGTGCTGAATTAACAGAAGAAGAAAAATTAGCGCAGGAAGAAGAAGCTATAGCGCAAAAAGAAGCTGAAGAAAAGGCTAAACTGGAAGAACAGAAAAAAGCCGAGGAAAAAGCTGAACAGGAAGCATTAAAGAAGGCTGAAGAACAAAAACTGGCAGCTGCAGAGGAAATGGGTTTAGTTGCTGCAACCATTTCTCGTGTGGTTGATGGAGATACAGTTGAGCTATCAGACGGAAGTAAGGTTCGTTTGATTGGTGTCAACACGCCTGAGTCAACAACTCGAACTGAAAAGTACGGTAAGGAAGCTAGCGATTATACAAAGTCTAAGCTTGAAGGAAAAGAAGTTTGGCTGCAAAAGGATGTTTCTGAAGCAGATCGATATAACCGGTTATTACGGATCATTTGGATGGAACTTCCTTCTAACGTTATGGATGAAAATGAAATTAAAACAAAAATGTTCAATGCTGATTTAGTTCTAAATGGATATGCAGAGCCTTCTACCTATCCTCCAGACGTAAAATATAGTGAACAGTTTGTAAAGTTTGCTCGTGAAGCTCGGAATCAAGGTACTGGTTTGTGGGCTTACGGTGAGAGCGGAACAACGAAAGGTGATTTGGATCAAAAAGAAGTGGCTGCCACTAAAACTGTAGAACCACCAAAAACTCAAGAAACTACTACAACTGAATCTGAACCAGCTCCAGCATGTGATATTAAAGGGAATCAAAGCGGCATTTACCATGTGCCTGGAAGTACTTATTATGATCGAACAAAAGCCGAAGTATGGTTTTGCTCGGTTGAAGAAGCGGAAGCTGCTGGGTATAGAGCTCCGAAAAGATAATAGAATAGGGAATAGCCACTCCGATTGGAATGGCTATTTTTTGTATTATCAGACCACTTATTGTTCTGGCCTCTATTTTTCTAAACAGCTAATGATGGTAGCGATTATCTCTGCTAATAACATTACAATTTTAAAAAGTGTATATTTAAATTAATTAGATCAGTGTAATTTAAGTTTTTAAATTCTTATATTGTTTTAACATAAAATTACTGTCTTAACCACTTAATCATATACCTTCTTCATTACCATTCCTCACTCCCCTGTAAATCTTCACATAAAAAAGACTTTTTTGGAAACAATCCCATAAATTCATTTCATTTTTCCCATGATATAATATACATTTGTATTAGGCAGTTTTTGTAAAAATATAGCGATTTATAGGAAGGATGGTATTGTGGATTCTTCTGCTTTACAGATAGATAAAACAGTTCGATTATTTACTTACTTAAGAGAGTTGTCATTGTTAAAGACACCTTTGATTCGGGATATTCAAAACTACGAAAATTATGTATTCCTCAATGAAATTCCAGATGATAAAGATTGTATTTCTCCACTGACTAGTACTGCTAAGGATATATGGATTGAAATTAAGAAACCGGTAAGACCCGAATTTCCTTCTATTCCAATTTCACTAAGTGATTGGATCTCTCCTTCATATAAGCCTGAGAACATTGATCCTGAACCAAGCTTGCTGGACAGAATCACGAATCCAGATTATGAGGATGATGATACTTCTGATAGTGAGGATCAATATCTTTATTTGAGTGACTTTCCGGATATTCAGCGAAATTATGATACTTACATGTTTGATCTATGGCAGCCATGGAAAGAAGAATATATACGGTATGAAAAGGTTCAAAACATTTATACTAAATTATTCTCGGTTTATCAAAAGCAAAAAAAGCTTGGTGAACAGTATGAATTGATCGCTTGCGCTGGTCTGTTAAATTGGAAGGCGCCAGATGACCAGCTTGTGCACCGTCATATTTTAACGACTTCTTGTTCATTTGAATTTGATTCAAACAATGGCTTGATCAGGGTGCTTCCAACATCTGAAGGCGTAAAGGCTGAACTGGAGCAAGATATGCTTGAACTCGAGAATCGCCTTGATAATACTGCATTAAAGTCGATTCAGGACATACTTGAAGAATTACAAATGGATTTCTGGAATAAAGAGCTGATTGATTCTATTTGCAGATCATTTGTATTTTCACTATCTGCTAATGGGACTTATAAGGAAGCAGAATTAAACAATAAAAAAGATAGTCCAAAGCAGCCTGACATTCTATACAGCCCAGCTCTGATTCTTAGAAAGAAAACAGAAAAGGGTTTCCAGCAAGCTTGCTCAAAGATTATTGAAAATGTGAAAGAATCTGCTGACGCTATACCATTCGGGATTAAGAGAATTTTCGAGGAAATGGATGATTATCAGGATTCTGCAGGTTTATCAGCTGAAGGTTCTGCCAATTTTGAGATGGAGGATCAAACTGTTTATTTTCCGCTTGAAGCGAATGATGAGCAGCGAAAGATCATTTCTAATCTTGAAACTCGAAACGGTGTCCTTGTTCAAGGTCCTCCCGGAACTGGGAAAAGTCATACGATAGCCAATTTGATTTCTCATCTTCTTTCCTCTGGTCAAAGAGTGCTAATTACAAGTGAAACGGCACGCGCTTTGAAAGTACTAAAAGATAAAATTCCAAGTGACCTGCAAGATCTTTGCGTAAGTTTGTTAGGAGCCGATACAAAATCGTTTAAAGATTTAGAGAAGGTTGTGCAAATTATTTCAAACAATCGGGATACATGGGATAGTGATTTTGTTCAATCTGAAATTACCAGACTTACGGCTCAACTAAAATCACTGAAAGAAAAGGAAGCATCCACTCGCCATCAGCTCAGATCTATTCGCGAAAAGGACACATTTGAACACCATTTCCTAAATGGCGCATATAAGGGTACAGCCCAAACAATCGCTGACCAGATTAGGAGAGAGCGCGATCGCTATAGCTGGTTAAAAGATACGCTAGCAATGGATGCTCAGTGCCCGCTATCGCAAGCTGAATTGACTGAACTGCTTAACTTGCTGCAGGTTTTGGATGACAATGTGCAAGAGCAGATTCAATCCTCTTTTCCACCTGTTGAGGTTTTAGAAAACGAAGAAGTTCTTACTCAAAATGCAAACCGAGAAAAGGTTATATTAGATGAATTAAAAGAATATGGACAAGTTCATAGCGAAGAATATAATCAGTTATCCATTTTAACTTCAGAAAAACGAGAATCATTAAGTCAAACACTGCATGAATTATCAGCGGTATACACAGGGCTTAATCGATTAAATGGTGAGTGGGTATTTACTGCTATAGATGACCTGGAGAATTCAAAATTCAGACCTTGGGAAGAGTTTTATAATCAAATGATCCAGTCAATTGGGTCCGTTAAAGACTTGGCAGCCAAACATAGCTTAGCTGAAATACATGGAATTGGTGAAACCCCGCTTTCACAATTATTTGCAGATGTATCCATGCTGCATGCTCACTTAAAAGAAGGTAAAGGTATGGGCCTGCCTATGATGCGTCCAAAAGCAGTAAAAGATGCATGGTATATTGTGAAAGATGTTCGCATTGATGGACGCAAGTGTGACACACTCGAGTCTGTCAGTCTATTAGAAGAAACGGTTAGAGTGGATCATACACTTAAAAAGATGGAAATGATGATCCTTGATCATCTTAAGGTTCAGATGACTCTAGCTCAATCACGTTCTTTAAATATGGCGAATATAGAAGACATCATTGAGCCATTTAAACTGCTGCTGGCAGCGAAGGGGCACATTGATCAAATCAAGCAAGAGTACACAGACATACCATTTATTATGGATCAGCCTCTTCGTGAGAAGAATGTAACGGCTATATTGTCTTTCTTAAAAGCCATTTCATTAAATGAAGAGCTAAAGGCAATTCGAGATATGTTCCAGCAGCTGATTGAAAAGGTACAGCGCTCCGTTGATCAAAATGAAAAACATATACTGGTCGATCAGCTAATAAACGCAGTTTTGAATCGAGATATTGTAAACTACAAGGATAGCATTACAAAAGTGGTTGAACTTGATCAGTACGGAAAAATGAGTTTGCGATGTGACAAGCTTTTACAGAGATTTAAAGCCATTCTGCCTCAAGTTTATGCAGACCTTCTTCATTCATTTGATGCACAAATATGGACTGAGAGATTTACTGTTTTAGAAAATGCAATGAACTGGGCAAAAGTGAATTCATGGCTCATTCATTTTTCTAAAAGCAGTGAAACGGAATTATTAAAGGGTCTGAATGAGATAGAAGCGCAAATTCACAAAACCATTACAGACTTAGGTGCACATAAAGCATGGTATTCCACATTGAGCACCATGACAGAGGGTCAGCGACAGCATTTGCTTGCCTGGACAACTTCGATGCGGAAAGTTGGAAAAGGAACAGGTAAAAATGCACATGTTCATCTGCGCGATGCGCAAAAACATATGTCAGAATGCCGTGATGCAATTCCAGCCTGGATCATGCCTCTTTACCGTGTGTTTGAAACCTTTGATGTGAAGCCAAACTTATTTGATGTTGTCATTATTGACGAGGCAAGTCAATCTGGTCCAGATGCTGTCATTCTTCAGTATATTGCTAAAAAGCTGATTGTCGTTGGAGATGATAAGCAAATTAGTCCTGAGTATGTAGGGATTAAACGTGAAGACATTCAGTATCTACGCAGCCAATATTTAAATGACTTTAAATTGGCAGACATGCTGGACATCGAAAACTCATTCTTTGATCTTGCTAATGTGCTCTTTGGCGGCCGTATTACTTTACGGGAACATTTTAGATGTATGCCGGAAATCATTGAATTCTCAAACAGAATCAGTTATACCAATACACCCCTGATTCCATTAAGACAATACCCGCCTAACCGTCTGGAACCGGTCAGAACCGTGCATGTGCCAACCGGCTATAGAGAAGGTGCTGGATCAAAAGTATTTAATCAGCCTGAAGCAGAAGCGATTGTTTCACAAATTAAGTCATGTATTAAAGATCCGCTATATAAAGATAAATCCATTGGGGTCATCTCTTTACAGAGTGAAGGACAAGCACAATTAATTGAACGATTATTAGTTGACGAAATTGGAACAGAAGAAATTGAGAAAAGAAACATCATTTGCGGTGATGCATATGCATTCCAAGGTGACGAACGAGATATTATGTTCCTGAGTATGGTAGCTGCTCCTGGACAAACGGCTATGAGAGCTGTCACAACGGAAAAGGATAAAAGAAGATTTAATGTTGCAGTCAGCCGTGCCAAAGATCAACTCTGGCTTTACCATACGCCAAGTGTCAACGATTTCCGCAATAAAGAATGCTTAAGATACCAACTCATTTCTTACTGTGAAAACCCAGCAAAAGAAATATTGGAATCCAACCGTGCTCTTTGTGAAAGCGACTTTGAACGTTCTGTGTTTGATCAAATTACAGCAAGAGGCTACAGAGTTATCCCACAGCATGAAGTGGCCAACTATCGAATTGATATGGTTGTTGAAGGAGATAAAGGCAGAATTGCTGTTGAATGTGACGGAGATCAATGGCATGGTCCGGACCAATACAATTATGATATGAATCGCCAAAGAATCCTTGAAAGATGCGGCTGGAAATTCTGGAGAGTAAGAGGCAGTGATTACTATTACGATCCAGAGAAAGCCCTGTCTTCCTTATGGGATACATTGAAATATTATGAAATTGAGCCAATTGGATATGAAAAGGAAACTAAGTCTTCTATAACTGAAAGCGAAGCAGCTACTATAGAAGAAAATGAATCTTCATCTGCAAGTTTTTCTGATGTTGATCCAATTGCCGCTATGGAAGAAACAAAATCGAGTATAGCTGCCTCAATGGAAGAAGTTATCACTGTGGTTGAGCGCATTCCAGCAACTACAATTGAATCTGCAACCGAAGAAAATAGTACAGTTATTAATCCTGTACAAGATACAGTGAAAGCCGAGTTATCTCCAAAAGCCAACCTTAAACAATTCTTAATCAGCAAAGGACTTGAGGTTGTTGATATGAGGGATAAACAAGGTGCTCTTTGGTTAATTGGAGGTCAGGAACTTTCGAGTATGATCGACGACCTGCGTAAAGATGGAATTGCCTTCACATACGCTTATAATGGCAGTAAATCAACCAATAGACAGCCTGCTTGGTTTACTTCTTACCGAGATTAATACGTTATTTGCCCCAAAGGTTAGAGTGAGCGAGTCCTTCTACCTTTTGGGGTATTTTTTTACCTATGCAATATTTCTGTATTAACTTAAAAAACCGAATCTTTTCCCGCCCTCCTCCGTAAGATAATATGAAATATGAAACGAGGTGAAAGTATGGGTAAGACGAAGTTAGTCATGGCGGGCATTACGGCGACTGCTCTGACAATCGGTCTTTCGGGCTGCAGCTCGCAGGCGGAAGTTCCTCCTCCTCCCACTGATACGGATTGTGATGATTGGGAATGGGATGAGGATGATGGTGTATATGAATGTGATGATGATCATTCCCGGCATTATGGGCATTTTTTTTATGGCGGGACGTTTTACAAAGGGAAGAATGCATTGCTGAATAGCTCTGCCTATAAAAGTTATAAAAGCAGTTCTTCGTTTGCCGGAGATTCGAAAAACAGGAGTTCAGGGTTTGGAAGTGGGTCTTCAAGTTCTGGCGGATAATGGCTTTTAGAAAAAGGAGGATGAAAAGATGAATTTATATTTAAATTTTGCTTCTTATTTAGGGGTAGCTTTATTGCTTCTTATTGCAGGCATGATTATTTTTACGCTGAGCACCCCGAAGTTAAAGGAATTTCGCCTGATTGGTGAAAAGAATGTAACTGCTGCCTTGTTTTTGGGCGGGAAGGTTTTAGGACTTGCGATTGTGCTTGGCGCTGCAGCGGAATATTCGATTGACCTGATGGATATGGTGATTTGGGGAGCAATTGGCATTGTCTCGCAAATTCTTGTATTCCTGATTGCCGAATTGGTGACAATCCGTTTTAGCATTACGAAGGCGATTGAAGAAGATAATCGGGCGGTAGGTGTGATGCTTCTCTCCTTATCCTTGGCCATCGGTCTGATTATCGCGAAGTGTTTATCTTACTAAATTAAGGGTGGGACCTGTGTTGGACGCATTAACTTACTATATTGACCGTGGCAACGGACGATATGATCCATTCTATGAATATAAAACTTCCTCTGTTGGAAAAGACGAATTCTACGCCAGACAGCTTTGCACATACCTGATCCTGCGCGGGTCACAGTATGAATTAATCTCGAATGAAATGGACGGCAAGGAAGAGATTCTCGTTCTGAAAGAGATTGGTCGAAATTTATCTGGTGAAGAAGAAAAAAGCTTTCGGGGAGAAGGAATACATATCGAGTTCCGAAGCCCAAATGTGCGGGAAAATTATCGCCTTCTTTCGCGTATTCCTTGTGATACTCACTTTGACGTTCTGCGCTATCTGCTGAAAGACATTGTCGACATTCCTCAGCTCGGAAAAAGAAAAGTGACTTCGACAGAGATCGATGAGGACAGAGGCGTCTATGTTCTGTATGTCGAGGAATTTGAAGCATGGTGAATACTACTGACTACCGAACAAAACGAAAACAATTTTATGAAAAAATCGAAGGCTTCTGGCACGATCTTTATGGGGAGGAATATGCCCTTTATGATATCAAGCCGCTGGAACAGGCTGAGGCAGATCACATTCGGCTGATCAGCGAACGAATTGGAGCTGTTTTCTTTAAAACCGCCTCCCTTCTTCGCAGAGTTCCAAATGAAACACTTCTTGAAATGGGTTTTCCAGCTGAAACCCTTTCCTATATTGGTTTGAAAACGATGGATTCTGAGAGCGTGGTCGCCAGGCTAGATCTGATACCCTCCGGCGACAGCTATAAATGCATTGAGATTAATGCAGATACGCCTACCTTCATTAAAGAGCTCTTTTCGATTAACGGTGAAATCTGCCGGGAGTTTGGGATGATCGATCCGAATGAAGGCATGGAAGCAAAGTTAAGAAATGCCGTACAGGAAAGCATTAAACAAAGCTCGCAAAAGAAAGAACCTCATATTGTGTTCACCGCTCATGAAGACAATATTGAGGATCGGGAAACGGTTCTATATCTGCAAAAAGGAATAGATTCCAAGTTCACCCCTCTCCATAAGCTTCACATTGAAAAAGGTGTGGGGCTATTTGATGAGCGAGGGAAACAAATCGATATTCTCTATCGCCAAACGTTTCCGATTGAAAACCTGATTAAAGATGAGGATGACAAAGGAAATCTGATCGGACTTTGGTTACTAGAGCTGATTGAGGATGGAAAGCTTACTGTTATTAATCCTCCCTCCGCTTTTCTGCTGCAAAACAAAGCGGTTCAGGCAATTATTTGGGGCTTACATGAAGAAGATCATCCTTTTTTTACAGAGGAAGAGCATAGCTGGATTGGAGAGTACTTCCTTCAAACCTATCTGGAAGCAGATTATTTCATCCAAAATGGCATTCCTTTTGTGAAAAAGCCGATCTTTGGGCGTGAAGGCGATACGGTTGAGATTTTTAATCGTAGCGGAAATCTTGTTTTAGCGGATGCGCAAAGCTCTTATACCGAATATCTCCCCGTATATCAGCAATATATCGAGCATCCGGCCATGGATTTTCAGAGTGAGAAAGGCAAACAAAATGGCAAATTGCTTCTCGGCAGCTTTCTGCTAAATGGGAAGCCTGGAGCTATCGGTTATCGGATTGGCGAAACCATCACCAATAACCTATCTTATTATCTTCCTGCGGGAATCAGGAGGTAGAGCATGTATATTCTACATAAAATCTTTTCGAAGCTAACGAAAATTAGACTGATTGATGCGGCTCTGCTGGCTGCTGCGATGATTCTTATCAGCAGCGTGACGATGAAGCTGGTGGAGCCTGAGACTTTTCCCCGCTATATCGATGCCTTATGGTGGACGATGACAACTCTCGTCACTGTTGGATATGGCGATTATTATCCAACAAGTGATCTCGGCAGGGTTTTCACCATGCTCCTTGTTTATACATTTGGCATCGGCGGAATGGGGATTATTATCGGAAAACTATTTGAAGGGTTCACCACTTACCGCAAATGGAAGGAGGAAGGAAAATTGCAGTATTCCGGGAAAGAGCATTATATTTTAATTGGCGGCACAAAAGAAAAGTTAGCTAATGTCATTGAGGAAATCACCAGCAGCGGTCCGAAAAAGGAAATCGTCATCATTGACCATCTGGAACGTGCACCAATCGAAGGCGATCAGGTCCATTTTATCAGCGGCAATCCTGCTGAAGAAGAAGTGTTACTGAAAGCCAATATTCTTGAAGCGAAATCGGTCGCAATCTTTTCCGATGACCGAAACGATCAGGCAGAATATGCCGATGGCAAAACCCTTCTCACTGCCTCTCGCGTCGAACATATCTCTAAAAAATACAACCGCAATATTTATACCATCGTCGAAGTCAAAAAAGATAAACATATCGCCCTGTTCGAGCATGCCAATGTCGATGAATTTATTCTTTCCAATGATTCTGTCTCCCGCCTCATGGCACAAGCCTCCCTCCACCATGGTTCAAGCAAACTATTCAACCAGATGCTCAGCAACAAAGATGGCGAAAACCTCTATGCTATCTCTGTAAAACCACAATGGAAAACCTACCGTGATGCGGCTATGGACCTTTTTGATATGGGAGCTGTACTGCTTTCTGATGGGAATTCTTTAGATATCGCGCGGAGGCATCAGGAATCTATTCCTAATGGTGCGCAGCTGTTTATTTTGTGTGATGAGGAGACTTATCGGAGGGTTGTTGGGTAGGGTTTGGGGGCTTGGGGGCTTGGGGGCCTGGTCCTGCAGCAGATTAAAATAAGCGGAGATTTTCCGGTTAAATACAGAATTAAGCTTTTTTTGGATTAAATAAGCGGAATTTTTCCGATTAAACACCGTAAAACCAGTCATTTTCCCGGATTTTGAGGGAACAGTCGGAAATTCTCCGTCTATTTTAGCTAATTTCAGTGGAATTTCACGAATAAGAGTAATTTCTCCGCTTATTTTGGGTTAGGGGGACAGGTTCCTTGACCCAAATCTGGGTGGGGGTACGAACTTTATTCATATTAGAATGAATAAAAAAAGGCAGCTCACTGCTGCTCTTTATTTTTGGAATCTCTCGCTATCCATATAGCAAAGAATTGAGGAATCAAATTCAACAAACTAACCAAGATCAATAAGTCATTTGGAGCAAGCGGCTTAAAATAACCCTCCCACCGGTCGTTTCCTGCCATATCACTTATATAAATATATGAAATAATAGCTGACAAGATATTCCCTAATACAAGAAAGAACAAATTATTAGATCGTTTGCTGAAGAAAGCAAGAAGTGAGGTCACTATAATCATAAATAAATAACCGAGCATTGATCTGTTATCAAAATCCTGATACATAGAAAAATAGACATATGGAAAACAAAATAGAATGAGTATGAGGATACCACTTTGAAATTTCCTCATTTTATACTCCCCTTTCTGATATTAGTGTAATTTTACACCAATTATAACATATAGGGATTTTTTGATAACAGTTATTTTCCTACAATTTTTATAATCCTGCTTAATTTAGATTTTCAATAATAAAAGATACTTCTCCCAAATCATCAATCATTTCGTCTGCTGCAGCATGATTCCATTGAGAATCCCTTTTCCAGATTGCCTTCATTCCTATATTTTGGGCAGCTTTTATATCATTGTCCGGATGGTCGCCCACAAATATACTTTCGTTAGGTGTTACATTAAGTTGCTGCAATGCCCGCT
Organism: Cytobacillus gottheilii; assembly: GCF_001636345.1. Taxonomy (GTDB): domain Bacteria; phylum Bacillota; class Bacilli; order Bacillales; family Cytobacillaceae; genus Cytobacillus; species Cytobacillus gottheilii. Next base: position 3,520,634 of record NZ_KV440945.1, read on the forward strand.
TAAATAGTTGAGGATCAGGTTTCTTTATCCCTTCCCATTCAGAAATTAGGATCGTTTGAAAATAATCTCTTATGCCCAATGCTTTGATGTTATCCATCTGGAATTGTCCTTTACCATTGGTAATCAAGCCTAAAGCAAGGTTTTTAGTCTTTAATTCTGCTAACATACGAATGAGATTTGGGAAAGCGATGCAATGATTTTTAAAATGACTTAGGTAATCTTGAAGCAGTTCCTCCCAGGTAATATCAGTAATCTTAAATTCACTGACTAGCTGCTGATATACTTTATCTTTCCAAACATATCCACGGTGGTCTAATTCAATAAACCTTCTTATATACCTCTCTTTTGGTATATGCCCCAGCCATTTATTCAGTCTGTCATATTGATTTTGTATAAACATTTTTACTGATTCATCTCTATTTAATAAGGTCCCGTCCAAATCGAATAAAACAGCTTTTATCATTTCTAGATCCACTCCTTTCTACAGGTTCTTAAATCTTCTCTATCTCTTTTTCATAATCCTTCTGTACCTATAAGGAGACATCCTTCTCACTGAAAATAGGGCTTTTAAATAAGCGGAGATTTTACCGTTAAATGCAAAAATAAGCTAATTTCGCTTAAAATAAGCGGAGTTTTTCCGGTTAAACACCGTAAAACCAGTCATTTCCACGCATTTTGATGAAATAGCCGGAAATTCTCCGTCTATTTGGGCTATTTTCAGTGGAATTTCATGAATAAGAGTAATTTCTCCGCTTATTTTGGGTTGAGGGGACAGGTTCCTTGACCCACCGCTTGACCAAGCGTTTGACCCACCCGTTTTATAATAATCTCTAGATAATCCGCTCCGCCCCTCAATATCCACCCCTCCTCCACCAAAATCACGCCTGTTCAAGTCCCTCTTTCCCAAAACCAATGCAAAAAACCAATGCATAAAATATCCATCCTGAACAAGAATAACCATATGAATGAAGTTTGAAAGGATGAGAACGATGGATAATGTGTTGCTTGCGAGAATGCTGTTTGGGTCATCCCTTATCTTTCATATTATTTTTGCGACATTGGGAGTTGGGCTTACGCTGATGATTCTCATCGCTGAAATATTGAGGGTCGTTAGAAAAGATAATGATTATGGAATTCTTGCAAAGCGGTGGACTAAAGCAGTTGCAATTTTACTTGGGGTAGCTATTCCATCTGGCACCATTGTAGCTGTCATGCTTGCTTTGTTGTGGCCGGGTTTAATTGAAGTAGTCGGACAAGTTATTGCCCTGCCTTTTACGTTAGAAATTTTTGCGTTCTTTTTTGAGGCTTTATTTCTTTCTATTTACGTGTATGCGGCCAGCCGCTTAAGTTCGACAATGCGCATCATCAGTGTCTTTTTCGTCGCACTTGGAGCTACGGCTTCTGCTGTTTTAATCACCAACGTCCAGTCATGGATGAATACGCCAACTGGATTCAGTATCGTGAACGGAGATATTACCGATGTACGTCCATGGGAAGCGGTCTTAAATCCAGCCTTTGGTTATACAGCTATACACGTTGCAAGTAGTGCTTATACAGCGACTGCATTTGTCGTTGCTTCCTATGCCGCTTATCAATTGTTAAAACCGAACCTGAAACAAAGTGAAAAAACGTATCATCGCAAAGGGTTAATGATGGCACTTATTTTTGGAGCGATTACATCTCTATGGACAGCAACAAATGGGCATCATTCAGCTGTTGGTTTGCACAACAACGTACCCGTTAAATTAGCAGCGGCTGAGGGATTATTTGAAACACAGTCAAATGCTCCACTATCCATTTTTGGTACACCAGACCCTGAAGCAAATCGAGTTGTCGGCGGGATTGAAGTGCCAGGCATGCTCAGCTATCTGGCAACCGGTTCTCTTGATGGAGTCGTTGTTGGACTCAATGAATATCCACGGGACGAGTGGCCGCCACTTTTTGTTCATACCTTATTTAACATCATGGTCGGCATTGGATCTGCACTCATTGCGCTATCATTTGGTGCGTTAGCTTATCGGATCTTTTTTAAAAAACGAGAATACCCGAATTGGGTGCTCATTCCTTTAGTTGCAAGCGGACCTTTAGCCATGCTCGGCATTGAGACAGGCTGGATTTTTGCCTGTATCGGAAGACAGCCTTGGACCATTTATGGCATTCAGCGGACTGCAGAAGCTGCAACAAAATCAGCAAATCTTGGAACCTTCTTTATCATTTTTATTTCGCTCTATGGTTTTCTATTAGTCGTGACAGCGCTTGTGATGCGTTATTATTTCCGCCGCAATCCGCTTATAAAAGAATTTGAAAGTCAAACCACAACGGTTTAGAAGGGAGGAAACTTAATGGAAGCCAATGTTGCCATCGTAGTGATCTGGCTGTTTTTGTTCCTATATGCTTTAGGCGGAGCGATTGATTTTGGTGCCGGTTTTTGGTCGATGTTTTATTTTGGCCGGAAAGATACGACCGCAGCAAGCATAGCGAACTTGTATTTAAATCCTTCCTGGAAAGTAACAAATGTCTTTTTAGTTTTATTTGTTGTTGCTTTAGTCGGCTTTTTTCCTCATGCAGCTTTTGCGTTAGGGTCGTTCATGATTGTTCCGGTCAGCTTCGTCCTTATTTTGCTGATCATCAGAAGTGCCTTTATGGTGTATTCCTATTCAGTGCAAAAGTATACAAAGCTATTTACTTACATTTCCGGCATTACCGGTCTGCTCATTCCTGCCTTAATGCTAAGCATCCTTCCGATTATTATTGGCGGGTTTGTGGAGATTGTTGGCGGCAATCATTATATTCTTTATGACAGACTGCTTTCCAGCCCAACTCTTTATGCACATATCGGGTTTGGTTTAGCGGCTGAATTGTTTCTGTCCTCCCTCTTCCTGAGCGATTATGCCAGAGAAGCAAAAGCAATGGAAACATATGAGGTGTATCGAAAAAATGCGATTATCCTCGGTCCGATCATGCTTAGTATGGCTGTTGCGGCAACCATGACACTGATGCCGGAAGCGATGTGGATGGTTGAAAATATGGCCAGACAATGGCATCTGTTTGCCTTAAGCCTCGTTGTTTTTTCCATTGGATACAGTGCTCTCTGGTGGCCATCTAAAAAAGGACGGGTCGGGCAGCCGCGGGTTGCAGTTCTATTCATGGTGGCGCAGATTGGCTTAGCAAGCTTTGCTTACGGCTGGGCGCATATGCCCTATATTGTCTATCCCGATCTGACGATTTATGAAGCAGTGACAAATAAGCAAATGTATCTTTCCCTTCTGTGGGGATATGCAATCGGCATGGCAATCCTTGTGCCATTATTCTATTGGTTTTGGCGACTATTTCTCAAAGATAAACGATATCTTACAGACAAAAAAGTGGATGATGTACGGTAGCTAGGAGGACAAAAGGTGAAGCAGCTAAAAGATCTTGCCAAACAACAGAAAAGGAGCATGTATTCTCTTTCGTTTACGGCGTTTGTAATAGGTTGCATGACAGTACTGCAGGCATTATTGATTGTATCCATCGTTACGAACATTTTTTTAGAAGAGATGCCGTTTTCAGCTGTTATTTTACAACTAGCAGCTCTTTTAGCTGTGTTTTCAGTAAGAGGATTATGCGCCTATATTCACGGAAAAACCGGGATAGCGATGGCATCTCAAGCAAAAAAACAGTTTCGACAAGCATTGATCACACAGTATTCCCATAACCCTGTTCAGGCATCGATCAAAGGGCAATCAGGTCAAAAAGTAACGCTGGTGACAGATGTTGTGGACGAAATTGACCCTTATTTCAGCAAATATTATCCACAGCGGATTTTATCTTCCATTGTATCAATCATTCTATTAGCAGCCGTAGTTTGGCAAAACTGGGTTTCAGCAGTCATTATGCTTGTGACGGCTCCACTCATTCCAGTCTTTATGATTATCATTGGAAAAAAAACAGAGAAAAAGGCCCTTCAGCATGTGGAGAAACTCACTGTCCTTGCAGGGAAATTTCTTGATAGCCTGCAAGGATTAGTCACATTGAAGCTTTTTGGAAAAGTGAAGGAAGAAGCAGCTCTTATTAAAAAAAGCAGCATTGATTATCGGACAGCAACAATGGATGTCCTTAAATTCGCCTTCCTCTCTTCTCTTGTGCTCGAGCTCATTTCAATGCTAGGGACTGCACTAATCGCTTTGGAAGTTGGACTCCGCCTTGTCATATATCAAAATATCTCTTTCTTCCCAGCCTTCTTTGTCTTAGCGATTGCGCCTGAATTTTATAAAACACTGAAGGATGTCGGCAGTGCCTTTCATGCAGGAAAAGGCAGTATGGCTGCTGCGGAGAAAATAATAGATGAGCTTGAAGGCTCCCACCAGACTATTAAATGGGGAAATAAAATGCTGTCGGACACAGCCTGTCCCCCCAGCATGGTACTAAATAATCTATCTTTTACATATGGTGAGGATCATTTTTCTTTACATGGCATTAACGCAGAATTTGAACCCAACAGCCAAATTGCGATCATTGGACCAAGCGGAGCTGGCAAAACAAGCTTACTTCACTTACTAGCTGGGATCTACAAGCCCGCAACTGGAGAAGTATTAGTCAATGATGAGCCGCTATTTACCTATGATGAACGCGAATGGTTCGACAAGCTTATTTATATATCACAAGATCCTTATATTTTTTCAGGAACCATTAAAGATAATATTCTTATTGCGTGTCCTGAGAAAAAGATTTCTGAAAACGAGCTTGGCACTGTATTGGAAAAAGCAGGACTCACTGAGCTTATACAGCAATTAGAAAATGGCATAAATACGTCTATTGGAGAAGCTGGCAGAGGCTTATCCGGCGGGGAAAAGCAACGGATTGCACTTGCCCGTGCCTTTTTAAAAAGACCTTCCATTATCCTGTTTGATGAACCAACTGTCGGACTGGATCTTTATACAGAAAGCATTCTGCAAAAGTCGATTGCAGAGCTTGCCCAGACTGCAACCATCATTACCGTTGCACACCGATTACATACCATCAAACAGGCAGACTGTATTTTGTATCTTGAAAAAGGAACGTTAGTTGGAAAAGGTACTCATAAAGAGCTATTGGAACAGACGAAGGATTATTTGACGATGGTAGAAGAACATCAAGGAGGCGCGGCCGGATGACGGAGTTAAGATTCGTAATCAAATTAATGTTCATCGAACGAAAAGATATGTACATTTCGATTATCTATGGCGTACTGGCTGGATTATCCACGGTTGCTGTGTTTGCCGACAGCGGCTATCTCGTTTCGAAGGCAGCACTGCTTCCGCCGCTTTATATCCTGACCATTTTTGTTGCTCTGTTAAAATTATTCACCGTCATTCGCGCCTTTGCCCGTTATGCGGAACGCTATTACTCACACAGAGCTACTTTTACGATTCTTAGTAATGTAAGAACCTACTTTTTTACCAAACTAGAGCCACTTGCGCCATCCCTTTTTCAGCGCTTTCGCAGCGGTGACTTGTTGGCGAGGGTTGTGGGCGATGTAGAGAGCCTGCAGAATTTTTTCCTTCGTGTGTATTATCCGCCGATCGTGATGCTCGTTGTTTTCCTGACAACGGTTCTTTTCACTGCTATGTTTTCCTGGCCTGTTGCATTAATTCTTTTATTAGGGCTGGTGATAACCGGCTTTTGTATTCCCTTTATATTTGCCATCAAACAGCGTGGCATCCAAGCAAAAATTCGGCAGCTTCGCACTGAACTATCTACTGATACAACCGAATTTTTATATGGCTTTTTAGATTTAAAACTCTATCAGAGGCTATCTTCTAAAGAAAAGAAGCTGAGTCAAACATCAGACGTTTATATTGAAGAGCAGGAAGTTAAGGGAAAAAAAGAACAATTAAACTCCGCCGTTAATCACTGGTTTTCTCTGCTTACTTCCTGGTCTGTGATCGCTTTAGGGGCTTACCTGGTATCTGCCGGGGAGGTTGATGGCGTGTTTTTGGCAATGCTTGTTCTTATTTCCTTGACGGTATTTGAGACGGCAGCTCCAATGACCGAGGTACCGGGTTATTTTGAAGATACTAGACATGCTGCCGAACGGCTGTCTTCAATCATCAATGAAGCAGAGAAACAACAAGAGCTGAAAAGTAATGGCAGATTGACAGAGCTAGATGGTCCCCCGGAAATAGAATGTAAAAACGTGCATTTTTGTTTTCCAGGTGAAGCGCGCCCTACTCTAACAGATGTTTCTTTGCAATTACCGAGCGGGTCCAAAACAGCGATTGTTGGACCAAGCGGTTCCGGAAAATCGACATTACTACATCTCTTATTAAAACTCTATCCGCCATCCAGCGGAACCATTCGTATACAGGGGCAGGATCTAGCCCATCTGGATGAAGATCAGCTCTGGAAGAACATCTCCCCTGTTCTTCAGGGCAATCACTTCTTTTATGGATGTGTTCGAGAAAACCTAAGGCTTGCGGGTGACAATATTTCCGATGATAAAATGAATGAAGTTCTTTCATATGTAAAACTAGACCATTTATCCGTGGATTCTGTGGTTTTGGAGAAAGGCGCAAATCTCTCCGGTGGCGAAAAACAGAGACTTGCCATCGCCAGAGCGATGCTGAAAAAGGGAAGTCTTCTGCTGCTGGATGAACCAACCTCGTCTGTTGATCCCATTACCCAACAGCGAGTGATGAACAGACTATTTACTGGAGCAAAAGACAACACCATTGTGCTCATCAGCCACAACCTAACCGGCTTAGAACACATGGACCAAATCATCGTGATGGATCAGGGCAGGATTATTGAAAGCGGGACATATCAGGAATTGATGGAGATGAGAGGGTATTTTTATCGGATGAAGATGATTGAGAATGGGATTTGGGGACAGGTTCAGTGACCCACTGGGTTTTTGGGCGTGGGTTTTTGGGTGGGTTTTTAGGGACAGGTTCCTCGACCCACTCTTGGCGCTCTTTCCTAGGGGAAATTAAGCGGAGATATTCCGCTTATTTTCATTTTAGCGGTATTTTTGGTCTAAATAAGCGGAGAAATTCCGGTTATCTCCCACAAAACCGCCCTTTTTCACCTTTTTTGAGCCAATAGTCGGAATTTCTTCCTTTATTTTGGCTGTTATTAGCGTAATTTTATAAATAAGGGAACTTTCTCCGCTTATTATAAACATGCGCGCTTTATTCACATGGGTTTTAGGGACAGGTTCCTCGACCCACTCTTGGCGCTCTTTCCTAGGGGAAAATAAGCGGAGCTTTTCCGCTTATTTTCATTTTAGCGCTATTTTTGGTCTAAATAAGCGGAGAAATTCCGGTTATCTCCCACAAAACCGGCCTTTTTCACCTTTTTTGATCCAATAGCCGGAATTTCTCCCTTTATTTTGGCTGTTTTTAGCGTAATTTTTAAAATAACGGAACTTTCTCCGCTTATTATAAACAAGCTCCCCTTTATCCATACGGGTTTAAGGACAGGTTCCTCAACCCACAGAATTTCTGGGGACTGGTCCCTCGACCCACTCTTTTTGACGCTCAACCCTAATTTTTCAAAAACGCTCAAAATCACTCCGGCATTTCCAACAAAAAAACTCTTCCACCATAACCTACTGTCTTTGGCGAAAGAGTTAGTTCTTTTACAACTTATCGATTAATCCATCGCAGCAATCGCTCTACATTGTTTCTACTCACTTTCCCGCCTGAAAAGCGGTCAATTTGCCTGAATGGCATATTAATCACAAAGTATACATTGTTTGCTGTTAGCGGTTTTCCAATCTTTTTTAAGAAGTGGTGGACGAACATAATGGAGTTATATAATAATTTGCCTACCCAGTTTTTATATTGTGCTTGGTTAATGGTGTCATTCATTCCGAGATCTTTATGAGGATCCCAACTTTTTGACGGAAGCTCCCTCCCCAGTAAACGTTCGAATTCTGAATCAGTGATTTGCTTTACATTCGCCGATGCATAGTGAGGGTAACTACTTTTTAAGAATACAGATGGTGAAGCACCAGCCATTTCAACTGTGCCCTCTAAATGAATTTCTTGAATAGAGCTGCCAATCTGAATCATGTAATTCCCCGACTCAATCTCCCAATCTTTGATCTCGGGATTATAGTATGAGAAGTCTCTATCTGTTAATGTTAACGATACCTTCTTCGTTTCGCCTGGTTCCAAGTAGACTTTATCAAAAGCTTTTAATTCCTTCTTAGAGCGGAAAATGACCGAATCTGCCTTTTCAATATACAGTTGTGCAATCTCGGCTCCCGCCACATCACCACTATTGGTCAAATTAAACGACACATGTAAGCCATCTATCACAATATCGGAATACTCGAATGTTGTATAAGATAGTCCATATCCAAACGGATAACGCACAGGTACATTCGCTGTTTCAAAATAACGGTAACCGATAAATAGGCCTTCTTTATGTTCACTACTTGCTTGATTTCCAGGGTAATAATCCGATGATGGAACATCAGTATACTGTATTGGGAATGTTTCGCTTAGTTTGCCGCTTGGATTGAATTTGCCAAGCAATAAATCCACGACTGCCTCACCGCCGCCCTGACCAGCAAGGTACGTGTGTATAATGCCTTGCACCTGATCTGCAAATGGCAGTTCAAGGGCTCCGCCGCCAGCTAGTACAACGATTACGTTCTTATTTACCTTAGTTATAGCTTCCACAAGTTCTAATTGATTTTGAGCTAGTTTTAAATCCTCTCTGTCTACTCCTTCTGCTTCTTTGCTTTCGTCAAGACCAATAAATAAAAGGACTGCTTCAGCAGATTTAGCAAGACTTACTGCTTCTTGCACCAATTTACTGCTGCTCGCTCCCATCCGCTTAAATCCTTGCGCATATCCAGCTATATTTAAAGAAGACTTTTGTAAATAATCAAGTGAATTGCTTAATTTATAGGGGTTTATTAAAGAGCTACCTGCACCTTGATATCTTGGATTTTTTGCGAAATCACCAATCACCGCTACGTTTGTTCCCGCTTTAAGTGGAAGGATTCGATTTTCATTTTTCAAAAGTACGATTGATTGACGGGCAGCTTCAACTGCCTTGCTGTGATGTTCTTCATAATCAACTTGCACCGGTTCTTTATTTTCAAAACTAACTATAAATATTAGTGTCAGCAATTGATCGACCGCTTCATCTAATATAGATTCATCAAGTGTTCCTGCATGTATGGCATCCACAATTTCTTTATCTGTGATGCCGTTAGTGGATGGCATTTCTAACTGATTATGAGCCTTTAACCCCGCAACACGGTCATTATTCCCGCCCCAGTCTGTTACAATAACGCCATCAAATCCCCATTCATTATATAAAATGTCAGTTAAATGCTGATTTTCATTTGCATAATCACCATTTACTTTATTATAAGAAGACATCATCGTATATGGATTACTTTCTTTTACAACTTTCTCAAATCCAGTTAAATAAATTTCCCGGAGCGAACGTTCATCTACAATTTCATCAATCGTCATTCGCATATGTTCCTGGCTATTAACCGCATAATGCTTCGGGCAGGCTGAAATGCCATTTGCCTGAATTCCCTTTACCATTTCACTTGCCAGTTCACCAGTCAGGTATGGATCCTCAGAAAAATATTCAAAATTACGTCCGCATAGCGGATTGCGTTTAATATTTAAACCCGGGCCAAGCAAGACACTTACTTTTTCACTGCTTGCTTCCTTGCCAATATCTTGTCCTACGTTGTATACAAGTGATTTATCCCAGCTATTTGCCAGCGTTGCTGCAGTAGGATAACATGTGGCTGGCAAGCTTTTGTTTAAGCCAAGGTGATCAGCCTTCCCGCCTTGTTTACGCAGTCCGTGTGGGCCATCGGTTAGCATAATGGATGGAATGCCGAGGCGTTCAATTGCCTTTGTGTTCCAAAAATTTTCTCCAGACATGAGAGAAGCTTTTTCTTCTAATGTCATTTGTTTAATTAAGTCTTTATATTTCATACTGCACCGCCGCTCTAGACAAAATAGTAAGAAGGCGAACTTAGACCGCCTTCTCCTTATATATCAAAATAAGTTTAGTCAAATAAATATGTTTGAAGTGTTGCAAATAGTGAGTTATGCATGCTATTTCGCAGTCCTGCTGTAATCGCTTCTGGATGCTCAGCATATGCTTCTTCTAACTGTTTCTGATTGTTTGGAACCGAGAGAATATCCAGCATCAGATCATTGCCAGAAGTAATGGCCTTTTGTGGTTCCATAAACCCGAATACCGCATCCGAAGAAACTACGCCTTCAAATCCCCACTCTTCTCTTAACATTCCATTTAATAATGCTGGATTCGCCCATTTTCCATCGATATAAGAGAAACTGGACATGGCACCTGTTACACCAGACTCTTTTACCGTCATTTCGAAAGGACGCAGGTGTAATTCCCGCATGGCTTGTTCATTAGACCATACTAGCATCCCAGAGCGTGCATTCGTTTCTTGCTCATTCATAATAAAGTGTTTCATGAAGACGATAACCCCTTGGTCAACAGCACCTTTTGACAGATTCGCGCCAATCAGTCCGTTTAATACAGGGTCTTCTGACATGTACTCAAAGTTTCTTCCACCTTGAGCTGAGCGGTGAATGTTAAGAGCAGGAGCGTACCATCCGTGTATTCCGTATGCTTTTGCTTCTTTTCCAACTACTTCACCCATCTCGTAGGCTAAATCATGGTTCCAAGTTGATGCGATAACAATTTCACTTGGATATGCACCTGCTTCAAATTTTTTAAAGAAGAAATTGAATCCTGCAGGTCCATCCATTAAAACGGTATTCGGTATTCCAAGTTCGTCAATTGCTCCTGTATGATAAGCCCCTTCTGTTACATAATCAATCATTTGATCGACCGTGAGCTGGTCCAAGAATTCATTCCACTTAGGATCATCATAATCTAATCCCTTTAAATCTTCTAATTTAAGTCCGTTGTCAGCACCTGTAACAGGCATTTCCACATCGTCATGAAACTCATGACCTTGAACTCTCTCAATCACTTTATCTGAAGCCATTTTTGAATCATCTTCATCTGAAGGGTATGTTCCTTCCCAATCATTACGGGAAAGTACCGTCAGTTCGTTACCTGATTCAGAAAAGCGATTTTTGTATTCTGTTCCTGTATCCGCATCTGTTTCATACACAATGTCATCAGCCAATTCAAAGTCTAGTGTACTGTCAATTTCATGGACATTTTTCCCTAGTTTAATTAGGTATGTTCCACTTTCTAAAATATAGTTCTCATTTTCCATATCATAAGAAGCCATATCTCTAGTATCAAAATGGATCGTTACTACTTCAGACTCTCCTGGCTCAAGTAATTGAGTTTTTGAAAAGGAAGCTAAGTTAATAGCAGACTTCTCAATTCCTCCCGGCGTATAAGGAGCAGAATAATACACTTGAACGACATCTTTTCCAGCCACTTCACCAGTATTCGTCACTTCTACTTGCAATTGAATAGATTCATTGTTTAATTGCTGTTCTGTTATATTCCAATCAAATGTTGTATAGCTTAAACCTGAACCGAAAGGAAATTGAACGGTTTCTTTGTATCCCTCTTCATTGCCTTGATAGTAAGTTTCATAGAATCTGTAGCCTACATAAATTCCTTCTTCATAATTAAGGTAAGCTTTGTCTAAATTCTCATATTGATAATCTCCAAAGTTTTCACTTGCTGGTGCAGACCCTACATCATACACATACGTATCCGTAATGCGCCCAGATGGATTCAGTTCGCCTGATAGTACTTTTGCAAGTGAAACCGTTCCAAAAGGTCCCGGTGTTCCAACCCATAGGACGGACTGAATGCTTGGATATTCATCAATAACTCCTAATTCCAATGTATTCCCAGCATTCACCACAATCGTAACATTACTGAAGGTTTCAGCTACTTTCTCAATTAAAGCATGCATCTCCTCAGATAACTTTAATTGATCACTGCTTACATCGGACGCTTCTACAGAGTCACTTTGAATAATAATCATTGCATTTTCAGAGTACTCTTTCGCTTGAGCTAAAGCAGCATCCGATACATCTGGTTCACCAGCTGCCTCTGCACCGCCTAACATCCCTTTAACGACTTGAACAAAACCAGCATCTGCCTCATTTGCTGCTCCTTCTAATTCTGGCAGACTCGCATAATAATCATATAATTCCTGATTATATTGTATTCCTGCATTCTCAAGGGCATCAAATAAAGGAACTGCACGTGTTTGGTCGGCTGCACCAGACCCGCCCCCGCCATATTTAAAACTAAAGGCATTGGAACCAAATATGTTAAGTTTTTTATCTGCTAATGGAAGTGAGTTATTTTCATTTTTTAATAAAACAATTCCTTCATTAGCAATTTCTTCTGAGATGGCATCAGCCGCTTCTCTGGCTTTGACGGCCTCTGTGCTTGTGGTATCAATGTTAATATGTTTACCAGTCATATTTTCAACTGCGCTTAAAGCTGTCGGTCCTAAAGTTACCCCAACAGTCAGCAGCAAGATAGCAATAACTGACCAACCAGCAATACGTCTCGGTCTATTCTTGATTTTTTTGTACATTTTTATCTCTTTTTTCCTTGCTTTTCTTTCTTTGCGGCTTAAAGATTTAAGTTCTGCTTTTCTTTGCTGCTTCTGATCTTTTAGCAACAATTTATCGCTGTTCATTGCTGCTTTCTGTTCTGCTTCAGGCAGCGCTGAGATCTCCTGCTTTCTTTCTTTGCGCTTTGCACGATCCTTTTTCACTTGTTCCGATATTTCCTGCTTCCAGGCTTTTCTCTTTTTAAAGTATTCTAACAAAATGACCCCTCCTGCCTTTTTGCTCTTTAATTTGTTTTCAATACAAACTCGATGGTAACTTTGAACCATGCTTTTGAATTAAAAGTTTACCATCATCAATTGAACCATCTCTAATGAATCTCCCCTTTAAGTGAGCGCTTCCATTATTACGAAAAATCTCTACTTTACATAGTTTATTTTCTCCTTGCACATTAAAGCGGTACTTAGAAAACGTTATCAAATCATTGCAGCACCTGCAGAAGCAGGTAAATCAAGTATATAGAGTCCTAGGATATAGTTCATTCCAATACAATAGAATTCTTGCTCCAATTAATGACCTATTTTTAAACAAGCTGTTAAAACTATCTTTTAATGGAGGTGGAATATATAAATAATTGTTACGATTTTTGACATACACCTAATTTGCAGGTACCCAATTGAACAAAAAAACCATCCGCTTTATCTTCTTGCGAATGGTCTGATTACATATTTAATAATGTTTTTTAAACTCTATGAATTGAACTTCATGGGGCTGTAGTTCAGTTATAAGTGTATAACATTGATTTGCGTTTATATCCTCGATCTTTATGCCGGGTTCTGCTTTTCCTTTTAAATAACCAACCGTTTCATCGTCTAGGTCGCTCGGTGCACCAATATCAACCCAGGAATCGTAGGAGGAGCCTTGCTCGCGGTTTACATATTGCTTTTTCATGCGATAATCGCCATTCATACCATTTAAAGTGACTTGAAAAGCTTGGACTTTTTCATCATCAAAAACAGAATACCGACTTTCCTGTGACAATTGTGAGTAGTCGAAAGAGCGATATAAATAGTTAGGATGACTGTAGTTGTAGATTAAAATCTGATAATCTTCGCCTCTTTTCGTCACGATCATATCTTCCCTTTTTGCTATCAGCTCATTGCCAAGTTGGGATAGAAAATAGAAAGCATGATATCCTGCTTTTTTAACCCCATTGTAGGTCATGAGACCAAACCCTCCATGAAACAAGGACATTTTTGGGCTAAACTCTTCAAATACATCAGTAAACGTCCAGTATCCCATTCCATTAACTTTTTCAAAATTTTCTATTGCTGTTTTAGCGATAAACGCCGCCATATAACATGTATCATGAAGTAAATCCTGGCTATCGCTGTTTCCGTTCCATTCAGTAATCCAAACTTCTTTTGTATCCTTGTGTAAGGCGCTGCTTTTCTCCAAAACAGAGTCTATATTCGACGAAAGATTATGCTCATCACCAAGCATGATGGACTTAAAATCTGTCACACTCTGTATATTCTCAACAGGTGTCTTTTTATGAGCTTGTGGTTCAAAGTTTGGTTTACGAGCCAGGTTATAAACATGAAAAGTGAAAAAGTCTAAATCTATATTTTTTTTTGCAGTGACATAATGAAAGTCGTCAATCCATGATTGGTATTTAACAAAATTAATACTGCTGAATCCGCCTATTTTAATTTTAGAATCAATGGATTTAATCGACTCATATGTCTCCACAAATAAGGTGAAAAATTCCTCTCTGGTTCCTCTCCAGAAGAATGGCACTTCCGGCTCGTTCCAAAACTCAAAATACCACGTTCTAATTTCATCCAATCCATACCGATTAATCAAATGCCGGACAAATGCTTCCATTAACTCTTTCCATCTCTCCATTAGTTTTGGCGGTGAGACGTAAGCTTCCCATACAAAAATCGTATGCTCAGTCGAAGCTAAATCCTTTGGCATAAATCCTATTTCAATAAAAGGTTTCACATTTGCTTCAAGCAGATTATCTATAACTGCATTAATATAATTAAAATTGAAATAATAGCTTCCATCGGCGTTTTCATTGTATACGTGCATCTGGTCGGCGAAAATGCCATGAAACCGAACATATTTAAAGCCTATTTCCTTTTGAATCTGCGTAAGCTGCTGATTAAAATCATGTCTTAAAGCAAGTGGAGCATAGCCAAACGTCAGCAAATTCGTAAATGTATGATGGATTGGTCTTTTTGATTGTGTTAAATCAACCATAAAAGACCTCGACTTTTGTTTATATACCTCTTGGTTATTTCGCTCTCTTTGAAGATATTTAAACAAATTTGCCAGTGATTCACTGCTATTAATACTAAGATAATCCTTAGCGATGTTGTTTTCGACTTCCACCTTAAAGGCATCGCGAAACTCTTTAGGTGTTGTCCCGATCACTTCTTTGAAAACACGGTAATACGCTTTGCTATCTGGAAACCCATATTGCAATGCTATTTCAGTGACTGTTTGATCGGTTGTCTGCAGGGCTATTAAAGATTTGTTTAATCGCATATTATCTAATTTCTTTTTAAAGGACACGCCTACCTTGGCCTTAAAATACCTGGATAAATATTGAGGATTCAGCGTAAATTCATCCGCAATATCCTGTAAACTTAAACCAGCCTTCATGCAGTTCTTGTTCATATACTTTAAAATTTCTAACAGCCTCTTATCATGATCGGGCTGAGCATCGTCTGTTCTGTGTTGTACCTCAAAATGCTCCAGCAGAATTACCGCTAGCTCCAATAACCACTTCTTCATCTTTAGCTGGTAATGACTCTTTTTATTAATAATCAAATCCATCATATTGGCAAGAATATATTTTAGATCATCCATAATTCCTTTTGGTGTATTCTTTTCATCTCTTGAATTTAGGTAGAATCGCTTTTGTTCCATATCAATGCCCAAATTCTTCAGATACCGGCTATCCATCTGCATGGCTAACACCTGAGTTTTTCCATAGTCCGTATATGAATCAATAAAATGAAGCTCATTCCCATTAACAAGAAAAATATCTCCGCTTTCAAGTCTATAGCGATCCTGGTCAATTCGAATCTCCAATTCTCCATCCAGAATTAGAAGAATTTCTGTATCTTCATGCCAATGATATGGAAAACGTTCAACAGTTTGAGTGAATATATTAACTGGCAAATCAGCTTGATAGTTAATCTGTTCATATTGGTATTGCATGATCTACTCTCCTTGGTCATGTGGTAAGGGAACGGGTTCCTTGTCTCGCTAGGTTTGTGAGTTTTTAGGGGGACAGCACCCTCGACACATCTTAAATAAGAGAGTGGAGCTCAACCCGGATTCAAATAAGCGGAGCTTTTCCGCTTATTTTCATTTTAGCGCTATTTTCGGACTAAATAAGCGGAGAAATTCCGGTTATCTCCCAAAAAACCGCCCTTTTTCACGTTTTTTGAGCCAATAGTCGGAATTTCTCCACTAGCATTGCAAAAATATCCACAATGGCGCACCGGGATTGTTTTATATTACTTTTATGTATGATTTTCCCATTCTGATTTCTTGGTTCTGAGCCAAAAAGTCAAGGGGGGTTGTAATTGAACCCAGTTACCCAAAATTTGGATATTATTTTCTTTTTTTCTTATATTTTGCCATCGAGCTAGTACTTACCCCCACTGGTTTTACAATGGCCACACCTGCATCATCAAGTTCAATTTCATTTGGTGGGTGCTGGCTCTTTTGTCTTCCTTTCGATGTTCTTTTTGGTATACGGTGTAACTCTTGGAGAAAACTTTTCCATGTCCTATCGGAATGGATGCGGAGTAAGGTAAGTACTTTCCAGGTAGTCTTTTTCGTTTTCTCAACTAACCGAATATATAAAGTGACACAGTACGCCGTCATCGCAAAGAAAATCTGATTCCAAATTCCTTGTGGTTGGGTACTTTGTAGTTTAACTAGACGCAAATGCTGTTTCATCCACTTGAAAAACAGTTCAATGATCCAACGATGCCGGTACAATTCGGTTACTTCTTCTGATGTCAAATCCCATCGATTGGTTACAACACGGTATTCTTTCCCCTCTTCATCCGTAAATTCAACGAGACGAAGGGGTTGTTCCATGGATCTGAAGTTACTCCCCATGACGACTAAGGCGTCTAGCTTAACCCTGCCCCCATCGGGGGCTTCATAGGATTTTATCACGTTAGCCTTATGCTTAGCTTGGATACGCATCGCGAACGGAATCTGGTTTTCCACCCAATAGTCCATTTTTTTGTAATCCACATACCCGCGGTCCATCACATGGGTCGCATGAGCATCTGTCACGAGCTCAAGCATAACTTCACGATCATCCACATTACCTGTAGAAGGAATGACCATGTCAGGATAAGCTGTACCAGGATCCGTTATGACAATCCGAGTATGGAGCTTCACACAATTACTGTGCTTTGTAAAATACGTCCATTTTCCGAGTGTAGGTCCAAGAAGTAGAGAAGAAGAATCTACAAGATGAAGACGTCCCAAAGAAGGGATCCCTTTGCCGTTACTTGTTAGCTTACTCAATTGGCTAACAGCGGCAAGAAATAACTGCCGTGGAAGTATGGAAGGTAAAGCATTGACTCGTCGACATAGTTGAGAAGCACTAATACTAGTGAGACCAAACAGTTCCTCTGTCCCTTCCATGGCACGAATACGTTCTTCTGTTTCCTCATAGGATTTCCAATTTCCCAATTGCATGGTGACACAAATCTTCATTAAATTTGCGGTGGTCAGTTTTTTTACACCATTGTCTAAAAATGAACACTTAAATGTTTCAAACGGTAAGAAAGATAGGAATTTACTAAATACGTTCTGATCTGATATAATGTTATCCATGAAAGTCTCCTTTAGTAGCAGTCACGGATAACGTGGGTTCAGCTTCTACTTTAGGAGACTTTTTTGTTTGCGTCCATAAAATAGCCTCCTATTTTTTCAATTAATAGGAGGTAATTTTTGGCCTGTGGATACATATGCAATGCTAGTGGAATTTCTCCCCTTATTTTGGTCATTTTTAGCGTGATTTTAGAAATAAGGGTAGTTTCTCCGCTTATTATAAACATGCTCGCTTTATTCACATGGGTTTTTAGGGACAGGTTCCTCGACCCAATCTCTTTAAGGCTCAACCCAGACTCAAATAAGCGGAGCTTTTCCGCTTATATTCATTTTAGCGCTATTTTTGGTTCAAATAAGCGGAGAAATTCCGGTTAACTCCCACAAAACCGCCCTTTTTCACCTTTTTTGAGCAAATAGTCGGAATTTCTCCCTCTATTTTGGTCATTTTTAGCGTGATTTTAGAAATAAGGGTAGTTTCTCCGCTTATTATAAACATGCTCGCTTTATTCACATGGGTTTTTAGGGACAGGTTCCTCGACCCAATCTCTTTAAGGCTCAACCCAGACTCAAATAAGCGGAGCTTTTCCGCTTATATTCATTTTAGCGCTATTTTTGGTTCAAATAAGCGGAGAAATTCCGGTTAACTCCCACAAAACCGCCCTTTTTCACCTTTTTTGAGCAAATAGTCGGAATTTCTCCCTCTATTTTGGTCATTTTTAGCGTGATTTTAGAAATAAGGGTAGTTTCTCCGCTTATGAATAAGCTCATTCTCAAATTGGGAGCAAATGGCAGGTTCCTCGTCCCACTGGGTTTCTGCAGCCAGGTTCCCCACCCAACTGCTGAGAACTGCCTCCCCGACCGCAAAAAAAACTCCACCTTGAAGAAAAATTCGCTCAAAATGGAGTATCCTTCCTTTATCTGCACACCAATATTACAAACTCCTAATATCCTCAATCAGCATTTCAACATTTTCCTTCTTCGTAGCCCAGCTGGTGCAGAATCTCACAACACTTTTCCCATCATCCACTTTTCCCCAATAGGAAAACGAATATTTTTCACCTAATTTCGATAACACTTCATGTGGTAAAATCGGAAACTGCTGATTGGTTTTGGAATCATATCGCAATGAATACCCTTTATCCACAAGCGCCTCTCGAATCATCATCGCCATTTCAACTGCATGTTGAGATATTTCATAATATAAGCCATCTTCAAACAGAGTTTCAAACTGAATGCCTAATAATCTCCCTTTAGCCAGCATTCCGCCTTTTTGCTTGATCATATACCGAAAATCTTTTTTAAGAGTATCATTCATGATCACTACTGCTTCCCCAAACATTGCTCCTAATTTGGTTCCTCCGATATAGAATACATCACAAAGTTTAGCCAGATCCGCTAAGGATAAATCACTGTCTTCTGAAACGAGACCATATCCTAAGCGAGCACCATCTATAAAGAGCGGCAAATCACATTCCCGGCAAACTTTGCTTAATTCCTCCAATTCAGATTTACTGTAGGTCGTCCCATTTTCAGTAGGGTGCGATATGTATACCAATCCCGGCTGAACCATATGTTCATGTGCGGCATCATTCCAATGAGCATCGTATAATTCTTTTACCTGCTCTGCTTTAATTTTCCCATCATCACTAGGCAGAGTAAGCACTTTATGACCGGTGGCTTCAATTGCACCTGTTTCATGATCAGCAATATGTCCTGTAACGGCAGCCACTGTTCCCTGATGCGGGCGCAAGATAGAAGAAATAACCGTTGTATTTGTCTGTGTGCCTCCAACTAAAAAATGCACATCTGCATTCTCTCTGTCACACGCTTTTCTTATATACTCTCTGGCTTTTGCACAATGTTCGTCCATGCCATAACCAGGTGACTGTTCTTCATTCGTATCGATGAGCCGCTGCAGGATCCGCGGATGTGCACCTTCTGCATAATCATTTTCAAATCGTATCATGTATAGTCCCTCCAACTTTACTTACTTATATTTGTTTAATAATTCTTCTGGAATATGACAATAATCATCCGGACATCGAGCTAACCGATCCTGATGTTCCTCTGCACTTCTCACATAGTTTGTAAGAGGCAGTACCTCCACCACAATACGGTCATAATCACTTCTCTCACTAAGAAAAGTTTTCGCCTCGATTAAATGTTCAGGATTTTCACTATATACCCCTGTTCTGTATTTCTTCCCAACATCCTGGCCTTGTTTATTCAAACTGTATGGATCAATAATTTCGAAAAAATAGCCCATTAATTCTGTGATCAATACAACCTGTGGATCAAATTCTGCTTTTACACATTCCGCGTAGCCATCATAATCACCATGTAGTGTTTGACTTGTTCCATTCGCTCGTCCTGCTTCTGTAAACCTTACTCCAGGTAAAGTTTTAATAAAAGCTTGCACACCCCATAAACATCCGCCTGCAAAATAGACTGTTTCCATAGTGATTCTCCTTGGTAAAAAAGATTATATACTGTTAATAGATATTATAAGCTAGAAAGACACTGCAAATAAAAACATTTGAATCCGTTATTTCCTACGAATCTAGTAATCTTCCCATTCCGCAAAAAAACAGCCGCCTAACTTGGCAGCTTAGTAAAAAAGCTATTCTGTTAAAATCCTTATTTCCCTGACAATTGGCAAACATTCTTCTACAGTATAATGACAACCCAGAGCCTTATTAAAAATCTCTGCAATCCCCTCTGAAAGTGCTACTTCTGTATCAACCTTATCAAGCAAAGTGACAATTTGGGCCACTTCAAATTCATATTCATCGTCGGGAGCATCAGGTAAAACACCAATTGGGTCCCATTCATTTATTGTTTTTTTAACGAGCTTAAATAATTCATTGTACTTTTCTTTAGACAATAACAGTCACCTTTCTGCTCCAAAGTTTAATAGAATAGTAGCTACCATGCCTTACTCTGGCATATTAAAGCGCGGAAAATAATTGCGCACCAAAAATCCACCAAATAGGATAAATAGGATCGGGGTTATAAGTCCGCCAACTGTAAAAGCAGTAATGCCAAAAATGATACAAATGAGCCCAAACCAAGCAGCCAGTGAATGGATCGTATAAGAAATAATGGAGCCAATAAACGTGAGGGTTCGCCCTAAAAATTGCTCCCCTTTAGGCTCTCTTAGCATATGGCGAATACTTAAAATAAAGCTCCACACCAATAAAACCGGGATCCCCCATATTAAAAACATTGCAAATAAATCCATTTTCCACTCTCCTAATCTTCAACACTTATTAAACTTCAAGATGGTTACAAAATACTCCATATAATGGAATTATTATATATAAAAATGGATTTTATTTCATTCATTATATCTTTGCGGACAGAAAACAGCTGCTTCATTGACTGATGTATCATCAATATAAAGCAGCTGATATAAATTAAGGCTATTCAATTAAGTTTAATCCTTAATGGTAAAAAATATGAATGCTTCTTCACCCATTTTTTCATCCAATCTTGGCATTCGAATTAGACACGTTAAACCTTACGAATGCCCTAGATTTATGTACCAGTATTTCAGTGCTTCCTACACATTCCTGAATATCTTTCTCAGCAGAAGACCTACCACCACTCCTGGAATTGCACACAACATCGGAAACCAAACGGTTCCCAGACATACACCAAATACCCTTACCCTCTCTGCATACATAAGCCCAATCGTAACAAAAAATGCAGGAACGACAAAAGGCAAGTAGGAATATTGTTCCTTTGCTCCACCTGCATCCTTATAAGCATCCCACATGGAAAAGAAGTAGATACAAGGATAAAACATCAGCCATTGGTAATCGGTATATTCAATTGCTTTATTGATTTCTCCATTAAAACTAAAGAAAATAATCTGATTAAAATTTGATTGAACATTGATGATAAATTCCAATAGAATAAAAAGAAAACCTTTCAGATACTTACCGTTAAGCAATTGACCAAAACCTGGAAAAGCTATGCTCCATAACAATTTTTCTTTTGGATTCACATCTGTCTAACCTCTTTTTTAAATTTTTATAAGGATGTGCGGACTATGATTTTTTCATTTCATTAATTGATCTCTGTCAGCTGCATGTGGAGGCCTTTCCAGCCACGCATGCTTAATTTGGAGATTTAACCCATCCTCCGCATAGAGTCCAATTTCCCCTTGAAATCGAACATAATCAGCAGCAATGTCACGCCTTGGACTTGCTGAAAGTGCGGTACCGTAGTTACCCATGCCAGCAGCAGTCATCATCGAAATCATAAATAGCATTAGTTTATCGGAAAAAGGGGATTCGGTTGAGTCGTAAACTTCTGCATCCCAGGTTACAGGTGCCGGCAGGTCATTTTCATGTAAGTAATTAATGATAACTTGAATTTGATTCTTGGAAATTTCTTTGCCTCTTTTGAAATAATCCCGGACATCACTATTCTTTGCCACTTGACCGAAACCAGTTATGGTTGCTGTTCCCATATGATTCGTTTGAATATTAGAGTAAAGATGGGTGATTTCCAAGGCTGTTATTGGTCTTTGTTTTCCCCACCAGCCAGCTAAGAAATGCTGTTTTTCAACCATATCCGCTTCCCGCAGATAAGGTATATATGGAGACCTAACCTCGAGGCCCTTGGAAAGTAGCACGTCTGTTGCTTCATTAAATAACTCCATTGTTGAAGAAATGCAAGACATAAAATGCTCTCGAATATCATTGCGAAAAACGTGTGGCAAAGCGGCCCCGTATGTAACTAAAGCCCCTTTCGTCATTTGTTTCGTAAAGATTAAAAAGAACTCATCAGAAAAAAGCCTTGGAGCATCCACATGAACATCGTTTTCCGTAAAGCCAAGAGGAATAGCATGTCCTTCTTCTTTAAAGATTTTTGTAACCACTTGTACATGCTGCTGGGACAAATCTAAAGCATGTTCAAGGACTTTTTTGATTTCCTCATCTTCAACTTTTTCTAAATAATACTTATAAACACATACAAACATAGAATCTGCTATATAATTTGCCCATAGACCGCCCACTTCAGATGAAGTTAAGCGAATATGATGAGTTTCCAAAGTAATCCCCCCAATTTAATAACTCTGGATAGTATCCCCCTTTATAAAATACTTATAGACAATTAATTATTTTTTACAATAAAAGTAAGAAAATTCCTATTCACTTAGAGAGTTGGTTTTTATTCGATTCAGCTCTTTTTTATGTAGAATGGCTGGATTGACGGGTTTTTTTAGGTGACCGGCAGAGTTAACCATGCCTAAATACCTAATCACAGCTGAGACAATTTTTATCTCCTACTTAAACAAAACAAGCTGTCACATTTGACAGCTTGTTCTTAAAATATACAATTAAACCATTTTTAAATAAGGCTACTTACCAGTCAAATCTAGTTCATAATGAAAAATTTGTGATGGCTTTATGTATCCATTCTTTTCATATAATCTTTGAGCAGTAATATTATCTGACGCAGTTTCCAGACTAATGCTTTTCGCGCCTGTTTCAACAGCAAAGTCTTTTGCTTTTTGCAAGAGCATTTCTCCTACTCCCTGTTTTCTGGCAGCTGCATCTACATATAAATCATTTAAGATCCAGGCTCTCTTCATGCTTACAGATGAAAATGTGGGATAAAGTTGGGTAAATCCTGCATATCCGCGATCATTTTTCACTACAAAGATAACAGAATCCATGTTATCTAAGCGTTCTTTTATGTAAGCCAAAGCACCTTCTAAATCTGAGGTCTGCTGATAAAACAAACGATATTTATTAAATAACACGGATACTTCTTCTAAATCTTCTTTCGTGGCTTGATAAATTTTCATTTTCTTCTCTCCTCATCAAATATTAAGATAGATCTCTATCTTGTGGCAGCAACTTCTCGCTCATTGTTAACAGGCTGTGAATACATCAGCAAACAACACAGCACTCCAACAATATTCCTGACTAGCTTCATATAGAATTTATTACTGATCAACCTGCCATTAATGAGTCCAAATATATAGAATAGTGTGTTAAATAAAGTTGCATCTTTCCTTAAAGAACCTATCGTTTGAGCAAAAAGAACCGATTAAGTAAGAATTGGTTTTGGGGCACAATTTATAGATGGTCAATATATATACGACAAATTGTGCCGAAGTGTATCATTTTTAAGAAAAAGCTCTATTTATTGCATCTTCCAAATTTGCTTCTAATACACTAGCATAACGCTTTGTAACATTGATATCCTTATGCCCTGCTAATTTAGCCACCGTGTGAATATCAATCCCCTTATTTATCAGCTTCTGACAAAATGTATGTCTTAGTTTATGAGGATTCACATTATATTTCTGCAGCATATATTGTACTGCTCTTGTAGATAATCTCTTATTTACACTCGAAACAAATAATGCTTCCCGATTCGGATTATTTATAGAATCTACATAGTTTCTTAAATGTTTGTTTACTTCTGATGAAAGAGGAATCCCCCTTTCAATTTGTCCATCCTCATTTTTTACAAAAAGCTTATTTTCAGTTAAATCAATATCGTTAAGATCTAGTGCACATAATTCTGAAATACGGATGCCTGTGTATAATAGAGTATAAACAATTGCTGTATTTCGGAGGTTACCATCTAATTCAACTTCTGATAATATCTTCTTCTCTTCCTTATCCTCAAGTGAATCAGGTATATCGCTTTCCTTTAATTTTTCTTTACGATGAATATTTAACATAATTTCAGATTTTCCTAAAAATCGTGCAAAAACACTTATGGCTGCAAAATACTTTTCAATAGTGCCTGCACCCTTTTTTTGTTCTTCCAAATGATCCATAAATAATTGAACATCATTCTTTGAAATGTGATTAAGTTCTGTGTCCCTGGCTGTTAACCAAGCTTGGAATTTTTCGAGGACACCAACATACGTTTTTACTGTACCTGGTGTTCTACCTTCTTCAATTTGCTTTTGAGAGAAAAGATTAATTATATTCGTCAAATAAATCCCCCCTAAGTTGTCAGAAAAATGCGACTCTAATTACCCATATAATACTATATCATTTCGTACAATTCAACTTCTGTGAAGTTAAATGCTTTTGAATGAACGAAAAAAAAGAGTTAGCTGAAGTGCTAACTCTTTTCTATGTATTTGCCTAGGGCGTCCTACTTTCACAAGTGACTGTCTTCCTTTAAAAAATTAATATTCGTCTTCAATTAAAATTTTACTACAAAAAAAGCACGTCTATGCAGATGTGCTTTCCTTGTTGCCCGGCAGCGTCCTACTCTCACAAGGGGACAGCCCCTAACTACCATTGGCGCTGAGAAGCTTAACTTCCGTGTTCGGGATGGGGACGGGTGTGACCTTCTCGCTATCGCCACCAGACTATTGTTCGGAAATCGATCAGCTGCACATCTCTTCGTCATCTCACTCGTCAAGGTCCTCACGTACCAACTACGTACGTTCCGGCCTTTCCTCACTCGATTCCTCGACCTGTTTGCTTCTCGCTTCCCTCATGGTTTTATAAAAAGATAAGTTTTGACTTATTTTTTACAACCATTTTAAGAAGAAAGGTTATTCCTTCAAAACTAGATAATGGCAGACAAGTTCATTGAAATATATTGTGGTTAAGTCCTCGAACGATTAGTATCAGTCAGCTGCACGTGTCGCCACGCTTCCACCTCTGACCTATCAACCTGATCATCTTTCAGGGTTCTTACTAGCTTGACGCTATGGGAAATCTCATCTCGAGGGGGGCTTCATGCTTAGATGCTTTCAGCACTTATCCCTTCCGCACATAGCTACCCAGCAATGCTCTTGGCAGAACAACTGGTACACCAGCGGTGCGTCCATCCCGGTCCTCTCGTACTAAGGACAGCTCCTCTCAAATTTCCTGCGCCCACGACGGATAGGGACCGAACTGTCTCACGACGTTCTGAACCCAGCTCGCGTACCGCTTTAATGGGCGAACAGCCCAACCCTTGGGACCGACTACAGCCCCAGGATGCGATGAGCCGACATCGAGGTGCCAAACCTCCCCGTCGATGTGGACTCTTGGGGGAGATAAGCCTGTTATCCCCGGGGTAGCTTTTATCCGTTGAGCGATGGCCCTTCCATGCGGAACCACCGGATCACTAAGCCCGACTTTCGTCCCTGCTCGACTTGTAGGTCTCGCAGTCAAGCTCCCTTGTGCCTTTACACTCTACGAATGATTTCCAACCATTCTGAGGGAACCTTTGGGCGCCTCCGTTACTTTTTAGGAGGCGACCGCCCCAGTCAAACTGCCCACCTGACACTGTCTCCCGCCCCGATCAGGGGCGCGGGTTAGAATTTCAATACAGCCAGGGTAGTATCCCACCGACGCCTCCACCGAAGCTTGTGCTCCGGTTTCTCAGGCTCCTACCTATCCTGTACAAGCTGTACCAAAATTCAATATCAGGCTACAGTAAAGCTCCACGGGGTCTTTCCGTCCTGTCGCGGGTAACCTGCATCTTCACAGGTACTATAATTTCACCGAGTCTCTCGTTGAGACAGTGCCCAGATCGTTACGCCTTTCGTGCGGGTCGGAACTTACCCGACAAGGAATTTCGCTACCTTAGGACCGTTATAGTTACGGCCGCCGTTTACTGGGGCTTCGATTCAGAGCTTCGCTTGCGCTAACCCCTCCTCTTAACCTTCCAGCACCGGGCAGGCGTCAGCCCCTATACTTCGCCTTGCGGCTTCGCAGAGACCTGTGTTTTTGCTAAACAGTCGCCTGGGCCTATTCACTGCGGCTCATCAAGGCTTTAACACCCTAATGAGCACCCCTTCTCCCGAAGTTACGGGGTCATTTTGCCGAGTTCCTTAACGAGAGTTCTCTCGCTCACCTTAGGATTCTCTCCTCGCCTACCTGTGTCGGTTTGCGGTACGGGCACCTAATCCTCGCTAGAGGCTTTTCTTGGCAGTGTGGAATCAAGAACTTCGGTACTATATTTCCCTCGCCGTCACAGCTCAGCCGTATGCAAGCGGGATTTGCCTCACTTGCAGCCTAACTGCTTGGACGCGCTAATCCAACAGCGCGCTTACCCTATCCTCCTGCGTCCCCCCATCACTCAAACGGATTTTGGTGGTACAGGAATATCAACCTGTTGTCCATCGCCTACGCTTTTCAGCCTCGGCTTAGGTCCCGACTAACCCTGAGCGGACGAGCCTTCCTCAGGAAACCTTAGGCATTCGGTGGATGGGATTCTCACCCATCTTTCGCTACTCATACCGGCATTCTCACTTCTAAGCGCTCCACCAGTCCTTACGGTCTAGCTTCAACGCCCTTAGAACGCTCTCCTACCACGGACACCTAATGGTGTCCATCCACAGCTTCGGTGATACGTTTAGCCCCGGTACATTTTCGGCGCGGAGTCACTCGACCAGTGAGCTATTACGCACTCTTTAAATGGTGGCTGCTTCTAAGCCAACATCCTGGTTGTCTAAGCAACTCCACATCCTTTTCCACTTAACGTATACTTTGGGACCTTAGCTGGTGGTCTGGGCTGTTTCCCTCTTGACTACGGATCTTATCACTCGCAGTCTGACTCCCATGGATAAGTCTTTGGCATTCGGAGTTTGTCTGAATTCGGTAACCCGATGAGGGCCCCTAGTCCAAACAGTGCTCTACCTCCAAGACTCTTACTACATGAGGCTAGCCCTAAAGCTATTTCGGAGAGAACCAGCTATCTCCAAGTTCGATTGGAATTTCTCCGCTACCCACACCTCATCCCCGCACTTTTCAACGTGCGTGGGTTCGGTCCTCCATTCAGTGTTACCTGAACTTCAACCTGGACATGGGTAGATCACCTGGTTTCGGGTCTACGACCACATACTCATTCGCCCTATTCAGACTCGCTTTCGCTGCGGCTCCGTCTTATCAACTTAACCTTGCATGTAATCGTAACTCGCCGGTTCATTCTACAAAAGGCACGCCATCACCCGTAAATGGGCTCTGACTACTTGTAGGCACACGGTTTCAGGAACTATTTCACTCCCCTTCCGGGGTGCTTTTCACCTTTCCCTCACGGTACTGGTTCACTATCGGTCACTAGGGAGTATTTAGCCTTGGGAGATGGTCCTCCCTGCTTCCGACGGGATTTCTCGTGTCCCGCCGTACTCAGGATCCACTCTGGAGGGAACGAAGTTTCAACTACAGGGCTTTTACCTTCTCTGGCCGGCCTTTCCAGACCTGTTCACTTACCTCGTTCCTTTGTAACTCCGTGTAGAGTGTCCTACAACCCCAAGAGGCAAGCCTCTTGGTTTGGGCTAATCCCGTTTCGCTCGCCGCTACTCAGGGAATCGCGTTTGCTTTCTCTTCCTCCGGGTACTTAGATGTTTCAGTTCCCCGGGTCTGCCTTCAATACCCTATGTATTCAGGTAAAGATATCATCCCATTACGGATGATGGGTTCCCCCATTCGGAAATCTCCGGATCAAAGCTTACTTACAGCTCCCCGAAGCATATCGGTGTTAGTACCGTCCTTCATCGGCTCCTAGTGCCAAGGCATTCACCGTGCGCCCTTTCTAACTTAACCAGTGTTCGGAAATTGATAAGCTACACATCTCTTTGTCATCTCACTCGTCAAGGTCCTCGCGTACCAACTACGTACGTTCCGGCCTTTCCTCACTTGATTCCTCGACCTGTTTGCTTCTCGCTTTCCTCACGGTTGGTAAAAAGATAAGTGTGAATACACATACTTTTTACGCTCGCGGTTATTGTTCTTGTGTTAGAAGAACTTACTTTATTTCAATGATGTCTTGTCATTTCATTATCTAGTTTTCAAGGAACAATGCCACTTACTTCAATCATATTAAGATTGAACTTCGCAGCTATTCATCATGCTGTCTTTCGACAACTGATATTTGAGAGATTATTCTCTCAAAACTAAACAAGCAGAAACGTCATTTTAATGAAGATAAACTTCATTTCATCCTTAGAAAGGAGGTGATCCAGCCGCACCTTCCGATACGGCTACCTTGTTACGACTTCACCCCAATCATCTGTCCCACCTTAGGCGGCTGGCTCCAAAAGGTTACCCCACCGACTTCGGGTGTTACAAACTCTCGTGGTGTGACGGGCGGTGTGTACAAGGCCCGGGAACGTATTCACCGCGGCATGCTGATCCGCGATTACTAGCGATTCCGGCTTCATGCAGGCGAGTTGCAGCCTGCAATCCGAACTGAGAATGGTTTTATGGGATTGGCTAAACCTCGCGGTCTTGCAGCCCTTTGTACCATCCATTGTAGCACGTGTGTAGCCCAGGTCATAAGGGGCATGATGATTTGACGTCATCCCCACCTTCCTCCGGTTTGTCACCGGCAGTCACCTTAGAGTGCCCAACTGAATGCTGGCAACTAAGATCAAGGGTTGCGCTCGTTGCGGGACTTAACCCAACATCTCACGACACGAGCTGACGACAACCATGCACCACCTGTCACTCTGTCCCCCGAAGGGGAACGTCCTATCTCTAGGAGTGTCAGAGGATGTCAAGACCTGGTAAGGTTCTTCGCGTTGCTTCGAATTAAACCACATGCTCCACCGCTTGTGCGGGCCCCCGTCAATTCCTTTGAGTTTCAGCCTTGCGGCCGTACTCCCCAGGCGGAGTGCTTAATGCGTTTGCTGCAGCACTAAAGGGCGGAAACCCTCTAACACTTAGCACTCATCGTTTACGGCGTGGACTACCAGGGTATCTAATCCTGTTCGCTCCCCACGCTTTCGCGCCTCAGCGTCAGTTACAGACCAGAGAGTCGCCTTCGCCACTGGTGTTCCTCCACATCTCTACGCATTTCACCGCTACACGTGGAATTCCACTCTCCTCTTCTGCACTCAAGTCCCCCAGTTTCCAATGACCCTCCACGGTTGAGCCGTGGGCTTTCACATCAGACTTAAAGGACCGCCTGCGCGCGCTTTACGCCCAATAATTCCGGACAACGCTTGCCACCTACGTATTACCGCGGCTGCTGGCACGTAGTTAGCCGTGGCTTTCTGGTTAGGTACCGTCAAGGTACCGGCAGTTACTCCGGTACTTGTTCTTCCCTAACAACAGAGTTTTACGATCCGAAAACCTTCATCACTCACGCGGCGTTGCTCCGTCAGACTTTCGTCCATTGCGGAAGATTCCCTACTGCTGCCTCCCGTAGGAGTCTGGGCCGTGTCTCAGTCCCAGTGTGGCCGATCACCCTCTCAGGTCGGCTACGCATCGTTGCCTTGGTGAGCCGTTACCTCACCAACTAGCTAATGCGCCGCGGGCCCATCTGTAAGTGATAGCCGAAACCATCTTTCAGCTTAAGGACATGAGTCCAAAAGCATTATCCGGTATTAGCTCCGGTTTCCCGAAGTTATCCCAGTCTTACAGGCAGGTTGCCCACGTGTTACTCACCCGTCCGCCGCTGACTTCTGGGAGCAAGCTCCCATCCGTCCGCTCGACTTGCATGTATTAGGCACGCCGCCAGCGTTCGTCCTGAGCCAGGATCAAACTCTCCAAAAAAGAGTTGATTAGCTCTTGTGTACATAATGTACATTGTTGATTCCGAAGAATCTTTTTTAAAACGTTGACGTTCTGCTTTGTTTAGTTTTCAAAGAACAATTAGTGTCAGTAATATATATATGATATAACATCATTTCGTTTTTGTCAACTTCTGCGAAAATTTATAAGAAAGAAAAATCCACTCAACTTTCGAAGTGACAATAACTATATTACTATAATAATTCGTAGAAGTCAATATCTTTTATCAAACTAAGTTTCTGTTAATAAGATGACTCTTTGAATGAGAATAATGTTCATTATAATCAAACACTTCGTCTCTGTCAACTTCTATGAAATATTCCTAGAATAAAATGTCGTTTGCAAATCACTTGTTTGCATCGACTTTTAGTATCTTAACATTATTATTTTATAGAAGTCAATAAAAAATTAATAACATTAAAATTATAATCTTTTAACCAACTTCAGAAAACTTTAATCCTGATTATCACGATCCTCATCAATTATTGACTTCCATAAAGCTGTTTGTTCCCTATATGACCAAAAGAGGATTAATGAAACATTAAAACTATTAAATATTAGCCAATGTTTTTCTACTTAATTTTTATGCTCTAACAAGAAAAGGGAAAGAAGTGAAGCAGTTTTGTGAACGGTACTGGCTTTATTCAACACAAAAACCCATTAGTTATTATGATAAGAAAAATAAATCCAAACACTTGGAAAATGATTGTGTAAACAGTTTGGATAATAAATAGTCTGAATAAGAAGTTCATCAACCATTTATCTGAGTTTCTTCTTATACAAGTGGTTTCTGCTGTATCTAAGATAAGACTACTCATTCCAAATTCTCTATCCCCCATTTCAACTGTATGGTAAAGTTATTTAATAGCTATATCTATATCTAATTCAATGAGGTGCACACGTGGGGAGTACACATATAGTAGAAGTTAATCAAATTCGGAATCTTACCAAGGGACATGTCTTATATTTCTATGAAAGCCAAGATCAGTATATTGTCTTTGTGGCTGACTTTATTACTTCAGGATTAGAAAGGGATGAATATTGTATCATTGTGGAAAATGATCGCAATATTTCTTTGATAAAAACTAGACTCACAGCATTAATGAGTAGTAGTCAGCTAGAAAAAGTGATTTTTGTTAATAATTATGATTTCTACTATGCCAGCGGAGATTTTCAGATAAATTCTGTATTTGATTTTCTTCCAAACGTCATTGAAGATTCCTCTGAACTTGATTTAGTTATTCGAAGCTGGGCGCATGTGGAATGGCGGGATGAGCACGAAGTCAGTAAACTGCTGGATTCTGAACATGAGGCAGAGGAAATTGTGGCGGAAACAAAACTTCTTTCGGTTTGTGCATACGATTCAGAAAGAGTTAGCAAAGGATTTAAAGACGGGCTGATTGCCTGCCATAACTTCCTACTGAAAGAGTAAAGAAGGTTTTTAGGAACAGCTTTCCCTTGATTCAAAAAGGAATTGCTTCTATTCTGATTGATTACAAAGGTTAAGATATCATCCTGCCCCATTACCTTTAATGGTAAATACTCTTCATTTAAAAAGGAAAAAGCTGCGAAATTTAGCAGCTTTTTTTATGTTCATTACTATTTATTTTAAAATAACAGGTCTATACCTGCCCTCTCAAGTAATAACCTTTCTTCTCTCTTTTGCTACAGCCATCAACATATAAATACTAAATAACAAGATTATTGAAATCACGATTGGCAAACCGTATGAGGCATTGAGTGAAAACAGACTATTACTAACAAAATTAAAAAGGACAAGCGTAATCATGAATCCAAAATATATACTCTTTCTCTTTGAGTCTGCATGACCAGCCTTATTATATCCAATATACGTTAATGACAGCCAAAAGAAAAAAGGAATAGAAAATACCGCTAAAATAATAAAGACAACCAAATTTGTTCACCTCTCTATGTATATCAATCGGATAGCCCTCAATTTATTATACGTTTTTATGAAGTGAAAGTTTCACTCTGCGGAACCTCTTTAACTTCTCTAGTGAACAGCCGTTTACAACTGCTTCGTGATCCATAAATGCAAACGAAAGTTATGAGCAGCACATAACAGCCTTTTCCATCTCTTTTTCATTTAATAATATATCCCCATTGTCATCAACAATAAATTCAACGTTTGAACTTGTCAGTCTATCTAGTGCTGAATCGATACTAGCTTGTGTTGAAGTTGATGCATCAATCCATACAGAATAATTGTTATCATCCTGCTGAGAACAGCCAGCTGATAATACACTAATGACGGTAAATAGAATGAGTATTTTTTTCATCGTGCGACCTCCACTACTATAGTCAACAACCCCAAAATATTGATTAACGAATATCAAACACATAAAAGAAATGAGCTTTCCTGCCGATAAAAAGCCCTTTTTCCTGAAAATCGATGATTCCTTACGCTTTATCCTGGATCATTTGTTTTGCCCACTTGCACCATTCCAGATACATTTCCGAATATCTGATTCCGTATTCGACTGTTAAGATCGTGCCTATGTCTGAGTCTCCCTGACTGTGAAAGTGTTCTTTCCACTCTTTTGTCTTAGCTAAAATATTGTGTTCTCTCTCTATTACCTCATCTAGCAATTGGTTAATTTCTTCCTCCGATAAAATAGGGAAAATTGTTGTCTTAATTAAAAATTCATCTTTGATCTTTGCCGGTTTTAAAGGTTCTTCAATCGCCCAGCGGATTAAGTCTTTCTTTCCTTGATCTGTTAAAGAATATACTTTTTTATTTGGCGAAGTACCTTGAATGACTAATTGGTGAGTGATTAGATCTTCCTCTTCCATCTTATGCAATTCTTTATAAATTTGACTATGAGTCGAACTCCAAAAATAAATCATCTTTTGCTTAAAAATAGTCACCACATCATAACCAGTGACTGGTTTTTTAGAGATTATTCCTAACAAAGCATAACGTATGCTCATACTAGATCCATTCCTTACTATTTTGTCAATATTGAAATTATAGCATATTTACTTGACCATATTCATAATCCTTGGTTATTATAACTATAGTTTCATATGTCTAAAATGACATATGAAATAAAGATGTCTTACTTTTGCATGTTCGCACCGTCATGTGATAATACCTCACGATTTTTAACCCATACATGGGTAATCCCTGCAGCAAACGAAAGCTACATCATTAGAAAAACAAAGGAAAGGATTATTATTCCTGTGTTCGTGGACTGGCAACCGATCTTAAGCCAACTCAATTTGGAATAATTCGGTACAATACAATGAAAAAAATACTCAAGAGCAAAAAGTTAATCATCATAGTTTCTACTATATGTATATTGGTCATTTTGGGCTTGTCTGCCTTTTTGATATGGTCTCAAGATACGTACGAGGCAATTGATGCTAATCAAATCGCAGTAGAGGAAGTCAGAGATTTAAAGGATGGCTGGTTTCTCAATACCGTTGAAAATGCTGAGAAAGGCATTATCTTTTATCCTGGCGCCAAAGTTGAGCCTGAAGCATATGCCTTTTTAGCTCAAGAATTATCTAAGCAAAACATTTCAGTAGCTATACCCTCCGTTAGATTAAATCTGCCGATATTTGATGTTGCGAAGGCAGATGAAATACTAGATCAGAATGACAGCACTGAATGGTATATCGCCGGGCATTCAATGGGAGGCGCTGCAGCAGCGATGTATGCAGATCAAAACTTAGATCGGATTCATGGACTGATATTACTTGGCGCATATGCAGCCGGAAACGATTTTTTACATGAGTCCAACTTGCCCGTTTTATCTATAAGCGGATCAGAGGATGGCTTAAGCACGCCAGAAAAGATAAAAGATAATAGCCCCCACTTGCCAGCAGACACTACATTCTTTGAAATTGAAGGCGGAAACCATGCTTACTTCGGTGTATATGGCAGCCAATCTGGTGACAACGAAGCTCAATTAACTGTAAAAGAACAACAAGAAGCAATTATTGATTCTATTGTTAATTGGCTTGAAAGTGATGAAGGTACTAGCAAAGATTGAAAGATCAAAATAGGGGTTTGATTTCGATAGATTGATCAACATAATTATATATTTTAATAGAAGAAAACCGCATTTTCACACAAAATGCGGTTTTTTCTATCATACAAGCAAGTTGGCACAGGCTTCACAAAACTATCATTAAATTAGATTTGAGAATCCATATTATTTCTTAAAGTTAGCATTAGTTTCAGGGGAAATCCTAATTCGCTATTCCCATAAAAAACTCCCGAATATCCTCAGGCAATTCTTCGACAGCAAGTACTTTTAATTTCTCAGTTCCTGGAGAAGTCATAATGATATAAGATGTATTGTGATACTCAAAAAGTGAGAATTGCCCGACTCTTACGGCAGTATTATTTTGAATATTTTCAAAATCCTCTTCAGAAAAATTTTCTTCATACCCCTCTAAGATTAGGTTTTGAATTTCCTCATAGCTGTCTGAGAAAGTCAATTCCTGATACAATTCAATTGTGTTTTTAGGTTTATAAAAATACATATAATACAGTAAACCAACTGTAACGAGAGCAAATATAGAGTAAATTACCCAGCTATTAATCTTTCTTTCCCTTGTAGTCATGACATCATTTGACTGAAAATATATAGTTGATAAAACCCAGGCGCTCCCAAAGCAAGGAAAAGAGTAAGAACAGCAAAGAGCTTTGATTGTTTTGTCAGTCGGTCATCACTCTTTTTGAGATGCTCAAAGTATGTAAGGATGAAGTAAAGACATGCAGTAAACATAATCGCTGAGAATACCCCTAACCAGATTCCAATTGACCCTAACGCTAATTGATCCAAAGAAAACACTTCCTTTCAGAACAGCTAAATAATTCCTAATTTTACCTTTTGTTATTTTACCATTGCTTCCGTTACTCTGTCTCTTTAGTAAAAAGAAAAAATCTGAGGTCATGGTATTATGTTCAAATTCACACCTAATAAAAAGAGGAGCTAATCATAGCCCCCCTTCTTGTAAAGAAATTATTTAAAGTCCTGTTTTCCAGCCAAAATTTTATATCTGCTTCTGCCTAAGGATTCAACCTTTCCCTGCTCTGTGCCATTAAGTAATATGACGGCTTCATCGCTTATTCCATGTACAATAACCTGAACTTTCTCCCAGTCCGGATCATATTTATCTTGTGCTAAGGATGTTGTAATTTCCAACCTATTATTCTTAAATTCGATATCAAATTTGCATTCAAAATAGGATCCTTCTTCATACTTAAATGACTTCCCATCATCTTCGTAGTAGGTGAAAGAGGTTGAATGGCCATCTGCTGGATAAATATGAACATTCAGCTCACTTTCTTTTGTTTCTGTTGAGCTTTTTACTGTCCCATGTGTTAGAATTGCACCTTCCTTTACAAAAATCGGCAGTGTAGACAGGTCCGCTTCAACGAGATGGTGTTTTCCGCCTTCTAGCTTTTCCTCTGTCCAATAATTTACCCAGCTGCCTTCAGGTAAATAAACGACCCTATGATACGTATCAGGTGTAAGGATTGGGGCAACAATCATGTCAGATCCAATCATGAATTGATCTGACAAATTAAATGTATTTTTATCAGTCGGATATTCCAATACTAGCGGTCTCATAACCGGCACACCTGTAACACTAGCATCCTTAAATAAAGTATATAGATATGGAAGCCATACATATCTTTCCTGAATATACTTTCTAATTACCTTTTCGTACTTTTCACCAAACGACCAAGGCTCTTGAGAAATCGTGCTTTGTTCACTATGGTTTCTAAAATATGGAGTGAATGTTCCAAACTGTGTCCAGCGAGTCAGTAATTGACCATTTGAATCATGTGCAAATCCTCCAACATCCGGCCCGCAGAATGGTACACCTGACATCCCTAAGTTCATACACATCGGAATGGCCATTTGCAAATGCTCCCAAAAGCTGCGATTATCACCCGTCCATACCGATGCATAGCGCTGAACACCCGCATACCCAGCTCGAGTTAATAAGAAAGGACGGTTTCCATCAAGCTGCCGCTTCATCCCTTCATACGTTGACTCTTCCATAAGAAGACCATAAATATTATGCAGCTCTCGGTGCGTTTTAGGGTCACCATCATTTTCGTGGATTACTTTGACATCCATTGTTTTGGTTTCATTAAAGACGGCTGGCTCATTCATATCATTCCAGATACCTTCGATTCCCATTTCGGTATAAAACTGATATTTGTCGCCCCACCATTTTCGAACCTCACTGCTTGTAAAGTCAGGAAATGCGCTGTTTCCCGGCCATACAGGTCCAAAATAAATATTTCCTTCAATATATTTACAGAAGTAATCATTTCTAACGCCTTCTTGATAAATGTAGTATTCTGGGTCTTCTTTTACGCCCGGATCTACAATTGGCACCACCTGTATTCCTGCATCCTTCAGCTCCTGAATTAATTTTTTTGGATTAGGAAATCTGTCTTCATCAAATGTAAATACCCGATAGCCATCCATGTAATGAATGTCCAGATAGACAGCATCTAACGGAATGTCTTTTTCCTTAAATGCAGCTACCAGATCCCTTACCTCTTGCTCGGACTTATAGCTATAACGGGATTGATGGTAACCTAATGACCATTTGGGCGGAAGCGGCATTCTTCCCGTAATGTCTGTGTATTGTTCCAGAACATCCTTTGGAGAAGGTCCAGCGAATACGTAATAATCCAATTGACCAGCTTCAGCTGAAAATGAATACATATCTGCCGATGATTTCATGTCAAAAACCGTCTTCGATGTATTATCAAAGAAAATTCCATAGGCATTACCGTTTCGAATACTCATAAAATAAGGAATTGATTGATACAGAGCATCGATTTCAGGGTTATGTGGCGCATAAACATCACTGTTCCACATCGTCATCTTTTCGCCGCGTTTATCAAGGAAGCTTGTTTTTTCACCAAATCCATAAAAATGATCATCTTGATCCATTTTCTTATAGCAAATCACTTCTTGATTACTGGAATAGCCCATTCCTTCTTTTGCATCGCTGACAATTAACTGACCTTCTGAATCATAGATCGAAATGAAAACAGGCGCTTTACTGATTACCAGTTTTATCTTTTGAGAGGTTATTGTAATTTCATCCTTGCCTTCATTAATCGTGTATTTAATTTCTTCCGGTTCCTTTATTACTGCTATGCTAGTTTTTTGAATTGGTATTGTTTTAGGGTTCATGATCAACCGAACAATATCATCCCGATAAAATTGAATGGAAACATAACCATTCTCACACTGAAGCTCAACTGAATTATTTTCTTTAGACTTATAGGTAACAAGTGCACCTATATTTTTATAATCTGTATTCATTACTTTTTTTTCATTTTCAGGCAGTATTGCAAAACTAGTATCTTGCATTTTATGACCTCCTTGCTGTTTTTAAAAAATATATACAAGCCAATGTGATTAACCTTTTGTTGCTCCGGATGTTAGTCCGCTAATTAAATAACGCTGAAGCATAAGGAAAACGAGCGCAATCGGAATCGCAATTAAGATAGATCCGGCAGCAAACCTTGTAAAGTTATTGGCAAACTGTGCATTTACAAAGTTATAAAGCCCTAATGCCAAAGTGAAGTTCTCCGGGCTGCGCAAAATAATTCTAGGTAAGATGAAGTCCATAAATGGAGCCATGAAATTAAATAAAGCGACAACTGCAAGAATTGGTTTTGCCAGCGGAAGCATAATCGTAAATAAAATTCTAAAATGACCGGCTCCATCCATTTTTGCGGACTCATCCAGCTCTCTAGGGATCGTATCGAAATAGCCTTTTACTAAAAAAGCATTCATCGGAATGGACCCGCCAATATAAACCAGGATTAATCCCCAGAGAGTGTCCAGCAAACCAACTAGATTCAATAATATATAGATCGCTACCATTGCCATTAAGACAGGAAACATTTGTAGTAATAGAAAAGTATAAATTCCATACTTTCTGCCAAAGAAGCGATATCTTGAAAAAGCATAAGCAACTAATGAAACAAAAATCGTGGATCCAATAGAAGTCGCCGTTGCGACAATAAGCGTATTTTTATACCAAATTAAATAATCACTATCCGGATTTGTAAATAACCAAATATAATGCTTAAAAGACCAGTTATCAGGAATGATATCTGCACCATATAAACTCGACCCTGGATTGAGGGATAGTCCAAATGTCCAAAGCAGGGGATATAGAATGATAATAAACATGACCAGTAGAAACCCATAAATACCAGTCAATTCTATGCCGTTTTTTAGTTTGTGATTCATTACATTTCTCCCCCTTCTTTAAATGTCGATGTTTTTCTAAATTGGAAAAACGCAAATATCGCGACGATTAGACCGAGTATTAAGGAGATGGCTGCTGCAATACTGAATTGACTTGATTGAAATGTCAGATCGTATACCCAGGAAATGAGAATATCCGTTCCTCCAGCATTTTGTCCCTGTACGGCAGGTCCGCCCTGATTAAACAAGTAAATTAAATTAAAATTATTAAAGTTTCCTGCATATTGCATGATCAACAATGGAGCAGTTGCAAACATTAAATGCGGAAATGTAATGAACCTGAATTTCTGCATACGGCTGGCACCATCCATATCTGCCGCCTCATACCATTCACTTGAAATACTCTGAAGAACACCAGTAAATAGAGCAAATACAAATGGAAAGCCGAGCCAGGTTTGAATACCGATTAAAGCAATACGAGTCCAGAAAGGATCGCTCAGCCACGGAATACCATCGCCGAATAGAGGCATGATAATATCTCTATTGATAGCACCAAAATTATCATTAAATAGCGCTGTAAAGATTAGAATCGTTACAAAGCCCGGTACTGCCCACGGTAAAATCAATACGGTTCGGATTAATCTTTTCATTTTTACTCTTGGGTCATTAACGATAACAGCAAGGAACATAGCTAATGCAATCTGGATGGTTGTTGCTACAAATGTCCAGATGAGCGTCCATGATAAAACCGAAAGAAAGGTACTTCTCCACATTGGGATCGTAACTAATGCTGTGAAATTATCAAAAGCCACCCAATCTAATAGATTCTTTGGCGGCGAATTCATCAGCGTATAATTTGTAAACGCCAGAAACGCCATAAATAATAATGGGAAAATAACGATAAATACTAATAAAAACAAACCTGGACCTACTAGTAAATATGGAAAAGATGAATCCCATGCATTTAAGAATGATTCTTTGATCGAAGTGATAGCTGAACCATCCTGTATTTTCTTTGCGTCTCTGCGCGCATCAAAAAGGTTAGCAACATAGAAGGTCAATCCAAAGCTTGTTAAAATTAACGCGATAATCCCCTGACTTAATAACAGCCTCGAATCATCAACTGCTGGAATTTCACCTAATGTAAATAGTCCCCAGTACCCTATGTTTAAGATGTCATAAAAGACGATTAAAAAGGCTGCTGAAAGTATAAGGAATATTGTCCCCTTGATAAAACGTTTATTATATAATTGTCCAAGGCCTGGTATGATGGACAGCAAGGTGGCTATTTTCACGCTATGTGATCGAGTTTGATCAGATGCCATTTCGCACCCCTCCCTCTTCTTTAAAAGGCATTGATGGATTTAAATATTCGTCTTTACTCATCATAATGGGCTTAAATGTTATCCATTTTGCAGGATAACATTTAAGCTGTGAATGATTACTTATAGTTAAGCTGAATATCCTGATTTATTGTATCTACAGCAGCTTCCAAGCTTCCCTTCACATCATCTTCTTGTGTAATGAAGGTTAATGCGTCAGCCATAGGATCCCAAACAGCAGATAGAGCAGGAACTGGCGGGAATGGGTTTGCATTTTCTAATTGTGTTGCAAATCCATTTAATAATGGATCGTTTTGGAATTCTTCACTGCTTAAAATAGCTGAGTTTGCCGGCATTTCACCCGTACTATCAAAATAAGCCTTTAATGAAGCTTCACTAGTTAAATAGATTGCTAAGTCAGTAGCTGCATCTGGATACTCTGAGTATGCTGATAGCATCCATCCTTTCGTCCCTAAGAAAGTAACTGGGTGCTCACCGTTTTCAAGTTTTGGAATTGGAGCCGTCCCTAGTTTATCTCCTAAGGCTTCCTTGTGCTCAGCTAAAGCCCAAGGACCATTTATAACAGCACCGACTTTACCATCATTAAATAACCCGCCTACAACATCCATCGTAATACCAGTTGGAATGTATCCGTTTTCAAACCAACCCTGAATTAATTCTCCACCTTTTACTGCGCTCTCACTTGCCAATCCAAGCTCATCAATATTAAAAACATCTCCGTCTTTTCCAAAAATGTCAGCACCGTAACCTGCCATGAATGGGAAAGAGAAATAGAAATCTGTTGCCGGATAAAGGAAACCATATTCATCATTTGATGCATCTGTTAAATTCGCTGCAATATTTTCGATGTCTGCCATCGTTTCTGGTGCTTCTGGAACAAGATCCTTATTGTAGTATAGAGCCAGTGATTCTACGACAGCCGGTAAACCAAAGACTTCACCTTCATAACTTAACGCTTCTACAGAACCTTCAGAATACGTATCAAGAACTTCCTGATCCACAGTCATCGGCTGAACTAAACCTTTTACTGATAAGCTTCCAATTCCAGGCTGGAAGAACAAGTCAGGACCATTACCTGAAGGTCCATCAAGTGACATGGCTTCTTCTTGTTCGTCCATTGCAAATGGAAGAACTTCTACATTAATTCCTGTCTCTTCTGTGTATCCTGCTACAATTTCTTCTATATCAGGTGCTTGATCAACAGGTGCCCAAATCAATAAACTCTCAGGGTTTTCTGCTTCAGTATTATTTTCGTTTTGATCTTCTTCTTGATCTTCACTTGTGTTGGTTCGATCAGGTCCACAGGCTGCTAAAAATAAAATCAGTAATATTGATATTAATGCAAGAAAACGTTTCTTCACTTCTATTCCCCCTTATAATTAGTTGAAATGTGAAACAATGATTGTGCTATAAAACGCTTGCGCTTTTACTTTTTACCTACCACCTCCTTTATTGGTTAACCGGTTAAATTATAGTCCAATAACAAAGTGCTACTTTTATAAATAGCACTTTTCAGATGAAGTTTTTATAAGCTTCGTGTTGATTCTCTTACAATAAGTTCAACCGGCATTTCAATTGTTTTTTGTTCAGAGTTAAGTGATTCTATTGCATTAACCAGCTGATCAGCTGCTAGTTTCCCTTTTTCAAAGATGTCCTGTCTGATGGTTGT
Source organism: Cytobacillus gottheilii (assembly GCF_001636345.1). GTDB lineage: Bacteria > Bacillota > Bacilli > Bacillales > Cytobacillaceae > Cytobacillus > Cytobacillus gottheilii. The sequence continues at coordinate 3,561,755 of NZ_KV440945.1, forward strand.
TAAACTCGGTGTGATGTATTTACAAATACTCAGATCATCAAATCCAACGATTGAATAATCTTCAGGAACTTGTTTACCTTCCTGCTGAATCGCTTTGATCATCCCAATTGCCAGCACATCAGACACTGTAACTATTCCTGTTATACCATGGTCAGAGCTCAGAAGTTCTTTCCCCACCTTTGCTCCATCTTCAAATGTAATATCATGTGTTTCGAATATGAATTTGCTGCTAGGCTGAATTCCCGCTTCCTTGAGTGCTTCCTCAAACCCCTGATACCGTTTTCTGTCTACTGGACTCATTGCAAGATTCGTTGCAACAAATGCAATATTTCTGTGTCCTAATTCCACTAAATGCTTTGCTGCTAAATATCCGCCATATTCATCGTTTACTTTTACATTGTTAAATAGATTCGTATAATCTTCATATGTATCAATAAGAGCAATAGGAATATTTATGTTTTTCAATTCATTATAGAGACTTTCAGGAAACATCCCTAAAATAATCAGGCCATCGATATTTCTTTTCATTATCCAATTCTTGCATTCATCAAGATCTCCAACACCAGTAATCATTGTGTCAAATTTCCGATTACGTGCTACCAGCTCCACGCCGCTAACAAATTCATTATAATAAAGGTTGTTCTTAAAGACCGATGCAGGTGAATCTTCTATAATCGGAAGCATGATTCCAATTAAATTTGACTTCTTCTTCGATAAACTAACTGCGGTGAAGTCAGGAAAATAATTCAATTGTTCAATCGCTTCAAGTACTACTGCTTTTGTTTTATCAGAGACTTTCTTCACATCATTCAATACATATGAAACGGTTGCTGGAGATACTCCTGCTTGCTTCGCTACGTCTCTTATCGTAGGTTTTTTGTTCATTTTCGACCTCCGGTTAACCGATTAACTTATTACTACCAATTTAATCCTTAGTTGTGGGAATGTCAATAAAAAATTGTAAGGGTTTTCAGATTGTTTTTTGATTTTTTGGATGGTTTTTGGGTTGTGGAGTATGGGATGGTTTCGTGTGGCTCAAGTTGCTTTTATGCCTCTGTTTTCCTTTTTTTAGGATTATAGGGGTGTGTTTCGGACGCTTTCATCCATCTGTTTTCCTTTTTTTAGGATTATCGCGGTGTGTTTCGCCCACTTTCACCCCTCTGTTTTCCTTTTTAAGGATTTTAGGGGTGGGCTTCGATCGATTCCTTACACTTTTAACTTTTTTAGGATTCTAAATATGTAAGGAATCCGCATTGTTAAACTAATCAATTTCCTCTTTTAGAAAAAAGAAAAGTTTAGGCAGCTGATATAAAAATATCACCACAAACTCGTATTTTTTCAAAACCAAATATATTCCACATCAGTCCATATACGGTGATGTATATTTTTCAACGAATAGGCCACTGTCTTCTATTTTCAAACGGGCATTTGGACAATCATATATAGCACCAATATACATATAATAGTCGTATCCAAAATGAACAAAGAAGTCTTTTTTGCTGCTTAATTTACACCAAATCGTTTCCCGCAAGGTTAGCTTGGCCAGCTTTTTAATTTCCCGTTTTGACACCGCTTTACCTACCCACAGGTTGTACAAAAACACAGAGGCATTTTGCTCCTTCACTCCATCCGATTTCAGCTCTAAAGCATTCAAATACATCATAGCTATGTTCATTTCTTCCATAAAAGCAAAAATTGCATTTATATAGTTTTCTTCTGTACTTAAATATTCATCTTTATGAACATTCCTGCCTATGTCTGAATAAGACGTCCATTCATCCTGATTTTTATAAGTTCCATCAACATCTCTATGAATAGGATTATATTTTGTTACTCTCCATGAATACAAAGGATAAATCCCTCCTTAATATGCATCCAGCCGTTCAAGTTACAGCTAACTATTTTACTTGAAAATTTTTATTACCGTCATGTCTTCCAAAGACCAAACAATAAAGATACCACTATTAATCCACTATACTTAAAATGCCTACTATAGTTATACGATCGACTACATAAATGCTTTTAAAATTTTGGCTCTGTTAGAGTTTAAGTGTTAATATGGTTAAAAATAGAACTTCCAATGATCTGGAAGTTCTACTCTATATCCTTTTATCCTATCGATCAGGTTTGACCCACAGTTATCCAAGATAATAATGAAAACACCAAACAATTAAAAACATACTCACTATTCCCCAACCAGTGGTACTTACTATCCACCAAATGATGAATTTAGCTTTTGTTGAACTTTCCTCATCTTCCATATTAGCTGTTATAAAAGCAAGCTTACCTTCAGCACCCTTTTTCATAAAGTTCGGCACAGTAAATCCGATTGTTATGAAACCGATCGTAACCCAGAGTAATAAGTTCACCTTTTACACCCCCATTTTTGCGATTACTGTCCATAAATCCCCTGTCATTTGAATGAAATATTTAATAAATCACAAAATTAGTTAAATTAATTGTATCATAACTTTCTGAAAACTTTAAACACTCTCTAAATCCTTATTGCAAACTTCATTTCTCATTAACTACATGACAGTAATCAATTTCTAAATAATATATTGCCTTACTTAAAGCGTCATAAAAGAAAGGATCAAACTCCAGGTCTTTAAAAACATATACCTCTATTTGTTCATCATTATTACGATATGCTTCGAATATGCGATGGTTTCCATTGATACAATAAAGTTTGTTATGAGTCAAATAACGACTCTGCACTACCATTACAGGATTTTTATGATTTGGTTTTATGCGGTTTGGGTCTTTATTTAGATTGCCTTGATCAACAGCATTAATTATATCCGACGGATTAAACTGTACGGGCCTTAAATCTATTTCTTTTATAAGTGAAGCAGCTCCGTCAATGTCTAAAGCATATTCAAATACACCTGTGGGATACTCGGCATATAATGAAAATGTCTCTTGCCCAATCGGATGAATGACAGGATAAATTTCACTATTAAGAGTCTGATTTAAAATTTCTGTCCACTTTTTTGCCAGCTTAGCCCCTCGAACAGATTTTTTCTCCATCTCATTAATACGTGAAATAAAATGGTCTTTGGGGCTGAAATATTGGGATTCGATTTCATATATTTGCACTTTGCTTTTCATTTACAGGTCCCCCTTGATTCCTTTTTGATCCATTTTCGGTCATTGTAATGATTTTTTTCACTAACCTGCTCCAATTGTCAGATTAGAAAATCCTTAATTGGCATATAATCTCTAGAATTAATTTTACCATTTCCTGCAGCAGTTCACCTTTTATAATACAAAGGTGAGCCAATTCCCATTCTAAAAGTTAAGCAGATTCTAGTATCCTGCCGACCAGTAATCAAAGGAACAACATATACAAAAATGACCAAAAAAAGCGGCCGCATCCCAACTGGATGTTGAGAAAAGACCGCTTTTTTTCTGTAATGACTACTATATTAAAAAAACTTTATTACTTTACCGCCTTGCGTGCACCTTCAGAAAATGCGTCCGCGATGAATACAAGCACAATATAGCATAATAGCAGTTGTGTGATGCTTGAATAATGAAAAAAGCTCATACTCATTTTAAATTGCTGGCCAAGTCCTCCTGCACCAACAAATCCGACGACAATGGTAGTACGCATGATAACTTCCCAGCGATACAGAATATAAGAAAGGAATTTAGGCAAAACAGAGGGAAGAATTCCATAGAATAATAACTGGTATTTTCGTGCGCCGGCAACAGCCAGATTTTTTATCGGCCGTTCATCACTATCCTCAATGGTTTCCGCGCACAGCTTGCCAAGAATACCAAAGTTATGCAGTGCAAGCGCTAGTGCGCCAGGAAGAATGCCAGGTTTAAATACAAAGATAATCATCATTGCCCATATCAGTTCTGGTATAGCTCTGCTAAAGATATAAATGATCCGAATAATACCATACAGCAATTGACTATACCAATTTTTTTGAAGTATTAATGATCCATCGGCTATATTCCGGGCAGCAGGCAGGACGGTAATCATCATTAAAACCGCCGATATTCCAATTGCCATAATGCTCATCTTCAGTGTTTCCCAGGTGAGCTGAAGAGCCTCCATCCAGGCTTGTCCGCTTAAAAAAGCTGGTTCTTCCTCCTCTAATCCCGCTAATCCGCTGAAAAATTCTTTCACATACAGTAGATTCTCTGAAGAAAATAATGACAGAAACTCAGCTTTCTGAACAAAAATAATATAAATCCATGAACCTGACAAAAGGGCAGCTGGGATAAGAAACTTAAACCATTGTTTGGCTGCAGAAGCTGCATTAGAATGGCGTATGTATCTGCTCCAGAGGTCTATTAATAGAACCATGGCGATTAAACAATATAAAAAAGTCCACACTTCATTGTACGCCAAGTCATCTAAAGAAAGCTGAATCTGATAGCCGATTCCCCCTAGCCCAACAAAACTCATAATAGCTGAAGATCTAATAGCACATTCAAAACGATACATCACATAACTGAGAATACCTGCTCGGACCTGCGGCAAATATCCATACAGAAGGGTTTGCCATTTGCTTGCACCAGCCAATTTTAAACTCTCGATGGGTTCTTTTGGCACATCGGCAAGCAGGTCGGCAAAAATTCTTCCCAGAATGCCTGCGTAAGGAAGTGCTAACGCGAGGATTGCAGCATATGGTGATAATCCAAAGGACGCAACAAAAAGCCATGCCCATACTAGCTCATGAATCGCTCGCATAAAACTCAAAATTCCTCTAAAAAAGCTGGAAGACACTATCTTTCCAGCCTTTGTTTCAGCTAGTATCCCCGAAGCAAAAATACCGAGGAAAAAAGCTAAAACCAATGCCAGTGACATACCTGCCACAGCATACACCACCGTGATGACAATTGATTCCAGTGCTACAGTAAGTATTTCTCCTGATAAATCCGGCATGAAAAGAGCTGTTACTATCTCCATTAGGGTATCCATGCCGCTTCCATGTACAAGATCACTGTTCCATGTAACTGAAGAAAGCGACCATAGAAAGATTCCAATTAGGAGGAGCGTCAAAAATAAGCGTTTATGAACATCATAAATTTTAGTCATTCTGCTCTTCCTCAATTGCATATAATTCGGATAGCCTATCCTTCGTAATTTCATTGCTTTTTAAATCAAAAAATAACTTTCCGTTTTTCAAAGCGATAATTCTTGAAAAATAGGTTAGAGCGAAATCAACAGAATGGAGACTGGCTATAAGGGTTTGATTTCCCTCTGCAGCAAGCTGTGTCAGCATTTGCAAAAGATCTTCAGATCGTGCCGGGTCAAGGGAAGCGACAGGCTCATCTGCTAGAATAATGGCCGGATTTTGCAGAAGCAAGCGGGCCATTGCCACCCGCTGCTGCTCTCCTCCAGAAAGCAGCCCCGTTTTTGTATATAGTTTGTCTGCAAGCCCAACTTTTTTTAAGGCTTGTACGGCTGCCTGTTTTTCCTGAGGGAAAACAAGTGACAGCAGTGATTTAAGCAAGCCCCATTCCGAAAGCCTCCCTGCTAGTACATTATGAATGACAGGCAGTTCGTTCACTAAATCAAATTGCTGCCGAATCATACCAATGGTTTTAGCACGCCGCTTCGGATCTTTCATATTGCGTACATTCTGACCTAAAAGAGCAATTTCTCCTTCACTTGGAACAGTCAGTGCAGCTAAACTATTAAGAAACGTCGTTTTGCCTGCTCCGCTAGGACCTATTAGGGCGATTTGTTCACCGCTTTTTATAGAAAGAGAGAGGGAGGAGAGGGCATGTTTATGCCCATATGCCACCGTCATATTTGTAACGTCAATGCTGCTGTCATTCATCTACTTCACCTGCTACTTAATGATGCCAAGCTGTTTGGCTACTTCTTCAATATCTTTATAGTTGTCATTTTGTGTTTCAATAAAAGAATCCGTTTGGAACAAGTCTAGATAATCTGCTTGTCCGCTGCCCATGTTTAAAATCGCTTCTTTCACTTTATCCTTTGTTCCATCTCCGAAAGTGTCATCAACCGTATTAATTGTCCAGTTGTAATCATAGTATTCTGGTGTTGTATAAAAAGCTTTCACTTTTGATAGATCGACTTTTTTATCACTTATTGCACTTTCCCATACAGCCTCACTTAGAACACCAGCGGTAAAAGCACCTGATTCTACAAGCTTATAGGTTTTATCATGTGATCCAGAATAATTAGGCACTCCATCAAAATCTTCTTCTGGAGTAATGCCTGCTTCCATTAAAAAGTGTCTTGGCATTAAATGACCAGAAGTTGAACTTTCACTCCCGAAAGTAAATGATGCTCCCTCTAAATCTTCTAAGCTTTCTATTCCAGCATCACTCTGAGCAATAAAGACAGAAGTAAACTCCTCATCCCGAGGACGCTGTGCAATTGCTTCAGCTTCTGGAACTAAATTACGTGCTTGAACACCTGTCAAACCACCAAACCATGCTAATTGAATTTCTCCGCGATCAAACGCAGTAACAAGAGCAGAGTAATCGACCGAAGGAACATATTCAACCTCTAACCCGGTCTCCTCTGCTATGTAATCCGCAATTCCATCCATACTCCTGCTTAATTCAGCCGCATCCTGATCTGGAATTGCACCGATTTTAAATGTTTCCTGTTCTTGTGTATCACTGTTATCCGCACTATTGTCTTGTCCACAAGCTGTAATAAGCAGCAAAAGCAATATAATAAATCCAATCTTAAAAGCCTTCATTAGAAAACCTCCTATTATGTACTTGAAACAACTAGTTATTATACTCCTCATGTCGACTGTTGTCATAAAACATTATACGATAGATTCTGTTTAAATTTATATTCATGGAGTGATCGGAGAAGAGTTATTTAAAAAATGTGTGAACAAAATCGAAATTTAATTCAAATTAACTCTGATGGATATATAGGAGGTGTGTATTTAATACTTCGAGACTTTTACTTAGTCTAAAAAACACAGTTTCACTGAAACAATGCTTACTGTCTAATGGAGCATTAACCGAATTCGATGGATATCTCTTTGAAATCATGGTTAATTTATTTCATTTAATGACTCTTTATAAACACGAATACAAAAACCCATTTTTAAGTGTTCAAAATGGATTCTCTTTAAATAGCTTGGTTTGATTTTTTGGTAATACACATTGATTACCATTTAATCTTAATTGTATAGATGTACCCTTTTGGACTAATTGTTTTACATAAAAAAAACAGACTCTATAAAAAGTCTGTTTTTTTTCTTGTTATTAAGCTTTTTGCACGTTTGCTGCTTGAGCTCCACGTTGACCTTGCTCAACATCAAAAGTAACTGTTTGACCTTCGTCTAAAGATTTGAACCCTTCGCCTTGAATCGCTGAGAAGTGAACGAATACATCTTCTCCACCTTCACGCTCGATGAATCCGAAACCTTTTTCTGCGTTAAACCATTTTACTTTACCTTGTTCCATTATGTTTCCTCCTGCTGTGTGCTTTGCACACAATTTGGTACTATCCTTGCACTCAGTGATCATCAAGACGAAAAGCTAATCTTACTATCCTTTACACCGAACAAAAATAACTCTTCTAAAGTTTAACACTTTATATACACACTTGCAAGAAACTATATACTCAGACATTTTTGATACACTCTAATTTCGCACTTGGGTTAGTTTCTTTTATGGGTGTTATTCAGCAACACAACCGTTAGTTAAGAAGGTTTTCGTTGGGTTTAGTTAGGATGATTTGATACAATAAATCGCTTGCTCCGCTCCCAATCTGCTAATTGTTCTTTCTGATTCCAGACTACCTTGACCCGTTAGTAAAATGAAAGAAGCTGCCATTAGGCAGCTCTTATGCTATAAATTCAATCTATAATAAATAAAAAGAAAAAAAATCATTCAACTTTTTTTAAAAACTGTTTAACTTCTTTGGGTGATTTTAAAATGATAACTCGTTGATCTTTAGATATTTGATTGAGTTTCTTTAAAATTTCTGGTCTTTTCGTTTTGGGATAATTCCATATCCATTTTAAAAAGTTTAAGTCAAATCTTTCTTTGCAACCCTCACCCATATCAGGTCTTGTTTTGTTTCGGTATTGTAATATTCTTTTGAAAGCACGGTAAACACAGATTGTTCTTTGAATATCGAGAAAAATGATTGTATCTGCTGCATTCAATCTAATCTCCATTGTGCCACCATAATTCCCGTCAATAATCCATTCTTCTTTTTCCACTAGCTTATTTTGGATTTTCCTTTGATCATCCTTTGGAACACTTACCCAATTTGGCTTCCAAAATAAAGCATCTAGATGATAAACATCTATTTTAAGCTCTTCACCTAATTGCCTTGCTAATGTGGACTTGCCTGCTCCCCCTGAGCCTATAAGTACAATCTTTCTCATATTCATATGCTCTCCCTTTTTTAACAATCCTGCTCCTATTGTGAAACTGAAGAAGCAGCCTAATTCGTGGGCTGGAACTAAAATGAAACGTTTATCATATCGAGATAGACTTAATACTTTTTAGATATAAGCCCTGATTACCAAATTCAATTTCACCGATAAAGGTAAAAATGGAACTAAATTTCTTTCAACAAATGACTTTATAAGTATCAATGTACATCACTCCATTAGCAGCCAACGGCATAAACAGCATCATTTATCATGACAAAAAGAGAAAAAGCCGCCTGTTTTGGCAGCTGATGAAGAATTTAAGCACTAGTTCACGTAATAAAGGTGATTTATTTAGTTATAATTTTACCAGTGTACTTGAAGTTTATTGCCGTTTGGGTCATAAAAGTGGAAAAAGGCATGACCGTTATCTTCTTGTATCTCGTCGACCTTAACTTGATGATCAATTAAGTGCTGATGAAATTTAGGTAATTCAGGACTTGTAAAGCCAATGCTAAATTCTTGTTCATTATCAATTGTAAAATGTGCAAATGTTTCATCTTTGGTAGGAACTAAGATCAGTAAAAAAGCGCCTTCATTTACTTTCAATATTACACGTTCCTCGGTATTGTTTAGTACCTGAAGCCCTAGTACATCACTATACCATTGTGCAGACAGGTCTAAATCTTTTACAGGAATTCTAATATAATGGACTTGATCAATAAATGATTTACTCATATCATTCTCTCCTTTATTTAATCCGCTATATCAAATATTCCCTTACTATATACCTTTTTCCTTCCAATTTTTGAATTAACCTGCCCAGTTTGATTCCTACTTTTTTATTAATATACCAGAATTCATCTTCATCAACTGTGTTAAAAATCCATTCATATCCTTAGGTGAGATCTGTATCGTATTATATTTTCTGTAGTTAACTTCAATTCTGTTTATTGAAAGTGAGGGAGCTGTAAATGGATTTGTGGTTTGCCTAATGCTTTGAATTTCTTCAATTTTGATTGCCTTCTTAAATGGCCCGTACTGGATTTTAAGTATATTGTCTTTTATTGAATATCCTGTATTGAACCAAATCCATATTAAACTTAAACCAATTGGACATAAGATCACCACTTTTATCCACTGTTTATTTAAGAACTCAGGAGTCATCCAAACGCCAAAATCAGGAAATAATATAGGCGGAACAATAAATAAAACGGCAAATAGCCAAATAACGATTGTCATCCATAAGTCTTTTTTCGACGGAAAATACATTTTATCACCTCTGAACTTTTTACGATTCAAATGTATGTTTAGTTTCAGATAGACTTAAGAACTTTATGAACAGTCTTCTCGATTCAATTCATTCACGCACAAACCTAAGTATTAAGTAAAAAAGAAGCTGCACCCTTCACAGCTTCTACTTAATAGTCTGAAACTCAATAGAATTGCAATGTCTAGTCATTTTCTGATGCAATATTGTTAGCTGCACGTAAAAACAAGGACACAATGGCCAAGGCAACCTTTTAACAACTTTAAGACCGTATTATCTTTGTAAAAGCATATCGACGTGAGGGATATTATCCTCTAAATATGTTTCGGATATAGTTTGAAAACCAAAAGAACGATAGAATTTTCTTAAATAGTCTTGAGCTTGGATTTTAACATTTGTTTCTTTTAATTCGTTTTGAATAAAGTCGAGGCTATTCTTTAGAAGTTCCTCTGCAATTCCTTGTCCCCTGTATTCTTTCTTAACAAAGACTCTTCCAATTGAAGCTTCTTGATAGGAAACTCCCGCAGGTAAAATCCTTGAATATGCGATGATTTCTCCATTATCTTCTTTAAAAAGATGATATGAAGAAGGATCTTTACCGTCGACTTCTAGGTAAGGACAATTTTGTTCCACCACAAAAACTAAAGTTCTTTCTTTTAAAAGATTGTATAGTTCAATATTTGTCAACTCATCAAATGCCTTTAATTTCCATCCCATTCAAATACACCTCTTGTTCTTTTTACAATCGAAAATAAACTTTATAGGATCAATAATTTCTTTTGCTTCCTTACTAATTAATTCCGATCAATTTCTACCTTTCCCCTCACTCTTTGGAGAAGTTTAAAATAATTTCCTGTCCACCAGGATCAGTCGATTCCTTTAAATTATGCCGGTAACATAGTCACTTATTAGGTTAGTATTGGTATTATATTTATTATAGGTTCTTCATAAGGATGAATACTTCTAATTAGCATTTCTGCTTCTTTGATTCTCCCAAATAAACATCTAAATTCCATTTTACACTCTGTTCCAGAAGAAACCTCTCCTTTTGTTCCGTTAAAAGGATTGGCCTCTTCCAATGGTCTCCAATACCCCTTTACAAAAGAATATGACACTACATTATCATATGCGCCAACTTTTAGAACACCTATATTATTTAGCTCATTTCTTACCTTTTCAATGTACTCTTCTGGTAAAAGCACTTCTACTTTCACGTATTGAAACTCCATGTTAATTCCTCCATTCATATTTTTAATGCGCTAACAAAAAACTATTCCTCATTCGTTTTATCAAATCGTCAATTCGGACGATTTTCCCAAGGCTCAACCTGCCCAACAATAAGCACATGCTTTTTCTTCTTAATATTTTCAATTACACCCTCAGAAATTTCCCTATGCGTTAACCATCTTGACTGAGAACCTGCCATTTTAAAACCTAATTGAACTTGATAATATGCACAACTGGAAGATGCAGTAAGCTTCTTTTTTATTTCTCCTAGATTTGAACGACTGCCTAGTATATGAAATAACTCCCAAGAATTGCTTTCTTTTGAAACCTCACTAATAATACTTTGAAGAGCATTTTTCGTAATTGAATGGATCCATGCCACGACTATATTTATCTCTCCAGTTTGCTTGATTGTTACTTTTAGTTTCTCTATTAATTCATCATTATTCCTATAATCAACTAATAGCGGGGTTACTTGGCTGCTCGAACTCGCCTTTTCTTGAAGCTGCTTCACTTTTTCAGCATCTCTGGCAATGATCGACACATGATAGCCGTTATCTATTAACCAGAGTGAAACGCCTGATAACATACCAGTCCCACCAACAACTAATGCGTGCTTCACTTGTATTTCCTCCATTCTGGGGACAGGTTCCTTAATACAAAACACCATATTATTTACCAATGTCGATAATCACCTTATATCCTTTTGATAAAAGAAAAATCTTATCTGAAAATTGTTTAAAAACAACTAATTCTTAGGACGCTCTTTCTTTCCGTTCAGGCAAATATTTTTTCAATCTTCTTCATTCCCTCAATGCTGCACTTTTTTTGAAAATGACTGATCAAAAATTGTTTTGCATCTTCTCTCTCTATCTTTAAGGTCTGAATCCCATTTCTAATCACCCAAGAATCATAGGTCTCAAAAGCAGTACTGTTCCAGCCGCTTTTTTCTCCTTTTTCGTTGATTTTTTCTTGGATGCCGGAGATCAAGATATCCATTGAACCTTGCAATTCTAACAATGCATTTTCAAAAATCCTTTTTTGCTCTTTTTCCTTTAGTCCTGCTCTAGCTCTTAATGTTCTTGTATCTATTCCAGCCTCTTCACTGACTATATTATAGATTTCGAAAGCTTCTTTTGAAACATTTCCATTGTAGTAACGCTCCTCAACTGAGTCAGCAGAACCTAGCACACTTTTTACATAAGGTAGAAGTTCACGAGAGACCAATATAGATTTTTTCTTTATGAATTTGCCATATCCAGCGATTCCATCAGCTGAAAATTGTGTTCTCCATAACCAAGGATCATACTCTGTTCCTGAATGCCAAGAATCGGAATCAGTGACGCTATCTAGCGAAGGAAAGTCTGGAAATAGAGGAGCAAGAGGAAGTAGACCGATCTCTTCTATCACACGTACTGCCTGATCATAAGTTTTCACTTCATCATTCATAAATGTCCCTCCTGATTAGAGTAAAGTTAAAAGGTTATTTCGATATGTATACACTGCTTTCCTTCTAAAACGAAAAGAAGCTGCCCAATAGCAGCTGTTCTTTTAGATTATTACTGAATGCAATTTACAGTTCAGTAATCCTCCTCTATCTGATTTTTCTTTTCCTCATAATAAGCCTTCATTTCTTTATAAATATAATTAGCAATATCTTCAGGGAAATAATTATTAAATTCGTGAATATGCTCGGTGATAAATATATCGTCATCCGTCATATTTAAGAAGGTTACAGTGCCTGGAAATAAAGCATCCATTTCAGTTAGAATTTCTTGTACTTTTTTTCTGCTTTCAGAATCATTAAACTGGATGGAGCTTTTTATGGCCTGCAGCAAGTTCCATATTTCTCTATCCATCTTTTTTTTGAATTCAGGATCTTTCAGTAAATTCAATTGCTGCATGAGCTGTTCGTCATCGTTAAAATGTTTTTCAAATGATTGAATTTGTGATTTTTCTCTCCTAAATAAATCGAGCATGATAAAGGCGAACTCATCTAGATCTTCATCAGAAATGTCTTTTATATTGTAAAGACGTTCCATTCTTGTGATCACGTCAAGAATTTCATTCAATTCCTCCTGTTTTTTTAAAATTAATTGCTTTTGCAACAGCAGCAGCTCCCGATTCTTCGATCTCTCATTCTTCATTTGTTCCTTAATTTCTTTTAAAGACAATCCAAGATGTTTATAAATATTAATTTGCTGAAATTGTTCCCACTCAGCTGCTGTATATATTTTATTTCCATTGTCATTGTAGTTTTTTGGGCAAAGTAATCCAATTTTATCGTAGTACCGTAAAGTTCTGACTGTTGTTCCTGCCATTTTTGCAAATGGACCGATGGTTACTTCCATACAAATCCCTCCCCTCGTTTCATTTTAACCTGTTACGTAACGTCACATGCAAAGCGTAAATCTCCTATTAAATTTTTTAACGAAAAACTCTTGCTTACGACATAACGTCACCATTTAAGATTGGTTACATATTCAATTTGAGAGGAAGATGTTAGATGGAACAGCAGCAATCACTTTTCCGTAATCGCCCTTTTATATTTCTATTTATTGGCGCTTTTTTGGCGATCATCGGTTTTAGCATGTTTTTTATGACAACGACTTGGTTTGTCATTTCGGATTTAGGTTCTGCCAGCTCGTTGGGCATTATACTTATTGCCACTACTGTGCCACGCATTTTAATGATGGCATTTGGCGGAGTTCTCGCAGATAAATTCAAGAAGACAACGATTATGTTTAGTACGAGCTCCATTCAAGGGGTTCTGCTCGTTATCTTATTCCTACTGAACCATGCTGGTCAATTAACCTTTATGTATCTAGTCATTCTTGGATTCCTGTTTGGAACATTGGATGCTTTTTCTGGACCAGCTGGAACATCATTAATTCCAAAGCTAGTGCATCAAAGCCAGATCAAACAGGCAAATGCCATTATTCAGGGTCTGGGTCAGGCCGGGTTTATAGTTGGGCCAATTATATCTGGAAGTATCATGGAGTTCGGCGGCGTAACAATTGGGTATTCAGTGTCCGCTATTGTTGTTCTTTTGTCAGCCTTCTTTATGTTTCCTCCTTTCTTAAAAGAAGGTCCAGTAGACAATACAATTAAACAAACGCCGCTTAAAGATATGATCGAGGGATTTTCCTATGTGAAAGAGAATAAATTTTTGATTACGGGAATTCTGGTCTTAATTACTTTAAACTTCTTTGCCTTCGGGGCGATATCGATTGCCATTCCTATTTTAGTAGAAACGTATGGAGGGTCACCGATTAATCTTAGTTACATTGAGACCGCTTTAGCGATAGGGATGCTTGTAAGTACTGTCATCATTGGAATCGTAAAAATACGACATAGAGGATTAACATCAATGATTGGATTAGTTGCCACATTAATCACAGCTATCGCATTTAGCCAGATTCCTAATTTATATGTTTTGACTGCATTAGCGTTCTTAATTGGCTTCACTATGACTTTTGTTTCGATCCCATTTTTCACCTCAGCACAGGAGGATACAGATCCCCGGATCATGGGAAGAGTTATGAGCATAGTCTTTCTGGCAATGAATGGCTTCGATCCGCTTGCATATGCAAGTGTAACCTTGCTTGTGTCCAAAGGTATTGATATTCAGCACGTTATTTTGTCCTTTTCTACTGTTGGGCTGCTGATCGCTCTGGTCATTTTATGGAAAGGGAAAACATTTAGACAATATAAGTCTGCTTATTAATCTAGTAACTTACAGAAGTATGGCAAGAAAGACCACTTTTGATTTGGAAGTGGTCTTTTCTGTTTAGTCACTATTTGTATGGCCTTTTGTTTAAATAGGTTAAATCTAGTTAATTCCCTACAGGATGTTATTAATGACAAACATCCCTAAAAGCCAGCCCACAATCCCGCTTAAACCCCCAAAAATAATGAGAGCCGAACCTCCCTGGTAATCTCGCTTTAATACAACTCCGAGAGCTATAGGGATAAATAAAAACACAGGCGGCATTAAATTTAACATTAATAATGCCACTGTTAACCACCCAATTGTCAGGAGTATTCCTTTGCCGCTTTTTTGTTTCTCTTCCATTATGATGATCCCCCTAAAATTCAACACGATTTGTCTATTTGTTGTTTATAATTATTCTTTGAATTAATCCTAATAAATTTTTCAAAGGCACTAATTATTGTGTCTTTTGTTAGCTTCAATGGCAATGAACTCAGGCAAATAACTTGGTGTACATCCTTTTGCTACTTTTTCATCTTTATATAGACCCGTTTTCTCACCAAGTGTAATGCAGCGTGCACGTTGCTTTTCATCATAAACGCCTATCCAGCCTGCAGTGAAATTCATTGCCCATTGAACTTCCCGTTCTTCCTGGGCAATATTCGCTTCTAATGCAGATAGCAAGTATTCGGTATTATCAGGCGGTGTTTGTCCAGTCCATCTCAAACGTGCTTGATAGTACCAGAAAGTTCGCCTTTGGAGCGCAGAAGAGCTATTCTCCCATGACTCCATTAAAGCAATTGTCTTCTTGTCTTTGCTGAGCTGATTAGCCATTAACCAATCCATTAAGTTGTTTCGCTCATCAAAAGTGTGGGTCTGCATATCCTGACCAAGCTTATTTAGCACGTCTTGTGAAAGATTTTTTTTGTCCATTATTAAAATAGCTAATAGCCTCGGCAAATACGCTTCGGTTGACCAAAGTTCCATAGCTAGTTCATGATCTTTTTTAATGTCCTTTGCGATTTTACGTAAATCGCCTAGCTTCGTTTTACTATTGATTCGAGTTAGAATGTTTTCTGCTTTTGAAGAGGATTTTACTTCTGTACCTTTATTTTCAATCATTTTATGTCACTCCTTGCTTATGTTTTTTATAAAATTTAATTCTAGTTTATAAATGATTCATTCAGTTAACTTCCATTCTGGTCATAAGAATCCCTTCTTTTACCTATTCATTTGATCTTTAGAATGGTACAGAAGCTTAATTGTTTACAGAAAAGAAGCCGACCAACGCTTGTTGACCAGCTCTCACTTTAAATCTGTTGATGTTATAGCAAGCTTTCATATACAAGAATAGCATCCATTATATGGTATGGAGGAGTTTTATTTGAACCGTGCGCTCCAGCTGTTATTAAAATATACTCAACATTATTGATAATTGCGTAACTAGCAAGACATAAGCCTGCTTGACTTGTGTAACCAGTTTTGCCTCCATAAACCTGTATAGATGAATCAATCGTTTGATCGGACATCATTTGAAACATCGTACTATGCATGGTAATTCCTTCGGTTCTTAAATTAGTACTTGCAGTAGAGTGACGCTCACTTGTAAAGATCTCTTTAAAAGTAGGATTCTGTAATGCCTCTTTTAGTAAAATAGCTATGTCTTCTGCTGTAGAGTAATGCTTTGCCTGATCGTTACCTGTTACATTTGAAAAAGACGTATGATTCATATTTAAAGTTTTTGCTTTATCATTCATTAGTTTAACAAAGTTATCTTCAGAACCCGCTAAGTGTTGAGCTAATGCAAGAGCAGCATCGGCACCTGAAGGCAGCATGACTCCATAAAGCAAATCAATTGCACGAACAGATTCATTTGGTAAAAAACCAGCTACAGAAAGATTTTCTTCATACAGTTTTGAAAACATTTCCGAAGAAACTGTCACAGGTTCATGAATTTCATCAAGCTGCTCAATTGCAACAAGTGTTGTCATGATCTTAGTTAAAGAAGCAATGGAAATTTCTTTTTGAGGCTGTTTTTGATAAAGGACTTTATTTTGATCTAACCTAAGTAAGTAGACATTTTTACTAGCTATATTTTCTTCTAATTCTCTCTCATTTAATAAACCATTATTTTTATCTGAAACTTTTTCTACTCCAATTAATTTTTTATCAATGTGTTCGTTCAAATGAATTGATTCTAATCGAAAAGTAGGATTTATAAGTAAAAATAACACAATTATCCCTGTGATGCTTACAATGATCTTTTTTGTCATAGTATTTATTTACTCTCCTTTCTAGTACTAGTAAACCACTATAACAAAGGACTTTTATTAATAATTACTGTATAAAATCTTACTTTTTTCTTACATTTTTAAAAAGACTCTGTGACAAGTAAGCGTAATAGTATATTTAATCATCGTGTATGATCTTTTTGTAATAAAATAACAATTACTAAATCTAGCATATACGCCTTTCTACGACTTTGAGGAATAAGTGCACTTAAACGATTCTGTCCTGCTAGTCATACGCTATTTAGTAACCTAGGAATCTTCAATTATTGCAATCCTGTTTATAATATTCTTTATATAAGTTCCTTAACACTTCCATGATTATTTCATCTGCATGTTGTTCATATAAACGATTTGGTAATTCCTTAGCAGCCAATACATATAAGAATGGTTTATTTGAAAATTCCCCGATAATCCCAATATCGACAACCACGGTATCCAATCCACCGGTGATATGGTTTAAATGATAATGTGGGATGCCTTCTATTTCTCCGCGCTGTCTAACTAATCCGTTAATAATAGGATTCCATATCTCAGGTTTGGTATCATAGCCTTCAAAAATCAACTTTAAAACTTCAAGCAATTGATTCAGTTCACCATTATTTTTAATATCCCTTGGATTCTGAGTAACATTTATTTTTGAGAAATGGCAGCTAATACCTTGACTTACATTTTTCCACCCACCACAGAACTCAACAATGTGATTCGCAATATAACTATCATGGCACGCAATCATTACCTCAACTGCATCTTCTAGTGATAAACTATATCTTTTTTGAAAATGAGGGTACAATTCCTTACTATCTTCTTTTGGATTAAAACTTATCTCCTTAATTTCGTCAGTCCATTTATATACATTTTCTTCAACCAGACGTGCAACCCAGTAACCAAGCACTACTTTTGCAGTTGAAGCAAGCGGTACGGACAAGTCTTGTTGAAATGAACATTCAATTTTTCTTTTTAAGCTTGAATAAATAAGGATTCATTCTTCTGATTTAATTTCTTTTAGTTTCTCTATTAAATGGTCCAATCATATTCCTACTTTAAATCTTTAGTCATATTTATAAGCATTAGCTTATAGTCTTCCAATTAAATTACAAATAAGACTTCAACAAAAATAAGCATTAACTTTTATCTAATTCCTTCATGCTTATTGAACTACCCTTTACCGTTACTTGAATAAGAACATTGTGGTAAAAGAACAAAACCTAAAATTTTTAGTATAGCAAATTTTTAAAACAGCTACTTTTTACTATTGCTGAGGAAACACAAATCATTGCATAGCTTACGGTGTGTGAAAAGTTCTCCAGAGGATTTATTTGAGAAGGAAAAGCCTATTATTCTTCTTTAACTGTCGTGTATTTTACAGAAAAAAAGCCACCTTAATTGGTAGCTGATCTTGAACTAACGCACCCGTTAGTTTAAGTGTATTGGTTCACAATCCTATTCTGTCACAAACAGTTATTTAAGGATATTGCACCTTTTATGACCTAAAAAAGACCCTAGGAACGCCTAAGGTCTACTATTGATTATTTGTTCTTCATATAATTTTGGTAATTCTTATTACCACCAGAAAGATTATAGATATCATTAAAGCCTAAGTTACGCATCACATTTTGAGCAGCATTCCCAGTCACTCCACCATTACAGTAAGTTACTGTTGGTAAATCAGGATTAAGTCCTGTGCATTTTTCACGCAATTCGCCTAATGGTATATTAATTGCAGTTTCCACTTTTGAAAAATCATATTGCTTTGGAGAACGGGTATCAATTACTTGAATCGCTTCTCCCTTTTCAATTTTCTCCGATAGTTCCTTCGGTGTAATTAGCTTATTTTTCTTTTCAATAGCATTATGCAAGGCCATTCCCGTGTACATCACTGGATCTTTCGTTGTACTGAATGGGGGAGCATAGGCAAGATCAAGATGGAAGAGGTCCTCTGCTTTGGCCTTAAAGGTTATTGCTGTTACGAATACATCAATTCGTTTATCTACGCCATCTTCTCCTATTATTTGTACACCTAATACTCTGCCAGTGTCCCTATCAGCAATGGCTTTTATGACTAATTCTTTTCCTCCGAGGTACTCTGCTCTGGATGGTTTAATATTATGAAGTATTTCAATATCATAACCTTCTTCTAATGCCTCCACTTCATTCATACCAGTTTGACCGACAGCCAAATCAAATACTCTTAAAATACCAGTACCTAAAATACCCCGATGTTCTAAAGAACCTCCTGTAATTACGTCTCCAGCTATTCTTCCCATTTTGTTTGCTGTACTCCCTAATGGGCGATAAATAGGTTTGCCTGTAATAACTGAGTAACTTTCAGCCACATCGCCGACAGCATATACATTAGGAATATTAGTTTGCATCTTACTGTTAACGGCAATAGCCCCGGAAGTGCCAATAGTTACACCAATCTCCTTAGCTAGTTGTGCATTTGGACGAACACCGGTTGCTAATAAGACAATATCCGTAGCAATCGTTTCACCTGATTTAGTTAATACTTCTTTCTTACTTATCTCAGTTACTTCATCATTTAAGATCAGATTTACTTTCTTTTTCACCAAATGTTCTTCCACGCGGCAAGCCATATCCTTATCGAGGTGTGCCATTACCTGATTACTACGTTGTACAATTGTAACTTCTAATCCCCTTTGAGTAAGTTGCTCTGCCATTTCAAGACCAATATATCCAGCCCCAATTATCGTTGCCTTCTTTGGCTGATTTATTTTTATAAATTGGTCAATGGCTGCTGTATGTTGTATCGTACGTACTTGGAAAACATGTTCTTTATCTACTCCAGAAACATCAGGAGTTAATGGTGATGCTCCAGTTGCAAATACTAATACATCATAACTATCTTCTTTTACTTCGTCCGTATCTAAATTTTTCACTTTCACTTTTTTCTGTTCTGCATCAATAGTAGTTACTTCATGACGAGTAAAGATATCTACGTTGTATCGCTTTTTAAACCATGAGGCACTTCTAGGAGTTAATGTATCCAGATTCTCAATCTCACCCCCTAGAAAATAAGGAATACCGCATGCAGAATATGAAATATCATAATCTGCATTATAAAGTGTGATTTCTGCTTCTTCATCGTTCCTGCGTGCTTTAGCTGCTACGGATGTACCTGCTGCAACAGATCCTATAATAATTACTTTCATGAATTTATCCTCCATAAGGTTAGTATTTATATTATGGTGTTTGTAATTAAAATTTTTACTTCATATTTTATGAAATAATAGAAAGCCATAAGTATAGTCCAATTAATGTAATTAAAAGAGTTGGAATTGTTAGGATGATACCTGTTTTAAAATAAGTACCCCATGAAATTTTCACTCCCTTTTGTGATAAAACATGAAGCCATAATAAAGTAGCTAGTGAACCAATTGGTGTAATTTTAGGACCCAAATCGGAACCGATAATGTTAGCGTAAATTAATCCTTCTTTAATTACCCCAGTAGCATTTGTATCAGCAATTGCTAAAGCATCTATCAGTACTGTTGGCATATTATTCATAATGGATGAAATGATGGCAGCAATGAATCCCATACCTAGGGTAGCAACGAATAGACCTTGGTCTGCAGCTGCTTGAATAATATTGGATAGTAAATCTGTTAATCCTACATTGCGAAGTCCATAAATGACTACATACATTCCGATCGAAAAGAAGACGATTGCCCATGGGGCACCTTTTACTACCTGCTTAATGGAGACGGCAGGACTTCTTCTTGCAAACAAAAGAAAGACGATTGCAATTACACCCGCAACAAATGACACTGGGATGGAAAGAAACTCACTCGCAAAATATCCAATGAGCAGTATAGCTAAAATACCCCAAGATATACGAAACATTTTTTGATCTTTAATAGCATCAACCGGAGTTTTTAGATGGCTTAAATCATATGACTTTGGAATACGTTTGCGGAAATATAGATACAGGACAAGAATACTTGCTAATAATGAGAAGATATTAGGGACAATCATTCTAGTAGCATATTCTACAAAACCAATATCAAAGAAATCAGCAGAAACAATATTAACTAGGTTACTTACCACCAAAGGCAAAGAAGTTGTATCTGCAATAAATCCACTTGCTATAATAAACGGAAAGACCATTTTTTCCTCAAATTTTAATGCTCTGACCATTGCCAGAACGATTGGAGTCAGTATAAGTGCAGCACCATCATTCGCAAATAGTGCTGCAACGATTGAGCCTAATATAGAGACGTAAATAAACATTTTTAAACCATTACCACCTGCAACTCTAGCCATATGTAAAGCTGCCCATTCAAAAAAGCCAATTTCATCTAAGATTAGTGAAATGATTATTATTGCTACAAATGCCAATGTGGCATTCCAAACTATGCCTGTCACGTCGATCACATCATTGAAATCAACTACTCCTACGAGAAGAGCTAAAATCGCTCCTCCACATGCTGACCAACCAATTGAAAGATTTTTTGGTTGCCAGATAACTAATGTCAGTGTTAATAAAAAAATAATCGTTGCTAAAAATGTTTGTATCAAAGCTGTTAACCCCCATTAATTACATATAATTCTAAATCCATTTTTCTCTAGCCAAGTAAATTTATCTCGTTCACTCGGTACATGATTTAAAACATCTTTTATCAGTAAGTAATATTCGCTTTCAGTATTTAAGGAATAGACTACCCATTGTCCTTTTCTTTGCTCTTTTACAATACCAATATCCTTTAACTTGCGGAGATGCTGGCTAATTGCAGGTTGTGACATTTGAAAAATCTCCACAAATTCACATACACAACATTCCTGTTCCGATAACATGTTAACCATAGATAATCTGGTTTTATCTCCTAAAAGTTTTAGCACATTTGCAGTCTCTTTTAAGTCTTGAGTATTTTCTTCTTTCATACGGTTCCACCTACCTTTTAAAAAATAAAATATATATAATTATATGCTTATATCTTAATGAAAGAAAAGGATTAATGTCAATCTCCAATACATTAATCCTTTTCCACAATTTCTATATACAATATTTTTAATTTGCCTTCTTAAGAACAACAACTATCTTTATCACAACTATTTTTATTTATTACACTATTAGCATGTACTAAATTAACACTGCAGACTCCTGTTTCTGGTAAATCAAGTTCTATTTTTTCTGATGCTTCTATGTCCCCTGCAATATAAGCAGCTATTGAACGTACCTGTTCGTAACCCGTGGCCATTAAGAAAGTTGGTGCTCTTCCGTAGCTTTTTGAACCTACAATGTATAGGTTTTTTTCCGGTTGTCTCAATTCCTTTTCACCGTGTGGTCGAACTGTTCCACAACTGTGTAAATTAGGATCGATTAAGGGAGAAATCGCCTCTACACTTTCCGTAGCAAAATCTATACTTGTGCGTAATTCACTTAAAAAAGAATAGTTAGGTCTATTTCCGGCATTAACGATAACTTCATTAATAGACTCTATTGTGATATTGGAATCTTTGACTTCACCTACAATCTTTAAGGTTGCGTTAGCTCCACCTAATATACGTTCTACTTGAAAGGAAGTGTACACTTGAACCTGACCACTATCTACCAATTCATGAATTCTACTACCTAATAATCCCCTTGCCTCTAGCGCGTCCTTTTCTTCCCCCCCATATGCCTGCTCAACATGTTCTTTACGTATAATCCAAAGGATTTCTGTTTGAGGATAATTTTCTTTTAATGCTCCTAATTCCAATAAAGCATTAATAGCTGAGTGTCCACTCCCTATTACGGCCGTTTTATTATTTATATAACGCTTCCTATTCTTTCCTAATATGTCGGGTAATCCATAGAAGATCTGATCCTTTAGTTCTTTCTCTGATTGTAACCAAACTCCATTAGAGTTAGATGGATTGGGATTTCCCCATGTTCCGGTAGCGTCTATAACAGCTCTTGCTTCAATGAATTTAGGACTGCCTTTGTGCACCGTATAAATAACAAATGGAACGTTCTCTCTGTTTGCTGTTTTCATTTTATCGATGTTTTTTCTGGCTATAGAAATGACCTTTGTATCCAGTGAAATTACGTCTTTTAATTCTGGAGTTTTAGCTAAGGGAACTAAATAATTTTCCACAAGCTCTTTACCAGTAGGTATATCTTCAAATTTTGGTTGATTCCAATCGTATTTCTCTAATAAAGATAATGCAGCTTTATCAATATTATATTTCCATGGAGAGAATAGTCTTATATGTGACCAAGTTAGAATATTGGATCCAACTTCGGAACCGGCTTCTAATATAATAACTTTTTGATTGTATTTAATTAAATGAGCTGCTGCAGCTAAACCTACAGGACCAGCACCGATTATAGCTACAGGTAAATCTAAATCAGGTTTTTTCTCCTCGAAATCATTAGATGATTGACAGCAATTAGACAAAATTTTAAATTCAGACATATTTATTAATCTCCTTTTTATAAGTAATATTCTTCATTAAACAACAACTTTTCCATAATCATAACGTCCACAAATCTCTCATTTAATCTGCCTTGATTTTTAAGCAGACCAACCTCCCGATAACCTAACTTTTGGTAAAGAGCCAGCCCCAATGTATTAATTGGAAATGTAAAGAGTATTATTTTATAAAAGTTATGTATTCTTGCCTCGTCTTCTAGCACATTCAATAGTATTTGTCCTATCCCTTTTCCTCTAAATTCCCTATGTATATATATAGAAAGCTCACCTACCCCATCATAGACATGCCTTGTGTTATAAGGGTTTATAGAAGCCCATCCAATAATTTCCCCATCTGAATCTACAGCAACAAATACAGCATACCTTCCCTGGTGAACAGCAAACCAATTCTTCATATAGTCTGTGTCTTTTAAACCTTCCTCAAATGTTGCCAATCTGTCTTCTATTCCTTGGTTATAAATTTCAAGTATTTCGTTTAAATCTTCTATAGAGGCTCTCCTAATAAGCATTATTACCCTCCTTTTTTTATTTGACTTCAACATTAATTGACTTTATCAAATATAATATTTAATGAAAGCCACCTATCTGGTGGCGCAACTACCTAATCCATCATTTTTATTCATTGCATCAAGCAATAAACTTAGACTTTCTAATACTTGTGAATGCTTATCTTCTTGAATATGAGCTAAGATGTTACCTAAGTAATCTAACATTTGGTTCGATATTTCTTCAGCTTTTGCCTCACCTAACTCTGTCAAAGATAAAAGTACATATCTTCGATCATTCGGATCTGGGACCCTTAATATATACTGAAGTTCCACAAGTTTATTAACCTGTCTGCTCAAAAGGCCAGTATCCATAATTAATTTTTCAGCTAAAGTATGAAGAGAAATATTTGGATATTTTCCTAATTCATAAACGATATGGCTTTGTGTTACTGTTATTCCACAACAATCAGAGCCATCTTTTTGGAGAAGTCCAAAGTCACGAACTAGTTGTTGCAGTAATTCTCTAATTTGTATTTTATCTTGTGTTCTCATATATCATCGCCTCTTATTTAGATGATATCGTCATTAATTGATAATGTCAATTACTTTCCTTTCCACTAATCTTCCCCCTTAGCGACATAAGAAAAAGGCTTCCCTTTAACTTAAGGAAAGCACCCTATAGTTTAGGTGTAGCTATTGACAATCAGTCTTTTTATAATCTGTATAATATGCTGTAATAAATTGCGCTAAATATTCAGCATCTTTACTAACTCCACATATTAGAGCTGAACCACGTTGATGCTGCCAAGGTAGTCCAATAAAATAAAGTCCTTTAACATCTGCTATGCCTCTGTTATGTACAGGTTTACCATTATGGGTAACATGTTCAATTTGAATCCATTCATAAGATGGAACAAATCCTGTTGCCCAAATTATGCTATCAAATTTCTGAAGGGTCTGGTCTTCAAATACAACACCTTTATCACCAACTTGAACAACTCTCGGCTTTACAGTAATCTTTTGGTTTTTAATTAACGTTTGAAGCTCTTTTCCAAATATAGGATCTTTCTGTTTTCTAAACCATTTCCCCTTTATTGTATCTGCTCCTGCATATAATAGCCCCGTTTTTTCTAGCAAGCTAAAAATACTGATCCCCAATATTGATAAAGGTAGAAATTTAAACTGGTGACTAACTGCAATAGTAACATTCTTGCTTTTTGACAGTTCTACAGCAATTTGTGCTCCAGAATTCCCTCCGCCAACAACCAATATTTCATTTCCAGATGCATCTGCCGGTGAACGATACTCAGAAGAATGCAGCTGAATCGCCTCAGTATGTGTTTTTGTGACATCGGGAATAAACCCTTGTTGGAATGCACCTGATGCTACAATCACTTGCTGAGTTTTCATTCTTCCTTTATTCGTTTCTATGAAAAAGGATCCGTCTTCTTCCTTTTTCAACTTATCAACAGTCGTATTAAGCATCATCGGAATGTTATAGTGCTGTACATAGTCCTCTAAATAATCAGCCATTTCATCTTTTGTTGGGAAGTCTTTTTTTGATAAACCCTTCATTTGCAGTCCTGGCAAAACACTATATTGATGAGGAGTAAATAAAACGAGGGACTCATAGCGATTTCTCCATGATTCACCCACCCTATGATGTTTATCTATGATGATAAAAGGAATATTTACTTTTTTTAAGTAATATCCGATCGTTATACCTGCTTGTCCTCCTCCAATGATTCCAACAGAATACTCCATCAGCTTCCTCCCTATACTGAATAATCAAGAATTTTAAAAAACAAGAAAATTAATTCATCCTCTTTTTACCAATTCCATTTAGAGCCCGTTAAAAATTCAATTAACGTCATTTTCTCAGGTGCCAGTATATCCTCAGTGCAAGTTGACCTAGAATTGTAGTTTGTTACCTTTACATCTTTTAAAGTCGTTTCTTCAAGATAGTTCGTTGCTTCTGACTCCTCAAAACATGGAGGTGCCATATATGTACTAGTATTATGATCAATGATCATCCTTGTATCACCTGGCGGATTAAAAGTAAAAGGGACGTAATAAAGAGTAACAATTAATAGTACTAAAACTATACTGATGACCCGAATCGTTTTCATAATTAATTCCTTTCATGGATAGATTACTTATAAGAATTTGATAATGACTTAATATCTGAAACAATCTGATCAAATGGGACATTTTGGACTCCACTATAATTTTTTACTACAGTTCCTTCTTTATTTACTAAATAAAAGCTTGTACCATGATTGACTTGATCGGATTGATTATCTTTTACTACAACAGTTTTAAATGAATCCATTGCAAATGTCTCTATGACATCCTGTGTATAGCCCGTTAGTAAATCCCAGTTTTCCAAATTGACATCATATTTCTCAATATACTCTTTTAAAATTTCAGGAGAATCGACTTTTGGATCAACACTAAATGAAACAAATTTTATGTCATCAAGTCCTTCATCAGTGAGTTTTTGTTGTATTTGTGAGAGATTATATGTCATTGGCGGACAAACCGTTTCACAGTTTGTAAAAATAAAGTCGGCCAGCCAGATGTCACCTTTATAATCATTCAAAGAAACCTTTTCATTATTTTGGTTTGTATATTCAAAACTCTGTACTTTCCAGTCTGTCTCTGCCTCAAATGAAGTTGAACAGGCGGACAAAATAAGAATTGATAAAATAAATAACATTCTTTTCACAATAAAACCTCCGGCTGCACTCTAATATATTTTTGTTAGAAAGTTGTTCAGTTGAATTAAATATTTCTGAACAACTTTCTAGGTAACTACTTAACTCTTAATAACCGCAGCGCATTTAAGATGACGATGATCGCCGCGCCAGTATCACTTAGAACAGCTAACCAAAGTGTAAGCCAACCGGGGAAAATGAACGCAAGAGCAATAAATTTTATTATTAATGAGAACCAGATATTTTGTTTGATAATCGTTAGAGCTTTTCTGCTTAGCTTGATCGTATGAGGAAGCTTCTCAAGATTATCAGCCATTAATACTATATCGGCTGTTTCCATCGCTGTATCTGTCCCAGCTCCTCCCATTGCAATCCCTAAATCTGCAGTAGCTAGGGCAGGGGCATCGTTAATACCATCACCAACCATTGCTACCTTTTGTCCTTCGCTTTGTAATTTCTTAATCGCATCTACTTTATCTTCTGGTAAAAGATCAGCAAAGTAACGATTAACCCCAGCTTCGTTTGAAATCATTTTAGCTGTTCCTTCGTTATCTCCCGTTAACATCACGACTTCATTGACGCCAACCTGCTTTATGCCTTCTAATGCTTTGATGGTTGTTGTACGTATAGAATCAGCAACTGAAATAACACCAAGTAATTTATCTTCTGTACCGATAATAACAACCGTCTTACCTGTCTGCTGCATTTCTTCCACATATTCTTTTACTTCATTTATAGAGATATTGAGTTCATTGAATAACCGACTGTTACCAGCATAGTAAATTACACCATCAATAGTAGCCTGAACACCTTTTCCGACAATGTTTTTGAATAATTCACCCTGCTTAGGCTGGGTTCCGTTATCCTTTGCATATGAGACAATGGTTTGAGCGATAGGATGAGTTGAGTATTCTTCAAGTGTTACTGCAATGGATAGTAGCTCTTGTTCCGAAATTGTAGTTGTCTTAATCTCAGACACTTTCGGTTTACCTTCCGTTAAAGTCCCTGTTTTGTCAAAAGCTATAGCATGAATAGCTCCTGCCTTTTCTAAGAAAGTTCCCCCTTTAATGAGGACACCATTCTTCGCGGCATTTCCGATTGCAGATACTATTGCAACAGGTGTAGAGATAACAAGAGCACATGGGCAAGCCACAACTAATAGTTCAAGACCTTTATAGAACCAATCTCCCCAAGTCCCAAACCCAATTAGTGGAGGTACGACTATCACAACTAGGGCTAATACAAAAACAATCGGCGTATAAATACTTGCAAACTTATCAATAAATGCCTGTGTAGGTGCTTTTTGTTCCTGTGCTTCCTCTACTAAATGAATAATTTTCGCTATCGTGGTATCTTCAACTAGCTTCGTTACGCGTACTTCAATCGATCCATTTTGGTTAATGGTTCCCGCGAAGACTGTATCCCCAGCCTGTTTATCGACAGGTATAGATTCGCCTGTAATGGGCGATTGATTCACACTTGATTCTCCAGCAATAATTTCACCATCTAACGGAATTTTATCACCTGGTTTAACAACTAAGATTTCACCTATCGCTACATCCTCAACTGATTTTTTAATCAATTGTGTCCCATTCTTGATCCAAGCTTCTGATGGGGCTAAATTCATCAGACCCCGAATCGAATCTCTTGTTTTCTCAATCGACATATTTTGCAAAGTGGTGCCAAGTGCAAATAACCATACTACGGTTGCTCCTTCAAACCATTCGCCAATGAATGCTGCACCAATCGCAGCAGCCGACATTAGGACATTCATATCTAACGAACGACTTTTAATTGAATAATAAGCACTTTTTATTGGCTTATAGCCGCTGATTACCATAGCTAGGGCATATAGCAAGTTCGATGCTAAGGGAGATACTCCTGCAAAAGACCCTAAAAAACCTAATGCAAGAAGGATCCCAGATGAGATAATAATTCCTTTGCCTTCTGTGTTTCTTGAAACATCAGCTGGTTTATTCTTGGATGCCAATGAAGCCTTAAAACCAATTTTGGAAACCTCTGAGATAATATCATCAACGCTATTCTCATGTTCAGCCTTCATTTTTCCTGTAGAGAAATTTACACTTACATTTTTCACCTTAGGAATTATACTGAGGTGGTTTTCGATGGTTTTTGCACAACTACCGCAATCCATGCCTTCAATATGGTAAATGCGTTCATTTTTATTTTGGTTCATTGGTTCAATCTTATAGCCAAGCTTTTGTATTTCTGGCTCAATATGCTCTAAATTCGCATCTCCAATAACTTGCAGTTTGCTTGTATTATAGTTAACTTGTACTGTTTCTATATTCTTCATCTTATTTAGTGCCTTTTCAATTGTCACTGCACAAGATGGGCAATCCATGCCGAAGATCCGATATTCCGTTTTATCACCTTTAGTTGAGAGGGTGTTTAATTGATCGTTTCCCCTATTACTTGCTGTACTGCAACAAGCGTGACTTTGTTTTTGACTGCAGGATGAGTCAACCACTTTAAGTTCAACGTTAGAACTGCATTCCTGAGTATCTAATTTAATATTTGAAGCTGCTTTATCATCATTCGTCTTGCTGCAGCAGCTTGTTTCTGTGTCCTCATTTAATGGTTTTTGCTGGTTTACTCCACAACATTTTTCCCCCATGTTTTTTCATCTCCTTAGACAATGTGATTTTCACAGCAGGCCACATCGTTTTGAACATCATCAAGGACATGATTAAACATCTGTAATAGTTCCCTGACTTTTTGACTGCTCAAGCTGTAGTAAATAAATTTTCCCTCTTGTCTGCCATTTATTAATCCGCACCCCTTCAAACAAGCTATATGTTGAGATACACTTGATTGACTACAGCTAAGAGAAGTTAATATTTCGGATACCGTTTTTTCTTCATCCTTTATCGATTCAAGAATCTGAATTCTTATTTTATGAGCAAATCCTTGTAGGAATTTTACTTTTGTATCTATATCAATTTTTTCTTCTAACATAAAATACCCTCCTTATATTAGAAAATTCTAATATGATGTGTGATATTATATTAGCAATTTCTAATATGTGTGTCAAATTGGAGTATAAAAATTAAAAGTAGAAAATTATAAACCTTGCTACATGTATTGTAGCAAGGCTCTAAAGAGACAAAAATTTATGTCGATTTCTTAATAAATAAAACTGCCCCGTTTATGGAATAAAACAAGCCGCCTAGAGTTTGGCAGCTGAGTTTGAACTTAACACTTGTTAATTGAAAACATTATTGTAATTCATAAAGAAAATCAGACAGATTTTCTTCGGAAATTACTTTTA
The DNA here is from genome assembly GCF_001636345.1 of Cytobacillus gottheilii. GTDB lineage: Bacteria > Bacillota > Bacilli > Bacillales > Cytobacillaceae > Cytobacillus > Cytobacillus gottheilii. Next base: position 3,591,531 of record NZ_KV440945.1, read on the forward strand.
AACCATTTCTTTTAAGCAAAGCCGTAGTGACACCTATTCCAGTAACTTTAATTCCTTTAAACTCACCATTATAAATAAGTGAACTACCGCAAGATGGGCTGTATTCCTTAAGTATAATAGTTGTTGCGCTTAACTCTTGAGCTTTCTTTAATGTTAAGTATGCACCGTTTATATATAATTCAGTAACATCTTTACCTGACTTTTCAATAACTATTGCCTTCCCATCTAATACATCTTCCCCATCTCCTCCGACGATTTCAGCAGGCTCTCTTGGAGTTGAAAAACCTCCAAGTAGTTCTGGACAAACAGTTATAGCTTTATTTTCTGATAAAAGGTTAAGTATTCTATCGTCTAAACTATCTGTTCCGTTATACCTTACTTTAAACCCTGCTAAACAAGAGCTAACTAATATCAATTTTTACACCTCGAATATAAAAGAATAATGTTAATTTTAGCACTTTTTCAACATATTAACTATTTTTTCCTATGGAGCTAACCTGCCCGTTTCTACCATAAGCAAAGTTTCATTTATTACAGGAATGCTGCCCCTTTAGTGAAATAGTAGAAGCTGCCTCAGTGGCAGCCAGGGCTTCATATAGATCCTTTAAGCTAAATAAAAAAGTACTTTAATTCATACTTGAATTTTAGTTTTTGATTTAGGCGTTCCAATATTTATCCATCAAAGATATTGACCAATTCGGCTGAATCACTTCACCTTTTGGCAAAAATTCTTTCATTACTGGTTTGATGTCTATTATAGGAGTCCCATCTATTGCATCTAACCCTTTTACAATTAATTGTTTATTATTACTATCTAAGAGTTCAACAATAGTAACTCCTAACTTATTAGGTCTATTTTTACCCCTTTGTGCAAAAATACCTACTTTAGGATACTCTTTGTTATTTCTTGGATGTCTTGCTTCAAGTTGAATTTTATCATCTGCAACCTTATCAAAGTAAAAGATGATTTCCAAATGAGAGAATTCATTAATACCTTCCAAAGAAGATTCACTCATATTGTCTGCTAACTCAATAGTTGATATAACTGACCCCCAATTGTCATCCTCAATAACTATACGATTATTATTCACTTGAGCTATTGGAACAATAGCAATTTGCAAAGTTACCCCTCCCATTCCTACTAAAGTGGATTTCACTTAAAACCCCCTTTTTCCAACATACACAATGTGGAATTTAAATAGAATAAGGGATTATTTATAAATATCCATAAGCTTAACTTATTGAACTAACCTCCCTCAATAAACAAACACTTTTCTCTTAAATACGCAGTTTTTCACCGTATTGCTATCTAACTTATTTTACTTTACAGATTTGATTAGAGAGAAAAGTACACAATCAAGCTGTTTACGAAGAAAATGAGCGCAAGAAACTAGCCAACCTTCGGTTAATTTCTAAAAGTTGGATAAATAGGTATGTACGCACCAATGGATATCCACATTTCTTATGGGGGTCTACCCTCCCAAGTCTCACAGAGTCTACGCTCCTACATTCCTTCGTTCAACCTTTCCATAAGGTGGATGTCAGTCATGCTGCCCCACAGGATCTAAGTCCTTACGTTAGTTGCGTTGCCAACTAATCCCATGCTGATTTTGTCTGTTCATCTTTTCAAATCTATTGGTTAAATCGTTAGTTTAATAGTGATTAAGCTGCTATTGGTTCTTGGATAAATGCATGCATATGGGGGATGTCCTTCAACATCTTCTCTTCTTGAAACACAAACTGTTTCTTACCAATAGAGAAGAGTATACGGATGATCTTATTACATAAAGCAATTAAAGACTGCATCTTTTTCAACGGATTTTCAGGTCTCGTTGTGTAGTAATGATGGAGGGCTTTAAAGGCTTTGTTCTTGGCTACTAGAATCATAGATGCCCGGAATAACAATGCTCGTAATTTCTTTCGACCACGTTTGGTTATCCTGGTTCTCCCTTTATGCTTACCTGATGTATTTTCTTTTAAGCTAAGTCCAGCCAGTTTAGTTATCTGGCGAGGATGATTGTATTCACTCAAATCGCCTACTTCAGCGAAGAAACCCGCCACTGTATCGCGGCCAATTCCTGTTATTTCTAACATTTGATCAACGCCTGGAATATCTTGAAGTAGTGTATCCAGAGTTTGGTCAAGTTCCTCAAACTTGTTTTGAATGAGTTCATACTTTTGGATTAACGTTCTTAACTCCATTTTAGCCATCATGGCACCCTGACGGATGCCAATCGAGCGATTGGCTGCTTCTTTTAAAGCACGAATCTTCTTAATCCCTATACTTCGTTTCACTGCTTGCCTAAGATATTCAAGCAATTCTTCTTCTGTATATCTCACCAGTTCTTCCGGTAATGCTTCAAGCTTTAATAAATGAAGAGCTGCCTTCCCTTCCCAACTTTTAAAGACGGTAAAGAACTCTGGAAAATATCGATCAATCCAGTTGTGTACCTGTCCTTGCACTATTTGTAAGTCTACATTTAATAGATCACGTAATTTCTTAGCCACACGCAGTTCTGCAAAAACTCCTTGTGGTATCGTTGGTTCGGAGTATCTACCATCTTTGACTAGTTGTGCAATGACTTTTGCGTCTTTCACATCATTCTTAGTTGGAGAATTATCGTCTAGCTCCTTACTGTGCTTGACGTGTAAGGGGTTGACCGTGACGAACTTAATCTGTTCTTCCTTTAAAATATGAGCTAAATTGAGCCAATAATGGCCTGTTGGCTCCATTCCAGTAATGACAGACTCCATTTCGTATGAATCTTTTATTTGATTAATCCAATTAATAAATGTCCTGACTCCCTCTTGAGTATTATCAAAAAAGCAAGTAGAACCTAATTCTATTCCACGATAATCCTGTGCTCTAGCTACATGATGATGTTTGGCAATATCAATACCAATGATTAAGGTTTTTGGTGTAATTTGAGCTATTTTATGATTTTGGTTATAATTCATTTTGAGACCTCCGAGTAGATATTTTGTCCCTTTTAGCTAGCCGGCTTAGGACACATTTATCTTATCAAGAGGTCTTTTTTCTATCAAATCTCATTTTCACTTATTACAGGAATGCTGCCCCTTTTGTTACATAAGAAAAGCCGCCTGAATTGGCAGCTGATCTTGAACATAAGCATCTGTTTGTTTAAGTGAAGTTTATTACAAACTTCTTTTTTTACTACAGCTATAAAGTTTTGAAAGTAATAAATATCATGATTATGGTACTATTTTCGTTTAGAGGACACTCTTATATAATAACCATCAGGATCAATGACTCTAAAATCAAGCATCCCCCAAGTTTGTAGTTTTAAATCAGATTCAATTGAATTAGGATTTTTTTGTTTTATATTTTTATATATCTCTTCAACTTGATCTGTTATAATGATAAATTCTACACCACCACCCATTTTAGCAAAGTTATGCTTTTTAAAATAATGATTGTCATCTAAAACCTCAATTGAAGTTAAAAGAAGAAAAGATTCGTTGCTAATAAAACTTACACTTTTTTCTCCCTGTTGTGATAATTCAAGCTTTAAAAGGTTTTGATAGAAAAAAATTGATTTCTCAATATCGTTTACAAAGAACTCAATTCTAAATGCCATATTAATACCTCATATTATTTATAGATTGGTCAAATTCTTTTCAAACTTCTAAATTCAATATATTCTATTAAAATCCTTTTTTCCTTAGCTAACCTGCCCCGTTTAGTCCATTAGAAAAAAGCCGCCTAAATTGGCAGCTGTTCTTGAACATATCACTCTAAATGGTAAAAGCAAAACGGATTTTTTCTATTTACCTATGTAGAGTTCTTCCCATTCTTCTATAGATACCTTATCAATATTTCTTAAATGTTCAGGTATTTCAATGTAACACATTAATTCTAAACTGTTTCCATCAGGATCTTCAAAATATACAGAAGCATTTCCTTGATATGGTCTTACAAAAGGTTCTACTGATGTTCTACCTCCGAAAGGAACAGCTGAAATACCTTTACTTTTTAACCATCCTAACGAACTTTTCATATCCTCATAAGAAATAGTAAAGGCTAAATGCCTTAAAGAAGGGTGGTATAGGGTTTTAACTTCTTTCCCTTCCCATAACCCTACCCAACTTTCCCCTTCAACTATCCAGAAGAATGCGGTATCTGAACTACGCCAGGCAAGCTTTAATTCTAAATTATAATAAAACTCTATTGATTTATCTAAATCTTTTACAGGTAAATGGGCTTCATAAATCCCTTTAATCATTTATATAACCTCCCTCTATAAATGTTGATTTATCAACGGTTTGACCCGTTGGTGGGGTGTCAAAAAAATATTTTTCGACACGTCTTCTAACAAAATTTTAATAATATGTGAAACTATTCCAACGTATGGGTACGCTACGCGGTCACTACTGGATAATGATGGTAAGTAGTGCTAGGAAAATATGTGATGCACAATGGATCTCTGCGTAGCTTATGATGACGTACCCTCCCATGTCTCTGGGCATCTAAGTGCCTACATTCCTTCGTTCGGTCTAGTCATAAGGCAGAGGCTAGCGAAGCTCCTTTAGGGACTCGAGGTCGAATGGAAAAAATAATGCCAGCTTCTCCGTGTCATCCTGTTGTCTAGGTCTGTTAAGGGGATGTAGAACTTTACATAGCCTCTGCGAGACTAGGAATATCCTTCATCATTCGCTGTGCGTCAAATGCTTTGTGCTTGGTACTGATCCCATGTAACACTTTTAATAGTTTTCCGCATAGAACCACGATGGATTGCTTCTTACGTAACGGATTAACCTTACGGTTTGTGTAATACTCATGTAGCTTTCGAAAGGCTTCATTATGGCGAATCATTGGCATCATCACTCGGAAAAGGAGGGCGCGTAGCTTTCTTCTGCCCCGTTTGGAGATGCGTTTTTGTCCTTTGTGCTGACCGGAGGAATTTTCACGTAATGTTAATCCCGCGAGTTTAATGATTTGGCGTGGATCTTCATAGTGTGAAAAGCTACCGATTTCAGCTAACAAATCGACAATTGTGGTATCACCAAGTCCTTGAACCGTTGAGAGCCATTCGTACTCTACAGATGTTTGAACGAGCTCAACTAAGTGCTGTGTAATACTTTCAATTTCTTGTTCCAATTGGTTGTAACGACGAACGAGTGTGGCGATTTCAATACGGGCCATTTCACGTCCCTCTGTTACTCCGATGGAATTAGCAGCGACTTCAATAAGGCGAATTGCTTTCGGTCGTTGGGGAGATTTGAGCCCATCAACCTGGCGGTAAAGTGCTAATACTTCATCGGGATGTTTCTGGTGAAGATCACTAGGAAATGGGGTACACTCTAGTACTGCCATTGCCATCTTTCCGAATGACGGAAAGACCTGGGTGAACTCAGGAAAATAGCGATCTAACCAGCGAATCATCATGTTTTTAACAGCTCCAAGTTCCTCTGTCAACTTACTTTTAAACGTTGACCCAACACGAAGTTCTGCCTCCACGTCTTTCAAGATTCGCGGATAACTAAAGCGTCCATCTTTAACAAGACGAGCGATCACTAAAGCATCTTTGCGGTCATGTTTGGTTGGTAAATTGTCATCCAACTCCTTTGACCGTTTGACGTGCATAGGGTTGGTCATAGCCAGGGGAATCCCCCGATCCTCGAGGAAATAGGCTAAATTAAGCCAGTAATGGCCTGTAGGTTCAATCCCGACAATGACTTCCGTTTTTTCGTATTCTTTCATTGCAGCCAAAATACGTTGATAAAAACTCAAGAAACCATCACTAGATTGTAATACCGAGAAAGATTTTTGTAGTACCCGTCCACGATCATCTACAAAGCAAGCAAAATGTTTTCGCTTGGCAATGTCGATTCCGACTACGAGTGTTTTTTCGGTGACTTGATTTATTTTCTGATTTTGTTTAAAATCCATTTTGGAGTCCTCCTTGGTTACCTAAGTTAGGGGTCATTTCGCCACACGATTTGACACCCCGAATCATACCAAGAGGGCTCTTTTTTGTTCAAGTCCCCGAAAATCCTTCTAACAGGAATGCTCCTTACATTTAATTTTAAATAGTCACCAAATTATTACCTCCATGTATAGATTGAAATCCCCTACAACTTTAGCTGTAGAATTAATGGGACCTTATATTCTCTATTCAACAAACCTCCCTCAATAAACAAACACTTATCTCTTAATTACGCAGTTTTTCACCGTATTGCTATCTATCTTGTTTTACTTTACAGATTTGATTAGAGAGAAAAGTACACAATCAAGCTGTTTACGAAGAAAATGAGCGCAAGAAACTAGCCAACCTTCGGTTAATTTCTAAAAGTTGGATAAATAGCTATGTACGCACCAATGGATGTCCACATTTCTTATGGGGGTCTACCCTCCCAAGTCTCACAGAGTCTACGCTCCTACATTCCTTCGTTCAACCTTTCCATAAGGTGGATGTCGGTCATGCTGCCCCACAGGATCTAAGTCCTTACGTTAGTTGCGTTGCCAACTAATCCCATGCTGATTTTGTCTGTTCATCTTTTCAAATCTATTGGTTAAATCGTTAGTTTAATAGTGATTAAGCTGCTATTGGTTCTTGGATAAATGCATGCATATGGGGTATATCCTTCAACATCTTCTCCTCTTGAAACACAAACTCTTTCTTACCAATAGAGAATAGTATACGGATGAGCTTATTACACAAAGCAATTAAAGACTGCATCTTTTTCAACGGATTGTCAGGTCTCGTTGTGTAGTAATGATGGAGGGCTTTAAAGGCTTTGTTCTTGGCTACTAGAATCATAGATGAACGGAATAACAATGCTCGTAATTTCTTTCGACCACGTTTGGTTATTCTGGTTCTCCCTTTATGCTTACCTGATGTATTTTCTTTTAAGCTAAGTCCAGCCAGTTTAGTTATCTGGCGAGGATGATTGTATTCACTCAAATCGCCTACTTCAGCGAAGAAACCCGCCACTGTATCGCGGCCAATTCCTGTTATTTCTAACATTTGATCAACGCCTGGAATATCTTGAAGTAGTGTATCCAGAGTTTGGTCAAGCTCTTCGAACTTGTTTTGAATGAGTTCATACTTTTGGATTAACGTTCTTAACTCCATTTTAGCCATCATGGCACCCTGGCGGATGCCAATCGAGCGATTGGCTGCTTCTTTTAAGGCACGAATCTTCTTAATCCCTATACTGCGTTTCACTGCTTGCCTAAGGTATTCTAGTAATTCTTCTTCTGTATATCTCACCAGTTCTTCCGGTAATGCTTCAAGCTTTAATAAATGAAGAGCTGCCTTCCCTTCCCAACTTTTAAAGACGGTAAAGAACTCTGGAAAATACCGATCAATCCAGTTGTGTATCTGTCCTTGCACTATTTGTAAGTCTACATTTAATAGATCACGCAATTTCTTAGCCACACGCAGTTCTGCGAAAACCCCTTGTGGTATCGTTGGTTCGGAGTATCTACCATCTTTGACTAGTTGTGCAATGACTTTTGCGTCTTTCACATCATTCTTAGTTGGAGAATTATCGTCTAGTTCCTTACTGTGCTTGACGTGTAAGGGGTTGACCGTGACGAACTTAATCTGTTCATCCTTTAGAATATGAGCTAAATTAAGCCAATAATGGCCTGTTGGCTCCATTCCAGTAATGACAGACTCCATTTGGTATGAATCTTTTATTTGATTAATCCAATTAATAAATGTTCGAATTCCTTCTTGAGTATTATCAAAAAAGCAAGTAGAACCTAGCTCTATTCCACGATAATCCTGTGCTCTAGCTACATGATGATGTTTGGCAATATCAATACCAATGATTAAGGTTTTTGGTGTAATTTGAGCTATTTTATGATTTTGGTTATAATTCATTTTGAGACCTCCGAATAGATATTTTGTCCCTTTTAGCTAGCCGGCTTAGGACACATTTATCTTATCAAGAGGTCTTTTTTCTATCAAATCTCATTTTCACTTATTACAGGAATGCTGCCTCTTTAGTGCATTAAAAGATAGAAAGGCATTCATTCGTTCATCTTGAATCAATGCCCCCATTTGTTTAAGTACAATGATTTACATATTCTTATCAATATAGTCAAGTACCTTTTTATCAACGGAGTCAATGAAACCTATTTCTTCATTTAAGTCCCAAAGTTTTATTTCTGATGTTTCTATGTTTTCTTTAAAAGGAAGTAGATTTTCAATTGTCGTGAAGTAAACTGGGTTATATTTAATGTGTCCGTCTGATATTTTTCGCACTTTTATTAAACCTATAAAGACTAGTTTAGTTACATATTGACCTGTTTCCTCATTCAGTTCTCTTATGGCACATTCCTTTGGTGTTTCATTACTTTCTCTACCACCCGCAGGTAGTTCCCATTGTTTACGTAAGGTGTTATATCCTAGGAGATATTTTCCATCGCATTTCAATACTGCAAAAGAACCTGCTAAGGGAGTATATTGGCATATACTTGTCTCCTTTACATTAATAAAGTCGAGAAATTCAAATCCATTATTTTTTAACAATTAGTTCGAGTCCTCCTTTTATATTCTCAAATGATTCCACAATATTCACGTGAATTCCTTCTTCAAGTAAACTGCCCCTATAGCACCATAAGAAAAAGGCTTCCCCTTTTATCTAAGGAAAGCACCCATTACTTTAAGTACATCTTTTCACAAATGTATTGGTTATAGCTTTAATATGCAAAATATTTCAGTGAGTATCTTTCGCATGCAAAATCGATATTCCTTAAATAATCGTGTCATAAGGTCTGTTATTTTATGTTAGCATTTCAAAAGCTACCTGTTCATTTGCTAGGAATATATCTTCAAGATGTCCAACATATTGAGAATTTTCTGTACGACCAATGATAATTTCTCCTTCCCCCGAAAGATTAATTATAAATAATCTATGGTGTAAAATATTAAAATGACCCCTACTATACACATAACCCAGGATAATACTGAATTGGAACTTTTTGATATTTTATTCCGGATCTTAACTAAGATATGGTTTATCGACTTTCCAAATAATCTATATCCTAAAAATATAAGCAGGGCTGGAAAAATCATTATAATATTATAAGTTGCTATAATTGGAATCCATTGATAAAAAGGAATATCAATTGAAGTTAATAAACCAATTGCGGCATAATACGGTAAAGCTGTGCCTGCCTCAATGATAAAAGTGATAAAACCAATGATTATAATTGATAAGGTGCTTTGAGACTTAGGCTTAGGAATATTACTTTTTTTATTTGCGGGTACAAGAAAACTAGAAATAAATAAAATCATCCCTATAATGAAGATTACCCAGCTAAAGATTTTGTTTTGAAAGATATTTGTAAATGCCTCTATAATATAATTCAAGCCAAACATCATCAGGATACCTAGTGAAAAATACAAAAGTGCAACCGTAAATAGATATGCTAATAGCCTTGTTGTTAAGTTTTTATTATCTGTTAAAACCAGATATAGCGTAACTCCAATTATTGTAGGGCTTAATGTATCTAAAAGTGCTAAACCACCCATATAAATTAATATATCTATCTCCATTTCCCCCTCCACATGAGCATTTGTGTTCAAAACTATGATTTATTATCGAGATAATACTTATAAGCCATTTCCATAAAGTTAAGGGCTTCATGGTCAATTGGATATAGATTATAATCTTTTGATTCCTTTGGTGACATTCTAATGCCCCAAAGTTTGTCTAAAAAAACTTCTTCGTTTTTAAAATCTTCACCTTTTTTTACATCCATTCTCTTTATGATATTTTGTATTCTTGAATTTCTAAACCCAAGGTGCATATATTTTTTTATTTGCCCTACTAAAGCAATCCACTCCAAGGAGTCAGGATCGCTACTAGCCATATTGGGAAGTTTTTTTAATACTTCCTTGTTTTTGACATTTAATTCATCTCGATAATAATTTAATATTTTTTTAGAGTCCCTAGAGTCCCTAGTATATAGATTCATGATTTTTTTAATCTTAAATTCTTCCCCATCAATCGCTATACCGTTTATTAGTTCCCTTAAACTCATTTCTATCTTTGAGAGTCGATCCTTTTCATGCAAAACGTGAGATAGTTGTTTCATTAAACCGTTGGACCAATCCCATTCCTCAGACTCTAACATAATTTTGATCTCACCTAATTTAAAGCCTATAATTTTTAGGAATTGTATTTGCTGAAGTTTCTTCAACTCAGTGCTGGTGTATAATCGATGGCCTCCTTCAGTTTTTGATACAGGTTTTAGAAGTCCTATCTTGTCATAATATCTCAAGGTTCTAACTGATACACCGCTTAGCTTTTTAAATTCGTTAATATGAAACAAGCTAATATCCTACCTTCTTATTCATTAGTATTATTAAAAAACATGATTTTAAATAGGTAACCAATTCCTAAGCCAATAAGTACTCCTGGAAAAGCATTATCAAAAAATAAACCTATTCCTGCTCCAATAATAACGCAAGCATAAATAATAATATCGTCTTTCTTCAAATTAGGATTCTCCTTTTCAATAAATTGTAAAGTAAAAGTATTAATAACAGTATAAAAGATGACGTAAGGTCACTTTCAACTAATTTAAACATCTCATTGAAAAAAATTGAAACTGACCCTGCGTCATTTAATATAATCAGGTTTAAGGAGGGAGAAAAATGATCAAACCAACAACCATAAGTTTATTTTTAGTACTAATTATGCTTGCAGGCTGTTCAACAGGAGAGGAAGAAGTAATCGTAAATAAAGAATCCGTAGAAGATATTGAGGAGATCAAGATAAATTTTGCAAGTACAGATGTAAAAATTTCGCCGGGTGAATCAGATCAACTAGAAACACATTTAAATGTTTACGATGACGGAACCGGTGCAATATTAGATAAGTCTTCAAAACGGTTATCAATTGATTTAGATAAGGATATTACACGCCTGTTTAACCTTAAAAACCAAACATCTTTAGAGGTAAAGGTACCACAGCAATTTAAAGGGAAAATAATTATGGATGGATCTTCCGGTAATGTTTCTGGTAAGGAATTGATTCAAAATGATATTGAAGTACGAACAAGCAGTGGTAATATTAAACTTTATTTTGTAGAATTAAATAACGATGTAAAATTAACAACCACAAGTGGTAAGGTATCAGTAAATTTTAAAGAACAACAGCCTAATTTAGAGTTAAATATAAATACAAACAGTGGTAGACAATCAATTGACTTAACTTTAAACGGCAAAACACAAACGAATAAAAAGTTACAAGGTTTCTCCGGAAATGGTGAGAATAAGATGGAAATTACAACGAAGTCAGGAAGTACAAATGTGAATTAATGATTTACGGTATTTTCTAATACTTTTTATTTATCGGGCTTGTCAACTAAAGTGTGTAAGTTATTCTAAGTACTTTAACACACGATCTTTAAGGTGATCATGAAGGAGTAGTTGATTCATCACCATAGCCCAGTGTTGAATATGGCCGCCATTCCATTTGTTTTCTAACTCTTTAATCCGCAAATATAATACTTTTAACAGAGCGTTCTCATGGGGAATGCTCCTTTTTTCGTGACTTTTCGAAAGCTTGAGTGAATGCTTTCAACGGCATTGGTTGTGTACATGATTTTACGAATGTTACTTCCATAATCGTATAATTGTTCTACATGTTGAAAATTTCGTTTCCATACATCTACTGCACCAGGGTACGCGGACCACTGATTTTTAAAGGATTCAAACGCACTGTGACAAGCCTTAAGGCTTGGAGCTCCATATACTTTCTTTAAGGAAGCAGTAAAAGGCTTATAGTCTTTGCTTGGGATATACTTGATGGAATTTCGAACCAAATGAACGATGCATCGCTGAACGGTGACATCAGGAAAAATTGCACATGCTCCTTCTTCCAGACCACTAACGCCATCCATCGAAATAAAGAAAATATCTTCTACACCACGTGATTTGATTTCATCAAAAATTTACAACCAATTATGCTAACTTTCTGTTTCATTTAACCATAAACCCATAATCTCTTTCTTGCCTTCTATGGTATAACCTAATTTCATACACGATACGAATTGTTGTATAGAAGCAAACTACAAATACAAATGGGTAATAGTTACTGAAAGGACGATTTTGCCATTCGGCTAATTCAGGAAGAACAGTGTCTTTTATATCAGAAATCATTTCATGAGACACGGTGAAGCATAGATTTCCTCATTATTGGAAGAAATATCTCGTTGAGTCATTCCTCCGGCATACTTACAAATCACCTTATCCTCGATTGCTGAAACGTCTCTTTTACGCACAGCTGCGTTACAAAAGAGCCATCTCAATCACGCGGTACAGAAATTTCAACATCTCCAGCAGTTGTTTTTACGGACTTTCTCCCTATTGCTTGCTTTCTTATCTCTTTTGTCATTTGCTTCATAGCCCAAATGATGGTTCATTTCACCTTTTAACATAGACTCAAACATAGGATATATCTTTTAATGCTTTTTGCATATCCTTTACAGAGTTGGGTTGATACTGTTCAATAATCTTGTTCGCTAATTCTACGGAGTTCGGATCAGTGGACTTTCACCACCTAGATAGTCGCCATGCCTGGCGCACATAAGAAAGCCGCCTGATTCGGCAGCTGATCTTGAACATAAGTACCCTTCGTATTATAAGGTCAGCCAGAGAAACCTGGTTGACTATTTTTTATTCAATTTATAGATTGATAGTAGCCGGGGTAGAACGGAAGCACCCGTGGGACTTGATCCCGACAACTAAACTGTTCGCCCTCTACTTGTTAACACATGATTAGGCTGGTTGGGACATGATGATCCCGTATAACAAGCGAAGATATGAATGACAAGCTAGATAGAGGTTACCGGTCAATCCACTACACTAGGAGGAGATAATTTATGAATCCAGTTGTTGGTCTGGATGTAGCTAAAGGTGAAAGTCAGGTTCAAATGTTCTTGGATAAAAAAATACCCTATAAAAACAGTGTGAAAGTTGAACATACGGTGGATGGTTTAAAAGAGTTATACTCTTATTTACTAGATTTAGAGCATCAAACAGGGATGAAACCACCAGTTGTCTTGGAATCAACGGGTCACTATCATGCCCCAGTTGTACAGTTTTTAGAAGCAAGAGAGTACATTGTCATTATCGTAAATCCATTGGTATCTTACCGAGCAAAAAGTTCTAGTTTAAGAAAAACCAAAACAGATGCCATTGATGCTTATCACTTAGGCGAACTGTATTACAAAGAGGATTTAGAGCCGCAGAAAAAGCGTGGTGTTCAGTTATTAAACCTTCGGTATCTGACAAGACAACATGAAAATATGACGGGAATTATGGTTCAAACAAAGCTTCAATTTCAATCTGTGTTAGATCAAGTATTTCCAGAGTATAAAGGCGTTTTTGGCGATCTGTATGCCGAGGTTTCATTAAGAACTTTACAAACTTTCCCTACCTCGGAGACTGTCTTAAAAGCTTGTGTGGAGGAAATTGCACAATTTATTGATAGGCATTGTAAAGCACGATCGTTTAATTGGGCGCTTGAAAAAGCAGAGGGATTAATCGCAGCCGCAGAACGCAACCCATATCAGTCAACGCTTTATCAAAGCCTTCTTGTCAGTCTGAATATGTATATTGATTTACTTCAAGTGTACCACCAACAGCTTTCTACGTTGGAGCGTGAGATTGATCAGTTAGCAGTACAACTCGAAGAATATGAACTACTCCAAACAATTCCCGGTGTAGGTGAAAAAATCGCTGCAACGATTATTTCTGAAATTGGGGAAATTGATCGGTTTAGTCATCCCAAAAAGTTAGTTGCCTTTGCAGGACTTGATCCTAGTGTATTTGAATCAGGTCGCTTTAAAGGCACGAAGAATCATATTACTAAACGAGGCTCTGCAAGGCTTCGCCACATGCTTTTCACAGCAGTTCGGTGTTCCATTCGAGATAGTCGTAAAAAGAAAACAACTGAAGAAACCATTGCACGAAATAAGCGATTACGTGCCTTCTACGATTTAAAACGTGAAGAAGGTAAGCCTTATAAGGTAGCCATTATTGCATGTGCTAATAAGCTTTTACACTGGTTTTATGCGATGTTAAAAACGAAAACTCCATTCCAAGAAACTATTTAGTAACAGCATTTTCCTATACAACTAAAACCTTCCAAAATGAATCAGGAGGGTTATTTGAGTTGTGCATTTTTAGTATAGCATTTAGTGATTATAAATTTAAAATATATATATTGACAAACTATTAGCTGGTTTAGTTTAAGTGATAAAATTCACAATATTAATTACTTATGTAAGTTATGAAAATAATTAATACAGAGATGATAAAAAAGGAGACTTCCAATTTCCTGGAATCTCCTTCTTCTATCTCTGATTCCTTTTTATAACATGAAATTATGTTGGGATTACCGGAACCCAAAGTTCGTTTCTCGGTTTATGTTTTGGTGGGTAATAGCATTCGATACAAGGAATATCAGCAAGTTCATATCCAGAAGTTGGAACCCACTCTGTGTATAATCGCTTCCAAGCATTTGTTATGCCTGGAAAAACAGCCCAAGTGCGGTGGGTAATAATTAGCGTTTCCATATCACTCGGTACCTCTCCGTCATATCTGACACCCATAAAGTATGTAAATTCTTCGTCCATAATGGCAGCTTCTTTTCCGCAAACGCCTAAAAGACTTTCAAGAGAGCATTTTGGTTCCTCCCAGGACATATCAATCAATTGTTGCATAAATCCATCTTTTTTAGCACTGCTCCAAAGCGTGGGTATTTTTTTAAAGGCTCTACTTGTTTTGACTACCTCACCTTTTCCTATAACTTTTAAATCAAAATCAAGATTTTCAATCCGGTACTCCATTTCAGTATCCCCTTTTATTGAAATTTGGAAGGTGATTCTTGGAAAGGCTTTTAACTGCACCCCTTGATTACGGGCTTCAGAAGGTTTAATTCCATGTGTCTTTTGAAAAGCACGAGAAATAGAATCAGCCGACTCATAGCCATACTTAATGGCTACGTCTATAATTCGGATGTCACTTTTTTGAATATCAAATGCAGCAAGGGTTAAGCGTCTCCGTCTAATATATTCAGATAGAGATAGTCCCGAAATTGATGAAAACATTCTTGGAAAGTGATACTCGGAACTGTGAGCTATTTGTGCAATTTTCTTATAATTTATTTCGTCCTCAAGATTTTTTTCAATGTAATCCAAAGCACTATTCATTCTATCTATCCAATCCATTATCCCTCTCCTTCTACTTTTTAAATTTACTGGAAAAGGTATTTAATTATCCGACATTTCATGCACAAATATGTCGGGTTATTTCAATACCAATGAATTAATTCTATTTCTTTCAAGAAACTCCTTCTTCCACAAACCTCCCTCAATAAACAAACACTTATCTCTTAATTACGCAGTTTTTCACCGTATTGCTATCTAACTTGTTTTACTTTACAGATTTTTACTAGAGAGAAAAGAACACAATCAAGCTGTTTACGAAGAAAATGAGCGCAAGAAACTAGCCAGCCTTCGGTTAATTTCTAAAAGTTGGATAAATAGGTATGTACGCACCAATGGATGTCCACATTTCTTATGGGGGTCTACCCTCCCAAGTCTCACAGAGTCTACGCTCCTACATTCCTTCGTTCAACCTTTCCATAAGGTGGATGTTGGTCATGCTGCCCCACAGGATCTAAGTCCTTACGTTAGTTGCTTTGCCAACTAATCCCATGCTGATTTTGTCTGTTCATCTTTTCAAATCTAATGGTTAATCGTTCGTTTAATAGTGATTAAGCTGCTATTGGTTCTTGGATAAATGCATGCATATGGGGGATGTCCTTCAACATCTTCTCTTCTTGAAACACAAACTGTTTCTTACCAATAGAGAAGAGTATACGGATGATCTTATTACATAAAGCAATTAAAGACTGCATCTTTTTCAACGGATTTTCAGGTCTCGTTGTGTAGTAATGATGGAGGGCTTTAAAGGCTTTGTTCTTGGCTACTAGAATCATAGATGCCCGGAATAACAATGCTCGTAATTTCTTTCGACCACGTTTGGTTATCCTGGTTCTCCCTTTATGCTTACCTGATGTATTTTCTTTTAAGCTAAGTCCTGCCAGTTTAGTTATCTGGCGAGGATGATTGTATTCACTCAAATCGCCTACTTCAGCGAAGAAAAAAGCCACTGTATCACGGCCAATTCCTGTTATTTCTAACATTTGATCAACGCCTGGGATATCTTGAAGTAGTGTATCCAGAGTTTGGTCAAGCTCTTCGAACTTGTTTTGAATGAGTTCGTACTTTTGGATTAACGTTTTTAACTCCATTTTAGCCATCATGGCACCCTGACGGATGCCAATCGAGCGATTGGCTGCTTCTTTTAAGGCACGAATCTTCTTAATCCCTATACTGCGTTTCACTGCTTGCCTAAGGTATTCTAGTAATTCTTCTTCTGTATATCTCACCAGTTCTTCCGGTAATGCTTCCAGCTTTAATAAATGAAGAGCTGCCTTCCCTTCCCAACTTTTAAAAACGGTAAAGAACTCTGGAAAATATCGATCAATCCAGTTGTGTACCTGTCCTTGCACTATTTGTAAGTCTACATTTAATAGATCACGTAATTTCTTAGCCACACGCAGTTCTGCAAAAACTCCTTGTGGTATTGTTGGTTCGGAGTATCTACCATCTTTGACTAGTTGTGCAATGACTTTTGCGTCTTTAACATCATTTTTAGTTGGAGAATTATCGTCTAGTTCCTTACTGTGCTTGACATGTAAGGGGTTGACCGTGACAAATTTAATCTGTTCCTCCTTTAGAATATGAGCTAAATTAAGCCAATAATGGCCTGTTGGCTCCATTCCAGTAATGACAGACTCCATTTCGTATGAATCTTTTATTTGATTAATCCAATTAATAAATGTTCGAACTCCTTCTTGAGTATTATCAAAAGAGCAAGTAGAACCCAACTCCATTCCACGATAATCCTGTGCTCTAGCTACGTGATGATGTTTGGCAATATCAATACCAATAACTAAGGTTTTAGGAGTAATTTGAGCTATTTTATGATTTTGGTTATAATTCATTTTGAGACCTCCGAGTAGATATTTTGTCCCTTTTAGCTGGCCAGCTCAGGACACATTTATCTTATCAAGAGGTCTTTTTTCTATCAAATCTCATTTTCACTTATTACAGGAATGCTGCCCCTCTAGCTACATATTATTTATAGGAAGCACTCTGTAGTTTTCACTAGTTTAAGAAAATAATGCTCTCTTATTAAATATTTCCGATTGGTCTTCTGCAAATTCCCATTGAAAATCCCTTTTGATTAATACTTTTCTTTAGGTTCACTATAGGTGATCCTTTATAAACTTGTTGAATAATAGTTTCTATCTTTACTCTTTCTTGTTGAGTCATAGTTTTTTTCGTAAGCATTTTATTAAACCATTGATTGATTTCATTAGGTGAAATATTTCCGGCGATTGAAGAAAGACGATCAAACCCCATTAATACTTTTTCCTCTAATTCCAATTCTCCACCCGCATAAAAATGAAAGTTGCTTCTGTGAATATTGTTTTTTAGTTGTCCAACTTTTTCTATATTGCCAGCTTCTTTTAATCCAACTACTAACTTTATCTTACTTAACTGAATGATACTGTTCACTGATAAATCAAATCCAGTTCTTTTTGGATTGTTATATAAGATAGTAGGCTTATTACTCAAATTAATAATGCTTTTTGTATAAACTAATGCCTCTTCTTGTGTTGGCAGAACATAAGGCGGGTACCCAAGCAAAATACCTGATATTTTTGTAGTACGAATCTTTTTAGCTAGTTCTTCTGCTTCCCTCTGTCTAATAGATGACACTCCAAATAAAATTTCCATATTATTAATGAGTTCTTCTTCCAATACTAAACTGTTTATTATTTCAATTTTCTCTTCTAGATTAAGACTATGTTGCTCACCAGTAGATCCTGATACAAGAACAGACTTTACCCCTTGTTTATACAGGTCTCTTATATGAGCGATTGTCCCTTGAATATTTACTGATTCATCTTCAAAAAATGCAGTCGGAACAGCAATATGATAAGTTTCTTTTAGCACAATATGATCTCCTTGATCCATTTATTTTATATTTCAACTAATCAGATTTTTTAAGGAATAAGAAATGACGCATGATCTTTTTTTCCTTGTTTTAAATATCAGTTGTCCTAAGTTTAAACAACCATCTATTTAAGTACACCATTTTAACACCTTATATTTAACAAAGTTGACTCACCTAAATCTGTCTGCAATTGATAACACAAGAAACAAAATCATTATTTCTGCAGAATGGAATTAACAATATGTATAGAATCCCATTCACCCAACGAAAAACGAGTAATCGGATATTTTTTTGGGAACAGAATCTCGTTAATTTGCTTAGGTGTTTTGCCCTCATCATATAGCTTTATAATATTTCCTTGAAGATCCAAAAGGTACTCCATCTTTGACTTTAAAGCAGAACGGCCATTATTCAAGAAACCAGCGTGGGAACAAAATACATCATTAAAATCATGAGTTAATACCTTTCGCAATGAATCGATAATCTCGGGAATACTTTCCTCTTTTAAGGTTACCTTTGTTTTCTCTTGACAGTATAGATCCCCAGTAAAAAGCTGACCAGTTTCACTATTTAAAAAAGTGATGTGATCTTGCGAGTGACCTGGCGTCTTGATCACATGCCATAAAGCATTAGCTGTAGAAAAAGAATCTCCAATTGATCCCGCCTGAAAAGGACGACGTCTCCCCCAATATAATTTACGATAAAATGGATAATCGGGTTTATTTTTGCAATATTCAATCATTTTATTATCCATTAAAAGCGGAACTTGATGTTTTGAAAATAATCAGCACAGCCAGTATGGTCCTCATGATAATGTGTAATTACAACTTGTTGAGGTTTGAATTTTTTAAAAAATGCGATAAATTCACTTTCTAACGACTTTGCCCCTGTATCAATAAGTACTCCATCGAGGTAAAAACTATGGACATTTAATTTCACATTTTGAAATGAGATTGATCCGTTTCCCATCTGTACTCCATTTATTGTTTTTTGGATAAAGTTTTTTTTGAATAGCATAGGCTCAGCTCCCTCTGATTATTTTTGTAATAACAAAAAGTGAATTAAAATTCATTTTTTGCGAACTAAAATAATGTCTATTTAAGTACTCACTTTCCAGACCTATTGTATAGCATCAAAGAGTATAGACCATCTGTTATGTAAAGCGAAGACTAATAGAAAATGTGTTAAAGGCCTTTCTACTATCCAACTTAAAAATATTTATTAAAGCTTAGTCAACTAGTTATACAAGTCAATGGCTGCCAAGAAGCTTAACTTAACATAAAACCAAGTTGATTTTTCTATTGACCTGCCCGTTTGTTACATAAGGTCAGTTGTCTGATTTGGCAGCTGATTCAAACACAGAATTATGATATTACTTTTGATAGCAAGTTTCATATTGGTCTTTCATTAACAAACTTTTACATGCCAAACCATTTTCGTGATAAATTTCTTTACCTATTTCTAATTTAATACTTCTATTTGAATTAGGGAAATCAGGCTCGTCATTTAGAATATACAACGTATCTTCATCCAACCATTCCATAGAAAAGTTACTTTTTGCATCACCATAGTAAATAGTTTTAGCTTTATTTTTCTCATTATTGTTTTTGATTTCGACCCATACGTTAACACCGCCTGCTGCGCCACCATACGGTTCATAATAAGCATTAGCTGTGTATTCTTCAGTGGGTGATGTTACAGGTCCAGGTCCAAATTGAATGTTTTCTCTATCAATTGCATTAAAAGTAAAAAAGTACGAATCATACAAATAAATCAAAGAAACCAAAATAACACTAGAAAGTGTTCCAATCAGTAGTTTTTTGGGAAAAGGTTTCTTTTTAATGTAAGAAAATATTATCCTTGCACATAAGTTTAATAATATAGCGGTAACTAAAAGTGCTAATAAAGCAAATAACATTAAATTTATAATCCCCCTGTTTTATTTAATACTAACTCAATAACAAAGTAGTTTACTCCTTTGTTAAACCAGATTTTTTATTGTGTTAGATTACAAGGCCATTTCTATTATTCTTATGATTTGGTCTTCCTTTTCTTCAATGTTAACCCTTTACTCAGGGATTTGTTTAATCTCAAAATTTCTGAAACTATACTGACAATTGCTTTTAGAATTTGATTAATGCTGCGTCCATATTTGTAACAAAAATAATTTATTTCTTACTTCTTATTTCTAAAAGCATGGGTGCTATATTCAGTAAAATAGAAACAGCTGTCAAAAACCATAATGCCCTTTCCATACCAGGTACTACATCCAATAAAGCTGCCCAATCTTCCACTTTTACCCACCGGGATACAAGACTGTATTCTGCACAGAGTGTTAATGCTGTAAATGATAACCCCAGCGCCATTGCAAGCTTATAGTCCTTTCCAGCTTTATACATAAAAAGATTTACTAAAGTCGCTATTATAGCCATAACGCCTAATATTATCCACATAGCTAACCTCCAAATATTTTTTTATAGTCATGTGATCATACCAATTCACTTCATCCTAATTTTTGGTATTATTTTATTAGACGTTAATCTTTCTAATCTTGTTTCAAAATTTCTAAGAAAAGTTCTCCTTGTCTGTAATTCTGCCTAAATTATAGTGAATATCTTTAGTCAGTCATATCTTCATGCAACCCATTTTTTATATTTACTAATCTCTAGGATTATAAAGTTAATCCAGCTAATGATTGGAATCGCAATTACCAAGACAACATGCACGTATCCAAACATTTTTGCTTCCTCATCTGTTATGTATAACAACCATGTTGCTGTCGCTAAAATTAGTGTATTTATAATAAATGCTGACAACCTGCTTTTCCATTTACTTTTTGTCTTTTTTAATATTAAAACCGACACAATAGTTGAAACGATAAAAGAAAATGACAAGATGACAATATCCAATTCTAAGACACCCTTATATTTTATTTGTTTAAGCGATCTTACTTTATGGAAAAATAATTAGTTTAGCTGAATGTACTGGAGAAAACGTTAGTAATGTAATTCTGAGTAGAGATCATCCTTTTTGAACAAACGCAATAAACTCGAGGAAAACCAATTCCTACATTTTATCTTTGTTTATAATTAAAACCTAAGTGGGAATTATGTTCCTTCATTTTAATGAAAAATAAAACACAATATACAAGTAAGTATAGATTCCCTACTACGGTGTAAATTGACCACATCGCCCCTTGTTGAAGTTGAGCAACTAAGTGTTCAAGCTCATTGACCCCCTCCGCTCTTCCTATACTATTAACTGTACTAATTATTGGAATAGTAATCGCAAGGCAAATGGTCATAATCGATAAGGCAAACATTCTTTTTCGACTAGCATTTAAAATTCCCACTCCTATTGTTAGAAATAAAAATAAATAGTAAATTACCCACACCCAACTAGGCAGTGTTTCCCAATACATTTGATCACCTCTATAAGATATGAATTTATGTCTTAACGGATGGAAAAAACCTCATTACCGTTGACTTCAGTTCTTCATTTTTTCGATGTGAAATTTCCGTTTATAATTTATTTCCAATATAAGTTCTCCTTTTAATTACCAATTCCTTCTAATTCATCCTGTTGGTTTTAAAAAGAATAATATTTTTAATGAAAATTGAGATAGGGGGAGGCGATTAACCTCCATTTATCCCTCTCACACCACCGTACGTACGGTTCCGTATACGGCGGTTCCGATTAAGTCGAACGCTGTAAGTCATATCTAGCAGAAATACTTTTTAACCCAAGGGAAAGCCAGTAGGCTTTCCCTAATGTTTTATGAAGAATTGGACTTTTGGATATCCTCCAATAAGCCTTTCTTGTATTTCCCCATTCATATGCTTTCCCTTTCGAAACACCTAGTTTAATAAGTTTCTTGACCTTCGTTTGGGGAAGTTTCCATTCCTTCCATCGAATCATTCTTAACCTTCGATTAAGCCATCCTTCGAGTTTTGCGATTACTGAACGGGTATCTGCTAAATGATAATAATTAACCCATCCCACTAGATATTGGTTAAGGTTATGAATCCTATCTTCCATGGCAATTGACCTTCGTCTGCTTGTAAGCTTTCTTATTTTATCTTTAAACCGTTTAACTGATTGGGGAGATATTCTCACCTTCGGTTTTAGATTACTTGTAAAACTGAACCCAAGAAATTTCCTTTTCCAAGGGCGGTCTACAGCACTTTTATCCTTGTTAACCTTCAGTTTAAGATTCCTCTCGATAAAATGGGTCATTGCCTTCATAACTCTTTCTCCAGCTCTTTTAGATTTCACATAGATATTACAATCATCGGCGTAGCGGACAAAGCGATGTCCTCTGCGCTCCAGTTCTTTATCCAGTTCATCCAACACAATATTCGAAAGTAAAGGGCTTAAAGGTCCACCTTGCGGTGTCCCCTCAAGGTTAGGACTGACAAGTCCGCCTTCCATAACACCAGAGGTTAAGAACCGTCTTATTAGTTTGAGGAGAGTACTATCCTTTATCCTCATGGCTAATTTACTCATTAATCTATCGTGGTTAACCTTGTCAAAGAACTTTTCAAGGTCAATGTCGACTACCCATCGATAACCCTCTTCTATATAGCTTTGGGCTAATTTAACAGCCTGGTGCGCTCGCCTGTTAGGGCGAAAGCCGAAGCTACATTCAGAGAAACTAGGGTCATACATTCTGGTAAGCACTTGGGTGATTGCTTGTTGAATGAAACGGTCTGTCACGGTTGGGATTCCCAGTTTCCTCTTCCCTTTGCCGTCTGGTTTCGGGATTTCGACTCGACGGACGGGGGATGGGATATAGGTTCCCTCGAAGAGGGATTTTCGCAGTTCGCTCCAGTTGAGCATAATATGTCCACGAAGAGCAGTGACGGGCATTTCGTCCACTCCATGTTTTCCCTTATTCTTTTCTACTCTTTTAATCGCATTAAGTAGGTTTTCCCGTGACATGATTCGTTCCATTAACATTGATATAACCTCCCGCGTAAATAGGTGTTCTGTTTGTGTCCTTTTCATTCTCCACCCTGTTTAATGACCCCCGCGGATTCACCGTTTCTTTCATTAAACAGGTACTATGTTTTCTGTTTCATCGAATGGAAAGATACGCCTAGTTCCTATTTTCCATAACCGGTTCAGCCCTTCCTTATCCTCTTAAGCGAATAAGTACTATGGCTTCTGCTGACGCCTGTCGTTCAACTTATCCTCACGGATAGGCTTACCGCATGAGTACGGCATATCGACAGGTTCTCCCCGGGTAAGAGTACAGACTTTCCTTCCATGTCTCCGCCTCATTTACTATGTGACACCTTTGGCAGTATGGACTTTGTCTTGTATTGCAGACTCACCCAATGTCATCTAGCCTCATATGAGATTCGTGTTCCTCAGAGCGGAAGTTTGCCGCCGACTTCCTTCAGATAGGAGGGTCACCCCGCATATCCTTGTCTTAAGCTACGGCTACTACTGCCTTCGCCGTTCGGGACTCGCACCCTAGAGCCTGCACCCATGCCGGGCACACAATAAAAAGCTGAAGACGCTCACGTCTTCAGCTAAATTCGTAACTCTACTTCCATATATCCTTATACTTTTTATTGTACTTTTTGTCTTCTACTGTATCAATTAAATCCATAGCGGTTTGTTTGATTGTCTCGTCATTAAAATGTTCATATAGGTATTTCATGTTTTGAAGGATATCATTACGAATTAACGTGTAATTCTTTTCGTCAGTTCCATTTTTAAAACGGTCAACCATATATGTCATAACCATTTCTTTTTGAGGAAAACCTGCAATTCCCACCTTCCAAATCGACTGGAGGCTATGTCTAGCTGTTACGAACTTTTCATCTTTTGTTACTTCCCACAGCTTAGGGAAATCCTGCATCATTTTCATCTCTGGATCGCTTTTAGCCAGATTGGCCAGATATTGTGCTGCACGCGAGCGTTGATGCGGATCTTTATGAGTCAGATCCTCTATTAATTGATTCCATACATCATACGCCCAATCCACTACTTGATCAGTTGCCTTTAAAATGTTCTGATATGCTTCATAACGCTCATCTTTATCGCCTGATTTAGATTTTTCAAACTCCAGCTTCATCTGACTATCCATTTTCACACCCTAATCTTGCTGTATAATCTGTATAAGGTTGCCGCAAGTATCATCGAAGACAGCTATTTGGATATCGCCCATTTTTGTAGGCTCCATCGTAAACCGCACGCCTTTTTCCACTAGTCGGCTATACTCTTTTTGAATATCTGCAACTCCGAACATGGTTACTGGTATGCCATCGTCCATCAATTTCTGCTGATATTCTTTTGCGGCAGGGTGTACATTCGGTTCAAGTAAAAGCTCAGTTGCTTCTTCTTTATCTGAAGAAACAAGAGTGATCCACCTATGTGCTCCTGAAGGAACATCATGCTTTTTCATAAATCCTAAAGTTTCTGTATAAAATTTTAATGCTTTGTCCTGGTCTTCTACAAATATACTGGTAATAATGATGTTTAACATTTTGAATCCTCCCTTAGTATTTCCACAGTAAAGTCTTAAACAATAATCATTAATTAAAACTTATTCTACCCAGCCTTTCAGCAAATCTTTGAGTGGTTCCCTGTTAAAAATAAGCACTCGAAATTTACCATTTCGCTTTGACATAACAAGCCCAGCTGCTTCCAATGCAGAAAGGTGTTTTGCTATCGCCTGTCGTGTAATGGTAAGGTTGTGCTTCATAATAAGCCGTGTGGTAAGGTCATATAAAGTTAATTCGTCACGTTCAGAAAGCTCGTCTAGTATAACTCGCCTATTCGGATCACTTAGTGCTTTAAATATAGCGTCTTTATCCCAATTCATAGATGTATTATATGCAACCTTATAGTTGCTCGTCAAGTAGAGGCAACTAAAAAGTTGCGTAACAATAACTGGATTAAAACGGCTGTACCTCAAAAATCGGTATTTTTTGTATTTTCTAATGAGTAAGCTCATCTTGGGGCAGCATGGATTTCTCATGATAGCATTTCCTTTAACTTGATTTGACTTCACTTGACATATCGAAAAATCCAGATATATAATTACACACATGGAACCGATTAATGTATTCAAGGCGTTATCAAATGAAACTAGGCTCAAGATCTTAGAATGGTTAAAGGAACCAGAGAAGAATTTTCCCAAACAAGGTGCTCATCTGCCAAAGGATGTAAGTTATAAAGGCGGAGTTTGTGTTGGGGATATTCAAGAAAAAGCTCAAATATCTCAATCAACAGTATCCAGTTACCTAAACATGATGCAAAAAGCTGGTTTACTTGAATCGATTCGACATGGGCAATGGACATACTACAGACGTAATGAAGAATTTATTCAAGAGTTAGCTAAATATTTTAAAACAGAGATCTAATTTAGGTTGGATTTCTTTTTTTGAAGTAATATATCTATATTTCTAGATATATAATTTTTTAGAAAAGGAGATTTATTTATGCGTATTATATTCTACTTCCTGGCCCTATTAGCTGGAGCAGCACTTAGCTTTGAAGGAGGCATTTATGCTGAACTGGGCAAGACCATTGGGAAACTGGAAACAAGTTTTTATAACTTCTTTATGGGTTCAATTATCATGGGGCTGATCTGGCTTTTTTTTGGTAAGGGAAGACTTACTTACACACTTGAAGCACCAAAATGGTCATTACTTGGAGGTGCCTTAGGTGTCGTATATTTAACCTCCATTGTTGTGAGTGTTCCATTTGTTGGTGTGGGGATCACAATGGTTGCTGTTATTATCGGACAATTAGCCATGAGTATGATTATTGAGCATTTTGGCTGGCTTGGCAGTAAGAAAAACAGGATAAATAAGGAAAAAGTTTTCGCCGTTATTTCAATGATTATCGCACTTATATTAATAAACTAGGAGGTCTGCAATTATGGGCTTTTTTATGATTTTATTTACCCTGATTGGCGGTATTACTTTAAGCGCTCAATCATCAATCAATGGAACACTTAGTCAAAAAGCTGGAACAATTGAAACAACATTCTTAACATTCCTCACAGGTACAATGTTTCTTACAATTCTCATTTTATTTTTTGGCAGTGGAAATATTTTGGCCCTTTTAGATGCGCCAAAATGGCAATTAAGTGCAGCTTTCTTGGGCACCATGTATTTGCTTCTCACTATAATGGCAGTACCTAAAATTGGCGTAATTGCAGCCAATATTGCTGGTATTGCTGGTCAGCTGATCATTGGAATTATTATCGATCATTTTGGATGGTTCAATAGTTTAGTTATAGAATTTGATCTGAAACGTGCCTTTGCTCTATTATTTATGTTGATTTCCCTGTATTTTATTTATAAAGGGAATAAACGCTTAAACATAGAAACCAATACAAAAACTATTTAATGAATATAAAACTGCAAACATTGGTCAATGCAAAAGAAGCCAATCTTCCTAATTAGGTAGATTGGCTTCTTTTCATTTTATGTGAATACTACATGGATACTAGCCCGTTTCATTGCGCTGCAAATACTCCTTTTCAAAAAGATTTTAAATTAACAAATCAAACAACGATTGATTAGTTTCAGTTCCTAACCATTTGCTTTTATGATCGTGTTAAATACTTGAGTCTCAGCCTCTGTCATTTTTTACACCTAGCGCTTCCTTTGCCATCTGTTCATATTCCTCTAAGCCTGAAACTAATGCAAACTCAGCAAGTGAAACTGAATAAGCTGCGTCAAGTTCAATAATATGCTCTTTCATCTTCGGCCAGTAATAACCGCCTGCTTCCTTATAGGCAAGGATTAGTGCATCTAACCCTTCTTCTCCAAAAGCTTTATAATTGAAAACAAAGTCATTTGATATATCTGTCACTTTAGCTTCAGTCCAATCGATCAATCCGGTCACATTCGCATCTTTATCAATCATCATATGGCCGGCATGCACATCCCCATGGATTAGACCAGTCTTTTTCGGCCACATATCGTCATCATTCAACCATGCCTGCCATCTGTGCCATAAGTCGTCCCCCACACCAAACGTTTCTTTCACCTTCAACATTCGCTGCTTCATTGACGTTCTTGCTTCTTCGGGTGTTTGCACGATTAGGTCAAGCTCCCTGGCTTTATCACTCGGTATGCTATGGAGCTCAGCTAATACTCTGCCAAGAGATTGATGGAAGGATTCTGGAACGTTGTTAACATTAATCTCCCAAACATAATTGCCGATATTATGATCAATCGTTCCTGCTGGCACCCCTTCCAGCTTCCTGTAAGCAATTAGCTCATTTGTGTAAATAATCCAGTTAGGTGATTGGAAAGAATCAGCATACTGATTCACCAAATCTAATGCTTTTTTTTCTGCCTTTGTTCTAGGCATTACATCTTCCCGCCTCGGCAATCTTAGGACCCATTCCGTCCCATTCTCATCTTGCGCAAAAACCACTTGAAAATCTAACCCTGATTCATTAACCTTCATCGTTTCTTCCTTTAATAAAAGATGATGCTTTTTCGTTACTTCAATCACTTGTTTAATATCTATCGTCATTTAAAATCACTCCCTAAAGCTTTTTCAATGGAAAAATTCTTATAATTAGATGACTTCATATGGTAGATTACCATTTACAAACCGCCCTACCAATAAGATTTATTATTAGGTTCGGACGATCACCTAGAAACTTAGCCATAATAGTTTAATTCGTTATGCAGGAAATGATTCCTTCTTGTTTCCTTAACCTGCTACCTTAGCGGCAAAAAAAGGCTCCCTATTAATAATAGGAAACCCTCATTAAGTTTATATTTTCTATGAAAAAAAATAGCTTAGCAAAACAGTCTATCTTAACAGAGAGAACCAAGGAACCTGTCCCCTAGATCCTACTTCCTAACAACCGGAATCCACATTTCACCAAATACTACTCCATCTTTCTGTCCCATCACAACAGCTGCATTCGGCCCCCCAACATAGGATACGTCTGTTACTTCCATCAAAACTTCACCAAACGCTATACCAGTGAGCAGATTACTCAACTCTTGGTCTGTATTTGCTTCGCCTTTAACAACAATGTACTCACCTTTAGGAAATTCAATGAGTCTGGATGCCTCTGGCAATGACGCCTCTGTCATCACGCCCGCATAATGCATCATTTTGTTATTCACTGCTTCGTTTACGACAAAAAGGTAATCATTTGCCGCGATCTTTTTTAGTTTATCAAGCGTTCCATCTTGATTGATTGTCTGCCAGAATTCTGCCTTTTCGTTATTAATCCCTACATAATCGGTGTAATCACTCTTAAGTTCTGTACCAATGCCTAAAACGGTAAAACTGTCCTTTTCTTCTAAAATATAATTTGCCATTATAATTCCTCCTTTTAAAATAAACCATTTGTATTTGGTCTTGCTACGTTTATACTAGCGTTAAATCATGTCAAAAAATGATACTGTTTAGGAGGACACGATGAAGAAAGTTGAACGGATTAATACCATCATGCGATATATCAATAACCGCTCCTATTTTACAATCTCTGAAATTATGCAGGAATTTAACATTTCTCGTTCGACTGCAATTAGGGATATCAGAGAAATTGAAGAGATGGGAATGCCGCTTGAAGCTGAAGTTGGAAGAGATGGAGGGTATTCAGTCATGAACAATTCTGTCCTTCCTTCTATTCGTTTTACTGATAACGAGGTTAAAGCTCTTTTTATTGCGTTTATGGCATCAAGGAATCAACAGCTTCCTTATCTAAAAAGCCGGCAGTCTTTAGCTGAAAAATTACTTGGTCTCATTCCAGAGACACAACAAGAGAACCTTGTCCTTTTAAATCAAATCTTGCTTTTTGAAGGCACCAATCCAAATAATCCTGATCTGCTTGACCTGTCTGACCTTCCTCATCCGATGTTAGAAAAGCTCATCCAAATCCTGCTATTGGATCGGCATTTATTGGTTACCGTCAAAGAAGGGAATTTAATAAGCTCGTATCCGATTTATCTCTTGCACCTCTATCGTGAGAAGAATTTTTGGCAGATTGAGGGATTTGACTTAAAAGAAGAGAGAAAGAAGATTTTTCTTGTAGACCACCTCACCAATGTAGAATTAAGTCCCATGAAAAAGAGAGTAAATAAAAAAAAGGTATTAGAAAAATTAAGGAAGCAGGAAGAAGTAAACAATCTTGTCATTGAATTAGGTCCAAAGGCAATTGCTCAGTTTAGAAAATATCACCCTCTAAAATTCTCACTTGCTTATACAAATCCCTACCAAACCACAGCTATATTAAAAACTCATATCAATGTGAGTATGCCCGAAGAATTGTCAGATATAACAAATTGGCTGCTTTTCCTTGGTGAGGATATCAAGTTCAAGATCGTGCCAAAAGAAATTAAAAAATGCTTACAAGAGAGATCAAGTACTTACTTCAAATAAGCAACGGCGAGTTTATCTAGTTTTTAATCATAGCCAAAGCTTGCTGTAGCTGCTTTTGGAAGAATTTTATAATTCTATATTGGGTTATACCCCATAGGAGGAAGCAGTTGTTTTCAATTTTAATCTGTCAAAAAATAAAACAGCTGCCTCATGGCCGCTGCATTTATCCAATCTTTTATCAATTTTGGGTCAAGGAACCTGTCCCCTTAACCCAAATCCCATTTCTTAAAGTACACCGAAAGAATAAATTCACTTCCCTGAACATCAGCAGCCACTTTCCCACCTTGCTGTTCAGCAAGTTCCTGAACAATATGCAATCCCAACCCAAGGTGGGTGCCGGTTCTGCTTTGGTCTAACCGAAATGTTCGTTTAAAGATCATTTCAAGTTCGGCAGTATTCATTGTCTCCACGTCATTTACTGCCTTTAGCACAACGTAGTCTTCTTCCTCCGTTAATGTAATGGTAAAATGACTCTTGGCATAGGTTAATGCATTATGAATGATGTTGGTGATCATACGAACGGTCGCTTTTTGATCAGCCAAAATTGGAGAGACAACAGCTTCTTTTATATCTACCTTTAATTGTTTCTTCTCAAAGTCATCATAAAACAAAAGCATGGTATCCACGAGTGATTGGTCCAGAAATTGCTTTTCTATGTGCAGCTTTTTGTCTGATGAATGCAGCTGTGAAAGTTCATAGAATAAATCCACAATTAAGGTGAGATTATCAATTTTCTTTTGAATAATGGTTAAGAATTCCTTTCTCTCCTCTTCAGATAAAGACGGGTCTGTTAATAACTCTGAAAACCCCTTGATTGAAGTGATAGGGGTTCGCAGATCATGGGAGATGTTTGTGATTTCTTGTCTTAGTTCCAATTCTCTTCTTTCGACTGACTGTTGATTCTGTTTATAAAGATGAATAAGCTGGTTGATTTTCGCAGCAAATTTCGCCAGGTTTTTATTATGGGTATTCGTACGGACTAACTCATTTGTTCCGAAATGTTCGTTGATATCCTCTAATTGCCTCGTCATCCTTCTGACATCCCAATGGAAAAGCAGAAGCATGACGACCGCAGCAATCAGCAGGAATACCAAGATGCTTATAATCAGCCAGCTGCTCACTTTCATTCATCCCTTCATCATCAATCGATGTTTTGTTTTGCAAACATTCTTGCTCCAATCAGTAATGCAGCCAGTGATATCATCAAGCCGACAATCCAATACTGGATGCCTAATTGAGGTGCACCATCCACGAAGCTCATTAAATTATCATTCAGCAGGGTATCTGGTGCGTATTTATATACCGCGTCTAAGGCTGCAAACGGACGAAGCAGAAAGCGCAGCAAATCCCCTAATATTGCAAAAATCACTAACATTACGATAATGATATAAACGTCTCCTACTTTCAGCATTTTCAGCGCATGTCCCAGGAAAAATCCACTGAGCACGATTGGAATCATATTGACACTCACTATTAGAAAGTTTCTCATTGCTTCAGGTTCATGAGTCAATAGGGTGTCACCCAAAAGAAGCATTAAACACATACCAATCACACATACCAAAAGAAAATACCCTAGAGTAAGAATCAGCTTTGACCAAAAAATGATACTGCGGGAAATCCCAAACGAAATTGATTGCTTAATCAGGGATCGATCTTTCCCAGTAAGGGCCATATTATAAAGCAAACCAATAATGATAATAACTAGTCCTGCTGCCGTAACATTTGAATAGAAGAATCGATCTGTTGCATAAGGGAAATTTGCTTCATTCTCACCAAAAAAATAAAGGACAGCAGCAGCAAAGGCAATCAGAATATAACAAAGTATGCCCGTTAAATGAAGACCTTTTTTGCGCAGCAAACGGTAATATTCACTTTTCATATAATTAACCATGCTGATCACCTCCCACTAACCCTAAGAAGTATTCCTCGAGATCCAGTGTTTTGATGCTGAACTGCTTCACCATTACGCCATTTTCAACTAACAAGCGATTAAGTTTTCCACTGTTCTCCACATGATTTTGAATCGCAATTTCGTGATCAGGAAGGACTTTTAATTGAATGTCAGCATAGGCCCGCTCCAATAATTGGACTGCCTTAGCTGAATCATCTACTGTGATCAGAATTTGCTTTTTACTCTTCTCTTCAAGCAGTACTTTGCTTAAATCTTCAACAATAACGCCATTTTTGATAAAAACAAAACGGTTTGCCAGCAGATTCAATTCGGTTAAAATATGACTGGAAATAAGGATCGTTATTTGATTTTCCTGACTCAGCTTTTTCAATAATTGGCGGATTTCCATAATCCCTTCAACATCCAAACCATTGATCGGTTCATCAAGCACTAAACAATCTGGATTACCTAAAAGACAAAGAGCTATGCCTAAGCGCTGCTTCATGCCCATAGAATAGTCTCTAAATCTTTTTTTCTTTTCCTGCTTTAAACCAACAATCTCCAAAACTTCATAAACACGCTTTTTGTCAACGATTCCTCTTTGAATCCGAAAATACTCCAGGTTTTGCACTGCCGTAAAGTCCGGGAAGAATGCTGGTGTTTCTACCATAAAAGCAATTCTTCTTTTCGCTTTTTCCAGCTCTCTGCCCGATTTTCCAAACAAATGAACCTCACCGGACGAAGGCATTTGCTGACCAGCCAGAATTTTAAAAAACGTCGATTTACCTGCCCCGTTTTTACCAATCAGGGCACAAATCTCACCTTTTTTTAATGTGAAATCCAGAGGCTTAAGGACGGTTTCATTCTTAAATTTTTTCGTTAATTGATACGTCTGTATAATAGAATCCATCTTTTTGACTCCTTTGCTAAATGTTCTACTTTCAGTTTAACGGAGAAGTCTTTAAAAACCTTTAAGCAAAACATAAAGAAATCATAAAAAAAAGCGGAAGGCGCTCGCCCAGGGACGACAAGCTTAAGACTAGCTGGCATAAAGGTTGTTCTTTAACCTTAGGACAGATTGGCTTAAGACCTCGAGTCCCTAGGGCCTGGAGCTAGACATAAAGAAATGTGGAAGGCGCTTTTTCAGTCTTTCAAGTTAAACAAACATGAATCCAACTCCCCAAACGGTTTTAATATATTCTGTATCCGTCACTTCCGCTATTTTCTTGCGCAGGTTCGAAACGTGAACGCTGACAGTATTATCGTCGCCATAGTAGGTCCCTTTCCAGATACTTTCGTAAATCTCTTTTTTGGAAAGAGCACGCTCTGGATTATTCACGAAAAATGTTAAAAGATCAAATTCAGCATTCGTAAGCTGCATTTCCTTTTCATTTAATGTTACCAATCTTTTTTCTGTATGAATTTTAAGCTCGCGCCAATCCATTTCCGCTGATTTCTGCGGATAAATTCCAGCCTTTCTTAATTGAACCTCAATTCGAGCCATCACTTCATCCTGATTAAATGGCTTCGTTATGTAATCATCTGCACCCATTTTCAAGACTTTCACTTTATCCTCAACATCAACTTTTGCAGAAATGATGATAATCGGAATGGAACTCTCCCCTCTGATCTCCGTTAACAGCTCCTCGCCGCTTTTGCCTGGCAGCATCAAATCGAGCAATATTAAATCGAAGGAATTATTCTGCAGCTGCAGCAGTCCCTCAGTTCCAGAGTACGCCGCCACCGGCACCATTTGTGATTTTTTCAAAATCACACTCAGGAGCCTGCTGATCTCCTGATCGTCTTCAATTATTAAGATTCTTTTGCCTGCGTTCATTTGATCACGCCTTTTTGGATAGCTTTTATATGTAACTTCTTTGAGTTTAACTATTTTGTGTTATTTAGAGAATAGTAACTATGGAAAAACAAGATTGATCTATCAATTTCATATTAATATATTAAAGCTTTTTTTAGATCAAGACATATTTTCCCTTTTTCTGGATTATAGAGGGGTGTTTCTCCCTTAATCAAGACACACTTTCTCTTTTTCTGGATTTCAGAGGGGTGTTTCTCGGCTTAATCAAGACTCTTTTTCCCTTTTTCTGGATTTCAGAGGGGTGTTTCTCCCTTAATCAAGACATGTTTTCCCTTTTTCTGGATTTCAGAGGGGTGTTTCTCCCTTTATCAAGACACATTTTCCCTTTTTCTGGATTATAGAGGGGTGTTTCTCCCTTTATCAAGACTCATTTTCCCTTTATCTGGATTATAGAGGGGTGTTTCTCCCTTTATCAAGACTCGTTTTTCCTTTTTCTGGATTTCAAAGGGGTGTTTCTCCCTTAATCAAGACTCGTTTTCCCTTTTTCTGGATTTCAAAGGGGTGTTTCTCCCTTAATCGCGACACGTTTTTTTATCTTGATTATAGAGCGGTGTTTCCTCCTTATTCATTATACTCATCAGCTAAGCTCCCATTTTAATTCACTATCAATCCTCAATTTCAATTACTATATCACAAATTTTCTGTTATTTACTGTAGATAGCTTTCCTTGTGCTAACAAATGTAAATTTTTAACAAATAAAAAAAGCACCACTTCTTTTTTCAAAGAAACTGGTACTTCGTTTTCACAGATATCTAGCGTGACTCTTTAGGCGGCTGACACGTTTCACACTTGCGCTGGTGGTTATTTTTAAATTTCGTAAATGTTTTTTCAAATTGGCTCCCACAGGCACATTGAAATTGAAGCTTTTGCGAAAAACCATGATATTCCGTCGTCAGCAGCTTACTTTCTGAATTTTTCTCAACAAATTCTTTAATTTTACTAATAGTCCATCGTTTATTCATTTTCATACACCTCTATAGTTGATCGTTATGCGGAAGCTTTTAATGGTATCCGTATAAGGAAAAGTCTTAATCTTATTAAGCTCCTCATTATAACATGTGCGGTCATACAATTAAACAGATGGGAGAAGCTTATACATCAAACCTTCATCTTACAGTGCAAAATTCTACGATCAGAAGCTGCTCTAAATATAATCCATTATTTGATTATGTACATGAGGTTCAGCTGGCATTGCCTCTAATCGTAAATAATCTATGAATGAATTTCCATTCCCTTAAACAAACTAACCTTATATCTAAAAAGGTTGAGTGGAGTTGAGTAGCCGTTGCAAATTGGAAAATTTGAATCGATTATGTGGAGTATTGCCTTTCCGGGGTTTAGTCAACTATTAACTGGCCATTATATTAAAGGAATCTTTTTTGTTCTTTCAGAAGTCATTATAAATATGAACAGCAATTTCAATCTTGCTATCATGTTTAGCTTTATTGGAGAGTTTGATCGTGCATATTCTGTTACAGATTTTCAATGGCTTTTATTTTATGCCTGTTTATACTTTTTTGCGATGTGGGATGGCTACAGAACGGCGATGCCTCCTGAAGAAAAGTTATCTTTTCTCCCATTCGTTTTCTCTGCCTATTTTGTAACAGTAGGAGTTTTTTATTGCACGAAATTTAAATTATTCGGCACTTTAATTGGTCCTGTATTTATTCCGATGCTCTTTGTGATCCCTGGTTTAGTGATTGGATTTACGCTGAGGGCAATTATTCTAAAGGTATCCCAAAGAAGAAGTTTTGTCTGACTTCTTGAGGGTTCTGTCCTGTGAATAGGCATGATGATTATGTTTTCCTCCCCCCTTTCCTTATAAAAAAGTGAAATCTAGAATGATTTCACTTTTTCATATGGAGACCCATTATTTTTATGAACCTGCTTTAACAAGCTGTTCCAGTGCTTCATTTATTGGAGTAATTGGACGGCCAAGCACTTTTTCAAAATCTTGACTATCCACAGCCAATGATCCGCTGCGAATGCTTTCCTGTATTCCTACTACAATCGGAATAGCAAAATCAGGTACACCTGCGCCTTTCATAGCTTCTGCATATTGTTCGTCACTCACATGCTGCACAGGGACTTCTTTTCCTATGACATTCCCAAGCGCAGTTACCAATTCTTCTTGCGTTAAAAGAGGACCAGAAAGTTCATATACTGTATTTTCATGACCGTTCCCAGTAAGTACTGCTGCTGCAGCTTCTGCGTAATCCTGCTGCAGTGCCCATCCTACCTTCCCTTCTCCAGCAGATGTTACCCATGGAGTTCCTGCCATTGCACCTTGAATACTTCCCATTTCGTTTTCCAAATACCAGTTGTTGCGTAAGAATGAATAAGGAATGCCTGTTTTTACAATGGCTGCTTCTGTTGCAATATGTGGTGGTGCCATTAAGTTTTTGCTTTCGGTTGCATTAGCTAAACTAGTGTATGCAATAAACTTTACTCCTGCCCGTTCAGCCGCTGCAACCGCATTTGCATGCTGCTGGATTCTTGTGTCATTATCACCATCAGCTGAAATAATCAGCAATCTGTCAATGCCTTTAAAGGCTTCATCGAGGGTTTCAGGGTGATCAAAATTCCCATGACGAACTTCCACTCCACGGGTGCGGAATCCTTCTGCTTTTTCAGGATCACGGACACTCACTGCCAGATTGCTTGCAGGTACTGTATTTAATAAAGATTCTACAATCTTTGAACCTAATTTTCCTGTTGCTCCAGTAACTAAAATTTTCATGATCATTGCCTCCAATAGAATTTACTTTGTAACAACCTTGATTACATGTATTCATTTTAGTTACATGTAACCGCATTGTCAACAGGTATGATTTTGATTTTAAAAATAATTTAGTATAATAAACTTGTAATTAAGTTTATTACATGATAAAAATGGATGAATGATAATGAAGGCGGTGACTGAGGATGCCCATCAGTAGCAGATTTGCTGTTGGTATTCATATATTAACTCTAATTGAAATGACAAGAGAAGAAGGTGTAACCTCTTCTGAATTTATAGCCGCAAGTGTTAACACGAACCCAGCTGTGATCAGAAAAATCATGGGAATGCTCAAAAAAGCTGGTCTGATTGAGGTCCATCCAGGTATTGCTGGGGCTAAACTTGCAAAAAGCTTATCTGATATTACTCTTTTTGACATTTATAAAGCTGTTGATGTGGTACAGGAGAATGAATTGTTCAGCATGCATGAAAGTCCTCTTCCTGATTGTCCTGTCGGCAAAAACATTCAAAATACGATTGAACCATTGTTCACAGCAGCACAGCTGGCAATGGAAAAGGTATTAAAAAATGTGACGATTGAAGATGTTGTTAGGGACATTGACCGTAAAGAACAGATTCAATAGATTCCAGGTACAAAAACGAAAAAGCCGT
The DNA here is from genome assembly GCF_001636345.1 of Cytobacillus gottheilii. Taxonomy (GTDB): domain Bacteria; phylum Bacillota; class Bacilli; order Bacillales; family Cytobacillaceae; genus Cytobacillus; species Cytobacillus gottheilii. The sequence goes on from NZ_KV440945.1 coordinate 3,628,152, forward strand.
TGAACAATACATTGAGTATTCCTGCAACGGCTTCTTTTTTTATCTATAGAATTATTTTCTTTAGCTATTCGGCTCTATATGAATGTGCACATTATATACACCATGCTTATCCATTAGGGTATGTTCGATAATATCTGCGATGTCATGCGCCTTTTTTATGTCTAATGTGGAGTTTACAAGGATTTCAACGTCTACAACTTCATTGTTTCCATAGCTTCGTCCTCTTATTTCCTTAATGCCTTTGACACCATCTACATTTAAAATTTCTGTTTTATATACATTCAATTTTTCTTCATCAAATCCATCAGACAATTCATGTGTCGCATGCTTGAATATGTCCCAAGCTGTTTTGCATATAAGAAGTCCCACAATAAATGCCGTAATGGGATCTAACCAGGGCATGTTTAATTGGGAGCCAAATATGCCTATTGCGGTTCCGATACTTACCCATGCATCTGAAATATTGTCTTTCGCGGCTGACATAACAGCGGAACTGTTTATTTTTTCGGCCAGCTTTTTATTGTAGCGGTACACAAAATACATGACAACCGCGGATACTAAACCTACATATGCTGCTATGATATCGGGTGATTCGCTTTCCCCTTCAAACACAGAAGTTCCCGCATCGATCAGGACCTGAATTCCAACAGCCATCATAATAAACGATGCAACCATGCTAGCAATGCCTTCACTTTTCCAATGGCCATATGTATGATTCCCATCTGGCGGTCTTTGTGCAACTCTTAACCCAATTAACACTGCAATCGAAGCAATGATATCTGTTGTATTATTCAATCCATCTGCTCTTAACGCAGCGGAATCACTCATGTACCCTACTAGAAGCTTGAATATGGAAAGGACAATATAAGCAACTATACTAATAATTGCTCCTCTTTCCCCTAATTTCAGATCCTTATATTTTTGTTCTTCCATTCAATCAACTCCCTGTCAACCATCGAACTATATAGTAACAAGCCATGATCGTGTGGGTCTAGAGAAACCTTTTTGACCGTTTATATAAAAGATAGAAGGGGGTAACTAAGTTGGTTGAGGTCAAAATTTCTTGCTTAGGCTGATTTATTTTAATAGATTCAACTATGATTGGGATTGTGGGTTATAGGGACAGGTTCCTCGACCCATTGTTGGGTTTCAGGAACAGGTTCCTCGATTCCAATCATTTAGAATCTGGCAATACGCCGGCCTAACTCCATCACTAACAGAAACAAAAAATCTGGTAAAATATCCTAATTATTTAATACATACCAAAGAAATAAATTAACCTGATTACCCTTGCGAAAATAAGGGAAGTAAAAGTTATAAGTTTCAATTTTATTAAAAATCACTTACATCAGGAGGAATTTTTAATATGAAAGCTGTTACTTTCCAAGGTGCAAAAGATATTCAGGTTAAAGAGGTAGCGAATCCAAAGATTGAAAAAAGTGATGACCTCGTTATTCGAGTAACTTCTACAGCTATTTGCGGTTCAGATCTTCATATTTATCAAGGAGCTCTTCCGGCATCCAAAGATTATGTGATTGGTCATGAGCCGATGGGAATTGTTGAAGAAGTAGGACCGAGTGTGGAGAAAGTGAAAAAAGGCGATCGTGTCGTACTTCCTTTTAATATCTCCTGTGGTCACTGCCACTATTGTGCCAATGATATGGAAAGTCAGTGTGACAACTCCAACACAAATCCACATGTGGATACTGGCGGTTACTTTGGATTTACAGAACGATATGGAGGCTATCAAGGCGGACAAGCCGAATTGCTCCGTGTGCCATTCGGTAACTTTGTGCCCTTTGTGATCCCTGAATCGGTTGAGCTTGAAGATGAGTCCCTGCTCTTTATGTCGGATGTATTACCGACAGCTTATTGGAGTGTTGAAAGCGGCGGAGTGAAAAAAGGAGATACAGTCGTTGTTTTAGGCTGTGGTCCAATCGGCTTAATGACGCAAAAATTTGCCTGGATGAAAGGCGCGAAACGTGTCATTGCTGTGGATAACGTAGCGTATCGCTTAAATCATGCCAAGAAAATGAACCAAGTCGAAGTCATCAACTTTGATGATCATGAGGATACTGGTGCATATATTGCGGAAATCACAAAAGGCGGAGCAGATGTGGTCATTGATTGTGTCGGAATGGATGGCAAAAAGAATCCACTGGAAGTTGTTGAGCAAAAATTAAAACTTTCAGGCGGTACAACTAGTGCGATTCGAATTGGAATGAAGGCCATTAAAAAGTTTGGCACCTTACAGGTTACGGGTGTATATGGTTCCATGTACAACCATTTCCCGCTCGGCAATCTGTTTGAAAGAAACATCACCCTTAAAATGGGACAGGCCCCTGTCATTCACTACATGCCAATGCTATTTGACATGATAAAGGAAGGCAAGATTGACCCGACTGAAATCATTACGCATAATCTTCCATTACACATGGCCAGTGAAGCATATAAAACATTTAATGATCATGAAGATGAGTGTATTAAAGTGGTGCTGAAGCCTTAACTTGTTTTTATATTCAAGTATGTTTGTTCCAAATGCGATGCAGATTACCCTTTCTCCCTATTTCTCACATGATAAAGTTTTCGAAGATTAAGTGCCTTGCTACGTTTATTGCAGCAAGGCGCTTTACTCTTTGAATACTATCTATACATTTAAATAATTCATTTTGTTGTAGATTCTTATTCAGCTAGAACACGATTTTTTCTCACATTCAGATTGGCGGTACATAAATATTTAAGAAAACAGGGACTGTCATAATTCCTATATTCACTAAAAAGTGGGAAAATATTGCCCACCTTAAACTCCCAGTTTTATAATAGATTACTGACCATACAATCCCTAATAAAAATAATGTAATAAACACATGATAATGGCTATTTGCAATTGAGAATACACCCCACATCAATGGGTGACTAAGGATAAAAAATAAAGTAGAGTAACCCACACTTATCCATTTAGGAAGCCACTCCACTGCAGCATCTAGTAAAAGCCCTCGCCAATAAAGCTCTTCAAACCAAGGGTTAACGAGAGCGAATGCTATCCAAAGAACAATAATAAGAGCAGAATCAAATAAATGATAGTTCATCATTAAAACTGACATGGGAAACAAACCAAATATTAAAGCCAAACTAATGGATAATTTTGAGGGCTTCGATTTTTCCAACCAATCTTTAACTCTTTTATCTCCCTTGAAATTGACTATACATAACGTAAGGGAAGTCCAATAAACGAGGGCCAGTGGAATCCATGCCCATTCATCTAAGAAACTAGAAAAAAAAGTTGCTGTTACATATCCAATTATAATGATTAGTGGAGGCGATAACAGAACGGCTATTCTCTTCATTTTACTAATTTCTAAAGTCATATTAGTAAACCTCGCCTCTATTCAAAAATATATTTAACAGTATACTAGCTTCAGGTATAGGGCATTCATTCCATTGAATTTTGTTTATGGCTAACCCTTGAATAAATGCATAATAAGCTACTGCTAATTTAACGGGATCTTCTTTAATAATCTCACCCTTATTTTGTCCCTCTATTATGATAGGAATCGTCGCTGACACAGGAGAGTTAGCATTGCCACCCATTAAATACTCTTTAACTTCATCAGGAACTGAATCGGATGTACTTGCCTGAATCATGATTAAGTAAAGATAGATCCCATCTCCAGATGAAATATTATTTAAAATCGTTTCTGTCATCCATTTTAATTTTTGAATAGGAGTTCCTTTATATAGCTTTGCTTCATTTACAACCTCTAGTGAGCTTTCAGTAGCTGTTTTAACTAATGTAGCAAAGATTTGTTCTTTAGATTCAAAATAATGATAAACAAGTCCATAGCTTAACTTAGCTTCCTTAGCTATATCACTAACTTTTGCAGCCACCATTCCTCTACGAGCAAACACTTTAGCTGCAGCACTTAATATTTGTGTTTTTCTTGCATCTCTAATCTCTAAATTTTTATTATTGTCTCTCGGCATTTATAAACCTCCTTTTTGATTGATTAATCAGTCAATATTAATATATATAATTCATATTTGCAATACTTAAATTCTATAAATATTTCCGAAAAAAAGATACTCTAGATAATATTTATCTCTTATTTAACTCTTCTTTCTAAAAATAGGTTGAAGCAAGATATAATTGAATTGAAAAAAGCTGCCTTTTTGGCAGCTTTTTATAAAATAAACACCTATTAGTCGTTTTTTATAATTTTTCTCCATTTGATTCAATCACTTCTTTATACCAATAAAAGCTTTTCTTCTTTGTTCGATTGAATGTTCCATTTCCTTCATTGCGGGATCTCACCCTTTGCTCTGCAGCCCGCAGGAGTCGAGGGCCCTCCGCTCCATTTCACTCAAGTAAATAAAATATATTTTAACATTATAAATAAAAAACCGAATGATTAGAAAGATTACCTTCCTAACCATTCGGTTCAATAAGAGTGTTAAATACTTATGTCCAAACCACTTGAACATAAGCATCCTAAAGCACTAGTGAAAGCATCGTAATTTCATCCAATTTCTCAGGAATAATCAAAGTTCAATTTTAAAAGCATTCTAAATTGAATCAGCCGAGTCCCTTTTCATTTTATTTAATATCACTATTCTGTATTGAAAATGCTAGTAAATTACTAGAACTAATCCGGTATGGAATCACTTTCTTTTTGTATAACTTCACTACATCAATATGTTCCTTGTAACAATAAATAGTAAATTTCATATCATTCTTTTCGCTCTTTGTTTGAATAATAAACGGAATAATATGAGTCTTTGGATTTAAAAATGCCTCTTCACTGCCCGTAATCATAAAATACTTATTTAAAAACGTAGCTTTATTAAAACCATCTATAAACTCCAATTTCTCTCTCTCTTCTAATAACTTACCGTTGTATGTGACATGAACATTGTTCGCACTTAACTTTGGCTGAAGCTCAAATTTGCTTAAGATCCATGCAACAAAAGCACTCGGAGGATTTGTTGCGAATTTAAGGATACCGGCAAGTATGATAGCCATTACATACCATGTCATTTATATCAGCCTCTTTTTCTTGATGTCTATAGTGAGATATGAATTTTTTTCATACTTATTATACCTCATAAACTAAGTAATCCTAAACTTTAAGAACAAGCTTATATTTACACTTCACTCTATATTTGGGCAAATGTGGTAAAATAATGATAGCTATTCATTTTCCCAAAGGAAGGTTTACCAAAATGATCTATTTAAAAAGCTTTAAACTTTCCCCTCATACAGCCAGGAATCCAAATGCCTATCCGTACAATGTGTTTAAAAAAATAACTGGAGAAGTGTTTGTCTTTCATAATATTACAGTATTGTATGGCAGCAATGGTTCTGGTAAGTCTACACTCTTAAATTTAATGGCAAACAAGCTAAATATTGCTGGAGCGGAAGATCTTACGAATAATGGTTACAATACATACCCCACAGATTATTTGATGGAATGTTCGCACAGCCTTGGCGAAGTGATGAGTGACGGAGAGTCAAATCAAATACCGTCTAATAGCCAGTACATCAAAAGTGAAGATATTTTATATGAGATTAAGAAGATTCAGCAGGAAGCAGTTCTTAAGGAAGGTTACCTGTACCAGCACTCTAAATTGGGGTATACAAAGGAAAACTTGGAAAAGCTGAAAGACTCTTCAAAAATGTACAAAGAAATCGAGATTATGAAGTTTGCCAATGAGAAGTATTCTAACGGAGAGACATCCATGCAAATATTTGATGAGTATCTTACTCCTGATGGATTATATCTGCTCGATGAACCTGAAACATCTCTTTCGCCGACAAATCAAATTCTGTTAGCTGAAGAAATCAATAAACTGGCTAGATTTTTTAACTGCCAGTTTATTATAGCGACACATTCACCTTTTATGCTTGGAACACTAGATACTAAAATTTATAACCTTGACGCTCCGTTTTTAAGAACCTATAGATGGACGGAACTTGAAAATGTAAAGTATTTCTATGACTTTTTCAGAGACCGGAAAAGTGAATTTGAATAAATGATGGAAGTTGATTTATGTGCAATTTAATTGCATTTATGGTCTATTGTAAAATACCACCAATAAGTAATTGTTTTAAATTTGAATATATTAAGTAGTTCGCAAAAAAAGAGGAGAATACGTTTTGATAACGCCATCCTCCTCTTTTCGTGTAACATTCACTGCTTTTGCCCTAACTGCTGCGATAAATTCAATGTCTATCGATCAAGTACAACCTTCACACTCATAATAGGTGTCTTTTAATTCAATCGCTTTTACTAATCTTCCTAATTTTATATCCTCAACATCAGTAAATTCCATATCCGCTATTCGCTCCACTGCTACATTTTTTGCATCAGCTTCATCCTTTGCTACTATGCTATGCTCCCTGGAAATACCGCTTGAGATTATTTCGTACTCAAATAAGAATCTTTGCATTTCATTTAACCTCCCTTATGTCAACTGAAGATTGTCCCGTTTAAAATGCCATTAAAGGGGATGCAATAATCTATCATTATGATATTTTTTAGAATATCATGGTTACATCATAAGAAGCCAAAAATCAGCTTAACTATCTTTCATTTCATCCAATATAAAAAGTGATTTACGAATGCCATTTGAAATAGAAATCCGCACCACTTTTTATAGATTATCGTTTTTTCCAAGCTGGATCTTTTAAATCTGAACCATTTGGGATCCTAACTGACCTTAAGTAGCTACAGTCACTCGCTCCAAATTTTATATAATTTCGTTGACCTTGCCTTAAGGATACTACGTTCGCGCCTCCTTCATAGTCTGGATCTTCAAATTGAATGTTATCATCTTCCCAATAGCAAATTTCACATACAGTAAACGTTCCTGGCGGTTCTTCATTTAATGTTTTATACCCACAACATGGACAAGTAAATCTCATTTTCTCACCTCATGATTAAAACGTCTTACTTCTTGACTATGTATATGCTGAAACAAAGAGGAAGTGAATGCTTCTTCCTATCATTATTGAGAATTAACAACTGAAAACAAAACAGAGTCAGCAGTAGTGCTGACTCTGTTTTCGTATGACAGTGACCTCGTTTACCCACGATACTTTTGGAAAATATGCAGCAAGTTGTTACATATTTATGTCCTGCTCTTTATCGACTTACTCAATCATTCAAGAACCTCATCCGATTGCATTTACCATATTATTTTTAATCAGCCTAAGCAAGATTATTGTTTTAAGAGGCAATGATTTATTCACTTACCTATTCTTTTAATCCTGATTAAACCAAAGTGGATCTTTGTCATCCACATCGCCATTATAATTGATTAGAATTTCGTCGCCTTTTTTAATATCTGTGTAAGCATAGAAATCAAATGTATGGCCTTCAAAATTAATTTCATAAAAGGTATTAGGTTCATAAGAATGGTTAAATAACATTCCATAACCTAGAAGGATAGCTGAATGGTTTTTCCCATATTCAAAAGCGTAATCAGCGAGTAATGTTTTCTCGATATGCTGGTGCTGGTCATTCGGATAAGCAATAACAGGTGCTGCATGTAAAAGCTCACCTTTTTGAATGTCACGTGTAGCAAATACCCCTCTATTGAATTCCCCATCACTAAGTGGAGATGTTTTAATTTCAATCATGTTGTTCACCTACTCGCATTTTAAGACTTGATCTTTCTATTTTAACATTAAATTCAAGATGGAACTCTAAAAAGTTCCCTTTTAAAGCAAAACACTCAGTAGTTTTCTGCAAGGTGTAAACTTTTATCAAGAGTATTTTCAGTAAAATCTTATTCTTTGTCACGATCACGGAAACTAAACTTGAGGTAGCGTAAAAATTGACACCATATTCGTCTTTGCATTTTTTTCTACAGATTGTCTAAACTATTGCTAGGACGAATTAAAGGAGAAATCAGCATGTTTTCTACAGCTTTGGAAAATCTCGATCTTGGGGCAAAGGGGTTATGGTTTCCGATTATTATAAGCATAGCTCTATTTTTAACTCTTTGCTTCATTCCCAAACAGAAAATGAACATTGTAGAAATATATATCATTTTTTGTATCGTTGCGTTTTTTACATGGCTTTCAGATGGAATCGTTTTAAGAGTTTTCGACTTAATTGATTTAGGTGCCCCTGATAAACCCGGTTTAGGAGACATTTTATCTTATACATTCATTCCGCCATCCTTGGCATGCATATTTTTATGCTTTTTAGACAGCAGAAACAAATGGATTTTAGTGGTTTTGTTCACTGCTATCTCCTTTGCTATTGAAGTAGGGATGGAGTTCACTGGTTATATGGACACTAAAAATTGGTTTAAATATGCAACACTGATTCTTTATCTGATTACTTTTGCTTTCTTATTGCCTCTTCAATTAAAAATCATTAGGCAGAGATGATCATTTTATGGTCATTTTTTTCTTGCTTAATGTTGTTTTTTAATCATAAAAATGAACACATCTACACCGTTTAAATCCTTTATTGATTAAAGTTTTAACTATTTATTTTGAATAATATTCTTTCTTTTAATAAGGGAATACATAATTATTGAATGAAGTGTCCCACCTTTAGGTATCTATAGAATTCGATCTAACAGATCTCCTAACTTTTCAGCCATTTCCTTCGGTGTATAAGGCATTCGATTTTTCAGCCACCACTCTACAACACCTACATATGCATTGGCAGCAAATTCGGCAACGATTTCTTCATTTTGGCCAATGTTTTTCCCTGATAATACATCCAACTCTTTTTTGAACTCTTTGATATTATGCTGAACAAAGCGGCTTCGAAAATATGGTGCCCCTTCACTTGCCAGCATGGTCGAAAAAAATAAATAATTGCTTTCAAGATATTCCATGCAGTGCACTGTTGATTCAATCCAATCGAGATCAGCTTCCAGTTCACAGAGATTAGACATATGATTAATATGCCCTTCTATGACTTTATCCAGCAGATCATATTTATCCAGATAATGAAGATATACTGTTGCACGGTTAATGTCCGCCTTATCAGCTATATCCTGAATCGTAATGTAATCGAACTTTTTTTCTGCCATTAATTCAAGAAATGCCTTTTTGATTGCTTCTTGTGTTCTAGCAATTCTTCTATCTACTTTTGCCATGTTTAAAGATGCCCCCCATTAATTAAAAAACGACAATTTTAACTCATCTGTTGTGTATACGACAGATTAAAGAAAATTAACGATTTATAAGTATCGTTATCTATATCCTTATATTATAAATTATTGACAGGTGTCGTAAAAACATCATTTGTAATTAAAATATTTTATTTGAAAGGGTGAAAGAAACATGGCAATTGAAAACAAAGTTGTTATTATTACAGGCGCAAGTTCAGGCATTGGAGAAGCCTCTGCTAAGCTGCTGGCTGAGAAAGGTGCAAAAGTTGTACTTGGGGCAAGACGAGAAGATCAGTTAGCAAAACTAGTAGAAGAAATTAAATCAAAAGGCGGTCAAGCCGTTTATCGTGTTACAGATGTTGTGAATCCAGAAGATAATCAGCAGCTTATTCAATTAGCACTAGACACATTTGGCGGAGTCGATGTTATCTTCTTAAACGCTGGAATCATGCCTAATTCACCGCTTTCTGAATTAAAGACAGATGAGTGGAACAAAATGATTGATGTTAATATAAAAGGTGTATTGAATGGGATTGCTGCCATATTGCCCGCCTTTACATCACAAAAGTCTGGGCACATCATTACGACGTCATCCGTCGCTGGCCTAAAAGCTTATCCAGGCGGTGCAGTATATGGAGCAACAAAGTGGGCGGTTAGGAATCTAATGGAGGTCTTGCGCATGGAATCTGCTCAGGAAGGCACGAATATCAGAACAGCTACGATCTATCCTGCAGCAATCAACACAGAACTGTTAGAAACGATTACTGATAAAACAACTTCGGATGGAATGACCGCTTTATATGAACAATATGGAATTACTGCCGACCGAGTTGCCAATGTAGTAGCATTTGCAATAGATCAGCCAGAAGATACAAACATTAATGAATTTACCATTGGACCAACAAGCCAACCTTGGTAATATCATCATAACATTTAGATACATGCTTAAATTAGGACTATCAGAGTGAAGCTTTGATAGTCTTTTCTTTTGCTCACAATTCGGATAATTTTCAGAAATCCAAACACCGAAACAGAATTTGCCGTTTTATACGCTCTTTTTCCAGGGTATAGTCCCAATGACACCGCAATCCATTATAAATGAGGAGGAATGGTGATGGATTATAATCTATTCGGTCATTCAGGTTTAAGAGTTTCAAAATATGCTTTAGGAACGATCCCCTTCAGCGGGACAAACGGATTTGAAAAAGCGGCTGATATGGATCAGGAAACAGCCAATTATATGGTAGATTACGCGCTAGATCAAGGCATAAATCATTTTGACACCGCAAACCTTTATGCAAAAGGCGATTCAGAGATTGTCTTAGGAAAAGCCATTAAGGATAAGCGCCATAAGTTAGTCATCAGCAGTAAAACAGGTTTTCAGATAAACGATCAGCCAAATGATATTGGTGCAACCAGAAGCCAGATTGAAGCGTCCATTGATGCATCCTTAAAAAGGCTCGGTACAGACTTCATTGATTTATACTATGTTCATTTCTGGGATGGACAAGTACCCGTTTCCGAAACGATCCAAGTGATGAATGATCTGATTAAAAAAGGAAAAATCCGCTATTGGGGAGTGTCCAATTACAGCGGCTGGGCTCTTGCGAAAACACATACAATGGCAGTGGAAAACAAGCTGATCCCGCCAATTTCCCAGCAAATCTATTATACGCCGGAGGCACGAGAAGCAGAGTATGAACTTCTGCCGGCAGGCAAAGAACTCGGCATGGCAAACAGCATTTGGTCTCCACTTGGCTCAGGGCTTCTCACCGGAAAAATTACGAGAACTAAGAGAGCCGAACCAGGAACACGGCAAGGTGAAGGCTGGCAGGAACCATATATTAAAGATCTCGATTTATTTTACGATCTGGTCGATGCCCTGCAAGATGTAGCGTCCAAACACAATGCAACCGTTCCGCAAGTTGTTTTGGCATGGCTCCGCGATCGCCCAAATGTCGATTCTGTTGTAATTGCTGCCAGAAACAAAGAACAGCTGCATGAAAACATTGCATCGTATAATGTTAAGCTAACAGATGATGATTTCAGACAAATTAATGACTTAACAGCACTTGAACCGCTCTACCCGCTCTGGCATCGCGTGATGAACACAGCTGATCGTGCTTCCAATGCAGAGAAAGTGTACTTCGAGGATTACCATAAATTAATGGAAAGCAAAAAGCGAGATCTATAAGAATAAAGACAAAAAGACGAACGATCATTGAATAGATCGCTCGTCTTTTTGCCTTTAATAGGGGTTAACCTCTTACGTCTCTTTCATATTGAACGTCGTAAACATAATCAATGAAGCTCTTAAATTGGTCATCATAAATAAACTTAAAAGACCATTTCATTAGGTTTGTTAATATTTTATAGTACCAATTTGAAGGAAGAAGGGTAACTCTCACCTGAAGAATGGTTCCTTCATCAAACTCCTTCAATGTATATTCAGTCCTGCTGATTCCTTCTTTCGTATCCGTTTCAACAGCTACCTTATATGGGGGGGTGTATTTTGTATAGGTGGCTTTTGCTTCAAGTACCTTTTTTTCAAATTTTTGTCTTGAAATATAAGTAGAGCCTACTTTGATCTCATCTTTTGGAACTTCTGAAATATTTTCAATGATAAGTGAATTCCACTTTAAAACATGCTCATCATCATTTAAACATTCAAAAACTAACTGTATGTCCGCTTCAATTTCATTTTCGAATGTATAACACTCAATTTCTCTCACGTTCTTACTCCTAATCATAATAATATAAATAACATTATCCTATAAATAACATAATCTACTGTTTTTAGGAAGTGGAAATAAGATGCAGTTCTATTCAATTTTACTCTGTTTTATAAACCCGATCACAATCGGAATCATTGTACTCACTAGTACGACCGGCAAAAACCAAACTCCAAATCCATCGCTTTTCTCTAGTGCAATAGATGCGGATTCAAATAAAATAAAAGCAAAAATCATAAAACAGATATTTTTAATTTGATTTAAAAGTTTCCGGCTTACCAGATAGAATGCTTTTGCATTGTTCTCGTTCAATCTTTCAGGATAATTATGAACCTCTGGAAATTTTTCCAGCACTTGCATCATAACACCCATAATCACACCAATTGCCGGTAAAATCAACAGTTCCATTTTTGAACCCCAGCGATCCACTTCCCCAACCGCGTTATAATGCGCCGGGACCCTGTCTGGAAGCTCATTCCAATGATAAATTAAAAAGATAATTGAACCTAAGAAGACAGTATATCCAATAATATCCCAAACCCATTCGCTCTTTGTTTTCGCTAATTTGATTTTTGGCCTTTTCCCCGAATTTAACATTCTGATACCCCCCTATCAAAAACTTAATTATATCAGTTTATAATGGCATATAATTAATTACGTTTGAACTTTGAAAGGGTTTCATTTTTTGCTTACAGCATTCATTTATATAAAAAATTAGATGAAATGAATAATTATCTTCTTTTACAAATTAACTTAATATTCCGTTGGTCTGTTATTATTAGGCTTTCCCTCTAAAAAAAGAGCCCTTCCGTTTGGAGGAGCTCAATATGTACATTTTCTATTTCTTTCTAAAAATCTCTGTATTTTCAATACGAATCGAATCAACCTCTCCGCATTCTAAACAAAATGTATAGATTTTATTACCGCCACTCATAGACATTTTGCTGATTTTGATAGGCATATAATCTGTACCCTCTGCAAATTCAGTGCTGCCGCATTTTAGACACTCCTTATTCTCCATCTCCGTTTTCTTCTCCTCTCAATTAATAATGTTCTCTTTACTTTTTTATACGTTTCTATATTCAAAAAAGATTCATAAAAGAGAGGCTATTTGTGCTGCATATCAATCATACATAAAAATAAATACCGGTTCTTAAAAGAATGTGTTTTGAATCGCTACCTTCAGTGCAACTGACCTTCCAACTTGGTTATCCACTTGTAGTATAACAGCAGTATCAAGAAAAGAATGGGGTCAATTACAGCAGCGTGCCATAATGTCCACCAGCCGTAATTGAAATATCCCCATGGTTCAGGCAGTAATGTAATTGACTCATAAACCAATATCCCTACACTCCATATAACTATATATAAGAATTGTTTACTCCTTTTTTTTCGAAAAGGATACCAATTGAGAAACATCATATTAACTGGTGGAATTAGAATTGTATGAGGAATAAGCCCTTTCCAATCAATTTCCTGATCAAAATACCAGTAGCCATGGTATTTAAATTCAACCATGATGTCAAAAGCCTGTTGAAACGCAATGGTAAATGCCCATATATGGACAATTTGATTAAGGGTTAGCCTCTTATTTGTTTTAAACGCTATAAAGTTAAATATAATAACTGAAGCTATTAGTCCAATCATATTAAGCAATCCTTTTTTTCTTAGAATAACCCACTTTCCAAGTTAATTATTCGTTGTTTTTTAATTATATTTTCGCTTAACCTAAATGGCAGCTGGATAGTTGAATAATAATGTTTCCAATTTTCCCAATCTCCCCATTGTGCAAATTATCTGCTGCATATTAAATTCCAATACCAGGTAATTACTGTGCCTAGGATGTTAACTTAAAAACCTTTACAGAAGCATCAGCATAAAAAAACTCGCTATCCTTTTCACAAGAGCGCGAGTTTTTTGAATATGTAATTTAATCAATCTGAATAAAATATGGACCGCACTCTGGTTCATGAGTCATCACAAAGGTCCATTTCCCCTTCCAATCCATCACATAAAGGTCGTTATAATCCATGTTATCTTGGATGTATGGCAGATCATTGATTAAAAGTGTGTCTGCATTTTCAAGAAGATAAGCATCGTCGTTAAATTGATAAAAGATCGTACATTTAGGCTTTGTTTGCTGTAAAAATGCAGTTATTGCCTTCTCTTTCTTCAGGCATCTACCTTTATCCCAGCTGCATATATGCCAGAGAAAATCATCTACCCAAATCTCGTCTTGTTCCTCTTTGGAAAGAGAATTTCCAAAGCGTTCACGCCATGTTCTCCGTAAATAATTCCCCCACTTCGGTATTTCGATTTTCTTCATCCGTTTATCTCTCATTCTATATCTATTTCCTCTCTGCATTCATTTGAACTAATTTGCAGACAAATATAAAAGCCATCTAAGCAATTAAATATACATTCAAATTAACTATATAATAATGCCCCCAAGACACAAAAGAAAGATTTCAAGGAAAATCAAAAAATTCTATATTTAAAGGAGAAACCCCTGTATATTCCTTAAATTCCACCGAAAATTGAGTGCTGTCATTATATCCACTTCCAGTGCAATATCTGTTAATGAGAGTTTTTTTAGCTGAAAGCCGATTCTTATACCTTATCTCTAGATCATATTCATAATGCATTAAAAATTTAATTGTTGTAAATTAATACAGAGCGGTACGTTGTGCACATCTGCCCTTATTCTGTTAAAGGGGAATCATAAAATGAATTTCATAGAAAAGTTTCAAACATTTATCATATTAATTGCTGTTGGAATTGGCCTTTTATTAGGGCAGTTTTCTGTCTTTGAAAACCATGCAGAAAGGTTCATTCTGCCCTTTCTGCTGTTTATGTTATTTGGACTCTTTTTAACGATTCCATTAAAAGGGCTAAAGAACGCTTTTAGGAATATAAAGTTTCTGAGTACGGATGTTATCTTAAATTTTGTCTGGACTCCGCTTTTAGCATGGGGATTAGGAGCGGTTTTCTTATGGGAGCACCCAGCTCTTTGGCTCGGTTTTATCTTGCTATTAGTGACTCCTTGTACAGATTGGTATTTGATTTTCACTTCCATTGCCAGAGGCAACATCTCACTTTCAACCTCTGTCCTGCCTGTTAATTTAATTTTACAGGTTGTATTGCTGCCAATCTATTTACTCATCTTCGCTGGAACAATGGAAACTGTTGAAATGGCAGCCATTCTAGAAAGTGTCGTATTGGTCTTGCTGATTCCCTTTATCCTGGCATGTCTTACCCGCTATTTCTTTCGGACGCAAAATGAAAGATTAGAAAAAATAATCATTCCATTCTTTGCCTCCACCCAAATTTTGTTTTTATGTCTAGCGATTGTAGCCATGTTTGCATCACAAGGATCTTACCTCTTAAAAAATATAGAAGTCATTTGGATTATGCTCATCCCGCTTGCGATTTTTTATATCATCAATTTTATAGCGGCGCAGGCAACTGGAAAAGTCTTTCGATATAGTTATGAAGATACGGTAAGCTTAAGCATGACGATCATTGCACGGAATTCACCTGTTGCACTCGCGATTGTTCTTACGGCATTTCCCGACCAGCCTTTAATTGCTCTTGCACTTATTATCGGTCCATTGATTGAATTGCCTGTCTTGGCCATTGTGGCTCAAGTATTGTTGAAGATGAAAAGGAGTAAAGGCATGAATTGATGGTTTGGGTTAGTACTAATTCCATCCTAAGAAATAATTTATATATAAAAAGGATGACTGTGTTAGTCATCCTTTTTCGATCAATTTAATTTCTCACCTTGATAAACATTTACTGCAAGTGGAGCAGCCAGTAATTCTTTAGCAGCTGTGCTGAATTTTTGGAAGTGGCTGCTGGTATTATGGTTTTGAACAGCCTCCATGTCTTTCCAGTTTTCCACCATGATAAAGCTGTTAGCCTCTTTTGGATCCTGGAATAAGTCGTAGTATTCATTGCCCTCTTCGGCACGGCTTCCTTCCAAGACTGCCTCTACTTCTTGAAGGAATTCTTCCCTTTTCTCTTCTTTCACTGTCATTCTAGCATGAATAATAATCATTGTTTTTTCCTCCTTATTTCCATTCTGCAACTTGTTCAACCGGCATGCGGTAGGATTGGTAGCCTGCATCTGCTGCTTTTCCAATAGATAGCAGCATGACTGGAACATACCGGTCTTTATCTAAATCAAATGCTTCTCCAATTTGATCCTTCTCATATCCGCCAATCGGACATGTGTCATATCCAAATGCCTTTGCAGTCAGCATGATTCCCATGGATACTAAACCACTATCTATTAAGATGGTTTCCTTATTCGCCTGCGGAGTAATCCCAGAAAGCAACCCGCGGATGGAAGGTACTTGCTTATCCTTTACATCTTGAGGCATTAACCCAAGCTCGACTGCCTTTCCGTAAATTTCCTCCAAGTAGTCAAGATTATTCAGATCAGCAAAAACAGCTATGACAGCAGAGGAAGTTTTCACTTGCTGCTGATTAAATTTGGCAAGCGGAGCAAGCTTTGCTTTTGCTTCAGGACTTTCAATCACAACAAAACGCCAAGGCTGCAGGTTAACTGAAGATGGCGCCTTCGTAGCTGCTGCGAGAATCTCAGACATTTCTTCTTTACTGATTTTTACTTTTTCATCATATGTGCGTATAGAACGGCGATCCTGCATGATCTCCAGAAAAGCTTCTTTATTATATTTAGACATTTGGCTCATGATTTTCTCCTCCAAGTTGTTTCTTTGTAACAAGGGACACATTTTCACTCACTTTACTCAGCATCTGCAGAAATTGTTCTAGCTCTGCGTCTGAAAAGCCGGCAAGAGTTTCGTCTACAAATTGACTCTTTTCGTGAAAAGATTGCTGTATGTGTCTCTTCGCTTCTTCCTCCAGCTTTACCCATGTAGCTCGCTGATCATTTGCTTTTTTGTAGCGTACAATCGTACCTGCAGCCTCAAGCTGCTTCAAGTGGCGGGTAACAGCGGCAGCATCGATATTCACTTCGCCTTGCAGTGCGGATTGAGTCACTTCCTCATGCTGCAGCAAATAATGAAGAATCTCTATTCGAGATGGACTGGCTCCTAAGCAAGACTCGAACTTTGAACAGAGCTCCTTATTCACAGCCTGCAGCTGCAGGAAAATCTGCAATCGGACAGAACAAGCATTCACAGGCAGAACTCCTTTCTATATAATTGATACGTCAATGTTTGATACGTCAATAATACAGTGCTGTTATTTAACTGTCAAACAAAGAGCACACCAGAAACAAATCTAACACGCATTTTGATTAAGCAGGGTATGTCTTCAAACAATAACACCTGCATAAAAAAAGAGATTATGTAACTCACACAAAATCTCTCTTATACTCATAAAATTCTTTGTCAGATTGCCTTTTCACCTTATAGCAGACGTAGTTTTATAGTCAGCCTCTGCCTCTTTTTTCACCTTCTCACAAAACTTCACTACAACTCGATCGCCTGCAAAAAATAAAAATAGTTTGAGGAACGCTTTTAGCGGCTTATTTCTGGTAGTGTATGTAAACTGTGTTTTCTGATCGTTGATTTTTCTTAATTCATACTTTGCGGTAATTTCGAACATTTTTGCTAACGTGAAACCAACTTTCAGGTTTTTCTCGTCGGGAGTATTGAGGTATTCTAAAGTTTCAATATCGTATTCTTCTATTCTTTTGCCTTCTTTATATTTTTGGCGATAAATACTTCCTACCTTTTCTTCTGTCACTTTAACGGGTTTATTCTCGAGGACTCCCGGCATAATCCTCTGCATGTTCTCAACCGGCCCGTCTAAAAAGCTCCATACATAATCGATTGGTGCATCTATTTCAATGGTCTTTGTCCATTCTTTCAACGTAATTCACCTCGGATTTTATAGGTTTTTGTGAATCATCTACATCTCTATATCCTTTTTAAACGTTCTTAGTTAGAAACCATTTCTGATAAAATCAATCTGTTCCATAATGATCTCACTATTATAGAGAATAGGGACAGAGATCACTAGATATATAAGGGTTAAAATATGTTGCTTAGTCTTTTTTAAATACACCCACTCCAAGACCATTTGAAAACCAAAAGAGGTTATAAAGAAGCTAATTAAATACCATTTAATATTTAATTCCATTTGAAGTATAAACAGCAGCACACTCAGATGGACAACTAAAAGAATGCCCCGTCCCCATTGATCTATCTTTTTACCAGCTGTTTCAGAAAGGCTTTTCCTCTTAATTCCGAATACCTTAACCAGTACTCTTTCAAGTGCAAAAAACACTACAGAAAAGAATAAGAAGAAGATAAAATAATTCATCACAACTTTCCCCCATTCACCTATATTTTATATTTATCTACTGTACTTACTCATGTTTAAACAGTACTAACCTGCATTTTTCACATCTAACAGCGTGGATTTTTTTTCATCTTAGAAATGCACCTTTACTTAATGCTTCATGATCATCATCAGCAAAAATGGACTCTGGAGAATCTGACCAGCTAATTCGGCGAGTTAAAAAAATATATCCGTGCTTCACATTATTATTGCACCTGAGGGCATTGTGTCACATCAATCATGTAAATATAAACCACCTTTTCCATTTCCTTATATTTAAATTCTATGTGACTTATGAAGTAACCTGCCCTTTTATAAAATTAAAAAGCTGCCAAACGAGGCAGCTTAGGTTAAATGTGACAAGATTTAATTGGGACAGACCTAAATCCAATATCTCGTTTAATCATTATTTTATATAATGTTTTTTAAAGTCTGGATGCATGGAAAACTTGTGGCGTAAATGGATAAGGTTATCTCCAAAGCTTTCTTCTAATAGACCTCTGTGCTTCTCCATTATTTCCATGAGATACAAATCATGAATGATAAACTCTGTAATTGGCATCACCAAACCGACATGTCTTGTCCATGCTGCACGGCTATCTTTTCCCAAAGAAACAATTCCTGCTACGACTTCTGTATCATCTGAGCTAATAACGATCCATCGCCCGCCATACTCTTCAGTAATCTCATCTCCCATATAGTGATGGTACACATAAGCAAAATCAGACGTGATTTCACCATAAGAGATGATGATTATATCCACACCCTTTTTGGCTGCCTGCCTTAGTTCATGCTCCAACGCCTCGTACTCCTCATCCCATACCTCTAAAAGAATTCTCTTTTTGGCAGAGCATATACACTCTTTTACCTTATCAAGGATTTCACTGCTTCCTGTGATATTCCAGATATTTTCCCGGTCATTAGCAGAACGTTCAAACTCTGCTAATGATTTTTCGGCCAGTTCAAAATTCTCTTCCGCTTCCCTGCGGCGATTTTTAATTAACTCCTTAGCAGGAACAGGGGTATATTGCGGCGTGCTTCCAGGACTTACTAAAATATCTCCGCGTAAAGCGAGACTGTCCAGAACTTCATAAATTCTCGACCGAGGTACACCAGAGTTTTTCGCTACGGCATATCCTGTTAATGGAGATTCCTCCAATAAGGTTAGATATGCTTTCGCTTCATATTCCGTAAAATGCAGATTTTTTAATGTTTCATAAATAATTTCTTTCATCACTTGTTCACCCTCAGTATTAGTCGCTACTATAGTAACTATTATTTTATCAAAACGTATTGATCATTTCCAAATCCTTCTGCTATACTCATAAAAGTAGTTACCTTGGTAGTCACTAATTAAAAGGAGGGAAAACATGATGGATAGTTTACTTACATACATATCGATTGCTGCAATGATGGTCATTATTCCAGGTGCAGATACGATGCTTCTGGTGAAAAACACACTAAGCTACGGCACAAAAGCTGGACGATATACGGTCCTCGGAATGGTTACTGGACTCTCCTTTTGGACGCTAATCGCGATTCTTGGATTATCTGTTGTCATTGCACAGTCTGTTATACTCTTTAATACAATCAAGTATTTGGGAGCTGCTTATTTAATTTATTTGGGAATCAGAAGCTTCTTTGCTAAAAGTGTGTTTTCTCTAGAGGAAATGAAAGAACAAGCCAATTCACCTGTGAATTCTTCAAAGACCCACAATAAAGAATCCTTTATGCAAGCATTACTGAGTAATGTGCTCAATCCAAAAACCGTACTGGTTTATATAACAATTATGCCTCAATTTATTGATTTAAACGGACACATTAATCAGCAATTAATCCTGTTAGCATCCATTCTTACCTTACTTGCCGTTTTATGGTTTCTAACCCTTGTCTATGTGATTGATTACGCCAAAAAATGGCTGAATAATTCTAAATTCCAAAAAGCATTCCAAAAATCAACAGGCATCATTTTAGTTGGATTTGGTGTTAAGACAGGGATTTAAAAAAGCTGCCTCAAGTTAGGCAGCTTTTTTCTGCAATATCGAATAACTTAAAACGCTGGCGGAGTGACAGAAAAAAGAATCGAAGCATGCTCCTCGAAATGATTTTCCCATTTATGCTTCATATATGCTGGAATTTTGACACTATCTCCGGTGTCTAAAATATACTCCTGATCGTTTAGGTACACTTTAATTTTCCCCTGCAAGACATATGCTACTTCTTCTCCTTTATGTTCAAGAAGCTTTTCAGAAGAGGATGAGTTAGGGGGAACATTCATAATTGCTGTTGCCAATGTTCCTGTAAAATCTGGAGAAAGCAATTCATACGAAAGATTTTCAACCACCATTTGCTTACGCTCATTGTGCCGAACGATTAACTCTTCGGTATTAGATTCTTCTAATAAAAAACTAAAGGTGGGAACATTAAGGGCTTTCGCCAACACCTTCAGTGTCTGAATAGATGGATTCGCCAAACCCTCAAATGATTCAGCTCTTTATGGTTGTATGAACTTGGAATTATATTAGAAATATTATGGAGAATTTCTAGAATTTATATCTAAAAAAATTCCACCCCAACAGCGGAATTTAACTTAGCTGCTGTATATTATTTATCTATAACAGGCACCCAAAGCTCATTACTAGGTTGACGTTCTGGCGGATAATAACACTCAATGCAAGGCACATTAGCCAGTTCGTAGCCAGAGCTTGGAACCCATTCTGTATATAATCCCTTCCATGCAGTGGTTATGTCAGGAAAAACTGCCCAAGTTCGATGTGAAATAATTAGGGATTCCATATCACTTGGCACTTCACCATCGTATCTTACACCCATAAAGTATGAAAACTCATCATCTAGAATGACAGCCTCTTTTCCACAAACCCCCAACAGACCTTCTAGCTTACATTTAGGTTTTTCCCACGACAGATTCACCAATTTCCGTACAAAGCCATCCTTTGTTGCCGTATTCCAAATCGCTGGAATTGCTTGAAACGCTTTGCTTGTTTGAACCTGCGTTCCTCTGCCAATCAATTTTATATGTAAATCCAAATGTTCTATTCGATACTCCATTTCATTACCTCTCTTTTATTGAATTTTGAAGAGCACCTATTTTAACTGATCAATTCTGAATATAGTCATTTAATGTTTCTCTTAAAATCCTTCATATTCCTTCTCTCATTGTACGATTCCATGACTATTCCAGAACTCTATTTTTTCAGGCAGTACTTAACCGTCCATGTCATGTTCTCATCTTTTGAGAAACCAGCTAGTTTTCTTATTAAACAAACCAGTGGTTATAAAGTCTTTTGACAATTATACCTCATGGGGGTATTATAAATAAAATAGCTTTTAGCTGACTTAAAAATGCTTGAATGGAGGAATTCAGATGAACAAATATGTATTAATAGGAATACTGACCTTACTAACAGTGTTCGGCTTATCAGCTTGCGGCGGAAGTGATGAGAATGTCTCAGACGAAAATAACGGCAGCGACTCTCATTCACATGAAGAGATGGATACAGTGATAGATGAAGAGTCAGATGCTCATTCTGATCATGAAGGAATGAACCACTCTGGTTCTAGTGAAGTACCAGAAGGTTTGACAGAAGCAGAAAAACCAGCCTATCCTGTTGGCAGCAAGGCGATTATCAACGCACAGCACATGGCTGGAATGAACGGTGCTGAAGCAGAAATATCCGGTGCCTTTGATACAACAGTTTATTCTGTAACGTATACCTCAACAACCGACGGTGAATTAGTGAAAGATCATAAATGGGTAGTACATGAAGAGCTTGAAAATGAGGGCTCCGCACCCTTTCAGCCTGGTGATGAAGTGGTTTTAAATGCTGATCATATGGATGGGATGAATGGAGCAGCAGCGGTTATTGATTCTGCTGAGCAAACTACAGTATATATGGTTGATTATATTGACACTGAAACGGAAGAAGCTGTTACCTATCATAAATGGGTGACAGAAGGCGAATTATCCTCATTATAGTAACTCTGTAGAATTTCATTGCTATAACTATTAAGAAATAAACCGCTCTAGGGTTACAGTTCAAGAGTGCTGTTGGTACTTTTAGCCCTTAAATCTTCCTGTACATCTAACATTAAAATAGGAACCCTTCCGCTGAACGGGTTCCTATTTCTGAAATTTTAATTCATTCACCAAACACAAACAACACAAGAAAGGCAACTATAAATATTACGAGAAATAAACCTAATGCGTATAGAAAAGATGGTTTCTTCTTTTTTAAATTTGGTTCCATAAAAACAGCCCTTTCGTACAAGTTTCATAATTTCAGCTTAACATTTTCGCTAGTATGATTCATTCATAAGTGCAAGTGATTTTTATTATTCACAACAATGGTCTTATTACGATATATCATAAACCTATTAAAAAAGTTCGGTTTCCCAACGTCTTCAAAATGTCGGTTCCATTTAAACATACTAAAGAATATCTTTACCGTGGGCTTGTAGTGAGCCTGTTCTAAACGCAGTTTCTGCCGCAAGAACCTCTTTATGATCCGATAGGTGCGGATTGAATAGTTTGTATCAAGAAAAATGATGATCTCTGCATGCCGAAAGCTTTCGGCAACCCATTCTTCATTATGCACACCCTCAATGATCCAGCTTTCAGAATGAATAATTCTATTTAAATAATCTTTTCTATCCTCTTCAGTCCTTCTTTTATCACCTGACTTATGCCTGATCCATACCACATTATCTAACTCGTAATATGGGATTGTGAACTTTGCCGAAAGCTCTTTAGCCAGAGAAGTTTTGCCGCTTCCCACCGACCCAATGATATGTATTTTCTTCGGGATTGTTTTTATAAATGGCACCTCCTCAAACAGGGATTCATTCACATATTCTACAATGGTGTATATTTTCCCTTTTGCTTTTGATAAACGGCGTCAAACAACCCTGCATTCCTATTCATAAGCGGAGAAATTCCGGTTAATTTGTATAAAGAGGTTAAAATGGAGGAAATAAGCGGAAATATTCCGGTTAACAGCTAAATTTGTAACGAAATATAAGGTTTTTGTTCAAATAGTCGGAAAAACTCCGCTTATTTTGCAGGAATTAAGGTCGTTTCCCGGAATAAGCGGAATTCCTCCACTAGCATTGCATATGTATCCACAGGCCAAAAATTACCTCCTATTAATTGAAAAAATAGGAGGCTATTTTATGGACGCAAACAAAAAAGTCTCCTAAAGTAGAAGCTGAACCCACGTTATCCGTGACTGCTACTAAAGGAGACTTTCATGGATAACATTATATCAGATCAGAACGTATTTAGTAAATTCCTATCTTTCTTACCGTTTGAAACATTTAAGTGTTCATTTTTAGACAATGGTGTAAAAAAACTGACCACCGCAAATTTAATGAAGATTTGTGTCACCATGCAATTGGGAAATTGGAAATCCTATGAGGAAACAGAAGAACGTATTCGTGCCATGGAAGGGACAGAGGAACTGTTTGGTCTCACTAGTATTAGTGCTTCTCAACTATGTCGACGAGTCAATGCTTTACCTTCCATACTTCCACGGCAGTTATTTCTTGCCGCTGTTAGCCAATTGAGTAAGCTAACAAGTAACGGCAAAGGGATCCCTTCTTTGGGACGTCTTCATCTTGTAGATTCTTCTTCTCTACTTCTTGGACCTACACTCGGAAAATGGACGTATTTTACAAAGCACAGTAATTGTGTGAAGCTCCATACTCGGATTGTCATAACGGATCCTGGTACAGCTTATCCTGACATGGTCATTCCTTCTACAGGTAATGTGGATGATCGTGAAGTTATGCTTGAGCTCGTGACAGATGCTCATGCGACCCATGTGATGGACCGCGGGTATGTGGATTACAAAAAAATGGACTATTGGGTGGAAAACCAGATTCCGTTCGCGATGCGTATCCAAGCTAAGCATAAGGCTAACGTGATAAAATCCTATGAAGCCCCCGATGGGGGCAGGGTTAAGCTAGACGCCTTAGTCGTCATGGGGAGTAACTTCAGATCCATGGAACAACCCCTTCGTCTCGTTGAATTTACGGATGAAGAGGGGAAAGAATACCGTGTTGTAACCAATCGATGGGATTTGACATCAGAAGAAGTAACCGAATTGTACCGGCATCGTTGGATCATTGAACTGTTTTTCAAGTGGATGAAACAGCATTTGCGTCTAGTTAAACTACAAAGTACCCAACCACAAGGAATTTGGAATCAGATTTTCTTTGCGATGACGGCGTACTGTGTCACTTTATATATTCGGTTAGTTGAGAAAACGAAAAAGACTACCTGGAAAGTACTTACCTTACTCCGCATCCATTCCGATAGGACATGGAAAAGTTTTCTCCAAGAGTTACACCGTATACCAAAAAGAACATCGAAAGGAAGACAAAAGAGCCAGCACCCACCAAATGAAATTGAACTTGATGATGCAGGTGTGGCCATTGTAAAACCAGTGGGGGTAAGTACTAGCTCGATGGCAAAATATAAGAAAAAAAGAAAATAATATCCAAATTTTGGGTAACTGGGTTCAATTACAACCCCCCTTGACTTTTTGGCTCAGAACCAAGAAATCAGAATGGGAAAATCATACATAAAAGTAATATAAAACAATCCCGGTGCGCCATTGTGGATATTTTTGCAATGCTAGTGGAATTCCTCCCTTTATTTACTTCTCGAAATAGCTTTGTTATGCATAAGGAGAAACCCAGCAGTTTTTTCAGCAGACGCCTTACTTTCGTATATGCGCCCAAGCTGCATGAGATTACCCTTTGCCAATCGTATCATTCAATTTATCGCGGTATTTGTCTCTCCACGTTTTCGTGTCCTTCAACAGTTCATCACAAAATGC
Organism: Cytobacillus gottheilii; assembly: GCF_001636345.1. Classification (GTDB taxonomy): domain Bacteria; phylum Bacillota; class Bacilli; order Bacillales; family Cytobacillaceae; genus Cytobacillus; species Cytobacillus gottheilii. Next base: position 3,653,215 of record NZ_KV440945.1, read on the forward strand.
AGCTACATCCGTTCCGGTCAGCTCCGTTACTTTTTTGCCTTCTGCCGCGCCTTGTTCAAAAAGATCAATAATTCCTGTAAAAATACGATTCGTGTCCTGCCAGTCAGAAGGACCATCTGCGGTCCATATATATTTTTTGATGGCTTCATATGCATTGTGATATTCGCTTGGAAGTGCCTTTGCACGGTTCTCCAGCGCTTTCCATTCCCGTTTGTCTTCCAGACTTCCAATCAATTTTTCAAAAATGCTCATATCATTTCTCTCCTTTTTCTTTGGTTTTAAGCTCCGTAATCTTACTTGAAACAAATTCCCATTTTCTCCAAAACGTCTGGAGATGCTCTTGGCCGGCTTCATTGAGTGTGTAGAATTTTCTTGGCGGTCCTTTAGTGGAGGCTTTTTTCGTAATGTTCACCAGATTGTTTTTCTCGAGCCGCATTGTAATCGTATAGACCGTGCCTTCAACGACATCGGTGAAGCCGAGTTCCCGCAGCTGCTGTGTGATCTCATAGCCATATGTTTCGCCGCTGCTGATGATTTCGAGCACACACCCTTCCAGCACTCCTTTCAGCATTTCAGTAATATTATCCAAAATTTTATCCTCCATTATATTTAAGTACTCTGTATTAACAGTATTCTGTATTACTAACTACCACTATATAGTATTACAAAGTACTAAAAGATGTCAACAACCTTAATCAATTATCTTCAAATGGATAATTTAAAATTTTGGAAAAAAAACACCTTCCTGCAAGACAGGAAGGCATTCTATAAGACTTCTGAAACACTATTTTATTGAAGAATATAGCTGGCTAAGGCATTTCATTTTAGGATGAGTATTATTCAGCTAATGATATTATGTCCTTTTCAAGCGGCCTAATCTTACCTGGCGCCATAAAAATTTTAACAAGGTGGCAGCCGCAAAGATGATCATTAAAATTAAGGTAATGGAAGCACCAGGCGGGGTACCTAATTCATAGGAAGCGACCAACCCGCTCAGCATGCCGGCAAGGGCGATAACCATTCCTAGAAAAATGACACCCATGAAGCTTTTGCTTAGCCGCAGTGAGATGGCCGCGGGCAAAATGATGATAGCCGAGACAAGCAAAGCCCCGACGATTGGCATGATGATCGCGATCGTGACTCCTGTTAGTACATTAAACAATATGGACATCATTTTAATAGGCAAACCTGCAGTAAAAGCTGTTTCCTCGTCAAACGTAAGAATGTACATAGGCTTTCGAAAAATAAAATAAAGGACACCAATAATAGCTGTTAAGGCGATTAACATCCAGATTTGCTGTTCACTAATGGTCACAATGGAGCCAAATAAAAACTGCGTCATGCTAAGTGTTGCTCCACCATCGTTTAACCCCATTAAGACCAGTGCCAGAGCCATTCCAGCAGACATTAATATCGCAACTGAAATTTCTGAATAGGTTCGGTACATTTGCCGTAAAAATTCTAATAAAATAGCTATGACAGCCACTACTAAAATATTGGTCCATGTAGGATTCACACCCATTAACAGACCTAGTGCCACTCCCGCTAAAGAGATATGTGATAGAGTGTCCGCCATAAGCGATTGCCTGCGGAGAATCAAAAACAAACCTAATATGGGGGCAATGAGAGAAATTAGGATGGAAGCTTGGAAAGCTCTTTGCATGAATCCATAGAGAAACATCTCCAAGGCGAGCCCTCCTTCCGCACTAACTCAATATGCTTATTAGCGTAATGGCGAATTTCTTCATGATCATGCGTAACCATTAGAATTCCCTTGCCATGCTCTAAGCAATTGTGCCTTAATAATTGATAAAATTCTTCTCGGGAATGGACATCCATACCCGTTGTAGGTTCATCCAGAATAAATAAGTCAGGGTCAGTTGCAAACACACGCGCAATTGAAATCCGCTGCTTTTGCCCGCCTGACAATTCCCCTATCTTTTTATGGCGCATGTCCCACATTCCAACAGATTCTAAAGAACGGCGAACATGCTCTTTGTCTGCTTGATCGAGTCGTTTAAACCATTTGCCTCTTTGATAACGTCCGGATTGAACCAGTTCCAGAACCGTGCTCGGAAAACCAGCGTTAAAAGAGGCAATCTGCTGTGATACATAACCAACTACCAGCTTCTCACCGTATTGATTTTTCTTTGAAAGCTGAACCCTTCCTTTTGATGGTTTTAATAGACCCAAAATATTTCGCAAAAGCGTTGTCTTCGCTGCACCGTTTTCTCCGGTGAGCATCACAAAATCTTTTGGACCTACCACAAAAGAGATATTCTCTAAAACAGGCTCTTCTTTATAATGAAAGGCAAGATTCTCTACTTCAATATAATGCACAATCATGCGACCTTTCTTTATGGGATTCTAGTATATTTATATTTTGGCTGTGAGGGAATATGACCATTTAGAATAGTGGCGTAACTCCCCGACTTTGGGGAGTTACTGGCTGTTATTAACCACCCAACTTGCGGGTTCCATGTTACTTCGGGCGTTTATAGCCTCGGTTAACCACCCATCTGCAAGATCCCACCGGATTTTAGGCTTTACCCAAGAGCGTAAAAAGCATGTGTAGCAAACTCATCTTTTTACCAAACCGTGAGGGAAGCGAGAAGAAAGTAGATCAAGGAAGCGACCGAACGAGCACCGGAACGTACATCGTACGTGAGAAGCGCAGTGAAAGAGCTGACGCAGAGATACGCCGCTTATCGATTTCCGAACCACGCCACCCTGCTCCATTACTGAACACTCAGCTGCAAAGACTCCAGGTTTTCCCGCATTGCTTCAATATATCCTAAATCTTTTTCTTCTAATTCTTTAGAGAGTACTTCTAAATCAAACAATGTTGCTGTTTCTGTCCCAGTTTCAGCTGCAACCGTTTCAGCTATGCTTGAGTTGGCTCCCTGCTGATAGTAGATGATCGGCACTTTATGTTCTTTTACTAAGTCTCCAATCTCTGCTATACGTGAAGGACTTGGTTCCACTTCTGTTGATAAGCCGCCAATGGCAATTTGTTCTAAATCATACCGATCTGCTAAGTAGCCAAAAGCCTGATGCTGTACAACAAATACACGTTTTTCTGCATCTTCTAGCGCAGCTTCGTAATCCTCATGCAATTCTTGCAATTCATTATTAAAAGCCTCTGTATTTTTTTCGTAGACTTCTTTTCCATCTGGATCGGCTTTGATAAGAGCATCACGGATGATTTTCACTTGCTCTTGCACTAAAACAGGATCAAGCCAAATATGGGGATCCTTATTTTCATGGTCGTCAATTAAAACGGAAATCGGCTCTGATTCAGCATACGTATTATGATCATCATCAAGCAGGACTGCTTTTATATCAAAGCTCTCTCCTGTATTTTTATATTCAAAATGATCGGTTTCTTGACCAGAAATAGCTTCCCATTCCTCGTCTTCTCCTGAGCGTGAATACCAATGCCAATGCTGAAAGTCCGCCTCACCTTGCAGTTCTGCCACAAGGGTAACGACATCACCTGTATGATAGTGATCTGCTAATCCAATGATCTCTACAGACTCAACACCTTCTGCACTTCCATGTTCATGATCGTGATTTGTTTCCTCACCTTCACCATGACTGTGATCATGTCCCTCTTCATCGCCATGCTCATGACCTTCTTCATCACCATGCTCATGACTATGCTCTTGCTCTTCTTCGCCATGTTCATGTCCTTCTTCTTCCCCGTGGCCAGGTGTTTCGCCATGGTTATCAATAACAATTTTTACAGGCTCGGATTCTGCAAACTCTCTATGATTATCATCAAATAAGACTGCACGAACTTCAAAATTGTCTATGGATGCTAAATATTCAAGTTCGGAGGAAAATTCATTTGGTATTGCTGCCCATTCATCGTCAGCACTTTTCCTCGTATACCAGTGCCAGTGTTCAAACTCTGCACCATTATCTGTTACTGCACTTAATTTGATCATATCACCAGTATGGTAATGTTCAGCAGCACCTTGGATTTCAATGTTTACAGGTTCTTGTTCTTCACCACCACTATGTTCATGGCTATGAGCTGATTCCACACCATCCGCTGTACGCGCAACAACTAATTTCTCATTCTCAGTCGTTTCTAATAAGCTTTCAGCCCAATGTTCCATCTCTTCACTGCTATAGACAAACACATCTGCTTCATTTACCTTTGCAACATCTTTAGCGCTTGGCTCATAATGATGGGCATCTTCACCAGCTGATACCATTAATGAGACTTCGGCTCGCTCTCCTGCCACTTGGCGGGCAAACTCATACATCGGATAAAAGGATGTAACAACAGATAGCTTACCTTCTGTATTTTCTTCACTGTTTTCGTCGGAACTTTGACAGCCATATAGAATAGTAGACATGACCAGCATTAAACCAAACCATTTTTTCATTTCTCTTTCCCTCCAACTGCATAAAAACGTAATAATTACGATTTAACGTCTAGAATTCTCCTAATTTCAACAAAATTATATGGTGTTTTTTTAAAACCTGCAGAATTAATGTGCTAACATATCACGCACTAGACCGTCTGTATCCAAATCGGAAGGATAGTATGTTGGCCAATGATCCATTTCTTCTAACAATTCTGCGCGGTCATCTCCCCAATATAAGTGGTAATGGTAGGATTCAACTGGGAAAATACTATGGTCGCTAAATTGAATGAATTGAGGCATGTTCTCTGCGCCATCTGTTAATTTAAAGATATAACGAACTCCTCTGTTCCCTTTTTCATACTGAAGAATTTCATAGCCGTCTGCCTCATATGTTCCTGAACTCTCTTGGCCATTCTCATAAAAAGTAACAACGCTATCTTCAATCGTAATGCGGTCTACATCTGTTATATAACCTGTTGTGTAATACTCTTTGTATTCTTCTGCGGTCATATCTCCGCTTTCTGCTTTATGTTCAAATACAACATCTAAATCTCCTGATACAAGATATGGATATACAGACTGCCAATCACCTTCCCAGTTAGTCAATGGGCGATCTTCTACTTGCTCATCTTCAAAATAACCATTATAAATTTGTCTGCTCGCTTCATCGTTTCCGTGATGATCATCAATAACAATTGTCACAGGAGCGGATTGAACACTTGGATTGTGGTCATCATCTAGCAAAACGGCTTTGACTTCTAATCCATTAATCTCTGCTTCTGCCGTAAATACTTCTGATTCCTGTCCTTCAACGCTTACCCATTCATCATCAGCTGATTCTCTGCTATACCAATGCCAATGATCATATTCTGTTTCTTCATCCAGGACAGCTGTTAACTTAATTTCGTCACCAGTATGGTAATGATCACCAAGTCCCTCTATTTTTACATTTTCAGGGGCATCTTGATGATTCGTTTCTTCATCATGTTGATGATCCTCTTCTTCATGTACCTCTGCTTCTGTTTCCTCTGTTCCATCAACCTGCTCATTCGTTCCCTGGCAAGCTGCTAAGAAAACAGTCAGGAACAGCAAACTAAATAATAGTTTCTTCATCTTTCCCTCTCCCCATCTCATATGTATTTAAATCGTAATTATTACGTTTTAAAAACTAACACTTGATCATATCATCTGTCAAGCTTTTTTTGGGGTTATAATGGTAAAAATAGTAAATTAGGAATATATAATCAAATTGATTCTGATTATAGTTGGTTCTTTCTTCTGGATGCGGCCAACTTTCATGTCTTTACGGTCCATACCCAAATCAATACTATGTCTCTAGAAGTTCATTTATGTTTTTATTCTGTAAGAAGTTGATTGAGGTGTTTCCGCATGCTGTGGTCTGTAGTAAGATAGGTAGGGACTAAATGAGATATACATCTTGAGAAGGAAGGTTAACCGTGAAGAAAAGAGTTATTGATATCATTTATATTTTACTAGGTGCATTTATTTTTGCCTTAGCTGTAAATCTATTTATTATTCCAAATGATCTTGGTGAAGGCGGCGTAACAGGAATTACGATTATTTTATATTACCTGTTTGAATGGTCACCCGGGTTGGTCAGTTTACTATTAAACGGAATTTTAATTATTGCAGGATACAAATTTTTAAGTAAAATCACAACGATTTATACCATTATTGCGGTTGTTTTTCACTCCCTTTTTCTGCAGCTGACCATGTTTTGGAGTATCTCCTCAGATGAAATTATGATTAATGCCATTTTTGGAGGCATTTTTGCCGGAGTAGGGATCGGGTTAATTATTAGAGTCGGGGGAACAACGGCCGGAACTACTATTCTTGCAAGAATCACAAATAAATATCTTGGCTGGAGCATCAGCTATGGGTTATTATTTTTTGACCTAATCGTGGCATTTTCATCTTATTTTATCATTGGGATGGAAAGCCTCATGTTTACGATCGTCATGTTATATATAGGTACAAAAGTAATGGAATATATCATTGAAGGGGTCAACCCGAAAAAGGCTATTACCGTTATTTCGGAGAAACCAGACATTATTGCGCAGCAGGTAAACAGCTTAATGGACCGCGGGGTGACCGTTTTTTCCGGCCATGGCTATTACTCAAAAACATCAAAAGACATTTTATATATCGTCATCAGTAAACAGGAAGTTGTAAAATTGAAAAGAATTGTACAAAAAACTGATAAAAATGCCTTTTTGACCATCCATGATGTGCGCGATGTATTTGGTGAAGGTTTTCTGGATATTTCAAAGACGTAATTGTAACTGCCTCCTGTCTAAAACAAATGGAGGCAGTTTTTTCTATGGCAATGTTCACTGGTACTTGCAATTAAATCATTGCTAGAATCTTTGTTACTAAAATCCTCCTATAGTTCTTCCCCTGCAAAGAACCCGAATATTAGCAGACGAACAGAATCCATGAAGACAAATAAAAATCCCGGAACATATCGGGAAGCCGATATTTGTTCCGGGATTTTTATTTATGCATGAATCTCTTAAAAGACGTTTTACAGATTTAAAGGTTAATAACTTTAAATTGCCCGCCTCCAAAAAATCCTTTTACATAATCAATTTTGACATTATGAAAATACACTTGATCTCTTTCGTTCACTAAAAATTGAATGTCATTTACTTCTGTTATTTCATCATTCTCTAAAGCTGACTCTTCCAGAGCCAGACGAAGCTGTGGACCTCCTCAGCCAATGCCCATTGATAAGCGGATCAACGGATTTTTGCCTTCATCGATAAAGGTCTGTATTTCTTTTTTGATCGCAGATATAGCTGCCGGTGTAACTTTCATCATGAATGATTCCTCCTTTCTTTTTAATTGGATTGCTTAAGGGCAACCATGATCTTTTCCGGATCAAAACCAAAAACCCATTTCCCATTAATATGTGTCTGCGGAACCGAGAGTCTTCTAGTTTTTCCTATTAGTTTAATCATCGCTATAGGATTCATGTCGACATTCACTTCTTTAAATTCAATATTCATATGTGTTAAAAAGTCCCTTACCATAGCACACACAGGGCACATTGTAGTGGTGTAAATGGTTATATCCTGATTCATAATAGATGCCTCTATTCCTTCAATTTATGCAGATTAAAACAGCCGGCATGCATGCTATTTAGATATCACTCGGTTTTTCCGCTCCATGCATTCATACCGCCAGCCATGTCCTCGACCTTATAACCTAATGCTTCCATTATTCCACATGCAGCTTTGCTGCGGTTGCCTGATTGACAAGTTATAATATAATCTTTTCCCTGATCCAGTTCCGATTTACGCAACACCAGCTGTCCTAACGGAATATGCTCTGCTCCTGGAATTATGCCAGCTGCTGTTTCGCTCTTTTCGCGAACATCGATTATATTGACTTCTTCACCAGTTTGAATTCTTTTCATTACTTCCTCAGGTGTCACTAATTTTGCCATGACTGTCATCCTTTCCTAAATCCAGGCACTCATACCGCCTTTAACATTGTATATCTTTTGGAAGCCGTTTTTCTTAAGCATCTTTGCAGCTTTAGTACTTCTCATTCCGCTTTGGCATATGACAACGACCTCTTTTTCCTTGTCCAGTTTCTCAATTTCAATGGACATATTTGACAGTGGAATATTTTGAAAAGGTTTGCGATGATTTGCTTTATACTCACCAGGTGTGCGAACATCAATAAATTGAACGCCATTATCCTTAAATTTACCTTTAGCTTCTTGAACACCAATTTTATTGACGCCTTTTACAGGCATAAAACGACTAACGAGAAATGCAAAAACGATGATTAACAAAATCCATTCAATGATCCCCATATGATCACTCCTAATTCGGTAATTTTTTTGATAGAGAAATAGAGACTATTCTACTTCTCCTTCCCAGTCCAGCATGCCGCCTGCCATATTTGTTACGTTATAGCCATTTTGAATAAGAAATTGACATGCATTGCTGCTTCTTCCGCCTGATCGGCACACGATGTAGTAGTGCTCCTGTTTATCTAATTCATTTAGCCGAGCTGGAATCTGCCCAAGTGGGATATGCTTTGCTCCTGGGATTTTCCCCATTGCTACCTCCTCGTCTTCCCTTACGTCAACAATATTTAATTTTTCTCTTGTGTTTTGTTTCTGTTCTAATTCCTTTGCCGTAATTTCTTTCAAGTGATAACCTCCGATTTAAAATGTTTAGGTATTTATCGAAAGCTTGGGAGTATCAAGCCGCAACTTTCACACTAAAATATCAAACCAAATCTTCACGGCTGTTCCTGCAATCATTAGTGCTAAAAGTAATTGCAGCATCTTTGTATTTATGTTTTTGCCAGCTTTTGCGCCAAGTGGAGCTGCTAACAGGCTTGCCGTAATCATAATGATTGCTGGCCAATAGTCTACTTGACCGGTAACGAGTTTCCCTATACTGCCGCCTATTGAAGAAATAAACGTAACGGCCAGACTTGTTGCAATCGTCATTCGCGTTGGAATGTGGAGGATTGTCAGCATGATCGGCACAAGCAGGAATCCTCCTGCAGCACCAACAATTCCAGATGCTATTCCAACGATTAGTGCTAAAATGGCTGCAAGTCCCTTATTAAATGTCACTTCATTTAGCGGCACATCATCTGCCTGCTTTTTAGGCATCACCATCATAACAGCTGCAATGACAGCAAGAATTCCATATACAATGTTCACTGCCTGCTCTGATAAATAGCTGGATCCAAAACTGCCGATTAGGCTGCCGATCAGAATGGATCCTCCCATATAGATAATGAGCTGCTTATTTAAATATCCGCCTTTCCGATATGCCCAGACTCCGGCAATCGAAGCAAAAAGCACTTGTACGGCACTTATGCCTGAAACCTCATGAGCTGTAAAAGCTGTAAGGCCGAATAATGGCGGAATATACAATAACATTGGATATTTAATGATTGAACCGCCAACACCTAACATACCGGATAAAAAAGAACCAATAAATCCAATAGCAAATACCACGATTAAAAATATTACGTCCATAATCCAGCCTTCTTTCCAGTATAGAAAAGCGAGCAATGATGACTGCTCGCTATTTGGTTTTCATTATGCTTTTTGAATATAAAAATATAGAGTCTCTACTTCTGTTTTCTGCTCTAAGATGGTATGACCGCCTGATTTCACCCAAGCTGGAATATCGCTTAGCGCTCCTTTGTCTGTTGTCAGAACTTCGAGGATCTCCCCGGAGTTAAGAGTGTCCATTGCTTTTTTTGTTTTAACGATCGGCATAGGACATGTAAGACCTTTTGCATCTAATGTTTTTGTAATATTCATGTGAATAGCTCTTTTAATACTTTTATTTAATGTATCTTTCTAGGTTCAGTCTCCGTTTTCACCTATCGAACTGCACAGCGGTTCGGCCCAATTTCCATTTCGGTTTGTTCACCATGATCAGGATTCAATTTCCCCATATTGACTTGACGAATTTGTTCATACGCATTTGGCTGCGGCGGCAACTGGTCTGTAACGGTACGGCGGAATTCCGCTTCATCTTCAATGTTTAAACCATGGTTTTCTTTGTATAAATCACCTAGGCGCCTTGCTATTGTGCCATCCTCATTTAATTCGTCAATGATCATGAAGTGAGCAGGCAATACAACCAGATCTTCTGCAAGTTCACGGTAACGAGAGTATAATGTATCTCTCAAGTCTCCAACCCAATCTTCTGCAAGTCCGGCTAAATCTGGACGGCCAATTGAGTCAATAAAAAGAATATCACCTGTTAGTAAAAACTTATTGTCAATCATAAATGAAGTGGAGCCGATCGTATGACCAGGTGAATATAGCGCACTTACATTTATTTGAGATGCACCGATTTTCACGTTGAGATTATTCGTTAATGGTGTGTAATCAAATACGGCTTCTGCAGCATCTTCCTCTGGCAGATAATAAAATGCACCCGTTTCAGCAGCAATATGCCTTCCGCCAGAAATGTGGTCTGCATGTAAGTGCGTATCAAACACATGCTTGATTTTTGCACCTTTTTCTTTTGCGAAATTTATAAAAACATCTGTAAATCGTACAGCGTCAAAAATAGCAGCTTCACCTTCTGAAATGACCATATAAGATAGACAGCCTTTTCCTAATCGAACAAACTGATAGAGCTCTCCGCCATTTTCTAAATCCGCTGCTTTTATAGGCTCTAAATAGCTGCTCCAGGATTTCATTCCGCCTTCAAGATAAGCAACTTCCCTGCCCGCTTCAGATAGCATTTCTGCTACCATAACTGATGACCCTTCCTTGGCACATACCACTAATATTTCCTTATCCTCCGGTAGTTGTGGCAGAATTCCCTCTACTCCATCCAGCAATTCAAAATAAGGAATATTTAAATAGTCGAATTTATGACCTTCAATTTTCCAATCAGCAAATGCATCTGCATTGCGTACATCTAAAATAAACAGTTCTTTCTTATCAATTACTTTTCGGGCAATTTTTGCTGCCGTCCATTTACTTACTGTCATTTTTAATTACCCCCCTAGGTATATTTTTAAGTATTTTTTTGCAGTGGAGAAAGTTCCCCACTGCCTATCATTAGAATGTTAATGTTGGTGCTGCATCTTTAGCATATTCCAGGAATGTTACAGCTCCGCCAACTTCAATTCCATCAACGAAATCTTCTTTGGCAAGTCCCATAACATCCATTGTCATTTGGCATGCAATAAATTTAACGCCAAGTTCTTGTGCCATTTCTACTAGCTCAGGGATGGAAGGAACATTTGCTTTTTTAAATCCTTCAGCAAAATGCTCCTTTCCAGCTGGCATTTCTAATGCATGTATTGCCTGCTTATGAATTAAGTTTAGTCCTTCAAAAGTGAAGAAAATTTGTACTTCCTTTTCTGAAGCTGCTGCTGCTGTTGCAATATTAAATACTTTGTATGCATCAAACATTCCACCGTTTGCTGCGATAATAGCTACTTTATTTGACATAATCAATTCCTCCTAGATTTCTTTTGTTAGAATTCCGTTCCACTCATTCATTCCTGGCAGAACGTTAAAAACTTTTGTAAAACCGTTTTTTGCTAATAGCTGTGCTGCCAAATCAGATCTTTTCCCTGTACGGCATATCACATAGATTTCTTCATTTTTATCTAATTCCTCTAGACGTGATTCCAGTTCACCCATCGGAATCGATTTGGCTTCGTTAATATGACCAAATGCATATTCAGCTGCCTCGCGCACATCAAGAATCATCCCCCCACGGGTATCTAAATCCTTAAGTGCTACAGTTTGTTCAAAGGCTTTTTCCACTTCTGGTTCATTGTTGCCCTTTCGAATATAGTGATAAAGAATGTCTTCATCTTCCACTGTTCCGATATACTGATGTCCAACAGAACTTGCCCATGCAGCGAGGTCTGCTTTTGAGCCCTTGTCTGTTGCTAAAACTTCCAGTACTTGACCTTCTGCAAGATCTGTCATTGCTTTTTTTGTTTTTACAACCGGCATTGGACATGCTAACCCTTTTGCATCCAGCTGCATATTTGCTTGAAGCATCATTTTACCCCCTGTGGTATTTATAATAGAAAAAAATATATACCCATATAGGTATATTCTAAAACAAAAAAATTTAGTTTGTTTGCTAAAATATCTTCTTAGTAAAAATCAATTACAAGACTCATATTATACCCCATAGGGTAAATTGTCAATCCGTTTGTTTATTTTCTTTAGAAATATCTTTTTTTGAATGCGAAAGTATAATTAGGTTATTCCTCTTAAAAAATACTTCTCAAGAAGCCTGGAAGTGTATATCAGGATACTTATATGTTTAAAATCGGAAATACACTGAAGTCTTAAGTATGTACAATTTAAAGTTCATGTGTTGAGTATAAATGATAACTTCGAAAAATTATTATTTAAAAAAATATGTTTAAAACCATTTCATTACTATAAGAACATGCTAGGGACAGATATAAAGGGAAAATGTAAAGCCGCACTCAAATGAACTGGTATACACACCAAAAATGCAAACAGCGGCTTTATTGGCACAGAGCTGGAGAATGATTTGAAAGCGAATCAAATCGATTGGTTGTGATTTACAGGCTTGTCTATTCAGCATGGTGTCTCAACAACTACGCGGATGAGTGCCAACATTGGTTTAAAACAATTTTAGTTGAAGACGCCATTGCGGCTTTTGAGATTACAGACCATAAAGGGATTTATCATGATGCAGCATCCATTAAAAACATGAGTTAGCGCTGCTGCAAAAGGAATTTGCCACGATTGCCAAAATGAATGGTATTCTGAATGAGACGATTTAGCTAAATGGTTAAAGCGGCAGGAAGTTCTATTCCTGTGCCTTTTTACTTATCAAGCTTTAAAAATTTCAGCATCCGATGATAGGGACATTTCGATAAGGAAGTATCGTCATCTCGAAGAAAATATTGCCTCCATTCAAAGTTGTCCTCAGATCCGTAACTGTTCAAGTCTGGGTGGATGGTCGCATCATCGTATTTGGTCAATCTTTCACGGACTTTCTTTTTAATGCTGCGCGCAAATTTTTCTTTTTTATTAAATTCCTGCAGAACCCACCGGGGAGTGATTGCAAGCATCATATTGTCAAAATGGCGGCTTTGACGGCTGACATGAGCAGGAGTGGCACAATACATAAAGTATTTTTCTCCGTTGAAACAAAACCCCCAAATTGGATGATGAGGATCTACCGGAATATCTTCTGGCCATTCCTCAGCATCAACGGCACTTAAACCACTAAGCTGCTTTCAGAAAAGCTGTTCGTAATCCTCCACTGTATACGTCTCCTTCAAATCAACTGGTGTCTGATAAAAAATAATCAGTGAAGTATAGGGCCCGAAATGTTTAGATTCTCTGGTGAACTTGCCTAGTATGGCTGCTAGTTCATATAACGTTTCCTCATTCCGCGGGTCCCCAATAAAACCATATCGCAATTGATTTTTTGAAAACCCAATAGTCGCCGGGATACAAGGAAATGGCTTGGTTTTATCACTCATTTTTTCAGAAAATTGTTCAAGTGCTGTTCGTTCCCAATCATCCAGCACTTCTCGGTGTGAGGGGGCATCTGTATATAATTCTCTCACTCTGTTCACCTCCAGTTGTTCATCAATATATTCTGACTCCTGCACAAGTGAGAGATGTCCGTAAATAATTGGGCATCGCCATTAATTAGTAAACTTCGTTTTTCAACATACTGTAAGAGTTGTCTGAATGAGTAGAATTTCTACTATGTTTGTAAACGAGGCGAAGATTCAGATGCCTATTAGTGTACGGCCTTAACCTTGATAATATATAGGATCCTGAAGTGAAGGGAATCTTGTGAAGGTTGCAGCCGCGGGTCTACCTTTTCCTACTGAATGACACATTGCCAACATGACTGGCATTGCACCAAGGGTTCTGCGCGTACTGCCCAGCGAAGAGTCAAATTTAATATTGTAAAAGGTTTAGTACAGTGTATTTGCAATAAAGCAGCCAGTGAGTGAGCTTAAATAAGCGGAGAATTTCCGGCTAAAATCCAAAATTCGCTCTTTTTAGGGTAAATAAGCGGAGATTTTCCCATTAAGCTCAGAAAAATGGCCATTTTTCTCGTTTTTCGAGTGAATAACCGGAAACTCTCCGTCTATTTTAGTCCATTTCAGTGCAATTTTATTATTAGGAGAAGTTTTTCCGCTTATTGATTACCCACCGTCCGTATCTAAACTCTATTAAATGAAAAAAGACCAAATCAACTTTGATTTGGTCTGATCCGTATAGTTCTCTCTCGGAAAATCTTGCTCTATACCAGGAAATCACTCTCCCGCCAATAGCTCAATATCTCTCACTATATCATCCTTCTTCACAGGTTCATCCGCAAAGGCCATGTCATATAGTGCCCGAATGTTGTTCTCTTCATCTACTAAATACATGGTTGTAGAATGATAGAGTACTGTTTCGGAGTCTAATTCATACTGCATCTGAAATTCGCCGGCAATTTCCATTATTTTTTCCGGGGTGTCTCTTAGCCACTTCCACCCTTTTGTATCCGTCTCAAAGATTTGTGCATATTCCTTTATGACCTCTTGGGTATCATAGGCAGGATCAAGCGTAATGCTGACAAGCTCAACCTCGTCTCCAAACAAACCTTTATCTTTTAACATAGATTGTATTATTTTAAAATCCATCATCGTTAGCGGACAAATATCAGGGCAGTTTGTATAAAAAAAGGAAACCAGCTTCACTTTGCCATTCTCAGAGCCATACCGATCTCCATGAACATTGTCTAACTCAAAGGCATCCACTTTATCAAGGATTGGCAAGCCATCGTCACTTGGCCATAACCAGTAAACGAGGAAAAAACCTGTGACGATGACCAAAAAAATTAGAAGCTTTTTTGTGACTTTCATCCTTCAGCACACTCCAGCATAGGAATCACAGTTAGATTTTGTTTTCATTTTTATTTTTCTTTTTCAAGACAAAAAGATGGTTTTGCTTGGATTTGTGAACGCGGATAATTCCCCACATTCCTGCCTCGATATCCCAGCGGATGTTGCCGGAGCGGTACATATAATCTCCTGGATATTGATATAAGCTGCCTGCTCCGTAATGCAGCGGCAAGTCAACGGCATGACCTGCAACAATTTCACCTTCCACAGATCGCACTTCAGACGTAATGTCTTTGTCATCGTTATTCCAATAATGGCCATGAAGATGGAATGTGTGGGCACGCCGGCGTTCTGATGGATTAACTAACCGTATTGTGATCGGATCACCTGGATATGCTTCAAATAATGGTGTCGATGGATCGCCAAACACTCTCGAACTGAATAAATCTTTTAATACTGGATGCTCTCGGAGACGGTTGATTAATCGTTCCGTCCGATAATTGAATCCTCTAGAGCCATTATCATACGTATCAACCAAATCATCCCGGTCCTCTGGATCTACTCCGCCTAAAATGGCATCCACCGGGTCCACAATTAAATCGCCTTTTTTATCCACCAGCCTTGCGCCATCATACAGAACAAGAACAAACTCTCTGGTATCCGGCAAATATGGATTGCGCAGTACGACATTCGCACCCGTTTTTACTTCTTCTCCTGTGGAAGGATCCAGATACTTCGTTCCTTTTGCTTCAGCGATGAAGCAGCCGAATGTACCAAGGGAACGATGATTGCGAATATCAGTCATATCCCATAAACCGCAGGCGCCAACTGGATTGTCGACATACCATTTATAGGTGATGATTTCACCGGGAGCTGCTGACTGATCAGGGTTAAAGCCAACTGTTTCTCCCGCAGAAGTTTTCACATCATAATCAAGGAGCTGCGCATGCAGAGATATCCTGACGGACGGCGGGTAAAAGGCCTGCTCTTTTACAGGAGGATAAGGCCAAATGCCATCTGGAAACGGAAACTGATCAAACTGCAGTTTGGACGTCAGGTTAATCTCCACAACATCTCCCTGATTGGCACGGATAATCAGCGGTTCAGGATTTTTCCCGTCTAAAATATCTTCTACATCTTCTTCGAGAGCAAAAACAATTCCAAAGGGATCACGTTCATCCCATTTGCTGTACGTTATTGGTTTATGAAAGGCGACGATGTTAAACGTTTTGACTGCTGCATTAACAGGTCCTGGAGATGGAACGATTTTTGCTTTCTCCGGCGGTTTTCCTGTCGGCTCCGGCAGTGCTGTTGTGCGTTGTGGCGGCGGTTCACGGTCAGACAGCGGAATGAGAAAATCCACTTCTTCTTCAAAGGCTCGAATTAATCCCCATAAACCATTCCATAAGTCTTCTTCTGTTTCAAACGTCCATAAATAATCTCCAGACCTCGGCACATCCATTTCCAGTGTAAAAGATTCAGAGATTCCAATATGCTGCTGATCTCTAAACTTTGTTTCAGAGTCAGGGTGCTCCGCCTTCCAGCGCAAGCCATGAATGTTAAAACTGTGCGATTCCTCATGCGCCCCTTGAAGGAGTCTGACACGAATCGGATCACCTTCATAACAGTGCAGAATCGGCGTAATTGGATCACAATTAACATATGAACTAAACGAATATGCTGGATCTTTGTCTTTTCCTAACCGGAATTGCAGCGGTTCATTTTTATAATTGACTCCAAATAATCCTGGGTCATCCTGTGAACCTGGAAAGTCTGGAGGCTGAAGCGGACAGCCATCTTTGTCATATAGCAGAGCAAAATCCTGAACCATCAGAACCATATCCCGGTAATCAGGAATGAGCGGGTGAATCGCGGTAATTTGCACGCCATGATCCACTTCTTCTCCTGTCTTGGAATCTAAAAACTTGGTGAAGCGCGGATGAACGACTCCTGTTCCAAAGACGCCATGCTGCTGATGAAAATTCGCAAACAAATGGTCATGGAAAAACCATGCTTTTAACTCTACATCTGCAAAATATTCATAACGGATTGTTTCCCCAGATAGAACACTAGAGTCATAGTTCCAGCCTACATTCGCACCATCTGAAACAAGCACATCAAATTTAACGAAATGCACATGAACACCTGTTTCATATGTTCTTGTCACAAGCTGGAATGCGCTGCCGCCAACCACTTCCGGCAGACGATTTGTAAAATTAATGCGCACGCACGTATTGGCTGTCATATGCATAACCAATGGTTCCGGTTCTTTTCTTCCGCTTAACACATCCTCTATATCTTCATCTAAAACATAGATTCTTCCGATCGGATCGTTCCAGCCTTGGCGATTATATACAATCGGGAGCTGGATCAGAGAAACATTAAACTCCTGCACCACAGGGTTATCAGCAAGCGCACAAGGATCGACAAATACAGCACCTGGTCTGGCATTTGGCACGGCCGCGTTTCTTTCCAGTTCAGTCATATCTCGTCCGCCCACAATCCCTAGCGGCGGCCGTGGTGCTTTACACCCAAGCTTTCCTGGAATAAAGTTAGGGAATCCTGGTCTTTCTTTTGTTGGCTTCGGCGGACAAGGCCTATCAGGCAGCGGCTGCAGCGCCTTAATCGGCTCGCCATTTGGATAACAGCCAGTTCCATCCTGGAGCGTATCAAAAATGCGGTTAATCCCCCACATCCCTACACCGAAATGGGGATAAAGATGACAGTGAATGATCGCATCCCCAATTGCCCCTTGAAGAGAGCCTAATCCATAATGAGGCTGAACTGTGTACCAGGATTGCGGGCTGACTGCCTGGGCATCCAAGATTTCTGATTCTGTATTTTTCGCATCTTTTGACCACTGATGCACATGATAATGCAGAACATGGGTCTCTTTCACACCCCCATGAACCAGCCTAAGTTTTACAGGATCCCCGCGGTACCCCCGCAAAATAGGCGTTGCCGGATCGCCAAACACCCATGAATCGTGGTGTACCTCCTCTCCATGACCATCCGGGCTAACGACTCCCTCTTCTAATAATCGGACCCGATTTTCCATCGGTTCATAGCGATAGTTTACCGCATGAGTGGATTCACGCTCTTGATTGGTCATCGGATCCAGCGGAGAATTTCCCGTTACATCCCGAGTTGGCATTTCATCATGAAAAATCCATCCATATTCCCGGTAGGATGGCAGAAAAGGATGATGGATATCGGCATACACACCGCTGTTAATCGGTCCCCCTGTTACCGGGTCTGTCCACCATGAGCCGCGCGGCTGCACAAACAAACAGCCAAACATCCCGTTAATATTCGTTCCCTGATCACTGCTGTCCGGGTTTCCTAGATCTGTGAACATATACACACCTTCATGATTTACATTTAGCGTGTAAGTGATTTTCTCACCAGGTTCTGCTAAAGAACTTGGATTGAAGCCTGCATTGGCGCCATCTGAATCTTGCGGATCATAATCAGCTTCCTGAAAATGCATGCCTGTTGCGTAATGGATCTGATTTTCAAATAAAATCTCCACCTCGTCTCCCACATTGGCCCGGATACAAAGTGGCTGCACTAAATCAACTGGTGTGAAAGGATTTTTCTTGACTAAATCCTTCACCTTTTGTTCGTTTTCCTTTAAAACATACATGATGCCATTTCGGTTGTAGTCACCAAAGTTGTTGAGCACAATCCGAATCGAAATCGCCACAACATGAAATTTGCGTTTCATAGCTCTCCCCCTTGATGACTCAGAAATTGGTCTTTAACTCAGGAATTCGCGGCATTCCTTTTTGCTGAATATAGTAAACTTCAATTTGATGAATATGAATAAACCACTGCCGATTCTCCAGCTCCGAAATGGAGGTGACCTTCACATCCACCACTGCCTGATCCTCAATCACATCTACCAGCTTTCCGATAAAAACAAATGGGTATGATGGCGTTAAAATAAAGATATTCTTGCCAATGCCCTCAACAAATGTCTCCACCAGCGCCTGATCATGGATGACATTGACAGTTGGGAAGTTCATTCCTGCAATATTATTTTCATGACTCATTTTTTGGTCCCTCCTTACGTAAGTGGAAATCTTTCATTACAGTCAAAGTCAGGTGTAAAGTGAGCAATTTTTTCAAATGGAATACTAAGTGGTGTGGGAAAGTTAAATTGTGGGGCATTTATTATTTTTATATTGACTGGAAATAGAGTCAGATGACCTGGCTGTACATCGATTATTTCGCCGCAAAATATGGGACGAAAGGTTTGGCCAAATAAATTGAGCTGATCGGATTCGGTTACAATTAAGACGCTTGTTCCCTTTAAGGCCAATAGCTCTCTAAAAAAACGATCTTCCAATTCTCCAATACTGCGCGGATTCTTCTCACTCGTCATATGACTTCCTCCCCCGTTGTCCTACTTTTTATAGTAATTTTTAAAGCCATAAGTAAATACTCTTAACAATCGAATGGTCTCAATATAACGTATCTCATCAAAATGTATTTCTTCTTTTTTCCCCATAAAAGCAATGGTTAATTTGTCTTCAGATTCAATAATCTTACCAAGCTTTTTGACATCACTGCCGATCCAGACATTCACCCATGTGTCCTTCCAGGTGTTTAAATTCGTCTTTAATGTTTCTTCAATGAATTGCTGCTTTAGAAGGTCACGTTTTGAAACAGTTTCCCCGAATTGCCGCAGCAGCTTCGTGCGCAAATTATTATCATAAAGATAATGCTGATGGGTGTTTGAATAGTTTGGGATTCCATACACAATATTAGCCGATTGAATGACAGAATAAGGAATCCACACCCGTTCCTTTAAATTGGTCAGCATCACAAAATCACGGCCCACCGTACTGACTTTTCCCTCCTTGTAATGAGATTCAGTACCGATGGCAGAGTAAATTTCCACCTGCTGATTTCTTTTTGATTTAAAAAATTTCCTAAGCTTTAATGACTTTCCGCGTTTTTCATTGTTCTCCAATAGATGAAAGATGTTTGCCCGGTCTATATATTCCATTAATAACCTTGTTTCTTCTGTCGTCGTCATTGTTGAAGGAGATGTAAGGCCCTCTCCTTTTCGTTCATTCAACTCATTAATAGGATCCTTCTTTCTGACTTCATGCTTTCTTTGCTCTAGCAATCTTTCCATATATTCATTTAAGTGAATTTTCTTTTTTGCCTCCTGTCTGTTCTCCATTCAGCCTCCTCTCCTTTCAAATATCTATATTATTTATACTCGCAAGGAGTAAAATAACAAACCAAATGTGGCAAACACCAAACCTGTGCCAAATAAACCAAATAGAATCATATTATTCTCCACATCATTAAAATAAGCAGCAGGCAATCCGCATAATGCTGGGTTTTCCACTACCGCACCAACCATCGTTCCCATGATGGAGCCAATGCTGCCATGGGAGAAGCCAGCCAATAAAGACTGAAAACGGACGAGTGCACCATACAGTAAACCAATCCCGCCGCCGATCACAGTGGAAAGTATCGCAAGTACTCCAATTTCAAATGGAAAAAGGAAGTGAAGAAGCATAGCCAGATTCATGCAGAAAATACTGCTGCCTGACGCGGCCATTACCATCCCAAAGCGGTCCGCAAATAGTTTCCTTTTTTTATACATGACAAAATAAAAGAAAAATCCCATTAGACCATTTACAAGAATCAGCATAATAAATAGAGGGGATAATTCCACATTCATAACTCCTTACTTATGTATTTTTAGCAGAAAGAAAAACAAGCAGGAGAGAAAGCAGGAAGACCGCTTCAATAAAAAATAAAAAGAGAATGCTAGTGTTGGCAGCTGCCCCTACCATCGGTGCCATAATGCCCATCATTAAACCATTTATATAACCAGTCAACAGAGTCTGATAATCAAAAAGTGCACCAAAAAGGCCGCCAATCATCATCCCTATTACCACCGTGATCATCGTAATGATGACAAATTTTAATGGAAACTGATAAATGAGGATTACGCCTGTGGCAATTGCACAAAAACCGCCTGCCAGCATTGAAATATTCATCCCCAGCTGGAAACCGATGAGTTTACGAATTTTATAAAGATATAGATATAGTAATAAGATCAGTACAAGGTTTCCATATAACAAAAACCCTAAATACCCCATGGCTCCAGTCTCCTCCATATTTCCTGTTTGTAATGGTTATGTTCCTAAAAGCTTGGTCTATAACCTATATGTATATTTTTACAATTTCATTTAGAAATGCACCTGCCTTAGTCATTTGCCCAACCATAAATCAGTGAAGATCCATACATTAGGTATATGTACAGATAAAAGGAGGTTGTTGACCATTTCAGCTTATAAAAAGGCAGCTCCAGCTGTTAAAGTATTGAGAAATTCAAAAATGTGGAATGACATTGAGTGTATTGAAGCTGAATTCATTCATGGAAAAACATTGTTTCGCTGTCCCGAGTTCGTTCCTGCAGGAGTAGAGGATAATGATTTTTGCGTACCAAAAGATTGCTGTCCGGAAACACTTCCGCAGCCAAAATTCTCTTCACCCTTTAGCTCCTTCTCACCAGGTGTGCTTGAGGAGCTTGAAGATTGCATCAGGAGAGCAAATGAACTCCTTTTGGCCCTTGCTGTATCAGAGGATGAGAAGGGAGTTGATGCAGAGGGTGATCTTGAGGCGGGCGAACCGAATGCAAGAGCTCTTCAGCAAAGCCTTCGTTCATTAAGAGATCAATTTGTAACGGTCCATTATGTCTGCAGCGGAAAAAAGCAAGAAGTATGCGGATATTTCCTGGACGCGGGAATCGATTTTATTATTATTGAAAAAGCAGATACCTGTAACATAGCCTTTATTCCCACGAGGAAAATCCTGTCCATTCACGATTTGGACAGAGGAGAAAATATTACCGAAGAACAAGAACTGATCTGCATCAATCCGTGCCTAAGACGAGACCTGACATTCCATTTCGGTGAACTCGTTACTAAAAGCCCGTATCTGCTCAACCTATTTTTCGGCATAAAATTAAAAATGCTCCTTGAAAGTTATATTGGCTATTACTGTTACATCCAAACAGAAACTGACAATCATGAAATTGATGGAACATTGGAGAAAATCGATGACCGGGATATGCTCATCCAAAAATACGATGAAAAACATTGGATTGACTTTGAAGATATTTGCTTGATTGAATTGGAGAAATAAAAAAGTTTAGTGATTGGCAGCCCAAAAGGAAGGAACCCCCCGCGGCACCTTCCTTTTTTGTCTTAATCTAATGTTTCCGACAGATCCAGCTCCAGAACGACTCTGCAGCCTTTATGCTTAAATAACTTGTATAGAAAACTGTCTGTCAATCCAGCTAACCGCAATTGAATCCGCTCATCACAATAGGGAATAACGGGATCTTTGATGGTATTAAACTGTTTGCCGCAGCGGCAATCCCGATGGTGTTTTTGACAATGAGAGCAATGTTTATCAAGATATGAATGAATGAATCTCTTCCTGCTGCTTACATCGCAATGGCATTCCCCGTGATGCTGGCTGCAAACGAAGCAGCTCAAATGATCGTCTCTTCCTCTGCATGCCTTTTCAAAATCTACATGATCCAGGCATTTGTTTCGGCAATGATGATCAACCCATTTGATCTTCTTCACATGCCTCGTTAATACCCTAACGACAGTATGATCTCTTTGCAGCAAGTCTACATAATCTGTTCCGATTTGATGAATGATTCCAGATTCTTTGTAGAAGTGTTTGCTTTTATTTCTGTTTATTGGGAAACGTTTTGTATTTTGGCCGAGATAGGAGCGGTTCTGGTCATCATTGGTGGTTTGTTTGTGATTCATGCTCGTCCTCCTTTCATTTATATTTAGGATATGAAAGGAGGAGGAAAGTTGTTTAGATGGATGTACAGGTTTTTGTGGATAATTTTGGATACTGAATATTTTGAAGCAAACTGAGTAAAAAATGGTACTATATAAGCGCATTCCAGTTAGAATCTTTAATATCTTTACTAGTTGGTTCTCTTACAAAGCTGCCGCTATTTTCATCACAAGCACCAAATCTATTAAAATTATACTGAGCCTGTTTTAGGGAAACTACATTCGCTCCGCCAGCATCATCAGGGGCATTGAATTGAATAGCATCATCTTCCCAATAACAAATCTCGTAAGTACCAGGGGGTTCTTCATCTAATGTTTTATACCCACAGCATGGGCAAGTATAATTCATGTGTTCACCTCGATGTTTTTTATCATTTTACTACTAATTCTTCTCTAGATAAACCGCTGCTTTTCAGAATAATGCCCTTGCGTTAATCCCCTTTCTTAAAAAATTTCTTAAGAGAGACTTAGGCTTGAAATAAAAAAAACAACCTAAAAGATAGAACCCACTCTGCATTTTAGGTGCCTGTTAATGTATTCTTTTACCTCACGCCAAGATCCGTTTCTCCCCCTCAATCTCTCGAATCGGCTGTATATTTTGCGTAAACTCAAGTGTTCCGCAATATTCTCCTTGCTCATTCCTAACAGCAAAGTAGCAGATATAGACGTAATTATCTTTAAATTGAATCCAGAAATCTTCCGTATCCTTCACACCAGCTTTGAAATCCTCGAGCAGTTTCTCAACAACATGAACGCTTTTCGGCGGGTGGCAATTTTGCACCGTTCTGCCAATAACCGCTTTTGTTCTCGCGAAAATTCTTTCTTTTCCATGAGAAAAATAACGGACAACATCATCTTGATCAATAAAGGTAATATCTACAGGCAAATGATTCATCATCAGCTCCAGCTGCTGTACTGATAAGACACCTGTTTCTAAATGTATTAGTCCGTTTACCATTCCTTCAGTACCTTCTGCGTGTCCATGCCGCACAGGTTTCCACTTTCCTGCTGGTCCTGTTAAACAATAGCCAATTTCCTCACTTTCCTTGGCAACCTTCATCCATTCATCTTCGGTTAATGTTTGCAGGGCCATCGGAAATAAAATGTTTTCTTCTTTAAAAATCATTTCGCTGACTTCACGAATAACATAATAAACCTTATCCAAGACTGCTTGCTTATTGCCTTCATAAGACTGCAGCAGCTGCTTTGCTTCCTTTATGGCCGCACGGATCTCATCGTCCACACCCCACATCACTTTCGTCGGTCCAAAGATGCCGTATTTCTCAAGATAAGGAAACAACAGATTTTCCTTACGGCTATAATGCTTATCGATATCCAGCAGTAAGTTAAGATCTTCCAGCAATTTAAATCTATTATCCTCGCTATCTTCTTTCTCAAAACGTTCAAAATGGAGCTGCAGTTTAAAGTTCGTCAGCAGATCAATCTCTTTATTTTCTAATTTAAAGGTATGAATCGGATGTCCTGGCATTTCTTCAGGCTTGTCTGATATGCGGTGGATTTCTTCAATAGAACCTTTGAAAATGGCTGTATGAACAGAGCATAATCTTTGCACTTCTTCGACTGGAATTCCTTCTTCCTCCATTAAAGCCTGTTCCAATTGAGAAATTTCAGCTATAGAAATGCTTCCGACTGCATCTTCAAAACGCTGCTTTACCTCTGCAACCGTTTTGCCAGCATGCAGATCTTTAATAATTTCCATAAGTATTTCCTGTCTTTGTGATGCCTGCTCTGTTGTTTTTTCCCGATTATTAATCAGCTCGCTTATATGATCCCATCCTTATTCCGTAATAGTAAAGCCCTTTTATTCGCAAATTTCTTTCACTGTATCAATTGAAACTCCCCGCATTCTGCAGCCTTTCGGAATGGTCATAATCCTCCCCGCCGTCTGCATCATTATTGGATCCGTAATTTTCTCAAAACCAAGCTCTTTTAAAATTTCGATCAGCTCTGGATATGCTGCTGTTAGTTCATATATCGGTAAGTTCAAGTCTAAGATCTTCGGCATGATACCACCTCATTTAGAAATGATTATTATTCTCAATATAACCATAGCATGTGGTGAGAAGTGATTAAGTGATTTGGATCACATATTATAAAATTTGAAACGGGGAGCAGTTTTTACAAAAAGAAAAGAGGATAGCGGCATGCTATCCTCTTAAAAATGTTTCTTCTCTATATGATTTTAAAATACTTCAAGTTATATTTTTAAAAAGTCAAAAGCACTCTCCATACGATTCGCCATTTCCATAAATCCAAGATCATTTGGATGAACTCCATCTACTGTGCATTCATGCCAGTATTCACCTAATAACTTCATTCCATCTATAAATGCAATATGCTGATCTCCCTGCTCCTTTAATTTCTCTACAATATTCTTAGAGTGTTCTCTTCGTTCCTGATGTTCATCGTATTGACCTTTTGCCTTATCCTGTGTATATGGGATTCGTGACACGACGATGATAGGTACTTGAGGATGATATTTCCGATACGTTTCTATAAAAGGAAGCAGTGTGGCTTTATATTGCTGAAGGGTGGCATTTGCTTCGTAATCAAGAACAAAGCAGGCTGGTCTTTCGATTTCCCGAATGGTTAATGCTACTTCATGTTCCCCTTTCCCGCTTCCGGAGAATCCCAAGTTAATAAATTCCAGATTCACTCTTCTGCTGAGGATGTTTGTATAAGACATACCCGGCCGACTGGCACATCCGCCCTGTGTTATGGAAGTTCCATAGAAAATTACCCGTTTATCGGAAAAGAATGGAGTTGGAGACTCGATGACTGCATCTGGATTTGTTCCTATTAAAACCTCTACTACGCCAACATAAAGCGGAAAGTTCAGTGTGATTTCCTTTAACTGTTCTGCATTGCTGCCTGTTAAATCCCAGATTGTTCTCTCAAAAGCCTGATCATGAATGGCCGGATAAGTAGATGCATAATACTGCTGCTGACCAGGCTTCCCTACATATACATCAAAGCCGCATTGACCAGAAGCAGGCATATGCCCCATTCCTGCTGAAGCCGTCAGCTTAACTTTAATGGCTAACTTAGAAGCATTGGTCCGAAAACGAATTTGTCCGCCGGAAGTATCATTGGCCAGTCTATCCACACTTACAGGCAAATTATATTCAGGATTAGCCGGAAGCCTTCGATACCTCTCTTCCTCCCCAAACCACGCAAAGCCGCTTATACGAAAAGGTTCCTCTTTTGGATTATGCCATCTCATTACCTTTTTTCACCTCTTCTGGGGCGGAGGGACAGGTCCCTTCACCCACCATAATTTTACAGAGTCAAGGGACCTGTCCCTCAAAACCCATCTTCAAAACCCACCTGCCGAAACGATTCGATTGTATGTTTCTCCCCTGCCCAGTGTTACGCTGTCAGGGAATTGTTCGGGGCCGTCATACCTAAGCCGGCTTTCTTCTAATTCTTCGAGCTTTGTCACGCCGCCGTCTATCCATGATTGCATCCGGTATTGGGCTGTTTCCATTCTGGTTAATAAACCTCCATAGCGAATATCAAGAACTTCCCAGCCAAACGGTTTATTAATAGAAAACCAGACGTCTCTATGTGCCTTTCGCAGTCTATCAGTCTCTGCTTTCAGGACCTCCAGCTTTGCTAGAAAATGTGCAGCCTCCTCTTTATCTCCACTGTCATAGGCTGACTTTATGCCAATTCCCCATTCAGCTTTTAAACTTAAGACCTTTGCCAGCTGTTCATAAAAGCAAAACAGGTTTTCCATGCCTGGGTTATGCTCCTTAGTCCTCTGAAGCTCCTCTAATAAACTGCGATAATGCTCAGCAATCGGAAGTCCTTTTATATTTTCATCAAACAGTCCCATTAATAGATCCTGCCAGAGTAAAAATTTTGATGGATTGGAGGAATATAAATTATCTTTCATGACACCTGGAACTTCATCAAATGAATTTAACAGCAGAAAATCATCTAGTCTAAAGCCGGTGCAGCAATAAAAACGCTCCTCCAAATGCTCTCTGGTTACTTCCTGATGGTACGTATGCTCCGCAAAAAGCTGTAAGCCAGGCAGTGCCGTCTGAATCGGAGTTTCTCCTCCGTTATCTCCCCACATTGTGGCCAAGACTTCTTTAATTCCTGTTTTTTTGCAGGCCTGTAATGCAGCTTCTGAGTTCCTGAAAGCTCTCGAATAGTTTGGGGAAATTCCATTCCATGTCCATAGCCCCCCAGCAAAAATCGGATCAGCTGCAATTTGTTTATGGGTGTTCAGCATTCCTTCATAAAAACTAGCTTCCGCATGATAGTAATCCCAGTACACCATTTGTACATTTGGAATGCTTTGCTTAACCTTTTCCAGCATTGCCGAATCAAAATCATAATAGTTACCATTTACAGAAGCTAATCGAAAATACATGTCACTCCAGATCATCGGCTGCAGCTCGTATTCCTCTGTAATCGATAATACTTCCTTGAGATGTCCATTCATGATTTCAAACCGATTTTGATAGCCGTTTTGTTCAATATACTTTCCTCTGCCTAGCTGCAGTGCCTCATCCATTCCGATATGGATTCTTTTTGTACGGTATGGCGAGATCGCCGCCTCAATCAGTTTTCTAAGAAATTCATAGGTTTTCGGCTCGCCAGCGAGCAAAATATCGTCCGTATCCTTCATATCATTCGCGTATCCCCATTTTAATGCTTCCTTCAGATGTGCCAGTGTTTGAATACATGGAACCATCTCAATACCTAATGTGTAAGCATAGTCATCACATGCCCGAATCTCGTCCTCCCTGTATCTTCCGCGCATATAGCCAAAATAAGGGAGCTCCGGTACCTCGTAGGTATCCTCTGTATACACCATGACCATGTTTAAGCCCATAATTGCCATTTTCCTTAATAGCATTTTAATGCCATCAACCGTTAATACAGCGTTTCTCGAGACATCAATCATCGCACCACTCGTCTGAAATTGTGGAACCTCTTGTTTGGTGAATTCTTTCTCTTCTTCAAAATGCTGCAACCAAAGCCCTAATCCTCTGAAAAAATGAATCTTGTTCTCAAAGAAGATCTGACCTTTGCCATTTTTATTTTCTACGATCAGAGGTCCTTTCCGATTCATGACCTCAATCACATATCCCTCATCCGCAATCTTTATCCCTAAATCAGCACTGAGAATCTCAAGGCCTTCCAGCACCTCATTCACATCTCCTGTAAAATGCAGTTTCACTATTATGCCTCCTTCGCTGGGTCGGGGGGACAGGCACCTAAACCCACCATATTTTCATTGGGTCGAGGGACCTGTCCCCAAAACTCCAGCAGTGCTGGCAGGTCTCTTTCCCACACTTTCCACAGGTGTTCGTCTTTTGTTTCTATATAGTTTACTTTTGCTTTGTTTGAAAGGAAGGTTTGGTGGAGCTGGCGGTTTTTTGTTAAAATGTATAATTTTTCGTTTGAGATCGAGGATACAAATTCATCTTCATAAATTCCCACAGATTGATAGACATCCCATCCTGAAAGATTCACATCTTCAAGCTGACCAATATCTTCATCAGAAACAGCCGGAGACTGAAGCAATAGGTGCGTCCATATTTCCGGCTTTTCTGCTGCTATATTTAAGCTAATATTTCCTGCCAATGAATCTCCCAAAAGACCTCTTTTCCTTATCTTCCCTACATCTATATTTCTTTCAATCTCAGGAATAAATTCTTCATTCATAAACCGAAGGTACTGCTGAAAGGAAGCTCCTTTTCGGCTAAATGATTCCCATCTTTCCATTGAATCTCCAGGATGAATTAATACAAAAACAAGGTGCTGTGCCAGCTCAGGATTTTCCCTCACTAAATTCTGAACGGCCTTTTCCAGCCCGCCAAGCTCCCAGTAATCCCTGCCATCCTGGACATATAATACATAGGCATCTTCTATCTTCTCTTTTGTCTTTAAAACCATATAATTCAGCGTCTTCTGCAAATGAGAACTATAAAAGGTCTGATTATATTTTTCCAATGTGTTTAACTCCTTCATGCAAAGAAATGGCTCCGTACAGTCCCGCTTTATTCCCGAGCTGAGATTTTATAATTTTTACACCTGAGTAGCTAGTCATAATATGCTGGTAAAGCTTTTCAGAAACGAGTCTGACAGACAAATCCTGTTCCATGATTCCGCCGCCTAAAATGACGCAAGGGGGATTGAAGATATGAACTAAACTGGCAATGCCCCTTGCCGCTTCATTTGCCCACGAGTCCAAAACCTCTAAAAGCCTCTGATCTCCATCCTGTATCATTGCAAATAGCTGTCTTCCATTTGTACAGCCTGGATCTGCTTTTTTTGCTTCTCGAATCAAAGCTGTTGTGGAGCCATATTGTTCATAGCAGCCCTGTTTCCCGCAGCCGCATTCAATGCCGTTCGGATACTGGTTCATATGGCCAAATTCCCCGGCACTCCCTGTAAAACCCCGATACAGCTTTGAATCGATTACAATCGCCCCGCCTATGCCTGTTCCAAAAGTCAAAAACAGAAAATCTGAATACTCTTTGGCAGCTCCGTAATGTTTTTCGCCAAGAGCGGCTGCATTAACATCATTTTCTACCATTACAGGTACGCGGAACCTGTCTTCCAGAATATCTTTTATCCTTGTACCGGTGTAGCTTGGCAGATTTTCATTCGCATAAATGATAGATCCTTCTTCAATGTTTACCTGGCCAGCCGTGCTAATGCTTATTGCCTCTATATCCGGATAGCCGGCAATGAGATCCTCCAGTTTTTGAATGATGTATGGGCCGCCCTTTTCTCTTTCAGTTTCTGCTTCATGAAAAAACATCATATAACCGTGATCATCCGTTACAGAATATTTAATAGAAGTCCCGCCGATATCACCAGCGAATATTTTCATTTCAAGCTCACCTCTATGAAACTATGCAGTTTTTTTGCGCATTGTTTTGTTCTGGTACTTTCATAACAGATTTTAAGGTTTGGCACTGCTGCCTTTTGAAGTGGAGACCGCTTCCTCTATAGCCTGTAAAAATCGTTTTGTAATGACCTGCGGGCGTGTGATCGCAGATCCGACTACAGCAGTGTGAACGCCTGTTGCAAAGACTTCCTTTAATTCCTCAGGAGTTGAAATTCCGCCCTCAGCAATGACAGGTATCTTTAAATGCTGAACAAACTGCTTATTCAAATCGACATTAGGCAGCTTAATCCCTTTTGTATATTCTGTATAGCCGCATAAAGTCGTTCCGGCGGCATCAAAGCCCAATTTTTCAGCTGTGATGCCCTCTTCCAGCGTTGAGCAGTCCGCCATAAATAACTGATGCGGGAATTTTCGCCGGATTTCCGGGAAGATCTCTGAAATGGTATAGCCATCTGGCCGCACACGAATGGTGGCGTCCAATGCAATCATGTCTACACCTTCATTTACGAGTAGATCGATTTCCTTCATGGTTGGCGTGATAAAAACATCTGAATTATCATAGTCCTGCTTAATAATCCCGATGATTGGCAGATCTGTTGCTTTTTTAATTTCATGAATATCTTCCACACTATTTGCCCGGATGCCGCTAGCACCTGCCTGGGCTGCAGCCACTGCCATTCTGCTCATAATAAAGGAGCTATGAAGAGGCTCATCGGACAGTGCTTGACATGACACAACTAATTTTTTATAAATCTTCGCAAAAAACGCTTGTTTGTTATTCATTCCCTACACTCCAGTTACATACTAATCCATAGGATTATTATTTAAAGGTCTTCTAGTTCGTTCCACCATTTGTAATCCTCTAAATACACCGTGTCAAACAGCATTACTCCGCTGGACCGCTCCTTGCATAGCTGAACAGCCTTTTTAAATTGTTCAGCATTGCCCGTATAATCCTTTAAATATAAACTGGCAATCACAGGAATTTGGCCATTGACAGCCTCCTTGCTCATTTCAATGGCACCTTCGACACTATACCAGTCAGCAGGTCTGCCGTTATTTAACGCTTCTTCGATCGTAACCTCAGGGTAATAGCAGCCGATCATAATAAAATCAAACTCTTCTGCATACCCGGATGTATAATAGGTGTCAGAAGTCCAATCGAACGCAGGGGTATACGTTTCACTTCCCCAGTTGACGCCTTCGTTATAATAAAGCGGATACCATGAACCTACATATATGGTAAAAATCAAATCTGAATTTTTTGTTTTAACCACATTTTTAGCTTTTTGAACAAAATTCTTAATATTTTTGGCACGGAACTCAGCCCATTTTGGAAAAAGCGGACCAAAGAGCGGTTTCTTCTCTTCAACTATCATAATATCCTCTGGCCAGTTTTTTACTTCTTCGCCTGTAAAAGCTTCAAATTTCTCTCTGCTTAACTTGCTGAAATCTCCATAAATATTCGGATATCTGCATCGATCCAATACAACGCCATCAACCTGATACCGGTCTATAATCTCCTGAATGATGCTGAGTTCATATGCTTCAACCTCTGGATGAATTGGGTTTACAAATACAGTTAAATCATTTTGATTTTCTGCAGCTGTCGGCATATTTGAAAGTGCTGTGTCATAATGTACCACCTGCCATTCCGGCTTGTCGTATACCATTCCTTCTTTTTCAACTCCATTGCCTTCTGCAAATACATCGACATTTGCGATCAGCTTCATCCCCGAGCCTTTGGCATGTTGGATCATTTCCTGAAGAAAATCCCTGCCTTTCCAGGCATGATATTGTTCATCTTTCATTTCACTGACATGATAGGCAAACTTACTGCTATATGTTGTAAATCCATACGGAATTTTTGCATCGATGACAAGATGGGTAATCTTGCTTTTAACGGCATGCTGAACGAGTTCTTTCATTTTTTCCGGATCCAGCAATCTTGTGCCATTTGCTAAAAAGTCCACCCATAATATGTTTGGCTGTTCCATTTTCCTCACCCTCTCTTATAAAGGCTGTTGCGTCCGGTATAACATGTTCCTTACCAAATGCATAATTCGCAAATCCTTTGTGCGTTCTATACAGACGCTTTTTGGTGCAGGTTTCTATTTACAGATCAATATCCTCCGGCCAATGAAGCTGAATGCCATTTTTCACTAAGAGGTTTTGATATTCCTGCAAATGCTTTTCTTCTTGTCTCACCTGATGTGGTGTTATATTGTTTTTAAGTGCGTAGGCCGCGAGATAGCCTGCTGATTCTCCAATATTCCATTCTGTCGGATGCAGCCTGTAGCAGCCGTTTGTAATTTGAGTTGTGCCTATATTTTTACATGCAGGAAGCAGGTTCTTTACACGAATTGGCAGCAATGCACCAAGCGGTATTTCATAAGGATAATTCGGAATATAGAAGCTGCGTTTTGAAACGGTTGTGTGATGCAGATCCAAATGATAGCTGCCAACACCCACACTATCAAAATATTCACATATTCCCTGATCTCCTCTTATCTCCTTGCTGACATCCTTTTCGGTAATCGTATAAACTGCCTTGATTCTTCTTGATTCACGGATATATGGATATTTGGCAAGGCCGTCTTCTGTATCCAATACATCTTTGCGTAGTCTCAAGCCGGGGTAGCCTTTCCCGCCATCCAATCTTGGCGCTTCAGTCTGCAGCCAATACAAAAGGGATAAGCTTTGCTGTTTCGCACTAAATAAATTCTTGTCGATTTCCTCTTGCGGCACCCCATAGATAGGTCCCAGAGAATAATCATTCTGTGCCCAGTTGATGAGGGAAATATCGCCTTCATATAAATCACTGTCTAAATTTTCGGTATCCAGGATTCTGCGATACGTAAATAAAGAAGGAATTCCTTCGTCATTTGGGAATAAGGTGAATTGCTTTAGCTTTGTGGTATCATCTGCATCTGTTGCATACCAGCTGAATAAAGGCAAATGTGAAAAGCTTGGCATATAATCACGCCAAAAATCATATTGCTCAGGTTTATCAATCGTAAAATTTCCGCCTTCTATATAATCGACTGCAAACACATATGTAAAGGATTGCATATCGATTGGATCTGCTTTTTCCAGTGCATGCGGCTCACCGGTTTCATTCATAGACTCGGCACCTGAAACGTATTCAACTCCAGCTATCGGCAGAACATCTCCGCATTCTGTTGCATCTAAAAAGTATTGTCCAATCAATTCAATACTTTGAGCCCCGCTGTTATGAGTCACCGTGACAGACTTTACAGCATCTTCTTCTGTTTTCGCTTCTGCCGCTTTAAAGTTATAGAGCACCTTTATTCTCCCGCTGTTCATATAAGGAGCAAGCATATCTTCAATGACCTTTAATGCCACCTTCGGCTCATGTGCCAGCCGGCTTACCCAGCCATTGCCGGGATTAAGGATTTCATTTTCTCTTGCTTCTTTCGTAAGCGGATAATTCGCCCGGTAATATTCCCGTACTCTGTTTCGAAATTCCCGGAATGTGCCGGTGCATCCATATTTCTCAATCCATTTATGTTCATCTGGAGGTACCGCCTGACTTGTAAGCTGTCCTCCTAGCCAATCTGTTTCCTCCGTCATAATAACCCTTAAACCCATTTTGGCAGCAGCCAGGGATGCCATGCACCCGCCTAACCCTCCGCCTATAACCACAACATCTGCAGTATCCTGCTTCAGCATTGCCAGCAACTCCTTTTTGGGTTCGAGGGACAGATCCGCTGACCCACTATATTTTCACAGGTGCTTATAACCTTACCCTCTTACCCTTTTCTCAACTTCCAGCCCAACTTCAAACATGCGATTCCATGGCATATAACAATCTTTTATGATGATTTCGCACTCATCGTCCTTGAGGTTTTCTTGAGCAAATTCATTTAATTGTTCTCTTACAATTTCGGAAACTCTTCCATTCTTGCCATCTACTAAAAAGTAGTTATAACCCCATTCAGGCAAAATAGAATGAGTGACATTTTTTCTGACAGAACTGCAATAGCCTGCATCTTCTACATAACGCAATGCAAGGAAATTTTTATGAGTCTCCGTGCTGCCATATAGATTGTGAAGCATGCCTTGTGCAATGCATGTTCCTAAAGTATTGGAGCTTGTATTCCAGCCAGCATACCCTGCTAGCTTAAATAGAAGCTTCTTTCTTTTTAAAAGTTTTAAAAGAGCTAAATCGGAACCGTTTGCAAATGCGACATCTCCTACAGCACATGGAATGTTCCTTTCACAGATTGTATATTCGAGCTCTTCCGCAAAAGCAATCAGATTTCGATTCACCTGATATTTTGTACTAAGATTATCTTGAAAAGCTGCTTCCATCATGGGTTCTGCCGGTGAATTTACAAATAACGCAAAATCAGCTTCCCCGAGATTTGAAGCGAGCAGTCCGCCTGCCGCTAAAATCTGATATTTTAAACTTTCCATTAATGGACGATCCTCATATAACGGTATAACTGACGGACCTTCTGTACTTGAGAAAACAGGATAAACCAATGGTCTCTTCTTATTAAAGCTATTGAGCATTCTCGCCAGCAGCGTACAGCCGACTTCATCTGCTCCAGGATACATATAGACATCCAGCTCAAGATCAAAAGAGGCAATCGCTTCTCTTACCTCCTGCTGATCAATCGCTGTCCAGCCGTAAGGTGCAGAATCATCCTGAGGAATAACCAAGAAATCAATGCTTCCATTTTTGACATATTGAAGGACGAGCTTATTGACCTCGACATTGATTTTTCTCCGGGATAAATAATCATCGGCAAACTCCTGCGGCAGCTGCTGCTTCAGATCTTCATATTGCTTCCTTTCTTCGTCAGATGCCAAATTGGCTGTAATCAAGTGATGGAGCTTTCCATATTGGAAGATTTCACTTCCCCAATCACCATAATAGTCCGGTTCTTCATCACTGCTTGAATACTTCGGACATCTCATGATTAAGCTGAAGGCGTATATTTTTACATCTGGATTTATTTCTTTAATCCTGGAAAGTCCCGCTAGTGCGTTTTTGCATTCTTCCAGTGTGAGATGATGCAATCTGGAAGGAATAATGCCTCCATACAATAATGTATCGATGGAAAGAATGATCCCATCAGAATCTTCTGCTTCTTTATACAGCCATTCCCATATTTTTTCCGTGTTTCCCGGTGTTTTTTTATCTCCCATTATGCTGATATCTGGTCTAACGAGATTTTGGGTCGAGGGACCTGTCCCCGAGGCCCAAAGCATACTTGGAAAGTTGAAGTTGCATGGGCGTTCGTCGAGCGGGATGTAAGCAATTTTGTACATGTGAGGTCTCCCTTTTTTATCCTTTTATGGCTCCTGATATGCCTTCCATATAATATTTTTGTGTGAATAAGAACACGATGATGATTGGAATGACTGAGATGATTGTACCGGCAGCAATCCAACCAAAGTTATATGAAAACTGGCCATTTAAAAAGCTTAATGCAGAAGCTAATGGATATTTCTCTGTATCCAGCACAATGATTGGCCATAGGAAGCTATTCCAGTTCGCCATAAATTCAAATAAGCCTACAACAGCGACAGCTGGCTTGATCATTGGCATCATTAACTGAACCCAAATCCGGAATTCAGAAGCGCCGTCCATTCTTCCCGAGTCTCTTATATCTCCCGGTATCCCCATAAATGCCTGCCTGAAAAGGAAGACATTAAAAACGGAAACAAGTGTTGGCAGCACTACACCAGTAAAGGTATTAATCAAGCCTAGGTTATTAATTGTTAAATAGTTAACAACAAGTGCTGCGGCTGCAGGAATAATCATGGTTGAAACGAGCAGCAGGAAGATAAAATTTCTCCCTTTGAATCTGAAAATGGCTAACGGATAGGCCGTTAAAGCACTAAATAAAATACTTAATGTAACACCGAGGAATGTGATAATTACGGTGTTCCATATATATTTTAGAAAATCCATATACTCCCAAACTTCCAGATAGTTCTTGAAATCTATAAAAGTTGGAAATATCGCTGGCGGGAATGCAAAGATATTTTCACCAGGCATAAGGGACACACTTAATAACCAGAGAAACGGCCCCATCATGAAGAGAGCAAATAAGATTAACAGCACATAGACAATCAATTTACTGACAAAATTTTTAAACGGATTCTTTTTTTTCATAGGGTCATCCATATTAATATGGATTTACACCACCCCTCTTGTTAAACAGGAAGATGAAAATACTGAAGAATATGATAATTACACTCACAATTAACCCAAGTGCAGATGAGTATCCAAACTCGAATTGCTCAAACCCTTGCTGGTAAATATACACACTGCTTGTTAACGTTGCATTTCCAGGGCCGCCAGAGGTTAAGACGAATACTTCATCAAATACTCGAATCGCTCCCATTAAGGAAACAAGCGTACATAAGAAGATATAGGGTTTTAGCAAAGGAACGATGATCTTGCGGATTACTTGGAAGTTACTCGCTCCATCGATCTTGGCTGCCTCGATACAATCTTGAGGAATTGCCTGTAGGCCGGCAAGATAAATCATCATGTAATACCCTAAGCCTTTCCATAACGTAATGAACATTAGAGACCATAGTGCTGTATCCTTATCAGAAAGCCAATTCACTTTCTCATCTATGATTCCTATTGACATTAACAGGTAGTTTAGAACTCCGTTTGAGCTCATTAGCCAGCCCCAGATTATCGCAACAGCAACCATTGAGGTTACAACTGGAATATAATAAGCTGTTCTGAAAAACTTAATTCCTGCAATTTTCCGATTGACCAAAACAGCCATTAAAATGGAGATAATTTGAATAAAGGGAACAATAATCATATAAAGCAGTGAGTTTTTAATCGAAGCAATAAAATCTACGTCAGAAAATGCACGTTTGAAGTTGTCCAGTCCTATAAATGATGTTTCTCCTATGACCGAATAGTTTGTAAAGGCCAAAGGAAGACTGTAAATAATCGGCCAAAAGGTAAATAGAACAAGCAATATGAGTCCTGGCGCCATAAATAGCCATGCCGTCTGAACTTCGGAATATCTGCTGTAACCGAGAGCCCTTTTCTTTCCCATAGGGTTTTTCCTCCTAAACGAAAATGGGCAGAAGTTCATCTGCCCATTCAATTTGATATCATCAAATGCGCCATGGCGTATTTGTGCCCGATTTGTTCGAGGCTGCTAGTAAAAGCACGCTTACCGGAGATTTTCTTTCCTCCTTAAAGTTAACGAGCTAAAATATCATTTACTTCTTTCTCAGCTGCTTCAAGCTCAGTGTCTAGATCTTCACCATTGATGTAGATATTTTGCAAACGTTTATTGATTGCACTATCCACATCGCTTGCGTTTTCAACACCAAGATAGAAGTCTGTCGCTTTATCCAAGCTTTCTACAGAAGCAGTTAGTGCTTGCCCTTCTAATGTTCCATCATTTTTATAGAAATGTTCATCCTTCGCAGCTTCCTTAGTAGAAGGAAGTGTGTTGGCTGTTTTAGAGAATGCCAGCTGATTCTCATCATTTGTTAGAAAATGGGCAAAATCAGTTGCTGCATCTACATTCTTAGAATCTTTTGGAACAACTAGATTCATCGTATTTGTGAAACGAATGCCTGCTTTTCCAACAGGTGCCGGAACAGCGACAGTATTTTCATAAACATCTGGTGAAGCTGTCTTTAATTGGTTAATAAACGATGAGCTTGAGATGATCATTCCCACTTGTTCACTGCCAAATAATTGAATCTGCTTATCAAATGCAGGAACATCCTTTGGAATAACTCCAGCCTCGATTAAATCAATATTGCCTTGAATATATTCTTTTACTTCATCATTATTGAATATTGCTTTATCGCCATCTACAATTTTGTAGCCTTCTTCAAGGATTGAACGTGTTTCCATGGAGAATACATAACCAAATGAACCTGTAGTATCAGCAATTTGTTTTCCCCAATCCGCCAGATCTTCTTTTGTCTCTGGAGGGTTGCTTACATCAAGACCAGCTTCTTCTGCTAATGTCTTGTTGATGTAAAGAACCGGAATACCTGTATACCAAGGAAGTGCATATGAACCATCACCTTGTGCAGTAGAATTATAGATTCCTTCAAAATAAATAGCTTTTTCCTCATCCGTTAATTGCTCGTTGAAATCTACTAAAGCTTCTTTTGATGCCATTTGCTGGGCCATAACCGTATTTAAGTTAACAACGTCAGGTGCTTGATCACTTGCAATACTTGTTAATAACTTGTTTTGAACAGCATCATACGGGAAGTCCTTCCAGTCAACTTTTACGCCAGGATTCTCTTCTTCATATTTTGCAATAAGATCGTTGAAATAATCATTGAATGTTGGCTGAAGTGCGATTGTCCAAAATTCAATAGATGTTTCTCCATCACCTTTTTCAGAATCTGATGAGCCTGCGTCCTCAGAGTTACATGCCGCTAATACTCCCAAAACAAGTAAAAACAGCGCTGCCGATAATACTTTTTTGAAACCTTTGCTCATTGCAATTCCCCCCACAAATTTTTTATTTTGGTACCTCTAGATAATTTCCTTACGTCTTATGAGATAGGTTGTAACCGTTTTCATAAGGTGTTTCTAAAAAAGTTTTCTATCTATTTAGAATTTATCACCTTTTGGAGATTAAATCCACCTTTTTATTAAAAAAATAAAAAAATCTCCATTTTGTTCTAAACTTGATTTGCAGCATATTCACTTTTTTGTTCGAACATCGCTAAATACACCGTAAATGCTATTAAACTAAAAGATATGAAAAAGGGAACAAACTTCAGGTAGATTGATAGGATCACAATCAGCATAGTGAAGAAAATAATAAGTAAAGGTTTTAGCGGTTTTCTGATAAATAGGATAAAGCTAGTAATAAAGAGCGGTTTAAAATGGGATTCTCCTAAGATAAATAGTTTGATAAGATTGCTGCCGATTCCTGAAAATAGCAGAACTAAGAGGATCATTAAAGGAAGCAGGAAATTCTGGAGTTCATTCGGCATATAAAATACAGCAATAATATCTCCAATTATGACAACTGAGATAAACAATAGAACGATCCAAATTTTCACTCCTTTTTTTATATATTGATAAAAAAGAAGTAAGAATTGTTTCCAAGCTGGGATTGAGTCTTCTTCATACATTGATTTAACAGATCCAACTAAAGCAACAAATGCAGGGATTGCCGTTACAATTGGTATGGAGCATAGGATGAATAAGAAATTTAATATCACTAAATCAACAATATTCTCAAGAACCTCAAATACTTTATTTTGGCGGACCATTCTATTTCACCTTCTCTGCTGGATATTAGTACAGCTTGTCTAAAACCGATTCCGCTGTATTTTTGATTGCCTTTGATGCCTGTTCTTTATTTTTGAGAGCCGCGTTTGTTGCCAGCACATCCAATAGTACAAGCTGAGCAATTTTGGATGAAAAAATGCCTCCTTCAAAAGGAGATTCTTTATTCGCAGCCAGGAAAATGAGATCGGCATATTTAGTAATTGGTGATCTTGCCTGGTTAGTAATACAGATCACATAAGCTTTATTATCTTTGGCAATTTTCACTGCATCCACAACATCTTTGGTGCTGCCTGATGAAGAGATTGCAATGACTAAATCCTCTTCACCTAACAATGAGGCCGTCATGGACATGATATGTGAATCAGAAACATGCTCGGTATTATATCCCAGTCTCATTAAACGATGTTTTCCATCTAAGGCCGTCATTCCCGAGGAGCCTACACCAAAGAATAGAATCTTGTTAGCACGGTTGATTTTCTCTACCGCAGCTTCCAGGACACTTTCTTGAAATAAAGCTACAGTGTCGTTTATTGAACTAATATTCTGATTGGCAATTTTCTTCGTAATAACGTCTACAGAGTCATTCTCATCAATTTTCCCATATACATGTTCGTCAACTTCCATTAAATTTTGTGCAACTGATAATTTAAATTCCTGAAAGCCTCTATAGCCTAATTTCCTGCAAAAACGCAAAACAGTTGTTTCACCAACTCCAACTGATTCTGCTAAATCTGTTACAGAGGAATACACAGCTTCCTTATGATGCTCCATTATATAATTCGCTACCTTTTGCTCTGTTTTCGTCAGCGAATTATAAACAGATTTTATAATCAATAGCGGTTTCGAATTCTCTGTTTTTTGCATACAGCATCTCCTTTATATAAGTATGATTTCTTTTGAAGAAACATTCCTTCATTAAATTAAAAAGAGGATATATCCTCCAATTATAGAATACAAAACCATCCCTCTTGCGTCAATGGGGACAGGTCCCTTGACTCATTATTATTTGCAGTGGGAAATGGGACCTGTCCCTCTGACCCAAGTTAGCTGGAAAACAGAACCCTTCAAAAAAAGCACAAAGGATGCTGCAACACCCATTGTGCCCTTCTATTAATCTTCCTTTAATTTTTCAATGTATCCCCCAAGCTGTTCAGCCACTTCAGCCAAAATATGTTTGCCTGCATGTTTTTGAACAAAGGAATGAAGGTCATCCAATTTTTTATTCCCTTTCACTCTAGCTTTCTCAGCTTGTTCTATTAAGCCGTTTTCTTCGTGTGTCCGGGCTGCATCAAAATCACGCTTTGCATTCTGAAGTTTTGAAAGTATTGCCTGCTGGATGCCCTTATTAGGAAAGTCTGCTTCTTCAACAAACTGGATCACTTCATCGAAACCAGCAGCTTCCTCGCCAAAAACGGTTACCACTTGATTATGTGTTTTATAATCGTCAACATACACGACGATGTCAATCTGATTCTCACCAGGCTGCAGCGATACTGGCAGAGAGAATTCACCGGATGATTGAACAGCTGCCTCTTCCCCATTTACAAAAACCTTTGCTTCACCTGGTCCTATTGCATCCACTTTTCCCTCATATTCGAATCCTGCTGTTGAAAAAGATTTGCCCTCGTAGTTTAAGGAACCGCTCAGTGAAGCAGATCGCACTCTATCTCCAATATCAAAATTATTTGCAACTAGAACTCTTTTTTCACGGGCACCTGAACGATCAAGTGCGGAAATGACGAAGCCGCCCTCAGGGATCTGGCTATTATTGTCATCAACATTTGTCCAATTCCAATTCATCGCCTGCTCCTTGTTCACCATTTTAACGACTTCACCGCTAGCATCCACAACAGCTTCTACGCCCCATTTATTGGTTGCCGTTGATAAACCAAACGAATCAGAAAAAACATTCAAATTATCATCATTGCGGTTAATATTCAAGAAATCGCCAGCAAATGGATTTTCCGGATCAGTTGGATTACTAATGCCTAAAACATAATCCTTCACATATTCCTCATCTGCAATGGATGCTTTAATAACCGGAAAGTTCGCCTGTGAATAGTCAAACAGCATAAGTCCGCTTGTATTTTGAAGACCTGCCTGGAAAACCTCCCGCTGCAGAGACGGATCTTGTACATTAACTAACGCCATTCCGGCATAAAGCGGCACTTTTCCATCTGTTAAAATATTGCCCAGCGTAATATATTTATTAATTTCCTGTGCTGTTGTCTGATACGTACCAATCATGAGGAAATCCAGCTTATCTGTATATGCTGTTTCAGCATAATCTTCTCCATATAAACTGTCCTGCGGAAATTCTAATCGGGAGTCATAGGTGAAGGTTGGACTTGACCAGTTTACACCATTTAGATAATAGGACTCATACCAGGATCCTACATATGCTGATAATTGAATATCTCTGCTTTGGCTAAGATTATATTGGTCTACTAATTCTCTCGTTTCTTCTAAGTAACTATTAATCACACTGGATCTGAACGTAAACCATTCATTGATAAGCGGCCCATCCACACGGTTGCTGCCTTCATAATAAAAGACATCCTGAGGCCAATTGGTTAATGTTTTTCCCTGTTCAGCCAGGTATTCTTCAAATTGCGTCCTGGAGAGGTCGCTAAAATCAGCAAAATAATTATCATATCTGCCGCGGTCTAATAAAACGCCATCAACATCGTAGTTTTTCATGACTTCTTCAAAGGTTTTTAACTGATAGTCCCGAACCTCAGGATTAGACGGATTAACAAAAGCCACTAAAGCACCCTTCTTGCCATAAGCACTTTCTCTTAATGGTAAAATAGCTCCGTTATCCTCTGATCTGTAGACCATCTCTTCCCACTCTGGATGATCCTCTAACACGGCATATTCATTATGCGCAATCGATCCTTCCGCAAACACGTTAAAAGAAGCATGAACCTCGATATCTAATTGATGTCCATGGTCAATAAACTCCTGCAGTAAATCCAGTTCTGGATTTGAACCAGCTCTGCCTTCTGCTGTCATTTCACTCACATATGGGCGATTGGTCAGATCATTCTTTTGATAGGATGCGAAGCCTTCAACTCCCTTCACATCTAATACAACCGCTGTTACTCCTGCATCTTTGGCCTCCAGAAGCATACTGCGGACATCTTCGCTGGATTGGAACCTTCTTGCGTTAGGACCCTGCTCAACCCAAAGAAAAACTTCTTTTTCTGCCGATGGATTGTCCTGATAGTAGACAATTAACGACTCCATATCATGCAAAATATCATTCTTATATATTTTTACATCGATGTAATTGGTTCCCTTTGATAGCTCATATACATACTGGAATAAACCGTCTTCTTGCAGTTCTACCTCTTGCTCATTGATTACTAATCGATAGGTTTGATCACTTTCAAAGTTTTGGATAGATCCAGAGATGTCTGCCTGAGATTCTGTAAGCGTATACATTTTTTCATTCTGTAAATTAATACTGGCCTTCAGACCATTTCCTGTCATAAACTCAGTAATCGGTACTACCTCTCCATTTTTCCTTAGCTTAATCACATCGCCATCTTTAAAATTAGCTGCCAGAAATTTGCGGAAGTTTTTTGTTGCCCATGAATCATCATGTGCAAGCAGGACATATCCGCCTTCAGGAATGGCTAGTGATTGCTCATCTTCCCAAACTGGCGGTGCACCATTCACTGATTGATTGACCACTTTTGTCACAGTATTATTTTCATCAACCTGTACAGCAACCCAGTTCTTTTTCACTGTAACTTCTGTTGCAAATTCAGAAGTATAAAGCATAATAAAATCTGCTTTGCTTTCCAAATCTTCATCAATATAACTGATCTGATGCCTTGGCCCCATTGGATCAATCGAAGGATCTAAAGGAGCTCCCTCAACCTCAATTACATCCTCATCTTCCGTCTGTGCAAATGAAGAAATCGGGAATAAAGAAAATGCTACAAGCAAAGAAAGCAATACGCTAAAAACCTTACTGATTTTCATAGCTTTCACTCCTTATAAAATAGTATTAATTAAGACTAGCTATAAAGATTGCTCTGCACCTCCAATCTCAATAAATATAAAGAAGGTGAAAACCACCGAAACAAGAAAATATTTCGGAAAATTCCTCCTATTCAAAACATACAGAACTATAACGATTTGGTCAATCGGAATTTTAAACAGATATAAAAACAGGACAAAAGCAGCGGAACTAAAGATGTGGCTGTGAAACAAGTTCTTTATTCTGCTATATCTTGATATTCATTGGGAATAATCTAGTAAATAAATCAGCACATAGCAAAACTCTGAGAAGTAATACGTGAGCGGGACAGAGCAGGATTATTGAAAGTCTACGTATTTTTTAAAATCACTGACTACTAGGTTATTTCTAAGACAATAAAAGGCTTCAACATAATGTTGAACAACTATTTCACCTAAACACGATTGAAAAATTAAAAGGGAGCAAAAACCTGCCCCCTTTTTTAGTCAACTATTTAAGGTCAATAAATGCCCTGCTAAGCAATCTTCTTCAATTCCTCTTTCTTCTTTACCTTCCTCTTCTTTTTTAAAGTTAATTTTTTAATAAATCCTGCCAAACCAGAAGGGAATCCAAGAAGTACTACTATATATAGGAACCCGAGGATAATGGTCCATCTTTCAAAAATGGGGTATGCCATTGCAAGCTCTGAGAGATAATGCCTTAAAAACTCGATAATTCCTGCTCCGGCAATAGCCCCGGCAAGCGTTCCCAGTCCTCCAATCATCGTCATTAATAATGCATCGAGCGTGACTTCGATGGAAAAAACATTGGTATTGATGAACCTTAATGACACAGCATACAATGCTCCGCTAAAAGATGCGGCAACCCCTGCGGTTACACTGGCAATCAGCTTATAATGAAGCGTTTTATACCCTAATGCCTCTGCCCGATGTTCATTCTGAGAGATGGCTTTCAGCACTTTGCCTGTGGATGATTCCGTGAAAAGCTTCAGCAGGATAAACACAACTGCCACACTTAGGAGTGTAATATAATAGAAGGAAGTACGGTCTTTAAATAGATCAGGCACACTGAAGGTAAATCCGTCTCCGCCATGTGTTACCCCGCGCCACTTCTCCGCCAGGACGAGGAAAAGCTGTGAAACGGCCAGCGTCAGCATCGCATAAAAATGGCTTTTGAGCCTTAACGATAATAAGCCGATGATATAGCTTACCAGGACTGAAAGAGCAATCCCAATAACCAAACCGATCATAAATGTAAGCAGATTTGCTTCCAATTGATTAAAAATAATGGCCGTGCTGTATGCACCAATTCCAAAAAACATACAATGGCCAAAGGATACGATGCCGGTATACCCTAAAAGGATATCAAAGCTCATCGCAAAAATAGCAAAGATGAAGATTTGTGTTAACAAAATCAGTGTGCTTCGGGAGTCGTTGACAAATGGGAACAGCAGCATAAACAGGACAATGGCAAGCCCCCAATACATTGGCACCTTATGAAATAACCCCCTCATACTGCACTCCCCTTTTCTCCCAGCAATCCAGTTGGTTTCACTAATAAAACAATGACCAATAGGAGCATGTTCAATGCGAGTGACAAATCAGGCATAAAATAGGCAGCAAATGCTCCTGCTACACCTACAATCAGGGAAGCAAGTGCAGATCCCTGCAGGCTGCCCATTCCGCCAATGATCACAACAATGAAAGCTAATATAGCGTACTGCATACCCATTTCCGCAAAAACGACTCCTGAATATGGCGCCAAAAGCGCTCCTCCTAAAGCAGCCAATGCCGCTCCAAGCAGAAACACAAAGGTAAACAGTCCCTTTACATTAATTCCGAGCGCCTGTACCATTTCCTTATCCATGACACCAGCCCTGATCATCAAGCCGATCTGTGTATGCCTGAGCAGAAGCCATAAGGCCAGATACAGAAGCAAGCCAATTACGATCACAAATACACGGTATTTAATGATAATGATTCCGTCAAACTGATAGCTCCCCTCAAGCCATCCCGGCATATTTACGCGAATGGGATTAGGACCCCAAAAGATTTTGATGCTTTCTGATAAAATCAGCATGCCGCCCAATGTTATCAGCAGCTGCCGGACATGGTT
Source organism: Cytobacillus gottheilii (assembly GCF_001636345.1). GTDB lineage: Bacteria > Bacillota > Bacilli > Bacillales > Cytobacillaceae > Cytobacillus > Cytobacillus gottheilii. The sequence continues at coordinate 3,698,120 of NZ_KV440945.1, forward strand.
CCCGTAAACAGGCCGAATAAGAAATCTCTCCATTACCCAGCCTAAGCCCATTCCGATCAGAATGGCACCAGCAATCGCCAATAAAAAGCTGTTTGTTTCCGTAAAGATCCATGCACCTGAAAAAGCTCCCCAGACGAATAGTCCGCCATGGGCAAAATTCAACACACTCATTAATCCAAAGATTAATGTAAGTCCAGCAGCCAGAAGGAATATAAGCAGACCTGTTGAAACTCCGTTGACCAATAAATTAATAAAGACTTCCATTTGCATCCTCCCTTCGCTGCCTACGCTATGCCTAAGTATTTCTGGCAGGTTTCTTTGTCTTCCTTAAGATCCTCCATCAAACCTTCATGAACTATTTTTCCGTCGTCCATTATATAAAAGTAATCGCCAATTTGGCTTGCCATCAGAAAATTTTGTTCAACAAGAAGAATGGTCGTTTTTTCCTTCATTTTAAGAAGCGATTCCATTAGTTTTTCGACCATAATAGGAGACAAGCCTTTACTGGGCTCATCAATCAGCAGTAAGCCATCTCCATTTATATACGCCCTGGCTATCGCCAGCATCTGCTTTTGCCCGCCAGACAGCAAGCCGCTTTTTTTGCGCCAGAATTTCTTTAAGTCTGGGAATAGCTGCAGCATCCATTCCATTTTAGCTTCTGTCTCTCCTGCGCTCTTTGCCTTAGCTAAATTCAGTGTTTCCTCTACTGTCAGTCCGCTGAATATGCCCTGATTTTCAGGTACATATCCGATTCCTTTTCTTGATATCAGGTGGGTAGAGAGTTTACTGATATTCTGGTTATGAAAATGCACCGTTCCAGTAGTAGATGGATTGAAGCCCATAATCGAACGGAGCGTTGTTGTTTTGCCTGCTCCATTTCTGCCGAACAGAACCGTGATGCTTCCTTCTTCAACAGACATGGACACGCCCTGTAGAATGTGATATTGCTCCAAATACGTTTCCAAATTATCCAGTTTTAATAGACTCACGATGCAAGCCTCCTAAGTATGCCGTTTGAACCCTCTCATCCTTTATAATTTCCTGCGGATTTCCACTGGCCAATAGCTCGCCATTGAATAAAACCACAAGCATATCTGATAAATGCATAACCATATCCATTTTGTGTTCGATCAATACAATGGTGTACAAGCCTTCCTTTTTAATATTCTCGATTACTTCCAGAATAGCAGGAATTTCTTCAATCGATATTCCTGCAGTAGGTTCATCAAGAAGCAGCAATTCTGTTTTGAGAGCCAGCAGCATCGCAAGCTCCAGCTTTCTTTTTTCCCCATGAGCCAAATCCTGTGCCAGTACCTCTTCCTTGCCGCCCAGCATACATTTCTCCATAAAAGCGTTTGCCTCATCCATCTGGCGGTTCATGAAAGAAAGCCGCGGCAGGATTGAGTAGTAATCGCTGTCAGATGACTGGATAGCCAGCCTGATATTTTCAAGGACAGTCAGCTCCGGAAAAATATTCGTGAGTTGGAAGGAGCGGCCAATGCCCCTTCTCGCCCGTAGTGCAACAGATAGCTTTGTTATTTTCTCGTTTTTAAAATAAATATCTCCCTTAGTCGGCGAAATTTGGCCGCTCAAGAGGTTAAAAAGAGTTGTTTTACCCGCCCCGTTTGGCCCAATAATTGAGATTAGCTTTCCGCGCTCTATTTTCAAGGTCACATCTTTTATAACATCATGCTCACCAAAGGAAACAGATAGGTTTTTCGTTTCAAGAATATGTTCCATGCCGAAAATCCTCTCCCTTCTCATATATCTAACTATTCTGAATTTTTATTTGCCATTTCTGATCGGCGGCTCTGTTTCGTCCATGTTTAGTTCCTTGATTAGAACTGGGACTGGATGATCCACACCTTCCTGCTCCTCAAGGGTTACAGCATACAAAGATTGTAAAGCCTGATGGTCCTCTGCCCGGAATTTCATTGTTCCCTTCGGTGTCTCAAACTCCATATTTTCCATTGTGCTTATCAGGCCGTCCACATCTTTGTCGCCTTCTGTTTTCTTAAGTGCCTCCACAATAGAAATCGCAGCCGTCATCCCGCCGGCGGTAAAGAGATCAGGAATTTCCCCATCGAATTTTTCCTTATGCTTCTCTACCAGCCAATCATTTACTTCATTATCCGGCAGTGTGTGATAGTAGATGGAAAATCCGCTCATGCCAACTAAGGAATCCATTGTTTTTAAAGAAGGGATATCTTGGGCGGCAGTAGATATCTTAATCCCCTGCTCTTCAAGCTGCATATCTTTTAACTGCTTCCACGGTGCATTGGACCCTGACCAGACGATATAGAGATAATCGGGCTTTTCGTTAATGATGCTTTGAATGTTTGCTGTAAAATCAGTTGAATTTGGATCTGCATATTGTTCATTTATAATCGTGGCACCCAGATTCTCTGCGCCCTCTTTAAAAGCCGCAATTCCCTCTCTTCCATAGGCATTATCCTGTGCGAAGGTAGCAATTTTCACATTCTTTTCAGCAATTGCGGCTGCACCAGCAACTGCATCCTGTGAGGAGTTGCGTCCTGTCCGGAAGATGTACTTGTTCCAGTTTTCACCGGTGATGCTGTCTGCAACTGCAGGCTCAACCACCATAATTTTTTCGTATTCCTCAGCAAGCGGCAAGACGGCAAGCGTATCTCCGGAGCTTGATGAACCTACTAAGAAATCTACCTCATCCTCTTCCAGAAGTTTAGTAGCTTTCCTTACCGCAACATCCGGTTTTGTTTCCGTATCTTCAACAATAAACTCTACCTTTTTGCCTGCTACTTCATTCGACCCTTCTGTTGCATACTCCAGCCCCAGTTCAAATCCAGCAACTGTCTGCTTTCCATATGTTTCAAGCGGACCGGTTAAGGAAGAAAGAACACCGATTTTGATAGTATCTTCTTCCGAGCTTGCACTGTCCCCAGAACAACCTGATATAAATAAAAGAGTGAGTACGATGATACTAGTTAAACCAGACTTAAAGCCAAACATCTTATTCCTCATTCCTCATTCCCCCTTAATATTCTTTTCTAAAGAACTGTATTTTCTGAAGCAATCCGTCTGCGATTATGATGTTTCCATTATGATCAATATCCAGCCCCTGAGGTGAGAAAAACTGCCCGTCTTCACCGCTAAAAGAACCGAATTGTTCTATGAATCTTCCATTTTCATCATAAACATTCATGCGATTATTTGAGGTATCAGTCACATAGACACGGTCCTGCTCATCAATGGCAATACCTGTAGGCAAGAACAAATCACCCGGCTCCTCTCCCCAATTTTCCAATGGATCGAGGTGTCCGCTGCCGCTATTGGTTCCCCACTTCGTGATAAAATTTCCATTATTATCGAATTTCTGGACACGATTGTTGATTCGGTCTACTGCATATACATTGTCTTTAGAATCGATTGCAAGCTGCATCGGCTGAGAGAACTCACCATTGCCAGTCCCTTTTCTGCCCCACTCTTTCATGTAGACGAAAAAGGAATTAAACTTTTGAATTCGATTATTTTCCGAGTCTGACACAAAGATATTGCCTTTACTGTCAACAGCCACTCCGCTTGGAAATTGGAAAAAGCCGCTTAATGTTCCTAATGAGCCATATGATGCAAGGAAAGTCCCTGAATTGGTAAACTTTTGAATCCGATGATTCACTGAGTCTGCTACATAGACATTATCGTAACAGTCAACCGCTATTTGCCGCGGTACAAAAAATTGGCCAAAATAACTGCCATAGCCAAAAGGACCCCCAGTACCGAACATGCTTCCCCATTTGCTTACTAGACTTCCGTTTGCATTATATTTCAAAATTCGATGATTAAAAGAATCGGATACAAAGACATTTCCTTTTGAATCACTTTGAACATCATAAGGTCCAGCATATTGTTTGTCTCCGTATCTGCTTAAGCCGATGGTCATTTTATAGGTAACACTCAGCCCAATTTCCTTGTATACCTCAATACGATTATTGCCTGTGTCTGTAATGAATAAATCGCCATCCTCGTCCGGCAGAATCTGATTCGGATACACTAAATTAGGAAACATCCCTGTTGTATAAACAAACCGATCATTTTCATCAAATTTCATGATTCGGTTATTATAAGTGTCTGCTATATACAAAGCACCACTTTTGGGCTCAAAGTTAATTCCTCTCGGATGGTAAAATTGATAGGAGCCATATCCAGGCTCAAGCCCTCCGATTTTCCTTTTGAAGCTCCCGTTTTGATCAAATACTTGTATTCTATTGTTGTACGTATCAGCTACATAGACTTCGCCCTTATTGTTGACCGCTATGCCTTGTGGGAGGGCCATCTGGCCATCACCTTTTCCATAGGATCCAATCGTCAGTAGATACTCGCCATCAGAATCAAACTTTTGGATTCGGTGATTAAATTCATCTGTAATGTAATAATTGTTTTGCTGATCGATTGCAATTTCTCTTGGAAAACCGAATTGATTCTCGCCCTCCCCTTTTGTTCCCCAGCTTTTTATAAACCCGAATTTAGAATCGAACTTTTGAATTCGGTAGTTTCCTGTATCTGCAACCAGAATATTGCCTTCCTGATCTACCGCGATGCCAAAGGGCATATTGAATTGGCCAGGGGAATGGCCAAGCGTGCCAAATGTCTGTAGAATTTTACCGGAGGAATCCATTTTTACAATCCGATGATTCCCCATATCTGCCATGTAAATATTCCCTGAGTGATCTTTAGCCATTGCTACCGGCGTTCGAAACTCGTTAGATGGATCTGTCTCATTTCCCCAAGCATGCTGGAAACGATAGGATTCTTCTGCAAACCCGCTGGAAGTGCACCAAAAAGAAAATAGAAGGAGCAAAAGGACAAGTCTCTTTACCCTTTTCATTTTTTCTCTCCTTTCCACTTCACAACAGTCGCTGCCCATGTATACCCAGTTCCCGCACTAACTGCTACAGCAAGATCACCAGGATTCAGTAGTCCTTTTTCCTGTGCAAAGTGAAGGCCAATGCATGGGTCAAGTGCTGACATATGGCCATGATGATTTAAGTAGATTGCTTTTTCTTCAGGAAGTTCAAGTGTTTGTAAAAGCTCTTTGAACATTGATCGTTTTGTATGCAATGGCATTAGGAGTTTAATATCTTGAGGAGTATAACCGCTTCTTTGAAGTGCCTTGCGAACAACATAATCAAAATTGGCGATAGACACTGGATCCAGTCTGTCTTTCATGGATTGCGGATCCTTCACATCAATATAATGGAGATTTTTTTCGACCGTTTCATGGCTGGCAAAATGCTTCGACCCTCCAGCAGGTGTTCTGACATCATCATGAAAGGATCCATCTGTCAGGATAGCACTCTGTAGGATTTCACTTTCGGCGGAATCCCTTGTTACGAGGGCTGCAGTGCCTCCGTCGGCAAAGTTGAACATAAAGCGCGAACGCGGGTTGTTATAGTCAACGATCTGCGACTCCTTGCAGCCTCCAACAAGCAGTATATTTTGAATGGATCGATCCGAATTTATCATATCCTTTGCTACCTTCAAGGCAATCGGAAAACAAGAGCTGACATTCATGATTTCAAATGCATAAGCATTTTTCGCACCCAATTCATACTGTATTTTCGGCGCGCTAGACCAGACATAATAATCTTTATGTGGGCTGCCAAAATAGATCACCACGTCAATGGATAGTGGATCCATCCCTTCAAGCGCCTGTCTGCCTGCGGCAGCAGCTAGATCTGATGCATGCATGCTTTCATCTGCTACATGCTTTTGCACTAAACCAAACTTTTCGATTATCACCTTCTCAGGTATGCCCGTTTTTAAGGCTAAGTCTTCTGCCGTTTCTATGCCAGGCGGAAAAAAGACGCCTGTTGCTTTTATGCCGATTCCCATTAGATTACTCCTCCATCCTCAGGAACCATCATCTTGGCGGTACCTGTCAAAACGATTGCCCCATCTTGATTAAAGCACTGTGTCAGCAGTGTCAGTATTCGTCTTTCCTCATCAATTTCTTGAACTGTTCCTTTCGCTGTAATCGTGTCACCTATAAAAACGGGCGCTTTAAACCGGATGTTCTGCTCGACATAAATGGCTCCTTTGCCTGGAAGATGAACACCCAAGAGCTGTGATAATAAGCTTGAAGTTAAAAGCCCGTGTGCAATACGCTGTTTAAATCTCGTTTTCTTTGCATATTCCGCGTCAATATGGATGGGATTAAAGTCACCGCTTACTCCTGCAAACAGAATAAAATCTGTTTCTGTAATCGTTTTGCTGCAAGATGCCTGCTGACCGATACTATAACTATTCATCACGTCACCTGCTTCCTAAGAGTCTTGTTTTTTGAATTTTTCCAGTAGCATTCTTTGGCAGTTCTTTTAAAAAAGTAACTTTCTTTGGAATCTTATATTTTGCCAGATTTCCTTGGCAGTATTGAATCACTCCTTCTTCTGTTAAAGCGCTTTCATTTTCCTTTACAATAAATGCGGCAGGCACTTCCCCCCAAAGAGGATCGGCATTTCCAACAACTGCTACCTCAGCAATACCTTCCATTTGGCTGATGACCTGCTCCACTTCGAGCGGATAAATGTTTTCTCCTCCAGAAATAATCATTTCTTTTTTCCTGCCAACAATGTACAGGAAACCTTCATCATCTGTTTTCGCTAAATCTCCTGTCAGCAGCCATCCATTTCTTAGTGCATCCTTTGTGGCATCATCCCTGTTCCAATATTCCTTCATAATATTTGGCCCTCTAACAGCCAGCTCGCCAACTGCCCCTTTTTCAGCTTCTTCCCCCTCAGAATCAATCAGCTTATATTCGGAAAACAACACGGGCTTGCCAATGGAACCTCTCTTTCTTGGTGCGTCTTCTTTCGAAAGCATAAATAGAGTAGGAGACGTTTCGGTCATCCCAAATCCCTGGCCGAACAAAAAGCCTCTATCAAAATAGCCATCTATTAATTCACGCGGGCACGGTGCTCCCCCATTATAGAACCAGCGGACTTTACTCAAATCAGCGGTATTGAATGCTGGGCTCATAAGCAATGCCTGATGGATAGTTGGAACGCCCATCACCACTGTCACTCCATGCTGTTCAATCATCGACAGTGCTTTTTCAGGTTCAAATTTTCCTGGGATGACAATTGTTCCGCCTGAAAATAAGGATGGAAACGCAAACAGCCCGATTCCCCCAATATGAAACAGCGGAAGAAGTACAATGCAGCGATCCTCTGACGTTAAATCGATCGCAAGCTTGTTATTAACGGCATTCCAAAACATATTGCTCTGTGTCAACACAGCCCCCTTTGGCTTGCCGGTTGTTCCTGAGGTGTAGCAGATAATGTATGGTGCCTCCTCATCAATCGTTCCCTCAAAAGCAATGCTTGTTTGAGTCTCCTCGCATAAACCTTCCATGAATCCTAAACTTTCAAGTTCACTCTGCTCAACAAGGGATGCTGCAAACTCCGCATTATCCTCTTCGGCAAAAAGGATCTTTGAACCGCTGTCATTGAGCTGGAAGATTAGTTCCTTCGCACTTAAGCGAATATTCAGCGGGACCGCCACACATTCTGCCTTGGCAACGGCAAATAAAAGGACTATGTACTCCAGCCGATTGTGCGACAATATTGCGATGCGCTCCCCTTTTCTTCCCTGTAGTTTTTCATGGATCTTCTGGGCAGATGAATTGATCATCCTATCTAACTGTTTATAGGACACCTTTTCGTTATCTGTAATCACTGCTGTTCGATCTGGATGTGTGTATGCCCATTTTTCAATCCAATAGGCAATCCCTTTCATCGAACTCCCCCTCTTTACTTTTTTAACCCCTGAAAAATAAGCGTCATCGCAGCTTCAAATGCTTCTTCAGGAACCTCTTTCTTTTCCCAATACACCCATCTCATTCCCAAGAACTGGCCAATGGACATTAAACAATAGGCAACTGTGTCTTGATCCAGGTCCTTAAATTCTCCTGCTTCAATCCCTTGAGACAAGCTCTTTAAAAATCCATTAGCAAGCTTACCGTAATACCAGCGGAATAGCTCCTGATCCACCACAATAGCCTGCTGGACAATACTATACAAATTGGGATGATTTTTTACCCAGCTGAAGAAAGCAAAAAAGCCATTTCGCTGTGCTTCTTCAAAAGACGAGCTTTCTGCCATTCCTTCTTTAATCGCTAGGCGCAAATCCCGGCTATAGCTCCGAATTAACTCATCATAAATATCTTTCTTTGAAGGAAAATAATTATAAAACGTTCCCTGTGCAACTTTGGCTTCCTGCGAAATATTAACAATGGAAGCCTCAAAATATCCCTTCTGCCCAAAAACCTCTTCAGCTGCTTTCAAAAGCTTCTCTCGAGTTTCGATTCCTCTTGGGGTTAATGCTTTTTCCTCAGACATACTATTAGTTGACACCTGAATCACCTCTCAACTTTATTATAAATAACATTTAGATAATTGCAATAATTTTTTGATAATTTTGAATGTGTAAAACAAAAACGCCTGCTGACATTACTGTTAATAGACTTTTTTGAGCACACTTATCTCATACTCACAAACTTAATCATTTTTTTGCTGGCTGATTAAGCACTTCACTTATTGTTTTTTCTTCAATAAAACCGCCAAACATAAAGTAGGGAAACCACTTACATGGCTTCCCCCTTATCAAACCGTACATGCCTTATTAAGGCATACGGCTTACCCATATGTTTATAATGTTATCAAGAGGATGCATTCCAGGCATTTTGCATCTTGCTTAGACGGTGTGAAGAATAATATTCTTCACCTTTTTCTTTTGCGCGTCTAATTCTATTCTTCACACGGTGTTTGGATTTCTTTGTTATGTCATCCATGTACTGTTCTTTCGTGTAACCATAAGCTTTGTTTAGATAAAGCCAGTAGGTGGGAATGAGGTTGATTTTTAGAAAGAATACATTATTCCATCTGCTTTGCATCTTCATTCCTTTCCTTTGAGAAGGATGCTTATGAATAAAAGCCACTCTCAGTCTTCTTCTTATATATCCATCTAGGGCTTCTAGAGTTCTCCGAACCCATCTCGTTTTACAGTTACTTTTAAGACCCAGATCTGCATTCTCTTTAATCGCCGAAATAATAGTGACATAATAATTCACTTTTCCTCTTATGATGGGATTCACCCGTTTGATCCATTCTTCCTTACTTAAAGTAAGGTTCTTTCTTGTCTTCTCTTTTATTTTAAGACGAAAGTCTTTAATGGATTCTGCTTTAGGTGTTACGTGAAAGACAGGCTTTTTGTTGTTCTTTCCTTCTCTCCAGTGGTGGAAAGTGAAACCTAAGAAATCAAAGTTATCTTTTTGAAAGTCTACAACTTTTGTTTTCTCCTTGGCAATTTCTAATCCTAATTCTTTTAGCTCGTCTTTCGTTAAGGCGGCAGCCTTTTGTATGTCATCATTTGTTTTGGCGAAAAGAAGAAAATCATCTGCGTAACGAACAAAACGTATTCCATGCAGATCCCATATCCAATCCATTTCATTGAGATAGACATTCGCAAGGAGTGGTGATATTACTCCACCTTGCGGTGTTCCGTAATCCGAGTGTAGTCTTTTCCCTTCTTCCATATATCCTGCTTTAAGCCATTTCTCGACCAAATTCAAGGTTGTCCGGTCTGAAACATATTTCTTTAGCACTTTTATCAATTTCTCATGAGGGATATTGTCAAAGAATCCTTTGATATCACAGTCATATATGTGATTATATCCTTGTTCAATATTCCACAAGATGATCTGTAAGGCTCTTTTGACTCCTCGATTTGGACGATATCCCACTGACCAGCTATGGAAAAGTTGTTCTTCAAATTTAGGTTGAAGAACATTGACTACGCTTTGTTGCACAATACGGTCCTCTATTGTTGGGATTCCTAATGGACGCTTCTTTCCATTTTTCTTTGGAATATAGACTCTGCGAACAGGTTGAGGATGATATGTTTTTGATTTCAACTTTCCAAGAAGATTCATGATATTGTCATGCAGGTTTCGTTCATAACTTTCAATTGTTTCACCATCTATTCCGCCTGCACCCTTATTTGCTTTCACTTGCTCAAAGCTTTTCGTGAGTTTACGGTCGAATAGAAGTTGTCCATAAACACTGTGTAATTTAAATTTCCACTCTTGATTCATTGCGTATTCCTCGCCTTTCCTTGATGTACTTTCAAGCAGTTTTACCTCAGTAACTTCATTGTTGGCATTACATCTTGTTCATGGCTTGGAGCCATAGGTCGTTCCCCTTCCGTTCACTTAATGTTATGGTCATTAAGTTACTTCCGTACTATGAGAACGTCTGACTTCTCCACCCGTTCTTTGTCATTTCGGATTGCCCTTATAGACGAGAACCCAGCCTGTTTGGTAAGGTGGAGACCTCACGGGGTCATCGCATTTTCCTTCAGAACATACCCTGCACCATCACATGATAAGTCACATTTCCTTGTTCTGACTTCTAAAGGAAATGCCTCTTAGTGGGTTTCCTCACTTTTCGCAAAGTCACCAACTTATCCCGCCGCCGTGCTTCACACTTCTTGCATTAGGGTCTATTCTTTCACCTGCGGGTCTCTCGATTTTCCGCATCTCCTTCAGACAACACCTCACAATGTCGCCCTAGATTAGGTTTCCCGAGCTAGGTCAGTCTCCTCGGGTATGGATTTTCACCATCTGGAATTCTAATTTGGTTATCGTTGAACTAGTCGTTTCATCACGATGACGTCTCTATCCGATAAAAAAAAATTGAAGGGTACTGACTTAGTCAGCACCCAATGCAACTGCCCGTCGCACAAAAAGGCGCATCATTACGATGCACCCGCGCTTTGTTCCTATTTTACTTCTTCTCCCAAGCTCTCTGTAACCCGTTAAGAAAACGGCTGGATGAATAACAAACCTCCCCATTCACCATGGTAATTTCACGTGTTTTTTTATCGATAGCTGAAATATTTTCTATGTTGACGACAAAGGAATTGTGGCACCGATAAAACCTGTCATCGATCTCTTTTATCTCCTTTAGTTTCCCGTAAAATTCAACCTGCCTGGAATCTGTATGCATAATGATTTTATGCAGTTTGGAGCTTGTTTCGAAGAATAATATATTGTCGTAATCCTCGCTTATAACCTTATCGCCATTTTTAATCTGAAATCTTTTTTTCGCCTCACCACTATTAGACAAGTGGCGTTCGTTCGCTGTCACGATACAATCAATGACACGCTGCTGTAAAATCCGTAAAATCATCTTTAATGATATAGTCAAGTGCTTCCACTTTATATAAAAACGTCAAATACGTGAGTTCTGAATGTGTGGTAACAAAGACAATCGATCCTCTAGCATCGTATTTTCTGATTTCGGCTCCTAACACGATCCCGCTTTTTTCATGCTTTAAATCCACATCAAGAAAATATAAGCCAGTCACTCTGTTAGACTTTACATAATCTATGATTTCATCAGGATTATCGGTAGAAAGGGTGATTCTCATATCTAATTGTTCGATCATAATATAGTTTTTTATATAGTTTGTGATTTTTTCCTTTTGCTGTTGATCATCTTCACAAATAAAAATATCCACCATATGAACTCCTCCGTTCAATCAGCAATCTCTAATTCCTGAAAAAACATTTTCCCCTTTATTTTTGTCTCCAGTGTCACATTTTCGCATTTAGAGACAATTTCCTTTAAATTGCTTAATCCTAACCCTCTGTTTTCCCCTTTGGTCGAGTATCCTTGCTGGAATACTTTATAAAGCTTTGGTATTTCTCCGCCAATCGTATTAGCGACCACAATGAGCAAGGCATTTTCTTTTTGAATAAAAGCAATATGTATACTGCTTCCGTCGAACTGTTCCGCTTCTTCTATCGCATTGTCGAGGATGATTCCCAAACAGCGGCACAATCGGATATAATCCATATTTATTTGATGTACTGGCTCCGTTGCCTCAAGGGCAATATCGATCCCTAAGTCCTGTGCCTTAATCAGCTTTGAGACTAATGTCCCTTTCACTTCAGTCACTTTCACATTTTGTAAGGCACCAAGCTTATAATGATTTTTTTTAATCCCCTGGCCGGTGGGCATGACCTTTTCATTAAAATAGGTTTCTAACCCTTCCATATCTTTCGTTCTGATATACTCTGACATGGAAGATAAGATGTTTATATAATCATGCCGGAACTTTTGCAGCTCCCCATACATTTCTTCTAAATTCTCCGAGTACATCCGCAATTGCTTATACTCCTCCTGCTTATTTTTCACTTTCATTTCTTTAATCACCGAAAAAAGCAGAAGTCCCAATATCGTGATAAATAATGCAAAATAGGCTAAAAATATGAAGCTGTTAAACTGGACAATCTCACTTGAGAAACCTGATCTATCGGATACTAGAATATTAATATAAAAGAATGATACCGTCAGAACAGTTAAACTCATCAAGAATAAAAAATAATGCTTAAAAACAGGTACGAACTGCTTCAGTTTTCTAATCACCTTATGGGTGATGACACTGAGAATAACTGAAAATAAGAGAAAGAAAAGCAAATGCAAACCATAGTAGGACAGTTGAGCATTTACCATTTCCACGGAAATATCAAACAGAAAGGAATTCGCTAAGAAGCATAAATGATCACTGATCACAAGAATGATCACAGCAAAAAAAGGTGCTGTTATAAAGAAAACAACAGAAAACGTAATCAATAAAATAAACGATGGAGTATACGTTTGGGCATAGCTCAAACCGCCCGCGAATGTATTCTCACCAACCAGGTGCCCCAAAAACACGTATGTGACCGGCGGAACCACAATGGAGAATATTAAATAAAACAGCTCCCTCGAAAACATAATTAAATCATATTTTAACTGTGTGGCTAACATACTGATCTCCTCCTATACCGGCACTTTAGAAAGGTAAAAGTCATTCATTGATTTGTACCCTAGTGACAAAATATTTTCTGTACTCTCAAACATTTCATTCTTTCCGTTTTCAATAAGCATCACTTTATCGCAATACATCTCAATTTCATCCATATAATGCGTCGTTAAAATCACAGTCCCGCCTCTGCTCTTGTTATAGTCAACAATATAGGACCACAGCACATTGCGCATATGAGGATCCAAACCAGTCGTTGGCTCATCCAAAATAATCAGCTTCGGCTCCGACAAAAAAGCAATCGCCAAACTAACCTTCTGCTTCCATCCGCCAGACAACTTCTCAAAATAAGATTTCCGATGAGGCTCAAGTTTAAAATCAGCCATAATCTCCTCAATCTCTTTATTCGACTTATAATAAGCTTTAAACAGCTTCAACAGCTCTTCCACTTTTAATGACTTATAAAAATACGTAGGCTGCAGCACAACCGAAATATCTCTTCGGATTTCGCCCAGCTTATCCAGCGTGATCTTCTGCAAATTCTCATTAAAAAGCAAAACCTCACCCTGATCAAAATCCTTAATCGTCATTAAAATCTCAAGAAAAGTTGACTTGCCTGCACCATTTTTACCGATAACGCCAATAACCTCACCTTCGTTTGCTTCAAAATCCAGGCCTTTAAGTACCTGATTTTTTCCGTAGGACTTTTTCAGGCCTTTTACACTTATGATTTTCATTGTTTGACCTCCAATGCAGTTTCCTGCAGCTAGTTTGGGGGTATTCCCTCACACTAACTCCTTTTTACACTGCTTTTATTGCTCATAGGGTAAGTATATCGGCTTCTTCATGAGAATAATGTGATTGTTCATAACTACTCTTTTTATTTACTTTGGTGTGCGGTTTGGAGTTGTGGGGATACAGTTGGGTATTCATAAGTGTGTGATTTCTTTGGAATTTTGTATCACATTAGAAAGAACCTATGAAAAATTTCTATACCTATCTAAAGAGAACTAAGTTGATATAAAGACCGAACTGGTTAGGTAACGGGGTCATAAAGATAAAAACAAAACGCACAGTCAATTATGACTGTGCGTTTTTACTAGCGCATTTCCGTTAGCTCATTATTTATCACGCTTTAAAACTTCAATCTTCTCTTTTTGTTGCAACATACTTCCATAAGTGGTATGTCCCCCAAAACAGCATTACGCTTAAAAACGGAAATAATAGTGCCAATATCGGCTTTCCTGTGAAATAACCCGAACTAAATATAGCAACTACTATATAAACAATTAAAAACGGAAGCAAAAGAATCCAATAACGTTTATCTTTAAAGGTTTGAAAACTAAACATACAATCCCCCATTCTAGAAAATCGTTATTCACAAAGTAACAAACAGTAAAAAATATTTATTCACCCAAACTTTAACATAAAATCCCATAAACAGCGAGGATATGTTTTATTCGTTACAACTTATCTATCCAATCACGATTAACTTTATTTAACTGTCACCAAATGGGTACAAGATTCCCTCCAAATTTGAAACCTTATTCTGCCATTTGCGTATATACTATAAAGAGCTGTTTAGGGGGAGCGCCAATGTTTACTGAGCTGAATGAAAAGTTACTCATTGTGAAGGATGATTTAAGGAAAAAAGAGAAGTATGAGGACCATTTGGAACGCTTAAGGGCCGATTTACAGCTAGAAATACAAAAACGGGACATGTATATGCATATGTTAGAAGAGAAAAAAGAAGATGTTAGCCGCTTTGAATCTTTCACCCTTGCCAACATTTTTTATTCTCTAATTGGCAAAAAACTTGAGAAGATTGATCAAGAAGAACAGCTAATTGCAGCTATGAAGCTAAAATTTAAAGAAGCGATGGAAACCGTTGCTGATATGGAAAATGAGATAAAGAAGTTTGAAATGGAGCTTACATCTGTAGCGAATGCAGATGTGGAATACGAAGCCATTTTAAAAGAAAAAGAACGATTAATCCGCGATACTGATTCATTTTGGAATGACAAATTATACACCCTTTCAGAAAAAGAAGCAGAGCTGTTTGCAGGCTTAAAGGAGTACAATGAGGCAATTGAAGTCGGACAAAAAGCAAAACATCAGTTAGATGAGGCACTGGACGAATTAGAATCTGCACATAATTGGTCGACCTTTGATATGTTCGGCGGCGGCACCATTTCTACTTTTGTCAAACATAGCCGCTACAATAGTGCCCAGGATCTCATCCACGATGCCCAGCACACCCTCCGCCAATTTCGAGAAGAGCTGCTGGATCTTAAAAAGCATTTTGACCACGATTACGATATCGGCAACATGCTTACGGTTGCCGATTACTTCTTTGATGGTATCGTTGTCGATTGGATGGTCCATGGAAAAATCAACGATGCCATGTCACAGACAGAAAAAATGTATGACCTTGTGAAAACTACTTTGAAGGAAATTAAACTGCAAAGAGATGAACTGGAGAAAGAGCTAACTGATGTGCATTGGGAGAGAATTGAGTTGTTTGAGTCTTGTTCTTAGGGCTGAGGACAAATAAAGAATTGAGAATGTAGATAAAGTTGGAGATTAGCTTTGTCTATTTCTTTTAGTGGAACTTTATTCATATAACAGAAACCAATTGAATGCCTTAAAAATACTAGGCATTTTGTAAAGTATATACCCGTATAGAATGGAGATTTCCTATAATTGCACATTTATCCATTTCATTTTTTCAAGACCTCATATTATATAAGAAAAGCAGACCTATCTTGGTCTGCTTTTTAGTCTCACGGGAGCGTTATTGAAACACTTTGATCAATAAAGTCTGTTTTAGCATATCCTTCAATTACTAGCTTACTAGGGATAAACGGATTCCCTTTATACGATTTTCTCGCATATTCAGTTGATGTTGAATAGTAGAGTGGTTTTTCAATTTCTTCAGTTAGGAAATAATTAGAGTTATAATCAAAAGCATTTCCTTCGATATCCACCAATTTTCCTTCAGTGAATGTATTTTCGAATCCGTGGAAAACACCTTTTTCATAAAGCTCGTCTCTTACGTCATAATACAATTTTGTATAATTACGTTTACCTGTAAATGACTCATGAACGGTAAATGTCGTTGGATTACCCATATTGATATTTGCGATGGAGATTTCATTTCCTAAGTACTCAAATGTTTGGTTCTTAACATCAGGACTGATGGTAAACTCCTTAGAGTTTTCAACAAATGTAGATAGAGTAGCTATATTGATTTTTACATTTTGAATATCCTTGAAATAAATAGAATCAAAGATCTCTACTCGATCGTAACCATGATTATTAGGGGCAGCATCTTTAAAGTGCTGTTCATTATGAACCTTTTCATCATTCACTTCAAGTGAATCAATAAGGAATTCGCTTCTGGCGGCTTCATCTCCACTCACTCGATAATGGAGCTTTGTTGTAGTTGGGGATACGATTAATCGATAGAACTCCAATTCTATTCCCTTAACATTAGCAACAACATTAAAGTCAAACCGTTTTGCCTCATGTTTTTTCACAGGGATTTCAAAATCCCACTCCCCATTAATCACTGAGTATTCTGGGTCTTCTGGATAGTAATATCCAATTGAATCTTCCTTCATTCTTAATAGCTCTGAAATTGAAGCTAAAATAAATCCATCTTCAGAAATTAATGACTCAAAAGTTTGTTTCCCTTTATAAACATAATCATTTGCTGAATAGTAAGAGTAACCAGCATTCTGTAATAGCTGACGTTCACCATATTGACCAACTTGTTTAAAAATATTGTTTTCTAATCCTAAATTATATAAGTTCTCCCTTTTTAAGTCCTCAACTTCATAATAAAGGGTGGTTTGAATATCGTCTGCTACTACGTCTGTAATGGTGATTTTGATGTCATTGCTAATCGCTTCCAGCTTTAACGGTTCAGCATAACCGGCTTCTGTGAGTTGTTCTAATTGTTCATTTTCTTTTGCACTGAACCCCTGCCACCAATCTGTAAAGGATGAGAAACCGTTTGTAGCAATTACAGTTCCAGTAAACACTGTTAATGAAGCTGCAAGCCCTATACTTGCAACAAATCCCCACTTACGTTTCTTCTTTTGGACTGTTGCATATTTTTCGGTTTTTCTCCGTACATTGGAAAAAAAGTGCAGCGGCATTTCAGGTGGATCTATTTGATTGTTTAAATCTCCAATTATTTGCTTCAGCATTCTATATTCCTCTGAACAATCGACACATTCGCTTATATGCTTTTGAATAAATCCACTCTCGTTCTCTCCCAAGTTACCTTCAATATCCTCTATAAACCGCTCTTGGAATTCATCACAATTCATGATTCTTCACCTTCCTCCATTATTTTTCTTAATATGAGCAGCCCTCTATATAACCGTGATTTTACCGTCCCAATAGGCAAATTTAGCAGCTCAGAAATTTCTTCTTGTGAAAAACCCTGTATGTATTTGAGGACAATTAATTCACGGTACTTTACATCCAATTTTGTTAGACTGGCAGAGATCGTAATCCTCGTATCCAGTTCATTCGATTTGACCGCTTCCTCATGTTCTTGGACGTCCGTTTTTTTCCTCTTTCGATAAATAAACCGGCATTCATTTATAAAAATGCTTGTCACCCATGACTCAAAGTGTTTTTGACACCATTAAATTACCGAAAGTTGACGGTATTGCATGTCCAGAATTAGTCGATTATAATGTCCATATATATATTCGAAACATTTCGACATTTTTAATTCTGTAGAAAGGAAAAGACGCCTCCCATAACGTATAACTGCGCCAACAGTTATACGGGAGACGTCCCACCAAAAAGTATATGATTATTGTATCAGATTATCAGCTGATTGAAAACATGCTTACTGGAGTTTTTAGTTAGGGGTGCAGGTAGGATTCCGTCTCCATGTTGTGGGAAAGTCATGTTGGTTATAGGTACTAAGAACCGAAAAGCTATGGATCATTCAGGACAGAGTAAGACCTATAACATTAGGAGGTTAAGGTGCACAAACTGCCTTACCATTCACCATGAACTTCCGGATTTATTGGTCCCTTACAAACGGTATGAATCTGAATGTATTGAAAGCGTTCTTACGAGCCCATCCAACCACACTATTCCAGCCGATGATTCTACTATTTCGAGGTGGAGTGGCTGGTTTCATGAGTATGTGGACTATTGGGTTGGTTGCTTAACCTCTATCATGATTAGAACCCGTCAAGGAACCATCCCCCAAGATCTTACGTCCAAAGGTTCAGGGACTGCACTTCAAAGGCTAGGACGCTTGGCAGGAGATGCCAATGGATGGCTGACAAGAATTGTCCGCCCTATAGTAAATATTAATTTTTGGATACATACCCGTTCTGCATTCATTGTCCAATAACCTCTGATTTACACTCATGATAGAAACAAAAAGGAGAGTGTATGCATGAGAAATCATAAGAAATCAGAGGAGTTGGCAGTGCAGCGTTTCCAACTGATATCCCCTTTATTGGCAGAAGGGCTTGATGCTGGAAAAATAAAGGAGCTAAAAAACCAGATAGTGCAGGTAAGCGGTCTTTCTGAAAGAACTATTAGGCGATATCTGGCTCAATTTCGTGAAGATGGATTTGGAGGATTGAAACCACAAGGGAGAAAAGTTTCTCGGAAGTCAGAAGCTATTCCTTCTCATATATTGGAACAGGCAATCCTTCTTCGAAAGGAAGTGCCAAACCGTAGTGTGGCGCAAATCATCCAGATTCTAGAATGGGAAGGATTAACTGATCCAGGACAAATTAAAAGGTCTACTCTTCAAGAAAAACTAACGGAAAAAGGTTACAGTACCCGACATATGCGTCTCTATTCTCAATCCGGTGTAGCTGCCCGAAGATTTCAAAAACAGCACCGGAACCAACTTTGGCAATCAGATATTAAATACGGTCCTTATCTGCCTATTGGGCCAAAAGGGATCAATAAACAGGTTTACCTTGTCGCTTTTATTGATGATGCAACCAGGTTAGTGGTTCATGCAGCCTTCTATCCGACTCTAGACTCAAGAATCATTGAAGATGCCTTTCGGCAAGCAATCCAAAAGTACGGTGTTCCAGAAGCCGTTTATTTTGATAATGGAAAGCAGTATCGAACCAAATGGATGTCCCGTACATGTTCTAAAATAGGCACCCGCCTTTCTTACACTAAGCCGTATGCAGCTGAATCCAAGGGCAAAATTGAAAGGTTTAATAGAGTTATAGATTCATTTATAAGTGAAGCTATCATTGAGAAACCAAAAACTTTAGATCATCTGAATGAACTTTTTCAGGTGTGGCTGACAGAGTGCTATCAGAATAAACCTCACTCTGCCCTTGAAGAGAAAATTAGTCCGGAAACGGCTTTCCGTTCCGATAGAAAAGCAATTCGCTTTATTGATGAGGAAACGTTAAGCACTGCATTTCTACACTGTGAAACAAGGAAGGTTGATAAATCAGGGTGTATCAGTTTCATGGATCAAAAATATGAAGTGGGCTTGGCATTCATTGGGCGAAAGGTGGATGTAGTTTATGACCCTGCGAATATAGAGGATCTTACCATTGAGTTCGAGGATTATACTCCTTGGAAGGCCAGGAAGCTTATCATTGGGGAAAGAGCTGGGAAACGTCCTGAATTACCTGAGCACCTGCAGGTGCAAAGTGTTGAATCTTCGAGACTACTAAGGGCAGCTGAACGAAGGAACCAGGATCGTCAAATTGAACAGAAACCTGCCGTAACCTTCCGTGCAGTCTGGAAGGAGGATGACTCTCGTGTTTGAAGCATTCTATGAAATGGAAAATACTCCGTTCACACGTGATTTGCCAACGAATGAACTTTACGATTCTTCCATGATGCAAGAAATCCTTGGAAGGCTTAAATATGCAGCTGAGAGACAGCTTTTTGCGGTCTTGAGTGGAGATAGTGGTACCGGAAAGACGACGACAATCCGTAAGTTTGTAGATAGATTAGATAAAGGAAAGTTCCACATCCTTTATCTATCCGACTCCAAATTAACGCCTCGTCATTTTTACAAAGGTCTGTTGGAACAACTAGGCTCAGAAGCAAAGTTTTATCGGGGGGATGCAAAACGACAGCTTCATCGAGAAATTGAATTAATGAAAGGTATTCGAGGACTACAGCCTGTCGTGGTAGTGGATGAAGCTCACCTTTTGGACCGAGAAATGTTAGAAGAAGTTAGATTCCTACTAAACTTCAAGATGGATTCACAGAGTCCGATGGCGCTGATTCTAGTCGGTCAAAGTGAATTGTGGGATCGACTACGCCTCCAATCATACGCAGCGATACGCCAAAGAATTGATATCCAATTCCAGTTAGGACATCTCGACCGTGCTCAGGTTGAAGAGTATGTTTCTAGGCATCTCCGTTATGCAGGTGTTGAACAACCGATCTTTTCTGATGGGGCGCTTGACGAAATCCACCGGTTCTCTGGTGGTGCCGCAAGGCTCATTAATAAACTCTGTACACATAGTCTCCTGTATGGCTCACAAAATGGTCGGAGAATCATTGATGATCATATGATTAAGCAAGTTATCCAGGGGGAACTTTCATAAAAAAACCGCTAAAAAGAATACATTGAAGTACTGGAATGTTGGAATTGTTGGGTTGCACTGTGATGAATGATTTGAATTTCCATTTAGGAAATGGAAAATATCTTCCTGCCACTTCGAACTAGGCAGAGACTGATACATTCTTACTGGTCAAAAGGATGTTAGGTTTTACCTTAAGAAAAATAAAACCATATGGTTGATTTGTAAAATAATTGGGGAAGCAAAGGGTTGCTTCCCCTTCATATTGGACAGTGAATCCGTCAGTTTTAGGACAATTAATAACGTCAATTTCAGGACAGTATAGAACGTCATTAACAGTATTTCTATTTCCAACAATTTAATCTTGTGTTTAAAAGACTGATACCACTGTTCTTTACTTTGACCAAATCGAATTTCTACAAAAGCACGATTCCGAACATCACAAGCGGAGCAATGGTATATTACCTCATCTAAGCCTGCACCTATCTGCATTACTTTGCTATTTTGCAGATGCTTTTTAGAATTATGGAAATTCAAGAAGTAGGGCATCCTTTCACACAGTTTATCTAGTAAGTAGGCTTTCATGTCATCCTCCCTATTGAAATCATAATGATATTCCCCTATGTAGGCTTTACCAATATGAGTAGGTGGCATTTGAAAGTAATAATCCACTAGCTTTAGAGGTTGTTTAACCTCATGAATGACTTTTAAATTTGCTAAAACATCCAGTTCATATTGCTCATTCAACATTTTTAAATGTTCTATCACCTCTGGATGGATTTCAACAGCATAGAAATTGATGTATTTTCTTGGACTATTTCGAAGTAGTTCTTTTATTTCCTCAATAAAGTGTTTCTTGCGGAAACCCGATGCTATCCATACTACATAGCCTTCTGCATTATTATTTATAAGGTCCTTAGTTTTTTCAAAATGATTTTGATCGGCAGTTTTGATTTGGCACTCGACAAATAATTCTATTTTCTTCTCCTTGTTCACGCCATATAAATCAACCCTTTGTGAGCCATTATTATATTCCAATTTCATCTTCTCAATGGGTAAACCGATAATTTCTTGAAATACTTGAGCGTTCTCCTTTAGAAAGAGACTAAAAATCGTTTCTGTTTTCGAACCTTGCTTACTCACTGCATATCTCCTTTCAAAATGACTGGCAAAACACTTTTCAGAACGCCCACTATTGCTTCCTTTATTGTAGAATCAGCAAGTTTCCCATTAATCGAGAATTCATTATCAGTTAGTAGCTCAAATATATCCCTGACTTCCTCATTCATTCCCATCACAGACATTAAGTGCTCAAATGGCATATCCAATTCTTTAGCAATTGCCATGGCTATTGGGACTGATGGGGCATTCCTTTTACGGTTCTTAATCCTAGATAGATAGGCGGGAGAAATTCCTATATTTCTGCCGAGCTGATTTAGAGAAATCCCTTTTTTTATTCGGTATACTTCCATAGATCTAGCAAATTCACTAGAAATCTCTCTATTTTTCTTCATACAGGTAACTCCTTTTCTTTTTAAATTTTGCACTCAACTGTTTGATTGGTTGATACTCTCCTTCCTTATGCCTGAAGGCAAAGCAACAAAAAACCCGAATCCATAATTAGGACACGGGTTTTTCAAGATATGTTATATGTTTTAATTTATCATTACAACTCATATTAATTCCAACCTTCCAAACAGTTGTTCGCTATTTTCTATTATAGCTTAGTGAAGACTATATGGAAAGACCTGAATACAGTGTTTATAACTCTTATAGCCATGGAGAGTATTACCTTCATTTGGGTAGAAAACAAAACCATACATGCGAGAAGAGTATTAATATCCTTAGTAAGCCACTGTTTAATAACTATGTGTTCCTCTATCCCACATTAGTTCCCCCATATAAGATGAAAAAAATGTCCACTATAAGAAAGGAATTTTACACACTATTAAATAAAAGGCGAAAATTCTATTGAATTAACCCTCTTCTTTTTTTGAAAGGTCTTTGGTTGGTTGCCTAATATCTATCTTACGGATATTTTTTCTTTAACTCTCCATCTATCTTTTAAAGAGATAAATTTTCTTCTCATTTCTAAACTTCAGGTAGCTGATGGTAGATTGTCAAAACCTTTAATCTATACCCGTCTAGTTTTATTAACCTTGTCTCTTCACATTTCCTCTTAGAAGTTTCTGCTCAAGTCGACTAAAATACTGAGTAAATTTATTGTACAGACTTTATTATATCTTTTAATACATTAACAGAATGGTCAAACTTCTCTTTTTCCTTTTCATCTAATTGTAGTTCAATTACTTCTCTAATTCCTGATCTATTAATAATACAAGGTACACCAACATAAACATCCCTATGACCATATTCATCATTTAGATAAGAGGAGACGGTAAGAATACTGTTCTCATTGTTAAGTATCGCTTTCGTAATACGAACCAGTGACATACCAATGCCATAATAAGTGGCACCTTTTCGTTCAATGATATGATAAGCAGCATCTCTTACTTTAACGAATATATCATCTAAGCACTCTTTATTTACATTTTTATTTTTTTCTAATACAGTTTGTAATGGCTCAATACCTACAGAGGAACAACTCCAAACGGGGAGCTCCGTATCTCCATGTTCACCAATTATAGCAGCATGAATATTTCTAGTATCTACATTCAAATACTGTCCAATAGCAAATCTTAGTCGGGCTGAATCCAGTAAAGTTCCGGAACCAATTACACGCTCTTTAGGTAGCCCAGATTCTTTATATGTGACATACGTTAAAATATCTACTGGGTTGGTCGCCACTAAAAAGATTCCATTAAACTCACTCTTCATTACGCTACTTACAATTTGCTTGAAAATTTTGGTATTCTTAGCAACTAAGTCTAAACGTGTTTCTCCTGGTTTTTGTGGTAAACCTGCTGTAATTACAACTACGTCTGCAGCACCGCAATCCTCATAGGACCCACTCCATACCTTTATTGGAGAAGGAGCAAATGGCATTCCATGATTCAAGTCCATCGCTTCACCTTCTGCTTTTGCTTCATTTACATCAATTAACACTAATTCCTCTACAACGCCTTGGTTGATTAAAGAATAAGCATAACTACATCCAACAGCACCTGTACCAATTACTGCAACTCGATTAATATGTTCCTTTATCAAACTCAACACTCCTTTCAATTCAAAAAAGTAACCAACTAACAATTCCAATTAGAATTAAGAAAATTAAGCTATACTTAATGGTGAATTTAAAAAGTTCATTATCTTTTCCAACTAACCCAACTGCAGCTGCTGCAACAGCTATAGATTGTGGGGAAATCATTTTTGCCATAGTTCCCCCCATTATATTTACTGCCACCATAGTTTCCGGTGCAATACCAATTTGGGTAGCCGTAACTGACTGTAGTGGGGCAAATAAGGAACCACTGTTGACAACAGAACCAGTTAAAAATACCCCAATCCAACCCAATATAGGTGAAAATAGCGGGAAAAAGGCACCTGTAGAGGCAAAGGCTAACCCCAATGTGGATGACATACCAGAATAGTTACAAATATATGCAAAGGCAAGCACACTACAGATGGTTAACACTGGCGTTAATAGTTCCTTTGCTGTTTCTTTTGTTGCTTCCAGCAACAAACGATTGCTACAACGGAAAAGTATACTTGCAACAATGATGGTGATAACAATCGCTGTTGTGGTAGAAGAAAAAGGATCAAATTTAAAAACAGCTGCAAATGGTGTATCTAAGGGCACCACAGGTGCATGTTTGATGACTAGGTTATTCAAACCCTGAATTGGGAAGAGAAATACTAATTTCTCTAAAGGACCACCCGTAATAAATAAATTTTTAAAAAATGATAGGTTGAATACTGTCACACATAGCGTTAAAAAAACAAACGGAAGCCAAGCAAATACAATCTTACCTAGTGAATACCTAACACTATTGTCTTCTGATTCACCTTGATTTATACGATAGATTTCTTTGGGTTTCCACACTTGTAAAAATAAAGATAGAGATACTAAACTTACAATAGCAGATAAAATATCAGCCAATTCTGCACCCAAAAAAGTCAATACTAAGGCTTGTGTTATAGCAAAAGAGACTCCGCTAACCAGAATGGCAGGAAATGTTTGTTTAATCCCTTTGAAACCATCTATGATAAATATTAGTAAAAAGGCTACAAGAACACTTATGATAGGAATTAACAAGACTGTATACCGTGCAACAGTTAAGGCGTTTAAGCCAGTAAGTAATGAAGGAACTGTTACAGGTATACCCATTGCTCCATAGGCTCCTCCAGCAATGTTAGCAATCAAGCAAAGACTAGCTGCGTAGATAGGACTAAATCCTAACCCCACTAATATGGCTGCTGTTATCGCTACAGGTGCACCGAATCCCGCAGCTCCTTCCAAAAAAGCTCCAAATGAATAGGCAACAATTAAAACTTGCAATCTTTGATCTGCTGTAATGAATGAGATGCTGTTTTCAATAATTTCGAACTTCCCAGTCTTAACTGTTATCTTATAAAGAAAAATTGCTGCAAAAACAATAGAAGCTACAGGCCATATACCCGCTAAAACCCCATATATAGCTGACATTAATACCATTAGAAGAGGCATTTTATAAATAAACACCGCTACTAGCCCTGATACAATGATACTGTAGAGACCTGCAAGATAACCTTTTAATTTGAAAATTGAAAGCATTAATATAAAAAGAACAATTGGAATGGCTGCTGTAATAGCAGAAAGCCATATGTTATCCAAGGGATTATACTCTTGTAACCATGTATCCATTATATTAAGCTCCTTTCCTTTTTTATCGCCAATCAAAGGTAGTTTATCCTGAAAACTCCCATTTAAACATAATCAAACCTAACTAACCTTTGGCTTTTGCTCCCTTTTTAATAATCTATAAGGTTAAAAATAAGGAGAAGCACCAAACTGCTAATTTTATCTATTAATGGAACTAACTGAATGAAGGTTATAGAACTTACGAACTTATGAAGAAGGTATTGAATAATTTTACAGTTTTTAGCACATTAAAAAACCTCCTAGTTACTAATTTAGGTTGGACTGATATTGATTTCTAAAGAGTTTACAATGAAAATAAAAAACCGAAGGATACCGGAGAAATTTCCCGATTAGCCTTCGGTGTATATTTATAATTTAAAGTGTTTAATGATTTCCTGCAAATCTTCGGATAAATAAGCCAAAGAATTTGCTGCAGCAGATACTTCTTCCATTGTTGCTAATTGTTCCTCTGTTGCTGCACTACTTTCCTGGTTTGCCGTCACACTTCGCATAGAAATCTGGGTTAATTGCTCCATAGCTATAGATACCTGATCACTTTGATTCACCAATGATTCTACAGAGATGGTTACTTCCTTAACTTTATCAGAAACATTTCCCATTGAAGTAGATATTTCCATGAAGGCAGAGCTTGCTTGACTTGTTTCTTTCATTCCTTCCTGTACTTGGTTGTGTCCATCTCTCATTGCTCCAACCGCTTGAACAGTTCCATTTAAAATAATAGCAATCATCTCTTTGATTTGATCCGCTGACTTTTTAGAGTCCTCCGCAAGTTTCCTTACTTCATCTGCTACAACCGCAAATCCCTTCCCGTTCTCTCCAGCTCGAGCGGCTTCAATAGCAGCATTCAAGGCCAATAAATTTGTTTGATCTGCAATGCCAGTGATGATACTGACAATATGGCTGATTTCTTCTGATTTATTTTCTAGTGATTGGATGATTTTAGTAGCTCCTGATACTGTTCTCTCTATTTTTTCCATTTGATCCTCGACATTAGAAATAGCTGCGGCTCCATCCCGGGTCAATGATTCGGTTAAGTTGGCTACCTGTTGCATATCTTCTGAATTTCGAGCAATTTGATGTAGACCCGATACCATTTGATCCACAGAAGAGGAAACCTTTTGAAACTCTATCATCTGCTGTTCTGATCCTTCTGCTGATTTCTGGGTGACAACTGCAATATGTTCAGAAACCTTGGTACTTTGGTCAGAACTTGCTGCTAATTCCTCACTGCTTGCAGCTACCTGTTCTGAAGATTCCCTAACCTGACCGACAACCTTTCTAAATTCTGCTATCATTCCATTTAGGATAGTACCCATTTCCCCAAGCTCATCCTTATTTTTAATGGATACAGGTTCAATATCCAAGTTTCCTAGTGCTAATTTTCTCATGGCCTCCGAAACTTTCTTAACTGGACGGGTAATCATTCTACTAATCATTATGGACAAAAGAATACCTATCATAATTGCAATTATACTTATTGATAGCACTTGGACTGAAATACTCTTTGTCTTGGAGGAGACTCTTTCGTTTTCAATGGTGAGTTTCTTCTGGATGGCTTCTACAATTTCGTCCGTTTCAATTGATAATTGATTGCCCATATTACGACCATCTTCATTCATTAGAGCTATTGCTTCGCTATCTTGTCCGTTCTCTATTAACTTAACTAAATCTTGCACAATCTGATTATACTGTTTGTATGTCTCTTGAAGATTCTTCACCTTATCTATATTTTGAGGGACAGTTAAATGACTCAACAAATACTCAATAACCTCTTCAAAATTTTTATTTGCTGTATCAATATCCTTTTCAAAATCTTCTTCGCCAGTCAGCATATATCCCCTGACAGCGGCAGATTGTTCTCTAACACTAATTTTTAAATCCTTAGCCTTGTCCAAATTATGAGTTTGGACATCAATTAAAGTAGAATAACTGGCATCAGCATTCTTAAAACCAATAAACGAAACAACTGTGGCAATTGCCAGCAGTGCCAATACTAACCCAAAAGCAGTTAAAAGTTTTTTAGATACTGTGTAATTCATTGTTGTCCTTCTTTCCTATTATAAAATAATCGTTATCTCTCCTTTAATTTCGGATAAAGACCCATTCACTTTAGTTTATCTAGTATTTTTCCATTATTAAAATAGAGAAATGTGTCAGAATTGCGTCAGAATTGTCAGGGATATTTCAAACTAAACTAAGACTTTTAATTAGAGATTAGTAAATAAAAGGGGCTAGATAGAACTTGGGACAATCGAGAGAGTTTTAGGCTACCACTACATATGAGCTTGTTTAAATATATATTGCCCTGACTCAGCCCCTCGTTGTACTATGTGCTCCTTTGTCCCACATTAGTACCCCCATATAAGAAGAAAAAAATGTCCACTATAGCTCACGTTAAAATCTTGTATTATTAAGATGAAGTGTAATTTTTAAGAGGGTATTTAGTCACTTGTATCGAAAAGAAGATAAGATATTTTTTATCAGGGAGTGGACAAGCTATGGAAATAAGAAAAGCAGAGTTATTGAATGTAAGAGAGGTTTGGAAGAGCGAACCAAGAAATTTTACCAGATGGTTAGCTGATAACATTGATTTCTTAAATGAGAAGTTAGATTTTAGCTTGAATGTTGTCGAAACGGAAAAACAGATCGGATCATTCAATGTTGATATATATTGTGAAGATGAACATGGAGAACGTGTAATTATTGATAAACCAACTTCGTTTAAAGCATAATCAAGCCCAAAGTTCCTTACTAAACCTGAAAAGTTTATGGCTCTAGTTCCAGAGGCTCCTATTGCTGAATTTCCCTCTTTACCTGACCCATTACTCCTGTTGGCTTTTGAAAAGTTTGACATTGCCTTTCCTATTGAATCTGGACTGTAATTATTTCTTGCCATTCCTGAGACCGCTCTCTTTGTATCACTCCACAAGTGTCCAGTGGGTGGCGAATAGCCTTTCGATGTTCCCATTACTAATCCCCCTATCCTCTCGGATTCTCAATTCTTTCCCAAAATGCTCTCTCTACTTTTCCTTCATCAATAAAGTATTTTTTTAATTCTTCGTAATCTTGATTATTGCTCCCCTTGATGATATTAAGGTTCTTAATTATAGGTGGACTGAAATCTTCTTTGCGTAGTTTTCTAATCTCTTTAAGGATTTCACCTTTAAAATTGAAAAACTGCTCATAAATGCCTATTAAGACTTTTACATTCGCCTCTCTATTTGAATGGTATTTTGCAATAATACCTTTAATTACTCTTGTATGATCAATATTCTCAGCCGTGGAAAGATCCTCAATTTTCTGTTTCCTTAATGCCTCATTGAGCCCCTCAGCACAGATCTCATTAACCCACTTTCTTTCTTCGGCAGTCAAATTCAGCATAGATATATTTTTTTCCTTAATTGCCTCTTTTGCTAGATAGAAATACTGCCTTAAATCTTCTTCATGAATATTAACAGGCTCTACCTTGAGCCATTGCTGAATTATCGGCTTGAACCAGGTACTACTATACTTCTGTTTTATTTGATCAGACTCAGAAGTGTCTTCAAGTGAAAATTTAATCAAATCTTCCAACTCTCGTGCAAACCCTTCATTTTTCACATGCCAAACATAAAGTTCTCTAAACAAATCAACATGTGTATATTCAAGGACCATTAACTTTGCAAGGATACTTAAATCAAGTTGTAAACCTTGGAGTTCTGAGAGCCTTTTTCTAATATAAAATGTATTTAAGAACCTTTTTGCTTGGCGAGGATTTCCTTTTAATGTTGAAGCAATTATTTCTGCCACCTTACTAAATACATCTAACTGCAATTCAAAATCTTCTTTGGAAGAACCTGTGCTAAACACCTGTTCCTCCGGATACTCTTCCAATTTTAAAATTGTCAATATTTCATCTTGGCTTATAATCTCACCTTTAACAAAGACTTGTCGCTCCTTTAATCCTAGTAGCAGCCTTGTTAAATGATCTTCTTTCAAGAAAATTTCACAGATTAAGAGTTTTAGATAGTTCTTCACGTCATTTTCAGATAACTCTGGAATTCTAATAGGCATTTGGATTATTTTTTCAATGTAATCTTTAGAAATATTCAGAGTTGCATCATCTATTTTTGGATATTTACTTTGAACGGCATAGCTAACAACATCCTCATCTATAGCTATTATGAAGGTTGTTTTTTTCACAGCTAGAAATAACCTTATTGCTTCAAGAGTTTCAATAATACGTTCCGGACTACATCTATCCAAGTCGTCAATGATAATAATGAGATTATCCAGTTTTGAATCACTCATCATTTTCTCGAACTCTCCCCTGAATACCCTGATATTCTGGACTACATTATCCTGAGGTTGATCCTTTAAAAATTCCTTAGTTTTCATAAGCTCTGCAATTATTTCCTCTGCTTGCTTTCCTTCCTTCGGAACCAATGCTTTTATTCCATCAACTATCATTGGGAAGGGGTTTCCAAGAGTAGCATTTAGCATATAAGGAACTCCTTTTTTTATCGCATAGCCGCCTAACCTAAACCAATCAACTTTTTCTCTTAAACTTTTAAGTGCCCCTCCAACTTGTTGCATTATTGTTTCATTTTCCTCTAATGTTCTTAAAATTACCTCCATTAGAGCTGTTTTGGCATCATCATACCCTTCAAACATCCAGGCATTCACAAAAACTGTAACCACATTGGAACTCTGTTCCTTCTTAATCTTCTCCTCTATAAGATTTAAGACTGTAGATTTCCCACTTCCCCAATTGCCTAGTAACCCCACAGTCAAAGGATTAACTCTCTCAGTCATTGAAATATCGAATAGTAACTCAGCATACGGTTCATAAGAGAGCATATCTACCCTCGAAGCATTATCTGCCCACATTGATTTTCCCCCTAATTTATCAGGAATGATTTAATACTATATTAATATTTTGTACTAATTACCTATTTTTGTCTATCGACAATATTAGTAATAAAAAGACACACCCTATGGTGCGTCTTTTGTATCAATTAAATAAACCTTCTATTTAATTCAACTACGAAAAGTAATCACTTTTTAATAATCCCATTTCCTAGTTTTTGTATATTCTTACTTAGACTATTACCTTTATTCTTCTTAAAGGTCGTAATCGTATAAAGCATCCAATTTCCTTTTGACTCCTCAACTGTTTCAACTTACCTTGAGACTAAGTTACTATTTTCAATATCTTCTTTAAATTTCTAGGTATCTTGCTACCTATGCCTGTTCTCCAATTAGAAATTCAATTTTGTAATAGTATTTGACATAGTTTTTTTACTTTAAAAGACTCACAATTACTGGTTGGATATCTACTCTACTTACCATAAGTATCAAACACCTATAACTTTTCTTTTGTAACAGTTACATTTCCAATCATATACTCAACATTTGTTACCTTCGCCATTGTAATACGATGAGATCCATTCGTACCAATGTAAAAATCAAAAGCTGGAAAATACAACAGATCTAAATCTTGTGCAAATTCTTCCATCATATATGTTGCTTTAAAGTCATCCAACCCTAGGATTACCATTCTTTTAATCAAAAACCCTAGTCTAGGTA
The DNA here is from genome assembly GCF_001636345.1 of Cytobacillus gottheilii. Lineage (GTDB taxonomy): Bacteria > Bacillota > Bacilli > Bacillales > Cytobacillaceae > Cytobacillus > Cytobacillus gottheilii. The sequence continues at coordinate 3,728,912 of NZ_KV440945.1, forward strand.
AATTTCCTTTATCTTGAGAGAAATGACTCCACCAGGAATGTCCTGGATTTCCTCTTAAATCAAGTCCTACTATCTTACTTACTGGTATTATTTGTTTTTCGTTATCCTCTATTATAAGATAATCACTTGGTTTGGATTCTAAATTTGTAGCTTTTAACCACTGTATATGCAATGAGGGAATACCTAATAATTCTAGCTTTTGCTCTAGTATCAATTTTCTCACTCCAATTCGCTGATTCAAAGTAAAGTTTATATATGAAGAATGTATTATTCCCTATCATTTACAAATTTTCTGTTTTTTATAAAGTTTTAATATAAGGTAGAAGTAGATAATGGTATAAGAGTAGTAAAACAATACATCAATGTAGAGATTAGTTGTATTCCTTACTCTAATATCCTGAGAAAGTCGACTAGACTGAATAATTAACATTTTATGTAAACAGAGAATTCCTTAAAAGCATCTGTTGCTCATCATTTTTTATAGTTAACTTTTACGACACATCTCCAACTCACTTGCAGTAAAGAGTTCAATAAATTTCAGATTAAGTACGAAATCTTCAACAGAAAGATCTGATCGGTTTCTCTCCCATAGAACTTCGAATCCATAAGTACCTCCTTCCTTAGAAATCAGTTGTTCAGCTACTTGAAGACCTCCCTCTCGGCAACCTTGTTGCATTGTATCCAATTTCTTTTTTTGCTTTAATATATTCATATTCTTCATACCATACCCCTATCAAAATCTACTTCAATTGTACTCATGATTTTTAACCTATCTAAACAAGGGTTTCTATCACTATCTTCCCAATGTATAACGCAAACATGCCTATGAATAGTTAATTTTTATTATATAATAATTTCTTAACTATATATTAGGCAAAATTATGAGTATAGGAGAATGTACATGCAAAATAGACCAGTAAAACTCATTCAGATTAAATGGGAAGGACCATTCACACTAGAAGATTTAATAGGTTACAGGACGTAACTAAAGACTATGGAATTTATCAGGCTTATGGTAAACACACAGTCTATGGAAAAGACGTTCTATGATACATAGGCAAAGCAGATCAGCAAACCATAGGAAAACGAGTATTACAAGAAACGTGGTGGTGGGGACAAATGATTCTAATAATAAAAAAATTTATCTAGGCAGATTTGGGGGCAAGACACCTCACTATGATGAATGGTCAAGTCAGATTGATTTAGCAGAGAAACTATTAATAAATGAACATAAACTAGATTATAACTCTTAAAATCTTATTACGATTCCAGATATTCAGTTACAAAGTGTACATATTTTAAACTGGGGTCACTACCTAGATCTTCTTCCTGAACTTTCGGGATTAATATGGACAGTATTTTGGACCATTCCATTTATGAGGTTTATACTTATACCGCCAATAGGGTGACTATTCAATACATTATTAAAGTTTATTCACTAAAAAAGTAATCTTTCACTTTAGAAGTAAGGATTACTTTTTACTATGAATATCTTTTTATATCCAGAGTATTTTCTAACCCTCGAACCTAATAATTTTGATTTATGAAGTGATACTTATTATGATAGATTTATTAACTAATTGATTCTTGGAAGGAAGTTAACTTTTCAAGTAAATGCGACCACTATTCCCCTCCAAGTCAAATGACATAAATCCCCCATAACTTCTAAAAAAAATCAGGAGGAAACAAAGTGAAAAACCAGTACATCTACCGTATCCAATCCACAAAAACTTTCGGTTCTATTTATCCTTTCACAATAAATGAAAATCAAAAAAATCGACAAAACTATGATTCATACCAAAATGAATCTTACCCTTTATCAATAGCGAAGGGTGATGATATTGCATGAATTCATTACAAATAGTAGATGATAAATTATCGCAACAACACCTTTCCGTTAGCCTCACAATACCCATCCCTTCTGATTCAGTAATCATTACCAAATTAGAATTAAAAGAACTAAAACACCAACAATTGAAAGGTGTTTATTGGACTATGAAAGATCTTGAAAAGCGAATAAATAGAAAAAATGAATGGATAAAAGAAAATATACTTTTTCCTTCAAAATTCAGAAGAATACTTGATGTTGATAACGGTGGTTTTGTTTTCTACCCTAAATCAAAAGGTCAAACTTGGTCATTTCATGCCTTAAAAATGAGTGATTTTTTGGATAAGAACTTCCAACAAATCTTTTCTCAAAGCAATAAAATAGCCTAATCGCTTAGACTATACAAAATTTACAATAACATTTATGATAAGGGTGGCTCCATAATACCAAGTGACCACCCTTATCTAACTACAACTAGATGAGGAGAGAAAAAATATGGCTTCAATCAGAAAACGTGGAAAGAGTTATGAATATACAGTTAGCAATATGGTCGATGGAAAATCAAAACCCATTAGAAAAAGTGGTTTTCGTACAAAAAAAGAAGCAATGGTTGCAGCCGCTGAAGTTGAAACTCAATTAGCCAAAGGTTTAATTCCTGTTACAAAAAAAATCCCCTTTACCGAATGCTTTGACAGATGGATTTCACTATACAAAGAACCAGTAGTTAGTAAGACTACACTGAAGCATTACGAATACTCATTAAGTGCAATAAGAGATTACTTTTCAGATACACCCATTCAAAATATTAAAAGACATGACTATCAAAAATTCTTGAATTGGTTCGGATCTAATAAAGCAAAGGAGACAGTCGCAAAGGTTCACGGACATATAAGATCCTGTGTTAAAGATGCAATGGAAGATCAATTAATTCAGATTGACTTTACTCGAAAAATCCAACCAACATGGACTGTTCCAGCTAAAAAATCAGTAGAAAAGCACTTAGACTTCCATGAAAGTGAATTACTCTTGAAAACCATTTGGAATAAGATTAATGAAGGGTTAGGCTACTCTTTACTACTCTTAATTGCAACTTCAGGAGTTCGCTTTGCTGAAGCAGTAGGGTTAACCAGGAAAGACTTTAATTTCGAGAAGAACACAATCACAATAAATAAGACTTGGGGATACAAACGGAATTCTCCAAAAGGCTTTGGTCAAACTAAAAACGAACAATCTAATCGAGTCGTTAAGATGGACAAAATAACGATGAACTATTTTAAAAAACTGTTCAATAGCACTCCAACGAACATTGATGAATTAGTGTTCTATAGTCCAGAATCAAAATACAAAGTAATTAGCAACACTAATGCAAATAAGTTGCTAAAAAAACTGTTATTGGAGCTAAACATTGAGCCAATTACAGTTCATGGTCTACGCCACACTCACGCAAGTATACTTTTATACAAAAAGGCATCCATTCACTACGTTTCTGAAAGATTGGGGCATAGTGACATTGAAACTACATTAAAAGAGTATACACACGTTCTCAAAGAATTACGCTTGCAAGATGAGCAAGTTACAGTGCAAACATTCGAAAGTATGGCGGTGTAAAAAATGTGTAAAATGATATAAAAACCTACCGTTTTCAATCGGATACTTGAATAAAAGAAAAAAGCTCATAAACCCTTTCATATCAAGGTTTATGAGCTTTCCTGGTAATATTAATCGTAACTAAAATTAACCTATAGATACCGGTGGTCGGGGTCGAACCGACACTCCAGAAGGAACACGATTTTGAGTCAAGACCCCCTTACGACACCCCACCGATACAGTTATATCAACAGTTCATTAAATTTTAACTAAAACCGAAGCATACGATTACCTACTATTATGCTTCTACTTGTCTGAATAGTCAAGCATGTTTGTTGAACTTTGCTTGATTAATTTTCTTATATTTCCTAATAAGTTCAGACTCATATTTTCTTGCCTCATATTCAAATTTAAATTCTTTAATGATTTTATAATGAAGCTTTCCGTCTTTCATTAAATGCCTATGTTCTACATTTCTTCTATTAGTATACCGCCTGCAACGGTACCACAACCCGCTTCCAACATAAACTACTTCCTCGTTGCACCAATGTTCATAAACAATGTACTTATCGACTCCCCTTAGTTCATTTGGATCAAGATTGTACATCTTAATTAGTTGAATTATTTTTTGAAACGACATTCCATAAATCTTCGCTATATCTTGATTGGTCATTTTATTCGATAGATGTTGAATTAACTTCTCTTTTGTCGGATACAAGATAATCACCTCACAGCTCTTATATCAACAAAATAAAAAGTGTAAAATTAATTTATAAAATTTATAACACTGAAGGGGAAAATAGATTATGAGCAAAAATTATTTTACTGAAAAGGATTTAACAATAAAAAGACAAGCCTATTATAACTTTTATAGGGATGAAGAGAACGGAGGTTTAAGAGCATTTAACGGGTTAAATGAAGAGCTTACCCTTAAAGAAGTTAAAGAGATAATAGCAGGATTAACGACTTCCTATATAAGGATAAGTGATAAGGAATATAAAGAGCGAACTTTGGACCAAATAAAAAACGACGTTGATTATTCTTTTTCTGAATTTAACCAAGGTCCACCATTAAAAAAGCAATTTAGAAAAGATTTAAAAAGGCATTATTCTATTGAATGTGTAAATTGTTTAAAGGAAATTTCAACTAAAACTGATGAAGGATATTGGATGGCACAAAATTGGCACAAGCAGATTCACGGGGAAAAGTTTTGCTCAGAATGGTGTGTTAATAAATATATAGATGAAATTAAACAAAATACTATCAAAGAGAAAAAAGTACGATATGAATTATAAGAGTATAAAGGCGTGAATATATGGAGAAGTTATTTTTTTCTACTGAAGATACACGAGTTATACATCTATCTGAAGTAGACAACCGTTTAAAAAAATTAATTAATAAAATTGGGACAATCGACATTCCACTAAGTCAAAACTATTACAGTTCATTAGTCAAACAGATTATCGGTCAACAATTATCGCTCAAAGCTGCATTAACTATAACTAAGAGGGTTGAAAATGTTTGGCCAAATTTTGATCCTCTATTAATTGACACCATAGATGAGAATGAGTTAAGAAGCGCAGGGGTTTCAGGAGCAAAAGTTAAATATATCAAGGATCTTACCCAAAAACACATATCTAGGTGTTTATGGCATTATAAAAATGTAAGGTTCGGCATTTAATTTGTACAGGCCCCGAGGGGGCCTGTACAAATTAAAAAAACCACTTGTCAACATTCCAAAATACACATACACTTCCTGTTGGGACAAACAAGCGCAGGAGGTATTAAGGAGATGTTGGCAGTGGCCGAGATTAAGTATATCAGACACGAGGTTAATAATAAAGATTGCAATTATACAGATGTAGCTAAAAGAATGGGGAAGGATCCTAGAACAGTTAAGAAATATGCGGACATGGAGGACTTTAACGAAAAGGTAAAAAAAGTGCAACAAAGACAAGCACCGGTATTAGGCCCAGTAAAATCTATCCTAGATGATTGGATTATGGAAGACTTGAGGAAGAAAAAGAAGTTCCGAAGAACGGCTAAGAGAATGTGGGAATTGTTAAAAGAACTTCATGAATTCAAAGGCTCTGATCGTAGTGTACGGAATTATGTTTCATTCAAGAAGAAGGAGTTACTGCAGGAGTCACCTCAAGCTGCACTTCCATTAGAATCTATTCCAGGAACAGCACAGGTGGACTTCGGGGAGGCTCCGTTTATATATGCAGGTGAAGAGTTAGTCTTGCCATTTCTAGTGATGTCCTTCCCTTCAAGTAATGGATTTTATTTTCAGGTCTTTCCTTCGCAAAACAAGGAATGTTTCTTAGAAGGAATGAAGAGAGTGTTTCATCATATGGGAGGAGTACCAAAAACCATACGTTTTGATAACCTATCCCCTGCCGTAAAGAAGATCTTGCCGAATGGAGAACGGCAATTAACGGATGAGTTCCAAAATTTCGTACTGCATTATGGGTTTGAGTGCGAGTTTTGTAATCCCAACAGTGGCAATGAAAAAGGACACGTTGAATCCATGGTAAAGTATGTGAGAAATAACTTTCTCCTTCCTAGTCTTTCTATTATTGAGCTCGATGAGCTAAATATGAAGTTATGGGAAAAAGCTGAGAGTGACAGAAATCGAAAGCATTACCAAAAAGAAAGCTTAATATCTGACCTATTTGAAGAAGATAAAGCAGCCTTTCTACTTTTACCTTCTAAAGAATACAATTGTGTTAGATATGAAACGTTGAAAGCTGATAAATATGGTTATATTAAACTGGACTTGAACCTGTACTCCACTTCACCAAGATATGCACAAAGCAAGGTATTAGTAAAGATATCCTACAATACCGTTGAGATCTTAAATGATGATCATCAATTAGTAGTGAGTCATTCTCGACTGTACGGGCAATACCGCAAGTCGATGAAATGGCAGCCTTATTTAAATTTAATGGCCAAACGCCCTATGGCACTAAAGTATACCAGTTTTTATGATCAACTACCTGAGGAATGGAAGGTGTATTTTGAGTGCTGCACGGTATCTGAAAAACCGGAAGCATTGCGATTATTATCGACTATATTAAAAGATTACGATTTCACCATAATAACGAAAGCTCTTGTCACCGCTTCAGAGAAAGGACATCCCTCTGTCGAGGCAATTAAACAAGTATTCTACCAACTTATTAATGGACGTGGAGTACGTAGTGAGATAAAGCCGACAATCCCGTTACCTGAATTACCTAAAGCTACAAGAGGACTTGATCTTTATGACCAGCTCCATAAAGGAGTGACAAAACATTGAACCAGCAGATTCAGTCCTATGCGAAACGATTAAAACTCAGTTGGATTAGGGAACATTACCACGAGGTAGAAGCAACAACTAATGAAAACTTTTTACTAAAGCTTTTTGAGGAGGAAATCCAACAAAGGGAGGAGCGAAAAGCCAATTTATTACTTACTCAGGCTACCCTCCCTAAAGTTAAAGGAAAGCCATTTGATTGGACAGAAGTACAATTGCCTGGAGGACTAACAAAGGATTCTCTATTGAATGGAGAATTTATGGACCAACAAGAGAATGCCATCTTCTATGGTGGAGTAGGGGCAGGGAAAACATATCTAGCCACACTGATTGGGTTAAATGCCATACAGAAGTATGGCAAATCAGTAAAGTTCTACACAGTGGCAGGATTGGTCAACCGTCTTCTTGATGCCAATGAAAAGGGTACGTTAAGCAAACTGTTTAAGCAGATTGAAAAACTAGATTGCTTGATACTTGATGAATTGGGCTATATTCCCCTACATAAACAGGGAGGAGAATTACTATTTCAAGTCATTTCGATGTGTTATGAGGCAAAGAGTATCATCATAACAACTAATCTTCAGTTCGGTCAATGGAATCATGTCTTTGGCGATCCTATATTGACAGAGGCAGTTATTGACCGACTCATTCACCATTCGCATCTTGTAGTGTTTAATGGTGATAGTCATCGCTACAGAGAATCTATTTTACAAAATTAGTAAACGAGTTCGTTGACAAGTGGATACATTTTTAATTGCCGTTTTATGCATTTTTTAGTTGCCAAATACATCTAGGGAAATTGACTTCCGTAATATTCATTTATTGGAGAACAGTGAAGTGATGAAGACCTTGACAAATGTAAATGGAATAGGGAATTGGACTGCTGAAATGTTTTTAATATTTTCATTAGGAAGACTTAACATCTTATCATATGGTGATATAAGTATTAAAAATGCTATTCGATGGCTTTATAATGTAGATAAAAATGAACCTCTAGACTTAAATCATTTCTATTCAAAATGGAACCCATACAATACTATTGCTTCATTATATTTATGGGAAGCAATAAATATTGGTCTTACAAAAGAAACCTCTGATTTATTTGAGTGATTTATTCCCTAACATATGTAAGTATCTGGTATTATTATATTGGATATATATTTATGGGGGGAAAAGAATGATTGAATCTAAAAATGCACCGACCTACTCAGAAGTCATCGAGGATGCAATTGAAGCTTTAAAGGACTTAAAGGGGCATACATTTGATGTTCTATCTATAAATAAGCCTTCAGATATTGAATATGCTCAATTTTTATCAAAAACAATTTCAAAATTATCTTCAATAACGGGTAATATGATTGAACTAAACATGGCTAGCCATCTTAACGAAAACGGTGAGTACTCTGCTTTCGGAAAGTGGGTTCGCCAAGACCCGGGTTTCCCTGATAACATTTTCCAAAGTGATTACCTTGAGAAAATACCTGGTATCGAAGTAAAAGCCTGGTTTCCTTTTGCTACTGAAATTACTGCAAGATTTAAAGGTAGCTACCAACAATGTGGTGATGATAATACGTATGTTGCACTAATTGCTTGGTTACCTGAGTTTATATTACATGGTCGTCCTAAAATAATTGATGTTTGGGTAGGTCCAGCTTCAGAGGTTGCTAAATGCAGGGATAACCATTACTATAAACCACCTCATTATCTGGTTGTTGAACCGCAAGAAACTGGGGAGAGAACAGCCAACTTGCAACAATCAAATGTTGAAGGGTATGTAATTCAAACCGATAAACCCGAGCAGAAGGCTCAACTAGAAAAAGCTATTAAAGAGGTTGAGGAATGGGAAGAAGAATTAAAGGCTGGTTATTCTCCGACTCCAGAAATCATTGAAAAGGTTAATGAACTTCGTTCTAAGTATTCTTATCGATTAGATACCAATTTCGCAAAGATTGATAGAATTGAACATGAAGATATTGAGAGCTTTAAGCAACGAGTTTATGCATTGGAAATTCATAATAAGCCGATTTCCCATTGGAGAAAAATATCTAAGAATAATGAGATAATCCTTGAATATATAGACTTATGGCGGGACGAATCCAAGTTGCCTGAATAAAAAGGAGCAGACTACCTGCTCCTTTCTTCTATAACGCCATACTCAGTTGATTTGTCTTATTGGATTTTACTTTTTTACAATCTTCCAAATCATGGGAACTAGCCATTTCTTTGGATTTCAACAATCCATTTAATCTTTCCTTAGCTAATTCAAAAAATTCTTCATTGATTTCGGACCCATATGCTCTGCGCCCTAAATCGATAGCAGCATACATTGCGCTACATAATCCACCGAATGGCTCCCAAATTACATCACCTTTATCAGAAGAGCTTTCTATAATCAACTTCATCAACTTTAAAGGTTTTTGATTAGAGTGTGCAGCCTTTTTGCTTCCTGTCTTTCGTACCCTTTCTTCACCAGCAACCATGGGCTCGTCCCAAACATTTGTAACCCCAATTGGACAATAAAATTTGGGATGAATATCTACCCATTCTTGTTGTGTTAGTGACCGGTTTCCATCCAAGGAAAAATATGGCTTACCATCTGGGTTACCATGTTCGTTAGCATACTTCACAATTTTCTCGAACTGTTCAGGTGGTGGCGAATACCATAGATGGCACTGTGTAAAGTATTTTCGTGTTGCCGCATTTTTGACTCCACACGCCTCATTTGTTTTATAAAGGGGTAGCCCAGTCCTCTGCCATTCATCCCTAAGCCAAACCTTTTCTTCTACTTGTTGACCATTAACACAAAATCTTGGTTTTAGTATATATTGAACACAAACTTCTGTTACAATAGGAAACTTCGAAAGAGTTTTACTATTGCTATTACCAGCTATATAGCCTATTCCCTTATCCCAAATGTTAGTGCCATTATATTCCCAACCATACTTCTCTAATATTGGATGAACTAATGCCCATCCAATCTCTGTATTCCAAAACCATAAGGTTGCCCCTGGTTGTGCGTGTTTAGTCCATTCCTTAATATGTGGTTCATAAACTTCTGGCAAATCTTTTGGACTGCTCGTATCTCCCTTAAATCCATTAACACCATATGGACCATCCGAAATAATAGTATTAGCATTCGGCCAACTTTTATAATGATCCAACGAATCCCCAAAATATAAAACGGAGTGCTCATTATCATTACTTATACTAAACATCATTAACCACTCCTATATTTTTAAATATACGTATTTTATTTTAACACTCTTTAAATTCTTTGTCGCCGATTTGTTAAATTGGAATATTTTCATAACACAGGGAAACCTCTCCTTATTGGAATACCTTAAGAATAACTTGTTAACATATGACTCTCTTATTAATAATTATATAACGAACTAGTGTTCCCGTACATAAAAATATCCTATGAAAATGAAAATTATTAATAAATACATTTAACATCTCATTTCAGAGTTTTCTTTAGTTCTGCGAAGATTTCATAGGCTATTTTCTCAGCGATTTTAATGTCACTTTCGTACACTGTGATTAGCTTTTTTCTAAGATGAAATTCCATTGCTTAACCATTAAACATTCGCCTTTCTCCCAATCTTATAAGATGCTTTAGCTGTATCATACAGCTTCTTATTGTTCTTTTGCTTAGCTTGTTTCATGATGATTGATGCATACTCGAACAGTTTAATATCCAATCTTGTATCAGAAGTAAACATAACGAATATTACTGGAGCAAGAAAGACTGTTGGTTCCTTTAGCATCAGTCTCATCGCTTCTTCTGGAGTATACTTACCCTTTTGAGCATTCATAAGATATTCTCTAGACTTACTAAAAGGGTCAGACTCGGTTGAATCGTTTATTAGTTTAATCACGTCTTCTAGCATTCTACTTACCTCCAACTGCTCTAGCAATAATGTTCTGAATATCTTCATCATCTTCAATCGAATCAAAGTCCGTTTCGAACATATTCACATCATTGAGAACTGAGTCTGTTAATAGCTGTCTTGATGCTGGATCCAATTGCAATTCTTTTAACTGCTGTGCAAGAGTTCTCTGGGTCGTATTTCTCATAGGTACTAACGGACTTGCAATAACCTTCGTATTGCCTTGATTGTCTTTTCCAATAGTCGTTGTTCCAGTCTCTTGAAGATCTCTTTCAATCTCGCTTAGCAAGTCAATAGTATTAGCAATTGATACTAAGGAAAACGTGTCAATTTCTTTCAAGTGAATGTTCAAGGAAAGTTTCTCAAGGTTTGCAACTAGAAGATGATAGACAAGTTCGTTTCGTAAGTGGAAATGCTTTGGTGGGGACAAATCTACTGCTTTGAATTGTTCCTTCATTTTTTCTTTCTGCTGTTCGTTTTGTTTCTGTCTAAATGGGTTCGAATCTTTCTTAAGATGACTCGGTTTAATGTTCATATAATCATTCCTTTCTTCCATTTTCACTGGCCACTTCAAAATGTACAGTCGCTAAAAACACCCCCTCACCAGTTATTATGGTGGATTAGAGTTTTTTTTATTTCCGAGAGGCGGATACTTACATACTTATAACCAACCTCTCATATATCCATAACTAATCTCAGAACAACCAATTGATCTCAATGATAAGTTAACTCTATCTAGCATCTTAGTTCTCTCTATGTTCTTACCTTGATTGTTCATCTCTTCTAAGAAGTGCTTAACTAAGACTGATGCTGCTGCTAACTTAAATAAATCTTTATCCATACTATCTTTAAGATGATGTAAGTGTTGTAACTTCTCTTTCATATATCCTCATTCCTTTCATATAAAATAAGAACTAAGATGATTAACCTTAGCTCTTATCTTTGTTATGCTAACTCAGTTCCTACTGGTACTACTGTTAATGCTCCATTGCCTTGTAATGAAATAGACCATGTAGCTAGGTCATCATATGGAAACTCAAGTGGGCAGTCAGTTATAACGCAGTTGCCAAAATACTTCGAACCGTTAGGCATTTCCAAGTAAGCATCTACAGTGTTACCATTTATGAATTCTTCTTCTAATACACTGTAAGCTTCATCATCAGTAACGAATGCTCCATCACAATCAATCGAGAATTCCTTAAAACCCGGCAATGATTCTTTCCAGCCACCTTCAGAACTCTTACTTGTAGCATCAATAGTCTCAGCACTACGATTTAACGTAGCGTTCCTTTGCCCCGCGAGAACCATTGATGTTCCAGCTTTATGAATAAAAACTTTACATTTCATACCTTGAATTTTTCCCAATTTATATCATCCTTTTTCGTTTATTTGAAGTAAAAAAGAGACCAGAAAAATATCTGATCTCATAAAAAACTTGTGAGTAATTTCACATAAGGCGGTATATTACATTGCATCTACGTAACCTTTAGCAATTGCGCTAGGATTTGTTACCTGTCCATCGCCATAGAAGTCTGCTACGAATCCAACCGAACCACGTAAAACATGAACTGAATCATTTGTAATCTGTTGGATGTTAACTCCTTTTAAAACTCCTAAAGTATAAGCATCTTCAATGCTTCCGAACACTACTGGATATTGGCCAAGTTCATTTCCATCATCTAAAGCATTAGTAATTTCAATTGGAAAGCCAAACAGAGTTGGTGTAATTTTCCCATCAATGACCACGTTTTTAATGTGATATTCGTTATCATCGTTTCTAAGAGTAGACACTCTTTCAAAGAATGGTCTGCTCATATACCATGAACTATTAGAAAGAAAGTCTTCGTGTACTTTTGAGTATAGACCACGAAGCGAGAACAAATCTGCGTTACCATCATTAGCAAAACCAAAGTGTGTAACATTTTCATCATGAACAATTCCATTGAATCCATTAGTTCCATTTCCAGTGAAAATTGATTTTTCAATAGTTTTGACCACTCGTTTAGCAATCTTTTCTTTTGCATAACCTGATAAGTCTGCTCCAGAATCAAACATCAATTGCTTAGAGAAAGACATTGATAATCCGACACGTTTTTTCTTCAACGTTCCAAAGTTGTCTAATTTAAGACCAATTTCAGGAACTGAATCAAAATCACCTTCATCTACGAAAGCAGCATCTTCATGTTCTGTTTCAACAGCAACTTTCATTGTATGTCCAGTAAACGGAATCTTACGAGCTTTTAGATATGCACTTGATGTACTTTCTGCTTTTTCGATAATTTGTTTATCGACTTGTTCTCCTAGTATTGAACCGTTGTAGTCAGTTTTTTGCAAGTCACGTTCTTCAGTTTGTTTTGTCATTTTTAGTTCCTCCATTTGATTTTTTATATCTTCGAGCTCAGACTTAAGCCCTTCTAATTTTTGTTTTTCACGTTCTAAGGTAAATACAAATCCTTCGTTTTCTGGTGAAAGTTTTGACATTCTTTCAATGCTTCGTATTGTTCCTTCTGACTTTTGAATATCAAGCTTAAGACTTGCTTCACGAGTATCTAAAGGAATCTCACGTTCTTCAACTTTCTCTTCAACCTCTTTTTGAACATGAATCTCAGGTTCTTCAATCAATTCAATTGAACGTGCTGCTATTGTTGATTGAGAATAAGCAGGGTCCTTAACAACTGAAACTTCAAACAACTCAAGTTCTTCAATTGTTCGTTCGTACAAATTGGATTCAATAGATTTCCATGAATCTTTGATAGTACGGAATCCAAAACTCATATTTCTGAAGATTCCAGAGTTTATAAGTTCATAAGCATCTTTACCCCAACTTGTCGGAGTGATAGTTGCTTCCATGTAAAGACCCTGTTCATCTTCTTGTAGATTCAAACTTCCATTTCTAGTTGAAGATAGAATCTTATCTGCTTTGTGTTCTGACAAGAAATCTATATCTCGACCAGCTTGTTTAATTGCTCTAGCAAAAGCGCCTCTTGCAATCTTTTCTTTGAATCTCTTTGTAACTCCAAGTACTTGACTTAATTGCTCAGTCTTATTGACGTAACCAGAAACTTTTAATGTTCCATCTTCGTTACCAGTCAGCTGCGCTGAGTTTACTCGTAATTCCATTTCCATTGACTATCAACTTCCTTTCTTTTCTTCGAAGTACTCATTTTTGTACTTCTCAAGAATTTCTTTTGTTACAGAGTTTCCATTACAAGTTCGATCTTCAACTGTGTATAGAACTTTCCCATGGGAATCTACTAAATTGTAGATACGCCCGTTTTGAATCCATTCAGCTTTCTTAGTCATCTATTTCATCCTTTCAAAATTGCTTTTAAAGCAAATCTAAAAAATCGCAAAATAAAGAGTATGGCCGTATCTGAAGATACGACCGATCTCAACCATGAACCGTCGGAAGAATGGCCAAAGACTTCCGAACAAATAAAAAAAAGACGACCAAAAGGCCGTCTAAGGTGGTGATGATACAGTTGACAAGGCTGTATCAATAATAATGAATATGAAACTCTCGTGTCCTCAACTACAAGGAGGTTGTTGGCTGGAAATACCAACAACAAAATATATCATAATATAAGTTAATTTTAATTGGAGGTGAGAACTAACTATCTATCGAATCGTAGTATGACCTAGGAAACAATGATAATTAGCTCTCTTCAATCATGAATCAAAAACGATAAATCGCCTGGACAAAAAACTAAATCCTCAGAAGCGAGAGTAAGTGTTTCCGCACCTCTCTCTTAATATTTATATAAACCAAGTACCTAACATTTTAGCTTTTTAAGCAATATTTTTAAAACTTTTTTAATTCTTTTTCGCTTCCATAAACTCTTCATACTTAGCAACTGGAACGAAGTAATAAAGACCATGATACAGCTTTCCAGTAGAGAAATATCTGTATGCTGTTTGACCTGTCATCTTTCTACCAACATTATTTTTAACCCATTCAGCAACTAGACTTTTAGCTTCAACTCTAGCAATGATATTTAACTCTTTATCTAATATATAAACAGCTTGAGCATGGGGTTGTGGAATTAACCACCGTTTAACCCCATTAAAAGCAAAAGAAAATACATCTCCAGACCATAACTGTTGTCTTCGCCATTCCATGCCACTTCGTTCATTTTCGATAGTTTTGACTTGCTTTTTTATTTGCTCAGTAATTGGATGGTTCATATTATATCAGCACTCCTTGTTGTTTAGCAATCTTGTTATAAAACTGTTTCATAAGATTCAAAACCACAATATACTCTTCTTTATCTTTATCAAGATTATCTTCAAAAATCTTTTTCATTAAGTCTACTTCTTCCATAACAAGACCTTTTTCAAAAATCCTGTCACGATTAGTCATTTGTTCAGAATCACATAGATCGGCTATTATCCAACTGTCTTTCTGTCTTTGTTCAATTTGTTCGTCCAAGCTTTGATGTTTATTGATTATTGCCATGATTTTTCCTCCATTCATTTTCATTCCAGTCAGGGAATAGTTCTTTCCTGAACTTGATTATCCATCTCAACTTTTGAGATTCTTTCATTTTCTTCCTGTGTTCTTCAGACTTTGGAATGCCTTTGTTTCTTGATATACCTTTATTTGATTCAGAAATTACTTTTCCACTTTTCAAACCAATTTCAAAGGCATGTAAGAGATTTCTCGACCTAGTAACTATTTCTAAGTTGGAAACATGATTATTAAGTTTGTTTCCGTCAATATGATTGACTGTGTAATTTTTTGGAATAGGGCCCAGAAAAGCTTGTGCTACTAATCTATGAACTAGACCGTTTAACGTTTGAACATATCCACAATTGTTAATAGAAGTTGTGGCTATTCTTTCTTTTCCGGTCTTGTGATAGTCCATATTGATTACATTTCCATGGTCACTGACTTTTAATGTTCTCCCTTTGTATTTAATGACTTTCCATTTTTCCATATCTCTTTTCCTCCGTTTTGTTTACTTCAATTATTGATGAAACAACTGGGTTATCGGGAATTTTTTCTTTCAGATACTTATATATGAAACCTCTCATAATTGCTGACTTGTTTAGATTGTTTAATTTGCAATAATCGTCGAATTCTTTAAACAAGAATTCAGGTATAGTAAAAGATGTTGCTTTAGTTCTCATTTTCAATTTGATCTCCTCCGTAATATTAAATTTAATTAATATATTTATATCTCGTATATTTAATTCGTAAATGAGATTTGGAAACTTTTTGGAAAAGAAATAAAAAAAATAACCAGCTCTTCAGCCAGTTATCAATTAATCTATTGTAATAAAAACGAAGTGTAACGAAGTTTTTATTGCAATATATATATTTATTTATTTATTATTTAATTATTTAGTGTATCAGTTTGGACCATTTGGAGCCTTTTTGAAATATCAGAATGGAGCGAAATGAACCATTTTGATATTTGGTAAAAAAGATAAAAAAAATAGAGCTAAGAAACTAGTTCTTAGCGCATATCATAATCTTTCAAGATTTCATATTCTGTTGTGAGTTCTTTCAGATTATTACCTTTGTCAGTAATCTTTATCCAACCTTTTTCAACCAATGAATCAATAGCTTTAGTAAGGTAATTCAAATTCTTAACTCCACTGTAATGAGCAATATTATTTCGCCCCATACGAATACGTTTTATTTTCTTCTGCTTATAAATTGTAGAATTCTTTGTGAATCCAAACAGAATAAGGAAAACTCGAATTTCATTAGTTTCAAGTGCAAGTAATTCATCTATCTCAAATTCATATAAGAACGAAAAGTTAATCAAGTCGTATGGAAACTGAACAACAAAACTTTCATTAGCAGAATATTCAGCTGGAATAAAATCGATTGCTAAATGATTTTCCATGCATTCATCAATCATTTTATAAACTGTTGAACGAGCGACTTTCCGGCTTGTGTTACTTGCTTCAGCTAATTGTTTGATAGTAAACGTTGAACGTCTATTTCCATTCATAAGTTTTAACATTCCTAATACCACTTTACTGTCATAATTCTTTACTAACGCTTTTCCGTAATAGAATTTATAATCATTAATATAAGCTGTCATATCAATTCCTCCATTTGATAGATTTCACACACAATACACTTGTATCTGTAAAATGAAATACGTAAATCAAACAGAGCAAACTTTTATAAACTTTTTTGAAGGGTTACAAAAGTAGGTACACTGCTAATATTAAGAATGAACCTTATTTTGTAACCTTTTTACTTAATGCAATCAAGCTTCGCTTGATTCATGGTCAAGAGCAAAGCTCTTGAACCATATTATAAAATGGTAATTTTATTATAAAAACGGAGTTTATAAGATTCTTCGTTATTTTCATTCTGACCTTATTATCTAATCATCTGGACTGAAAATACCAAAGAATACCCAATTTGGAGTCATACGAGGACTTCTGAGGAGTTTGTACCTATAATCCTATTAACTAGTCTAATAAAGTCCAATAGGAGCCAACGTATGAACTCTGAAGGTTATTCTGTTAGGTTAATAGAGAAAAGATGGTTATATGTCTTTTTGTGGAATAAAAGACAAAAGACCGAGCATTTAGCTCGATCTTCAAACAGCACAGAACCACAAATTTATAGATTCTTTCTAAAAGCCAGAAGCAGATGCTATACTACTTGAATATAAACTTCTTCTGCTTTCCTCAAGCTTTTTTTGGAGTTTTTCCTTTGAATGCTTAATCATTTCTTCGTCATACTTCTTATTATCAGTATAAGGTAAGTCTCCTCCAATTACCTCGATAGACAAATTATTAGTTTCGATTATATTACTTTCAATTGCAATATTGGCTCCAAAGCCATGAACAGATTTTTTGGTAATTTTAGGGCAAATTAAATTACATACTAAACGACCTGTTTGTAACGGATAGTATAGATTCTTAAAAGTCTCAGAAATCTTCTCTTTAACAAACATATCTTTTAAAGTTACTACTTCCTCATTATAAGCTACATTGAAACCTTTTACTGTCACTTTTCCATTCTCGTCATGAGAGAAACCTTCTACGACTGTTCCAATTTCAAGAATTGCCATATCATCAATGCCTCTAGAAAGCCTAGTAAAGAAGTTCCCTTTTATTTCATTATATTCTTTAAGTTCATTATTTCTATTTTCATATTGGACAAATTTTAGCGAACCAGTCACTTTTATAGTGTCTGCATGTTCTTCCCCGTGCTCCTCGACAGACTTATACTCATTGAATACAGCTTGTATTCCTTTGAAGGTTCTTGCTGAACGTTGAGTATTCATAGTAAAAACTTTTACTAAAAAATCATGAATAACGTTGTCAATTTTTGAAGTAATTATTACTGAACCAGAAATGTATTCGTCACCGTTCATGGAAGTTCTTTGTTCTAAATCTTTGGATCTTAATGTACCGATAATCTCCAGTTTGTTAGGTAGTTGAGTTAAATTTTTCATGATATAACGCCTCCGTAATTTGTTTTTATTTTACGGAGTCTGTATATCGCATGTAGGGAAAATGTAAAGCAGATTTGAAAAATTATTCATCATCGTACTCAAGGTCAGCAATTTTAATATCCGACTTATTGTAGTATTCATCGTAAAGCAAGCTAAGCAACTTCCATCTTTCTTCATTCTCAAGATTCTTAATAATTGATAGTACTTCTTCTGCTTTCATTTACCTTCCCCCTAAAATGGCAGTTCTTCATCAGTTATATCAAGACTTACAAGCCCAGCCTTCGAATCTTCAATTGGAGAGTTGAGCCAATCGTAATAAGGTATGTCTGTGCCTTTCAGTCTTCCTCTCATTCGTTCATAAGGGTTTATAAGTCCATGCTTAACTTGACTCTTGTACAACGTGTTCTTAAGGCATGTTGCTAGGTATGCTGAAAAGTTTTCGATAGTATGTCTGACTTGCATTACTTCATCAACGACACGTAGACATACATCTTTACTTAGTCCTTTAGCACGATATTCATTGGTGAGTTTATATATGACTTCATCTTCGTATGTATCTTGAACTTGGATCTGAGTCAAATTTTTGGACACAAATAAGTTAACATTTTTTGAACACTTGCCTCAATTATAGTGGGTTGGCCATGACGCTTGACATGGAGCCTCTGCGGGCATATGTTCCCTGCCGAGAAGCCAGATGTCACAACATCGGCATCGCCAGACGAGGCTATCATGCCCGCCACTCCATGTAAAGCGGGTGCACAATCTCAAGTTAGAGATTAAGCGACATGCCGAATGCTGTACTCTACCTCTTGTGGTGTTCGATAGCCGATGCTGCTATGAATTCTTTTGCGATTGTACCAGCCTTCAATGTATTGAAATAGAGCCATTTTGGCTGAATTATAATCTAAGTATCTGACACGGTGGACTTCTTCTTTCTTTAAAATGGCATGAAATGATTCAATACAAGCATTATCGTATGGGCAACCTTTTTGACTGAATGACTGCTTCATGCCTCTTGATAGAACAATATTTGAGAACTCTTCACTTGTGTATTGAGATCCTAAATCCGTGTGGATAATGAGTCCTTCCTTCGGGTTTTGAGTTTCATATGCATTATCTAATGCATGAATCACCAAGTCTGTTGTCATTGTGCGTGAAAATGAATATCCAACAATCTTTTTAGAATGTAAATCCAGCACAGAAGCTAAATAGCACCAACCATCTCTAAGTGTATGGATATACGTAATATCTGCCACCCATTTCTCGTTAATGGTTGTAGTAGAAAAGTCCCTGTTTAATAGGTTATCACGTTCTTCCACCTTACATTTACTTGAATATGGGCGATATTTCTGCTGAATAATGGATCTGATACCTGCCTTAGTCATTAAACGCTGCACTCTTTTTAGGCTCACTAAATAACCTTCTTTTTGAAGGATCTTATGAATCTTTGGAGCCCCATAACGCTGTTTACTTTCTGCGTGAATTTCAATAATTCTTTTGGTTAGCTCTTTATTTTCACGTTCACGATTAGACTCAACAGCTTCAAAAGATTGATAATACGTACTCCTTGGGATTTCTAATACATCACATAGAGTTTGAACAGCATATTGATCCTTATGTTGTTCAATGATGGTGGATAGCTCAGTAATGCTTACTTTCTCGCGAATATGGCCATAGCCTTTTTTAAGATTTCGTTTTCCTCTTGAAGACCGCGCATCTGCTTTTTTAACTGGATGAAGTCATCCGTCGTAACAGAAGTCCCATCCTCCAAGTTCATAGGAGTGAACCTCTTAATCCATTTGTAAATGGTTACTTCAGATACGCCATATTCGCTACTTAAATCTTTTACTGCACTACCTGAGCTATAAAGATCAACCACCATTTTTTTGAATTCTTCATTAAATTTTTTGCTTACATTTTGGTTACCCATAAAGGACACATCCTTTCATTTACATTTTAGTCAAATATGGAAAAACTTAACTAAGATGTGTCCATGAAACTATACTAGCATCAACTCTTTCATTGTTGTTTTGTTTTAGATATAAATCAGCATTTTCTTCTTGAGTGTCTTTGTTACCAATGTTGTTAACAAATTCATGCTTTAAAGGTTTAGTTAAAGGTTTATTAGAGTCTTTGTTTAAAGCTTTGTTTAAAGCTATATTATGTGTATCAATCGGTGTTTCAGATAGTGTTTCATTCGGTGTATCATCTGGAGTTTCAACTGGTATTTCATTTGAATTTTCTAATGACTCAATGATAAAAATATTGGCTGACTGAGTTCTGTTTTTTCTTCTACCTTCGTTCACAGTTAAGACTTTAAGTTCCTCTAGCAACTGGAAGAATCTTATTACTGTGGAACGACTAATTGTCATTTTGAACCGGTTCTGAAACATTTCTCGAAAGCTGTTATTAGAAACAGAGAATACACCTTGTCCATTAATTGCAAGGTCTGCTGTAAGGTATATCATTCTAATTTGTTTATCTGTCCATTCCCATAGTTCCGAAACCTTCATAATGAATTGATCTTTTTCGTAAGTACCTTTTGAATATTTTACAAGCTCCTCTGATTTAGCATTTAACAACATTAGACATCCTCCTTGATATACAAGGAAAAGTATCTTATAATGAACATAAGAAAAATTCCTTGTGGGATTTTGAGAACCTTGTTCTAGAGTGCCAGCTCTATAATGAACAGGGTTTTTATTTATGATTATATTTTAACACTTTACAGTACTAAAGTACATATTAGTAGGCAAAAATTGTCAGATTTTTAGACGATTTATCGAACTATATTTCTTAGCCATTTCTTCTAGGTCTGCTCCCCACAATGCAACATACTTTTTGGTAACAGTAAGGTCTGAATGGCCTAATAAAGCAGCTAATGAAAATGCATCCATTCCAGACATTATCGATCGTTTCGCATATGTATGTCTGAACACATGAGGGCTTAGTTGCTTTTTAAATTTCAAAGCCTCCTTATACTTCTCAAATCTTGTTTGAACGCTTCTTCTGCGTAAAGGCTCATTATCATTGTTTACGAACAAAAACTTGTGATGGAGTTCTCCTCGTAGTTTGATGTACCTTGAAATAGCATCTTGAGTTTTGGCAGTAGGATAGACCGTTCTTTCTTTTAAGTTCTTGGTATTTCTAATAATGACCTTACTTCCTCTTACATCATATGTTTTAATTCCAACACATTCTGATAGTCTTATGCCAGTATCAATCATTAACATGAAAATTGCATAGTCTCTGTATCCAACAAAACTCTTCTGATTCTTAATGTGTCTTGCAACCTGTACAATTTCATCGTCCTCTAATGTTTCCATTATCTTTTGTCTGTCTCTGAGTTGTTTGATGTTCTTGGTGGGGTTCTTGGAGTATAAGAGCTTGTTCTTTTCTAAGTAGTTAAAGAAGGCTTTAATTGCTCGAAGTCTAGTATTGATACTTACAACTCTGATTTTGTCTTTAAGATGAAGTATTAGAGTTTCAATATCTTCCTGGTCAAGTTCAACAACTTCTTTATTGATACCTATCTCAACTAAACAAGTCTTAGTTGCTGCTAATTCATTATTGTAGTATTTGATTGTAGAGGGTCTGAGGTTTCTTAGATGACAGTCTCTTATAAACTTTTTGAACGCTTCTTCATCGGTGATCTTTGCATTAATTATTTTCAATTCATCATCAGTAAGCTTTCCTCTTCTTGCCATAGTATCTCCCCCAAGCATAAGATTCGAAGCACACGATTTTAGCGAATTTCAGTCTGTCGGATAAAACAAAAAAGACTCCCAACATGAACTGTTGAAAGTCTTTATTTATAAGGCTTTTTGCCTTAAGTCTGATACCGGTGGTCGGGGTCGAACCGACACTCC
Organism: Cytobacillus gottheilii; assembly: GCF_001636345.1. Lineage (GTDB taxonomy): Bacteria > Bacillota > Bacilli > Bacillales > Cytobacillaceae > Cytobacillus > Cytobacillus gottheilii. The sequence continues at coordinate 3,750,811 of NZ_KV440945.1, forward strand.
AGAAGGAACACGATTTTGAGTCGTGCGCGTCTGCCAATTCCGC
>NZ_KV440945.1:3755853-4398542 GCF_001636345.1 Cytobacillus gottheilii
TTCATCCTTAGAAAGGAGGTGATCCAGCCGCACCTTCCGATACGGCTACCTTGTTACGACTTCACCCCAATCATCTGTCCCACCTTAGGCGGCTGGCTCCAAAAGGTTACCCCACCGACTTCGGGTGTTACAAACTCTCGTGGTGTGACGGGCGGTGTGTACAAGGCCCGGGAACGTATTCACCGCGGCATGCTGATCCGCGATTACTAGCGATTCCGGCTTCATGCAGGCGAGTTGCAGCCTGCAATCCGAACTGAGAATGGTTTTATGGGATTGGCTAAACCTCGCGGTCTTGCAGCCCTTTGTACCATCCATTGTAGCACGTGTGTAGCCCAGGTCATAAGGGGCATGATGATTTGACGTCATCCCCACCTTCCTCCGGTTTGTCACCGGCAGTCACCTTAGAGTGCCCAACTGAATGCTGGCAACTAAGATCAAGGGTTGCGCTCGTTGCGGGACTTAACCCAACATCTCACGACACGAGCTGACGACAACCATGCACCACCTGTCACTCTGTCCCCCGAAGGGGAACGTCCTATCTCTAGGAGTGTCAGAGGATGTCAAGACCTGGTAAGGTTCTTCGCGTTGCTTCGAATTAAACCACATGCTCCACCGCTTGTGCGGGCCCCCGTCAATTCCTTTGAGTTTCAGCCTTGCGGCCGTACTCCCCAGGCGGAGTGCTTAATGCGTTTGCTGCAGCACTAAAGGGCGGAAACCCTCTAACACTTAGCACTCATCGTTTACGGCGTGGACTACCAGGGTATCTAATCCTGTTCGCTCCCCACGCTTTCGCGCCTCAGCGTCAGTTACAGACCAGAGAGTCGCCTTCGCCACTGGTGTTCCTCCACATCTCTACGCATTTCACCGCTACACGTGGAATTCCACTCTCCTCTTCTGCACTCAAGTCCCCCAGTTTCCAATGACCCTCCACGGTTGAGCCGTGGGCTTTCACATCAGACTTAAAGGACCGCCTGCGCGCGCTTTACGCCCAATAATTCCGGACAACGCTTGCCACCTACGTATTACCGCGGCTGCTGGCACGTAGTTAGCCGTGGCTTTCTGGTTAGGTACCGTCAAGGTACCGGCAGTTACTCCGGTACTTGTTCTTCCCTAACAACAGAGTTTTACGATCCGAAAACCTTCATCACTCACGCGGCGTTGCTCCGTCAGACTTTCGTCCATTGCGGAAGATTCCCTACTGCTGCCTCCCGTAGGAGTCTGGGCCGTGTCTCAGTCCCAGTGTGGCCGATCACCCTCTCAGGTCGGCTACGCATCGTTGCCTTGGTGAGCCGTTACCTCACCAACTAGCTAATGCGCCGCGGGCCCATCTGTAAGTGATAGCCGAAACCATCTTTCAGCTTAAGGACATGAGTCCAAAAGCATTATCCGGTATTAGCTCCGGTTTCCCGAAGTTATCCCAGTCTTACAGGCAGGTTGCCCACGTGTTACTCACCCGTCCGCCGCTGACGGTCTGGGAGCAAGCTCCCATCCGTCCGCTCGACTTGCATGTATTAGGCACGCCGCCAGCGTTCGTCCTGAGCCAGGATCAAACTCTCCAAGAAAGAGTTGATTAGCTCTTGTGTACATAATGTACATTGTTGATTCCGAAGAATCTTTTTTAAACGTTGACGTTTTATTGTTCGTTCAGTTTTCAAAGAGCAATTTTTCTTAAGTGTCGCTCCGAGGCGACTTTCTTAATATAACATGTTGAGTTTTTCATGTCAACACTTTTTTAAAAAATATCCGTCAGCTACAAAAACGTTTTTTGTTCGTTTCTCAGCGACGGATATAAATATACCAAGTATTTTATTAAAGGTCAATACTTTTTAAAACTTTTTTACGATAATTTTTTCCCGACTTTATAATAGCGATGGAGTATCCCTTTTCCTTTGGTCTCCACATTCACAACCTCAACATAATGCTTATCAATCAGATACTCTAGAAGCATCGTTAAATCTACTGCATATAAGCCGAGTTCTTCATGATTTAAGATCTCCTGCACAGTCCAATGTTCTCTTTCACTTAAAATATCAATAAGATGGCTGATTCCATCCTTGGTTCTTGAATGAATCAGAAACTCACTTGCTAGAAACAATAGCTCAAGCCGTTTTTCTAAAGGCTCGTGGCTATTCACTAACTCTTCATATAACTTCATAATCTCTGGCTCGATTTGTTTGACCTGATTCCAAACCGTATTCTCCGGATGAAAGCCATGGTCTATTACAGCAAGTCTGGCCAAATGATGCAATGAATGAACAATATGATTGTATGCATCAAAATATTGTTTGTTCTCAAAAAATGCTTTTCCGTCCATATACCGCTTAATAAGTTTGGCAAATTCAAGACCCATTTTCAACTTACGTCCGTGAAAAGGGAATTCCTGCAGTTCTTTCTTCGCCGTTTGCATATATTCATTACGATCAAACAGAATCTTTCCATTATAAATCCAATCAAACACCTTTTTATTAGTGCCAATCAGCAGCCATTCATTTAGCTGCTGCTCCGTAATGATATATAATGCAGCCTTCTTTTCCATATATGTATAATGTTTAATAAAAACCGGTTCATCCGCTTCCGTTACAATAATCAGCAGAACCGCATCAAAGGTATCGGTTGTCGGCAGTGCTTTCTGCCTCTTCTCAACAAGCAAAACACCCTTTGTGTTTGCCTGGCTTGCCCGCTCCTGATAGATCGGGCGGAGAATATCTTCCATTACAATTCCTCCATTAATTAAAGTGAAACTTCAATCCATTTTTCAATCAATAATAGCCATTATACCAGACCATAACGAACAGTTACGATCTCTTTTCCCTGCTAACAATTGAATTCAGACAGTTAGAGAGGGTCATTTATGTAATACTTTCGCCAAAATGAAGTTGAATTCCTTCATAAAACAGAGACAATTTTCGACAGGAATAGGAATTGATATTTATAGCAGGCAGGCTTATATGCTATAGTTAACTTTTAGGAGGGTGTTGCATGGCTAAATATTCAAGCAAAATCAATAAAATTCGTACCTTTGCACTGAGTTTGATCTTTGTCGGTTTTATTGTTATGTATATCGGAATCTTCTTTAGAGAATCTCCTGTTCTCATGACCTTTTTTATGCTGCTTGGAACTATATTCATTGTTGCTAGTACAGGTGTTTATTTCTGGATCGGGTTATTATCCACGAAAGCTGTACAAGTTGTGTGTCCAAGCTGCGGTAAATATACAAAGGTACTTGGACGCGTCGATATGTGCATGTACTGCAAAGAGCCTTTAACATTAGACAAGACATTAGAAGGCAAAGAGTTTGATGAAAAATACAATCGTAAATCACAGCAAAACTCGGCAAATTAATGCCGAGTTTTTTGTTTGGCCATTTCGTTCCTATTCTGCAATGAATGACAAAATAAAAAAGCCGCCTCAGATCAGGCAGCCTAGTCAATGAATTAGATTAATGCGCTTCTTTTGCAAGACACTCTGGACAAGTTCCATAGATTTCCATACGGTGATGGCTAACTTTAAAACCCGTTACATGGGAAGCAAGCTGCTCCACTTCATCTAATCCCGGGTAATGAAAATCAACAATTTTGCCGCATTGCTCACAGATTACGTGATAATGCTGTGTTGTAATGAAATCAAAACGGCTTGAAGAATCCCCGTAAGTTAGTTCTTTTACTAATCCAACCTCACGAAATACTCTCAAATTATTGTAAACTGTAGCCACACTCATATTCGGAAACTTTCCTTCTAGAGCTTTATAAATATCATCTGCTGTAGGGTGTGACATGGAGTTTATTAAATATTCAAGTATCGCATGACGCTGAGGAGTAATGCGGACTCCTGTATCTTTTAAAGTATCCAGAGCTTCTTTAAGTTGATCGTGCGTCACGTCATGCACCTCTTTCTAACATAGATTATTACTTTATAATGTTTATAAATAGTGTACTCATTTTACAGTGACTTTGTCAACAATGACAATCATTCTTCATCTATATGCCTGTCCAACAATCATGGTTCTTTAAATTGTAAGTGGCATGAGATAGGCTGTCATACCAATGGCTTTTTCTTCACTACAATCAGCGGTTTCGTTTTTGGAGCAATTGATAGCTTCAGCAAATTTCAGATTGATTCTGAAATTGTGATGGGAAATCCAGTTTATGAGGGATATATGCTTAACTTCAAGACATTGGCGTGGACGATTGCGGCCATCTTTATCTTGTGGCAGACCACGAAAATCATCATTTTATATAGTGGTAATGGCGAAGAGGGGATGAACTCCCTTCAAGACAAGTTAGTGGCTATTGTGACAGGGGGTATTCTACTAGGAATCTACTCACAGTTATTTGAATGGCTCTTGGAACTGACACATTTGTTGACGGAGATAATGTTGACGACTCCAGCCACACACTATGACATTATGCAGGTGATGGCTGTGAACTCAGTAGGATACGGCTTGGTATTGATGATTGTAGTTTCAGCAATCTTGTTTGTATTCTTCCTATCTGTCTTATATCGCACTGTTCTGTTCGTCATCTTGTATATTACAGGTGTCTTAGCGATTCCAACAATCGTGAATGACCAATACAATTTCTTTAATCTATGGTTGAAGACAGTTGTGAGTAACATTCTGACGTTGACACTGCAATTACTTTGTTTTGTATTAGGTATCAAAACCTTGGTGAGTCTAGAGTCGGGAAATATGGTATTCGGTGTAATTTTCTTCATCGTAGGTTTGTCTATACCGACACTACTTAATCAATTCGGAGCTTCAACTGGCACAACTCGTGCTGTAGGTTCATCTGTGAAATATGTGGCGAGATATGCAGCAAGAAGATAAAAGGAGATGGATAGCATGAAGAAAGTTATTCTCGGACTATTGATAGTCATTCTGACGAGTTTACTGATAGCTTGTAATTCAAGCAATGGAGAGTCGAATCAAACAAATGAAAACAAGGAAGTTTTTACAGATGAAGATATCGTAAAAGCTGAAGAAATGACTGTATTTTTGGATGAAAAGATGAAGGAATTTGAAATCGAAGCTAATGCAGCGATTGAAAATGGAGAAATTGAAGTGGGTAACAATGAGGAATTCACTAAATCAGTCAATTCACTGGGTCAACAAGTAGTTATTCAACCTTTTCTAGAAAAGTATCCGAACAGTCTAATTGCAAAAGGGTCATCAGATATAGCAATCACATTTCAAGCATTGAGTACGGAGCCGTGCGGCTTTGGAAATTGTACTTTCGATAAGATTGAGGTCTACGATGTTGATTACAATTTTGACGATACTGAACTATACAAATCAGAGGTTTTTGAACTTAGCCAATTAATTTTCAATGATATTGAAATGAACTCCAAAGACGAAGAACAGGAAGAGTCAGGCGCCATTAGTTTTGTGAAAACTAAAGAAAATGAACTTACTTTTTCACACGTACCTTTCTTACACATTGAAAGCTTAGATATAAAGAAGATTGATGAAGAATACAACAAAATCCAATCTAATGTACCTGGAAGTGAAGTTGAGTTCGAACAAGAAGAGTTTCGAGATGAAGCCAAAGAAATTCTTGAACTCTATCCAGAACTTCAATAGTGATGAAGGTGGTGAAAAGAAATGGTCATTCGAACAATTGCTAACCGTGTAGGAACTATCGAGATTAATCAAGATTCGGTATATTTTTTGCAGCCTCTGACGGCTTTTCAAACTGATGACATGGGATTAATTGAGCAAACTTATGAAAAATCATATTCACGTATTAATGAGTCGACACCTTTAGTGCCGGTCAAAGAGGGCACTTTCCAAGCAGGGCAGATACGTTATGAATACGATGTGACAGGATTAATGGCATTTACAGCACTCCGAACTTTTGAATTTGAAGAGAAACTTCCCTTTTATTTAGATCTAATCAATCTAGCAAAAGATCAACAAGTCAAAGTACTTTGGCAAAAAGAGAACTTCGTAGTAGATCGAGAGGCGAAACGATTATTTGGAATGGTCATCGAGAGTGACGTCATGTCCATTGCTGATAGTAAGGATCCTGTATCGGCTGTGAAAGAATTGATTATCATCTCTTTGACCAAGATGAATGAGCTAATAGATAGACCAAAGAGGATGGATTTCTTAGAACCAAGTGAAGAAGTAATTCGATTTGCGGAAACGATTTTCTTGAAACTCAATTCACTTGATGAAATAGAAGGGTATATAAAAGAAAAGATAGAACAGTTTGAGGAACAAAGAAGAGCGGAGAAACTAGAACAGGAAAGGCTATTGAACGAACGCAACGGTTTCGAGAAGTTTCGTGCGCATGTGAAAGATAAAGTTCAGTTTCAGAATGCTAAACCATCAACCTCTAAAAAGAAGTTAAAAAAGACTAGTCAACAGGGCAACTCAAAACTATTTGTGGGAGTAGCCATCATCTTACTTTTAGCAGTTGGATTAAATATTGCTTTGACACAAGCTACTGAAGAAAAAAAGAAGAGAATGCCTTCTATAATGAAGTGAGTAAAGAATATTTCGTGAGTACTCAATTTATGAATCAAGAACGGCGAATAATCGATTATAATTAGTTTACTTGATTTCGAGAGAATCTAAGACGGATAAAAGTGAGGGGGGATGATGTGCATACAAAACGGATAACAAATCATGGACGTATGGTGATTCCGAAGGAGATCTTAGATGTCTTTCAGCTAAAAGAAGGAGATCGTGTAGATATTACACATGATGAAAGACGGATTATCATTGAGCCCCACCGCCAAAGATACGTGTGTGCTGTCACTGGAAAAGTAACGAATGAAGCGATTCGTATTGGTGAAGCTTGGATTAGTAAAGAAGGATTAACCGAGATAATAAAATATTTAAATTTATCATAAATCAATTTTTTACTAAATATTTCAATTGAAATCTATCATTTTAAAATCTTTCAAAATAGTATATTAAAAATTTCACAGTACCATTTTCTAAGATTACGCATGATTTTAAACTTTTTTTTGAATATTTGAAATAAAACCAGTAACCTTTAAAGATTACTGGTTTTGTAATTATATATTTCATTTAGATAAACTACCGATAATCCCTCATATGTTAACTAAAAATAAATATCGTAAAAATTACATTTATTCCTTGAACCTTACGTAGGGTAATGTTTTATAGTGAAACTATTCTACTTTTACAAGGGGGGAATCATTGTGCAAAATGTTCTTGTAAAGACGTTAATTAAAGAAGAACAAATTCGTCTATATTTTATTGATAATACCCAGCTGCTTCGCGATATCTATGCCTTAAACCAGGAACTACCTAAACCGCTTAACCTGTTGTTAGGCAAAACGATATCAGCAATGAGCATACTCTCTGGTACGCTCAAAGGGAACCAGCGAATGAGCCTCCAGGTAACGTTGAGCAATCCTCGCCATAAGATTTTTGCGGAAGCCGAAGCGAATGGAAATGTCAGAGGATACCTGAACGAGGAACTTTTGAGATTTTCTAATATAGAAGAAAAGTCGATGCAAGATTTGATTGGACCTTCTGGGATGATCCGTGTCATAAAGGGTTCTGAGATGAATCAATTCACCAGCATTACCGATATGCCAAATCAACATATCACGGATGATATCGCCAACTATTTTGTGCAGAGTGATCAGACGCCGACCTATCTTTATTCCGACATTCAGTTGGATAATGGAGCTTCCCTTCTTTCCAGCCATGCACTATATGCACAACTACTTCCCGGTGCACCATCACAACTGCTTTCAGAAGTGAAAATGATTGTAAAAGCCAATCCGGATATTTTCAGTAAACTAAACGCTGAAGAAGCGAGTGACAGCGAAGAAGCGTTAACCCAGTTCTTTGGGGATGCAAAAATTATCGGCCATAGCTCCAGTCAATTTTTCTGCGGGTGCAGTAAAGAAATGTTCTATGGCATGCTTTATTCATTGAGTGAAGAGGAAATCAAACGGAGCATTGAACGAAATAAAGACATCGAAACTTTTTGCCATATTTGCGGGAAAACCTACACGTTTGAGCAAAAGGAGATGCAGCAACTCTTCTAACTTCGAATTTCTCGTTTTTAGTTGGTGAATAGAAATGGTGTTGAATGGAGGCTAAGCGAATGAAGGAATATTGGAAAGTCGGAGAAGTTGCAGAATTGACGGGTTTAACGATTCGAACTTTACGCTATTACGATCAAATCTGTTTATTTTCACCTTCTCAGTATACGGAGTCAGGACATCGGCTTTACACGAAAGCAGATTTGGTACGTCTTCAGCCAATTTTGTCCTTAAAGCAGATGGGAATATCGTTAGAAGAAATACAACTTCTGTTGTCTAATCCGGAGGAACAAACCGTTGCGGAGATTTTGCAAACCCAAATTTCTCGAGTCAAAAAAGAGATAGAGGTTCAGCAAAAACTAGTAGCGGAGTTGGAAAATGCGTTATCGGCTGTACACAGCAACCGGACCCTCTCGATTTCAGAACTTACTAAATTAATGGAGGCGCTGAAAATGAATAAGGAAAAATACTTTTCGAAGCAGCAATTGGATACCATGGAAAGCAGATATGAAAACGCCGACAAACAACTTTTAAAGCAAGCAGAGCAAGAATTTAACGGTCTTATCAAGGAAATTCGTTTTGAAAAAGAAAAAGGTGCTTCTCCTTCCGATGAAAAAGTACAAGATTTAGCGAGAAAATGGAATGACATCGTGAATGCCTTTTCCGAAGACGATAGGACTTTCCGCAAGCAAGCCGAACATTTCCACGCTGAAAACCCAGGGAACGAACTGCAGTATGAAATAGATGGCGAGCTATACCAATTTATCAATCAAGCATTGAATCATAAGTGATTTTATATATAAGGAAGAGGAAAGCTGATAAATTGGCTTCCCTCTTCCTTTCTTGTATTTGTTTTTAAAGAACTTCCGATAAGTCATGATATGTAAACTTAAGTTTATTCTACCTCTATCAAGAACGCATAATTTCCATCTCCCTGATTCCAGTCAGCAATTATATGATATGCATATATACCACTTTCATTTGGTGCATTAATTTTTCCACTATTTATTTCGATGACTTTTGAATTATTTTCATCAAGCCATTGCTCTAATTTCAAGGTTTTGGGTTGATAACCGATAGGGAATTCAATAGCGATTTTCTCGTTTTTTGATACCCTTGTTGGGGTATGTGATTCTGTCATGTCGATTGGAGTAGTATGAATGGTATCTACACATTGCGCAAATAAAAATCCATCCCAACAATATGATCCTTGTGTTGTTGGTATTTGCGTCTCTGCTGCTGAAATTTTTGGAGTCGGCGGTTCTAAACGAAATGGTTTAAATATAATTAACACTATGATTAGAATTCCAATAACTATAAACACCGAGCTTTTTTTCATATCTCTCATCCCCCTTACAATTTGAAGAGAAACTTCCCTTCTATTTAGATCTGATCAATCTAGCAAAAAATCAACAAGTCAAAGTACTTGTGACCGTCAAGTAGAATGAAACAATTTTTGCTCGTTATTTTGAAACACTTTGTTCCCCAAATATGGTAGAACGATGCTTCATACGATAACTATCTTCATTTAAATGAATGATTTCTACTCGGTGAAGAATCCTATCTAGAATTGCTGTTGTTATAGCTTGATCACCCAATAATTCTCCCCATTCTTTTGGTGCCTTATTAGAGGTCAAGATAATGGAAGACTGATTATACAAGTCATTAATTAAATGAAAGAACATATTAGCTTCTTGTTGATCCATTGCCATAAACATTAAGTCATCTATTATGACTAAATCAGCCTCTCTAATTCTTTTCATTCTTGCTTTTGACTTTCGTGTGATTTCTTCTGTTTTCAGGTTATGAATTAAATCTCCCATTGATGTGAATATCGCTTTATACCCTTGGTTAATAGCCTCTATTCCTAGGCCTACGGCCAGGTGAGTTTTACCTACACCTGGTGGCCCTAATAAAATCAAATTGTACAGCTGTTCTATCCAAGTTAAATCTTTTAATCTATTTAGTTGTTTGTTGCTTAAAGACTTTTGTTCTTTTAAATTAAACTCCTCAAGTGTTTTGCTGAAAGGAAAAGTTGCCCACTTTAATCGGTTGTTTAGTTGCTTTTCTTCTCTTCGAGTTTGCTCATAAGAAGTGACATCTAACAGGAATTGAGTAAATGAAAGGTCTTTTTGCTCAGCTTCTCTGATCAAATGGGGGAGATGCTTGGCAGTTTCAACGAGTCTTAACCCTTTCATTATGTCTTGTAATTGTTGGATTTGGCTCATCGCTATTCAACCTCCATTAAAACCGTGTAAGTATCTACTTTTCTTTTGTATGCTTCTGTTTCTAAAACCCATTCTGATAGCCTGTTCAAAGTCTTAACTTCTTTCTTTTTATCAATAACTGTTTCATGTACCTGGCGCTGACGTTTCACATATGCAATGATATCGCCAAAATCAGTTGCACTGTATAATTTCCTTTTTAAACACTCTGCTAACGCTTTAGTCAGTACTTCGTTATCGATACCTTTTGTTTCGCGCAAGATGATTTGCAACTGGTCTTTAATGTAACGAGGATTTTTTTCCCTAACCTTCTCTAAATATTTAAAGGCTAGTTCTTTATCTTCAAATCTCTCAGCCACTGTATTAATGAATGCTCCAACACCTTTTGTACGATCCCTACTATGTTTTTTATCTTTTATTAACATCCCTTTCCCTTCGGGAATTGAATGTTTTGCAATAATTTCGCCAGTATCAGGTATATAAATAACTAATTCTTTAGTCTCCGTTTCCTTGATACATACTTTTTCATATTTGTTATAAGTTCCAAGTGGAAGAGAGTACCGATTAGATTGGTAACGAATAGTATTGTCCTTATGAACACATCTTGCTATACTTATCTCATAGTTATTTTGAATATCTATATTTTGGGAGACTGGTTTTAAGTGTTGCTTTTCCAGGAGGAACACTTCGAATGGTCTCTTTTTTGTTGTATTGTGTATTTTATAGTTACCCGTTCTGTTCAGCCATTCCCACCCTTGCTCATTCCAAGAGTCGATGTTATGAAACACTCTATGTTTGGCATAGTTTTGTTTGATAAATCCAACTACATTTTCTATTCTTCCCTTACTCTCAGGGTCAGCTTTTCTACAAACCCGAAGGTTTATTCCTCTGGATTCTCTATACTGCTGAAATTCTTTAGTTAAAATTAGATCTCCACCATTTTCGCTAACAACAATTAAACTATCTTGGTCATAAACGATCTCATTGGTCATTCCTCCATACCATTTAAACGCGTTCTCATGGGCTTGTATAACATCCCGTGTTGTAAATGGTCTATCCAACCACTCTTTATACTTTTGTCTAGAATGTGATAAGACAAAAGCTATAAAGTTGAGTTTGGCTTCCTTATTATCAACAGTTTTTTGTCTCGTATGACCAAAATCTACTTGCATTTGTTCTCCCATTGGGGGATCAGGAATTGCCTCATACATTCGAGGAGATGTTTCCTTATTTATTTTGTATTCTTCTCTTAATGCTTTTACATATGTTCTTACTGTACTTTCTCCAACAGTTAGATCTTTATATTTCTCTAAAAGCCAATCATAAACTTGTGCTGCTGACATATCCGGATGCATTCTCAACCAAGATAAAATCAGTTCTTTATATGGATCTAATTTTTTCTTTTTATACTGAAGAGAATCAACCCATTCCGCCATCTCCGAAGGAGATCTCTTTAAGTGCCTGTAAACAGTTGTTCGAGAAACCCCTAACTTTTCAGCTATCTTTGTCTGACTAAATCCTTGCTTTAATAATTGCTTTATCTCCATGTACATTTCCCACTTATCCACCTTCGCTAACCTCCACTGCAAGTATGAACTATGATCATTTTACAGTGATAGGTTGATATTTTTTGCTGGTATATTTGGGTAAATAAGCGTTTCATCTTATCAAGCAAAAACTGTACACTTTATTCTAGCAGTCACACGTAATCTAGATCTCGATGCGTCCTTAGTTCTCAATAAATATTTTTTATCTCTATTTGGTAAATCAAATTTTAAAGAGTTATCTGAAGATATGAGAATGGAAGATTTAGAGGGATATAATGAAGAAAACAACTCGTACTTTTATGAACTAATCATAAGAAAGTATTTAAAACTAGGTTTTCTAAATAAAGAAAAACTTAAAGAGTATGATGAAAATATTTATCAATATGTAAGACATATCAGTGAAAATAGAGATGAAATAAGCTTGAAATACTTTCAATACCTCTCTATTTTGTTTACAGAAATGTATCTTGATAGATTTTTCCTTGATAGGGAAAAATTCGTGGATGATTTGAATAAATTTGTTCAAGTATTTAATAATAATAATGATACTTTTCTTACTGAATTTGATAAATATTCTTTAAATAAACTTGCCTATATGTCTGCAACAGGTAGTGGTAAAACTCTTATTATGCATGTAAATATACTACAATATAAAAAGTATATTAACAAAGCTAAATATTATGATAATTCAATAAGGTTAAATAAAATTATACTTCTGACTCCCAACGAAGGTCTATCAAACCAACATATTGAAGAATTGAGACTTTCAAATATTCCTTGTAACTTCTTTGAAAAAGATACTTTACAAGATGAATCAGAAGTATTTGTGATTGATATTAACAAACTTGCTGAGAAAGGAAAAGAAAAAACCGTCTCTGTCGATAGCTTCGAAAAAAACAACTTAGTACTGGTTGATGAGGGGCATAAAGGATTGTCAGGTAATGTTTGGTATGATTTCCGAAAGAGATTATCGGAAGAAGGTTTTTCTTTTGAATACTCAGCAACATTTAAACAAGCTATTAAAGATGAGAAGAAAAAAAGTACCGCAGAATTACTTGTGCATCAATATGGAAAGTCGATAATCTTTGATTATTCATATATAGTATATACGTTTTAAAGGTGAAAATTACTTAAACTCCCATCAGCCCTCTCTCCTGCTCAAGTCATAAAAAAAACGGACCTTTTTAAGGTCCGCATTATGACTATCTGAGGAGGTATGCCCTAATAAAATGATATTCAGATTGCCGCTTTTTGAATTGGACAAAAGCCTTGAAATTGTAAAATAGGCTGGAAATCCGGCTCAATTGGGTTTCTCTTTATTTCAACTCTTCTTTTACAAAACTGTGGACTTCCTCTACATGATCTTTAACCTTTACTTTGCGCCACTCTTTTGCAATCCGTCCCTCTTTATCAATAACGAAAGTAGAACGCTCCACTCCCATGTATTCTTTGCCAAAATTTTTTTTCAGCTTCCAGACATCATATAGTTCAGCTGCTGTATGCTGCTCGTCAGCAAGCAGCGGAAATGGCAGCTCATGCTTTTCAACAAACTTATCATGTCTGTTCAAAGGATCCGGGCTGATGCCAATCACGATAGTGTCTTCTTCTGCAAACTGACTGTGGCGATCACGAAAATCGCAAGCCTGTGTCGTACAGCCAGGCGTCATGTCTTTTGGGTAAAAATATAACACAATGTTTTTGCCTCGGTGTTCTGATAATGTAAATGTCTCCCCTGTACTTGCCGGGAGTGAAAAGTCTGGTGCGAATTCTCCTGTAATTGCTGTCATTTTTGACCTCTCCTTTATTCATATGTAAAAGTAAGTTTCCCTCTACAAAATAATAATAAACTGTCCAAAAACTTCTCCACTTTTACGTTAATGAAAAAAGAACAGAAAAACAACAGATAAGCATCATGTCTGTTGATCGATATCAAAAACAACTCGCGCTACAAATGCAGTTGGGATCACATAACCAATGAGCGCCTCAATGACAGCGATCATCCGGCCAATGCCAATTGGCGCAATATCCCCATATCCAACAGAAAACAGCGTCATCGCACTAAAATAAAAACCAGTCTCCAGCCGATCCAAAAAACTGACCTCCAGATAGCTAGTTTCTTCTATTAAAACAATATGTCCATTTAAATCAAGAATAATATAGATGAGCCCAAACCCAATCATGATCGTTCCATACAGAAACACTAAATAAATCATGTTCTCAATCGAAACCCATTTCCCTTTGATCCTTTTTGAAGTAAATAAGCTCTGCAGACTCATGATCATGCAAAGCAGAATTAGAGCTAAAGAAATATAAAGTACCATCACCATACCTCATTTCAAGCCTGTCTACTCATTCATATGCACAAAAAACACCTTCTATGAGTGCTTGTCATGTTCCCGGCACATACTCTATAGAGAAAACGTGGTAAACTAGAAAAGCGGAAAGCGCTCGCCCAGGGACGATAAGCTTAAGGCAAGACGACTGGGAGGTTGTTCTTTAACCTTCTAGACGGATTGACTTAAGACCTCGAGTCCCTAGCGCCTGGAGCTGGACACCTAGAAAAGCAGAAGGCGCTCGCCCAGGGACGACAAGCTTAAGGCGAGACACCTGTATTTAAAAAAGTGTATAGAAGAGATTCAAGGAGGAATACCCATGCAATTCACAAATTCAGAACGATTACATAGCGAGGCGCTTGAACATATTGTAGGCGGTGTAAATAGCCCATCTCGTTCTTATAAGGCAGTTGGCGGCGGTGCTCCGATTGCGATGGAAAGAGCGAGCGGCGCATATTTTTGGGATGTAGACGGAAATCAGTATATTGATTATCTTGCTGCTTACGGTCCGATCATTACTGGACATGCACACCCTCATATTACAGAAGCGATCACAAGAGCTGCTGAAAGAGGCGTTTTATACGGCACACCAACACAGCATGAAGTGAAGTTTGCCAAGATGATCAAAGAAGCAATGCCATGGATGGAGAAGGTTCGTTTTGTGAACTCCGGTACAGAAGCGGTAATGACAACAATCCGTGTTGCCAGAGCTTATACAGGTAAAGATAAAATCATCAAGTTCGCCGGCTGTTATCATGGACACTCCGATTTAGTGCTTGTTGCTGCTGGATCTGGTCCATCTACTTTAGGTACGCCTGACTCTGCAGGTGTTCCAAAAAGCATTGCCCAAGAAGTGATCACCGTTCCATTTAATGATATTGAACCTTTTAAAGAAGCGTTAGAAAAATGGGGAGATCAAGTGGCAGCTGTCCTTGTTGAGCCAATTGTAGGAAACTTCGGTATTGTGGAACCGCACCCCGGATTTTTAGAACAGGTGAATGAGTTAACACATGCCGCTAACGCGCTTGTTATTTATGATGAAGTAATCACTGCTTTCCGCTTTTCATATGGCGGTGCACAGGACATGCTTGGTGTACGTCCTGATTTAACGGCAATGGGTAAAATTATTGGAGGCGGTTTGCCGATTGGAGCATATGGCGGCAAGAAAGAAATAATGGAAAAAGTCGCTCCGCTTGGCCCAGCTTATCAGGCAGGCACTATGGCCGGAAACCCGGCATCCATCCTTTCAGGAATTGCATGTTTAGAAGTATTAAAGCAAGACGGAGTTTACGAGTATTTAGATCAATTAGGCGCAATCCTTGAAGAAGGCATCCTAAAAGCAGCGAAAGAGCATAACATTCCAATCACAATCAATCGCTTAAAGGGTGCATTAACACTCTACTTTACAGACGTGAAGGTAGAAAACTACGAGCAGGCAGAAAACACAGATGGTGAAATGTTTGCTAAGTTTTTCAAGCTCATGCTGCACCAAGGCATCAATCTCGCTCCTTCCAAATATGAAGCATGGTTCTTAACAATCGCTCATACAGAGGAAGATATTGAAGCAACACTACACGCTGTCAACAATGCTTTTGAAGCATTAGCATCTCAATAATTATACATTTTTTATTCATTAAACGAAGGCTGTTCTGGCCTTCGTTTATACTGAACCAACGATGAAAACGTTTACATATATAGCTTTTTATTCACAGATTATACAATTACCCCAATACCTTCTATCCAACTTTCTGTATATTTAATTGATTTCTGAAAATTCATATGATACTATTAAATCAATATTCTTGTGTAAAACACCCTTTGCTACTTTCGCGTGGTAACGCGGTACATCATTATGTATAACTGCTGATCTCGTCCCTCAAACATTTCAGCGCACGATCATAATGAACACGATAAAGTTTCAGATTAATTTTTCTATACAGGAGGTGAACGGCTTAAAGGCCCAGCCTATATAGCCGAAATGATGACAGAGCAATGGACTCCTTCACAATTCAATCAGTTTCATCGACAGGAACACGATGCATGTGGAATTGTCGCAAGTGTTGAGAAGCAAAAAACCCCTACAAGAGAAAATATCTTCAGTTGTATAAATGCCCTCGTAACGATGAACCACAGAGCCGGCTTTATTAACGGCGAAGGTGATGGCGTAGGTATTCATATCGATATCCCCCGTGTATTATGGAAGGAAAAATTAGCAGCAGCTGGTGCAGATGCGAACGCTGCAGATCAAAGTAATTTTGTTGTCGGCCATATTTTCATGTCCAGAGGACAAGATACAGCACAATTCAAAGAAAAATTGATTGAAAAATTAGAAAATAATGGTTTAAATGTTGTGTTTCAATCTGAACAAGTGACAGAAGCGTCTGCACTTGGACCAATCGCAATTCAAGAAAACCCTGTTTTCTGGCAATTTGCTTGTACAGCAGATTTAGAGGAAAGTGAACTTTCTAAAACGCTTTTTGCTTTAACCATTGATTTCGAAGAGAACGAACATGTTCATGTTGCTTCATTAAGTCAGCATCATGCGGTCTATAAGGTAATGGGTGCTGGAGATATTCTGCCTAAATATTATCATGATCTTGCTAACCCGCTTGTGGCTTCAACTATGACTCTCGGCCACAACCGCTATTCTACGAATACACTTTCAAGCTTTTTTCGTGTGCAGCCATTTAGTGTACTTGGCCATAACGGTGAAATTAACACGATTGCAAAGCTGCGTGATGAAGCAAAAATGGTGGGTGTGCCGCTTGTAAAAGACGGCAGTGATTCACAGGATTTAAACCGGACAATTGATACATTTATCAGCCGTGATGGCTATTCTCTTTTTGAGGCGGTAGATATTCTCTTCCCGCCGATCGTAAATGAAATTAAAGCATACCCTGAATATCTGCAGAACCTGTATGCTTATATTCGCGAAGCATGGGGACATTTTTCACAGGGACCTGCCGGCATCATTTCCCGATATGGCGACGAAGCGGTATTCAGTGTTGATGCTCTAGGTTTGCGTCCTCTCTGGATGCTTGAAACCCAAAGTTCTTACCTATTTTCATCTGAACCGGGTATCATTCCGTCCAGTGAATATGTAAATGACCCAAAACCTTTATCTCCTGGTGAAAAAGTTGGCCTTAAATGGGACGGAAATGACATTGTTCTGTATGAACAGAATGAGTACCAGCAGGAAGTGTATGAGCGCTTTTCCGCTAGAATGCTAGTTGATCAATATAAATTGCGTCTGACACCGCCGAAGTTTGATAAAGTCGTATCGATGAACTACCCAGATAAAATTCATAATGGCCAGTACAAAGCCTTTGGCTGGGAGCGAGATCATGTTCAGCTTGTGGAGCAAATGTCGAAAAATGGTGCCGAACCGATTCGCTCGCTTGGACACGATTCTCCACTTGCAGCACTTAATCCGCAGCGTAAGAACATTGCAGATTTTATTAAGGAAAGCGTGGCGGTTGTTACAAACCCAGCGATTGACCGCGATAGAGAAACGGAGCATTTTTCCACAAGAACGGTTATTGGAAGACGCCCATCTCTATTTGAAAAAGAAACAGCAGGAACAGCGATCGAACTGCTTTCTCCTATTTTAATAGAAGGAATCTCAGGCTATCGTTGTGCCAGTGAGTTGAACCAGCCTAGCTTTGACCAAGTGACAAACTTTTTCCAGGAAGAAAAGCTTGTTTCCTATATTCATATTCATTTTCACGAAAGCGAAACATTAAACGACGCAATTGAGCGTCTAAAGAGTGAAGCGATTGAAGCAGTAAAAAGCGGTAAAACATTGCTAATCCTTGATGATTCGAATGTTCATCAGGAAGGTGCCTATTGGATTGATCCGCATTTAGCGGTGTCTGCCATTGACCAGGCGCTTGTAAAGGCAGCGCTAAGACGGGATTGTTCTTTATTATTACGCTCTGCTTCCATCCGCTCTCTGCATGACATCATTACAGCATTTGGACTTGGAGCAGATTTATTAAGTCCATATTATATGTTTATTACGGTTGCAGATGAGGATCAGACTGCTCCGTTAACCAATCTTTTTGCAGCGTTAACGAAAGGGCTTGAAAAAGTCATTTCTACCATTGGAATTCATGAATTAAGAGGATATGGCCGCTTATTTTCATCAATCGGCTTAAGCAAAGAAGTTGCGGATGAGCTTAATATTGTGAACTTCTTTGGCTCTGAGGAGCTGAAATACAATTTCGCTTCTATGCGTGAAGATGGGATTGCCCGTGCAGCCGATTACAACAATGAAAAAGAACGAATCGGCAAAACGTTCAGCCTCTTCCCTCGTATCTGGAAAGCCATTGGCGAAGTCGCTTCAACTGGTGACTATAGTGCTTATAAAGAAAAGATTACCGAGCAGGAAGAAGAAAATCCAACAACGATTCGCCACTTAACAAGCTTTAAAAAAGCAAGCGAAGTTTTATCGCCTGAAGAGGTAAATATCGCTGTTGGCGATCATGACTTGCCGTTTATGATCTCTTCCATGTCCTTTGGCTCGCAAAACGAAGTAGCGTTCCGTGCATATGCGGAAGGCGCCGACCGTCTGAATATGATCAGCTTTAATGGTGAGGGCGGAGAAATTAAAGATATGCTCGGCAAATATCCGCGCACACGCGGACAGCAGATTGCCTCTGGACGATTTGGAGTTAACGCTGAGCTCTTAAACTCGACAAACCTGCTTGAAATTAAAATCGGGCAAGGCGCGAAGCCTGGAGAAGGCGGACATCTGCCTGGTTCAAAGGTTACCGCCAAAATTGCGGAAGCACGTAACGCAACCATTGGCTCGGATTTAATTTCGCCATCTAATAACCATGACATCTATTCCATCGAAGACCTTGCGCAAATGATTCATGAGCTGAAAACAGCAAATGATAAAGCCAAGGTTGCGGTTAAGGTCCCTGTTGTTCCGAATATCGGTACAATCGCAGTCGGAATTGCCAAAGCTGGCGCTGATTACATCACACTTAGCGGCTTTGATGGCGGAACTGGTGCTGCAAGAATACATGCGCTCCAGCATGTTGGACTGCCGGTTGAAATCGGCGTCAAAGCGGCACATAATGCCCTTTTGGAAGCTGGATTGCGTGATGGGGTGGAAATTTGGGCAGACGGCGGTATTAAAAGCGTTTCTGATGTGTTAAAAGTAATGCTTCTTGGTGCAAACCGGGTTGGCTTTGGAACATTATCAATGCTTGCCATTGGCTGTACAACTTGCCGCGGCTGTCATTTGGATACATGTCATGTGGGAATCGCTACACAAATCGACTCAGAAGCACAAGCAAAAGAACACGGCTTAAGACGTTTTGTGCCGCGCCAATTTGATTTAGCCGTGCAGGGCATTATGAATTTATTCTCTGCGTTTGGCAAAGAGCTTCAAACACTGGCAGCTGAAATGGGCATTCAAAACGTTCAAGACGCTGTTGGCCGTTCGGATCTTTTAGAACAAGCAAAAGGCAGCGACCAGCTCGACTTAACTTTCCTGTTAAAAACATTGGAAATCCGCCAGCTTGATAAGCATGAAACAGCTTCTGCTCTATCCGAAGCACAGCTTCAAGTGGCAGTTGGAGCCGAGTATCTGGATGCAACGGTTGAAGAATTGCATAGCTCACGTGAATTCAACAGCATTACCTCTGAACAGCGTGTGCTCGGAAGCAGAGTTTCCTGCCACCGTGTCAGAGGCAGACTGGATGGATCTTATAAAGCTCTTCCGCCTGTTGATCTTAAATATAAAAACGGCTCCATCCCGGGCAACGGACTTGGCGCATACAACAGCTTTGGCATCAATATCGAAGTTGCCGGCGGCGCGCAAGATGGGATCGGAAAAACATCATTTGGCGGACAAATTCTTATTTTCAAATCCAAAGGCAAAAACGGCCGCTACTATAATGGCTCTGTCGGAAAAGGATTTGGATATGGAGCACAAGAAGGCTTGCTTGTTGCTCAAGGAAATGCTGATGCACGTGCAGGGATTCGCCTCTCCGGCGCAGATATGATCATTGGCGGACAGCTTACGAAGCCTATTCCTGAAAATGAATTCGGCAATATTGGCACAAACGCGAATATTAAAGGATTTGCTTTTGAGTATATGACCAATGGCCGCGGACTCGTCCTTGGCGATCCTGGCCCATGGATTTGCGCAGGTATGACAGGCGGTGTCGTTTATTTACGCCACCAGCCAGAAAAAGGCCTGACAAAAGAAGCCATTCAGCGCCGTATCGCCAAAGGAGCAAAAGTAACGATTACATCTCTTTCTGAAAAAGGCAAAGAGGATATCCAAGAACTGCTTGGCCAATACATCGCCATGCTAAAGACACAGGAACAATTCGAAGAAGCTGCTGAATTATCACAGCTGCTCGAAAACCTTGATGATCACTTCCTTCAAGTGATCCCTGTGAAAGAACAGGCAGATCCATCAGTTTCTACTGAGTGATTGAGAAATATAAAAAGAGAAGAAACGTTTGCTTGTGCGAACGTTTCTTTTTTTCCTCTATTAATTATGTAGTGGTTGTGATTTTTTAATATCACACCGTGCCTCCATCTCATGCTTAAAAGTTATCACACCCATATAAATCTCTCTAAAAAACCAACACTCCACCCCATCAGTCCCCAGTCACCTAATTAAACCGTTTCCATAAAAAAGGTAGTAAAACTTTCAAAATTTAGGCTGTTTTTCTTTCAAAAGTTACTTGAACTTCGTGTATAATCCCTGTATAGTACATTATTGTTTAACAACCTGTAAAAACGTTTAAAGTAGATAATATGGACATACTTCCTCATTTTTAGAAGTATATATTGGTTAGAGTGAAACATTTTTTGATGTTAATACGTCAAACAATAGGTATTCATTAAGACTCCTGTATAAGAAAGGAACACATTTTGTATGAAACTTGGCGCCCGCATTTTAAAAACGGGAATCGCAATTATTTTGGCTTTATTTTTATCCGAATTATTACAGCTGCCTAACCCTGTATTTGCCGGGATCGCAGCCATTTTTGCTCTGCAGCCTACCATTTACAGATCGTATTTATCCATCATTGAGCAGATTCAAGGTAACTCGATTGGCGCTTTTATCGCCGTCATTTTTGTTTTATTATTCGGCAATGATATTTTTATCATCGGTTTAGGCGCAATTATTCTCATAACGATTAACTTAAAGCTTCGAATTGAAAATACAATTGCACTATCGCTGGTTACGCTGCTTGCCATTATGGAATCACCTGGAGATGAATTTATTCAGTTCGCTCTTATTCGTTTTTCTACCATTATGCTAGGTGTCTTTTCAGCGTTTATCATTAATCTTGTATTTTTACCTCCTAAATATGAGAATAAGTTATATAACCGCATCTCAAATGTTACGGAGGATGTGACTAAGTGGCTTCGACTGACCGTTCGCCGTGCCTCTGAGCATCACACCTTAAAGTCTGATATTGAAAAAATGCAGGATTCTATCAGCAAATTGGACATGATCTACGCGATGTACAAAGAAGAAAGAAATTATTTTAAAAATAATGCTGTTGCGAAATCGCGAAAGCTGGTTATTTACAGACAAATGATTTCCACCACAAAACGCGCATTAGAAACGCTGAAGAAGCTCCATCGTTTTGATAATGATATGGCGGATATTACAGAGGAATTTCAGTATACCCTGCAGCAGCAGCTGGATTGCCTTATCCACTATCATGAACATGTGATGCTAAAGTTTATTGGCAAGGTTCGTCCGCAGGTTTCTTTTGAAGAAGGAGAAGTCACGTTAAACAGACGCGAGCTCTTCCAGGTCTTCATTCAGCAGCAGCGGCAGATGGACACTGATCGCGATATTGAAGAATCCATGCTTCCGCATACCATGCAGATCGTATCTGCGTTCATGGATTATCTTGAGCAGGTCGAACATCTTGATATGCTGATTTCAAGCTTTCAAGCTTATCATAAAGAAGATAACGAAGTAACGATTGAGGAAACGGCAGAAAATTAATAAAAAACAGCTGACCATGGTGTCAGCTGTTTTTTTAATCAAAAGAGGAATTTTTCAATTTTTATGGAAGTATGAGATATACCATTCAGCACAAGGAGTTTACCCATGACAAAACAAATCAATATTTGGGCTTTTATATTATCAATCTGCTTTGTTTTTCTCTTTATTATGATGCCTGGAACTGAATCTATTTTTGGTTTACATCCGCTCTATCTTCTTTTCTTTATTACGATATTCACTTTTATATTAAGCTTAATCGGATTTTTAGGGATTCAAAATTGGAAAGGTGCCGTACGGAGTATTGTCTCTGTGGTATTAACACTGGGATTGGCAGCTATTCTTATTTTCATATTATTTATCGGAAGCTTATAAAAAACGCCTGGAGAACACGAAGCCTCCAGGCGTTTTTTTAATTCTCCAGCTGCTGCACTTGAAAGAGCTTATAATAACTTCCTTGTTTTTTCATAAGCTCATCGTGGGAGCCTTCTTCCATGATTTGACCATGCTCGATTAAAATGATCCGGTCTGCATGGGTAATGGTAGAAAGGCGGTGCGCCACAATGAAGGTGGTTCGGTCTTTTGCCAGCTCCTCTAATGACTCTTGGATGAGGTGCTCACTTTCTAAGTCCAATGCAGATGTGGCTTCATCTAAAATTAGAATCGGCGGGTTTTTCAGGAAGATACGTGCGATCGCAATCCGCTGCTTTTGTCCTCCTGACAGTTTCACGCCTCGTTCGCCCACTTTCGTATCATAGCCTTCTGGAAGACTCATGATAAAATCATGCGCATTGGCTGCCTTAGCAGCCTGAATAACTTCCTCATCTGTTCCTTCTGGTTTCCCTAGCAGAATATTGGTTTTAACCGATTCGCTGAATAGAATATTATCCTGCAGAACCATGCCAATCTTATCTCTTAAACTGCGGACTTTGAAAGAACGGATATCTTTCCCATCAAGGAGGATTGATCCATCTGACACATCGTAAAAACGCGGAATCAAGCCCACTAAGGAAGACTTTCCGCCTCCACTCATGCCGACTAGGGCGACGGTTTCTCCCTTTTGGATATCGAGGTTGATATGTTTTAATACATCTTCCTCATTTTCATTATATTTAAAGCTGACATCCTTGAACTGAATATGGCCGTTTACTTCCTTGCATTCCACTGCATTTGGCGCATCATCAATATCGTATTTTTCATCAAGGAGCTCAAATACACGGTCCATTGAAGCAATTGACTGTGTCAGTGTAGTCGATGAATTAACAAGTCTGCGCAGTGGTGCGTATAAGCGATCAATATAAGCAATGAACGCCATCATTACACCGAGTGAGATATTCCCCTGAATTACCTGGTAGCCAGCATAGCCGATGACGAGCAGCGGCGAAATGTCGGTAATCGTGTTCACAACTGCAAAGGCTTTTGCGTTCCATTTTGTATGGTCAATCGCTTTTTGCAGGAAATTGCTGTTCTGGCGGTCAAAATTCCCCTGTTCATAATCCTCTGTCGCAAAGCTTTTAATGACAGCCATCCCTTGCACCCGCTCATGCAGATAGCCTTGCACCTCGGCGAGTGCCTGGGAACGTACGCGTGTTAATTTTCGCAGATTGCCGAAAAAGTATTTAACCGAAAAAGCGTAAAACGGAAATAAGATCAATGACACGATCGTTAATGTGATATCCATATTAAACATAATAATGACAGCAATAATGATCGTAGACACATCAAGCCAAAGGTTCATTAATCCTGTGACAACAAAGGTTTTCGTTTGCTCAACATCATTAATGACCCGGGAAATGACTTCCCCAGCCCGTGTATTGGCATAATACTTAAAGCTTAGCTTTTGAATATGTACAAATAAGCGGTCACGGATATCGTATAAGATTTTGCTGGATACCCATTGTGCAAAATATTGGCGATAATATTCAATCGGCGGTCGTGCCACAACAAAAATGACAATCATACCGCCCATCAGCCAAAAAAGTGTACTTGTTTTTTCAGAATCGGCTGCATCACCGCCAATAATATCATCGACGACATATTTAATCAGAAGCGGGATCAACAAAGGAATGGCAAATTTAATAATTCCAATGATAATCGTTCCGATAATCTGAAACCGATATGGCTTTACAAATTGCATATATCTTTTAATACTGTTCAAGTAGCCTCCACCCTTTCAAGGCCTAAAAAAATGCATATCTTTTGCACTCATTTTAAATTGACCCGTTCCTCATGCTTTCATACCTAATGTTTCTTCCCTTCAATGCAAAAAGAAAACTTGCCATATTGGCAAGCCGAAAAGACAATCATTAGGCTTCACGTATATTTCTATGCTGCTAAAACATTTAAAAAGCTAAAACCTGTTGACGATCCGTTCAACAGGCAACTCTTAGGCATTTTCAATCCAAAATCCTAGCGTCTGTACGTTAAATAGCGCTCATACCAAATGTCGATAAAATCCGGTGCAAATGGACCTTTGCGCTGGCGAATCCATTGAATGAGCTTGTCCACATTGGACCACAGAATTTGATCAATCGGAGCAGGGTAGTTCATTTCTTGACGATGGCGTTCATATTCGTCTTCATCTAATAAATTGAAGGTCATATCAGGAAACACTTTAATATCCAGATCATAATCGATATATTTTAATGCTTCCTCGTCATATATAAACGGCGAGCTGATATTGCAATAATAGTAAACGCCGTCTTCCCTGATCATTCCAATAATATTAAACCAGTATTGGGAATGAAAATAACAGATTGCCGGTTCTCTCGTTACCCATGTTCTGCCGTCCGATTCTGTTACAATGGTCCGATCATTGCCGCCAATGACAAGATTTTGCGTACCTTTTAATACCGTTGTTTCCTCCCAGACGCGATGGATGTGCCCATTATGTTTATAGCTGTGTATTTGTATTGGAGATCCTTCTATGGGTACGGCCATTTTTTCCCCTTCTTTCATTTCTGGAAGCTTTGAAACCTATAGTCCTCTAGAAGCAAGCAAAACGGCTGCTTCTCTTTTAGACACTGAAGTACCTTATATGAATATGGAGCAGTAAATCTGCTGACCCGCTGTTCAAATAAAGTTATCCGATCTGATCCTTTGAAAAGAATTTTTATCATTAAAAATTCTTCTTCACTCCAAACGACGAAAGGCTTGCAAAGAACGATTCCTATTTCTTCTTATTATAACGGTTATACGTTCATTTTAAAACAAAAGAACCATTGAAATGGCTCAATGGTTTAAATAATGCATCTATTTTGCTGTAGAACCTGTCCTTTATACAGGAACATTCATGTCCTGATAAGACCGGATCACCTCTTCTGTCTGTGTTTCGAATATTTTATGAATGGCCTTCAATTCATTTTTCATCATTTTAATTTCATGCTGAATGCTTTCAAGTTCTGTCTCCTGTTGAATCAGCTGCAGCTGTTCCTCAATCTCTTCACAGCGCTCCAGCTCCCCTTGTAAAAACAATAGCTTGTCCATTGTCTTCATCTGCTCTGATACTAAAAGGTTAAATTCACGCACCATTTGCCACCATCCCTTTTGTGATCTCTTAATACAAATTCGCGGCAGAACCCCTTTTCCCTTTGACTGATAATGTAGACTTAATGGAAGTTTTGTCGAGGATGTGCTGATGTTCCATGTTGAAGCAGCAAAAAAACCAGGAGACAATCCCCCTGGTTTCTACGAATAATCATAAGGTCCATCTTCAAGCAGATGGCATGCTGCTTTATGTTCGACCTCGCTCAGCGAATGGAGCTTAGGCTCTTCCACCGCACAGCGGTCCATAGCATATGGGCAGCGGGTGTGGAAGCGGCATCCTGCTGGCGGATCAATCGGCGACGGCACATCTCCTTTTAAGATGATTCTTTCTTTCTTTTTCTCTCCCACATTGATGCTTGGGATTGCAGATAAAAGTGCTCTTGTATAGGGATGCTGCGGGTTTTCAAACAGAGAATCCTTATCCCCTATTTCCACTATTTTGCCGAGATACATAACAATGATGCGGTCCGATATATGGCGGACAACCCCTAAATCATGTGAGATAAATAAATATGTCAGCTGGAACTTTTGCTGAAGTTCTTTTAATAGGTTTAAGACTTGAGCCTGGATCGATACATCCAATGCCGACACAGCTTCATCGCAGATCACCAGTTTCGGATCGACCGATAAGGCACGGGCAATCCCAATCCGCTGCCGCTGTCCGCCGCTAAATTCATGTGGATAACGATCCATTTGATGCGCTCCAATGCCTACTGTTTGCAGGAGATCCTCTACCTTCTGGCGTCTCTCTTTCCTGGAAACAACATTTTGAATCTCAAGCGCTTCCTCCAAGATTTGTCTTACCGTTTGCCGTGGATTTAAAGAGGCATAAGGATCCTGAAAGATGATTTGCAGGTCCTTGCGCTTTTTTCGCATTTTGGCCTTATTTAAACCTAATAAATTTTCTCCATCGAATAAAATATCACCTGAAGTTGGGTCATCTAAACGCAGGATCGCCCTTCCTGTCGTTGATTTTCCGCAGCCGGATTCTCCAACAACACTGACTGTTTCTCCTTCATACACGACAAAGCTAATATCATCAACAGCCTTTACGTGGTTGACTGTACCGCCAAACAAGCCGCCTTTAATCGGGAAATACTGCTTTAAATTATTGACCTCTAATAAAGCCTTCTTACTCATGAGTTGACACCGCCTCTGCTTGCTTTTCCCATTGATCGGTGTGAATCCAGCAGCGCACTTGGTTTCCATCTTCTTTTGTTTCCAATGCCGGCAGCTCTCTATGACAGATCTCTCTCGCATGTGGACATCTTGTCACGAATCTGCAGCCGGACGGCAATTCAAATGGACTTGGCACAGACCCTTTGATCACAGACAATTCCCCTTCAACCTTTAAGTCATGTCTTGGAACTGAATTTAGGAGTCCAATCGTGTAAGGATGCTTTGGATCCGTAAAAATGGTTTTCACATCAGCATACTCAACGACTTTTCCACAATACATAACGGCGACACGATCACACATTTCCGCAACGACCCCAAGATCATGGGTAATAATCATTAAAGAGGTTCCCAATTCTTCCTGCAGCTTTTTAATTAATTCTAATATTTGCGCTTGGATCGTCACATCAAGGGCAGTTGTCGGTTCATCAGCAATTAATAGCTCAGGATTACAAGCAAGGGCAATCGCGATCATAACACGCTGGCGCATCCCCCCAGATAGTTCAAACGGATACTGCTTGACCCTTTTCTCTGGAGATGGAATTCCTACTAATTTCAGCATTTCTATCGCTTTCACCCGTGCTTCTTTTCGATTAAGCTTTTGATGAATGCGGAGTGACTCTGCAATTTGCTCACCACATGTTAAGGTCGGATTTAGGGAGGTCATAGGTTCCTGAAAGATCATAGAGATTTTATTTCCACGGATATCTCTCATTTCTTTCTTTGTTTTCGTTAAAAGATTTTCTCCCTTAAAAACAATTTCTCCATCGACCACTTTACCTGCTGGTTCTTGAACCAGACGCATAATAGATAAGGAAGTAATACTCTTGCCTGAACCAGATTCCCCCACGATTCCAATGGTTTTACCTTTTTCTATTGAAAAATCTACTCCATCAACGGCCTTTACTTCTCCTTCATCTGTGAAGAAGGAGGTACAGAGATTTCGAACTTCCAGGATATTCTCTTGATTTGATATAGTCATCCTTCTCACCTTCCTTTAATTCAGCTCAATTCGTTTATTAATTAAACGATATGTGATATCAACGATAAAATTCACGACGACAAACAAGACGGCACATACGAGAATCGTTCCTTGAACCATTGGAAAGTCACGCATCCGGATTGAATCGACAACTAAGCGTCCCAACCCATTAATAGCAAAAACGGTTTCTGTGATAACCGCTCCGCCCAGTAATGTACCAAACTGCAAACCTACGATTGTGACAACCGGAACGAGCGCATTTCTCAAAGCATGTTTATAAATGACTACTCTGTCATGAACCCCTTTTGCATAGGCTGTGCGAATATAATCATTGTCAAGGACCTCAAGCATGCTGGAACGTGTCATACGCGCGATAATGGCTGCTCCGCCTGTACCGATCGTTAACACAGGAAGCACCATATGTTTCCATGATTCCCAGCCAATCGTTGGGAACCAGCCTAAATTAACAGAGAAGAAATAGATTAGCATAATTCCGAGCCAGAAATTCGGCATCGACATCCCGAAAAGGGCGACAATCATGAGAGATACATCCGAAAATGAATATTTTCTAGTAGCGGAAATAATCCCGGCGATTAATCCTAAAATCACCGCTAAAACCGTCCCATAAAGCGCTAACTCAAATGTAATCCATATACGGTTTGTAAATATCTCTTCTGTTACGGCCCGATCTGTCCGGATAGAGGTGCCCAAGTCACCTTGAATGGCGTTTCCGACATAGCGAAAATACTGCTGATAAAGCGGATCGTTTAACCCTAAATTCTCCCTCATTTGTTCTAATTGAGCTTCATCTGCTCTCTCCCCTGCCATTATTTGAGCAGGATCCCCAGGAATCAAATGCATCATAAGAAATACAGCTAACGTCACACCGATCATGACAGGAATTGTTTGAAATAATCTTCTAATGATAAAAACAAACATGTCTCTCACCTTCCTTCATTATCTTTTTGTTTTAGGATCCAGTGCATCTCGCAATCCGTCTCCAAATAAGTTAAAGCCAACTACAACGACTAAAATAATCAGACCAGGAAATAAACTGATATGTGGTGCTTGGGCCATAAATGACCGTCCCTGAGCCAGCATTGTTCCCCACTCAGGCGTTGGGGGCTGTGTTCCGAGTCCCAGGAATGATAATGCACTTGCAGTAATGATAGCTGATGCTATGTATAAGGTTGATTGGACAATGATGGGTGAGGTAATATTCGGTAAGATATGTTTAAAAATAATTCTAAAATCACTTGCTCCCACTGCGCGAATGGCATCGACATACTCCAGCTTTTTTACACTGAGAGTAGAACCGCGCACAATCCTTGCAAAAGTAGGAACAGCAAAAAATGCAACGGCAATAATTACATTTGTAGTGCTTGGACCAAGAATACTGACAATAGCCAGCGCTAAAAGAATTCCCGGAAATGCCAGTAGAACATCACATATTCTCATAATCAATGAATCTACCCATTTTCCGTAATAACCTGAAACGATTCCTAATATGACGCCAACGACTGCACCTAGGATTGTTGATAGGATTCCAACCGTTAATGAAATACGAGAACCATATAGAATTCTGCTTAAAATATCCCGCCCTTTGTCATCGTTTCCAAACCAATGGTCCGCAGACGGCGGTGCTAATCTTTTACTCATGTCCATCGCAGTAGGATCATAGGGAGCGATTAACGGTGCGAGGATTGCCAGGATCGTAAAGATCAGCACGACGATTGCCCCTGCGAGAGCTGCTTTGTTTTTTGCTAATTTTTTGTAAAACGAAACCCAAGGAGTTGTACTTTTATTTTTTGTTTTAATAGGAATACCTGTAGATTCTTGCAACTGGGGATGACTCATTCTTTTTCCTTCCTTTCTGTCGATTATTCTTTCAATTCAGTCTTTTTTATAATATATAGTATTCATAATTATTACAATAGTTTTATTATTTGGATTTCACTGTTTCTTATATCCTATGTTTGCAGATAGTCCAATAGAAAGGATATTTCTTCATTAATGAGAAAACTTTCTTATATTCCTATAATATTCAAATAATTCTATATTTTTGTTAAAAATCTAGTTGTACTTATCGAATTTTTAGACTATTATAAAAATACACATGCCAAGTGTGTGTAAACTTTACTATTTTTAGGGGGAGTCAAATGAGAAACAAAAAAAATGCCTTTTTAATCTTATTGCTATCACTCATTCTTGTGTTAGCAGCATGCAGCACAGGAAGTAACACAGAACCAGATGATAATAATGATAGTGATGACGAAAATGCTACTGAGAACGAACAGCCTAGTACTGATGGCGGTGAATTAGTATTTGTTACCCCATCGGATGCCCCAACTTTAGATCCTCATGGTGTTAATGACACAGCATCCAATACTGCTACTACACAAATTTTAGAAAGATTAGTTGATTATAGTGAAGATGGCTCAATCATTCCATTGCTGGCAACAGAATTTGAAGCGATTGATGATACGACTTGGGAGTTTAAGTTGCGTGAAGGCGTAAAATTCCATGACGGTACAGACTTCAATGCAGAAGCTGTAAAAGTGAATATTGAGAGAATTACAAATCCTGACTTTGCTTCTCCGAAAGCATTTATTTTGAATGTAATTGAAGAGGTTGTCATTGTGGATGATTACACAGTTCAATTCAAGACAAGTGCGCCATTTGCTCCACTTCCGGCTCACTTAGCGCATAATGCTGGTTCGATCATTGCTCCATCAGCAATTGAAGAAGAAAACAGCGGCGGTAAAAAAGTAGATGAAAACCCAATCGGTACTGGCCCATTCAAGCTTTCAAATTGGAACCGCGGTGCTGAAATTGTATTCGAAAAGAACGAAGATTATTGGGGCGAGCCTGCAAAAATCGATACCCTTAAATTCGTAGTAGTTCCTGAACAAGCAACTCGTGTTGCGATGATTGAGACTGGTGAAGCACATGCTATGCTTTTAGGTGCATCTGACGTTTCCCGTGTAGAAGCAATGGAAAACATTGATATCGATCGCGTGAAAGGCACACGTATGGACTATGTTGGCTTCAACGTTACAAAAGAACCGTTTAATGATGTTAGAGTTCGTCAGGCAATCAGCATGGCGATTAACAAAGATGAAATTGTAACTGGAATTTTGGATGGTCAAGGGATTCCTGCAGTTGGACCTCTTGCGCCAACAGTTGTAGGAAACTACCAGGATTTAGAGCCGCTGGGTTATGATGTGGAAGAGGCAAAAGCATTATTAGCTGAAGCTGGCTTCGAAGATGGTTTCGAAACTACTCTATACGTTAATGATGGAAGCCAAGAGCGTGCAGACATTGCTGAAATGGTTCAGGCACATTTAGCTCCTATCGGCATCGATGTATCAATCGAAGTTGTTGAGTGGGGTGCATTCCTAGAGCAAACAGCTGCTGGTGACCACGAAATGTTTATCTTAGGATGGACTACAGTAACAGCTGACGCTGATTACGGTCTGTATGCATTATTCCATTCTTCACAGTTTGGTTCACCGGGTAACCGTTCTTTCTATAAGAACGAACGTGTTGATGAGCTGCTTGATCTTGCACGATCTGAATCAGATACAGATGCACGTAATGAAGCTTACAAAGAAATTTCAGAAATTCTAGTAGAAGAAGTGCCAATGGTTTACTTGCAGCATCCTGACTTTGTCCATGCACTTAATGGAATTGAAGGACTATTTGTAAACTTCAGCGGTACTCCATTCTTCCATAATGTATCATTAAAATAATTCGGGATTCCTAGGGGACAGTTACCTGTCCTCTTGACTTCTCGGTCTCAATGCCAGAAAAAAGCACCCTCCGTTGAAAGGGTGCTTTTTTCGTTACGTATCAATTATTTGCTGTAGCCAGAGTTTTTACCTTTGTTAGCTTCAGCTTGTTGGTTGCGTTGTCTCACTTCTTGTACGTCTGTCTCAGAAGCGAACTCAGTGCCGAATTGACCTTGACCAGCAGATTGAGCGTTTTGTTGTCTTACTTCTTGAACGTTAGTACCAGATTGTGTTCTGTTTGGTTGTTTTGCCATTGTAATCACCTCCACGCTCATTAATTTGTCCCCGAACGCAGAAAAGTATCCAACTTTTTTTAGAAAAAAAACAAATATTTTTTTTGATGATTACAGCCTATGATTCCATGAGCAAAATCAATTCCGTTTAAACTAACAGTGAAATGCCGCCATCAACAATAATCGTTTGCCCGCGGATCATGCTTGATTCTTCTTTTGTTAAAAACATGATTGCATTTACCATGTCATCGATTGATACCATGCGGCCAGCTGGCGTTTTTTCAGCTGCTTCTGTCAGCAATTCCTCGCGATTTGGGAAGTGCTTTAATGCGTCTGTATCAACTGCTCCGCCAGAAACAGCGTTTACCACGATATTTTTTGATGATAGCTCTACAGCCAAATACCTTGTCAAAGCTTCTAATGCAGCCTTTGACACACCGACAACCGTATAGTTTTCTAGATAGCGGATGGATCCAAGTGAGCTGACGCTGATGATTTTTCCGCCTCCGTTTTTCTCCATCAGTTTCGCTGCTTCCTGTGCACAAAACAGCAGGGCCTTGCTGTTAATATTCATCGTCCAATTCCAATGTGACTCCTCAAGCTCCATTGCAGGACGCTGAACGCCTGAGGCAGCATTATTGACGAACACATCAAGTCTGCCAAATTCACGATCGATTTCTGCAAAAAGATGCTTAATTTTATCCACATCTCCTACATTTGCCTTAACGGTAAGAACCTTTCTTCCCAGCTTTTCAATTTCCGTTGCCGTTTCTTGTGCGGCCGTTTTGCTGCGTGCATAGTTTATAACGATATCGTAGCCTTCTTTTGCTAATGTTAAGGCTGTTTCCTTCCCGATCCCTCTGCTGCTTCCTGTAATCAATGCTACTTTTTGTGTCATATTCAAAACCCTCTCTTTACCATGCTTATGTACTAAACACTATTGCTATCATTTTAGCTTTTCCATGTATAGTTGGCAATCTGGATTACAACAATACTCTTATAGAGAAGGGAGGAATTATCATGTACGTAGGCAGAGATATGACCGAGCTTTCCATGATGTCCAAAACAGATTGGAATGATAGTGAGCTAGCTTATTTTCATCATTCTTTACAGCAAATCACTCCATATTTAAACGCTGAGGGTCATACGATTCAGACGGAAATTATTAAAGAAATTGAAAGACGCGGAGGCAACGAGCGAAGAGAAGCAACGTATACGAGCGGCACAAAAATCAGCTATGATTAAATCGGATATACGGGAGCATTCACCCTGCCTTTAGATAGACCGGCAAGCCCCAAGTAAAAACAGCTTAAACTTAGCTGAATTATGTAAGCATCAGTCTTAACTTTACTCTGCATTAAAAAAAGGGCTCACATTTTTGCGGCCCTTTTTACATATTTTAACCTTATTCTTTTTCAAGCTGATACATACGAAACATTTTTTGATATGGAACAGGAAAAGCATATTGGTTCAGTTCCTCTATCGAAACAAATTTCACATTTTGAAGTTCGCTGGCTGAACCATCATCGATTGTGCCGGCATATATATTGATATTCCAGATAAGGTGTGAAAATACATGCTCTAATTGCCCGATAGAACGGTTAAGGTGAACATTCCCTGAATAAAGATCTGCAAAGCGATCTTCCAGCAATGCTTTTTCATCAACATAGCTTAATGTACTTTCCACATTTGGAAACTCCCAGAGATTCGCAAGCAAACCTTTTGCCGGGCGCTTCTGAATTAGAATCTCTCCCTTATCATTCACTAGAATGGCTGCTGCCATTTTCACATGCTTCTGCTTTTTATTTTTCGTTTTAATCGGCAATTCATGCTGAGTGCCTTCGTGAAAAGCAGCGCAATGATCTCTGACTGGGCAGAGCAGGCAGGACGGGGACGTTGGTGTACAAATTAAGGCACCAAGCTCCATTAATGCCTGATTAAAATCGGAAGGATTGTCATGCGAAATCAGTTCTCTTACGGCCGTTTCAAAGACCTTTCTTGTGGCCGGTTTTGCAATATCATTCCAAATGGAAAGGATTCTGGAGAAGACACGCATCACATTGCCATCTACAGCTGGTTCCGGAATCCCGTAAGCAATGCTTAGGATTGCCCCGGCGGTATATGGGCCAACTCCTTTCAGGGACGAAATTTCCTTCGGCGTATTCGGGACAATTCCGCCATACTTTTCATACACTTCTTTCACGGCACTCTGGAGGTTTCTGGCTCTTGAATAGTAGCCCAGCCCCTCCCATGCTTTTAGAACCTGATCTTCTTCCGCCTGTGCTAAGTCTTTTACTTCCGGAAATAGTTCTAAGAAACGATGAAAGTAAGGAATAACGGTATCTACTCTTGTTTGCTGCAGCATGATTTCAGAGACCCATACCTTGTATGGATCCTTATCTTTTCTCCATGGCAGTTCTCTTTGTTCTTTTTGAAACCAGGATATTAAGTCTGTCTGAAATTGCTCTATGTCAATGGTTTCTAATGGCTGTACATCTTGTTTGTCCAAGTTTTTCCCCCTCCATGATGTTAAAGAAACGTAAATTTGGGAATATAATAGGTAAGTGTTCATTTTAACTCATACAATCAAATGAAGCTGCTTTTCATCCAAACAGTATTTTTTTCATAATGATACTTGCCGATTGGCAAGTCCCTGAAAGGACGCAGACAGAAGCTTAGCTGCACTTATACTACATTCCTGGAATGAGCCGCTATATCGATCATTCTTCTGGTCTGCTCATTTATACTGTCTGTTCGTATAAAAATAAATCTTAACTTTAATATGAAAACAAATACTGCTAAAATGACAGTAGCTGCAATACAACAAACAAGGAGGTTTTTTCCTCTTGGATACTGGTACACACGTTGTCATGGGGCTGTCACTCGGCGGGTTGGCAACACTTGATCCAGCCGTTGCCGAAAACTCGGTTACAGCGACTAGCATCATGATTGGCACAATTGTTGGCTCACAGATTCCTGATATTGATACCGTATTAAAGCTGAGAAATAATGCTGTATATATACGAAATCACCGCGGCATTACACATTCGATACCGGCAGTGCTCTTATGGCCATTAGTCATTGTAGCTGTCGTTTATCCTTTTTTCCCAGAAGCTAATTTGCTTCATTTATGGCTTTGGACATTCCTTGCCGTATTTTTACATGTTTTTGTTGATATCTTTAATTCTTATGGCACACAAGCCTTAAGACCCTTCTCTCCTAAATGGGTGGCTCTAGGCACCATCAATACTTTTGATCCGTTTATTTTCGGAATTCAAGTAGTAGGTTTGTTCATTTGGGCGTTTGGTGCAGATCCCGGCTACACCTTTTTAATCATCTACGGGATTCTGATATTGTATTATATTTATCGTTTTATCGCCCAGCGTCAAGTGCTGAAGGCGGTTAAAGTACTAATCCCAGATGCGCATGATATCATCATTGCACCAACCATGAAAATGCATAGCTGGAGAATTGCCGCCACGAACAAGCATCAATTCTTTGTGGGACGATCTGAAAATAAACAAATTTTGATTCAAGATCAGTTTAACCGGGTGCCTGTTCCAGAAACAAAGGTTATTGAGGAAGCAAAAAAAGACGAAAATCTTTCAGCTTTTCTTTCCTTCTCTCCGGTCTACCGCTGGGAGGTTGATGAATATGATGACTATTATGAGGTCCGTTTCATCGACTTGAGGTATCGCAGCAACGATTACTATCCATTCGTAGCTGTCGTTCAGCTCGATCAGGACTATAATATCAAAACCTCTTACACTGGCTGGATTTTTAGTGAGGAAAAGCTAAGAAAAAAATTAGATATTATTCCAAATTAACATGCAGGCGAGCCTTTTTAAAGGCTCGTTTTTTAATGCAGTTTTTTAGGATCCTCGTTGAGTAAATGCTTGTATTTAGGATTTTGGGCTACAAATTCATGAAGCTTTTCTCCATAGTTTTCAATCCATTGACCAACAACCTTTGCCGTCATTTCACTTCCCTTATATTCACGGCCTGCCTTCGCATATGTTGTTTCAAAATCTTCCCAAAGCAATTCAATCCATGTTTGAGCCTGAGCTGCAGAAATTTGTTTGTTTTTTTCTAAAAGCAGTTCATATAGTCTTTGCTGATATTCATTCATAAAAAATCCCTCTTTCTCATGTTCTTACGCTGTATCATAAGCTGTCTTTTTACAAATACTATTTCTGATTCACCATTTCCCCGATCTGAGGAGGAGAAACAGAATGCGTAACAAAGTAACTAATTTCCCAAATCAAAACAACAATAAATTTGAAGGTGAACCACGCGCAAAAGCTGAATATGCATCAAAACGCGCAGACGGCACCATAAACACTCATCCGCAGGAGCGAATGAGAGCTTCAACTAACCGCGACAGTGACACACCTGATTTTTAAATGCAGCGTGCTTCCAGAGAGAATGAATTTCTCTTTGGAAGCTTTTTTTTGGCTCCTGGCACGGTTGGGTGTGGAGTTCATAGCTTTCCATTCCTTCATGCCTATTTTCGCACCGTGGAGGAATGGACTCTCACCAATTCTCGACCGACCAGCCCCCCGTAAATCCAAACCCTATTCCACTGCCGCCGTTTTTTTCAGCATAGAGATCGGCAGGGCTTCTTCTTCTTTATTTCCAGTCAGTCTGTAGCCCCAGGCAAACACACCGTTAAGATAATCAATTTTAAAATATTGGCCAGGATCCCCTTCAATTTCGTAAATATCGCCTTTGTTAAAATCCTTTGGATCAAGCAGGTATGATTTGGCCATTACGGCTTTTCGCTCAAGGACCGCGTATTCATTGACCATTCCCATTTGTTCTGCTTTACGTGCTTTTTCGTTTAAACTGGCAATTTCCTGCTGTAATTCGTATGGAGTCAGTTCGCTATATCTTTTTTCTGACATTTTCTAAGCGCCCCTTTGTTATATTCAGTATAAGTATAGTAAAAATAGCTCACCAAGCAAAGAATTAGATAGGCAGAAGGGTCCTTTCAAAGCAAGGGAATTGCAGGAAACTTACTCTTCCTCCCTCAGCACCTTATCAATTAAATCAAACGAAAATCCTTTGCGTGCTAATGCCTGTTTCATTTTCTGGCGGTACTCAAATTCAGGAAGCGCTCTGTATTTCCGGCTTGCCTTTTCGGCTTGATGGCGCAATGCAGCCAGTTCTTCGTCTTCTTCTTTTTCCGGTGCAGATGCAGAAATAGCTTCTTTGATGATGTCAGAGTAAAATCCTTTTCTGCTTAGTACCTGCTCTAGCTTTTGCTTGGCAATCCTGGTGGATTCCTTCGTGTTTTTTCTCAAGTTTTTTTCACATAATTTAATCGCTGTTTCTAGCTCATGTTCATAGCTGAATTGCTCCAGTGCCTTCTCTATCAGCTCATCACTGATCCCTTTTTCCTTTAGCTCCATTCTAATCAGGCCTCTGCCTTTATCCGTCGTATTCATCTGTGTGCGCACAAATGCAAGAGCAAATTCTTCATCGTTTAAAAAGCTGTAATCATATAATTTGTGAATGGTTTCCTGGATAATGGCCTCGTCCACTTCTTTTCCTTTTAAAAACGTCCTTACCTCATATTCAGAGCGCATTCGCCTTGAAAGATAACCGATTGCATCATTATAAGACTTGCGGATATCATCATGGTAGCCGATTTCAGATAGTAAAAATTCATCAAGCTCCATTCCCTTTTTGAGTCCATGCTTAATGAGTACATCTTCATCCACACTGAAGGAATACGCTTCCCCGCTTCCATCATCGGTAAAAATATTATAACGGTCCTTGTTTTTCTTTTGGATTGAAATTTTTGTAATCACCGGCATTTTTTCATCACCTCATTATGTTTGTAGCATATCAGAAAAGGGTTTTAAGAGGAAAGAGAGAACTATTAAAGATACATAAACAGGATATATTGAAGCCGAAAGGGGAAATGATATGAAAATTGCGCTTGCTGGAGGAACCGGCTTTGTCGGCAGCTATTTAACAGAAGCATTAAAGCAGAAAGGTCATGAAATTTTCATTCTCACAAGAAATACTGAAAATAAGACAGCAGCCGATCAAGTGAAGTACGTGCAATGGCTTAATGATGGTGATGCACCAGAAAAGGAATTAGAAGGCATTGAGGCGTTCATCAACTTAGCTGGAGAGTCAATTAACAGCGGCAGATGGACTGAGGAAAGAAAAAAAAGGATTATAAAAAGCCGGACACAATCGGCACAAGAGGTCAATCGTATTTTACATAACTTAAAGGAAGCTCCAAATGTTGTCATTCAAGCGAGTGCAATCGGCTATTACGGCACGTCTGATACAAAATTCTTTACAGAAGAAGTAACAGCGGCTGGTTCTGACTTCTTAGCAGAAACAGTCTATAAATGGGAACAAACTGCCCGTGAAGGTAAGCTTCCAAATAGCCGCCTGGTCTTTACCCGCTTCGGCATTATTCTCTCAAAGCATGGTGGTGCACTGCCGAAAATGGTTCTTCCCTATCAATTCTTCGCAGGCGGAAAATTGGGAAAAGGCATTCAGTGGGTGTCCTGGATTCATATAGAAGATGTGGTCAAAGCCGTTCTTTATTGCCTGGAAAATAAGAAAATAGATGGCCCAGTTAATTTTACCGCACCAAACCCTGTGCAAATGAATGAATTCGGGAAAACACTAGGAGCAGTTTTACATAAACCTCATTGGATTCCTTTGCCTGGTTTTGCTATGAAAATGATGTTAGGTGAAATGAGTATGCTGATGCTCGAAGGACAGCATGTCACACCGAAAAAACTTTTATCAGCAGGTTACCCCTTTTCATATCCCCATTTAAAGGAAGCATTAGAGGATATTTATTAACACCTATGTATGAACACCTCTTAATTAGGGAAAATTGCTAATGCTTCTTAAATTTTGAAAGGGTGTGTCTGAAATGACAGGAGAAAAAAAGCGTAAGGAAAAAACGAAAAGCACTTTATCCAGCATGCAGGAAGTTACATATAGCCGGGAATTCAAAATGGCTGATCGCGCTGGCGGCTATACAGGCGGCCGTTCAAAACATTAATACGAAAAGCGGAATGCGCTTGCCCAGGGACGACAAGCTTAAGATGAGCCAGGAGCTCGACAACGCAATTAGTTTTAACCATTTTACCCTTTTGTATCATATAAAAGCGTCTCTTGAGCAAGCTATATTTACGGAGCACTCTTCCGTACTTCAGCCTGCTGATGAGCGCTTTTTTTATGCTTATCAAGCATTGAAAGGGGATTACTATGGGACGCTTAGGCAATCAGCATCATAACTCAAAAGCAAAAGCAAAGCTGCCGCAAACACCTAAAAACTTAAAAAATTCTCCGAATGAAGAGTATGCTGGAGAACTGACAGATCAAGCTGAACTTGAAGTCATTGCTAGAGCAAACGCTGCTAATCAGCGTATAACAAGAAGATCTGACTGATTAAAATGACCCCTGGAGATCCAGGGGCCGTTTTTTTTTTTTTTAAGGCTGCTGTAAGCTTGTAAGT
This sequence comes from Cytobacillus gottheilii, assembly GCF_001636345.1. Lineage (GTDB taxonomy): Bacteria > Bacillota > Bacilli > Bacillales > Cytobacillaceae > Cytobacillus > Cytobacillus gottheilii. Next base: position 3,795,203 of record NZ_KV440945.1, read on the forward strand.
CAGGATGTCACATGCTCTCCAACTGCTGCCAAGCCTTGATTGAGCTCAAAATAAAAACCTTTTTTCTTCATTAATTGCTCATGTGTTCCTTTTTCCGTAATTCTGCCGTCTTGCAGAACAAAGATTTTGTCAGCCTGACGGATTGTATTTAAACGGTGGGCAATGACAAAGCTTGTTCTCCCCACCATCAGTTTTTGCAATGCTTCCTGAATTATCAGCTCTGTCACTGTGTCTATACTGCTTGTAGCTTCATCTAAAATTAAGATCGATGGATTTGCCAAAAAGGCTCTGGCTATGGAAAGCAGCTGGCGCTGTCCCTGACTGATTCCGCTGCCGTCCTGACTTAAGACGGTCTTATATTTTTTCGGCAGCTTCATAATGAAGGAATGAGCATTTGCCAGTTTAGCCGCCTCCACCACTTCCTCATCTGTTCCATCTAATCTTCCATAGCGAATATTATCCATGACCGTTCCCTGAAATAAAAAGGGGTCTTGCAGCACAAAGCCCATATGCTCTCGCATACTCTCTTTTTTTATCCTGCTAATATCTGTTCCATCCAAATAAATCTTGCCTGCATTCACTTCGTAAAAGCGGGAAAGCAAATTAATGATCGTCGTTTTTCCTGCCCCAGTGGGACCGACAAAGGCGGCGGTTTCGCCAGGCATCACAGAGATCGAAATGTCTTTTAGCGTCTTGCCTCCTTCTTCATATTCAAAGGAAACATTTTTGAAAATTACTTCACCCTTGATTGAGCTCAGTTCATCAAGACCCTCTTCATTTTTATACTCTTCCTGCTCATCTAAAATATCAAAGACCCTCTCTGCTCCAGCAATAGCTGAGAGCAGGGTATTGAATTGGTTGGCGAGATCATTTAATGGCCGAGTAAACTGGCGCGAGTACTCTGTGAAAATAACAATCGTACCGATGGAAACCCAGCCATTAATCGCAAGAATGCCTCCTACTCCAGCAATAATGGCAAAAGAAAGGTTATTCAGTCCGTTCATAAGCTTTGGAATGAAGCCGGAATACGTCTGTGCCCAAAAGCCAGCTGTGCGGAGCTTATCCCCTTTTTCTAAGAATTCATTGATTACCTTCTCTTCTTGTGAAAATGCTTTAACAATCCGCTGGCCAGAGATCGTTTCCTCGATATAGCCATTTAATTCCCCAAGATTCTTCTGCTGCTCTTTAAATAACTTGCCTGTTCGGTTTGTAATCCACTTCATCCCAAAGAACATAAGCGGAACAATCGTCAGCGTCAGCAGAGTCAGCAGCGGGCTCATCCAAAGCATGACGCCGAGTGTGCCTGCCAAGGTTAAAACACTCGATATAACTTGAATAACAGAGCTATTTAATGTTGAGCTAATGTTTTCAATATCGTTTGTCACTCTGCTCATTAATTCTCCATGCTGCCTTTTATCAAAAAAAGGAATCGGCAGTTTTTGCAGATGCGCAAATAAATTCGTCCGTAAAGTAAAAACGGTTTTCTGCGCAATTCCAATCATCCAATAGTTCTGATACCATGTTGATAAGGAAAATAACAGATAAATGATGCCTAACATCACTAATAGAGTCAGGAAGTTTGCAGTTCCATCCTCCACAATATAATGATCAATGACGTATCCGACTAAATATGGTCCAAGCAAGCCCATTGCCGAGCTGATCACTACCATGATGACTACCCAGATTAGAAGGCTTTTATTGACTGCTAAGTATTTCCAAAGTCTCTTTAATGTTTCCTTATAGTTGCCTGGTTTTGCTTTTTTCTGTTCCTGTGTTTTGCTGGACTGCTTGGCAAAAATCGATTTATCATATTGGAAAGGCGTTAACAGATCTTTTTTAGGCATAGCTCCGATCCTCTCCTCCTGTCTGTGACTCATAAATGCTTCGATAAAGGCCGGATGTCTTCAACAACTCTTCGTGGCTGCCTTCAGCAATCAAATCTCCTTCCATTAAAAGAAAGATATGATCGGCTTCCATCGCTGTATTGATTTTTTGCGTAATAATAAACGTTGTGCAGTCATACTGCTTGATCGCCTCCAGAAGCTTTGCTTCCGTTTTCATATCGAGTGCACTGGTACTGTCATCAAGCAAGAGGATCTTCGGCTTGCGTACTAAAGCTCTTGCAATCGTTAAGCGCTGTTTCTGTCCGCCAGATAAGTTAATGCCTTTTTGGCCAAGCTTCGTCTCATACTGATGGGGCAGTTTCTCAATGGTGTCATGAATTTGAGCATTTTTCGCTGCAAGGATGATTTCATCCATGGTCGCATCTTCTTTCCCCCAGGCGATATTGTCTCTGACACTTCCGCTAAACAAAAGAGCATCCTGCGGTACATAACCAATTTTTCTCCTAAGATCTTCAAGCTTCATTTCTTTTACATTTTGACCATCAATCAGCACTTCTCCGCTGCTTGTTTCATATAAACGGGGAATAAGCTGAAACAGCGAGGTTTTTCCAGAGCCAGTAGCTCCTAATAACGCTACTGTTTGCCTGCTGTGAATAGTGAAATTAATATTTTCTAGTACATGCTTATCTGTTTCTGGATACTTAAAAGCCACTTGTTTGAATTGTATTTTTCCGTTTGTTACAGTTTGATTTTGATCTGTTGCCAGCTTATCGACCAAATCAGCATCTGTTTCAAGCACTTCCGCAATCCGTTTTGATGAAGCTCTCGCACGGGAAAATGCCATAATGATAAACGATAGCATCGAAAAAGCTGAGGTTACTCTCATGGCGTAATTGACTACAGCAACAACTTCACCCACTTGCACTTCCCCTGTATTCACCTGAATGCTGCCAAACCATAAAACAGCGATGATCGCTCCATTCATGATCAAGAGCAGAATCGGCATTGTTACTTCCATTAACCGCAGTGCTTTTGTCGTCTTTTCCTTCAATTCATCATTTGCTTTGGTGAACCGTTTGACTTCATAGCTTCTTCGGATAAAAGCTTTAATGACACGAATGCCCGTCAGGTTTTCCCTCATGACACTATTCACTCCATCCAGTTTCTTTTGGACAGATTGAAACAGTGCACCTCCTTTTCTCATCACCCATACAAGAAAGAAAAACAAAAAGGGAATCACAACCGACAGAATCAGCGCGAGTTGAAAGTTGACCACAAACGCCATCACCAGACTCCCGACAATGAGAAGCGGCGCCCTCATCATGATGCGTAAGCCCATAAAAATTGTATTCTGCAGCTGTGTAATATCGTTGGTCATTCTCGTTATAAGAGATGATGTCGGAAAAAGATTGAAATTCGCGTATGAAAAGGACTGTATTTTCTTAAATAAGCTCGTGCGCACATCAAATCCAAAGCTCTGACTTACGTGTGCTGCATAAAAAGAATTTATGATTCCAGATGCAAATGCCAGCATGGAAATCGCGATCAGTATCGTCCCCCACACCGTAATAACATGTAAATCCTGCACTAATATACCGTCATCAATAATTTTAGCCATAATGAGCGGCTGCAGCAGCTCAGCAGCCAATTCGGTCAGCATCAGCACAATAGCTACAGCGGCCGCCAGTTGATATGGCTTTAAAAATTCAGCAATCTTCTTCATTCAATGCCCCCTAAATCTCTATAGCGAAACTCTTTCGAAAAGCTAAATATTAAAGTGTATTTTTTTATCATATAACCTTTTGCAAAATTTTTAAATAATTCTGGTGAATATTTGTTTGTTTTTTGTGAAATGCCGATGGTGGGATTAGATAGTTGGTTTGCTGCAGGCAGGGTGGTGAAGTGTGGCAGCAGCTTAACTCCGTGACTTTTTTGGGACATTATATTTGGATTTTAACCACCCATCTCACTTGTGCTGCGATACTTTTGGCGCAACCTTGAAAACAATCTTCAAACCAATGGATACTACTACTCTTAAAGGTTAATGCTATGATCAGAAACCTATGTACAAGTACATTATTTTTAACATTCCTCCATATTTCATTTACCACTCCAAAGATGTCATTATTCCTAGTTATTCATCATCTGCTCTAATCATCCCCCATGTTGAGCCTACATGTAAAAAAACACCATCTCAAACGATCTCCTTTATACATGACAAAACTTTTGCATACACGCTACAATTACAGTAGTCTTAATGTATACAAACACCATATGTTCATGATTGGTGGTACAATATAAAATGATGAATATGAAAAAAGGATGGTATGACACGGTGAAAACTAGTAATCATTTACATACGGAAGCAACCGAAGTCCTAAAGGAAACAAGCAGAACCTTCTTTATTCCTATTAGCCTGCTGCCGAAAGGGTTAAAGGAAGGCGTTGGTTCAGCCTATTTATGCATGAGGGCAATTGATGAAATTGAAGATGATCCAGAAATGGAAAGCAGTCTGAAAATACAGCTCCTCTCTTCAATCAGTACCATTCTTAAAGTAGATGATCCTCGCGAACAGCTGAATGAATTATTAAAGCCACATCAAAACCGACTTCCGGAAGTAACCAGCCGGATTTCAGACTGGGTTACGTATTGTCCTGAAGGCATTCGAAAAGAGGTTCTTAAATCCACTTCAATAATGGCCGAGGGGATGGCAAAGTGGGTGGAAAAGGAATGGAAGATCACCAATGAGGAAGAACTCGATGATTATACCTATACGGTTGCAGGGCTAGTTGGTGTCATGCTGACAGATATCTGGAATTGGTATGACGGCACAACCGCGGATAAAAATCTTGGCATTGCTTTTGGCAGAGGACTCCAGGCCGTTAACATTCTCCGCAATTATAAGGAAGATGAAACACGTGGTGTCAGCTTTTTTCCGGAAGGCTGGAATCTTGATGAGATGTTTGCCTATGCACAGCGCAATCTTGAATTAGCAGACCTCTATATTAAGGACATCGACAATACAACCATCCTGCATTTCTGCAAAATTCCATTAACACTGGCACATGGAACGCTACAGGCATTAATGGAAGGCAAAGAAAAAATGAGCCGAAACGATGTAGAAGACGCTGTTAATAAAGTCGTTGGGAAATAGGAACCATTCACCAGAGTCTAGGACATTCCTAGGCTTTTCCCAATTTTTTTACTGAATAGGAACTATGGTTTTTATTTCGCTCTCAACGATCATAACTTCTTGCAGAGATTCAGAAATCCCCTTATCTAATTCGATCACAAAGGCTCTTGGTGCAGCAAGCTCATCACAAGTATTTTCCTTTGTAGCCACATTAATGGTGAGCGTTTCTTGTTCATTATTAATCTCTTCTATATGAGTGGGACAGCTGGATTCATGCAGCCCGACAATCATGACATTCTTTGATTCAAAATCCACTTTTGGGATCTTTTTCTCAAAATCAAATAAATTCCACAACTGCTCAAAGTCAATTGGGTTGTATGCTGCTTTGATTAAATACTGAAAAGCAGGAGATTCTTCTCTTTCATAAGCGATCTCATCAAAGTTAGCAGGCAGTGTTTTCTCGCTTGCGATTAGTTCGTAATCGATTTGAGGAGCTTCTGATGTATCAACCTGATTTTCTTTACCGCATCCAAGCAGTAATACCCCGCATAGTGCAAGAAATAATAAACTTTTCATCAGATTCACCAGAATCCCTCCCTCCCTAAACTAGACGAATTTTATTTTTAAAAAGTTTCTTCTGTTTGAAAAATTTATCACCTAGACGCATTAAAGTGTTGTATAATATGGCAAATGATTTAAAATTCATAATTTTATATCATTTACTAGGGGAAGAAGGGAGAATATTATGGATTATAGCTTAATCATTTCTATTACAGTCTATATGGCGGGGATGATCGGGATTGGAATCTGGGCTTATAGAAAGACTTCCAATCTATCAGATTATATGCTGGGAGGTCGTACGCTTGGACCCGCGGTTACCGCGCTAAGTGCCGGTGCTTCAGATATGAGCGGCTGGCTCATGATGGGGCTGCCAGGTGCAATGTACGCCTCCGGTTTAAGTGCTTCTTGGATTGCCATTGGCCTTACATTGGGTGCATGGGCAAACTGGATTTATGTTGCTCCGCGCCTGCGTACTTACACAGAGATTGCCAATGATTCTATTACCATTCCAGGCTATCTTGAAAACCGCTTTAAAGATCGCTCAAGGCTGCTTCGCCTTATTTCTGGTTTAGTTATCTTAATCTTTTTTACTTTTTATGTTTCATCTGGCATGGTTTCAGGCGGAGTTTTATTCCAAAGCATCTTTGGACTTGAATATCATACAGGGCTTTGGATGGTTTCTGCTGTTGTTATTGCCTATACGCTTTTTGGCGGGTTTTTAGCAGTAAGCTGGACCGATTTTATTCAAGGAATTATTATGGTTCTTGCACTTATTCTTGTTCCGCTCGTAACGATTTTTCATATTGGCGGCATTGGACCTGCAGTGGAGATTCCGCGGGAAATTGATCCTGCTCGTCTTAATATCTTTACAGGCACAAGCGTACTTGGAATTGTCTCCCTTTTCGCTTGGGGTCTCGGATATTTCGGCCAGCCGCATATCATCGTGCGCTTTATGGCCATTTCGTCAGTAAAAGAAATCAAAAAGGCCAAAAACATTGGAATGGGCTGGATGATTTTCTCAATCATTGGAGCCATGTTTACTGGTTTCCTGGGCATTACCTACTTTTCTCAGGCTGGCCAAACGCTCGATGACCCTGAAACGGTATTTATTACTTTAGGCGAAATTCTTTTTCATCCGATCATTACAGGGTTCCTGATCGCCGCTATTTTAGCAGCCATCATGAGCACAATTTCTTCACAGCTTTTGGTAACATCCAGTTCATTAACGGAAGATATTTATAAAACATTTTTCCGCCGCGAGGCAAAAGATAAGGAGCTTGTCTTGATTGGGCGCTTATCAGTGCTAGTTGTCGCAGTCATTGCCCTTTTCATCTCATGGGAGAAAAATGAAACGATCCTTGACCTAGTCGGCTATGCATGGGCAGGATTTGGTTCTTCCTTTGGACCTCTCATTCTCTTAAGTCTCTACTGGAAACGGATGACATCAGCTGGCGCGCTTTCCGGAATGATCGTTGGTGCCGCTACGGTAATTATCTGGTCAATGGCAGATCTGTCCGATTTCTTATATGAAATGATTCCAGGCTTCGCTGCTAGCTTACTGGCAGTTGTTGTTGTAAGTATGCTTACAGCTAAACCTTCAGTAGAAGTAGAAAAGGAATTTGAGGAGTTTGAGGAAGCGTTAAAATAATACAGGGAGAGGCTGGGACATTAGTATTTAACACTCTCATATAACCGAATGGTTAGGAAGTCATCTTTCTAATCATTCGGTTTTTTTATGATTATAAAATATATTTTATTAACATGAGTGAAATGGAGCGGAGGACACTCGACTCCTGTGGGCAATAGAGGAAAAGGTGAGACCCCGCAGGAGCTTTGCACTGGACCCATAAAATTGGACACTTATATTTAAGCTTAAGCAGCTACTACTTCAGTACTAACCCGATAAGCTACTGGACTTTTCCGATTTAATCTTGATTTAATTCTCAAGTGGTTGTAGTAATAGATGTATTTTTCTAACTCGGCTTTAAAATGCTCGATACTTTCAAACTCTTGTAAATAAAGAAACTCTGATTTTAAGATCCCAAAAAAGTTTTCCATGACAGAATTGTCAAGACAGTTTCCTTTTCTAGACATGCTTTGTGTAATCTTATGTTCTTTTAGCGTCCTTCGGTATTTGGGCATTCGATAGTGCCATCCCTGGTCGGAATGTAGTAAGAGCTCATCGCCTTCTTTTACGTATTTTAATCCTTGGGCCAACATCCTATCGACCAAATCAAACGTCGGCCTTGATTGGAGTGTATAGGTGATGACCTCGCTATTAAATAGATCTAAAATGGGAGAAAGATAAAGCTTCTCTCCAAACACTTTAAATTCTGTAATGTCCGTCACCCACTTTTGGTTCGGTTTCTGGGCACGGAAGTCACGGTTAAGGATGTTTGGAGCTGCTTTTCCAACTTCCCCTTTATACGATTTATACTTTTTCATACGCACCATGCATTTAAGCCCTAGATCTCTCATTATTCGAAGTACTTTCTTTTTGTTGATCTGATATCCTTTTTCCTGAAGCACGTCCGTAATGCGGCGATATCCAAACCGACCTGAGTGTTTGCGGTAAATGAATGAAATTCTTCTTTTCCATTTGCGGTCAGGATCTGGTTGATTCCACTTTTTTATGAAGCTGTAGTAAGTGCTTCTAGGCATCTTGGCTATTTTGATCATTTTAATCACCGGGAAGTCCTTCCTTAGTTCATATATTACTTTCGCTTTATATTGGTTGGTGATTGTTCTTTCTGAACTAAGGCTTTCAGCTTTTTTAAATACGCGTTCTCCATACGAAGGTATTCCAGTTCTTCTATCAGCTCTTCTACCGATGGATTCTGAGAGTTACTCTTGTCCTTATTTTTCCTCTGATTAGATGTCATAATAGAAAGCCCCTTTTCTTTTGGTTCAAGGGCACCTACTCCAGCTGTCTCCCACGTTTTCTTCCACTTGCGAAGCATAGATGGATCAGGGAGATGGAAAATCGCGGATGCCTCTCGAATGGAGTAATTCTTTTCCGTGATAAATTGAATTACCCTCATTTTAAAGGCAGAAGGATAGTTTGTATAGGGAAAGGAAAAAGCCTGATCCCCATGGTAACGAACGAGCAGCACCCAGTAACGGAGAGTGGAATGATCTACGCCCACCTGATTCGCTAGTTCTCGATAACTAATCATTTCGTTTAAATAACGTTTAGCAATTTGAAGTTTCTTTTCCTTGGTAAGATGAGTCATTTATGAGTTCGCCTCCTATTGTTGGAGTGTCCAACAATAGGGGGGCAGTGCACTTGCTCCGAGGAGGCTCAGCTTCCTCCCCACGGAAAGCGAGTGTCCGCAGCGCAATGGAACGGGCTTATGTAAACTCGCAAACCATGACTATGAATATTCGTGTTTTAGAAATAATATTTTCGTTTTGTCCCAGTCTCTTATTAACGAAAAATATAAAAAAGCCAGAGAGAAACACCCTCTGACCTTCAAATTTTATCTTTTTATCATTAAATAATAGATTAATAACCAGGATATCCGCGGTTATTTATGATTTATCCGCCAAAAACAGCACTTTATCCGCCATTCTCCCAAATCACTATAATGAATAAACAATCCCTTCATAAGGAGACAGCTTTTCATTTTCCCGAGCATCTTCATTCGCAATCAACACAGATGCTTCTCCAATGAACTGCAGAATCTCTTCATCTTCAATCACCAGCTCCTGATCCGAGAAGTTGCAGAGAACCAATAACTGCTGATTTCCTTCCACACGCTTATAGGCAAAAATATGAGGATGCTCTCTCAGCAGCAATTCAAATTTACCTGTTGTTATAATGTCATGCTTTTTCCTTAGTTGAATCAGGTTATGATAATAGTAGAAGATTGAATTTTCATCATCCAAAGCCTGCTCAGCGTTGATATCAGTGTAGACTGGATTAGATTTGATCCATGGTGTACCTGTTGTAAAACCGCCGTTTTCCCTGCTGTTCCATTGCATCGGCGTGCGGGCATTATCTCTCCCCTTTTTATAAATTGCCGCCATTAATCTCTCATGATTCCAGCCTTGCTGCTTGCGGTCATGGTACATATTGATCAATTCAATATCACGGTAATCGTCTAATTCATCAAATCGTACATTGGTCATTCCTATTTCTTCGCCTTGATAAATGTACGGAGTTCCCTGCAGCATATGCAGACAGGTGGCAAGCATTTTGGCTGACTTGACACGATATTCCCCATCATTCCCAAAGCGTGATACAATGCGCGGCTGGTCATGGTTATTCCAATACAAGCTGTTCCAGCCGACACCATGCAGAGATGTCTGCCACTTTTCAAAGTTTTCTTTTAGATCTTGGAGATGTAAATCAGTAAAACTCCATTTATCGCCATTCTTACTGTCTAAGTCCATATGCTCAAACGTAAACACCATATTCAGTTCTTGATTCTCCGGGTTTGTGTAAATTTGTGCATCTTCCGGAGCTGCTCCTGGCATTTCGCCGACTGTTAACACATCATATTTGGAGAGAACCTCTTGATTCATTTCGCGTAAGTATTCATGAATTCTCGGTCCGTTAATATAATGCTGCCCACCGTTTCCATAAGCATCACCTGGATTTTTTTCACCTTCTGGGAAATCTGGATCCTTTGATATAAAATTAATGACATCCATTCTAAATCCATCAATGCCTTTATCCAGCCAAAATTTCATCATGCTATAAACATCTTCTCGCAAGCTAACATTTTCCCAATTTAGATCAGGCTGTTTTTTAGCAAAAATGTGAAGATAATATTGACCGGTTTCCTCATCCAATGTCCATGCCGATCCGCCAAAGGTTGAACCCCAATTTGTCGGCGGCTCTCCATTATCCTTTCCATCTCTCCATATGTAATAATCGCGATAATCACTGTCCTTACTTTGCTTTGATTGCACAAACCACTGATGCTCATCCGACGTATGGTTCACAACCAAGTCCATCACAAGCTTTAACTCTCTCTTATGCATTTCTTCCAGCAGCTGTTCAAAATCTGCCATTGTACCATATTGATGAAAAATCTCCTGATAATCACGAATATCATAGCCATTATCTTCTTGCGGAGAATCATAGATCGGTGAAAGCCAGATGACATCAACGCCAAGCTGTTTTAAATAATCAAGTTTGCTGATGATGCCTGGAATATCCCCGACTCCATCTCCATTGCTATCCATAAAGCTCTTCGGATAGATTTGATATACTACACTTTTTTTCCACCATTCCATTACGTATCACCTAATTCTATATAATTTAATGTAAACGCTCTCTTCATTATCCACAAAAACAGAGAAAAGAGCAAACGTTTGCACAAAATTATTTCTGAAATTCAAGTAAAGGCGGAAATTACTTTTTTTGCAAGAGCTGCAAGCTCTAACCCCTCTAAGGACTGACAATAATCAGCTTCAATTCTTCCGTCTCCTGCAGCCTCTTCTTCCTTCATTAAATATAATATTCGCCAATCCTTACACCACTCTTCTGCCTGTGCTGGTTCATGGTCAAACGTATCCCATACTGCTAAAAGCTGCGGACTATATAAACGACTGCTGGCGTTTTTTAGATGGCATCCCTGAAGCTTGGCTGTATAAGCAGCATCTGGCACTTTGTCTTGTATATCACTAAAGAGATGTGACCAATAATCCTTTCGTGAGCCTGTATGCTGGTTTGCAGCTGACCATTGCTCCGCTTGTTTTATTTCAGTGCTATAAAGGATCTGGTACAGCTTTTTCCCGAATCGTATCCGTGCCTCCACATGCTGGAATTGATGAACAGTATCCCCTTTTAACGAAACATTGCCATCCTGCATGTATGGAAAAAGAATGTGATTAAATGCCAAATAATCCTGCAGTTTAAACTCCAATGTATCTACAACATTCTTTTGAAAGACAGCATTATTCATCACTCTGCTTTGGATATAATTCTGTTCATTGATGATTAATCCATGTGTTAAGATCCCAACATCTTTACTTTGCAGATAATGGTTCCAAACCACCTCCATAAAAGCCGAAACATGAAAATCAGCTAATAAATGGAACCTATTTTTACGTGTTCTTTTCCATTCTCTATAAAGCAGAAGCTGCGGATATGCATCCTGGAAAATGAGCCAGTTTCCTCTTTCCAAGAAGGCAAAAAAGGCTTTTTGTTCTTCTCCGTTTAAAATTCTGGATAGAAACTCACCGCGTAAATCGGTCATGTTCCAGCCTGCATTTCTTGAAACCATATGTGCCAAGAAGGACCAATGAATCTCCGGACATTCCTGGTAGTAGTCGTAGTAGGCCTGCGTTCTGGTCACATTATTTTTATTTAATCTGATTGTCTCAGCTTTAATTTTAGCTATTAGTTCTTCGTCCTCGGCTGAATACACTTTCACACTGTGCTTCTCTTTCAGCACTTTTTTCAATTCTTTTTTGAGCGGCTGCAGCTCAGGGGGCAATCTTAGTTGTTTTAGCACTTTTAAAAGTACGTCCATGCTTCAGCCTCCTTATCTTTGTGAATGGTGTTTCCCACTTCAGAATATGTATTATGGAAGATTGTTTCGAGGAGGTTTGAAAGATGAACATTACTCAGTCAATTGATAACTTGGTTACACGTTTAAAACACGACCAAACAGAGCAAGGTTCATGGGAATATCCATTTGAGACGGGGATTACGACAGATGCCTATATGATCATTTTATTAAGGTCCTTAGAGATTGATGATGAACAATTGATTGAAGAATTAGCAGAGCGGATAATGAGCAGACAGGAACAAAACGGAGCTTGGAAGCTTTTTCACGATGAGCTCGACGGAAATATTTCGGCAACGATTGACTCCTATTACGCCCTTCTTTACTCACGCTATTATCAGAAAAATGATGCGCGCCTTCGTGCAGCCCGAAGATTTATCCTAAACAACGGCGGAATGGAAAAAGCGAATATGTTCACGAAAATGATGCTTACCCTGACAGGGCAGCAGCGCTGGCCTGCTTTTTTTCCGCTTCCCATTGAATTTATTCTTTTGCCGTCATCCTTTCCGATCAACTTTTACAGTCTCTCCGTTTATGGCCGCTCTAACATTGCACCCGTTATGATCTTAGCTGATAAAAGATTCCGGTTAAAAACAAAAAATCGCCCCGACCTCCGTGAACTGTATGGAAACCGCGAAGATGCTTTTTTCAGCTGGTCCCGCTCAAATGAATGGCAGCAGGTTTTTACTGCTATCAAAAACAGCCTCACCTATCTTGCCGGCCTGCCCGCCCAATTGCACAGTATGGCAGTGAATCAGACAAAGCAGTATATCCTTGGCCGAATTGAAGAGGATGGTACGTTTTACAGCTACTTCAGCTCCACCTTCTTTATGATTTATGCAATGATTTCGCTTGGATATTCTAAAAATGATCCCACTATCCAAAATGCCATCAATGGCTTGAAATCCATGAGAACAGCCATTAAAGGAACCACACATATGCAATATACGACCGCTTCCATTTGGAATACAAGCTTGATCAGTCATGCGCTTCAAGAAGCGGGAGTTTCTTCCCACGATCCCATGATCGCGAAAGCAAATAATTTTTTACTCAAAAAACAGCATTGCAAATATGGTGATTGGGCGGTGCATAATCCACAAAGTCTGCCTGGCGGCTGGGGCTTTTCGAACATTAATACCATTAACCCTGATGTAGATGACAGCACGGCCACTCTGCGTGCCATTACCACAGACGCAACAGATCATAGCCCTCTCTTATACGCATGGGACAAAGGCACAAACTGGGTTACCTCGATGCAAAATGATGATGGCGGCTGGCCCGCTTTTGAAAAAAATACGGACAGCAGATTTTTCTCGTTTTTGCCGATTGAAAAAGGAGAATTTATTCTGACCGATCCCTCCAGTGCCGATTTGACCGGAAGAACGCTTGAATACTTGGGGAAATATACAAATATGGGGAAAACTTTAGCACCAATGAAGGATGGTATCCGCTGGCTTGTCTCAAATCAGGAGAGCAACGGTTCGTGGTATGGCAGATGGGGAATTTGTTATATATACGGCACCTGGGCAGCCTTAACAGGATTAGCAGCAGCAGGCGTTTCTCCAAAGCATAAAGCAATTGAAAAAGGCAAAAGCTGGCTTAAAAAAATACAAAATGCTGATGGAGGCTGGGGAGAGTCGTGTAAAAGTGACTCTAACATGATCTACACTCCGCTAGGAACAAGTACATTAACGCATACAGCCTGGGCAGCTGATGCACTGATTTCCATCTCAGACCACCCAACTCTTGAAATTAAAAAGGCAATATCCTTCCTAATTCAAAACCTCGATCAAGATGATTGGACAACAGATTATCCGCACGGCCAAGGGATGGCTGGCGAGTTATATATTCATTATCATAGCTATCGTTATATATTTCCGCTGCTCGCACTTGCTCATTATAAGAATAAATGGGGTGAGGGTAATTCCTGAAATCTGTGGCTTCCGCTCTTTTCGGGAATGACTCGCCTTGGGTTATTCCTGAAATCTTTAGTTCCGCTCTTTTCAGGAATGACTCGCCTTGGGTCATTCCTGAAATCTGTGGGTTCCGTTCTTCTCGGGAATGACTCGCCTTCGGTCATTCCTGAAATCTGTGTCTTCTCCTCTTTTCGGGAATGACTCGCCTTGGGTAATTCCTGAAATCTGCGGTTTCCGCTCTTTTCGGGAATGACTCGCCTTCGGTCATTCCCGAAATCTGTAGGTTCCGCCCTTTTCGGGAATGACTCGCCTTGGGTCATTCCTGAACTTTGTGGCTTCCGCTCTTTTCGGGAATTACTCGCCTTGGGTGATTCCTGAACTTTGTGGCTTCCGCTCTTTTCGGGAATGACTCGCCTTGGGTTATTCCTGAAATCTGTGTCTTCTCCTCTTTTCGGGAATGACTCGCCTTCGGTCATTCCCGAAATCTGTGGGTTCCGTTCTTTTCGGGAATGACTCGCCTTGGGTTATTCCTGATATCTGTGGGTTCCGTTCTTTTCGGGAATGACAGACCTTTCATAGAGTAAATAGAATTTCTCCAATTCTACAGATGTGAAAAGGGCGCTGGATTCATGCGCCCTTTTGTTCATGCTTAATTAAATACAATCGTTTTATTTCCATAAACAATCACACGATCCTGCAGATGCCACTTAACGGCACGCGCAAGCACGCTGCGCTCAATACTTCTTCCTGTCCTTTTCAAATCTTCGGCATGATCTCGATGATCAACCCGTATTATATCCTGCTCAATAATCGGACCTTCATCTAATTCATTTGTAACATAATGCGAAGTCGCTCCAATAATCTTGACGCCACGCTGATACGCCCGATCATATGGGCGTGCACCAACAAACGCCGGCAGGAAGGAATGATGAATATTAATAATTTTAAAAGGGTGTGCTTCCACAAAATCAGGCGATAAAATTTGCATATACCGCGCTAAAATAATGGTCTCCACTTCATACTCCTGCAGAAGCTGAAGCTGTTTCTCTTCTGCTTGCCGTTTGTTGTCCTTGCTCATCGGGATATGAACAAAAGGTATGCCAAACGATTCTACCAGTTCTTTTGCTTCCGTATGGTTGCTGATGACAAGCGAAATGTCTGTGATTAATTCACCGCTTTCCCATTCCCATAAAAGCTCGCGTAAACAATGCAGTTCCTTTGATACAAAAATCGCCGTTTTTTTAAGATCATGAACAAACGTTAGCTTCCACTCCATCGAAAAAGTTTCTGCAATCTTGGCAAAGTTTTCTTGAAGATAGCTCTTTCTCTCCAGCAAATCCTGACATTCGAACTCAATACGAATGAAAAACGTTCCTCCCTCTGGATTTGTTGAAAACTGATTTGACTCCATAATATTCGCGCCATTTTCAAATAAAAACTGTGAAACAGCTGCTACAATGCCTGGCTGATCTGGACATTGAATTAACAGTCTGCCCCGGTTCTTCATCTTGTTTTTAAATGATTGAATCTGATGATCTTTAGTTCTCATTAAACTAACCACCTGTCTAAAAAGGATATGGTGTATTATAGCAAATTTGCATGAAGGTAATGTGAATTTATGAACTTTTGTTTGATTCAGTGAGAAAATGTGCTGAAAATGTTGGTATCCTTGGGTTTTATACTAAAGTTAGGGACCCAGATCGTTTATTCTGAGCTATAATTGAATTTCACCTTCAATCTTTGAGATTTTTGTATATGAATTGGGGGTTTCCTATCAAATATCTGTGGTATCCTATCAAAATTTCTGTCTTTCCTATCAAACTTTTCAGCTTTCCTATCAAAATTTCTGACTTTCCTATCAAACTTTTCAGCTTTCCTATCAAATTTCTGCACTTTCCTATCAAACTTTTCGACTTTCCTATCAAACTTACCGGTTTTCCTATCAAACCGCCTTTTTAGAAGGCAAAAGCATCTCCCCAGCATGAGTACATTGTATGAAGGCAAGGTGTCCGGCCATACAGAAAAAAGTAGCAGTTTCTCCTTATATTCTCATAAAGATATGACTATTGTGGTATTTTGGCGAATGTCATCGAAATTCGGCAGTAAGCAGTGTATAATAAAATAGGTTTAATGACAGCCATCAAAAATGCTATATGGTACATACCATTGCTGCTAATATTCAGTTTCACATAATGACAGATTGATAGATGTATCTTTAATTTTAGGAGGAATTTTTATGGGTTGGGTAATCGCAGTTTTATTTGGTGCTGCCGCAGTACTACTCGTATTATCTTTTATTAAAGCGAGAAAAACAGCTGCAAGCACAGATCAGCAGATCGATCAGCTTTCTTTTTCACTAATGGATGAAATTCATCAATTGAAGCAGCAAATCCGCAATCTTGAACTAGACAGCGAAATTGCTGATACGGAAGCTGGCATTGCCGCTGATGAGAAAGAACGTAAGAATACATTGAGAGAGATGCTCGAGATGCATCGCCGCGGCTATTCATTTGAAAGCATTGCAATGAAAATGAAGTTGACGCCAAATGAAGTTCAGCAGGTTCTCGCTCCTTATATGAAACAAAAGGATGAAAGGAGTAAGGTTGCTCAATGACAGCTGGTACAATGCGCAGTTTTGCAGCGGGCCTTTTGGCAGCTGCCACTTTAGTCGCCATCGTTTATTTCCTTAGTCCTAGTGAAGCTAAAACAACAGTAGCAAAAGAAGTTCAAGAAGAAGCCATAGCTTTAAGTGAAGATGAGATGAAAGCAGAGTTAACTGATAAAGACTATATCATTCTTACAGAGGATGAATGGAGCAAGCAGCTTGCTGAAGCAAAAGCTTCTGCTGAACCTGCAAAAACAGAAGAACCTGCCAAAGAAGATGAGAAGGAAACAGAATCAGCTGAGAAAGTCGTATACCGTACGATGCTGACTGTTACTTCCGGAATGACAAGCATTGATGTCGGTGATGCACTTGAAAGAGCGAACGTCATCAAAAACGCCAACGACTTTTTCAAAGAAGTTGAAAAACGCGGCTTATCCAACGAATTGCGTCCAGGTACATTTGAAGTTGAGAGCGGCATGACCATGGACGAATTGGTATCGATTATATTTAAATAATTGAAAAAAGACAGCGAGTAATCGCTGTTTTTTTTGTCTCCATACAAAAATGAAAAGGCAGCCCCACTGGCTGCCTCCTCTCTTCACACTAATTCAGTTATAACCTTCTGCGCTGTCTTCTCTCCATTTTCAATGCAATCCGGCAGACTTACTCCGTAATAGGAGCAGCCGGCAAGCTCGATGCCAGGATAGATTTCCGCAAGTTTTTGTTCCAGGCTGGTTACTGTTTCTTTATGATCAATTAAGTAATTGGGCATGCTGTTTTCCCAGCGGGTAATTTCGCTGATGGCAGGTGCCGCCTCAATTCCTAATGCCTTTTTCACATCTGTTAAGGCTGTCTGCAGCAGTTCCTCTTCTGTCATCTTTTCTATAGAAGCGTAATTGGTCAGACTGCTTTTATAAAATAGTCTTAACAGAAGGTTTCCGCTTTTTGACGTATGAGACCATTTTCTGCTGGACCATGTGCAAGCATTGCATGTTAATTCATCAGGATCTGCTGAAATAAAGCCTGTTCCATCAGCAGGCAGTATACTATCAGGCACTTCAAAGCCAAGATAGACACTAATTAAAGAACTGGACTTTAATTGCTGAAAGCTATCCTGCAACTTCTGGTCAGCAAGCATGTTTTCAGCAGCCTTATGCGGAATGCTTAAAATAATATGATCTGCAGTTACCACTTCCCCATTCGTAAACGTCACGTTGTAGTGGCCATCCTGCTTTTCAATTCGCTCAGCCTTACTATTCATAAGCAGATGCACGTCCTCTAAACGATCTGCATAGGCATCAATAACGGTATGGAGTCCATTTTCAAATGATAAAAACCGTTTTTCGCCGCTGCTTTGATACATCGCCAGATTGGCTTCAAAGCCTTTTATGATACTGCCATATTCATTTTTGTATTTGAGCACACTCGGCAATGTCGCTGAAATCGTCAATTGATTCAGATCACCCGAATACACGCCAGATAATACAGGAGCGATTTGCTTTTCTACCAGCTCTTTCCCGAAAAAGTGCTCTAGAAATTTTCCAATTGAATCTTCTTCTGTAAAGTGTTCATTTTTTGTATAAAAATCCTTTAAAGCCGCAACCTTCCCCTCAGCTGAAACAAGCGTGCTCTCAGCTAATGCCTCAATGGTTCCCGGAATGCCAAAGACCGAATTGGATGGAATCGGATGCAGCTGACCATCTGAATATATATAGGATTTGCCTGATGCATTGTATACCACTTTGTCTTCAAGATTCAAATCCTTCATAAAAGACATAGAATGAGTTTTGCGCGTAACGATTGAATCTGCACCAGACTCCATAAGAAATCCATCTTGTTTAACAGAGCGGATCTTTCCGCCCAGCTGATCAGCTCCTTCTGCAAGGATTAGCTTCACATTAGAGCTGTTTTCTTTTTTCCATTTTTGCAGTTCATACATGGCAGCCATTCCAGTAATGCCGCCGCCGATGACTAATACTTTTTTCACTGTGTACACCTCAGTTATCTATCATTTATATCTATATAGAGTGTAACATATATTGATTAGATCTCTTTTATGCATGATTGTGAAAGTTTGAGGATTGTGTGACAGATTGTGCTTTTTTTAACTGGTGATTATCTGCGGGTATTTAAGCAAATACCTCTCAATTGCTTTTCACCTAAAAACCCCTTAAAATTAGATCGTACACGATTTAATTTTACATTAGGGAGGAAATACAATGAGCACGGTACATGATTTCCAAGTTAAAATGACAAACGGCAATGAAAAATCATTAGATGAGTATAAAGGCAAGGTTTTATTGATCGTGAATACAGCAAGCAAATGCGGATTAACTCCTCAGTTTGAAGGTTTGCAAAGTCTATATGATAAATACAAGGATCAAGGGTTAGAAATTTTAGGTTTTCCTTGTGACCAGTTCAATAATCAGGAGTTTGCTAATATTGAAGAAACGACACAGTTTTGCCAGCTCAATTATGGTGTAACCTTCCCGATGTTTGGAAAAATTGACGTGAACGGAGCAAATGCTGATCCTTTATTTTCACATTTAAAAGAACAGAAAAAAGGCGTTTTATCCAAAAATATTAAATGGAACTTTACGAAATTCCTGGTGGATCGCAATGGTCAGGTCATTGAACGATATGCACCTACTACTGAGCCTGGAAAAATTGAAGATGATATAACAAAACTATTATAATTCAGGAAAACCTGCACAACCACCTGTATGATAAGGCCTGCATAGAAGCTATATGTTAGGTCTTTTTTACATAAAAAAAGAAGTACCACTCATTACGAGCAGTACTCCTTTCCAACTATCCGATTGGAGTATGTTTTACAGCCTGTTCTGTGCCTTCAACAGGAGCTTTTACTTCCTGTTCTACCACTGGTTTTTTCGCCCAGTAAGTCGCAAGGATCGGTCCTGAAATATTATGCCAAACCGCCCCTAGTGCGCTTGGAATAGCAGCGACCGGGCCAAAGTGTGCGGTAGCAAGTGTAACCCCAAGCCCTGAATTTTGCATTCCTACTTCAAGTGCAATGGCCCGGCGTTTACTTTCATCAAGCCCGCACATACGGGCTGCAAAGTATCCCAGCAGTAATCCTGCACCGTTGTGAAGCATAACGGCAACAAAAACAAGCAATCCTGTTTGTGCAAGTCTTTCAGCATTGCCTGATACAACGGCTGAAACGATAATCATAATTGCCACAACAGAAATCAATGGCAGAACCCCAATGCTCTTTTCCACTGTCTTTGGGAAAACTTTTCGAATCAATAACCCTAATGCAATTGGTACAATAATGACTTGAACAATTGATAAGAACATTGCAGCTGCGTCAACTGGCATCCATTGCCCTGCTAATAACAATAAAATAAGTGGTGTAACAACAGGAGCCAGCAATGTTGAAAGTGACGTCATTGCAATTGATAGCGGTACATTTCCTTTCGCTAAAAATACCATAACATTTGATGCTGTTCCGCCTGGTACAGATCCCAGAAGAACTAAGCCTGCTGCAAGTTCAGCTGGTAAGTTTAGTGCTGTTGCAATCAGGAAGGCCACAAGCGGCATAATTGTAAACTGTCCTACAAAGCCGATTAAAACAGGAAATGGATTGGTGGCAATGATCTTGAAGTCTACAGGCTTTAATGTTAATCCCATTCCGAACATTACTACACCTAAAAGAATTGTCACATAGCCTCCCAGCTGCTGAAATGGCGCTGGCACTAGAAAAGCAATAACAGCAATGACGATCACCCATACGGCAAAAAATTTACCAGCGATTGAGCTGATTGTTTCTAATAGTTTCATAATCATAACCCCTGTTCTTTTACTTTTAGTATTTTCTTAATTAAATACAGTAATCTCCTCACCCATTAAATGGAGTTCTTACTTCTGAATAATCTCACCACATATAAAAATATCACTCATATGATACCGCCCCTTTAATATTTTAATATCCATTCTACTAAAGAATCTGAATAATTAAAACAATAAATTTTATTTTTTGTCAGAAAATCTTCCACTTTGCTTGCAATCTCCTAGATTTCTAGTTCCTTTTTCTCTTCGAATATACAAAAAAGCCTGCTCGTAATCATACGAACAGGCAATACATTTATTTATTTCTTCTTTTCGTGAGTCTGCCAAGCAAGAACGCTCCTGCAGCCACTCCAATAATTGTATTCGTTTTCTTTGTAAAGACCTGCTTTGCCACAAGATTTAAGTTTTGCGGGCGTTCAGCTAATCTGCGCATAAAATAGCCATACCAATCATGTCCAAAAGGGACATATGTGCAGAAATTGTAACCCTCGCTGGCAAGCTCTAGCTGCATCTCTTTTCTAAAACCATATAGCATTTGGAATTCAAACTTGTCATTTGAAATCTGGTGTTCTTTAACAAATTGCTTTACATGATTAATCACTCGATGATCATGTGTCGCGATTGATGTAAATTTGCCATTAAGCAGATGCCATTCAATCAGTTGAATATAATGTTTATCTATTTCTTCTTTTGTCTGGAAAGCAACATCTTCGGGTTCTTTATAAGCTCCCTTAACGATGCGCAATCGGTAATTTTTATACTTTTCAATGTCATCATCTGCTCTGAAAAAATACGCTTGAATCACTGTGCCAAGATTATCGTAATCTTTTGAGAGTTCATCGAGCATATCGAATGAAGGCTGCAGTCTATTATAGTCTTCCATATCGATATTAATGAAGATGCCATATTGATAGGCCCGAGCTGCAATTTCTCTCAGGTTCTCTAAGCAAAAAGAGTAATCAATATCAAGGCCCAGCTGGGACGGCTTTAAAGAGATATGCGCATCTGCTTGATGTTCATGAATCGCTTCAATGACTTCAAGGATTTGATTTTTTGCTTCTGTAGCTTCACTTTTTTCGAATACAAATTCGCCAAGATTATCTACAGTACAAGAAATTCCCTTCGCATTAAGCTCTTTAATACTCTTAATCGCTTCGGTTAAGTTAGTGCCTGCAACAACACTTTGAGCACCCAATTTTAACCCGTATTTTTTCGCCGTATTATTTAAGAATTGATTTTGGGAAAGGCCAATAAACACATCTTTTAACACCATAGCGATTACTCCTATTCATATAAATTTACAAAATAAATTATAGCATATTTTTTTAATTTAGCTTGTTTTTCGAATATTTCAACCATCATATTTATACAAAAGGTGACAAAATCAGACATTCATTCTGCCACTCTTGATATATGTTATTTAAATTCTTGTTATGCTGATTGCATTCCCTATTCTTAAATCGCTATAACATTATTATTCTTTTTACCTTGCATTACAAGATAATCAAAGTTATACTAATTAATATCATGCATTGCAAGGTATATAAAACCCATAACCCTTGTATTACAAGTTAGTGAAAAAAGGAGTGAAATTCTTTGTCATCTACTCAGATGCTTAAAGGAATTATTGATGGCTGTATCCTGGCCATTATTCATAATAAAGAAGTCTATGGCTACGAACTGGCCGAAAAGCTTGAAGAATATGGATTTCATTCCTTCAGTGAAGGAACCATTTATCCTTTGCTTATTAGGATGCAAAAGGAAGAGTTGGTTACTTCTACATTAAAGAAATCGACTGCTGGTCCACGAAGAAAATACTACTCACTTACACCAAAAGGAGAACTGGAATTACAGAAGTTTATGGAGCGCTGGCATCAGCTGGAGAGCAGTGTCAATAGGGTGCTTCATCATGAATCAGACACTGGACAATAAAACAAAAGGAGCTGAAAATGTTGAATAATGAATTCACATTATCGAAAAAAAGCCAGAATTTCTTAGAAAATCTGCGGGTTTATTTATTTTCCAGCGGTAAAAATCCAAAAGAGATTGAGGAAATGATTGAAGAATTAGAAGTTCATCTATATGAAGCAGAAAAAAAGGGGAAACCAATCGAGAAAATTGTTGGAAAGTCCCCAAAAGAGTATATGCAGATGATTTCAAATGAAATGTCTATTGATATGAGGACGTGGTTCAAATATATATGTCTGATTGTTTTAGGTTCATTTTCCTTTAACATCATTCCAGATTTGCTGAAAGGAACACTCTCATATTCTGTTTTAGAAATTGTCGGACATATCGTGATTGCCGTTATTTTTGTCGCTTTTGTATTGATTGGATTTAAGGCAATCTCTACATTGGAACGCTCTCCTATAAAAAAAGGATTGATCTTTATGGGGATATCCATTGTTCCAATTGGACTTTTTCTCGGCTTAATCTTTTTAAACGAAGCGATCGCCACTCCTGTCATCGATTTTGGCACTCTTGGAAGTATCATTACCGGGACTATTCTGCTAGTGTTTCTAATTGGGACCTCCCTTTGGGCTAAAACCTGGGTTATGGTGATTGTTCTGGCACTTATCACATTGCCTGACTACCTGCTTGAACAAACATCGCTGCAAGATGAGGCAAGACTGATTACAGGCACACTGATTACCTTTGGCGGCATTGCTATTTATCTTTTAATCTCTGCAAAATTGGAGAAAAATAAAGAAGTATAATAGAAACCTGAATAAAAAAAGATTCAAGGCATAAACGCCTTGAATCTTTTCTATTTTATTATGAGACACTTGCACTATCTTCTTTTAACTTGCTTGTTTTCTGTGTTTTCTCTCTTGTTTCTTTTTTCACTGCAGCCGGGTTTTTGGCAACTGCTTCTTTTTTATAGTCAGCTCTAATGACTTTAAAGATCGAGAAATTCATCAGCAAGAGAATAATGACAAATGGCAATGCAGCAATAATTGAAGCTGTCTGCAATCCAGTCAATCCGCTTGCAAGGAGAAGGATTAAAGAAATTCCACTCATTAATACTCCCCAAATAATTCTTATTCTAATTGGAGGATTGAGTGAGCCCCCAGTCGACATACTGCTCAAAATAAATACCGCCGAGTCAGCAGAAGTAATTAGGAAAGTGAAGATTAACAGAAGGACAAATACGGAAACAATTTCTGTAAAAGGCAAGCCTGCTAAAGTAGCAAATAAAGCACTTGTAATGTCGTTGTTAACAGCAGCCGCAATTGTTCCACCTTCAAATAAATCCATATGAAGTGCTGTTCCTCCGAAAACGGCAATCCACAGTAAAGCAATGGCAGGAGGTGCGACCATGACACCTAGGATAAATTCACGAATCGTACGGCCTCTGGAAACACGTGCTACAAAAGCTCCAACAAACGGCGCCCAAGCAATCGCCCATGCCCAGTAAAACACAGTCCAATCATAGACCCATTCACCGCCGCTATAAGGACTTAATCTCAGACTATAGGAAATGAAGTTTGTAATATAATCGCCAAGACCAACAATTAATGTATCCAGAATGAACACGGTTGGACCCGTAACAAATACAAACAACATAAACACTAAAGCAGCACCTAGGTTGAAGTTACTTAGCCAGCGAATTCCTTTATCCAAGCCTGTTGTAGCTGACAACAGATATAAGCCAGTTAAAATGGCCATAATGATGATCAGCGTCCATGGGGATTCTGCAATTCCAAATGTGGACGTAACTCCTCCATTAATTTGCATGACGCCTAACCCAATTGAAGTCGCTACACCTAGTACTGTTGCTACGATCGCCAAAATATCAACGAGTCTCTTTGTTGGCTTTTCATGTTTTCCTTTTCCGATGATTGGAGAAAGAGTCGTAGAGACCATTCCATCTGTGCCCTTTTTAAATTGGAAGTATGCCATTGCAAGACCCACTATACCAAAAACGGTCCATTGGCTAATTCCATAGTGAAAAAAAGAGTAACCCATCGCGATTCTTCCTGCCTCTGTAGATTGCGCCTCTACATCTGAAAATGGCGGTGCAAAGAAATGCGACATAGGTTCACCGATTCCGTAAAAAACAAGAGCGACACCAAAACCTGCTGAAAAAAGCATACCGATCCATGTAAATAGCGGATATTTCGGTCTTTCATTTTTGCCTCCCAATCGAATCGATCCATATTTACTAAAAATTAAGTAAATTAAAAAGATCGCAAAAATGAATATCGCTCCTAAATAAAGCCAGCCAAAATTATGCGTTGTGAATTGCAGCGCTGTGTTGGCAACTTCTGCAAAAGCCGCTGGCATGAAAGCACCTGCCAATACTAAACTTGCAATAATGACCGCCGATGCATAAAAAACTATATTTAATTTTTTCTTTTGAGAATTCATTGATTCTTCCTTTCAGATCGTTTTAGTACGAAGGGAAAGAACATTTGGTTTTTTAATATAAAAGAAGTAAATTGCGAAGTGAAACGAAGCGAATAAAACTAGAGTTATGTGCAAGAATAAATTTCGCCGTAAAGAATTAATTTTCATATCCTCATAATCTCGTTGTGCACTGCATTCTTTATCTGTATAGTACAGATCCCCTTCTTCAGTACACTATTACGAATATAGGAAAAATAATTCCATTTCCAATTGTTGTGCTGTCCTCCTTTCTTATATATGAACTTATCATAACTAAAAAACAATATCAACCGCTGCTGCTCCCTTAGAAAAACAGCAGAGTTTGGTTTCTCCTTATAACCACAAGGATCATCCACACTTCTTTTTTCCCTAATTTTATATAGAGTAAACCTCTTTTTCCAATAAAATATTCAGAGATGACTTGAATAATATTCCTCGCAAAAACAGCAATGGCTGGCAAAAAGCCAGCCACATTTATCAATAATAGTAATATGGCGGATAAAACGGTCGATATCCAGGATAACCGCCATATCCGAATCCAGGTGTAAGAAGTGCTCCTGCTGCCAAACCTCCAACAAAACCGCCTAAAAACGGTCCGCCAAAACCATAACCGAACGGTCTTCTGCCAAATCCTCCATAACCAAATCCATAAGGTCTTCTTCCATACATATTAATAGGCTCCCCCCTATAATAATTAATTGGCTTAGCCCCAATCATAATCGCACCTTACTTCCACATGGCTGACATTATTCTTAGCTTTCATGCTTTTTCAGTATTTAAAATGCGGAAGAGAAACGAAATAATTCAAATGCATTTGCACAGCCAATTTATAAGATAAAATATGCTGGACATTCGTTTATGTTTGAGACAGTTGCCTATATTTATTAAAAAAAGGAGGCTATTGCTGATTTTTATGTTGGATGCTTTTAAAGCAATTAACTCTGCAGGATTTCCTCAACTAAGAGTCTCTATAAACAGGTGTCGAACATATAGGTACAGCCTAAAGATTTGGTATTTCCGAATCGACATTATTCCCTAGGAAATAATGGGATCAAACAATGTTTTCATATTTTCTTAGAATATATGACAAATGAAGAAAAGACTGTACAAATCATTAATGTGCTCAAAATATGCAGAAGCTGTAATGCGCTGAGGTTAACCCAGCCTAGCTGAATTCCTATTTGAAACAGAATCAGATACAGCATAAACGCTATAAATGAAGCAAACATCCCCTTCTGCTTGATTAATTTCACCCGCTCATCATTTTCTTTAAATTGCGGAAATAAGTAGCTGAGACAAAAGGACATGTAAGCCATGGCAAGAACAATATAGGTCATGGATATTGGAGCTGAGTCTGCCATAATTCCTGCGTATCCTACAAATCCCCCCATTAGCGTAAATAGTATCCCCATGACTAAGAAAGTTTTTCTTGATCCCATCATTCTTCCTCCTTTTTTCCTTCATAAATAAATACATGTTCAATTGTTGTCTCAAATGTTGCTGCTAGTTCAAAAGCCAGCGGCAGCGAAGGAAAGTATTTTCCTTTTTCAATTGAAATGATGGTCTGCCGCGACACTCCAAGCTTGGCTGCAAGACGCTCTTGCGAATAACCAAACGTTTTCCGTAACTCAGGCAATCGATTTTTCACTTCATCACCTCTCATATTTTTACAATAAAGTAAAAGAAACTTTACGTCAAGGTAACTTTACACTTTTTCATGAAGATCATACAAAAAAACGGCAAGAGCTTTTAACGCTCTTACCGTTTTTTATGTTATTTCTAGCCTATGTTTATCGTCCCAGCCAGCCGCCATCCACGACTAGTACATGGCCATTGACATATTCAGAAGCCTTGGAGGATAAAAAGACTGCAGCACCAGCCAGATCATCTGCTTCTCCCCAGCGTCCTGCCGGAATTCTTTCTAAAATTGATTTATTGCGCTGCTCATCGTTTCTAATGGCTTCGGTGTTGTTCGTTTCAATATATCCAGGAGCAATTGCATTTACCTGAACGCCTTTGCCAGCCCACTCGTTGGCTAAAGCCTTTGTCAATCCTACAACTGCATGCTTGCTTGCCGTATAAGCTGGTACGAAAATACCACCCTGGAAGGATAAAAGGGATGCAATATTAATGATTTTGCCTGATCCTCTTTCCACCATTCCTCGCCCAATTTCCTGAGACAATACGAAAATGGAGTTCACGTTAACATCAATGACACGCATCCATTCTTGCTCATTAAAATCTACGGCTGGTTCACGGTAAATGACACCTGCGTTGTTGACTAAAATATCAATCTCGTGTTTTTCAATGATTGGTTTAAGTTTTTCACGAATTGTGTCGACCTTGCTTAGATCAATTAAGATGGTATCGTACGTTCCGCCAATTTCCTCAATCTTCGTTTGTGTTTCCTGTAAGTTATCACGATGGCCCAAGAGAAGGACATGTGCACCGGCAGCTGCCAAACCAATTGAAATTGCTTGGCCAATTCCCGTTCTTGCTCCTGTAACTAATGCCGTTTTCCCTTTTAGTGAAAAATAATCCAATTGAAATGTCATGTGTATCCTCCGTTCGTTTTATACAGATAAATTTTTTATTTCATCATTCTATTTTATATAAGGTTTACAATTTATTGTTTGAACAAGTTTTAAAGGTCTTTCTTCCCTTTAACCTATTCTTTCTTAACGCCCTAACCAGCCGCCATCAATCGCCAGTGTATAGCCGTGAATATAGTCAGAGGCATCAGATGCTAAAAAGATTGCAGCACCTTGCATATCCCGGCCATTGCCCCATCTTTGTGCGGGGATTCTCTCAAGGATTTGCCTGCTTCTTGTTGGATCTTCAATTAACGCTGTATTCATTTCTGTCGCCATATAGCCTGGTGCGATGCAATTTACGTTTACTCCTTTGCCTGCCCATTCATTCGCTAATGATTTCGTGAATTGCATGACCGCTCCTTTGCTTGCTGCATAGGCTGGAACGGTTAAACCGCCTTGAAAGGATAGGAGCGAAGCAATGTTGATGATCTTCCCTTTTCCTCTTTCAAGCATATGTTTTCCTACTGTCTGACAAAGATAAAATACGGCATTTGCATTAATATCCATCACAAAATCCCAATCCTCTTTCGGAAATTCGGCAGCGGGATGACGTTTTTGCACTCCTGCATTATTGACTAAAATATCAATTTTGCCCATTTGATCTATCACTTGATCCACTAGTGAACCGTAGCCATCCACATTCCGAATATCATAATTGATGCCGATCGCTTTTACTCCTTGATTGCGGATTTCTTCCAGTACTTCTTCTGTGACATTTCTCGCTACCACTGCAACATCAGCTCCAGCACTGGCAAGACCTAAAGCCATTTCCTTTCCAAGACCACGATTACCGCCCGTTACTACCGCGACTTTTCCTGTTAGATCAAATAAGTTATTCATGTTTTTATTCCTTTCTAAAGGGCAAATATTTTTCTTAAAAAGAATACATAACCTTCACCGCATTTGTTCCCGTTGTCAGCAGCTCAAAGCCTTTTTCGGCTTCTTCAGGAGGAAGCACATGTGTAATCATTTTTTCAAAGCTGCTTTGTGAGTTTAATAGGTCAATCGCAATCTCAAAGTCTCTTGGTGTGTAAACACGCACAAATTGAATGGAGAGCTCCTTAAACATTCCTTGAAGAAGGTTGACTGGAGCTGGCTTTTTATATGCCGCCACAATGATTATATTTCCTCTGACCTTTACAAGCTCGGTCAGCTGAGTTAATACCGATGGATGGCCTGCACAATCAAAAACAAAATCGGCACCTAAGCCGTTCGTATGCTCTAAAACCACACTGTGAACATCCTCACTCAGTGGATTTACCGCAACAAAACCAAGCTCTTTCGCCATGGCAAGACGATGTTCGTTCGTTTCAGCCACAATGATATCTGTTGCACCCAAGCTTCTCAAAACGAGTGCTACACATAAGCCAATCGTGCCCGCACCAAAAACAACAACCCGATCTCCCGGCACATAACCGCCCTGACGGACCGCATGAACCGCAACCGCAACCGGCTCTGCCAATGCTCCTGCCTCTAAATTCATCTCCTCCGGCAAAGCAATAATGCTGTCGGCCGGTGCAGCAACATATTCTGCCATCCCGCCATCACAATCAATGCCAATCAGCTTTAGAGACTCACAAACATGGGACTGTCCTGATACACAAGGTCCGCATGTGCCGCAGCTTAATAATGGGTTTACTGTTACTTTTGTTCCTTCTTTTAGTGTTGGATGTCCTTCAAGCACCGTACCGGAAAATTCATGCCCCATGATTAAAGGCGCCGCAGCGCGGGGATGTGTTCCTGCATAGATATTTAGATCTGTTCCGCATATCCCAACATGGGAAGTTTTAATGAGTGCCCATCCTTCTGGCAGTTTAGGCATCTCTGCTTCTTTGAAGGCAACATGTTCCGCACCCTCATAAAAAATGGCTTTCATGATCAATCCCTCCATTACATAAAAAAACATATTTAACATTATTCTAGTTGCTTCTCAAACTCTCATTATAAAAACAGGTACAGTCCCGTTTCCACGCTACATGTACCTGTCCACTTTTTATTAATTTCCTGTTAAGTTAAATAACTCTGGTACAAATAAAGACAATTGTGGAATGTATGTGATCAGAAACAGCACCAAGATGGTCACTAGGAAAAATGGCATCAGCGGTCTCACTACATTCTCAATTCTCAGACCAGCTACCTTTGTGCCCACGAATAACACAGGTCCAACAGGCGGTGTAATGGTACCAATTGATAAGTTGAATACGATCATAATTCCAAAGTGAACCGGATCGATCCCAAAACTTGTCGCAATTGGCAAGAAAATAGGCGTAAAGATTAAAACCGCTGGTGTTGGATCCATGAACGTTCCAACAATTAGAAGTACCAGGTTCATGATGAGCAAAATAACAAACATGTTATCTGAAATGCTTAGCAATGTATCAGCAATAATGCCCGGGATATTCGTAAATGCCATAACCCATGACATAATAGAAGAAACACCGATTAAGAAAATAACAATAGAAGTTGTTTTTGCTGAATCTAATAGAATACCAGGCAAATCTTTGATTTTAATGGTTCTGTAAATGAAGGAGAGCAGCAGCGAATAAACCACGGCAATGGCAGAACCTTCTGTTGCCGTAAACACGCCTCCAATAATCCCTCCAATAACAATCACAATTAACAAAAGACTTGGAATGGCATCTAAAAATACTTTTAATGCGACCGCAAAGCTAACTTTGTCATCGCCTTTATATCCATACTTTTTAGCCAAAATAAACGCAACAACCATACAAGCCAGACCCCATAGAAGTCCCGGTACATATCCTGCCATGAAGAGAGCTGCAATCGATGTTCCACCGCTTACAAGGGAGTATACAATCAATGTATTACTTGGCGGAATCAGCATTCCTGTTGGAGCGGATGCAATGTTTACCGCCGCACTAAATTCCTGATTATATCCCTCTTTTTTCTGCAACGGGCCCATCGTTCCTCCAACTGCAGCTGCAGAAGCAACCGCTGAACCGCTGATGGATCCGAACATCATATTAGCAACGATATTGGTATGTGCTAAAGAACCCGGCAAACGGCCGCTCAGTACTTTAGCACAGTTGACCAGTCTGGTTGCAATCCCGCCGTTGTTCATAATAACACCGGCAAGAATAAAAAACGGAATCGCAAGCAGCGTAAACGAGTTCATTCCGGTAAACATTCGCTGTGCTGAGGTCAAAAGACCATTGTTAAAGTCTATGATAGAGAACATCGCCAAGGCAGATGCAACTCCAACACTAATACTAATTGGTGCACCTATTATTAATAAGAATGCCACGCCAGCAAATAGTATCAGTGCCGCTTGAACAGCAATATCCATATTATCTACTTCCTTTCAGCCTAACTATTGCTCTAGTGGTTTCTTATGTTTAATAATGAGATACATATTATAGATACAGTAAAAAATAATAAATACTCCGCTAAGCGGAATTGCCGCATATAAATAACCTACTGGAATTTGCAGCGCACCGGATAATTGTGTCCAAGCTAAACTTGTTGCTGCATATCCGCCTTGTACAAGGATCAGGGCTGCGAAAAGGATTACTACTAACTCGATAAACAGCTCAACACCCATTTTGATTCCGGTTGGAAATTTATCTTTTACAAATTCAATAGCCATATGTCCTCTTTCACCAAATACATAGGCAGCTCCAAACAAAACAAGCCAAACGAAGCAATATTTCGCTAATTCTTCTGAAATGACACTCGGATCGTCAAAGACGAACCGAGTGATAACTTGCCAAGTTACTAGCAATACAAGGAAAGCGAAAAGAATAATGCAGACACTTCCAAGGATTTTGTCTAAAATTGTTTTTATGAGTTTCATAAAATCACTCCAGCTCTTATTCAGCTACTTCTCTAACTTTTTCATATAAAGCTTTTGCGCTGTCTGAGCTTAACTTTTCATCGATGACCGGCTGAACCGCATCTTGGAAAACTTTAATATCTAATTCGTTAAATTCAGCACCTGCTTCTTCAGCAGCTTTTTTCGCAGCTTCTACATCTGCATCCCAAAGCTCAACTTCACGATCTACTGCTTTTGCCAATTCTTCTTTAAAGATGTTTTGATGCTCTTCAGACATGCCGTTTAATAAATCAGTGTTAATGATCAAATAGTCAGGAATCATTAAATGCTGTGTATAAGAGTAGTATGGCGCGATTTCAACATGTTTTAAATTAGAGTAAATTAACTCGTTATTCTCTCCGCCATCAATAACGCCTGATTGAATCGCTGTGTAAACTTCCCCTTGACCCATTGGTGTACCTGTTCCGCCCATGTTTTCCATCATCTTAATGTTTGTATCACTTTCGATAATACGGATCTTCAGACCAGCTAAATCTTCTGGTGTATTGATTGGCTTTTCACTGTTATAAACGTTACGAACACCGCCATGGAAACCAGCTAATACTGTCATGCCCTGATCTTCAACTGACGTATATAAATCGCCTACAATATCCTGGTTATTTAAAACGGACATTTGGTGATCCTTAGAATCAAACACGTATGGCAAGTTGAATACAACAAATTCTTCATTGAAGTTTTCCATTAAGCTTCCTGCAACAATGGACATGCCGATTGTCCCAGATTGAACAAGCTCCATTGTTTCACGCTGTGCACCTAAAAGTTCGTTTGGATACATTTTGATTTCAAATGCACCATCCGTTAATTCTTTAAATTTTTCACCGAACTCTTCCATTGCTTTATACTGCGGATGGTTTTCAGGCTGGTTGAAAGCTACTTTAATTTCTTGAGCTGATCCGCTGCCGCCTGATCCTCCATCTGATGTATCACCAGAAGAACTAGATCCGCCGCAAGCAGCTAACATCGTTACAAAGAAAACGGTTACAACTATAGCAAAAGTTTTAAAAGTCTTTTTCATTTACTCCACTCCTACTCTTTTATAAGGTTATGAATCTCATTTATTGGGTAGTGCACAGGTTCGCCTTTCAAGAAACGCACAGCTTCCTCTGCTACTTTTCGTTTTAATTCCAATGCGGCCTGTTCAGAGTACCAAGCCATATGCGGTGTACATAAGAAATGATCGTGTTTGAATAATGGCGAGTCTGCAGACAGCGGTTCTTTTTCCGCTACATCAACAGCAGCCCCAGCTATCCACCCTTCTTCAAGTGCTGTATCAAGGGCACTTTCATTCACGATTCCTCCGCGCGACACATTCACCAGATAAGCAGTATTTTTCATCCGTTTAAGCTGGTCTACATCTAATAAGTTATATGCAGATTCAAGCGGGCAGTGGATGGAAACAACATCAGATTGCTCAAGCAATTCATCTAATTCGACAAGCTCCATTCCATCTGGCAGTTTTCTAGATTGATTGTTTTTATATTTGGAATCGCATACAATAATGCGGCAGCCAAGAGCCTGCACTTTTTGTGCAAAAGAAGTGCCAATTCTGCCTAACCCGATAATGCCGACAGTTTGTTCACTATGGCGGTAGATCGGAATGCTCTTTTGGTAATCCCAATCGCCGCTCCTTACCAGCTGATTCATGTGCGGTATTTTTCGGGTAAGAGCAAGCATCAGCGCCAATGCATGATCCGCAACCTCATTAGTGCCGTAATCAGGAACATTGCACACTTGAACTCCATATTTATCTGCTGCTTCCAGATCCACATTATTCACTCCAACACCATAGCGGACAACCAGCTTCAAATCAGGCAAATTCGCCATAACTTTTTCTGTAATAGGAGCGTATTGATTGAGAAAAACAGAAGCTCCCTGACAATTAGCAATGACATCATCTTCTGTTTTACAGTCCAAGTGTTCAAAAGTGAATGATTCATTTCGAAAAACATTTGTTTCTATATCAATATTTTCATGGTCGCAATCTGTAATGATAATTCTGGGCTTTGTCATGGCAGCCTCCTTCAAGCGTTAAAAGTAGATTCGAAGGATTTGCGCTATTAACGCAAATCCTTCATTGCTACATGATCCATATCATCGAAATCCTGGTTTTCTCCGCACATTCCCCAGATAAAGGTATAATTGCGCGTCCCGATTCCAGAGTGAATGGACCAGCTCGGTGACAGTACAGCTTGCTCATTGCTCATGACAATATGTCTTGTTTCATGTGGCTGTCCCATTAAGTGAAATACACGTGTGTCTTCTTCCATATTAAAATAGAAATAGACTTCCATTCTTCGTTCATGCGTATGAGCAGGCATTGTATTCCAGCCGCTTCCTTCTTCAAGAACCGTCATCCCCATGCTCAACTGGCAAGAATCCAGCACATCCGGGTGAATAAACTGATGAATCGTTCTTTTATTCATCGCTGTATCTTCTCCAAGCGGGCGTGCGATTGCTTTCTCTAAATCTACTTTTACGGTTGGATATGTTTTATGAGCAGGACATGAATTGATATAGAACTTAGCAGGCTGATTTGCATCATTTGATTTAAATACAACCTCTTTTGTTCCTCTGCCAATGTAAATTCCTTCTCTGTTATTGATCTGATACTCTTCTCCGTCGAGAACGATTACTCCGTCTCCGCCAATATTGATAACGCCCATTTCACGTCGCTCAAGGAAATATTCTGCAGCCAGTTCTTTACCAGCATCCAACGTCAGCTCTTTCCCGACAGGCATTGCTCCTCCATAGATAATGCGATCCACATGGCTGTATGCTAACTCAACTTCATTCTCTTTGAATACAGTTTCCATAAGAAATTCATTACGTAGTTTTTCAGTTGTATAGTTTTTGACATCATCCGGATGGTGTGCATAATGAATTTTCATTTTAAAAATTCCCCCTCTGAAATATTAAATCGTTTGGAAAGCGATATCATTTCTCCGCGTCCTTCGTTTGCCTTTTAACTAAC
This sequence comes from Cytobacillus gottheilii, assembly GCF_001636345.1. GTDB lineage: Bacteria > Bacillota > Bacilli > Bacillales > Cytobacillaceae > Cytobacillus > Cytobacillus gottheilii. Next base: position 3,829,403 of record NZ_KV440945.1, read on the forward strand.
AATTCCTATTTGTTCCACATTATAGAATCATGTTCTATAATTTTTATTATAAATGATATCTGATGAATTTCAATAAGAAATTTTCTTTTAAGTCAAAAAAATGAAAGGGGATACATAATATTTTTCCACAGTTTACAAACCAATTTGATTTTACTATGATAAATGTGTCAACCTGCCGTGAATAATAAATAATAAAAGTTATCTAGATATGATCATTGATCAGTCTTCGTTCGTTAACGATGGAGGGAAATTATGGCGAATGTACAATCATTGGAACGTGCACTTACCTTGCTGAATGTACTATCCGAATATCCAAACGGAATTCAAATTACACGTCTAGCTGAACAGGTCGGACTATCAAAAAGTACTGTTCACCGACTTCTGTCCACACTGATAGACATGAATTATGTAAGTAAAGATACTGAAACAGATAAGTATAAAATTGGCTTCCAGATCATTTATATTTCAAGAAATGTATTGAATAATATTGAATTGATCCCTATTTCAAAGCCATTTCTTAAAAAACTTTCTTCTGACGTCAATGAAACGATTCACTTATGCATGGAGGATAAAGGTGAAGTTGTCTATATTGACAAAATCGAGAGCAATCAAACGATCCGCATGTATTCAAGAATTGGGAGCAGAGCCCCTATGTATTGTACAGGCGTGGGAAAGGTCTTGCTTTCAGGTAAAGATCAAGAGCAATTCGAGGAAATTGCAGCAAAGACTGATTTTATCACCCGTACAGAGAATACGATCCGCTCACGCGATGAATTAAAACGTGAAGTAGAAACCATTAGAGCACAGGGCTATGCACTAGATAATATCGAAAACGAAGAAGGCATACGCTGCATTGCTGCTCCGATATATGATTATACTGGTAAAATTATTGCCAGCTTTAGTATTTCAGGACCAAGCAGCCGAATTACGATGCAACGAATAGACGATGAGCTCCAAAACAAAGTTCAGGAAACATCAAGGAATATTTCTAAGCAACTCGGTTACCGAATTTAAAAAATAATTGCTTGATCATTTCTTGATAATAAAAAACATCTCCTTTCACCGAGTGATTGGAGATGTTTTGTTATTTTGAAATACTTTTTATGCTGTGAAGTTCCCATCATAGCTCAGCATAAGAAAGTCTGAGCGGCACTGTTTACCAGTTATTAGGATTCAAGGATTTGTTTCTGTCGTTTGCGCGACAGTATTTTCCAATTACTGGACTTTCAGGGGGTGTTTCTGCCGTTTGCGCGACACTGTTTTCCAGTTACTGGACTTTTCGGGGGTGTTTCTGCTGTTTTCACGACACCTTTTTCCAGTTACTGGACTTTTTGGGTTCGTTTCTGCCGTTTTCACGACACTGTTTTCCAATTACTGGACTATTCGGGGGTGTTTCTGCTGTTTTCAAGACACCTTTTTCCAGTTTCTGGACTCCCGCGCTCGTTTCCACCATTTACGCGACACCTTTTTCCAGTTTCTGGGCTCCCCGCGTTCGTTTCCACCATTTCCACGACACCTTTCTCCAATCTTTCATGACTCATTCTAACACCCCAAAATTGCACTGCACCCAAGCATTTATCGATCTTTATTTTAAGCGCATTGTTCACTAGTTTTATTCTAATTGGATAAAATTAAACTAAGCAGTTTTTCTAAGAAAGAGCTAGGAGGCTTTTGTTATGAATAATGAAATTCTTTTGAACGGCACATCTATTAAAGTTAAAAGCTTGAATCACAACTTAGCAGGAAGTCTTCATAAAATCACTGTTGTCTTCAATGTAAACAGTGAAGAATATCATGACATCGCTGTATTATTATATGAAAAAAGCTTTCAAGTTTCCGTCCCTTCCCTACAACTGGCTTTCACGGGAGAAATCGTACACTACTTTACCTCGCTTACAAACCTTTATGAAAAAGGAAATGTCGGAGAGTATACGGTGACCTTTTCGGAAAAGGAACGAGAGACACAATGAAGCTAAGCATTTTGGATCAATCCCCTATTTCAGCGAATCAAACGGCAAAAGAAGCACTGGAAGCTTCCTTGAAGCTTGCCCAACACGGTGAAAAGTACGGATATTCCCGCTACTGGATTGCAGAGCATCATGATTTAAGCGGCCTTGCCTGCCCCGCACCGGAAATCATGCTGAGCTATATTGGAGCACAAACGAATACCATTCGAATTGGGTCCGGTGCTGTTCTTTTACCTTACTATAAGCCTTATAAGGTTGCAGAGGCTTTTAATATGCTTGCCACATTGTTTCCAGACCGCATTGATATCGGGCTTGGCCGTGCACCAGGCGGATCTGCTGAAGCAAGCCAGGCACTATCTGATCATTTCTTAAAAGGCGTATGGTCCTTTCCTGACTCAATTAATGACCTCTTGCATTTTCTGGACAATGATTTTCCGGAAGATCATCCATATGCAAAAGTAAAGGCAGCGCCAATACCTAAGCAGCCACCACATCCATGGCTGCTGGGCACCAGTAAAAAAAGCGCCATCCTTGCCGGCGAAAAAGGAATATCCTATGTATTCGGTCATTTTATGAGTGACAAAGATGGCCCTGCAATTGTGGAGCAGTATCGGGAAGTTTACAGCAAAACTCCACACAAAGAAAAACCTTATGTCATTATAGCGGCAACTGTTTTTTGCGCTGAGACTACAGAAAAGGCAGAGGAGATTGCTTTAAGCTCTTTAATCTGGTCTATTCAGAGAGAAAAGAAAGAGGGAAACCAGGGAGTACCAAGCATAGAGAATGCGAAAAATACCCCGCTGTCTTTGGAAGAAAAAGCGAAGCTCGAAGCTATGAAGGAGAAGATCATTTTCGGGAATCCTGCTGAAGTTAAGCAGAGACTTGACCAATTGCAGAAGCAATATCATGCTGACGAGCTTATGATTGTGACAATTACGTATGACCCAAGTGATAAATACGAGTCTTATCGATTAATAGCCAAGGAGTATAAAGAGTTATAATTCACTTTTTGCAGGCTGTACGTTAAATAGCAAAGGCATCTACGCTTGTAGATGCCTCCTTTTTTCTCTTAAACATCAGCTGCACAGCGGAATCCTACATTGCCTGATGAACTGTCAGGTGTATTTGAACTCCTGGCCGCCACTCGGTAGCGATTACAGTATGAATCGTGACATAAATAGGAACCGCCTCGCATTGTTCTAGGTGACTCAGGCATGAGTGTATTGGGAATATGTTCATCCTTTTTAGAACGATCAAACCAATTGGCACACCATTCCCAGACGTTTCCTGACATATTGTGCAAACCATATCCATTTGCAGGAAAAGCATGTACAGGTGCTGTTCCTAAATAGCCATCTTCTTCCGTATTTTTTACCGGAAATTGACCTTGCCATATATTGCAGTAATGCTCTCCGTTTGGCTGTAAGGTATCTCCCCATGGATACCTCTTCTGAACCAGTCCGCCTCTTGCAGCATATTCCCACTCTTCTTCTGTCAGCAGTCTTTTTCCAGCCCACTTGCAATAAGCCTGTGCGTCATTCCAGGAAACATGCACAACAGGGTGATCCATTCGTTCTTCAATTGAAGAATCAGGACCTTCTGGATGCTGCCAATTGGCTCCATGTACAACACGCCACCATGGGGTTTGTACTGGTGCCTGTGTGACTTTTGCAGCTGTTTCTTCAGATATTAGCAGATGAAAAACAAAAGACCAGCCAAATTTGTCGGCATCTGTCTGATAGTTTGTATCGTTAATAAATTCTTGAAACTCGCGATTTGTTACGGTATATGGATCAATATAAAAAGGGGCAACCTTTACTTCCCGAATCGGTCCTTCCTGGTCCAACGGATTGGCGTCAGCATCCTCCGTTCCCATTAAAAAGGTGCCGCCTTCAAGGTAAACCATATTTTCTCTATCCTTCTGTTTCACTTGGCTCTCAAGATTTTGTTCGCTTTCTGAAACAGTATTATTCACAGAAATAGACGATCTGGATGCAGAACAGCAGCTTTTCTGGTTGACCATTGGATCACTCCCTATAGAAAATCTCACTTTAATCATTTTCCCATTCGGGCAGGAGTATTGCAAAATTTCAGCACTCAATAATAAAGTGGCATTTTATTTTCATACTTATTAATTTTATTTGTAAACCTTAATGTAGTCAGGTGTGGCCGAGTAATGGCACTTCCAACCACGACCGCATAGGCACCTAAGTATAAACTTTCGATTGCCTCTTCAGGTGTATTGATTTTTCCTTCCATTAATACAAGTCCTTTGCCCTCACATGCACGTACTATTTTAGCCAGCATTTCAAAGTCAGGACTATCAATTGACTTCGGATTATCATTAAATCGATACAGAGTTGGAGCCACCATATGAGCACCTTGCTCCAGGGCGATGACAGCTTCTTCTTCATTGCGGATATCTGCTAAAATGGTGGTTTCAGGATATTTTTGTTTGATTTTTTCAATTAGGAGATATGCTTTTTCACCATCTGCATTGATCCGGTCAGTTGCATCAATTGCCACAATATCGGCACCTGCCCCTATAACCTCGTCAACTGCTTCCATGGTTGGCGTTATAAAAACAGAACTATTCTCTGAATGCTGCTTCCACAGACCGATAATAGGAAGGTCTGTGATTTGGCGTACCTCGCTGATTTGTTCAGGAGTGTTAAGACGCAGGCCTGCTGCTCCTCCCCATATCGCAGACTTGGCCATCCCTGTAATGATGCCTGGCATATACATCGGGTCGTCCTTTTTTGCCTGACATGAAACAATAAGACCATTTTTTAATTGCTGGATCATTTTCTGCTGTTTCTCATTATAAGATTGCATTTCACCATTACCTCCTTTATTTAGATACATAATGGAAAAATCCCGCTTACTCAGAAGAATAAGCGAGAGTTACCCAGCACTTTTATTTTGTTAGTTCAACAATATTTTCCTGCTGTGCTTCTACTTTTTCATTGGGATTGTTCACTTTGCAGGCTTCCCCGCTTGTGAAAATCAGAATAATATCTGTTGAAGGAACAAGATCACTAATTGAATCAAAATCAACCGTTAATAAAAGGTCACCTTTTTTCACCTTTTGTCCATCTTGGATGTGAGAAGTAAATCCTTTACCCTCTAAGTTTACAGTATCTACGCCAACATGAATGAGGATCTCTTTACCGTCCTCTGTCTTCAAGCCGACCGCATGATTTGTTTTGAAAACAAAATCCACGACAGCATCTACAGGGGAGAATACTTGCGTAGCGCTCGGAGCAATCGCAAAGCCATCACCCATGATTTTTTGTGAAAATGTTTCATCGTTTACCTGGTCAATCGATTTAATAGTCCCGGCAGCAGGGCTAACAAAACCATCTTTTTTCTTTTTATTAAAAAGTCCAAACATGTTACTCACCAGCCTTTAAGTAGTCATTAGGATCTTTTGAGCTAGGGTTATACGTTTCTGCACGATTAACCTTCCAGCCTTCTTCTATTTTGAAGTGACCTGACAGAATCGGATCATTTGTTTTCACTTGATGATCATGCAGTTTTTGACGCATTTCATCAAGGATCGTATTGTAGCGCTCAACACCAGCTAAGTTATTTCTTTCGCCCGGATCGTACATTAAATCATACAAACCTTCATGAGGCTTTACAGCTTCTTCTAAGCCATTTTCATGAAATAATGTTTTTGTTGGTGAATTATCAATATTTGTGCGGTTAATTTTTAAGTAGTTTTCATCATAATATTTGATATATTTATACCTTTTCGTACGAATGCTTCGCGCAGGCTCATAAGACGTGTGATAATTGATCTCTGCAAAAATCTCGTCTCTCACCTCATGATCCATTACTTTAAACATCTCTGCAAAAGAAACACCCTGCAGATAAGATGGCTTTTCAATCTCCAGCAATTCGCATAATGTAGGGAAAATATCTACCTGCGATACAAGACCTTCCACTTCCTCACCAATCATATTGCTTCCTGGAACACGCATGATCAATGAAACACCGATTCCGGTATCATATAGTGTACATTTGCCGAATGGGAAAGCTAAACCATGGTCCGTCGTAAAAATAATAATGGAATTGTCATATAAACCTTCTTCTTTTAACGCATCAATCACGATTTTGAATGATTCGTTTGCCCAAGTAGCAGAGTTAAGGTATCCAGTGTAGTCTTCACGAATTCTCTTATCATCTGACATTGGGTATGGAGGCATTACATACTTTGGATCAAACGCTTGGTGATCCTCGTGTGCTTCTTCCGGAAACTTGCGATGTGTCGCAAACATTCCATAAGATAAAAAGAAAGGCTTATCCTTATCTGTCTGCTGCAGCCATTCACGAACTTGATTCGCGTTTTTATAATCCCACTTCACAAGCTCCTGTTCAGTTAGACCAGAATTATCAGACGTAATATCCTGATCATATCCAATCATGTTTGCCCCATTTTTATGATCTGTATAGCTGCCGGCCTCATGCTGAATACCACATAGTACAGTATGATAATCTTGCTTCTTTAAAAAATTCACTAAATGCTGATTATAATCATGAAGCTGGAATCCTCGCTGAGACAATCCATACATTCCGTTGCTATGCGGGTACATTCCTGTCAGAAGTCCTGCCCGGCTCGGTGAACAAGTTGGTCCTACACAATATGCCTGTCTAAAAATGGTTGCTTCTTCCGCAAACTGTTGCAATGCAGGTGTCGGAACATCATAACCATATGGACTAAGAACTTTTCCGCTATCATGTGTGTGTATATAGATTACATTCTTTTTCATCGTAAAACTCCTTTCAGGATAATGGCAAAGGCTCTATCAAAAAATCGATAGAGCACTCCACTCATTACAAATGCTTAATATTGTTCTGTTCGATATAGTCGTCTAGTTCTCCGCGGATGATATTCACTTTTGGTCCGTAGATCACTTGAATCGCCTTGCCTCTTACAACTGTGTTCATGGCGCCAGTCTGCTTTAATGTCTTCGCATCAATTTTATCTGGCTTCACTACAGTTACTCTCAGTCTTGTTGCACAGTTATCAATTTCTGTAATATTATCAAAACCGCCAAGACCTTCAATGATTAATTTAGCTTTATCATCTTCTGTTACTACTGCTGCTACATGACTTTGTTCTTCTTCTGTCACCTCGTCATCATCACGGCCAGGTGTTTTTGCATTAAGCTTGATAATCAAGAACTTAAAGACAAAATAGTAAACAGCTATAACCGGAATGGCTAACAGGAGAGCCCAAAGGAAATTCGTTTTATCGTTTCCTTGGAATACTCCGAATAGAAGGAATTCAACAAGTCCTGCTGAGAAAGTTGAACCGATTGTAATATTGGCAATGCTCGCTACCACAAAACTTAGAGCGAAAAGGATTGCTTCTGCTGCGAAAAGAAGTGGTGAAGCGAATAATAGAGCGAAAGAAATTGGCTCAGTAACACCTGTTACAAATGCAGTTAAACCTACTGATAATAAGAAACCAGCTGTTGCTTTTCTCTTTGGTCCTTTAGGAATTGCATGATACATCGCAAGAACGATACCGATCATACCGAACATCATGTGCAAATAACGGCCACTATTAAATAGTGCTAAGTTTCCAAAGAATTTAGTTGTTTCAGGATCAGATAATTGCGCTAAGAAAATCGTTTGGAATCCTTCATACATTTGTCCGCCAACTTCTAATGTTCCACCGGCAGCAGTCGTCCAGAATGGAAGATAGAAAACATGATGAAGACCAAACAGATAAAGAGTACGAAGCATTAAACCATATAAAAATGCTCCGAGTGTACCAAGTCCTGTTGCAAATTCTCCAAATGCGGCAATCCCATTACCGATAAATGGCCAAATGATATACATTAAAGCACCAACAATTAAGAATACGAATGTATTAATAATTGGAACAAATCTTGAGCCTCCAAAGAAGGCAAGCATTTCAGGCAGTTTTATATTATAAAAACGATTGTGGATTAAACCGGTTACAATACCTGTTAAAATACCTCCAAAAACACCCATTTGAAGTGTCAGAACTCCAAATTGTGCTCCTTGTCCATATGCCCGTGGATCTGCATCTGGTGGAGCTAATTCGCCTGTAATAGTTAAAAGTGCATTGATCGTAATAATTAAGACGAAATAACCAACAACAGCTGCTAAAGCTGCAGGACCCTTTTCCTTTTTAGCTAAACCAATCGCTATCCCTACTGCGAATATTAATGGGAGAGCATTAAATACCCCTGATCCAGCTGCTTTCATTATCTGTAAAATCGCTTGCAAAATTGTGTTGTCTAAAATTGGATATGTTTCAAGAACTGCTTGACCAGATAAAGCGGACGATATTCCAAGCAATAATCCCGCTACTGGAAGGATCGCTACCGGCAGTAAAATCGCTTTTCCAAGTTTTTGACCAAAACCCATCAGTGCGTCTTTCATGTTTATACCCCTTTCTCTTTGTAAAATTAACAGTTAATAGGAACCGCTTTCACCATTCTTAAAAATTTTTACTCATGTTTGAATGTTGAAAACGGTTAAATCAATTTCTATAAACATAATATCAAATCTATTAAATATGTCAATACATTTTAATAATACGTATTAATAAATAATACAGATTACTATATCTATATATTAAAAAGACGTTAGAAAAAATCTATTCTCCATATTCCTAAGCCTTTTATGACTGTAAGTGTCTGCTTCTTTGCGGATACTCATGTATAAAATGGAATATTATTTTTATTAAATGAAAAAAGCACTCACCTAATTGATGAATGCCATTATTGTTTTGCTAATTCAATTGTAAATTTTATATAGACTACATAAAATTTGTTAATACAAATTATTTCGCTCTTATGGATTGATATTGATACTTTTCTGAGTTTAAAATGACCTCTGTATAATCCAGAATTTTTCCTGTTGTTAAAAAGGTTGTATTCAATAACTTTATTAAAGGCTGCTCTGGGTTATAGTTAAAGTATTTTACAATTTCCTCAGTGGGCATAATCGGCACTACTACATGATGGGAATGATCGATGGTTTGATTTTTTACTTCTTCGATATACTGATATTTAGATCCAGTTATATTTCCATAAGACAGATCTGGGTAATCTTCTACACTCATATAGCTAGTCTCCAGCATCATTGGGTCATCGTCCGCTTTCCGGAGTCTTCTAATAAAATAAATGGGATTGCCCTTTTCCATTTGTAATTTAAGTGCAATTTCCGGACTTGCCGAAATAATTTTAAATTCAAGCACTTCTGTACTGGCCACTTTCCCCATTTCTTTCATTTCATCTGTAAAACTTTTGACATTGGTCGTTCTGCCAACAATTTTTTGACTCGAAACGAAGGTTCCGCTCCCCTGGCTTCTGGATAGATATCCTTTCGCCACTAGATTATTGGTAGCCTGCCTGACAGTCACACGGCTTACACTAAACTTTTCAATCAATTCCTGTTCTGTTTCAATTAATTGACCTTTTGTATATTCTCCGCTTTTTATTTTTTCAAGTATATATTCTTCAATGATTTTATATTTCGCAATTCTTTTAGGCTTTTGCGGCAACAGACTAACCTCCACATATCACATTGTTATATCTTCAATATACCTTTTTTAGCGTGAGAATTAAAGGGAGTACCGGCTAATGTTCTCGCAGAAAGCGAATGTGATTTGTGATTGTATGTTAAAGCAATGCTTCATTTTTTATGGAGGAGAAGAAGAGGATATGTCAAAGTAGCACTTTTATTTAGAAAATTTTATTTTAAAAGCAACACTAAAAAACCCGAATGATTAGAAATAACTCCTTTTCTAATCATTCAGGTATGATGTTAAATATTTATGTCCCAAGCCCTTTTAATAGGCTTTAAAGTCTAACCTGTTCACTCAACTTTTTATTTCACATCATCCACAAGCTTCTTCATGGAGTTCAGCTTGTTTGATAGTTCGTTAAACCACTCTCGGTCTCCCGTTTCAAGAGCAAGATCAATGAGAAAGCGAAGCTGTTCTATGTTAGTCACCTTGGCATTAGGGATTTTCTTTAGCTGTTTCTGCAGAATCGGAATTCTCTTTCCAACTGCTTCATTGTTATCAGAGGTTACAACGATTACCTTTGCAAATTGTTCTTGTTCATTTACGGAATCAATGTATCCTAAAATTAATTCTCCATCTGCTGATTGTCCTTTGATCCAATCGCCGATTTGCAAATTCGTCATATATGTTCACCTACTCTTTTATTTTAAACTGTAAATATTTTCATTACAGTTAAACTGCAGGAAAAAAATGATCTTTCCCCTGTCAGCATAATTGATTTTTCTGGTTAACAAGATCCACAATGTCTTTAATAGTATAGTTTTTTAAATATTGTCCGAGATGCTGTTCTGCACCGATAAAAATCGAAAATAATACTTTTTGCATGTTTGCGCCTACTACGCAATCCTCATTCGAATCTGGACATTTGGGCTGTAAGGCTCCATCTGAAGTGATGCGATATATATCCCACAAGTTGACTTCACTTGCATCTTTTGAAAAGATAAAACCGCCGCCGATTCCTTCTTTTGATACAATGAACCCATGTTTTTTTAATAAACTTAAAACCTTGCGAATTCGTACGGGATGTACACATGCACTTTCCGAAATAGCATCACTCGTTGACATATGATCCAATTGAAGAGCAAGATACGTTAAACTGTGTATGGCAAGAGTAAAGTCACTATTCATTTTTTGCCTCCAAAAAATGCAAAGTTTGTTATCTGTACTGTAATATTAATTGTTACAGATAGGGTTGTCAAGAATCCTGTCCGAGTTCATTAGTTAGCCATTTTCTGCAATTCACTAAAGGAAAATGAACGGAATTTGCGCGGCAGAAAACTGCGGATTTCTTCTTCATTAAAACCTACCTGCAAACGTTTTTCATCTAACAAAATGGGTCTGCGCAGCATTTGCGGATGATCCATAATTAACTGATACAATTCCTTCAGCGGGAGTGCATCCACATCCACATCTAAAGCTTGAAACGTTTTTGATTTTGTTGAGATAATTTCTTCTGTCCCTGCTTCAGTTAATCTTAAAATTGATTTAATTTCATCTACTGTTAAAGGGTTCGTTCCAATATTCTTTTCTACAAAATCAATTTGATGCTCCTCTAACCATGCTTTCGCTTTTCTGCAAGATGTGCAGCTTGAAGTTGTATATAAATGTACCATGAGTTTCAACACTCCCGACATAGTATTAGTCTAAATGTAATATAAAAAATTACAGTTTAAATAAATATATAAGTGATAATCGTTATCACCTTATACTGTAATATTAATATTTACAGTTAAAGAAGTCAACCGTATTTTTATCTTTAATTAAAAATATTTTATATCGAACATTTATATTGTGTGATTAAGATCTCTTTCTATTTGTGTACACTCCTCCACCATAATCTCTGTTAATTTATCTTTCATTCTTTCTGACGTCACAATGCAGCTGACTGGAAGGAAATTTGTTTGGATTTTCAGCTCATAGCCTCCATTCACCTCTTTGCCATATCCATAAAATTTATGATTCTGATCAATTGGAATAAATTGAAAAGATTTGATGCTTTTCCAATGTACGAACCGCGTGCCGCATAATAGACCATCATCTAAAACAGCGAATAAGTTCAGGAGATTATTTGTATGAATTAACGGAAGAAATATACACAAATACAGAGCCCATTCAATGTCCCAATAGAATACCCCCATCCAGACCATGACACTCAAATAGACAAGCAGCAAGGCATAAATGATTAGGCCGGTTTTATGATTAGAAAAAGTCGGGAATTCAACAGGTGTCTGAGGATTTTTACGAATATCCTGCAGTTCTTCATTCGTCAAAGGCAATACAGGCTTCTGTTTCATTTTAACGAGAAGCTGCAGAAATTTAAAAGCATATAATCCGATTAGTAGAAAGAAAAATAGCGTCATAAAAACCTTCATTTCCTGCACCCTTTCCTTTTCTTAAAGTCATGGTAAAAAAAGTGAAACAATAAAGAAGATCAGCAGAATCCCTAATGCTATTCCAATTCCAAAAGCAGCAGCATAAGATTTCCTCGTATAGCCTTTAAACGCAGAAGGGGTGCTCGCCTGATCTACTTTTCTAAAATGAATGATCAAACTGACATTAATCATGATAAAAACTGTAAATGCAATAATCAGCATCAGCACGATCTCTAAATCAAAAACACTGTCACCAGAATCACTGAACAAAACGGATTGCAAAACGAACATGCAGCCCAGTACTAAGCTCCAAATATGTCCTGTTCTTTTATACTTATACCACTCACTGCCCATTTTTTCTTTCTCATATTCTGCTGCCTGCTCAAGTATTGGGAATATAGATTTTGTAGAATCTCTCTTTATGAGACCAAAAACACTCTGAATTAATATTAAAATCCCCGCAGTTAAATAAAATTGAGAGAACGTTAGCGTAAAGACATTGACAATAATGAAAAAAAGAGCGAGAAGAACAAGTATTAACATATTGATTGTGCCCGCTTGCCTTAGCCTCATGTTGCTGACTTGATTTGCATCCATTCTGTTTCCCCCTTTTTCCTGCTTTTCAGATTAGATGGGACGACTTGTTTAATACTGTAACACTAAAAATCGGATCGTTTTCTTTTTATTCTAATAATTGTTATTAAGGAACTCCATTAAGGCTTCGTTCATATCACTGGCTGACTTTCCAAGCCAGATCAAATGGCCCCATGAATCCAATACATAAATCTTTGCATCTAAAATTTTTTCAGCCGCATAATAGGCATGCTCCAATGGAACAGAGCCATCAAATGCACTATGCAAAATAAGTGTAGGACAAAGTACTTTTTCTAACTCATTTCCCGGCAGTTCGTTTACTTGTTTTAAATCGATTAAAAAACCATGTCCGGATCTTTGCCGATTGTTCATTTTTCTAACTTCTTCAATATCATTTGTACCAATTCTCTTTTTCGCTTCCCGATAGCTTAAACTGCTAAAGGATGAAAACATCTGCTTGAAAATAAACGCTGGAAAAAGCTGATTGATCCTAGACAGCAATGTCCATGTCGTTTTTTCGATTCGAGGATGAAAAATAACATGTGCTAATTTATACGTCAAATCCTCTGGTGTAAGCCACTCCTTCGTGACTGCTGATTGTAGAATGAGGGTTTTGACGTGTTGAGGATAATGAACTGCAAAATATATAGCACTCGGTCCGCCTGCTGATATTCCAATAACATGCAGCTTATCAATTCCTAAATGGTTCAGTAAATCCAGATAATATTCACAAGCTGTCGCCAGATTTTCGCCAATTTCTTTCACAGTGCGACCATACCCAGGTCTTGATGGCGTAATGATGGAGAACCCATTATCAAGTAAACTTTTATATCCGAATTCTTCATAACAGTTTGAATGTCCCCCATGCATAACCAGAATAGGTTCACCCTCACCCGAAATCGAATATTCCAACTGACGGCCGTTTATTGACACTGTTTCTACAACTCGTTCCATAAATTGATTCTCCTTATTTTATATACGTTTGAGATAATAAACAGTTTCATATTTTGTCTATATTTTCCTTATAGTGGTGTAAAGCCATGTTCAATTCTCTCGTTTCTTTGTTTAATTTCCATTTTAAGGCCAGCCCAAAAATGATAAATGAAAGAGTAATAGCGCCATAAAAGGTATAACGATACCAGTTCGGATACCCTGCAAACCATGAAAAGAATTCTGTAAACAAGATGGTTATAAAAAGAGACCAGCCGCTCCATAGTATTAGTCTCCACACCGTCAAATCCCTTTTAGATAAAATAATCACTTGACCTAAGCCGATGAGCAAACAAGCCAAAAAGAGTTGAATACAGGTCCAAAATTGCAGTGAGGTTTGCATACTCTTATCAATACTCCCAAGCACAAGATAGAAAAATACAAAGGCAATAAAGTACATACCTGCTGTTGCTTTTGATTCATACATAAATAGAAAAATTTCCTGCCATTTTTTCATTTCCTTTCCCTCCTTCGTTTATGGGTTTATACCTAACTTGTTTTTAAATGCTTGTGAATAATGACGTGAAACAATTAGTTTATCCCCTGATGTAAGTGTAATTTCTATTCGGCTGTGAAGGATGCTTTTTAGCTTTTGTATATGCATCAGGTTGACCAACTGGGATTTACCGATGCGAACAATATCGCTGTAGTGTAAGCTCTTTTCCAGATTTAAAAGTGAATCCTGACATTCCAAAACATCACTTTTGGTATAAAGGAACACCTTATGATCCACAGATTCTGCATAATAAATATCTCCTGAATGCAATACAAATATTTCCCGCTCTTTTACAGCAAATATCTTTTCATCTGCCTGTTTTATGCAGGTCAGGAGGCTTTGAATAGTTGAATCCATCTTCTTGCATTTAATAACAATTTCTTGATCACCTGTTGAAATATACTCAACCGTAACCTTCATATCAGTTCCTCCAGTCCTCATTTTTTTAAAGTGTAAAATAGCTGATCGTTTTCCTCAATAGCACTTCACTTATGTTGCATTTTTTAGGTGCTAAGTTGCATATAAACCAAATACATCCTAATTTTTCACCAAGAGAAAAACCCTGATGTCTTAATTCACCATTACGACATCAGGGCTTCATTTCCATTATTCAGCTGGGTTAATTTTAACTTTTACCACATCATCTAAGTATTTAGTAGAATCATACCCATACAGTTCAATTGCAGTAGGTTTAACATTGTTGCCGTAATATTTTGTTCTCTCCACAGTTCTTATATGGCGGGGATGAACTAGCTCTTCATATGGAATGGTGGGATTATGAATATCATATTCTTTACCGTTTTTATCGACAATCACTCCTTCTCCATCCATTTCCATAGAGGTGATTTCAGCATCGTTTTCAGTTGCAACATTGTACTGTAAGGAATCAAAACTTCGATTCTCAGTTTCATAATTACTGAGCGTAATTTCAGTGGCATCCTTCGATTGGACATTATCAATTGAAATGGTGCTATCTGCATATTCAAATGTATAAGGATATTCCTGGATCGTATCCAACGGAATGGTTAATGAATCCGTCACCGATAAATGAACGGATCCAAAATGAATGCTCATTTCATTTGCTTCTGCACCTAAAAGAGGATCAAACAAGCTTTCAGTGGTTATTGACCCATTGTTATTGTGAGTTGAGTTATAGTAAGAACCGTAATAGTCTGACTGAATGACTGTCTCATCAACTTCTAAATGGTCAATCATGTAGGTATACATTCTCTGCATGTTAGGATCTCCTTCTACTGTGTACTGAAGCACGGTTGAAGTCGGTGCATACGTCAATGTATTAAAGGTTACTTCTGTTCCGTCAATTTCTGCACTTCCATCCAAGGTATATTCAGTTGAAGGTTGTTTCGTTAGAGGAAGTTCAAATTCCCATTCCCCTTTTGCAGCCTGTGTATATTCATAGTTGATACTCCCTTCTTCAGTCACCTGATGAAGGCTTCTAATATTAAGGTTAATCGTCGCGCTATCCTTTACGAGTGGCCGTAGACTAAGCTTTCCATGATACACATTTTTTTCTCTCTTGTTCAAATCCGATTCCATATCCGGCATAAAGTAGCGCGGATAAATCATGCTGTTTAAACTTTGGTATTCGTTTTCCACAGTAACTCCATCTTCATAAATCATCATATATTGATTCTCTTCTTCCAAATCTTCAATTTCATAATAAACAAGTGTCTGATATTCATCGGCAATGACACTTTTAATCTTAATTTTAATCCCGTTATCTTCCGCCACCAGGCTCAGCCGCTCTCCTAGGTTTTCCTGCAGATAATAGCGCAGTTCAGGATCACCCTCTGACAGGGCATAATAAGTAGAGGCAAAAATACCTGTAATAAATCCTAATGCGATCAGTACCGTAAAAACACTAGCTGTGATAAGGCCAAATCTTCTTCGTTTTTTTCTCTTCTGCTGTCTTTGTTTTTCTGTTTCTTCCACACTTTCTTTGATCCTTCTCCATATGGCAGCAGGCATCTGTTTTTTAGGCAGATCTGCCAGCATCAGCGTGACTTCTTGGAATGTCGCTAAATCCTCTTGGCAGTTTTGACAGTGGTATAGATGAATCTCAAAATCAATCTTTTCGGATCGCTCCATGGCCCGGTTTAAATAAGTAAGATAGTGTGGAATAAATTCCTGGCAGCCCTGGAATTCTGGCCCATCTCCTATTGTCTCTCTGATGGACTGAATTCCTGTAGCTAAAAGGGCTTTTAACTGATCCATATTTATTTGCAGCAGAGCTGCCGTTTCATCATATGATATTCCTTTTACATAAGTTAGAAGGATAGCTTCCTTCTCTTGCTTTTTTAATTGATAAATCGCGGCGATCAGTTCTTCTGTTCCCTCTGTCTCCTCTCGGTTTCCACCACCAGCAAGCTCTTGGCATTTATGTACAAAGTTTGCGGTAACCCAGCCTTCATATGAGGTTTCTCTCTTAAATCGTGAAGATTCCTTGTCCGTTTTTAAAATAGATTGATAAAAAACTTCTTCTATTTTCTGATGGTCTGTGAAATGGCACAAGGCAATATTGTAAAGCGATTGACTATGCTGACCGAACCAGGAAAGTGTTTCAATCAAACTGCTATCACTCATATTGCTGACATGCACCTTATCCGTTTTTGCTGGGATCATGAATGTATTTCCCCCTGTATCCTGTCTTTTTCTCATTTAACTGGGTACTTCACTGCATTTTTCTCCATTTTTTTAAAAGCTTCTTCCATTAGATCCACATCCATCTTCTCAGCCAATTGCAAAAGATAAATGAATACATCCGCCATTTCTTCTTTTATATTTTGTTTATTTTCTGCAACTGCCGCCTCGCTGCTTCTCCATTGGAAATTCTCTAATAGTTCATTTGCCTCAAGCGAAATGGAAATTGCGAGATCTTTTTCATTATGATAAGGCGACCAGCCTCGTTCATCTCTAAACGCAGTAATCTTATTTATTAACTCTTTCAAGCCTATCCTACCTACTATTTTTGTAAATTACTACTATTTTATCATTTATTGAATTGGAAATTGAAGGTTGGTTTTGAAATTTTTATAAAAGTTTGAAAGATTGTTGATTTCAGTTGAGGAAATCAAACATTTGGCCCTTGAATGAGGGATGTGCCTGTATATTCGTTTGATTTTCTTTAGAAGCGGGGAGATTTTAACTCGGATGCTGTTAAATTCGATTGATTTTGCATTGAATAGTAGGGTTCCTATCAAAATTTTTGATTTTCCTATCAAAGTTTTTAACTTTCCTATCAATTTCGATCGCTTTCCTATCAAACTTTTTTGTTTTCCTATCAAATTATAAAGATTTCCCATTAAACGACTTCTTCACCTTTTAAATACTGCAAACCGATCCCATCCCATATACCAAAAACTTATAGTATACTAAATTTACCAATACTTAAGAGGTGATCCTAATGTGGCATTTAACTAGAGAAGCACAAGTAAGGTTTGCTCAGGTAAATCTTCTGCCTATACACGAGAGTGATGAAGACTGGGAGATTGCTTTAAGTGAAGCAGAGGAAGAAGGCGAGGATCTTTTTGCCTCATTAAAAGAAGATCTCGATGAAGTTCGGGAAGAGCTTCAGCAAGTGCTGCCAAGCCGTTTTATTACGTATTTAGATAATAATACTTTAAATCATCCTTCACTTCCGAAAGCTGTTCGAGAAGATTATTTACAGTGGATGCGTGAAGGTGATCAGGAATTTGAACAGATATTAGAAGCTGCAGGTAAGAGTACGGAGCATGCGATTCCTTTTTTATTAGCTGCAGCTCAGGAAGTGTTTAATGAGAGCTTTCATGATGGAAGAATCGAACGCATCATAAGAGAAAGTGATACACTTCATATTTATATCAATACAGAAGGCGGCTTTTCTACTAAAGCATATGTTCATCTAATGTTAAAAGGTGTTACGTCAGAAGAAACAGATCTGCCGCTGGAGGCTGGGCAATACTTTATCTATGATGAACTTCAGAAAATTGAGGATGGCTTTGCTTTTCGCGTTTTATTTGATTGTCCTTCATCACAATGGACCATTACGATGAAGGATGTCGATGCCCGCAGTTTCTATCGCCCAAAGCAATATTCTCTACTATATGATGAAGATCGGTTTGAATCCACATCTCTTGAAGAATACGTTTCAGAGCTGAATCCTGATCACCGCTATTGGCTTTTTACACCTGATGCTGAGATTGAAATAAAAATGAATTCAAATCAACTTCTTATTGATAATGGATCATTAGAAATGACCGATGATGAAATTCTTATTACCACTTCGAAAGGACAGTATACATATGATATCGAAGAATACTCTCCTCTTCAGTTTATTTACACTGATACATATGAAAACCCTTATGAACAGCAAAATGAGCCTGTACCAGCAGACGAGCTGGAAGATGCGGCTTTAAGTGATGACTTGGAATTACAAGTGCGTGCATGGAACACGATGTATCGTGGCCCTCAGGAATTGGCGGACATCATTAACACTGTTCTTAGCAAAATTGAAATAAACGAAGAAAACGAAATGATCCTAACTGTATATGTGAATCATTTTTATCAAGAGGAAATTTTGAAGGGAGATGTTATAGAGAAGTTCAAGGAACTAATTGAGTAGTCGGCTTTAGAGGGAATTTTTCAATAACTGGACGAGTCGATTATAATCAAGATTAGAAACTTACATTTTTAATGATTGATTAGAAATATAATGTTTAAACCTGAGTGAAATGAAGCGGAGGACACTCGCCTCCTGCGGGAAGTAGAGCAAAGGTTGAGACCCGACAGGCTTGCCGAGAATGCTCAGCTAGCTCCCCAGCGGAAAGCAAGTGTCCGCAGCGCAGGTGGAACGGACTTGTTTTGAAAGCTAGAATATACTGTATTTAAGGATGGGCTTTTAGATTGTTCCATCCTTTTTTTACTAAACACTCAATCCTCCACCACATCAATCAATTCCTCATAAATTTCCACGAAATACGCTTCTAATAATACAGCTAATTGATCGTCCAAACTGTAATATTCTCCATCAGCTTTTTCAATAACTTCATAGTATTCACTTTCTTCCACTTCATCATTTTCTAAGGAGATATGCAGCTTCCACATTTGCTCCCCGTATTTTCTGATGATCGCAGCATAAGCATGGGCATTTATCTTCTCGAGACTCTCTATTAATTCTTTTACATATGCTTTAATTCCTACTTCTTTTATATAATCGGAAGTCCAATTGAGTAAAATTTCATGCCCGCCGCTTTCCATTTCGGAGTAGTATTGAAATACCGTAAAAGCTTCTTTTGCTGTTTTGTTTTCTGCAGAATAAACATATTCAGGTAAAGCAGAGATTACTGCATTCCAAATGTCATCTTTATGAGCTAATTCTTTTTTATTCATTTTAGGCTTCATAAAAACCTCTCCATTTCTTATTCATCTTTTAAAAGTAAACCGTTATTCATCCTGCTCAAGATCATCCTTTAAAACCCAAGGCAGTTTCATTTCAAAACCTATTTGTAATACAGGAGAAGAAAGAGTATCTATATGATCCATTTCAAATCCAATTGTTGCATCTCCAAAGGTGGATGTATTTTCAGCATTCCAGGTCGAACTTGTGCAAGTGGGTCCTTTCACTACTTTACCTGTCAAATGGTAATTCCCTATGTACAACCGCTTCCCATCCTCTTCTTCTCCAAATTCAGATAACAGACTTGGTTTCGACGGATCTACGCCTAACTGCAAAAACAGCTCCATTACAGAGCTGTTGATATATTTACATGCTTTTCTAAAATTTTTACAATCCAAACATGTACAAACCTCTTGTTCTTTCTTATAAAAATCTTTCGTTTTGTCTACATCAATCTCTAAAACCCAGTGCAGGAACTCTATTCTTTTCATATAATTGATCTCATTTCTCTGCGTTTTACGTTGTTTCTAGACTTACTCACTTTAAGATTAGCAAAAATTTTATGATTGGTCGATCATTATAGTGCCACGAGATTTCTCAAGTTTTCAAGCCCAAATCGATTCAGAAACTTGAAGAATGGCTCTCTCTTCTTCCCATATTCAGCATAGATATCCAGTATGTTCTCAACTGCTTTATAAAGCATTTCTGGTGTTAAATTCTCCATGAATAAAGTACCCACATGCGCATCTTTTCCTTTTGCTTTACCGCCAAGATATAGATGATACCCATCCTTAATTTTCATGACGCCAATATCATTTACAAGCGGCTCTCCACAACCCACCGGACATCCTGTGTATGCTGGCCGAAGAGTAAACGGAACCGGCTTTCCGGCAATGCGGTTATTTAATTCAATTGCTGCGGGCATGCCTTCTTCTTCTGAACCTTTGCAAAAGTTGCATGTTCTTAAGCTTTTTACATAGTTTCCAACCGGGTAACAGGACAATCCAACCTCTCGAAGCTTTGCCTCGACTTCTTCAGCCTTGCTTTCTTGAACCTCTATATAAAGCTGCTGAAAGGTGGTTAACTCCAGTTCATCTTCATCATTCATGTATTCTGTGATCGTCCCAAGCTGTTTCGCATTCAGTTTGGCTCCAAACGTTATCCCGCCGTTAATCGCCAGTTTTACTTTTTTCTGTGTTTCTTGCATTCTCTCACACCCCTATATGAATGAAAGAGTAAACTGCGATCAGGCAGTTTACTCTTCATTTGTTTTTTATAATTTAACTCTCTGTAATCGCAATGCGTTTAAGACAACAGATACGGAGCTGAATGCCATAGCTGCTCCTGCCACCCATGGTGCAAGCAAGCCGATTGCGGCAATTGGAATTCCAATTGTGTTGTAGGCAAATGCCCAGAATAGGTTTTGTTTAATATTGCGCATCGTTTTGCGGCTCATGAGAATCGCGTCCGCAATACTATTTAGATCTCCGCGAATAAGTGTGATATCGGCTGCTTCCATAGCTACATCCGTACCAGTGCCAATTGCCATCCCCACATCTGCTGTCGCAAGTGCTGGTGCGTCATTAATTCCATCTCCAACCATCGCTACTTTCTTTCCTTGCTCCTGCAGCTTTTTCACTTCATCTGCTTTGCCTTCAGGAAGCACTTCAGCGATCACTGAATTGACGCCAACTTCTTTCCCGATTGCATCTGCTGTCCTCTGGTTATCACCTGTCATCATAATGACATTAATGCCCATATCCTGTAAGCGGCGAATAGCATGGCGGGAAGTATCTTTAATGGTATCTGCAACAGCTACTATTCCAGCGTACTGACCATTTATTGCAGCAAGCATTGCTGTTTTGCCGTCGCTTTCTAATTTTTCCATTGTTGATAGAACTGCTTTAACATCAACACCATACTGCTGCATAAGCTTCCGTGTACCAACGATTACAGCCTGACCTGAGATCGTCGCTTGCACACCATAGCCAGGAATGGCTTCGAAGTATTGAACATCTCCAAGTTCAATGCCTTTTTCCTGAATTCCTTGGACAATTGCTTCTGCCAATGGATGTTCAGATTGTTTTTCAGCTGTGCCAATATAGGATAAAAATTGTTCCTCATCCTGGCCTTCAGCTGTTAAAACATCCGTTAAAACCGGTTTCCCATGTGTGACAGTACCTGTTTTATCAACAACAACAGTATCAATGCCTTGGGTTTGCTCCAGGTGTTCTCCCCCTTTGAAAAGAATGCCGAATTCAGCTGCACGCCCGCTTCCTGCCATTATAGAAGTAGGCGTTGCTAACCCTAGTGCACATGGACAAGCAATAACGAGCACGGCAATTAATACTTCCAATGCCGGCGTAAACTCTCCAGGCTGAACCCAAATAATCCAAACAAGAAATGTCAGAATGGCAATCCCGACTACGATCGGAACAAATATGCCTGAAATTTGGTCGGCCAGACGCTGAATCGGTGCTTTTGAACCTTGTGCATCTTCGACAACCTTGATAATTTGCGCTAATGCTGTATCTCGGCCCACTTTTGTTGCTGTCATTTTAATGAAACCATTTTTATTAATAGTAGAACCGTATAAAACATCACCTGTCTGTTTATCAACTGGCAGGCTTTCACCTGTCAGCATGGATTCATCTACAGCTGTTGTTCCTTCTAAAACTTCACCATCCACAGGAATCTTTTCTCCTGGTTTTACCAGGATGGTGTCGCCAATCACTACTTCGTCTAAAGGGACTTCTTTTTCTTCTCCTTCACGTAAAACGATCGCTGTTTTCGCTTGAAGCCCCATTAGTTTTTTGATTGCTTCAGATGAACGTCCTTTTGCTTTTGCTTCGAATAATTTTCCTAAAAGAATGAGTGTGATTAACACTGCACTTGTTTCAAAATAAAGATGCGGACCATGATGTTCTCCAACCGAAACAATCGCCTGATAGACACTATAGAAGTAAGCGGCTGATGTACCCATTACAACAAGTACATCCATATTGGCGCTTCCATTTCGAAGTGCTTTATAAGCACCAACGTAAAATTGCTTACCAATAATAAATTGAACTGGTGTTGCTAATAGCATTTGGAACCATGGGTTCATCAATAAATCAGGTACATACATAAACGATGTAAATGAAAAGTGTCCGAACATCGTCCAAAGAAGAGGCAGTGATAGAGTGGCTGAGATAATGAATTTTCTCTGCTGACTTTTAATTGCCTGTTCCCGATGATCTACTTGTTCTTTCTTGTCATCTTTTTTTTGGTGTGCACCGTAACCCAGTTGCTCCACTTTCCCAATAATGTCTCCGATGCTTACTTCGGTTGGGTTAAATTCAACCGTAGCTTTTTCAAGTGCTAAGTTGACATTTGCTGAGGCAATGCCCTCCATTTTATTTAGTCCTTTTTCAATCCTGGAGGAGCATGCTGCACAGGTCATGCCTGTAATTTCGAATTCTGCTTTTTCTTTTACAACGCCATAGCCAAGTGCTTCTATTTTTTTCTCAAAATCTGCAGCACTTAATTTTGATGGATCATATTTAATGGAAGACTTTTCGAGAGCTAGGTTGACGTTTGCAGACTGTACACCCTCCATTTTGTTTAAACCTTTTTCAATCCGGGTCGCACATGCTGCACAGGTCATACCTGTAATTTGTATATTAGCTTCTTTGGCTTCATTGGCTAGAGAGCTCATACCTTTCACCTCACATACCTTATAGGGGTATATATTTATTAAAATGAGAGAGTGCTATAGAAGCACTCTTATTCTACGTCATATCCTTGATCATCAATCGTCTCTTTAATTTTTTCAAGAGAAACTTGTGATTCATTATAAACAACTTCTACTTGCGCATCATCTAATTTTACAGTTACTTGTTCAACACCAGTTAATTCACCAACACTGCCTTCTACCGCTTTTACACAATGTCCGCATGACATTCCTTGTACATTTAACGTTACATTTTTCATAAGTATTCTCTCCTTAACATGATGTTATATTTATCACTATATACACTATAGGGGTATATATAAACCTAAAAAAATATAATTATTTTTTCATTAACTTTTGAACGGTAACTACAAATTCATCTAATACCTCTAGATCGCCTTCTGAAAGCCGGTTAACTACACAGCCTTTTAGATGGCCTTCTAATAAAATCTTAGCTACACTATTCAGTGCCGATTGAGTCGCAGCTAGCTGTGTAATAACATCATCACAATAAACATCCTTCTCAATCATCCCTTTAATGCCTCGTATCTGACCTTCAATGCGATTTAAGCGGGAAGTTAGATTCTTTTTAACCTCTTCAGAATGATGACTTCTTCGGTCAGAAATTATATGACCAGTATCACAACATGAATTCACCAATACTAATCCCTCCTAACTTATACTCAGAATAACATACCCCTAAAGGGTATGTAAAGAGAAGAATCTCAGTTATTATTTATACTTGTTTTCCATATGGAAATGATGTTTTCTTCATCTACAATATAAATATCTGGACATACTAAGCCTGCTAAATACGGCGGTGCACCTATTCCAATTACCAGCCCTAAGAAAATTGGATAATACAAGATCTCCAAGGGAGAGTGATAAATTATTGAAGTTTATCGTATCTCCCATTACTAGACAGGCTATTCTTCTCCCAATCCTGCCCTACCAGATGAAGCAGTCACAATAAGCGGAGGTTTTACCCTTATTTCCAAAATTGATCTATTTTCCGGCGAAATAAGGGGAGGTTTTCCGGCTATGTTGAATAAGATCGCTCATTTGCACGTTTTTTGGTCAGTTAGTCGGAATATATCCGTCTATTTAGGCAGATTTTAAGTGATTTTACGATTTAAGCGGAATTCCTCCGCCTATTTTTCATTCTCACAATTTTTAAGAAAATCAATTTCGCACTATGCCTGTTGATTGAAATGAAAAAGTGATAGATGCCACTCTCTGCCCCTCCCCGCAGAAATCAACTTCTGCTCATTTATATGTTCACAGCGAAAACAGCCTATATTAAAGTTTTTAATTTTTCATCATTATTCTTTTATCAGCAGAAATCGTTAAATCAGCCTGTATAGGAAATTTTTTCTTAGGCAAAATAAATGTGAATTTATAAGAAAGGCGGTTGGTGCCGTGTATTTTTATCGTGAAGATTTAATCAATATGATTGTTCCTGATCGTCCAGATCCTTCTGCAGCAAAGGTTCTGCAGGAAGCACTTGGAGGACAATTTGGGGAAATGAGAACCATGATGCAGTTCTCTTTTCAAAGTGCAAATTTTAGAGGAAATGCAAAGCAGTATCGTGATCTAATCAGAGGTGTATTTCTAGAGGAACTCAGTCATATTGAGCTTGTACAGACTACTATTAACCAGCTGCTGAATGAATCTGGAGGCGAGCTTCCAGGAAATCAAGCATCTGATGGGGCACCGCTTGACGATGTGATCCAATCTGGAGCAAACCCTCATCATTATATTATGGGCGCAAAAGCATCACTGCCTGTTGATGCTGGCGGAAATCCGTGGAATGGCTCTTGGGTTTATGATCATGGAAATCTAGTTGCCAATCTTCTTAATAATGTTGTCCTCGAATCAACAGGTGTTCTGCAAAAATCACGCATTTATGAAATGAGCAGCAACAAAACATTAAGAGAAACAATCGCTTTCTTAATGGTCCGAGATAACGCTCATCAAAATGCTTTTGCTAAAGCTTTAGAAACATTAGGCGTTGATTGGGGCAAAACATTCCCTGTTCCTAACTACGACCTAAATAAATATCCTGAATGCCGCAAATATGTGGATATGGGCTTCCACAATGCTCAATTTAATTTCCGTCTTGATCAAACAAGAATCGGTGAAGTTTTTTCTGGCACAACGCCAAGCAGAAATGGCGGAGAACTTGCAGTAACTGAACCGCCTAAAGGTTATCCAGTTCCTGAGCTTCCAGATATGCCAAATGAGCATGCACCTGGTTTACATGATTTAAATAATTAATACATTTGCAAATCATAAAGAGGCCTCCAAAAGCAAAACACTTGGACAGCCTCTTCATTTATTTCTGCATTAAGAGGATTTCATCTTTAAAGATTTCCATGAATGCTTCTTGTTCCTCTAAAAAGGGTGAATGTGCAGAGTTTTCAAACGTATACATTTTTTTATAAGGTGCAGTGATGCTATCAAAAAACCGCTTCGCTTCTTTATAAGAGGTTTGATAATCGTATTTTCCCTGCACAACGTATACCGGAATTTTAAACTCATGTGCTAGTTCGGCCACATCAAGCTTCGCCAGCTGTTCTGCAAATGCCTCATAGCTCATAAAAATCCCCTTTGGAATATTCAGCTTTTCTATCCAGGTATACCTTCTGCACGAAAACAATTCTAACAAGCTTTTCATTTGTGAATAATCAGCTCTCTTCATTCCTCCTCCGTATTTGATTAAATAACGGCTGAACACCTTCCGATACTGATTATCCTTATAAAAATGCTCATCAATCTGCACCTTTCGAATTTCCTCTTCAGCCTTTTGGTCGCCTCTCTCAATTGCCGTTTGCAAGAGGAATTCCACAGTATCTGCATTTGATTGCAGATGCCTTCCCATTTGTCCCGCACCAATATAGGCAATAAAGTGCTCTGGGTAAGTGCTGGCTAAAATAGAGCCTATTAACGTTCCCCAAGAATGTCCGAACAAATAGATTTTCTCTTTTTTATATTCCCTTTTTAAAAAAGCGGTGACGACTAGTGCATCTTGAACAAATCGTTCAATCGTCAATTTTCCCTGCGTTTTTGAATTGTAAGACATGCCCGCTGCCCGCTGATCCCAGTAGCATACCGTTACATAGTCACTCCAATTTAAACCTGCAGATTGGATCATTGGATATTGCGGATAGCCTGGCCCTCCGTGCAGATACAGCATAACTGGGTGATCGGGACTGGTACCTTCGATAAACATGCCGTGTTTGTGCCCATCTATTGTGAGGTATTCTTTTCTACAAAAACGTTTTGATGCTAATTTATTCATACAGACACCGCCTATCTGAAAGTTTTATAATAGAGCAATCCAGAAACATAAGATACACGCTGCAGCAGATAAAGGGGTCATGACGTATTTCTCTTTTTTACTAACAGAGAACAAATTTGCAATCGAGTTTAATGCTAAAAAAATGGCAATGATCCAAACAAACACATGTGTTGAAAAAGGCAAAATACTTTCTAAAACAGATGCATGCTGTAAAAAAATCCATGCAAATAAAAATAAAATGACGGCATTTCCTATACTTACAAAACGCAATTTTTTCGGCAGGACCTTATGAAAGCCTCCAAGCGCAAATTCTCCTAACGGAAAACCAAGTGCCAGCAGCACCTGAAAAATAGCGATCAAGAGAAAAATAACTGCAGCAGTTATGGATAAAACAGTAACCACTAACTGAACACCTCCTACCGTAACTTATACGTTTAAGCAGAGGTTCATGACTGATTTTTTGTTATGTTATTCTCATAAGGACTTATTTTCCTTTATTGTTTTTAAATATTCTAATGTACAATCATAAAAAGTATTGAGAGTGGAGTGATGATCGATGAATATCAAGGATAAGGCAAAGCAGCTTCCCTCTTCTCCAGGTGTATATTTAATGAAAGATTCATCGGATCATATTATATATGTGGGAAAATCAAAAAGTTTAAAAAGCAGAGTGCAATCTTATATGAATCACTCTAAGAATCATACAAAAAAAGTTGAGAGATTAGTTGACCACTTAACAGACTTTGACTATATCTTAACGGATACTGAATTCGAGGCTTTCATGCTTGAGTGTGAACTAATTAAGGAACTAAAGCCAAGCTATAACAGAAAGATGAAAACACCTAAATCTTACTCTTATCTAAAAATTCAACGGGATACACACTCCCCGTCTATTAAGCTGACAAACACAAAAAAAATTGACGATGGCTCCCTTTACTTTGGACCTTATACCGGCCAAAGAACGATAGAAAATGCATTAAACGGGATGAAGCTATTTTATAAAATTGATTGTAATCACCCAATGAATCATCGTACACCCTGCTTTAACTATACAATTGGCAAGTGTATAGGGATTTGTTTTAAAAGCTCAGCAATGGAGGAATACCGGAGGATTCTAGATAAAATCTTAGATTTACTTCATGGAGCAGATACGAAGATCCTTCATGAGATGGAAGAAAAGATGATTGAAGCGGCGGGAGACTTTCACTTTGAAATGGCTGCAGAGATTAAAACATGGCTGAAATCTGCAGAGATTCTATATAAAAAAGGACAGGTTCTCCAATTCACAAACGAAAACAACTATATTCTCGTAATGGAGTACTTAGAAGAAAACAAGATGAAACTGTTTTTAATCAGGAGAAATAAAGTGCTGTACAAACAGAGATATGACTTAAGAGAAGAACATCTTAAACAGTTGATCCTGACCCATCTTCATCCTTATTTAAAAACAGGATCACTGCCACCGACGGAAATCAATCAGGATGAGCTGGATGAAGCGCAGATTATCTACAGTTATTTGAATAGCAATGCCTGTGAATATGTCATTATCCCTGAGCAGAAGCTGTATGGCGGAAAGGATAATGTCATTGAGCAGGCCGTTAATGATTTGCTGGATTCCAAGACAACGGAAGTGATCTAGTTTATTTTTATTGCAGTAATAAGTGATTTCCACTGCATTGGTACTCGCTTTCCGGCGTACGGGAGAGGGGCCTAATTTGGTCCATCTCCCTACCCTCCTTAGCAGGAGTCTCGCACCATTACATTGCAGTCAGTGAGCAAAGTGTCAATGCTTTACCCCAATTCACTTAATTATACTAGATGATCCTGCTTATTAAGAAACTTAATGATTCTTCCTCTTTCGCTGATCTCTACAAGGTGCATGCCTGTATCACCGGTATAAAATATAGCCTCACTATTAATTGGCAGATTTAAAAACGCCTTGAAGAAATTAGAAATAAAGCCTCCATGTGATACGACAGCGATCCTTCCGTATTGCTTATAATCATGAATGATCTTATGAAATATCCTTTCGACTCTTAAACGGAAGTCCAATTCCGATTCTCCTTCCGGAATCGGCACATGAAGAGGACGACCGCCTTTTGGCAAAGGATATTTGATCATTGCTTCTTTTCTAGGGAGTCCTGCTAACACTCCATTATGAAGCTCCATTAGATCCTCCTCTTCAATTAATTCACATCTGATTGCCTCTTGCAGAATACCAGCAGTTTTTTTCGCTCTCTTCAATGGACTGGCAAGAATGATCTCCGGTTTATAATGTTCTTTCACAAACTGAGCCATTTTTCGTGCTTGTTCTTCCCCTATTTCAGTTAAAGAGAAATCTGCTCTTCCTTCGTGAACATCAAGTATATCTGCTTCTGATTGGCCATGCCTAATCAATAATAATTCCACACGATACGCCTCCTCATCCAGTTTTTTCATAAACTACATTTAGTCCTCTACACGCATCTTCTAAAAAAGACCGAATCCAAATAGGATTCAGCCTCAATTTATGCTGCAATGATGTATCAGCTAAGGACATTAATGAATATCACGTTTTTTAAAGTTACCGCCCTTTACTTCGGCCACATCGTATACAGCTACGAAAGAATTTGGATCGATTTCATTGATGATTTCTTTCATTTTACTATCTTCTAAGCGGTTCACAATACACGTAATTTCTTTAAATTTTTCATTTGTATAACCGCCCTGCACTTCATTGTAAGTAGAACTGCGGCCTAAACGGTCGCGAATCGTTTCAACCATAATTTCCGGTTTACTTGTAAGAATTTTATACGTTTTTGAACCGCTTAATCCTTCTTCAACAGCGTGAATAACTTTAGAAGCTATGTAATAAGCGATGGCGGAAAGGAAAGCACCTTGAAGGCCAAAGACGAATGAAACAACAATAAAAACAAACATATTTAAGAATAAAATAAGGTCACTTGTACCAAACGGCAATTTCCTGGACAGCAAAACAGCCAGCATATCAATGCCATCCAATGCTCCCCCATTTCTTAAAGCCAGTCCCATCCCAAAACCAATCACAATACCGCCAATTACCGTTACAAGCAGTGTATCTCCTTCAATGATCGGTGTAATATGATGCATTAGAACGGTACTGACTGCCAATGAAGCAATCCCAATAACAGAATAAATGGCAAAGCTTTTGCCGATTTGTTTGTAGCCCAGAAAGACAAATGGAATATTTAACACGGCAATTAAAACGCCCAAGGGAATGCCGATCAGCTGTGATCCAACGATACTAAGACCTGTAATCCCGCCGTCAGACACAGAGTTTGGTATCAAAATGGCCTCTAATCCGTATGCCGTTATAAAGCCCCCGATAATAACAGCTAATCCCCTTAAAATTTTCTTAACTAAATTACTTTTCTTCTCTGAAGTCATTTTTTTGCTCATTGAATTATCCTTTCTCATCTTCATTCTCTTTTTACTTTACACATTTTTATTTCGTTTTGCTAGCTGTTTTCGTTGTGGGAATTAAAAGGGGCACTTATGAGAAGGCCAGTGATGGGAAGTTTTCGAAGCGGATGTATGTTTATCTTGTGTTATTTATTTAGCGAAAAAAAAGCATCCTTTATGAATATTCAAGCAAACTCGACCAATCTTTATCAAATGAACAACTCATTTTCCGATTTAAAGCTCATTACTTTTTTTAAAAGATCCTGAAGAACAGCTGAAAAAAGGAGAATTACTATTGTTAAAAAGAGAATGGCTAGACCTATTAATGCCACACCTGGATGCAGTGCATTTTGCATTACAAGAAAGAGCATTCCGATTACATAAATTATGATAATAGAACCTGCACAGTGTTTAATCATGCCTAACGAATGTACAGCTGTTTTTGAAAAAACATGATTGTTAATTAAATAATTCAGCAGTTTTAATGCTTGATAGAGCGCATAAGAAAAGGGTATCGATTTTCAATAAATATTTGTTAATTAACGTTGATTTTCTTTTGATCATTTACTATTAATATGGGATTTTTTTATGTTGGTGTTTATAATTATGCGGTTATGCTAAAAGAAGCAAGACCTATGCGGCTCCTGCTTCTTTTATATAATGCATCTTTTAATTTAAGTTGGGATTTCCTTCCCTTTAGCCTTCATACTTAGAGCTGCCGGGAAGGGTGCGTGCATTTTTTCTTACGCCAGTCGCTCGTTTTCCGGTCTGGAGGAATGATTTGCACCAGTTTCCTCCACCTAACCTGTTCTCGCATCAGATACTTACTCTCTTCTTCACAGCAATCCAAATTTCACTATAAACATTGCTTCGATCCGATAAGTCACCTGTAAAAGAGATCTCAGGTGCTTCTACTAATTCGTAATCTGAAGACGGAAGCCATTCTGCCGCTATTTTCCCCCAGGTTTCTTGCATAGATTTTGGGAACTCACCTTTTGATGAAAATATAGCCCAATTTAGTTTTGGCACCTCAATTACATCTAACTCATCAAAATCCGATTGGCTGTCTGTTAATACACCAATCATATGATCAAGGCTTCCCTTTTCCTCCATGCGCTCAACATCAAAATGATAGGAGGCATTTACGACTTGATGCGGCTCAAGGTTTGCCAAGTTCCGCATTTGTTCTCTTTGCTGAGGTGTAATGCTTTGTGCTAATTTTATGATTTCCTGATTTTCTCCTTGGAATTTAATCGGAACTCTCTTTTTAACGCCAACAATCTTAAAAGCTTCTTTTTGCTGTATTCGATAATCCATATTGTTTCCTCCCTGAATCGTTAGTTGGAAGGAGAGCTTAGGAAATGCTTTAAGCGTGTTTGTCTTCTTAACTTCTGAGGGATTGATTCCCGACCATTCCCTGAATGCACGTGAAAATCCATCCACAGATTCATATCCGTATTTGAAGGCAGTTTCTGTGACACTTTTACCTTCATTCTGCAGATCAAAAGTAGCGTTAGAAAGCTTGCGGTTACGGACATACTCTCCTAATGACATGCCAGCTAGAAAAGAAAACATTCTTCGAAAATGATAAATGGAGGTTCCTGTTATTTTTTCCACTTCGTTGTAATCAATCTCATCATTCAAGTGAACTTCTATATAATCCAAAGCCTCATTCATTCTTTTCAGCATATCTTCTCCCCCTTCCTATCTTTATTATAAAAACGATTAAAATCGGATACCCGATGGATCAGAAACGTTTTTTGTCGGATTTATTCTTTATTCTTTTTATACTTGACAACATATGCATAGTTATAACCTTCCTCATAGTGTTCTGGATTGCCCCATGCCCGTTAAATAGCTCTCATATAGTTTTTGAAATGCAGCCTTTCTGTCGGTTTCATGCAAAAATTCATCACTGATAATCTGCTCCAGCAAGCTGCTTTTCCATGCTGGGTCTCGAACATTCTCTAGAATAAATCGCCTTGACTGCTGCAGAAACTCGAGATAGTTTACATATCTTTCATCATACGTTTGGGATAGCTGTTTTTTTATCTTTTTTGCGAGCTTGGGACTTGCTCCATCTGTCGAAACTGTTAATGTCAATTTTCCGCGTCTAACCATTGCAGGGACTTGGAAATCAGACAAATGGGGATCGTCTATCATTAACACAAGCTGATTGTCAGATGCGGCCTGTTTCACCTCTCGATTCACCAATAGATTGTCTGTAGCGGCAATGATTATGAAAAAACCTGCTGCATCTTTGTTTTCAAAGCATTTTTCTTTCCAGGTGCATTTTTCCTCGGAGATTAATTTACACAAACCAGCTGTCACTTGAGGGCTAATGATTGTCACTGCTGCTCCTGCCTCAATGAGTCCTGCCGCTTTCCGTTCAGCAATGGCTCCTCCGCCAATGATTACAGCACTCTTTCCTTTTAAGTTCATCATCATGGGATACAGCATCAGCTCTCAAACTCCCCTTTCGTTCTTTTTACAAGCAGTTCTGCCAGTCTTGGATGAAACCCAAGCGGGTCGCAGTGGATGACTTTAGCAGAAGTGCCATCTGCTATTTCCTTAATTCTTTTTATGAAAATACCGGTAAAAAGCAGATGTGGAATTGTGTATATCGTTTCATACCCTGAATCCACAGCATTCTGCAGTTCTTCCTTGTAGCCTGGACTGCTTTCTTTTAGAAAACAGGGAAAAACATGCTGGCTATTTAATTCTGCTTTCAATAGATTACTAAGCTCTGATAGTTGCCTTTCGCTTTCCTTTACCCTGCTTCCATGTCCGATCAGCAGTAACGCTTTTTTGCTGTTATCTTCACTAAAATGCTTTTCCTGCACACGCTCGGCCAAAATTTGGGCAGCGAGAGGATCAGCTCCCAGTTCTCTTCCATACTGAAATAACATATGTGGGTAGCATTCCTTCATTTTTTCGATCTCTTCAGGAATATCCTCTTTACCGTGAATACCAGCTAAAAGTAAAACAGGCATGACCATAATCTCTGAAGCACCTTTTTCAACACATGCTGCAACTGCTTCTGAAATGGAGGGTGATGCATTTTCAAGAAATCCGACCTCCTGTATGGCTGCATTAATATGCGGTTTGACATCCTGAATAAAGGCATGAAACTTGTCATTACTTTGTGAGTTTCGGCTGCCATGCCCGATATATAACACTGCTTTCATCGTGTCAGCTCCTCGCCCTGAGAAATCATCATGTGCAGCAGCTCATCAGCTGTCGGCTTTTCGGGAATTGTAATTTGTTCATTCGTTAATTTCGAAGTAGCATTGCTGCTCTTTTTTCCCATACAGTATAGCATTTTCTCTTTTAAAAAGGAGACTGGATCCATGTTCATTTTCTTCGCCGCCGTCATCATTGTTGTAAATGCCGTGCTGCTCGGGATGATGACACTTTCTATCGCTGCGTCCTCAAACAGGCGGTTATATATCGGGAAATAGCTCTCGTCTATGATCATTTCATGTGTATAAATGTAATGTGCATTTTCATATACCGGCTCTATGTTTTTCTCGCCAATGACTAACAGTTGATTTTGATTTATATCTTCAGGCATATTTGATGCCATAATTCCGAACTGCGCAAGCTTTGCGATCGACTTGCTTGAGGTTCCATATACATTCCTTGGGATAGAGCGAATGTCCAGTTTTTCCTCTTTTAAAAGGGCAAAGAAATCATCCACACTTTCTGGAGAGGTAAACAAAATGTTACTGTACTTGCTGAGATTTGGCAGTTCCGCTCTTTCTTTTTTTGCTTTCATTTTTGGAAATTCAATTACATCGGCACCAAGATCGCGAAGCTTATTAGCAATTCGGCTTTCTGTCACCCCTGAGCGGGCAAGCAGAATCTGTCTTCCGTGCATCGGTTTCTTTTCAAACCAGTTCAATTTTTCTCGTAGTTTCACAATCTCACCAACTAGTGTTATCGCTGGATTTAAGAATTGCTGTTCTTTTGCAAGCTCTGCAATGGTCGCAAGTGTGCCTTTTAGCGTCTTTTGTCTTCCATATGTGCCCCACTGAATCAAGATAACAGGTGTATCAGGCGACTTCCCGTTTACTGTTAAATTTTCGCAAATGAAAGGAAGGTTTTTAATGCCCATATAAAAGGCGATCGTATCCACCCCCTGTGCCAGGCCAGCCCAATTGATGCTTGGCTTGCCGTCAGCTGATTGATCATGGGCTGTCACAACTGCAAATGATCCGGCATAGTTCCGATGTGTTACAGGAATGCCGGCATAGGCAGCTGCTGCAATGCCGGAAGTGATTCCCGGCACAATTTCGTATTCAATTTCATTTAGAGCAAGTTCTTCTGCTTCTTCACCAACCCGGCCAAAAACGGAAGGATCTCCTCCTTTTAAGCGGACGACAATTTTTCCTTCCAGTGCTTTTTCAATCAGCAAACGATTGATGGTTTCTTGCCGTAAAATATGGCGATCCGGCAGCTTGCCGCTATAAATGAATTCACAATTTTCCTTTGCTTGCATTAATAGCTGCGGGTTCAGCAATCGATCATAGAGAATGACATCAGCCTTGGTGATGGCTTCCATCCCTTTTACTGTAATGAGTTTCAGATCCCCTGGTCCTGCTCCGACTAAAAATACCTTCCCTTTGTTCATCATGCTTCACCCTTTCCGTTAATCCAGCAAAATATAAACCTTATTATCCTCGACTTCTACTTCATACTTTTTTACGCTTCCGGTATCTGGACTTTGCACAAGTCCGTCCAGCAGCGAGATTTTCCAATCATAGAGAGGACAGAAAACATAATGCCCGCTCACAAGCCCCTCAGATAAAATACCGCCTTTTGGATGTGGGCTCCTATTTTCTATTGCATGCACTTCTCCATTTGAAAGTTTGAATAATGCGATATTGGAATCGCCAACCGTTACGGGCTGCCCCATTTGTTCGTATAACTTAGAATATGGATAAACTTCAATTCTTCTCATTTGATCAGCCTCCTTAAACTAGTTCTACTTCTTTAGTAGAGTAATATTTTTCATTTACTTTTTGATCTTCTATCGCTTGCTTCCACGGCTCATTGTAGCGCTGTAATGTTTGGTCAAGACGATCATTCAGCTTTTCTCGTATGTTTTTATCAGCCAAGTGAGCTTTTACATGATCTAAGCCAAGTCTTTCAAGCCATGTGGAAGTCCGTTCCAGATAGTTTGCTGTTTCACGGTAATACTGCAGAAATGCGCTGGAGTATTCCATTACCTCTGCTTCTGTTGTGACGGTCCACGCTAGATCGCCTGCACGCAGATCTGTACCGCCGTTTCCGCCGACATAGATCTCCCAGCCGCCGTCAATTCCTACATATCCTAAGTCTTTAATGCCTGATTCTGCACAGTTTCTCGGGCAGGCAGATACGCCCATCTTCACTTTATGAGGTGTATCAAGCCGTTCAAATTTCTTCTCAAGCTCCATTCCGAGTGACATGGAATCCTGTGTGCCAAAGCGGCAGAATTGGGAGCCAACACAGGTTTTAACTGTTCTTAATGTTTTTCCGTACGCATATCCAGATGGCATATCAAGCTCCTGCCATACAGCTGTCAGGTCCTCACGTTTTACGCCAAACAGGCCGATTCTCTGTCCTCCTGTTAACTTCACAAGCGGCACATTATATTTTTCAGCGATTTGGGCAATTTTCATTAAATCTTTTGCATTTGTCACGCCGCCATACATCCGTGGTACAACAGAGTATGTGCCATCCTTTTGAATGTTTGCATGCATTTTTTCATTTACAAGTCGTGAATCGCGGTCATCCTGATAAGTATCCATATGAACCATGCCCAGGAAGTAATTGATCGCTGGGCGGCATTTGCTGCAGCCTTCCTCCTGCTTCCATTCAAGAACGTTCATCACTTCTTTTACTGCTGTTAAGCCTTTTGTGCGAATTTCTTCTACGACTTCATCCCGGCTGAGTGCAGTACAGCCGCAAAGCGAATCTTTTGCAAGAGAAGCATCAAAGCTGTCGCCAAGAGTATGCATCAGAATATCATTCACAAGCGGTTTACATCGTCCGCAAGATCTGCCGGCATTTGTGCAGCCGGAAACCTGATTTAATGTTGTTAATCCTTGTGTTTGGATGGCTTCAACGATGGTCCCTTTTGTCACACCATTACAGCCGCAAACCACTTCATCAGCTGGGATCGAACCGATATCCTCGGCTCCTTCCTCTCCTGCTTTCTGCAGTAAAGAGATGTCTGTAAGGTCGGTAATTTCTTCCTTTGCCATCATCATCCGGAATAGCTTGCTGCTGTCCTTTGTATTACCATAAAGAACAATTCCGGCAATTTTATTGTCACGGACAAGAATTTTCTTATAAATGCCATCAAATTCATTGTGAACTTTGATCGCTTTTACAGATGGGTCATCCATTATTTCTCCGGCAGAATATAAGTCCACACCAGAGACCTTTAATTGTGTGCCCGTAATGGAACCTTCATAAGTACTTTCGCGTTTGCCAACGATTGTTTCTGCAAGCACTTTTGCCTGCTCATATAATGGAGCTACAAGACCATATGTGACTTCCCGGTGCTCCGCACACTCGCCGACTGCATAAATATCAGGAATGCTTGTTTCAATATAATCATTGACGACAATTCCGCGATTTACCTCCAGGCCGCATGCTGCTGCAAGCTCAATATTCGGTTTAATTCCAACAGCCATAACAACTAAATCAGCAGCCGTTTCGCTTCCATCTGTAAAACGAATGCCTGTTACCCGCTCTTCCCCGAGAATTTCTTCTGTCTGTTTTTCCATCAGGAAGTTCATTCCCTGGCTTTCAAGTTCTCTCTGCAGCATTTGTGATGCTGTTGGATCAAGCTGCCTTTCCATTAGATGCGGCATTAAGTGAACCACATCAACCGTCATGCCAAGATCAATTAGACCGCGTGCTGCTTCAAGTCCTAGCAGACCTCCGCCAATGACAACCGCTTTTTTATAAGACTCTGCCGTCTTGATCATTACTTCACAATCCTGTATATCACGAAAACCCGTTACACCCTGTTTGTCAGCACCCTTGACTGGGAGAATAAACGGACTGGAGCCTGTCGCTATAATTAACTTGTCATATGCAGTGATACGCCCATTGCTGCTCTCCACTGTTTTGTTTTCAGGATTAATTTTCACAATGCTTTCGTTTGTAAATAGCTGAATATGATTCTCCTTATACCAATCCCAATCATTCATAATGATCTCTGCCACTGTTGTATCACCCTGCAGCACATGTGATAATTGGATGCGGTTATAGTTAGGATATGGCTCTTTTCCAAAGATCGTTATCTCAAATTCTTCTTTATTTAATTTAAGAATTTCTTCGATTGCTCTCACGCCCGCCATGCCGTTCCCGATCATAACTAATTGTTTTTTCATTTTATAACCTCCTAAGTTTGCTCAATATTTCACATATACATGCGATAGGTTTCTTCTTTAGGTATATTGTTTATAGTTTTATTATACAAGATTACTAGATTTTATTGTGTGAAGAACTTCACAATATTTTATTTTATTGGTTTTTGGTTCACAATTTGGACACGGTCACAGTGACGCCCCGAATTTTCTTGTTTCACAGGTAAAACCCTCCACTTGGATTTTCCCTGCTTTTTCTATTAAACTATGAATAAACAATCTCTGTATGAAGGGAGAAAAACGATGGATTTTATTGCGATTGACTTTGAAATTGCCAATAACCGTCTGGACAGCGCCTGTTCAATCGGAATGGCATTTGTTGAAAACAACTCAATTATAGAAGAAAAATATTATCTTATTCAGCCTCCAACATTGTTCATGGATCCTGGGATGGTGCGGGTGCATGGAATTACTGAAGATGATGTTAGAAATGCACCTACATTTGATGAAGTGTGGAAGGAGATTCAGCAATATTTTCAAGGAGAGCATCTCATAATTGCTCATAATGCTCAGTTTGATATGAGTGTGCTGAAAAACTGCTTGCTCACATATAAACTGGATATCCCTGAATTCACTTATGCATGCAGTATTCCCATCAGCTCATGTGCACTTGGCCGTGAAAGAGTCAGCGGCTCTCTCAAGGACCGAGCTGAACGTTTTGGCGTCCAATTAGATCAGCATCATCATGCTTTATCTGATGCAATTACATGTGCACAGCTTGTCATCAACTGTGTCAAAGCAAAAAGACGAAAATCACTGGAAACATTTTTAAGCACCTATCGTTCTGTTGCATTAAAGGCTTTTTCAGAATTAAAGCACCAAACTACTTTTGGTAAAAAAACGGCCGCACCAGCAAAGAAACGGTTTGCCAGTGCTCCAGCGATTTCATCTATCACAACAAGCAAAACAGAGTTTGATGAACAGCATCCGCTTTACGGAAAACATATTGTATTTACAGGTGAATTAGCTGGAATGGATCGTGCGGAAGCCATGCAGCAGGTTGTGGATCATGGCGGATTGCTTAAAAGCGGCGTAACCAAACAGACAAGCTACCTTGTTGTCGGCACACAGGATAAAGCATTGGTTGGCAGTGCTGGCGTGAGCTCGAAGGAAAAAAAGGCGGCTGCACTCCAAGCAGAAGGTCTTCCGATTAAAATAATCAATGAAGAACATTTCCGAAAACTGATAGCTGGGCGGATGAGTTTGAGTTCTAAGCAGTCACAGTGACGCCCCGAATTTTCTTGTTTCACAAGCGTACCGAAACTGCAAAAAAAAGCCGATTACAGCGTAATCGGCTTTTCAAATTTAGGATACTGCTTTATTTTATTTGTCTTTGTCTTAGTAGTTGTGGATGGTTCCATTAGTGATCCGTAATAAACAACATAACGGGATTCTTCGTTTGGCTCTGGAATGCTTTCCTTGATTTGCTCATAGTTAAACTTCCCATAATCTGATAACATTTTAAATAATGTTTTCATTTTATAGCCTCCTTTTGTTCGTAACCCTATTCTAAAGGAGAAAACTGAAATCCTCAAAGTCGATTTTCACTCATGTAAGCGTTAATCATCCTTTATAATAACTCTTTTTATTCCAAATTCTTTTATTTCCTCAAAATTACTCTGTTTCATAAATTTTATACAACTGTATTATGTTCAGTTATTCACAATAAAAGTTTAATTTATCTGTTGAAACGTTTTCTTTTCAACACTTTTTTTAAGTTGTGAGGTTATTTAACAATTGAAGAAAAAACTGTTATATAAAATCACAAAACTAAACTAGTACAGATTATTCAAATAGAAAACGTGGAGCAATCTTAAAATACAGCCTCTTAAGATTACACCACATCAAAATTTAGAAAACTAATCTTCTATGTACGGCACTGTAGCAATGTATTTCATCTCTATATTTCCTGTTGTATCTTCACTGCTCAAAATATCATCCTCAAGATCATATAATAATATTACAGAGTTAATTTTATGAGCTAAATGATCACTCTGTATTACTGATTTTAAGCTTGGAATAAAGCTTTCACTATACGAAAAGTCTTTTAGTATTTCGTCCAGATCACTTAACGGTTCCTCAAAGAAATGAATTTCAATTTTATCTTCATCAAAGTAACCAAATCCAAAACTTGTGCCAAAGCTGGAATCAATTGAATCTCCATCTTCCGTATATGTCACTTCAACATATTCTTCAAGGTCATGGAGGGAATTAGAGACACCGAACCAAATCGATACCGCACTGTTAGATTGCATAAATTACACCTCCTGAATTTAGTCAAATTATTCTCCATTTTAGCTGATCAGTTATCTATCTTTTCCTTTGTTTTTTTATAACTAAGATCACAATTGCCATGATTCCCATTACTGCAGCTACTGTAACCCATATATAGAGATTACTTCCTTCATGTTCTCTTGTTAAATCGACTTCTTTCGTCGGAGGCTGCCCATCACCCAGTATGGCTATATCCTCTTGCAGAGAAGTCACTTCATTGGTGCGATCACAAATGCTACTTGCTAGATTTTTTTCACCGAATGTAGTGGATTCACTAGCATATACCAAGTATTCTGTTCCCTCAAAAAATTAAATCCGCAATCGCCCCCACCTTGCCCTGTAGTAATAATAATCTGCGATTCATCTGCACCCTTCCAAATGTTCCTTACTTCAAATAGAACGGACTTTGATGAATTTCGCTTTTCTCTTATATCCAAAACCGTTCCACTGAATACTGCGTCTGAACGTTCTATTTCTTCCTTAACACTTGGTAATTCCGCGCATGAACAAGCACTTACGAATGAAGGAAAAGAGTTAATGACTAAAAGACTAAAGAAAAAGAATAACGTTATTACTTTTTTCATTTTAATCACCTCATCTTAATTGTAAGCAGTAAAAAGATCACCATTAGGTGATCTTCTAGTCTAATGTATTTGTAAGTACAGTATAACAGTATGATATTTCCCAAACAATTTCGTATGCTTTAATAATAGATCTCTACCTTCGATCCCAAAAACGCCGAACCGTAATTGCAGAAACAAACTCCTCATCAAAATCTTGATTTTCTGCAGCAAACACGACACCATCTAAATTATTGTAATCAGTAGGCTGAATATAGGACTGGCCCGTTGTCGCCACACCAATCGGCTTATAATATTTGTATATTCCGTTTATAAAATCTAAAGTATTAATATCAAAGGATGTTTGATTAGAACTTTCCCCGCCAACTATATACAGAGCGTCATATAGCGTATGATGAGTAGAAACAAAGATTTGATCCACTTTCAGGACTGTACCATCGGCTCCTGTAACTGTGCCAAGCTTTTCACTAATCAAAACAACGAAAACTCCATTTTGATTAAGTGTTTCAAGCGTATTTTTTACTTCTTCCCCGTCAAAGCCATTGGCAATGATGACACCCACTTTTAATGTATAAGGATAATGCGGTGTATTCTCCTGGCTAAGTGCAGGCGAAGCCAAGGTAACCGGAACATTCTCTCCCTCTGGAGGATTTGCGCCAATATTTTCGGCAATCTTTGTCGCCATTTCCTTATCGACGTTCACATACATATCAACAACCTGCTGGCGAACAGACTCATCCTTCACTTTCGCAAGCTCAAAACTGAATGCCTCTATCATATGCTGCTTTTCAACGCTTGACATGCTATTCCAGAATAGTCGTGCATGAGAGAAGAAGTCCTTGAAAGACTCACTGCTCGCTTTGACCTTTTTCCCTTCAACCTGTTCCGGGTAATGAACAAACCCGCCTTCCTCTGGCGGAGTTGGCCCAGGCGTGTTATTGGCGATAGAGTTTCTAAAATAGTTTACTTGATCGACATCAATACGATATCTGTTGAAACTGTCTCGCTGATTGTTATGAAACGGACAGATCGATTTATTGATTGGCAGATCAGGATAATTCGATCCGCCAAGTCTGTGCTGCTGGGTTATTTTATAAGTAAAGGTTCTTCCCTGCAAAATAGGATCATTGCTAAAATTGATGCCAGGAACTAGATTCGTCACATCAAAAGCAACCTGTTCTGTTTCGGCGAAAAAGTTATCAACATTTCGATTCAAGGTCATCTTCCCGATTTTTTCAACAGGAATGATCTCCTCTGGCCAAACCTTGGTAGGATCAATGACATCGAAATCAAACTTAAACTCATCTTCCTCAGCAATCATCTGCACACCGAGTTCATAGACAGGATAAGCACCACGCTCAATCGCTTCACTTAGATCGCGTCTATGATAATCTGGATCTACTCCGCCAATAATCAGGGACTCTTCATTAAGGAGCGAGTGCACACCAAGCATAGGCTTCCAATGAAAGCGGACAAAGTGCGACTTCCCCTCTTCATTCACAAAACGGAAAATATTAATCCCAAACCCTTCCATCATCCGATAGCTTCTAGGGACTGCCCGATCAGACATCGCCCACATCACAAAATGGGCCGATTCCTGATTATTGGCGACAAAATCCCAGAAGTTATCATGTGCCGCAGAAGCGGTCGGCATATCATTATGCGGTTCTGGTTTCAGAGCATGCTGTGAATCCACAAACTTAAACGCATCATGTATCACAAAAATCGGAAACTGCAGGCCCAGCAAATCATAATTTCCTTCATCTGTATAAAATTTCACAGCAAACCCGCGTATATCCCGTGCAGTATCCATAGACCCTTTGCCGCCCTGCACAGTAGAAAACCGCACAAACACAGGCGTCTTCAGTCCTTCCTCCTGCAGGAATCCAGCTCTAGTATACTTTTTCATCGATTTATACGCTTCAAATTCACCATGTACACCAAATCCTCTAGCATGTACGACTCTCTCCGGAATTCGTTCCGTATCAAAATGCATTTGCTTTTGGAAAAAATGAAAATCCTCCATTAGCACAGGACCGCGATCTCCCGCTTTTAAGGTATTTTCATTATTGGCAACCTTTAAACCTTCATTTGTTGTAATCGGATTGTCTGCATTTTTAATTCGATATTGATCCAGCTGTTCATTTTTCTTATTTTGCTCTTCTCTATTATTGTTTTCCGGTGGTTTCTCCATGTTCTCACCTGCTTTTGGAGTTTAGGGGGTAACCCATTAATATATATGCGGGGGTGTGGGGGTTATTACTGCTGGATGCAACCTGAAGAATTAGAATAAAAAAATCCCTCCAACCAATATGGCAAGAGGGATTTACTGTTTTACGTTGGTGTTATAATTAATTTATTTCCTCATCAGCATTCTTCACCTCAAACTCATCCAACAAAGCACGCACTTCATCCGTTGACTTCGTACTCATCAGCTGATTCCGCAGCTCACTTGCCCCTCTGAATCCTTTTACATATATCTTAAAAAAGCGAGGAAGAGGCTTGTATGGACGCTGTTCTTCTGCCGAATGTTTATCATGAAGATCCAGATGCAATCTTAACAGATCAAGCAATTCCTTGCTGCTATGCTCTCTTTTCTCTTTTTCAAAAGCAAAAGGATTGCTGAAAATACCCCGTCCGATCATCACTCCATCGACACCATATTGCTCAACAAGTTCCATGCCCATTTGTCGGTCAAGGATATCTCCATTGATTGTTAAAAGTGTGTCAGGAGCGATTTCGTCACGAAGTTTTTTAATCTCGGGAATCAGTTCCCAATGGGCAGGCACTTTGCTCATTTCATCTCTTGTACGCAGGTGGATGGAAAGATTCGCGATGTCTTGTTTCAGAATGTGTTTTAGCCAATCGCGCCATTCATCGACCTCTGTAAAGCCTAGTCTTGTTTTGACACTTACAGGCAGTCCCCCTGCTTTTGCGGCTTCAATAATATCCGCAGCAACTTCAGGACGGCAAATCAGACCGCTCCCCTTCCCATTTTCAGCCACATTCGGAACAGGACAGCCCATATTAATATCAATTCCCTTGAACCCCTGCTTCGCCATCCCAATACTCATCTGACGAAAATACTCAGGCTTATCTCCCCAAATATGAGCGACAATCGGCTGCTCGTCCTCTGTAAAAGTCAAACGCCCGCGCACACTTGCGTTCCCCTCTGGGTGGCAATAACTCTCCGTATTGGCAAACTCCGTAAAGAATACATCTGGTCTGGCTGCTTCACTCACGACATGGCGGAACACCACATCTGTTACATCCTCCATTGGTGCCAATATAAAAAATGGACGTGGCAGATCACGCCAGAAATTATCTATCATCATAAAAATCCTTTCGTTCAAAAAATATAAAGACTATAAAAGTAAAATATATATAGAACACCTTAATTTTTTTTGCATCAATATATAAAGTACAATGAAAAGCCAAACAAAACAAGGTATGTGTTCATGGAAAAGACCCGGAAGGAATCTTCCAGGTCTTAGATTAACTAGTAGTGATATTAAAATTCAGTGGTTACATACCCTAATTTTTCAATATTTGCTGCAGAAAATTATTGAACATCTCCATGCTGTTAAATCCTAATTTCCATCTCTTCGTCCGCAATAAAAAATCCCTGTGCTTCGATTTGCTTTCTTAGCAAACCATCTTCATTTAATACGGGGTTTGAATGGTTAAGATGTGTAAAATAAATGTCCGTTTCCCCAGCTAAATCTTCGAGCAGCTCCATCGTCTCTGTTATGAGCGGATGGGGGATCTGCCGATAATCGCGACCAATGTTTGCTATTTCCGCTTTAGAATAAAACGTACCATCAAGAAAACAAATATCCGCCTCTTTGGCTGCTTCATGAATATCAATATCCCATTCATTCCAGCGATCAATATCAGGAATAAACAAGACCTTTTTATTCGGACCAATAATCCAAAAAGCAAAAGTCTCAGAAAACTCATTCCGATGCGGAACAAGCACTGGAGTTACCGTCACTTCTGAAGAAACATGAACAGGCTGTCTGTCTTTTAGTTCTTGAACAACGATGTTTTCAAGCGTTGTTAACTGGCTCCACGGTGCATGACTTTCAAGCAGCTCTTTCATTTTCGTTCCTGCCCTTACTGGCAATTGGCGGGAATTAATCGCTTCTTTTCCTAGGAACAT
The DNA here is from genome assembly GCF_001636345.1 of Cytobacillus gottheilii. Taxonomy (GTDB): domain Bacteria; phylum Bacillota; class Bacilli; order Bacillales; family Cytobacillaceae; genus Cytobacillus; species Cytobacillus gottheilii. The sequence goes on from NZ_KV440945.1 coordinate 3,873,667, forward strand.
CAAGCCTGGATAGTGACCAATATGGGCATGGGATAGAAAAATACTGCTCATCAGCTGTGATTCCATCCCATATCTCATTTGCAAGCGTGCCATTTGTTCCCGCAGATCAGGAGTAGCCTCAATCAGATGCCATTTTTTCTCCTCTGGTAAAATAATAGCCAAGGAGGCAGCCGTTCTTTTAAACTTCGAGTCTTTTAATGCCCTCTTACAATTTTTACAGAAACAATTCGCTTGTGGCAAACCGCCATCTTGTGCAGTTCCAGCCACACTTAAAAGTACCTCACTCACTAGACAACTTCCCTTTCTGAATGCACCAGTTCTTCTTCTTTAGTGTAATCTTTTCTGGCAATTGTCCATCCTGTAAAACCAAAAAGCAGGTTAACTAATGGAACAAGATAAATAAAGAACGCATATGGAATGAACTCCCACGCACTAACTCCTAAAACGCCCGATGCAAATACAGCAGGAACACTCCAAGGCACAAGATTAATTCCGACAGTCCCCATTGACTCTACTGTTCTCGAGAGATTTTTCGTATCAATGTTCATATCTTTATACTTTTGAACAAAAGTTCTCGCGGGCAATATAATCGCTAAAAACTGCGCACCGCTTGCCAATGCAACAATAAATGTGTATAACAGTGTAGAACTGATTAGCGCTCCAGCACTCTTTACTTTCTTCATCATCTTACCTGTTAAAACTTCAAATGTTCCCGTTTCTTCTAGAATACCCCCGAGAGCAGTAGCAATCATTAGCATCCCAACAGTTCCAAGCATGGAAGATAGTCCGCCGCGATTTAATAATGAATCAATCTCACCGATACCTGTTGTTATTTTAAAACCGCTCGTCATAAATTGAACGATTGAACTTACTGAAGTTCCTTGAACCACAACAGCTATTACTGCACCTAATAAGCCGACACCCATTAAGGCCGGCAATGCCGGAACACGCTTTAGCATCAAAACGATCGTTATAATTGGCAGCAGCAATAATAATGGATGAATCACAAAAGCATTCTCTAGACCTGACATGATTGTATCGATGGTTTCAGATCCCATGCTTGTGCTGTTCGCCGACTCCAAACTGCCCAATACCCCAAACAAAATAAGCGATATTAAAAATGCAGGTATCGTATCCCAAAGCATGTGCTTAATATGACTGAATAAATCTGTATCAACCAATGCCGCAGCAACATTGGTTGTATCTGATAAAGGAGAAAGCTTATCCCCTAAATATGCACCTGATATAACGGCACCTGCAACTAGAGCCGGCGGAAATCCTAACCCCTCACCAATTGCCATAAATGCTAATCCAACAGTTGCGATCGAAGTAAACGAAGTTCCCAGAGTAATAGAAACAATCCCCGTAATGAGAGCAACAACCGGAACAAACCAGGTCGGATTTATTAAAGAAATTCCGTAATAAATCATAGTCGGAATCACTCCACTTGCAATCCAGGATCCAATAATTGTGCCGATGACCAATAAAATAAACACAGCTGGCAGAGCCCTTGTTACTCCATTCACCATCATCTGCTGCACCTGATTCCAGTTCCATCCGCAGCTAACCGCAACAACAGAAGCTAAAATAACCCCAATGATTAAAGGAAAATTCATTCCTGCATCCCATATAAAAATGGAACAAGCCGCAGCTATGATTAATCCTAATAAAGGAATAATCGATTTCCACATTGTAAGATTCTCTTTCACCTTTTTCCCCGCCAATCATATGAACTCTACTATTATATACGTTAATAGTTTTATAAATACTTTATCACTTTAAAGCTTTTATGCTTTTAAGTGATTGATTGTGATAATCATAAGTTATTTTATTTCGTTAGTCAAATGAATATGGTTTAGGACTGATAAACTTTTACTCACACAAAAAAGGACCAATCATATGATTGATCCTTAAACTATTCTGCTATCTGCTGCAAAAAATTTTAAAATAAATCGTAATAATTATATTCCAATTCCCTCAGATTGCTCATACTTCTTTCTATGAACCTTAGATAAAACAAAAATAGATAAAATGAGTAAGGCAAACACTAATACTAAAGTAAATGCACTACCTGTGATCCCAGCAACAATATAGCCAACAAACGCAATTGAAGCATTAAGAAGTGCATAAGGCAATTGTGTTTTCACATGATCGATATGGTCTGCACCAGCTCCAGTCGACGATAAAATCGTTGTATCTGATATTGGTGAACTATGGTCTCCCATGATTCCGCCTGAAAGAACAGCACCGATGCAAACTAATAAATATGCGTCAAGTGCCACAGCCATCGGGATAGCGATTGGAAGCATAATAGCATATGTGCCCCATGAAGATCCTGATGCAAGAGACATTAAAACACCGACTAAAAATAGAACGGCTGGGATTATAAATGCAGGCACATTTCCATTCATAGCTTCAACAATAAAGCTAGCCGTACCCATTTCCTTCATTACCTGACCAAGCGACCAAGCCAGGATTAACGTAACGGCAACATAAACCATCTTTTGCATCCCTGTTGTATAGATATTAAAAATATCACTGAATTTCTTCAACTTATATACAAGCATTAAGATAATAATCGTAATAGCAGCAAATAAATAGGCAGTAGTTAAAGCAATTCTAAAATCATTTCCTGCCACTGGCTCAAATGGGAACCCATATGAAATCAGTAAAGCGAATAGAGTAACAAATAACACTAATAGTGGCAGCCAAATTAATATCGCATGCCGATGTTCCGTTCCTTCTTCAGCATTCTCAGCTCTTCTTAATGGCTTAGAAGTTGGCCAGTACAATTCGCCCGAAGTTTGAACTCTGCGCTCAGCTTTTGCCATTGGCCCAAAATCTAACTTCGTAAGAGCAATTAACGGCACAAGTGCTACTGCCAATATTGCATAAAACTGAAAAGGTATAACCTGGACCAAGGTGGTAAATTCAGATGTCGTAATATTTAATGCTTCATATTCCTTTTGAATAAGACCCATAATGTATACGCCCCATCCAATAAAAGGAATTAACACAGCGACTGGTGAAGACGTTGAATCAATAATCCACGCTAGCTTCTCTCTAGAAATCTTTGCCTTATCAAAGATCTTTTCAAAAACTGGTCCAACAATAAGTGGCGTACCCAAATCGGAGAAGAAGATGATAATTCCTCCGAACCAGGCCGAAATCTGTGCTTTTGCCTTCGTATTAATAAATTTAATCGTATTCGCTGCAAGAGCGGCTCCACCGCCCGACTTTTCCATAAGTCCTACAAATCCGCCAATAAAAAATAATAAAACAATAATAGCTGCATTGTAGCCATCCGCGGCAAGAGTAAATAAGTAGTTTCCGATCGTCACTGTCGTTGCCTCAAGAGGATTCCCTCCGACTAGAATGAGTACCCCAATAAAAGCACCAGAAAACAGAGACACTACAACGTTCTTTGTTATGATGGCAAGAATGATTGCAATAATTGGGGGAAGTATTGATATCCAGCCCATGTGTTCCATAAATATTCCTCCTTATTAATAAATATACATAATTTATGTATAAATATAAAATGGTTAAATTTATTAAACCACTTTAAATTTAGATTATATGGGATATAAAGATGGAATGCAATAAGCTATTTTGAATAAATATAAAAATTTTAATCAACTCTCATACGCTTACAGCATCTTATTAAAATGAATTTTCATACATAAAATGCACTAATTGAATATCACTTATTTCATATCTTACAAGAGAATATACATCATTTTTGTTAATCTAACTTTTAAAAAAACAAATTATAAAAACTACTAGAGTAAATTCAGCGGAAGAATCGGAAGATGAAGATTGGGACAGTAGGTTAGATCCTTAAAGTGGCCTCTATTGGGGAGTATGGTGTTGTCCTTGAATATAAAAAAAGGAGAATCTTCAAGTACTTCGTTTAATGTGGATTAAGTGAGGATTTTTAATCTACTATGTATTGAGCGATTATGCATTTGGGTTAGCATTCCTAAAATAGATAAAGGCAAGAGCCACTAGACTCTTGCCTGATTTTTATTTTAATTTTAACTCCGTCACTACCTCAACATGAGAAGTCTGCGGAAACATATCCACCGGCTGAATCATTTCAATCTTATACTTCTTGCTTAATACATCAATATCCTTCGCAAGCGTAGATGGATTACATGAAACATAAACCACTTTCTTTGGTTTCACGTTAAGAATGGTCTGGATTAGCGCGCGATCGAGTCCTGTTCTTGGCGGATCTACGATGATGACATCCGGTTTCCAGCCTTCTTTTACCCATTTTGGAAGCAGTTCTTCCGCTTTGCCGGTAACGTATTTGGCATGCTTGATGCCATGACGTTTCGCATTTTTCTTCGCATCTTGAATGGATTCTGGAATGATATCCATCCCGCGGATTTCTGACGCTCCGTCAGCAACCCATAAACCGATTGTTCCAACACCACAATATGCATCAGCGACTTTTTCTTTACCCGTTAGTGCGGCCGCTTTTTTGACTTCATCATAAAGCTTTACGGTTTGCTCAGGGTTTAGCTGGAAGAAGGTTCTTGCTGATAATTCAAATTGCAGATCGCCTAATGTTTCTTGAATGAAAGCACTGCCGTCGAGGTTGAACGTTTCTTCCCCAAAGATTAGCGACGTTTTTTGTCCGTTAATGTTTTGAATGATGGATTTGACTTCTGGCAGTCTGCTTTTAATTTTTTCTATTATTAATGCCTTTTTGGGCAGTTCTTTTTTAGCTGTGATCAGGACGATTTGCAGTTCGCCAGTTTGGATGCCGACACGGGCGACAATTGTACGGACGATTCCTTTTCTTGTTTTTTCATGGTAAATCGGAATTTGCAGATCCTGAAGCACTTGTTTGACTGTTTCGACAGCCGCATTTGTTTGTGGATGCTGAACGGCACATTGCTCGATGTTGATGAGTTTGTGGGAGTTCAGTCCGTATAGTCCTGCAAGCACTTTGCCGTTTTGTGTTCCTACTTGGAATGAGCTTTTATTCCGGTAGCTCCATGGATTGTCCATGCCAATGGTTTGTTTTATATTTAAATCTTCAACCTTCAATCTTGAATGGCGTTCTAATGATTGAATGACGATATCGCGTTTTTCCTTGAGCTGCTGGGTGTATTCCAGATGCTGCAGCTGGCATCCTCCGCACTGGTCATAGACCGGACAAGGCGGCACAACGCGATGCTGAGACTTTTTGCGTACTTTTTTTATTTTACCTTCTGAAAATTTCGGATGTACCTTTGTCGCTTCAACGACAACTTCTTCGCCTGGAAGAGCGCCTGGAACGAAGACAACTTGTTTTTTAAAGTAGCCGACTCCTTCTCCATTGATGCCAAGTCGTTTAATTGTCAGCGGAAAGGTTTGTCCTAATTTTAACTGAGCTGTTTGGTTTTGAGTCATTGATATCACTCCAATTTATTCGATGCTTCTCCATAAATAGAGTGAAGCATAGCTTAAGTATGGCTCCCAATGCTGGGCGTATATTTGCATTTCTTCCTGGGTTGGCTTTACTGGTAAATCATATAATTTTTTGAGGGCATTTTGTATGCCAATATCTGCCGTGGGGAAAAGGTTCGGTCTGCCGAGTCCAAACATCAGGAAATTCTGAACGGTCCACGGACCAACTCCCCGCAATTTGATTAGTGTATCATAAATTTCCTCATCAGACATGTTCTTTAGCTCTTCATATTGTAAATATCCTTCGGTTGCAGCCTTTCCAATACCGATCACATACTCTGCTTTTCGTCCGCTAAACTGAAGTTCCCGGAGTTCTTCGACGGTTAGCTGTGCTACCGTTTCTGGGAGTGGATAAAAGGGGACACCATCTTTTTCAAAACCAAATTTGCGTACAAATCTTTCGGTTAATGTATAGGCGAATTTTAGGTTAACCTGCTGATGGATGATAAGTTTCATGAGTGAGCTGTATGGATCGAACTCTAGGAACAGCGGTGTTCCACGGTGATCTGTAAAAATCTCTTTCAAGTCAGTTTTAATAAAAAAATCATGAATTGGAGCAAGCTTAATATCCCACCCAAAAATAGCAGCGATTCGCTGTTGGGCTTGTTTTTGATACGGTTCTTCAATTCCTGAAATTTTGAATTTTGGTTCATTTGTTGTTCCAACCGCTTGGACTGTTGCGACAACTGGGGTTTTGTCGATTAAAAGAGGGACTTTTACAAATCTTTTCTCCATATCAACAACATGCAGCGGATCAAGCGCTAATCTGCTTAGAACTAAATCGAAATTATATGGTCCTTCTACTGTCAGTATATCCATATTTCCCCGTCCTTGTTCTTTTACCTGCATTATAACAAAAAGATCGAATCCAGTCAGAAGCAGAGCTGGATTCGATCTTTTATCAGTATAGCATTGGGCTGCTGATTTCTCGCGACCACATTAAATCGTCAATACTTTTAAATGTATAGCCGCGTTTCTTTAAATCTTGAATCGCTTTTTCCAGTGCTTCGGCATTGTCCTTTGAAACAGTATGAAGCAGGAGAATACAGCCTGGATGGATTTGTTTCATGATATTGTCGTATGCGTATTGCGCACCTTTTTGCTGATCCGTCTTCCAGTCAATAAAAGCTAATGACCATAAAACATGTGTATATCCTTGTTTTTTGGCTAGGTCTAGTGTTCTTTCGCTTAAAATGCCGCGTGGAGGACGTAAGTAGTTCATCGTTTTCATTCCGGTAAGCCTTTCGGTTTCTGCTCTGACTTTTTCTAATTCGCGGGTAAAGCGCTCTTGATCGACAGTTGTCATATCAGGATGATGCCAAGAATGGTTCCCAATCGTATGGCCTTCAGCAGCCATTCTTTTTACCAGATCTGGAGCCGTGTTTAAGTAGTGTCCTGTAATAAAAAACGCTCCGGGCACTTTTTCTTTTTTCAGCACATCAAGAACTTGTGCTGTATAGCCATTTTCATACCCGTTATCAAAGGTTAAGTATATATCCTTTTTCGATGTGTCACCCTTATAAAAAGCATCGTATTTCTCTAAAAGATCATCAAGCGGTTTACCCGCTTCTGCCGGCACTTCGTTTGAAGCTTTTTTGAAGCCCCAATGGATTGGTTTATTTGACGGCTGCGCGCTGGCTGAGGTGGTACACAATAGTAAAATGAAGGTGAAAATGATACTTTTCTTTAACATCTTTGTCTCCTCCAGGATTTTTTCTTAGTTTCTGTTTAAATGGTGGAAACATTAATGACAATTGTATCCTTTGTGGGTGGTGGATTTTGGGTTGGCTTTTGAGTAATTGTTGAAGAGAGTAGTTAAGTGCATTTGTGACTTTGTGATGGGATCTAGCTGTAATAGGGAGTTTATATAGATTATAGAGGTGGGTTCTTGGCTTTTCGCGACATTATTTACCTTTTTTTGGACTATTGAGGGGTGTTTCTCTGCTTTTCGCGACTCTGTTTACCTTTTTCTGGATTCTAGAGGGGTGTTTCTCTGCTTTCCGCGACACAGTTTACCTTTTTCTGGATTCTAGAGGGGTGTTTTTCTGCTTTTCGCGACACCATTTACCTTTTTTTGGATTACAGAGAGGTGTTTCTCTGCCTTTCGCGACACTGTTTACCTTTTTCTGGATTATAGAGGGGTGTTTCTCTGCTTTTCGCGACACTGTTTACCTCTTTTTGGATTATAGAAGGGTGTTTCTCTGCTTTTCGCGACACTATTTTCCTTTTTCTGGTTTATAGAGGGGTGTTTCTCTGCTTTCCGCGACACAGTTTACCTTTTTCTGGATTCTAGAGGGGTGTTTTTCTGCTTTTCGCGACACCATTTACCTTTTTTTGGATTACAGAGAGGTGTTTCTCTGCCTTTCGCGACACTGTTTACCTTTTTCTGGATTATAGAGGGGTGTTTCTCTGCTTTTCGCGACACTGTTTACCTCTTTTTGGATTATAGAAGGGTGTTTCTCTGCTTTTCGCGACACTGTTTACCTTTTTCTGGATTATAGAAGGGTGTTTCTCTGTTTTTCGTGACACTATTTTCCTTTTTCTGGTTTATAGAGGCGTGTTTCTTGGCTTTCCACGACAATCTGGATTACAGTGGTGTATTTCTCTGCTATTCAGAACATCATCGTTTAATTTATTCTCCCCCACTCACACATAAAAATCCCCCGCAAACCAATGCCTGCAGGGGATCATAATTTTATTTAAAAACAGGTTCTTTAAACTGTGCCAGTTTTTCAAGGGATGACTTGTCTACATCTTTATGAAGGCTGTTGCCGTGAGAGTCCATTGTGACAACGGCTGTGAAGCCTTCTACTTTTAGGTGCCACATGGCTTCTGGAATTCCAAAGTTCATGAGGTCAACGCCTTCGACCGACTTGATGCAGTCTGCATAGTATTGTGCAGCACCGCCGATTGCATTTAAGTAAACTCCGCCATGTTCTTCAAGCGCCGCAAGTGTTTTTGGTCCCATTCCGCCTTTTCCGATGACAGCGCGGATGCCGAATTTTTTCATGATATCGCCTTGGTAAGGTTCTTCACGGATGCTTGTTGTTGGTCCGGCAGCCTTAACATGCCATTTGCCTTCTTCATCTTTCATCATAACAGGTCCGCAATGGTAGATGATTTGTCCGTTAAGATCAATCGGTGCGTCATGCTCCATTAAATGATGGTGAATCGCATCGCGGCCGGTATACATCATGCCGTTAATTTTGACGACATCTCCGACTTTTAAGCTGCGGATTTTCTCTTCAGTAATCGGTGCCTGCAATTCAATCACCGCATTGTCCTCTGAAGTCGCAGCTACTTCCTGCTCTGCATCCGTTTTGCCAAAATCAATCTGTTCTCCATCCTGATACATCCAATCTTGGATTTCACCAGTTTCTGCATCAATTGTGATGCCGAGACGGCGGAATGCCCAGCAGTTATAAGCAACAGATACGAAAAAGCTGGCAGGAATACGGTTCATGACGCCGACTTTACAGCCTAACAGCGTGATTTCTCCGCCAAAGCCCATTGTGCCGATGCCAAGCTTGTTGGCATTTTCAAGTACATACTCCTCAAGCTTGCGCAGGTCTTCGTTTTTGTTTACATCTTCAACAGAACGGAATAGCTGTTCTTTTGCTAGATCATATCCAGAAGAACGGTCTCCGCCGATGCCAACACCAATAAAGCCAGCGCTGCAGCCTTGTCCTTGTGCTTGATACACAGAGTGCATGATGCACTTACGAATGCCGTCTAAATCACGGCCAGCCCGGCCCAGGCCGTCCAGCTCACATGGAAGGCTGTATTGGATATTTTTATTTTCACAGCCGCCTCCTTTTAAAATAAGGCGCGCATCAATATAGTCTTTTTCCCATTGTTCAAATTTAATGACAGGTGTCCCTCCGCCAAGGTTGTCCCCGCTATTTTCGCCTGTTAAGGAATCAACAGAGTTTGGACGCAGCTTGCTGTTTTTCGTCGCCAGTGCAACAGCGTTCGTAATTGCTTCTTTAATCACAAGCTGATTGACGCCAACTGGTGTTTTGATTTTAAAGGTTGGAAGTCCGGTATCCTGGCAGATTGGCGAGATATTATCGTCAGCCATTTTGATATTGTTTGTGATCGTGTCCAGGCTCATTGCAGATCTTGTTCCAGCGCTTTCTCTTTCTTTTCCAGCTCGAATCGCACGGCGAACATCGTTTGGCAACTTTGTTGACGTTTCTACCACTAAGTCATACATGCTTTGCTGTAATTTTTCAAGATTCATTATTGCCTTCCCCTCTCTCTTCTCCCCTGTTTTGCCCATTACAATTCTAAATATTTTCTCTTTTATTATACCCTGTTCTCCTATGTGTGCAAGGGATTGAATACGCTTACGAATATCTGCCATTTTGACTACATTGCCTGGATAGTTTAGGACATCTTATTGGGTAAGGAGGGTTGTTTATGAAAATTAGGGTGTTATTATTCTTAATGATTTTCTTATGCACTCAGGTGGGAATTGCTAGTGCGGAGAGCCCGCTTACAGCTGCATTTATTCGGGATCATCAGTTATGGATTAAGCAGGGAGAAAAAGAAGTGCAGCTGACCAAGGACGCTTATGTTCGTTCCCCAAAATGGTCTTATGATGGCCGCTTTATTGCTTATACAGATGGAGATGAGAGCGGCGAGAAGTCAGAGCTTTTTATTTATGATATGGAGAAAAAAGAGAGTTTTCAGCATTATCCTCATGTTAATACTTTTAGCTTTAAATGGTCACCTGTACGAAATCAGCTGGCTTATTTGGATGGCGGTGTATTGAATATTACTAAGGTGCGAAATGGCCGTCCAAGTGGTTTTAATAATGTCTCATTAGGTGTGACTAAATTCGATTGGTTTCCAAATGGAAAAGAATTAATTGTTTCAACTGAGGCAGCTTTGCTTCCCACTGGCTGGGGACCCATCCGGTTATATAAAGTCGAAGCAGATGCAAATCTCTCCAAAGATAAGATTCATTCATTTCACACCATTAAGAATGAAAAAGATTTTTTTGCCATATATATCGACTATTTTAAATGGAGTTCAGATGGTAACTGGGTTAGTATGCTCGCTATTCCAAATGCTTCTTCTGCTATGGACAGCAATGCGTTATGCGTTCTTTCAAGTAAAGGGAAACAATTTCAAAAGATCGGTAATATGTTACGGGATAAAAATTGGATTAAATGGGCCCCAGCATCCAATCAATTAGCCTATATATCTGGCGAAGGACGATTTTTTGTAAAGGATAAAAAAACAGCCATAGCCGACATGCCTGCTATTAAGAGTGAAAAAGTTTATACACCAGAAGGATTTGTTGATTTGGATTTAGAATGGTTCTCTCAAAATGAGGTAATTGTGGCACGGGCGAAAGAAAATCTGGAGTGGAACGAAGGACCGGTGCCGACTATGTACACTGCTTTATATGTGATTGATATTCATTCAAGCATCCAAAAGCAAATTTCTTTTCCTATGAAGGGGGAACTTGACCTGGATCCGCAGGTGGTTGGAGATATGCTTACTTGGAAGCGGAGTAGTGATGTGTACCGTCCTGGTGATGTGTGGGTAAGGGATGGAGTAAACGGAGAAGAGTATGTGTGGCTGAAAAACATTGAAGAGGCGCCAGTATTTTATCAGAAACGAGGAAATTAGAAAGATTTTTATTAAAATGTGGTTCATGGAGGCATCCTGTCCTCGTAAAGATCAATTTTTCACCGCAAAAGCTCTAATTTGGCTTGGTTTTGCACCCTGTAATCAGGATATCCGCCGTAAAAAATTTTTATCCGCCGTTATTTCAATTTATCCGCCAAAAACGGCCATTTATTCGCCAAACGCCGAAACTGAAACAAACTTCCAACAGCAACAAAACAGCCAAAAAGGGCCGCCCGCGCACGAAACACGGACAGCCCTTCTACACTATATATCGCGATGATTAAATTCACGGCATTTGGATTCTAAATCGTCAATCATATCAATTAAGCGGTCAATATCTTCTAGTTCTGTATTTTCAGGCTCGATGGCATCCAATACGTCTAAAAACATATTAAGGCGCTGTTTCAGAAATACTACTTGTGAATTTTTATCTTGAATCTGGCTACCCATGGGCTCTCTCCTTTCATCTCAGAACAATCGTACAGGAAAAGAAGCTGTGACGCAAATGGATATCCCCTTTATTATGCCCGCCAATTAATCGTTTAAGCCGGCTGCTTTTCCTTCCCGGCTGAAATCTGCGGCTCCATGTAAAATTCCATTTTCACCATCAATCACAATAGCCTGGACATTGCCTATTGAGCTTGGCTCGTCTCCAAAATCAAAGCCCATTGCCTCAAGCTCACCTTTGGCATTCTGATCCATCTCTCCTTCCCATTCGACTAATGGGCCGGTGGTGACAAATATCCGCGGCTCGTCAATGGCATCTTTAATACTCACACCAAAATCAAGATAATGAACAATCGTTTGGAACACAGACGCAATGATGGTTGGACCACCTGGTGAACCTAGGGTCAAGACAGGTTTACCATCCTTAAATAGAATGGTTGGGCATTTACAGCTGACAGGACGCTTCCCTGGTCCAGGTTCGTTAGTACCGCCTGGATTAGCATCAAAGTCAGTCAGCTCGTTATTTAGTATAAAACCATAATCGCTGACCATGATTCCTGATCCAAATGGATGCTCGACCGTTGAAGTACAGCTTGCGATATTGCCCCACTGGTCGACAACGGTAAAATGAGTGGTTTCGCTTTTTTCCATATCATCCGGCTGTTTCACAGGAGGCTTCTGATCATCTTCAAGCTTCCAAGGATTTCCGAAATCGATGGCATCGTTCCTTCTTTTAAAATTGATATATTGCAGTCGTTCTTTTATATATTGATCATCCAGCAAACCTTCTGTCGGAAGTTCAGCGAATTCTGGATCACCTGAAAAAGCTACTTTATCGGCAAAAGCCAGACGCATGGCTTCTAAAAATAAATAATATTTTTCTTTTGATTTGATGTCATATTTGGATAAATCAAACGTATCGAGAAACTTCAAAATCTGCAGCATAGTGACGCCTCCTGCTGTTGGCGGTGCTGCACTGGCAATTTTATGGCCTCTGTATTCGCCCCAGACAGGCTCATCTACTGTAGCGGAATATTCCTTTAAATCCTCAAGCTCCATTAGTCCGCCTTGCTCTTTCAGCTCAGATACAATCGCTTCAGCAATCTCCCCTTCATAAAAGGCTTTGATGCCTTTTTCCTGGAGCAGGCGAAAAGTGTTTGCCAGCTTCTCTTTGACAAGAAGATCACCTTCACCGAGGGCAGCTCCTTCAGGGAAGAAGAATGATTTTGCATGTTCACCTAAACGGTGGCCATGCTGTTCAAGCGCATTGCTTAACACCCAATTGACTTCCACCCCTTCTTCAGCCACATCAATAGATGGCTGAATTAAATCAGCAAGAGGCATCGATCCATATTTTTTTAAGGCAGCATCAAGTGCACTGAGGATGCCGGGAATGCCAACTGCTGACGCATGTGTGGATCTTTCTTTAAATGGAATAACCTCTTCATTTTCATCTAAAAACATGTTCGCATAAGCTGCTTTTGGAGCTCTTGAATGGCCGTTAAAAATTTGCACTGTATCCTCTTTCTTTTGATAGACCATAAAGAAGCCGCTGCCGCCGATTCCTGTCATCATCGGTTCAACGACATTCAATGCAAACTGAATCGCCACAGCAGCGTCCACCGCATTTCCGCCTTTTGCCAACACGTCTCTGCCAATATCGCTAGCGATTGGATGCGCTGTCACAACCATTCCTTTTGTGCCGGTATCTGTCTCCCTTTCATGGGAGGTTTTCTGCATTTCTCTCGTTAATGACTTTGCTCTTCTGCTCATCTTTGGGGTCTCCCTTCACACTTCTTTGATCATAAAAACCTCTGCCGGAGCAGAGGTTTGCATGAAGCGAACTACATAATCATACGTTTATTTTGAATACTTATTTTCTTGTGGATCTGTTGTGAGATCCTCATTGTTTACTGGAAACGCTGTACCTGCCTGGCTGCCATAGAATTCAGATTTTTCTTGAGTGCCGCCTGTGGAAACGGGCTGATCCATTACCTCTGAACCGGCTTGTTTTACTTTTGAACCGATATCCTTAATATCACCTTTAGCATCCTTTGCAACTTCTAATGCATCGTTGGAAACCTCTTTAACCACATCCATGTTGCTGAAGATATCTTCGTTCACACGCTGATATAGCTTTTGTGCATCACTGATCGCTTCTTTTAATGTGTTAGAAGCATTTTTAAATTGGCTGACCATTTGATCTTTTACCTCGCCAGGGTTTTCCTTCACTTCTGTAATCATTTTGCTGGATGTTTCTTTAATGCCCATTGCTGTATTCTTCACCTTAGTTCTAGTTGTTGAATCAAGCAATGCCAATGCTCCGCCAATCATGCCACCGATTAGAATGCCTTTTAATAATTTGCTGTTCTGTTCTTGGTCTGAATAAGTTTGATTACCCATTGTTGATCCTCCTCAAAAATATATGATGCTTGTCTTTTCCCATATAAAAGGGGAATTAAACGCCTAGTTGACAGAACGCTGTGTTCGATTAATAATGACTAGAGATTTCTCCCCGCATTTAGGGAGTATTATTTTTTTAAAGGAGTTAACGTAATGACTTTGCCATTAGCCCCGATTACACCGAATTTTGATCCTTGGGAAGCTTATATGGATATAGAAGAATTTGGCGGAATGACGCTTTCAAACGTAGAATTTACAACTACAGTGCTTTGCAATATGAGATGTGAGCATTGTGCGGTCGGCTATACATTGCAGCCGAAGGATCCTAGCGCGCTGCCGGTTCAATTGTTTTTGAATCGCCTAGAGGAAATACCTCATCTGCGCTCTCTTTCCATTACCGGCGGCGAGCCGATGCTTTCAAAAAAATCAGTGGAAAATTATGTAGTGCCATTGCTTCGTTATGCAAGAGAACGCGGAGTGCGCACACAGATCAACTCGAACTTAACAATCGAGCTTAGTAAATATGATGCGATTTTGCCTTACTTGGATGTGCTTCATATTTCGCACAACTGGGGAACTGAAGAGGATTTTATTGAAGGCGGCTTTGCCATGATGGAACGAAAACCTACCATCATCCAGCGCCAGGCATTGTTTAAACGCATGATCGATAATAGCGCTGAGCTTGTCAAAGCTGGTGTGATGGTATCGGCAGAAACAATGCTTAACAAAAGAACACTGCCTCACTTAGAGAATATTCATAAGCAGATTACGGAAGAAATGAAATGTCAGCGGCACGAAGTGCATCCTATGTACCCTTCCGATTTCGCTTCATCATTGGAAGTTCTTTCTTTGAATGAAATTCGCTCTGCTATTCATCATTTGTTAGACATACGAAATCCATCTGTATGGATGCTTTTTGGTACACTCCCGTTTTATGCCTGCCAGACAAACGCTGAAGATCTTGCTTTATTGCAGCGCTTAAACGACACTGACAAGGTAACTGTCCGCAATGATCCGGATGGCCGCTCCCGTTTGAACGTCAATATCTTCACTGGCGATGTCATTGTCACTGATTTTGGCGATACACCTCCGCTTGGAAATGTGCAGACAGATTCCCTGCCGGATGTGTTTAAAAAGTGGAGCCAAACCAATCTTGCAAAATCATTAAGCTGCCATTGCCCGCAAGTAAAATGTCTTGGTCCAAACGTACTTGTAAAGGATAAATACTACTCAGGTGTTGATTTTCAAAACCGGAAAGCGAACCTTTCCTTCTCTTCAGCCGAAAAAGTATGATAAAAAACGCCCTAGGGCGTTTTTTTGTTTAGCGAGGTCTTTCAGATACCATAAACCCAAAGGACATATGATCCTGTACAGGGATCCATGCGCCAATTCCCTGCGAAGTTACATTTTTCACGACAATGACCTTTTTGCTTCCTTTCAGCATAAGAAAAACTTCGCCATATGTCACTTTTCCTTTTTCATTGATGGCAGGAGCATAGCCATATAAATAGCCAAGGCGTTTAGGAGGGATATTATACACATTATCCTTTTTCGTTCCGCCTCCAATGATCGTTTCAAATGCTAGAGACAATCCTGTTTTCTCGGTTGCCTTTAAGAGCATCATTTTCTTAACATCTTCTGAATTGGGAATTTTAGCGGTTAATCCGCCTTTTACCACTTTCTGAGCTTCTTGAACATAGTGAATCTGATAAGGAGCTTTTCCTCCGCGGTTATCAAAATAGTTCGTATTAATTTTTTGATATTCCCAGTTTGGCGCAGTTTCTGTTGATTCATAATTCAGCGGCCATTGCCCTAAATACACAATAGCTTTATAGCCAAACGCAAAAGGCGTGCTATTGACTGTTGTTTCATTTAACATCCGGATTAAATCTGGATTCTCAATTTTCACCTTTGTAGAATCGATCAGCTGCTGTGTAAGCTCGCTAGGCTGAAGAGTGGGCATATCCTGATCTGGATTCGGATACGTATTTTCCTTTGTAATATTAAGAACCGAGCTTGGAATATTGATGGCTTTTGTTTCTTCCTTTTCGGTTTTTTCTTCTGCGTTTTCTATTTTTTCTTCTGCTTTTTCAGCTTTTTCTTCTGTTTTTTCAGCCATAACAGATGTCTGTAAGGACAATATGATTAATAGAGCAGATACAATGGGTAGCATTCTTTTTTTCATGCTGAAGAACTCCTTTCATATTTAGCCATTATGATTTACTGTTAGTTTTTTCGTCCTGAAGCCATTCTATCCATCCATAAGAAATAAAAATGTAACACCATTGTAAAAATCAGAATATTTACAAATATCAAAATATATGTCATAATACCATTAATACAACAAAGGAGGGCAGCTAAATCCCATTCGCTTATAAAGGAGGCTAGAGCATAATTGACTTGCAAGCAGGAAGGAGAAATCATCCTAAACAGGAAGATGGTGATGCATGCCGATTAGCGAAGAGATAAAGCTTACCTAAACAATCATGATTTAAAAATACTTATAAGACTACCCTATAGTGAAGAAAGCTACTGCTTTCCGTAAAGATGAAAACGGCTCTTTCCCCTGAGAGCCGTTTTTATCGTTTATAATAAATAGAATCCTATCCCCATAATCAAATAGGCGGCTAATAACGTCGCACCTTCAAACCAATTGGATTCGCCATCATTTGAGATCACAATCATTAAGAGAACCGCTGTCACCATAGAAATTAATTCTGGCAATGTGAAAACAAGCGACATTGGCTCCGCAAAAAATAATGAAATTAACACAAGAACTGGTGCAACAAACATAGCCACCTGCAAGGTTGATCCCACCGCAATTTCGACTGCAATGTCCATTTTATTTTTATAAGCCATAATGATGGCCGATGCATGCTCGGCAGCATTTCCGACGATTGCAACAATGACCACCCCAATAAAGAGCTCAGTCCAGCCAAACACTTCACCAACAGTTTCAAATGTGTGAACAAGATTCTCTGAAACATAAGCAACAGCAACCGTGCTGATGGCTAATACAGTAATAGCCTTTCCTTTTCCCCATTCTGGTTCTTCATGAGCATGCTGCTCATTCTCATTAGTTGTTTGATAAACACCCCGATGTGTTACAAGTTTAAAAAATAGAGCCGCCAGATAAAGAACAATTAATATAATTGAAATTCCGATGCTAAAACTAATGGTTTTCGTTTCATCCATTGTCATGGAGAAAACTTCCGGAATCACAAATGCCACGATGACACCAAACATTAGCAGACCCGAGTTATGTCTTGCATCAAAAACATTATAAGTCTGCCGTTTAAACTTTAATCCTCCCACAAAAAAGGATAAACCAGCCACGAGCAGCAGATTGCCTATGACAGAGCCTGTTAAAGAGGCAAGAACAACCCCAACAAGCCCTTCTTTTAGAGCAAATACAGAGATAATCAATTCAACCGCATTGCCAAATGTTGCGTTCAGCAGCCCGCCGATTCTTGGGCCTGCTACAATCGCCAAACTCTCCGTTGCTCTTCCCATAAAACCCGCCAGCGCTATAATCGTTAAGCAATAAATCACAAACAGGATAATATTAGACCAATGCAATAATGTTCCAATGACTGAAAGCGGAACACCCGCAAAAACAAGCACTAAAAATATTTTATTCATCCCGGTCAACTCCCTTTATGCAGCTTGGTGTAGAGAGGAATCTATCTTCCATTTCTAAAAGTTATTCTGTGCAAAAAGTGGATGTATAACCAAATTTTTTTGAGCTGTCCTCCGCTTTAATTCACCAAAAAACTTTTTTGAAGGATCCAGTTTGTGTTTGTTTCGATCATTTCCTAAGGTTTTTCGGTAATTTCCCATTTTCATTCTGTTCACATTTTCATTCTGTTCATTCGGGACAGTTTCCGATCCATTCATAAATTTTATCAATGTATACTCCTCTTCTTTGCACATCTCGCTTTCTAAGCTTGTTCTCCCTTGACCATTGGACATCTTTTCCTTGCCAATCTTCTGAATTCCATATACCATCTTTTAGGGAGACTAAATTTTTACAAACTGAGGTATGGGTAATGAAAAATAGAGAAAATATGCGCTTTTGGATCTTAGTAAGCATTGTGGCGATTTCAGGGTTCAGTCAGGGGATGCTGCTGCCTTTAATTGCGGTTATTTTTGAAGCGGACGGAGTTTCTTCAAGTTTAAATGGCTTAAACGCAACTGGACTTTATATTGGAATTCTGCTGATTTCTCCGTTTATGGAATATCCACTGCGTAAATATGGCTATAAACCGGTAATCATTCTGGGAGGCTTGCTCGTTGTCGTGTCACTGCTGCTTTTCCCATTCTGGAAAACGTTTTGGTTTTGGTTTGTTCTGCGATTATTGGTTGGAATAGGCGATCATGCCTTGCATTTTGGAACTCAGACATGGATTACCAGCTTTTCACCTGATCATAAAAGAGGGCGTAACATCTCTTTATATGGATTGTTTTTTGGTTTAGGCTTTGCTGTCGGACCTTTGATGACACCGCTTGTTGAGGTTAATGAAGCATTGCCATTTATAATTTCATCTATATTATGTTTTATAGCATGGTTGTTTTTATTCACATTAAAAAATGATTTTCCTGAGCAAACAGTTCAAGTGAATTCTTTCAAAGAAACGATGAAACGGTTTAAAGCGGCATCTAAATACGCATGGGTTGCCTTTCTCCCTCCACTAGGCTATGGATTTTTAGAAGCTTCTCTGAATGGAAGCTTTCCGGTCTATGGATTAAGAATCGGCTTAGAGGTTTCAAGTGTATCATTGCTGTTAACATCTTTTGCAGTGGGAGCAATCGTTTTTCAGCTGCCGCTTGGCATGTTAAGCGATAAATACGGAAGAAGAAAAATATTATTGAGTGTTCTTCTTTTTGGTTCACTTGCCTTTGTAACAGCAAGCTTTCTTGAGAGTTCAGCAACAGCACTTGCGGTATGTTTGTTTGTTGCAGGCATGGCAGTCGGATCGACTTTTTCACTTGGGATAAGTTATATGACTGATCTTGTACCGCGCAATCTGCTGCCGACGGGCAATCTGCTCTGCGGCGTTGCTTTTAGCATGGGAAGCCTGTCCGGGCCATTTTTAGGAGGAATTTTCATTGAGTATTTCCAGGCTTTAAGCTTCTTCCACATCATAAGCATTATGCTGCTTCTCATCTTCTTGAGTATCGCCTTATTTGGCGGGAAACCAAGCAGTGTTGCAGAGCATGCCTAATTGGAAACTTTTTGCTATGCAACTTCTATTAGATAAGTTATGATAGGAATATACAAAGCAACCACATATAAAATTGTCTGGAATGCTGTCACCTCTATGGTGGCAGCTTTCGTCGTTTTATTGGGGTATTGATGTTGATTATTCTTCTCATTTGAGATCGTGTGTACAAACTAACTAAACAAGGAGGAACTCCAAATGAATACTGAAACCAAATCCGTTTACCAAACACAGCCAGTAGCTGAAACAGGAAACCCATTTGCAGCGATAAAAACTCATGCAGAACTTATTGCCGCTCTTTTTAGCGGTGTCCTTATTCTAGCAGGCTGGCTTTTAGATCGTGAAGGCTTCCAGTCTGCATCTGTTGCTGTGTATTTGGCTGCATTTGTGATCGGCGGCTTTGCCAAGGCAAAAGAAGGTATTGAAGATACTATTGAAAACAAAGAATTGAATGTAGAAATGCTGATGATCTTTGCAGCCATCGGCTCTGCAATCATCGGCTATTGGACAGAAGGAGCTATTTTAATTTTTATTTTTGCATTAAGCGGTGCTTTAGAAACATATACGATGAACAAAAGTCATAAAGAAATCTCTGCATTGATGGATCTGCAGCCTGAAGAAGCATTACTTCTCTCCGCTGGACAAGAGAAAAAGGTGCATGTATCAGAGCTGGTCATCGGTGACCATATCCTTGTGAAGCCTGGCGAACGAGTCCCTTCTGATGGCAAAATTGTAAAAGGTCAAACGACCATTGATGAAGCAGCGATTACTGGTGAGTCGATGCCCGTATCAAAAGGCACGGAGGATGAAATCTTTGCTGGAACCGTTAACCTAAACGGATCGATCACTGTAGAAATCACAAAACTAAGCAGTGATACTCTCTTTCAAAAAATTATTAAATTAGTGCAATCCGCCCAAAGTGAAAAATCTCCATCACAGCTTTTTATTGAAAGATTTGAGGGGCGGTATGTGAAGGTTGTTCTGTCTGTTGTTGCCCTGATGATGGTATTGCCGCATTTTCTGTTAGGCTGGTCATGGACTGAGACATTTTACAGAGCAATGATTCTTCTGGTTGTTGCTTCTCCATGTGCATTGGTGGCATCGATTATGCCTGCGACATTAGCGGCAATCTCAAACGGTGCCCGTCATGGCATCTTGTTTAAAGGCGGCGTTCATCTTGAAAATTTAAGCCACTTGCATGCCATCGCTTTTGATAAAACTGGGACGCTGACAAAAGGGAAACCGGAAGTGACTGATTTTGTTGCGGTTTCCGATGTTTCCGATGTTTCCGCTGAAGAAATTTTAGCAATCACAGCTTCAATCGAACGGCATTCTACACACCCGCTTGCACAAGCGATCGTGAATTATGCGACAGAACAATTAAATCAGCCTTTATCGGAACCGAATTATATCGAGGATGTTCCTGGCTGGGGTGTAAAAGCAGTCATTGCAGATGAAGAGTGGACGATTGGGAAGGCGAACTTTACACCAAGTAATCAAACGGAAGAATTTAAATTAAAGGCCGAAGCATTGGCTCAAAGCGGAAAAACGGTTGTGTATGTTACGCGCGGCGAAGAACTGGCTGCCATTATTGCCTTGAAGGATGTTGTTCGTCAAGAAACAAAGGCTGCGATTGAACTGCTGAAGAAGCAAGGCATTTATACGATTATGTTAACAGGTGACAGCAAAGAAACAGCTGCTGCTATTGCCGCTGAAAGCCATGTAGACGAATTCATTGCCGAGTGCCTGCCGGAAACAAAAGTTGATCGGCTCAAAGCACTAAAAGAAAAGTACGGTAATGTTGCAATGGTTGGAGACGGAATTAACGATGCACCTGCACTTGCATCAGCAAACGTTGGAATTGCCATGGGCGAAGGTACAGATGTCGCTCTAGAAACGGCAGATGTGGTATTAATGAAAAATGAATTGCCGAAAATAGCGGAAGCCATCTCCTTGTCCCGGAGAATGAATGCGATTGTGAAGCAAAATATCATTTTTTCCATCACTGTCATCATGGTTTTAATATCCTCTAACTTTTTGCAGGTTCTTGATCTTCCTTATGGAGTTATTGGACATGAAGGTTCAACAATTCTTGTCATTTTAAATAGTTTGCGCTTGCTGCGTTCTTAATGCGTATAAAAAAGTCCGAGAAGTCTATTCTCGGACTTTTGTTTTGCTTTGATAAAGCTGCAGTGGCTAACCCCTCGAGGTCTTAAGTCGACCTGCCCTAAAGGTTAAAGAACAACCTTTATGCCATCTCGCCTTAAGCTTGTCGCCCCTGAGCAAGCGCCTTCCGCTTTTCTATTAATGATATCCGTTTTGGCCGTTGGCAGATCCGGATGTTTTATGTTTTGGTTTGTTTTTGCCTTTTTGTTTTGTGCCGCCGTCTTTTTTCGTATGTTTTGTCATGTGAAGTCCTCCTTGGCGTTAGGTGTGGTCTTGCCATGTTATTTTACACAACAGTCCTCTTTTATATATTAGGGAAGTTTTAGCAATCCTGTTTTGTATTTTTCATATGGATGGCGTTGATTTCTCCGCCGATCAGAATGATGATGCCGGATAAGTAAAACCAGACCATCAGCACGATGATCGCCCCAATACTTCCGTATGTCGCCGAATAGTTGCCAAAATTGCTTACATAGTAAGAAAATGCCAGTGATGTTATGATCCAGCCAAGTGTAGCAAAAATGGCACCTGGAATGACACTGATGCATGTTAGTTTTTTATTCGGAGCAAACCAGTAGAGCCCGACAAAGATAATAAACAAGATTACTGGACTGACAAGCCACCTCAGCATATTCCAAACAGTTAAGAAAAAGTCAGACAGACCAAAGACATTAAATAAAAACTCGCCGATTTGCCTGCCAAACACTGGTAAAAGCAGTGCAACGACAAACACTAAAATCATCCCAAAAGTCATAAGAATGGACATGCCCCTTGAGACCAGAAAAGACCTGCTTTCCTGCACATCATATGCTTTGTTAAAAGCCCTCACAACCGCGTTAATCCCATTTGAAGCAGACCAGATCGTAGCGATAATCCCGAATGAAAGCAGCTTTCCGTTTTTCTCGGATAACTGATTCACATTGTTTTCAATTAAAGCCATCGTATCTCCAGGAGCGTAATCGCGGACAACACTTAAAATATCTTCCAGTGTAATTGGCAAATACGGCACTAATGTGACCAGGAATAACAGCAAAGGAAATAATGATAGCAAGAAGAAATAAGCTAATTGAGCAGCAAGACCAAAAACATCATCGTTATGCACACGATTCCAAAGGTTTTTAATTAAACCTCCGTATGCTTGTCCCATTCATTCACCTCGTTTTCAATGTGAAGACCTTTCTCCCCTTTAAAAGCGCTTTTAGTATTTTCCACAAGCGTTGTCACCTGAGGAGCAGCCTCTCGCAATTCTTCTACCGTTTCTGCAATGAAAGCAACATCTTCGCTAACCTGCTGAGCAGCAATTTTCACTCGCGCAGAAAACTCTTTTACATTGTTGAATGTTTCATTTGGATTTTTCACATAATACGCCGTGCTGCTTGCCGTTTTTTTACAAAATGCTGCTGTAGACTCACGCGTGCTTTTATCAAGCATGGTTAAAGCTCCTCCGGCAATGGCTCCATAAAAAATCCCTTTCCAAAACAATGATTTCCCCATCTGATCATTCTCCTTTTCATGTATACGAATTGAATTCTGGAATTTAGAACTAGATTCCTCTATTTCATTTTCTTCTATTTCTCATGGTTCATGCAACTTATATAGCATGGCTGCAAAAGAATAATGTTTGACTTTTATCTGGGAACATGGAAAGATGAATTGACAAGCTTAATATGAGGGGGATGTCGGATGAATTTATCAGAGAAATCAACTGAAAATGTCGAATATATGATCGAAAAAATTAAGGATAAGCTTAAAGTGTTAAATATGGGTGCTATTAAACCATCCCATTTCGATGAAGAGATGTATGAGGATTTGCGCTACCTTTATGACCATATTATGAAAAAAGATTCATTCAGCCCAAATGAAATGCAGGCGCTTGCTGAAGAATTAGGAAATTTGCGTAAAATGTAATGAAAAAAACAGCCCGGAGGCTGTTTTTTTATTATTATAAAAGATTCAGTGACTCACGCGTAAAGGCAGGAATGTCATCAGGCTGTCTGCTTGTGACAAGCTGATTTTGACAAACAACTACTTCTTTATCTGCGTATTTAGCTCCTGCATATTCCATATCAACTTTAATGGATTTAAACCCAGTTGCATCACGGCCTTCTAATGCCTTTGCTGTAATAAGAAGCTGCGGTCCATGACAAATGGCAAAAACAGGTTTCTTTTCATCCATAAACGCTTTTGTAAATTGGACAAAGCGATCATCTGCACGAAGCTGATCAGGTGAAAAACCGCCTGGTAAAAATAATGCATCGAAATCTTCTGGCTTCACGTCATCGATGCCTTTATCAATAGAAACAGTAGCTTCTCCCTGCTTGCCTTTAACGGATTTGCCTTGTTCCTTCTCAATTGTCACAACTTCATGTCCAGCTTCTTTAAAGCTCTTCGCAGGCTCCGTATATTCAGAGTCCTCAAACATATTTGTGATTAAGCATGCAATTTTTTTACCCATGTTAGATCATCTCCTATCAGTTCTCTCATTTTTTGCACATTATGAGAGTTCCCTGAAAAAAGAGCATTAAAACATAGACTATGCATTCCCCATTCTGCGGGCAAAATCAACAAACCTGAACTTATCCGGCCGATGTCTTGATTCTGTATATTGAAAAAGTGCTGCATCATCCAGGTAAATATAATTCTTCACAACCACAATGGCATGAAAGCCTTCCATATCAAGCAGCTTATAATCCTCTGCAGTCGGCTCCTCAACGGTGAATTCCTTCTTCGCAAAACCAATCTTGCGGCCAAGCATCTTTTCAATATATTCAAAAATGGACCGCTTACAAATCTCTTCAGTTAAACCGGGGATCTGACTTTCAATTATGTAGTCTTTATCAAGAATAATCTTTTCGCCTTCAATCTTTCGAATGCGATGCACTTTCCATACCTTATCATCTTTTTCAATTTGAAGCTGCTTCATAATATTGCTGTCCGGCTTCTTTAAAGAAAATTCAGCCACAATGGTTTCTGCCTGCTGACCCATCGTACCTGTCAGCTCTTTAAAACTGACTAACCCAGAAATCGGAAACTGCAGCTTTTTTAAATCAAGTACTATAGAGCCTTTTCCGCGAATTTTTTGGATATAGCCATTTTGTGCAAGCAAATTCAAAGCCTTGCGGATTGTCTCTCTTGAAGTAGAATACAAATCAGTCAGATCATTTTCAGATGGTAATATGGAATGAACAGGATATTCTTCCTGATGAATTTTCTCTACCAGATCTTCATAAATTATTAAATATTTATTTTTCACAAGAATCACCACAATAAAAGAGTATAATCAGAATGTAAAGGTTAGCTACAACCTATGAATAAGAGCCAGATGCACAGCTTCGAAACGTCTTCCTATTTTCAGTCTCCCTGTTTCCCTGCTATAGTATCCGTAAGTATCTTATATTTCTACAGCTAACACCACATTCATATTGTGCACTAGAAACCTATTGGAGGCAATGAAAATGAAAGAAATGAGTGTTGAACAATTACTGAAATTAGACAGAGCCGTTCCGGTCGATGTCCGCTCTCCAATTGAATTCCGTGAATTTAACATACCAGGAGCCGTTAATATCCCTTTATTTACGGATGAAGAACGGGCAGAAATCGGCACATTGTATAAACAGACCAGCGGTGATGCAGCACGCTGGCGCGCAATGGAAATCGTTTCTCCTAAAATTCCTGAGCTATTAAAACAAATCAAATCCATAAAAGATAACGGCAATGAACCTGTGATCTACTGCTGGCGCGGCGGCACTCGCAGTAAATCAGTCGCAACTTTTCTGCAATTTGCCGGGCTCCCCATGCCTCGTTTGATTGGCGGATATCGCGCTTATCGTCAATATATCTTAGAAAAACTGCCGAGTATGCTGCAGAAAAAAGCCATTGTTTTACACGGTTTAACAGGCAGCGGCAAAACAGAAGTACTAAACAGACTAAGTGAGCAAGGCATGCCCGTCATTGATTTAGAGCTTATCGCGCGTCATCGAGGCTCAATCTTTGGCAGTTTTGGCCAGGAAAATCCACATAATCAAAAGATGTTCGATGCATTGCTTTTTCAAACATTGCATACCATACAGGAGTCACCTTTTGTCATTATGGAGGCTGAAAGCAAAAGAATCGGAAAAGCTGTCCAGCCTGAGGAATTAATTCATCTAAAAAAAGAAGGCATTCACATTCAATTGGATTGTTCAATGGAACAGCGAGTGAACCGTTTGTTCAACGAATATGTGAAACCATATATACATGAAGAATGGTTTAATGTTAAATTAGAGGAATCCTTTATCTTAGTCAAAAAAAGGCTTAGAGACAAAGAAGCCATCGTTCTTATCGAAGAAGCGCTCTTGCATAAAGATTATCGACGCTTTATTCAGCTGCTGCTGGAAACATATTACGATCCTCGTTATACATTTAAACTTAATGAATATGATGGTCCATTCTTCTATATTTGCTCTGATCATATGGATAAAGCTGTTCAAGAAATTGCAGATATTTACAAAAATGAAGAAGAAAAAGAAAAAATGGCAAATTAGGATAAAAGGCCTAAAACCCAACAATAAAAAGAATAAATTTTTGTGAAATTTTGACGGAATTTATGATACTATAATATAGAAATTATTGAACAAATTGTTCGTAATATGGAACTGGTAAGGCATTTTCTGATATGATGAACTTACCAATGTTGATAAGGTGTGTGAGATTGAATGATTGGAGATCGAGTCAAACAGCTCCGAATGGAAAAAAAATTATCCTTATCTGAGCTTGCTGAACAAGCAGGAGTTGCAAAATCTTATTTGAGTTCTCTGGAAAGAAACCTCCAAACGAACCCTTCAATCCAGTTTCTGGAAAAAGTTGCTGGTGTACTAGATGTTCCAGTTGATCATTTAATACATGAGCAAATTAATAAAGAAGAGCTTGATTCTGAGTGGATGAAAATTGTAAAAGAAGCCATGGAATCAGGAGTATCAAAGGAACAGTTTCGTGAATTTCTCGATTTCAATAAATGGCGAACAACACAAAATAAATAACCCAGCTTCAGACTTGGTCAATCATTGATTGAGATATATTTCTAGCAGACTCTGCATCAAAAAAAAGCAACAAACTTAGGCGTGATACTAAATGTATCACGCCTCATTCATTCCGACTGTCTTCCTCATTTTAAACCTTCTCCGCTTCTTTTTCTAAATGACATTGAAGAAAAGCTCTGATTTCCGCTTGTTCCAGCCCCATATTCTTGGCTTCGGTAATCAACTGGATCCATTCAGCATCAACGACTTCACGATTATTACTCATCATCTCGATCACTCTTTTTCCCCCCAAAATACGAATCGTATCCTAGGCAATCCGGCCATCATAGTATCTTCTCCAGGCGATGTATGACAGTAAAACTTCCTTACATCGGTAATGACGCCCAATATTATACGTTAGATCCGTGACTTTGCGTCCTTGCCTTTCAGCAAGTTTGCCTTTTCTTCAAAGTATTTCCTCACTATCTATCATACTATAACCTTTTGTTAATGTTTGTCACTTTTTGTACATTATTTTATTTTTTTCTATTTTTTTCAGAGTATAGTCCTAGTTAAATGATCAGATTAATAGATTTTTCATCCTTCAAAGCAGAAGACTGGTAAAGAGTGCCCATCTGTTTTTGCTTTTTTTGTGTGTTTACCTTATATGAAACATTCACTCTTTCTTGTGTCATAGCATTAAAAAATGGCTGGTGGGTCAAATCATTTCCACAAACCGGACAGAGCCAATCTCCTTGTTCACTGCTGCTGAAGGATGGCCGCTGGCATTGATCACAATTTTTCTGATACATAAAACACCTCTTCTCGAAGACATTCTTCTATCATCCTATTCACCTACAGAGCCATTCATGTTAAAACACAAATGGAATAATCCAAATACTGTGCAGAACACAAACTGCTGTATACAAAATCACAGCAAACATCGCCAGCCTTCTAATCCCTTTTCCATCCGGAACAGCGCCAGTGAAATTCAATCCATACAAAATCACCGAAAGGGCGACCTTTAGTACAAGAAACCAATGAGGTCCAGCCTCATAAATTGCATCCATTAACGGGTTTGCCTCTGAAATGATGTTGTGTTGAAGACCGAGATAGGTTACGGCACCGTCGAGTAAATTTAAAAGCGCAAGATAATACAGTATGACTTTCATCTAATCACCGTAATTTCTATAAAATTACCTAGATGATCCAGCTTCTTGGTTTGCCTTAAATGTCCATTTAAGCTCTAGGGCATCTCCTTGGTATATATTTTGATCCTGCCCATTATCAATAAATTTAAACTGGACTGTGAATTTTGTTGCGTTTCTTGCACCTGCTGGCATATTTTCCAAAACTTGAACTGGATTATTCGTTAAGTTGGCTAAGCTCTCTGTAAATATCACTTGTTCTCCGCCTGATACATTATATAAATATTGAACGATAATATGCTCACCAAAATCTTTCCCATTGTTATCGCCCTTTTTATCGTATACTTCGTATTCAGACTGCAGAAGAATATCTTTTATGTTTAATGAACCCGCATTTTTCATTTCAAAAGCACGAAATGCATAATCACCTGGTTTGAGATTATCAATTTTGATAATATTTTCTTTGTTAATCTCTAAATCTAATGTACCGGCAGCAAAAGAGCTCTCTGCAGTTTCCTGATCGCTAAAGTAAGCAAATGTTCCTCCTGCAACCAGGCTAAATCCTAATGCAGATGATAAGACACCAGCAGCTAATTTCTTTTTTATATTCAAGTCTCTTTCCCCCTTATCATTTCGCGTCTAACCTGCATTGCGAATTTTTCTAATATAAATAAGTAAAAGGAAACCTCCCCCAATAGTTGCAAGCAGACCTGCTATGAGTATGTTGTAATGATTCGTTGCCGTATTTGGAAGTGTATTTACCACTTCTGGACTTACAACAATATCTTGCGCCGGTTGTTCATCTTCAGGTACTGTTGGATTTGGATTGTTAACTGGATCGGCAGGATTTGGGTTCGTTGGATTTGGATTTTCGCCTGGATCAGTCAGATCTGGGTTCTCTCCCGGATTCGTTGGATCTGGATCTTCTCCCGGATCAGTTGGGTCTGGATCCTCTCCAGGGTCGGTTGGATCTGGATCTTCTCCTGGATCAGTCGGATCTGGGTCTTCTCCAGGGTCGGTTGGATCTGGATCTTCTCCTGGATCAGTCGGATCTGGGTCCTCTCCAGGGTCGGTTGGATCTGGATCTTCTCCTGGATCAGTCGGATCTGGGTCTTCTCCTGGATCAGTTGGGGTTGAATCTCCAATTCTCTCTGCTAAAAAGATAATTTCAACTTCAGCCGAGCTGCCTTGAAAACTGTTTCCTAACGTTTCGGGCACTTTTACTTGCAGGAATAATGTCTCTTCTGATCCCTTTGCCAGTTCCCTTGGAGAAAAGCCAGTAAAATCTTTCAGCTTTCCATCATATAAAAGATCATTTTCCTTTTTTACCATGAACTCCAGCTCTTCGAATAAACCCTTTACAGACTTTTTATCTCCAATTCTAGCGATATACTTAAAGTCCATTAAGCCATTATTCTTTACAGTAATATTTCGCGGCATCCAATCTCCAGGTTTTAAATTGTCAACTTGAAAAAGATATCCATGAGGATTGGTCTGAATATCAACCTCTCGATCTTCTGCATGAACAGGAAGCCCGCCAATGCCCAATGAAAACACAAATATAAATAGGATGAAAACGATCTTTGGTTTTGCCAGCAAACCTTGATTATTCATGGCATTACCTCACTCATTTGATTTGACAAAAGGCGGGAATGAACTCCCGCCTTTTTGTGTTGCTATTATCTCTCTTCACCTTCAGTTTGGTGTGCTGTGAAAGACCATTCAAGATTTAATTTGTCTCCTTGGAAGTGGTTTTGATCTTGATCATTATCTACGAACTCAAATAGAACATTCATCTGATCAGATGTTCCAGCTGGTAATCCGCTTTCCTCTCCTCCAAACCATGCCCACCACGCAGTTACACTCTCAACAGCATCAGGAGTCATATTCTTTAAATCATGTAATGTTGTTGATGTAATTACGTCATTATAGTCTATACCGCCTAAACCCCATGCTGTTTTATCAGCATTCTCTAAAAAGTGAACAATAATATGTTTACCAAAATCATCTGTTCCATTGTTTTCTGCTCCATCCACTGTATAACTAGTAGATAAATCTACCTTAGAAATATCCAATGTACCACCGTTTACTAAGTCAAAATCACGGTACATTACATCACCTGGCTTTAAATTATCAACATTGATGATTGTAGTAGGATCTACAGACAAATCCAATGTACCAGCAGCAAACGTATTATTCGTTGTTTCAGTATCACTAAAGTATGCAAACGTCCCCCCGCCAACTAATGACATTCCAAGTGCAGCTGATGCAATACCTAAACCTAATTTTTTCTTAATGCTCATTTCTAATTTCCTCCCTGACCCTTTTTGGGTATGTATTATTGTTTTATATTGACTCTTGTAATAACAAGAGGTTCAACCAATTGTATTAAGCTGTTTTTTCTGTTGTTTCTTCTTCTTTTTTTGCTTTTGGCTCTAATTCTCTTAAGCCTTGATATATGCTGAATGCTGCATAAGCAAGCAAGAGAACTCCAGGACCAATGAGTAAGATTGCACTTCCTTCTTTCGATTGTGCAAAGTCTATAAAATAGCCTACAAAAGGAATCGTGAAACCGGAGTAAACGGCTCTGATATTGTCTGATAAGACAGATTCCATATCTGCAGTCTGGTTGTTATCCCCTTTTGTTTCATACATAACCTGGTCGCCGCTTTCAGTGACTCCGATAATCCTGTGTGTGACTAAAATCTCATCACTAGTTACATACGTGATGACATCATCCTTCTTAAGCTTTTTTGCTTGTTCAGCATCTACTGGTTTGACTGCAATAATAGAACCTGTTTGAAAGGTTGGTTCCATAGAGCCTGATAGTACTGATTTCAGCTGATATCCAAAGGCCTGTGGTTCCCCTCCTGACGCTTTGGAGGAAACCACTAGAAAGGCCATTAGTATTAAGTTCACAAATAATACTCCTGTGATCACATTGCTAATTATTTTTTTAGCTTTCTTCATCTAATCACCAGCCTGTTCTATTGTTTTTTCAGAATTTTGTTCACTCGGTGGTTCTTCCACTGGTGGCTGAACTGGTTCACTTGGCTGCTCTGGTTTCTGCTCTTTTGTTTCTTCAGCAGGAGGTGTAACCGTATTTCCATCCCCTTTACCGCCAATATCCGCTGGAGGTGCGGGTTGTTTAGGATCATCTTTGTTCGCTGGTGGTTCTGGCTGCACCTTATCTTCAGTACTTTCTTCCCCGTCTTTAATCTCTTCAGCTGGCGGATCTTCTACCTTTTCATCAACTACTTCTTTAGGTTCTTCTTGCTCTTCTATCGTTATTTCTAATAACTCTGATAAACTATCTTCTGACCCTGGGGCAGATATTCTAAATTGATAGCTTCCGCTTTCACTGGCTTCGAAGGTAATAGTGGTTGATCCACCTTCACTTAATAAGTCAATTGAACCTTCGTAAACAGCTTCATTCGCTTTTAAAATTTGATATGAACCCGTAGATTCCATTGCGGCACCAGAATTTTCAACTTTAGCGTAAATGCCTTTGCCATCATCAGAGTAACCTGTTGCAGTGATCTTCAATGAAGGAAGCCATACTCCGGCAGTAATTTGTCCGCTTACTTTGCTATCATCAATAAAATATGCATTTGTATTTCCTGTTAGATAGGCTGCCATTCCAAAGAACAAATACCAAATTGCCGTTATTTTTATTACATTGATTAACTTCTTATTTTTCTTTTTGAACTTTCTCAAGCGTTTCTTTCTTATTGGAATCCCCCCCAACAGGAAATCGTTCATTATCTTTTCTTTTTTTCGTTCGTTTTATCGAACTTACAAACTGAGTATATTTCAAATTTACTAGTTTGAAAAATACTAAAAATAGCCAAATTTTCGTTTTAACGAACGTTTTTCCTGCATTTTCTTACTTTATCTTCAGTTTTCTCATTATTTCGTATTTTTTACAGAACACTTTGTTCGTTATAATGAATGTGTTGATTTGTTTTTTTAATATACATTTCCTCTAGTTTCTTACAGATATAAAATTATGCTGATAAGGTGATCTACAAAAAAAGGAGTCTTTTATGATCGGGATAAAGGTGAAATATTTAAGAGGAAAAAAGGGATATTCTTTAAATGAGTTAGCGGAACTCGCAGGAGTGTCAAAATCATATTTAAGCTATATTGAGCGGGGCATTCAGAAGAATCCCTCTCTGCAAATCCTAGAACGTCTGGCGTACACGCTTGATACCACTGTTGAGGACTTATTAGATAAGGAAAAAGATTTATCTAATCTGGATGAAGAGTGGGTCCTTTTAATCAAAGAAGCTATTGAAAATGGAATTACAAAAGATGATTTTGCTTATTACTTATCTTTTATGAAGTTTAAGAACTCACAAAAGGAGGAGTTGGAGTGAAGGGTGGCTCTATTCTGTTGCTCGTCAGTGCCAGTATTCTGATGATTGTGGGAGGAGGATTATTATACAAAGGAATTTCTGCCATTGCTGAAACTGAGACAAAAACAGCAGAATCTCTTGAACAGGCGTATCGTAATATCGGAAAAAGTTCGGAGAGTAACTTATCTTCTGTTACTGAACAAACGCCAATCGAGATTCCTTCTTTTCAGATTGGAGAGTCAATCGGAATTCTTCAGCTTCCAACCATCGATGGTGAACTTCCTATTATAGAAGGAACAGACGAGGATGAGCTTGAAAAAGGCGTTGGTCACTTTAGCAGCACCGTTTTGCCTGGGCAGGCTGATCAAATACTGCTTTCCGGCCACCGAGATACCGTGTTTCGCCGGCTTGGTGATGTGCAGATTGGGGATCTTGTTCACATGATTATGCCTTATGGGGAGTTTACTTACAAAATTAAGCGAAGCTATATCGTGGACGCAGATGATACAACGGTTATACGCTCCACAGCTCCAGAGGAACTATTAACAATTTCTACTTGTTATCCGTTCTCCTTTATTGGCGATGCGCCTTATCGGTATATTCTAGAGGCAGAATTAGTTGAAACAACTCAAGGGTAACTTGCGGAGAATGCTTGCGTTATCTTTTGTGTATAAGCTCGCAAAATTTCTTCAGATCTCTGCCTGTTTTTAGAGGAAAAATGCCTTTATCCGGCTTTTTACGCTGCAATTATTCAGAAAACGTCTGAAAATCCTAACAAGTTTATCGCTTTAGCTTAGATATCCGCCGTCCAGAAAATTTATCTGCCATTATTTTGATTTATCCGCCGTAAAAAATTATTATCCGCCGTTATTCTCATTTATCCGCCAAAAACGCCGTTTTATCCGCCAAACGCCACCAGCAAGCATCATCCCCAGTCCCCTGCCAACAAAAAAAACCGCCATCAAGTCCAAACGACTCAATGGCGATCCCTAACCACAATTACTTTTGAAGTTTTACAGCAATTCCAGCTCCAACAACAGCATTATGCTTTACTAATGCAATATTAGCTGTCAGGCTTGTCCCTTCTGTCAGCTCTTTTACTTTTCCAAGAAGGAATGGTGTTACGTTTTTACCTGCAATATTGTTTTCTTTTGCTTCTTTTAAAGCCGTTTCGATTACGTTTGTAATGAACGCCTCTTCTAGTGCGTGCTCTTCAGGAATTGGGTTTGCGATTACAACGCCCCCGTTTAAGCCTAGTTCCCATTTCGTGCGGATTAGATCAGCTGCTGTGCTTGCATCATCCACTCGGAAATTGACATCAAATTCGCTTGAACGTGTGTAGAATGCAGGCAATTTGTCTGTTTCGTATCCAACTACTGGAACGCCGTTTGTTTCTAAGTATTCCATTGTTAGCCCGATGTCTAAAATAGATTTAGCTCCTGCACAAACTACCGCAACATTTGTTTTAGCAAGCTCCTGCAGGTCAGCAGATATATCCATTGTTGTTTCTGCTTCACGGTGAACTCCGCCAATTCCGCCTGTTACGAACACTTCAATGCCAGCAAGCTCCGCACAAATCATTGTCGCAGCTACTGTAGTTGCACCATTTTTCTTTGTAGCGATGAGATACGGCAGATCTCTTCTGCTTGCTTTTTCGATGTCGTTGCTTTTTGCCAAGAATTCTAGTTCTTCGTCTGAAATACCGATCTTAATTTTTCCATCTAAAATGGCAATTGTTGCTGGTACAGCTCCGCCTTGGCGGATAATGTCCTCAACTTCTTTTGCAGTTTCTACGTTTTGCGGATATGGCATGCCGTGAGAGATAATTGTAGATTCTAATGCAACAATTGCTTTTCCCGCTTTTTTTGCTTCAAGTACTTCTGCTGAGTATTCCAAGTATTTTTCTAGCATAGTGTATGATGCTCCTTAGTTAAAATTTTGTTTAAATGTATCTTGCAGTCGTGAATGATTCAATTCAGGATTTACCGTTTCTTGTGATTGCAGTGTCAGCATGGAGCAGGCAATTCCGATCTTGC
This sequence comes from Cytobacillus gottheilii, assembly GCF_001636345.1. Taxonomy (GTDB): domain Bacteria; phylum Bacillota; class Bacilli; order Bacillales; family Cytobacillaceae; genus Cytobacillus; species Cytobacillus gottheilii. Next base: position 3,907,550 of record NZ_KV440945.1, read on the forward strand.
ATGCATTCTCCGTATTTAACCCTTTTAAATCAGCAAACATAATGCCTGCCACCAATGAATCACCAGCTCCTGTTACATCGGCCACTTTTACGTGAGGCGGCAGCAGGACTCCAGCATCACCTTCATTTGTAAAGAAGATTAGCCCTTTATCTCCACGCGTGATGACCACTTTTTCAACGCCCTTTTTAATCAGCATCTCAGCTGATTTAAAAAAGTCGCCTTCATTCTCAATCTTCATTCCAGATAATGCTTCTGCCTCATCTTTATTGGCAATCAGCCATGTTACTCCATTTAAGTTTGCCGGCAGTTTTTTCACTTTTGGAGCCGAAACAGGAGTAATGCAAAGACGAATTTCTTCTTCCTCACAGCGTCTGATAATTTTCTCTAATACCTCTTTTGAAAAATTCGTATCAAGGATGACCATTTCGGCAGATGCAAAGTAGCCCCATCTTTTATCGATAAAATCGTAATCAATTTCATCGTAAATAGACATATCGGCCAGAGCAATGCTCATTTCTCCTCTTTCATCCAAAACAGCCGTATAAGTTCCTGTTGTACGGTCTGTGAAAACATGTGATGGGGTGATATCCACAAAATTTTTGGATGAATCCAATAACCAGATTCCTTCATGATCGCCGCCCACAACTGTCAGCAATGAGACGTCAGACCCCAGTCTGCCCAGATTTTCAGCAATATTTCTAGCTACCCCGCCGCATGACTGTGCACTTTCTGCCGGATTGGATGTACCGTATTGCAGATTTTCAATTACTTGTATTTTTCTGTCCACATTGGCTCCGCCGACACATAGAATATTTCTTTTCTCTGGCAGGACATATGCTCTCCCCAGCAGTTTCCCCTGCTTCACTAAAGAAGAGATATAACCGGCTGCAGCTGAACGCGATAACCCAGTCTTCTCGGCAATTTCATTTTGAGTCATAAATGGATCTTCTTTTATAAGCTGTAAAATAAGAGATTCTTTTTCATTCATGATTTCACCTCCAACACTTATAAACTTTTGTCTTAATTATAAACATATGTTTAGTATTAGTGCAAGCCAAATCTCTATAGACATTTGTGAACAATATGTGTATAGTTACCTAGGTAACTATTTTTATAAAGGGTGAATAGGTTGGATAACAGCAGTGAATTTTTTCATGGCATAAATCAATTTTCACGTCATTTCTCAAAGCTTCTAAACGAAAAGCTAGTTCCTCTCGGTCTGTATTCTTCCCAGTGGAGTATTATTTATCTCCTGCACACAAAAGGACCCCAAACACAAAAAGAAATTGCAGCTTATTTAGCTATTGAAGCTCCGTCTATTACAAGAGCTGTGGCACGATTAGAAAAGGCTGGATTTATTGAAAAAACACAAGGAAGTGATAAACGCGAAAAAAGAATCATGCTTTCAGCTGAGGCGGTTGATAAATTTCCAATCTGGCTGGAGGAGATTAAATCCTGCGAGAAACAGGTTTTATCTCATATAAATGAAGATGAGTTTCTAACCGTACTGAACATCATCCATAAAATGAACAGTACTTTACTATAAAGAAGGAGGAAATCATGAAAAAACCATTATGGACAAAAGATTTTTTAGGTATTTCATTTATTAGTTTTTTTCTATTTATCGGATTTTATATATTGCTGACAGCACTGCCGCTTTATGTTTTAGATGACTTGCACGGAACAGAGGCAGATGTTGGGCTGGTGACAGCCTGTTTTTTAATTTCTGCTGTACTCTGCAGACCATTCACTGGGAAATGGATTAATGGGATCGGCCGCAAAAAGCTGTTATTGATATCTTTATGTATTTTCTTTATTAGTTCTTTTCTATACTTATTAGCTGATTCCATTCCATTCTTGCTGGCACTCCGCTTCATTCATGGCATTGGCTTTGGCGTAGCGACAACAGCTACAGGGACTATTGTTGCAGACGTGATCCCTGATGAACGAAAAGGCGAAGGACTTGGCTATTATGCATTGTTTATGAATATTGCCATGGTTGCAGGTCCATTCACTGGATTAACCATTATTCGCTCTTTCTCATTTGACGCTCTTTTCATCCTTGTTGCGATTTTAGCTCTGTTTGGTTTGCTGCTTTCATTAATTGTTAAAGTGCCAGAGAGAAAACCGCTTCAAAAGGTAAGAGAGAAATTATCCTTTGCCAGCTTTTTTGAAGCATCAGCAATTCCAGTTGCAATTGTAGGGGGGATTCTTGCTTTTGCTTACTCAGGAATTCTTTCTTTCATTTCGGTTTATGCAACGGAATTAGGTTTACTCAAAGCTGCAAGCTATTTCTTTGTAGTATTTGCTGCGTTTATTATCCTTTCCCGTCCATTTACGGGAAAATGGTTTGATTTATATGGCTCACATATAATCATTTATCCTGCTATTGTCATTTTTGCAGTTGGGATGTTTGTTTTAAGTCAGGCATCAGGCGCCTTTGTGTTTTTATTGGCAGGCGGGTTAATTGGCCTTGGTTTCGGTACTCTTTCTCCAAGCCTGCAAACCATGGCGATTAATCGGGCCGCTCCTGAAAAGAGAGGCTTAGCAACCTCCACTTTCTTCACGTTTTTTGATTCAGGCTTTGGCATAAGCTCTTATGCATTGGGTGTTGTTGCAGCTTATATGAGCATTGGCAGTTTGTACAGTATTCTTTCGGTCGTTATTCTGCTGACGGTTATTCCTTATTATTTTCTATGTCATTATCAGGGTGGCCGGAGAACACAGCAGACCGATTTGTCTGCATAGGGTGATCTTTGCACCTAGGATCATCTTTCCGATCCGAAATGATCTGATTATTAAACTATTTCTATAACATGTTTACAACTGCCTATTTATGGCATCCTTTATAAGGATACAGCTCCTTTCGCATTATAGCTCTGATTTGGTTCATACCAAATTAACCTACGTCCTGCGATAGGAGCTATTTTTTATCTAATTATTCGCTGAGAAGTACTTTCTATATTTATAAAAAAAAGCTGAACCCTATTACGGGTCAGCTTTCTGTTCTAGGTAAGATCAAAATTTCAACTCTTCGGTTTTTAGCGCGGCCGTCTGCTGTGTCGTTTGCTGCAGCTGGCTGGAATTCTCCAAAGCCTTTGGCACTAAATTTGCCAGGATCGAGTTGATCATTTTCTAAAATTATTTTCATAAAGTTAACGGCGCGCATAACGCTAAGTTCCCAGTTTGATGAAAATCGAGCATTGCTAATAGGGACATTATCCGTATGTCCGCTAATCATAATATTTCTCGGCGGATCCATGACGAGCAGCTCAGCTATCTCTCCGGCGACATCATAATCCTGTCTTCTGACGTCCGCACTTCCTGACTGAAATAATACGTTATCACGTATCGTGACAAGCAGCCCTTCTGTGGTTAAGGATGTTTCCAGTTTATCCGTTAAATCATTGTTTGTAATATATGAATTCACTTTTTCCTGAAGAGAAGATAATTCTTCTTGGTCAGCTTGTTTTCTCAGCTCTTCATTCGCAAGCTGTTCAAGAGCTGCTTGTGCCTCCTGATCCTGCGGCTGTGGCTGTTCCTGCTCTTGTCCACTTTCCGGCAGATTATCTTTGCTCACATCAGTAGCTTCCCTTGACCCTTCAGGTATGGGGCTTGGAAATTCCATAACCCCTGTACCGCCAGTAAACACATCATTAAACGATTTTGAAAGCTTTTGAAACTTTTCAGCATCAACAGAACTCATTGCAAATAATACGATAAACAGCGCAACAAGCAATGTTAATAAATCGGCATAAGGCAATAGCCAAGATTCATCTACATGTTCTTCATGATGCTCTTTCTTTTTTCTTTTACTCATTTGCAGTCACACTGCCTTCATCGAGGATTCTTTTCCTCTCGCCAGCAGGAAGATAGGAAGCAAGCTTTTGCTCAATAACACGTGGAGCTTCTCCCTCCAGGATAGATAATATCCCTTCAATCATCATATATTTTTGCTTTGCTTCAAGCTTTGATTTGCGTTTTAACTTGTTTGCGAATGGGTGCCATAAGACATATCCTGTGAAAATTCCCAGAAGTGTTGCAACAAAGGCAGCACTAATTGCGTGGCCTAATGAATCTGTATCACTCATATTACCAAGTGCCGCGATTAAGCCGATAACTGCTCCAAGCACCCCTAGTGTTGGTGCATATGTTCCAGCTTGTGTAAAAATTTGCGCACCCGCCTGATGTCTTTCCTCCATTGCTTCTACTTCTTCACTTAATACGTCACGGATATAGTCCGCACTTTGGCCATCAACTGCTAAGGAAAGACCATTTTTTAAAAATGCATTATCCACTTCATTCGTTTTCGTCTCAAGCGCAAGCAAGCCTTCTTTTCTTGCCAGCTGAGCCCATTCAGAAAACATTTTGATTAATTCGGCTTGGTCAATTGCTTTTTCTTCTTTAAAAATAACTCCGAATAATTTAGGAACTTTTTTCACTTCACTCGTTGGAAATGCGATCGCTACCGAAGCGGCAGTTCCCAGAATAATAATTAATAAAGCTGCTGGATTGGCAAGAACGCCAGGGCTTACCCCTTTAAAAACCATCCCAATTCCAACTGCGACTAAGCCTAAAATTAACCCAATTATTGTTGTTTTATCCATATGTGCCACACCTATTCATTAGATTCTCTGTTAACATGACTTTCAACCTAGTAAACTACCATTATAAGTGATTACTCCAGTCATACTCCCTATACTATCTATTTCGACATTTTTCTATCTTCCTTTAGTAAATTAGTGCATGTTATAGAAATTAATTTATCTAAGTGATGGCATTTAGCAGAGAATGCATATGGAAGTTAATAAGAAATGGATGGAGAGGGTTAAGGAGTTAGGTGACAATATGATTTACATACTGCCACCCTTTCAAAAAGGGTTATCCTCGTTTCCTACAGCAATTTATTCTGAATTTTATTCTCATAGCTTTTAAAGACAGCTGAGTTTGTGTTGGTTTTTCTTTTGGAAAGAATGCGGTTATAGTGAAGCAGTTTTTCGTTGACCTTTTTTTGCAATTCCTTTTTTTCTTGGGGATCGTCGCAAAGTTTTATTAAATCTTCTATTGATTTTATTTCATTTTTCAAGTCGTTTTCTTCAGTTGTGTATCCTGCGTTTTTGAGGATGCGATAAGCCATGTGCATGCTTTCAGGCACTGCTGCTAAATCATCCTTTGGCAATGGCTTTCCATAGCCTGGCAGGTTTTCGAATTCTCCGTCTTTGTATGCTTTTTTGATTTTCTCTTCTGCAATAATGGAAAATAAGTCGATTGTCCTTCCCTCCCATTTAAGAATCTTTATTTTTATTATACCCAATTATTGTAATAGCACTTATATATTTATCTGTACATAGTGATGCTTCTCTAGGAAAGAATATGATATGAAGCTGATAAATGGAAAGGAGCCAAACAATGGGTCGCGGTGAACATTTCAATCACAAAAATAAACATCATCCAGGAGATCTTCCTGCCAGCGCAGAGCAAGTAGAGCGCCATACAACTGAAGCACAAGAGGATGAAGAATTTATTGTTGTCCAGGAGGCTTTTAAAAATCGCTTTGAAGAAGATGAAGCGAAAGAGCTGGAAAGCCGTGCTAAGCAATAATAGAAGCAAGCCTGCAGTGGATATGAACCTGCAGGCTTCTTAATAAAACTATTTATAATGCCACCTCTGTATGATTATTCTTTAGCCATGCTGCACAGGCGTCCATATCATGTGCAAAAACCCGATCTTTTGTAATAGATGGAACGATATCTCGCGCCAATTCATAATAATCTCTTGTTTTTTTTGCCATCTTTTCAATCCCTTTGAATTCAGCAGCTTGAAGTGCACAAATCAGTTCAATGGCGAGCACCTTATTTGTGTTTTGAATGATTTGATACGCATGCCTTGATCCGATTGTCCCCATGCTCACATGATCTTCTTGGTTAGCTGAAGATGGAATTGAATCCACGCTTGCCGGATGTGCCAGTGTTTTGTTTTCGGAGACAAGTGAGGCCGCACAATATTGCAGAATCATCGCTCCAGACTGCAATCCAGGCTCAGGGCTTAGAAAAGCCGGCAGATCATTAAGCTGCGGATTGACAAGTCTTTCAATTCTTCTCTCAGAAATATTAGCAAGCTCTGCAACAGCAATCTTCATAAAATCCATTGCAAAGGCAATTGGCTGTCCGTGAAAATTACCTCCTGAAATCACCTTCATGCCATCATCAAAGATAAGCGGATTATCTGTGGCAGCATTCATTTCGATTTCCAATTTTTCTTTTACATAATCAAGGGCCTGCCACGAAGCTCCGTGTACTTGTGGAATACAGCGAATCGAATACGCATCCTGCACCCTGATTTCTCCTTGTCTGGATATCAGCTTACTCCCTTCTAAATGCTCTCTCATTCTTCTCGCTACATCTGTCTGCTGGTGGTATCCTCTTGCCATATGAACATCTTCATCAAATGCATCAATAATGCCATTTAACCCTTCCATCGTGATCGCTGCAATGATTTCAGACTGCAGCGCCAATCTTTCCGCTTCCAAGTATCCGATGACTCCCATCGCAGTCATCGCCTGTGTTCCATTAATAAGAGCCAGCCCTTCCTTTGCCTCTAACACAAGTGGGCTTATGCCTTCTTCCATTAAAGCGAGGGACGATGCCTTTCGTGTTCCTTTATGATATACCTCACCTTCTCCAATTAGAGCAAGAGCCAGATGCGACAGAGGTGCCAAGTCTCCGCTTGCACCAAGTGAGCCTTGCTGCGGAACAACAGGGTGAACCCCATGATTCAGCAGCTTCAGCAGAGTATCAATTACGACCGGCCGTACCCCGGAAAATCCTTTTAATAATGCATTGGCCCGCAGTAGAAGCATCGCTCTTGAGACGGATTCAGGAAAAGGATCGCCTGTCCCGCAGGCATGTGAGCGGATTAAATTCAGCTGCAGTTCCTTTACATCACCTTGATGGATCAGCACATCACTAAATTTGCCAAAGCCTGTATTAATCCCATATACAACTCTTTGCTCTTCAACAATTTTTGTTACCGCATCATGGCTTCTTGCAGCTTCCGCCAAACTGGCTGGTGAAGCTGCAGCTCTTTCTCCTTCGAATATAATCTTCGCTGCCTCTTTCAAGGTTAATGAATGTCCTGTTAAAATAACCATTTTATTCCTCCTCATTATATTAGCAGAGTAAAGAAAAAGGCTGTATCTCAAACGAATGTTTGAAATACAGCCTTTTTTGCTTGTATATTTACGTTCTGCATATGATTCATCATCAACAGTCCCATAGCTATAAATTTTCTGAATATACACTTATATTATCGAAGCTACAGCTGGTCTGTCAATTTATTTTTCCATATTTTAGTATATCAGCGAATTATCTGAGTAAAGGATTTTAGTCGTCAAACTTAATTCCTTTTAATAAGTCAGCAAAAGCGTTATTGATTGGTTCTGTCTCTTTTTGCTGCTGTTTTAAATATTTTTGTACAGTGCGCTTATCCGCTTTTCCTCCTGATTCTTTTTTCCGTCTTTCTTCAAAGGAGGAAAGCTTTTCGCGATAGCCGCATTTACATGCAAAAATCTGCCCTTTCCCTTCGCCGCGAAGTTCCATTTTCTTTTTACATTGCGGACAGCGGGCATTCGTAATTCTTGAGACATTTTTTCGATGTCCGCATTCACGGTCCTGGCAGACGAGCATTTTGCCTTTCTTGCCATTCACTTCAAGCATTGGCTTGCCGCAATCTGGACAGGATTTTGTCGAGATATTATCATGCTTGTATTTTTTCGTGCTGTTTTTAATATCCGTCACAATTTCTTTCGTATGCTTTTTCATCTCATTAATAAATACATCTTTTTTCAGCTTGCCTTTAGCAATCAGTTCCAGCTTTTGCTCCCACTGTGCGGTTGTAGACGGTGACTTTAATTCTTCTGGTACAAGGTCGAGCAGCTGACGTCCTTTTGATGTAATAAAAATATCTTTTCCGCCCCGCTTTTCAATTAAAAAGGAGTTAAAAAGCTTATCAATAATATCCGCACGCGTTGCAACCGTTCCAAGTCCTCCTGTTGATTTCAACGTATCTGCTAACTTTTTATCGTTGGTTTCCATATACTTCGCCGGGTTTTCCATTGCTGATAGCAATGTTGCTTCTGTAAAGCGCGCTGGCGGTTTCGTTTGCCCAGAAGTTAGTGAAATCAATTTTGTTTTAAGGACATCCCCTTTTTCAATTCTCGGTAAGAGTTGTTCTTTAACATCATCTGTTCCTTCATCATCATCAAACCGATTTTCATATACTTCTTTCCAGCCTGCCTCTAACACTGTTTTTCCTTTGGCAATAAATTTCTCAGTACCGATTTTCGCCTGCAATGTTAGTTGCTCATACTCATGCGCCGGGAATAGAACAGCCAAAAACCTTTTTACAACGAGGTCATATATTTTTCTTTCTTTATCTGTAAACGCCGAAAAATTCACATAGCCTTCTGTTGGAATAATGGCATGGTGATCACTCACTCTGCTGTCATCTACGAACGCTTTTGTTGCTTTAATCGGTTTTTTTAACACTTTATTGGCAAGCGGACGATATTCTCCTACCCCGCATGCCTTTAACCTTTCAGGAAGGGTGCTGACAATATCGGAAGAAAGATAGCGTGAATCTGTTCTTGGGTATGTTAATACTTTGTGCTGTTCATATAGCTTCTGCATGATATTAAGTGTTTCTTTTGCAGAGTAGCCAAAAATTTTATTAGCATCACGCTGCAATTCGGTTAGGTCGTATAATGCTGGAGCAAATGTTTTTTTCGCTTTTCGGTCAATGGAACCTACTTCAGCATCCTTATGCCCGAGCGATTTCACAATCGATTCCATTTTCTCTTTATCAAAGCTGCGGCTATTGCCGTTAGAATCCTGCCATGTTAACACAAGGCCATCTGTTGACGCTTCAATTCCGTAAAAGGCCTGCGGTTTAAAGTTCTTGATCTCATCTTCTCTCGATGCAACAATCGCAACAGTTGGTGTTTGCACACGACCGGTGTTTAGCTGCGCATTAAATTTAGTCGTTAATGCACGTGTTGCATTTAAGCCGATATACCAGTCCGCTTCCGAGCGTGCGACGGCAGCTGCATATAGATTGTCATATGCTCTTCCTGGTTTTAAATTGTTGAAACCTTCTCTGATCGCTTTATCCGTAACAGAGGAGATCCATAAACGTTTGAATGGCTTATTAATTTTTGCCTTATCAATGATCCAGCGTGCCACTAACTCGCCTTCTCTTCCAGCATCTGTTGCCACGATAATTTCTTTTACATCACTGCGGTTCAATTGTGTTTTCACTGCATTAAATTGTTTGCCTGTCTGCTTGATGACCACTAATTTCAGACGATCTGGGAGCATCGGCAAGTCTTCAAGCTTCCATGATTTATATTTTTGATCGTAATTTTCCGGATCTGCTAATGTCACTAAATGCCCTAGCGCCCAAGTTACTATATATTTGTCGCCTTCTAAAAATCCGTTCCCCTTTTTCGTACATTTCAGTACATTGGCGATATCACGGGCAACGGAAGGTTTTTCAGCGATGACTACACTTTTTGCCATTTTTTCCGAACTCCTTTACTAGCTGTGTAACGTCTAATATACCATACATTGCATGAAAAGTTATTATGTCCACCTCTACCCATACGTACTGTTCTTGTTGACCTTAGAATCACTAGAAGGTTTATACTGACGTTATCGAATGAATAATAAAGGAAAGTTGGATATACATGATCAGAACAATAAAAGCAGAAGATTCTATGGAGATTGCAGTTTTATTATGGGAGATATTCGAGGATATGGAATTGCCCTTATTACAGGAAATTCCCCAATTAAAATTAATGGAGATGGTCGCAGAAGCAGCAAAAGATCCTAGCTACCGTTATGGTGTGAATAGAGGGTTAGTTTATGAACACAATGGGGAGATTGCCGGTGCTATTTTTGGCTATCCTGCATTGGAAGAGCTGAGCATTGATGAACCTTTTAGAAAAGTGCTGCAAAAACACGGTTTTAATCCAGACAAAAGTTTGTTTATTGACCAAGAGGCACTTCCTAATGAATGGTACTTAGATTCCATCGTCGTTAATAAAGCATATAGAGGAATGGGGATTGGAACCCTCCTATTAAAAGCTATGTGTCAAACCGCGTCTGATGCAGGTTTTGAAAGAATAGGATTAAATGTAGATGTTGCAAATCCGAAGGCAAAGAAGTTATATTCTTCTATAGGATTTATAAAAGTGGCTGATATTACGTTAAGTGGCCATCACTATGAGCATCTCTGCAAACCGTTAGAAGCTCATGCAAAAGCTTAATTTACAAATCTAGTCTGGAGCAGCAATCATGAAGTGGAAAATAAACGAAATAGCCCGCCTGTATGATATCAGTTCACATACATTGCGCTATTATGAAGAAATTAATCTGGTCGTCCCCCATAGAGGGGAGAACAATTATCGCATCTATACCGAAGAACATCTGCAGAAATTAAATATCATCCGCGATCTTAGAAAATTCAATATCCCTTTAGAGCAAATTAAAGATTATCTGGAGAATCGCACAGTTGATAAAACGTTAAACTTATTAAAAAAACAGCAGTCTTTTATTCAACAAGAAATCATCTTATTACAAGAACAGCAAAACCGCATTAACGAACGAATTAACTTGTTTACACATAGCACTGAAGTAAGTGAAGGTGAGTGCATTATACTTGAACAGCCAGATCGCTATGTTATTGCCAGTTCTGATAAGCAGATAGAAAGTGCCAATATCGACTTTGCCTTAAAAGAATTATATAAAGAATACGAAAAAAAACTTCCCCACTTAGATCAGTTCGTGTTTGGAAGCTTCCTGTATGCTCATTCTGATTCTGCCCTGCATCATAGTGTATTTTATTTTCTCGAACAGAATTCAGCTAATTATACAATGCTTATTCCAAAGGGACGATATGCAACAATTTGCTACAGAGGCAGCTATTCCAAAACACATACCTATCTTTTGAAGTTAACAGATTACTTAACCAAAAATCATTATGTACTGGATGGAGATTTTTTCGAAACCTATTTAATTGACTTTCACGAAACAAGCCTTGTTAACCAGTATGTGACCAGGATCGAAGTGAAGATAAAGTAAGCATACCTCCTATTTTTGTCACAGCTGTGCTTCCAAGAAGCTGATCAGCCTTCTTGGAAGCCGGCTTAAGATGAACGACCTTCCCTTATTTAATAATCCATTTTTTCTTTAAACATAATACCTGCATATCGATAATTGATCGTTACAGTATTCAATGGTTCTTTGGAGTGAACGGTTATTCCATAAGAGAGTGTATCTTCATCCCTTTTGTTTATTCTTTCCTGTATGCCTGAACCTGCAGGAAGAATTGTTTCATTCAAATCTGTAAACCTTTCACCATTCTCAATATCAAAAGTAATATAAAATGCTTCATCATCATTATTAGGAATTACTTGCATCTGGACTTTTTGGGGGTCCTTATCATTTATTAAAACACCTGTAGGCTGAAGATTGAAAAACCCCTTATTCCCCACTTCGATTAGATACATATCATTATCTGCTCCATGACTTAATGCACCGACATCTAATGGTGGATTAAACAGCAAATAGGTATAAAAGACAATCGCACCCACTATGGCACCGCTCGGTATGAGAAACCATTTTTTCTTCATAAAACCACCTCACCCCCGTTCAATTATGCTTAAAAAGAAAGACATGTTTCCAAAATGTCCTACTATAAATTTATACGAAAGGAAGGTGGAAAATGTTTCATAATGATGTCGACGTTATAATGTGCTTCTGCAAATATATATACCCAAATGATTAGGGTATATTGACTACTTATCATCAATTGTTTGTATATATTATTTTCAATCCTGAGTGCAATGGAGCGGAGGACACTCGACTCCTGCGGGAAGTAGAGGAAAGGGTGAGACCCCGCAGGAGCGACAGCGACGAGGAGGCTCAGCTTCCTCCCCGCGGAAAGCGAGTGTCTGCAGCGCAATGGAACGGGCTCAAACTAACACCTAAACTCATTGGAAAGGACATTTAGTATAACTTCAACAAATCCTCAAATTCCTCAATTACTTCATCATATTCGCTTACTTCACCAAATCCGTATTTGGCATATACAAATGGAATTCCCGCGAATCTTGCCGCTTTTAAGTCACCGTCCGTATCACCAACATAAACAGGGCTTGATAACTGATTTCGTTTGATGATCAGCTGAATATTCTCTCCTTTTGAAAGACCGGTACGCCCTGGATTCTCAAAATCATTAAAATACTGTTCCAGTCCATGATATTTATAAAAAGCTTCTATGTATCCTTCCTGACAATTGCTGACGATGAAAAGTTTATATTTTTTGGAAAGCTCCTTTAAGACGTTTTCAACATTTTTGTAAGGGATACCTCCATGTTTTTCTATATAAGTATTTTCAACTTCAAAGCATTCATTTAAAATTTTACTGCGAACTTCATCTTCTAGAGCAGGAAATAGTTTTTTAGCAATGTCATCCATCTGCAGGCCCATTACCCCTTCAAGGTCTTCCCGAGTTAGGTCTTCTCGTATCTGGTTATTTGCCTGAATCACATTGTTCCAGGAAACTTTAATAGAATCTACAGAATCCCACAAGGTGCCGTCTAAATCAAAAATAATACTGTCCAATTTCAAATACCCCTTTCAAAATTATATTCTCTCTCCATCCTAAACGATTGGTGAAAAAATAGGAAACATCTTAACCCTATTTTAAACATGTATTCATCTTCCTAAAGTATTATTTCCCGTGTTCAAACTTTCCTCAGAAAAAGATCTGCTTGCTTCTGTTTTAAAAAGAGGTAATATCTAAATAATATTTATAAAATACAAAATTTTCACAAAATAATACACCTTCTAGTAAAAAAACCTTTAAAATAGGCCTATAGCCATTTTCCATAGTCTCTCTTTTTATGACCCCTCGTTCTAGGTTGTTTCATTAAACGAATTTTTGGGAATGTTATTCCTACATAATTAAATTCATAGATTTGTCTTTATCGCCCCATATACCAATCTTTGAGATTCTAGCACATTCTACTGACCAGCCGGTTAGTAAACCCATCCGTATCGGTCTTTTAGAAGATTTCCAAATTATAGATTCCATTTTAAGGGAGGAGTATATATGAAAAAGTTTATTACATTCAGTATGATTCTTCTATTACTAGCAGGGGTGATTTCCGGATGCGTAGCACAGGCTGCCGAAGAGGAAAGCGCCATTACGATGAGACTTGCCCATAATCAGGGGGAAACACATCCTGTACATAAGTCACTGGTTGAATTTGCCAGATTGGTGGAAGAAAAGACGGATGGCAGTATAAAAATCAAGCTGTATCCTAATGGACAAGTAGGCAGTGAGCGTGAGGCTGTTGAATTAACGCAAACTGGGGCGATTGATATTGCAAAAGTAAGTTCAAGCACACTTGAAAACTTTTCTAAAGTATATTCTCTTTTCAGTCTTCCCTACTTATTTGACAGCCAAGAACATTACTATCAAGCCATGAACAGTGATATTGCAAAAGAAATCTATCAGACAACCTCCGATATTGGATTCAGCGGACTGACATTCTATGATTCTGGTACAAGAAATTTTTATACTGATAATGTAGAAATCACACATCCAGATGATTTAAGAGGCTTAAAAATCCGCGTGCAGCCGAGTCCTACATCCATAAAAATGGTGGAACTAATGGGCGGCTCTCCTACTCCGATGCCATATGGAGAGGTTTATACCTCACTGCAGCAAGGCGTAATTGATGGGACAGAAAACAATGAAACAGCTTTAACAGACAGCAATCACGGAGAAGTAGCGAAGGAGTATAGCTACAGTGAACACGCCATGGTCCCTGACATTCTGATTATGAACAACAGCAAGTGGGATCAATTAAGTGCAAAACAAAAGAATGCAATCACAGAAGCAGCTGAGGAGTCAACAGCCTTTCATAAAGAAGTTTGGGAACAGGCAGTTGAAGATGCAATTGAAGGGGCAAAGGATAAGGGTGTAAACTTCAGTACTCCTGATAAACAGCCCTTTATGGATGCTGTTCAACCGCTTCATGATGAGTTTGCTGAAAAGAAAGAGACAGCAAAATACTATAAAGAAATCCGCAAACTTGTGGAAGAAGAATAACTGGGGAGGTCATTTCATTGCAGCAGATTAAAAAATGGATGAATACGGGAATCATCTTTATCACCTGTACATTATTGACGGTCATGGTCTTTATGGCCGTCTGGCAGGTTTTTTCCCGATATATTTTAAATTCTCCAAGCACGATTTCTGAAGAATTTCTACGCTATTCATTAATTTGGATTTCCATGCTTGGCGCAGCTTACGCATTTGGCAGCAAGAAACATCTGGCAATTGAGCTTTTTGTCTCTAAGCTTACATCTGATAAAGCCAGAAAGGTCAATATCCTAGCAGAAGGAATCGTTCTGCTGTTTGCCATCGTTGTGATGATCATCGGCGGCGCACAAACGGTCAGCCTTGCTACAAATCAATATTCGGCAGCATTGGGGATTCCGATGAGCACCGTCTATTTTTCTCTCATTGTCAGCGGTATTTTAATCGTTATGTATTCAATCATTTCAATCTATGAAATTATAACCAAAGAAAAGGTCCAAATGTATGCAGAAGAAGCAGAAGCAGATGAGACCCTTCATTATCAGAATAAAAAGGAGGGCTTACATTGACACTAACAGCAGGACTTCTGTTATTATTTCTGTTTTTCCTACTATTGTTAATTGGTGTTCCGATTGCCATTAGTATTGCCGGCGCTTCGATTCTTACTATGCTGATCCTATTTCCGTTTGATGTGGCCGTGTTTACAAGTGCACAAAAATTAGTATCTGGATTAGACAGCTTTTCTCTTCTAGCTATTCCATTTTTTATTTTATCCGGAATCATTATGAATAACGGCGGAATTGCTATTCGATTAATTAATCTGGCAAAAATTATTTCCGGCAGAATGCCCGGATCTCTCGCACATACGAATGTGGTGGGTAATGCCTTATTTGGCTCAATCTCTGGAAGTGCCGTAGCTGCAGCTGCAGCCATTGGCGGAGTGATGTCACCGCTTCAGGAAAAAGAGGGGTATGATCGTACATATTCTACTGCTGTCAATGTAGCATCTGCTCCGACGGGACTTCTAATTCCTCCGAGCGGATTACTGATTGTTTATTCCCTTGTAAGTGGAGGAACTTCTGTTGCGGCTCTCTTCATTGCCGGCTATCTTCCTGGAATCCTCTGGGCCGTTGCAACCATGATTGTTGCTTATGTTATTGCAAAGAAGAAAAACTACCCGGTTTCAGCAAAGATTTCATTTAGTGAAAAATTAAAAGTCTTTTTGGATGCCATTCCAAGCCTGCTGCTTATTGTAATTGTTATCGGCGGGATTATTGCAGGAATATTCACAGCTACAGAAGGTTCGGCCATTGCGGTTGTTTATTCCTTTATCTTATCGCTTTGTTATCGTTCATTAAAGTTAAAAGATATTCCAAGAATCCTGGTGGAAACAGTTGAGATGACAGCTATCATTATGCTTCTTGTAGCAGCATCTTCTATTCTGTCTATTGTCATGAGCTTTACAGGTATTCCAGAAGCAATTACTTCAGGAATACTAAGCTTAACGGATAATCCAATTGTGATTTTGTTGCTTATGAATATCATTCTGCTCTTTATTGGTACATTTATGGATATTACACCTGCTGTACTTATTTTCACACCGATCTTCTTCCCGATTGTCAATTCCTTTGGAATGGATCCTGTACACTTTGGAATTATGATGTGTATGAATCTATGTATCGGGAGCATTACGCCTCCTGTTGGAAGTGCCTTGTTTGTAGGAGCAAGCGTCGGTAAGGTGAAAATTGAGCAGGTAACAAGGCCGCTTCTTCCTTTTTACGGAGCTATTCTTGTAGTCTTGCTCGCTGTCACTTATATACCGCAGATATCCTTGTTCCTGCCAAATTTGCTCGACTTATAAAGGAAATGCAGGTAGTTTAAAAGGCTGTCCGTATTGGACAGCCTTTTCATTATTAGAAATTTGCTTTGCACCTCTTCGGTCCTCAAACGATTCTATTTATTTTTTTATCATTACAGGCTACAATAAGGAAAGATTCTGACAAAGGAGCCAATACATATGACAAACTTTCAAACTACGCTAGAGAAATATGCCGAACTTGCGGTTAAAGTCGGTGTCAATGTCCAAAAAGGACAGAAACTCGTCATTACGGCAACACTTGATGCCGCTGAATTTGTACGCATCGCTGTAAAAAAAGCTTATGAAACAGGTGCAAAAGAAGTAATTGTAAACTGGAACGATGACGGTGTTACTCGGACAAAGTATGAGCTTGCTCCACTGGATGCGTTTGAGGAATATCCAAAATGGAGAGCAGAAGAAATGAAGGAGCTTGCTGAAGGCGGTGCTGCCTTTATGTCTATCGTTTCTTCAAGTCCTGATCTTCTAAAAGGTGTTCAATCCGAAAAGATCAGCACATTCCAGAAGGCTTCCGGAAAAGCAATGGCGCCATTCCGCAAGTATATTCAATCCGATAAGGTCAGCTGGACTGTAATCGCTGTGCCATCGCAAAGCTGGGCAAACATGGTGTTCCCGGAGGCAGCTGAAGAAGAGCGTGTAAGTCTATTATGGGATGCCATCTTCAAAGCAACTCGCTCTGATTTAGACAATCCTGTTGAAGCATGGAAGCAGCATGATGAAACTCTGCATACAAAAGTAGACTATTTAAACGGCAAACGTTATAAAAAACTGCACTACACTGCTCCTGGAACTGACTTAACAATCGAATTGCCTGAAAAGCATATTTGGGCTGGAGCAGGCAGCATTAATGAAAGCGGCAATGAATTTATGGCCAATATGCCGACTGAAGAAGTCTTTACTGTTCCTTTTAAAACAGGTGTAAACGGCAAGGTTGCAAGCACAAAGCCATTAAGCTACGGCGGTAATATCATTGACAACTTCACTGTTTACTTTGAGAACGGAAGAATAACGAAAGTAGAAGCAGAGCAAGGAGAAGAAATCCTTAAACAGCTTGTTGATACAGATGAGGGCTCTCATTATCTTGGCGAGGTCGCGCTTGTTCCGCATAATTCACCGATTTCTCAATCAAACCTGCTTTTCTATAACACATTGTTCGATGAAAATGCATCAAACCATTTAGCCATTGGCAGTGCTTATGCTTTCTGTATTGAAGGCGGCAAGCAAATGTCTAGCGAAGAACTTGCAGAACATGGCTTAAACGAAAGCTTAACACATGTTGACTTTATGATTGGTTCTGCTGAGATGAATATCGATGGCATTACGGCTGACGGTCAGGAAGAACCGGTATTCCGTAACGGAGATTGGGCGTTTTAAGTTCTATTCATAACTAATCTTATACAGAAGGCTGGCCATATTGTTCATCATTGTGGCTGGTCTTTTTCATTCATTTCTCCCTTCTTATCCCAGTTATCCCAAAAGTGATAGATAATAGCACTCAATAAGGCAAAAGCTAAAAACATGAAAAACGTATTTACATTAAAATATTGATTATTTACATGATAAGATAAAAACCCCGTCATACTTTCAACATAGTGAAGATCTGCTATTCCATCCCTCTCAAGCAGCACACCCTTAATAACCTCCCGATATTCATTTAACTCCTTCCTCTGATATAAAAACCCTAAAATAAAATGAAGGATTAAAATAATCATGGTGAAATACAAATATTTATTCTTTATAGAGTATGAGCGAATAAGAATGACTGAAAAAAGGACGAGACAAATAAGAATTGGGATTAGTATAAAAAACAGAATTAGCGCGGGGTTTCCGTTCCCAGATATTGTTCCAGGGGGTGGAGTCATTGAATTTCCCACTAAAAAAAGGATCAAGCTAATAAAACTTAAAACAGCAAACATAACACATGAAAATCTCACTCTCTACACTCCCCACTGAATCAAGATAAGCCTCAATCTATTCTAGCCGTATACTGCTATTCTGATGATACAGCATTGAGAATCTCATACTGCTATCCCGCTCATTATTTTGTATGACAAATAGCCCGGGCAAATTCAATACCCGAGCCATTTTTTACCATCCACTATCTTCTTTTTAATCGCAGCAACTTCACCTTATCATCATGATCGGCCACTGCTTCAATTTGATACTTTTCCGTATTTAAATAGATGGATGTACCTGTGTCGTTTTTAAATGTTTCTCCGAATTGCTTAAATATCTTTTCTGCCTCAGTTAGGGTTGTTCTTAAACGTTCTCCAGGAATTTCAGCTGCTGTCACCTTACTGTCTTCAGCATTATAATAATAGGTGATTTCAGGATACATGACATACGGGCCTTCCTCTTTCACGCCTTCCCGCATGTAATATGGTTCAGACTTTTTTATTTCTTGTATATTGGTGCCTAGCGGGTATGGGCTTCCAACTGGAATGCCTTGCTTTGCTTTTGCCAAGAGATCTGTATTTAGCTCCAAATCTTTAAATGGATAATAGAATGCATTTTTTTCATTTAAACTATCTAGCCAGAAGTCTACTTTCTCTTTATCTGTAATCGTTTCTTGGTCCTGTTCAACTAGCTTTAGGGTCTCTTCATTTAATCCCCATGTTGTAAAGTATATGGTATCTGAAGAACTGTCTCGCTTTATTGTCTGAAGATATTTTTGGTTTATGTTTCTGATTGTAATATCATTTAAAGATGCGATTTCTCCATTGCTTATTAACTTTAATTCTCCATTATCAATTCCCGCAAACAGATATTGGCTATGTACCTGATCTATTTGTTCAGCCACAGCAAATATCGTTTTCTTTCCAATTTTCAAAGGATAAATTTGCTCATCATTCCCTGTTTTAAAAGTGAGTATTTCTTCATCGTTTAAAACATTTTGTTTATAAGCTACCGTTGAATCTTTTTCAGCTAGGTAAAATGCATAATGGCCAGAATAGAAAACATCCTTTTTTTCTGCATTTTTAGCGTATACAAACACGTTATAATCATAACTGCCATCTTTAACTTCAAATTTGAAAAGAGATTCCTCTTTAAGAGTAACCGTATCCATCTTTTCTTTACCTTCTGCAATTACAGCTGGTTCTGTTTTTTCCTCTTTTGCTGTATCTTTTGCCTCTTCCGTTTCAGAAAGTGTCTCCGATTTAATTGACGCGATCGTGTCATACGAACAAGCCGTCAACAATAATAAACAAACTGTTATATAAAATTTTTTCATGATAATCTCCTAATAAAGCATCCATTCATATTTTAGTAATCTCATAATTAAACATTCACAGAGATTTAACCAATTATCAGTGTAACAAATGGACAATCAATTCACAAACCCATTTATTACAAAGATTACAAAAGAATTATAAATTTGTAGTATTTATAGGTAAATTGAATGTACTTTATCCTAAATAACAAAACCGTCTCAAAGAGAAGACATACCTTTACACAAAAATGAAGCACTTAAGCAATTAAAAAACCAAACAAATTTAACAGTTAAAAATGATCTGCTAAAATGTTTGGTTTCATTATTGGTTAAAATATGGACCTTCAGCCTCTATTAAGATTAACGATTATCAATGGTCTCTGGATATAGATCATGGTTCATCAATCTGAACTCAGCCATTTTTTCATATTTTGTGCCTGGTTTTCCATAGTTCGTGTAAGGATCAATGGAAATGCCGCCTCTAGGCGTGAACTTGCCCCACACCTCGATGTAACGCGGATCCATTAACTCAATCAAGTCATTCATAATGATATTCATACAGTCTTCATGGAAATCTCCGTGATTGCGGAAGCTGAACAAATACAGTTTAAGCGATTTGCTTTCCACCATTTTCTGATCTGGTATATAACTGATATAAATTGTCGCGAAGTCTGGCTGTCCTGTTTTAGGGCATAAACTCGTAAACTCTGGACAATTAAATTTTACAAAATAATCACGGTTTGGATGCTTATTATCGAAGCTTTCTAAGATTTCTGGGGAATATTCAAATAAATATTGTGTCCCTTGATTCCCCAGCAGGGTTACCCCTTCTAATTCTTCATCTTTTCTTCCTGTCATGCTAGTGCCTCCTTGGATTGCATTTCATGCTGGAATGAGGGAATTGAGTATTAAAAAACCATGCCCTCCATGGACATGGCTGAATGCAATTCATCCGTTCCATAGTTTTTTATAGAGGGTAAGTGCTATGAACCTCTCTCATTTTGCGTGAAACACATATTTTTAAATACCAATATAACTATAAAAAACTTTCGATAGTGTGTCAATTACTTCAAAATATCTAATAATAACGTTATGATAGACTAATCTATTCGAAAGGTGGTATTTTCATGAATTTTCTGCTAGAAAGAACAGATACTGAAGAAAAACTCTCTCTAAAAGCATTGATTCAAGGAAAACCAAGTGTTGTGGTGTTTGTACGCCATCTTGGCTGACCTGTCTGCAGGCAGTATCTCACGCAGTTGCGTGAGCATTATAATGAATTTTCAAAGCGCGGCTATCAGCTGATTGTTATAGCACCTTCTAAAGGCAGCTTTATCAACATGTTCTTAAAAGAGTTTGGTCCTTATCCCTTTCCGATTTTAGGCGATCCTGCAAGAGAAGCCTACAAAGGAATGGGACATAAGACAATGCCAAAATGGAAGCTGCTCTCCAAAGCTGCCTTCGGTTTTGTTACCGGAAAAGTGAAAGGATTTGTTCCAGAAGACGAAAAGCAAAAAAAGTTCGTTATGGAGTCAATGAAGACACAAGATGTTTATATTCAAGGGGGAACTTGGATTTATTCTAGTACAGGAAAAGTCCTCTGGAACCACATTGACGAATCACCTGAAAATCATGCACCCCTAGCAAAAATAATGGAAATTATGGACAAACATAAATAATTTTGTCGAGAAATGTTTTAACTCTTCCCATGGTGGTAAACAAATAATGCAAGGCCATTACCACTTGCAGAAGGGACTGGTTCACCTTGAAGAACATAACAGCGACTTCAGATTCTAGTGTTGGCATTGCTTTGGATCAAGGAGGGTTTGCAGAGCGCTCGATAGGCACTCTCGTCTTTAACCGATATACTTAATATCGGACGGCCTCAGTAAACGTACCTTGAATGTCCGTTTTACGGACCAAAAAAGGTGCATTCCCATTCGCGGAATGCACCTTTTTATTTGGACTTTTTAGCTATTGAAAAATTTCTACAAGCTTGCTTTTATTTTTATAAAGTGGTCAATAAACTGTGAAGGATTTTGTTTCACATAAAAAGCATTTACACCGCTCTTTGTATGTAAATAAAGCAGACCAGTACCTGCGCTGGTGCTCTTATAGGAAACATCCCATACGTCTCTTATATAATGAACATGAAATTGTGTTTCAATGCGATCTTCAAATAGTATAAGCGAAAGCTCTTCCTCAATGATTTTCTGCTCAGTCCATTTGATCTGCCTGCTGACTTTTATATACGGATGCTGTGCAATAAAACGCAACAAATCACTCCTCTACTATTTTTTTCACTACACCTCTCCCATTAAGCCAACTATAATTTTGTTCCATTTACAACAATTTTACACTAGTGAAGCTTATTATTGACTAAAATAGACACCAAAATAAAGGTACCACGGTTGTCTCTCCTTTAAACACCATTGCTCTTATTCCATCTATTCAAAATGACCCAAGGCAGCAAGAAATTGATTTCTCGCTGCCTTGGGTCAGGAAATTTCCAAATGATTCTATTTCTTTCATTTTTATTAGAAAAGCACTTATTCAATCGTTACAGCCAGCTCTTTGATCAGCAGTGATGGCGAACCAAAGGCAAGCGAAAATTCAAGATCTGAACCAACTTCTTCAATTTGCTGAAGCAAGTCAAAAAAGTTCCCTGCAACCGTCATTTGTTTTAGTGCCGTTTTGATTTCTCCATTTTCGATAAGAAAACCGCCTGCTGCAATCGAGAAATCACCGGAGACAGTATTGGTTCCTGAATGCAGTCCCGAAAAAGAAGTTACCAAGATACCATCACCCACTTGAGCTACCAGATCAGGCAAATCTTTTTCAGCAGGGATAATATAAAAATTAGAAGGTGCGACTGTTATAGTTCCTTTATATGATGCTTTATAAGCATTTCCCGTAGATTCCACATTATCCTTTTTCGCTGTTATGCTATTATGCAAAAATGTAAGGAGGTTCCCGTCTTTAATGACATCTTTTTTCCTTGTTGCATATCCTTCACTGTCAAAATTTCCGCTTCTAACTCCATCCCCGTAAAATGGATCATCAACAATATGCACATGCTCTGCCGCTACTTTTTGCCCTAATCTCCCCTTTAGAAGTGATTGGCCCTTCTGAATCTGTTCAGCAGAAAAAATCGGTGAAAATGTTTGAAGTAAAGCTGCGGCAGCTTTATTGCGCAGGATGACAGAATAATTTTTGCTATCTGCACTTTCAGCATTCAACTTAGACAACGCCTCTTTTACAGCATGCTCCGCAACGTTCTTTGCTGCTAGTGAATGGTAGTTTCGAGTGACGCGTGAAAACACTCCATTTTTCACTTCTTTTCCTTGTTTTACAATAACGGATACGGAGAGGCCAATATGATTTGTTCGATCTTTAAGCTCCAGTCCGTTGGAGTTCACTAATCTTTTTTCCTTTTCTGAGCTGCTTAAAGATAGAGTATTTGTACCTGTTACGCGCTCATCAAAAGCATAAACCTCTTTTTCTATCTCTTTTAAAAACTCAATTTTCTCCTCAATAGATACATCGTTTAATTCCTCAGAATAAAAGGTATGGTCGCCATATTGTTCTGATCCTTTAAAAATCTCTTCCTGAACATCCTCTTCAATTAAAAGAGAATTCACTTTTGCTTCTTTAACCAAATATTGAACAGAATCTTCATCTGTATTTTCTGTATAAGCATAGCCCATCTTTCCGTCCATTTTTCCCCGAAAAGAGACGCCTAATGTTTCAGATGTTTGATATGAATCGATTTCTCCTTTGTAAAGCTTACAGCCTAAACTCTCTACTTTTTCCGTATAGATTTCCATATCTGTGAAACCAAGCTGTTTTCCAAGTTGGAATACTCTCTCCTGAAAATCTTCTATTCTCATCTTATTCTTCCCCCTTTCTTCCGCCAACGGTCATCTCGCTTACACGAATCATCGGCTGCCCAACATTTACAGGGAGACTGCCGCTTAACGACCCGCACATGCCCGCTCCATGGGCAAGATTGTTTCCGACCATATCAACAAGCTTCAATGTTTCAGGACCATTTCCAATTAAAGTTGCACCCCTTAACGGTTTGCCTATTTTTCCGTCTTTTACAGCATAAGCCTCCATGACCGCAAAGTTGTAATCACCTGTCGTTGTATTCACTTGTCCGCCGCCCATGTATTTCGCATAGATTCCATGCTCGGTATTGGCAATGATCTCCGCTGGTGTCGACTTTCCATTGGCGATATATGTATTCGTCATTCTTGAAGTTGGAGCGAAACGATAAGACTGTCGTCTGCCTGAGCCTGTCGAGGGCATTCCCATTCTTCGTCCGTTCAGCTTATCAATTAAATATCCTTTTAGAATTCCATTTTCAATCAGGACATTCTTTCTCGCGGCTTCTCCTTCATCATCAATCGCTAAAGAACCCCACTCATTTGCAAGCGTTCCGTCATCTATATAGGTAACAACATCAGATGCTACTTTTTCTCCAATCTGATCAGCAAACACAGAATTGCCTTTTGCCACACTTGTTGCTTCAAGACCATGCCCGCATGCTTCATGGAAAATAACGCCGCCAAATTCATTATCAATAATAACGGGAAACTTTCCGCTTGGACATGGATCGGCACCTAGCATCGTCACCGCAATTCGCGATGCTTCTGAAGCGTAATGATTTAAATCCAGACTCTCCATAAATTCAAAGCCCTGATGTGCACCTGGTCCATAATAGCCTGACTGCATTTGATTGCCGTCTGAAGCAATCGATTGAATTGACAGCCTGCTTCGCACACGCTTATCTTCTACAAACTTCCCTTCAGAATTCGCAATAAGTACGTGTTGTTCTTCGTCTAAATAACGAATACCAACCTGCTGAATGCTGGAATGATAATTCTTTGCTATTTCATAAGCTTTTCTCATTACATCGGCTTTACGCTGTTTTTCAACCTCTCTTGGAAAAGCAGCAATTGAATGAGCTGATACGATTTTTTCTTGTACTAAAGGGCTGGCTGTGACATTCCTCTCCCCTTTAATTCCTGCTGCAGCCTGATAGGCAGCCTTTAGCAAGCCTTCTTTTGAACCATCCGTTGTATAGGCATAAGCACTTTGAAAACCTTTAAATACTCGAATGCCAATGCCAAAATCGCGGCCAGATAGACTGCCCTCTACTTTGTTCTCTCTTAGTAACAGCGTGTTGGCAAATCGATCCTCTGCGAATACCTCAGCAAAATCTCCCCCCGTTTGGAGTGCTGCTGTTAATACATCTTCAATTACGGATTTTGCAAGCATAATTCCCCTCCTAAATAGAAAAGCGCAATACCTCATTGACCGGTGAAAAATTCACTCCTTATAAAAGACAAAAATTGCGCTAAATATTAATTATTTTTATACAATTCTAACTATTCAAATCATACCTTATTTCGTCAGACGAAACAATTATTTTCAAAAAAAAGAACGATTAGAGAGATTCCTGCAAATTTCTCTAAATCGTTCGGGTTATCTTTAAAACAATATTTATGTTTATAAAACTCCAGAAAATAATCTTGCAAATGACTCCTTCGTTCTCTCCACAAAACCGCGTTTGTAATACTGGACGGGACTGATTTTCTCACTTTCGCGCATGTCTTCCTCAAAATGAGCCACAAGTTCACGAATACTGCTTGTCTCCAGCAGAAATACATTCACTTCAAAATTCAAGTGAAAGCTGCGCATATCAAGATTGGCTGTCCCAATGGTTGCCAAATTGCCGTCTATGATAATAAGCTTCTGGTGCAAAAATCCCTTTTTATACGAATATATCTCCACACCATATCGAAGCAGCTCAGAGAAATAAGATCGGCTCGCATATTGGGTCAGGAACCCATCGTTAATTTCTGGAACGAGGATGCGCACTTCAACCCCTTTTGCAGCAGCTACCCGAAGAGCTGTCCGGATTGATTCATCTGGCACAAAATAGGGAGTGGCAATCCAGATAGAATGCTGAGCTGAAGCGATCATGGCAAAATATAAATCACCCATGATTCCAGGCTGAGTATCTGGTCCGCTTGCTACAACTTGAATAGCTCCATCAACAACATCTTCATTGACAGGGTGCTTTTTTTCTTCACGGTACAACTCCAGCACATCTTCTCCGCTCACATACTCCCAATCCAGCAAGAAAATTGTGTGCAGTGTGTATACCGCTTCCCCCTGAAGCATCATATGTGTGTCGCGCCAGAAGCCTATTCGTTCGTCCTCACCTAAATACTCTACACCGACATTTAATCCGCCGACAAACCCAACCTTCCCATCGATGACCACAATTTTCCGGTGATTACGGAAATTAAATTTCTGATTGAAAAAGCCGTATTTAAGAGGGGAAAAAATCTTCACCTGAATACCTGCTTCCTCCATACGGCGCACATGTTTTGGGGACATTGTCATACTTCCTGCTGCATCATATGTAAAAAGAACTTCAACGCCCTCTTTCGCTTTCATCATTAGAATATCTATAATTTCTTTTCCAAGCCGATCCGAGCGAAAAATATAATATTCCATATGAATATATCTTTCGGCACGAAGCAATTCCTCTTTAATAGCTTGAAACGTTTGTTGTCCATTTTTTAAAATTGTCGCTTTTGATGCTGTTGTCATTGGGGTTAAAGCGGACTCGTTCACATACCAGGCAAAGTTTCTCTGATTATCATTTAAAAATGAGATATCAGGCGTTTCCTCTCCTTTTATCATCCTTTTCCATTCTTCACGATCTCGCCGTCTTTTGCTTTTAAATAAATAGCCCTTTAAATACAGCTGACCAGAAAATAAATAAAATAAGTAGCCTGCCACTGGGAAAAATAACAGTACATACATCCAAAGGAGTGTATGCTGGGGAGAACGGTTTTCAAGCATGAGAGAATAAACGGTTATGAAGATAATACTTCCATATAAAATCAATGCTCCAATCTTATACGGCTGGCCAATGTCTGTAAACAAAACGATATAGGCAATCAAAATAATAATTATTACAAAAGCAATTTCTATTCTGCGTCGTTTTCTCATCCTTTTTTCCTTCTCTCATTCAAGATCATACATTTTGTATACCCTGATGAGGGCATCGGAGAAACAATTGTCTTCTAGTATTTCCAAATGACTGTGCCTTTAACGTTAATCTGCTTTATGGTATATACTAATGGAATGAATGAAAGGAGGATATTTTAAATGGCTGCAGCTGCGATCAGCATACGTCCCCTGCTTAAACAAGACGGGGAACTTTATAAAGTACATAGACTTGATGCCTTACAGCAGCACCCTGAGGCATTTGCAGCAAGTTATGAGGAAGAAAAATCTCAATCTGTACAATCGTTTGAGGAACGCCTTTCTTCTAGTAATGCTATTACCTTTGGCGCCTTTGCAGGAGATGTATTAACAGGAAGTGTTACCTTGTTTCAGGATAGCAAGGTAAAGATGCAGCATAAAGCTTATCTATTCGCTATGTATGTATCGGAAGCACACCGCGGAAAGGGTATCGCTAAGACTCTGATAAGTGAAGCAATTAAAAAGGCAAGAGAGTGTACTGATATTGAACAGCTCTATTTAACTGTCATGTCTGAAAATCATTCAGCGAAAAGGCTTTATGAATCTTATGGTTTCAAAACCTATGGGGTTGAAAAAAATGCTTTAAAGGTAGATGGAGCTTATTATGACGAAGATCATATGATGTTAATATTGAGGCACTAATTCCAGACAACCTGTTTTATCTGATCCATTCACAAAACGAATAAAAGGTGAATTTCGGTCACCATGGCAGTGGCCGTACTCACCTTTTCCTCTTTCACTGATACTTCTTTACGATTTCCTGCAGCTTCAAAGCCAGCCCCATTTTCCCCTCAACTTTAAGTCCTCCAGTCATAAACGCGACTGTTGTGTTGAGATTATCATTTAATAGTTTCGAAAAGTTTTCTTCATTCAAATGAAGTATGACTTCGGTGTTTTCAGCTTCACCTTCTTCAATTAAAACTCTTCCATCTTGAATAATAATCTGCAATGGCCCATACTCTGCTAAATTCACTTGAAAAATTCGATTTTTTTCATCTTGAATAAACTCTGGATGTTCATTCATTTTAGAGACAAGTTCATTTAATTCAGCTATAACAGACATTTTTAATTTCCCCGCCTTTTCTGTCCTATTATGATTGAAAACACATAATCTTTTCGTTGATTTTTCAAGATTATGAACCTTCTTTCTACATTAATTACGACAAAGAAAGCGGAAAAACCTTCATAAAATGAATGTAAATTCATTTTTTGTTTTACTGCCATGGATATTTTGATCCATACTTTTTGGCTCTTTCTTCACTGTCTTTTCTTCTGTTTTTCCGGTTCTCTGCTCGATCCTTTGCTGTAGCGTAAAGGCTTTTTTCTTCATCCGATTCCGGTATGACTTGTGGCACTTCAGCTGGACGGCCATCTTCATCAATCGCCACCATTGTTAAAAACGAAATTGCACAGACATTTCGTTCCCCGCTTAAAAGATTTTCCGCAATCACCTTCACAAAAATCTCCATTGAGGTTCTGCCTGTATACGTACAGTATGCCTCTAAACAGACAGAATTTCCTTCGTAAATGGGGTGAAGAAAATCCACCGAATCTGTTGATGCTGTTACAACAGCCTTCCGTGCGTGGCGCATCGCTGCTATTGCGGCAGTATCATCAATATACGCCATCAATTTTCCGCCAAATAACGTTCCATAATTATTTGTATCTGGCGGCTGTACAATACTCGTTTTCACCACAAATGATTCTTTGCATCTCTTTTGTTTACTCATCCCATACCCCTCCAAATAGACAATTACTTAAAGAAAGAATTCTTCTTTCGTCCTTTTAAAATATCTCCCATCCAGCCTTTCTTTATGAGTAGAATATAAAGCGCAGCAGTTGATCCAATGATGATCAATAATGAGAGCGGATATCCCAGTTTCCAATCAAGCTCAGGCATAAGCTTAAAATTCATGCCCCACAAAGCTCCCCAAGCACTTACAGGAGTAAAAAGAGTCGTAATAACAGTTAGCGTTTTCATAATCTCGTTCCCTCTATGTGTGGAAACCATTTCTTCAAAATTAACTAATGTATTAATCTCATCTTGATACTCTTGAATTAGCATTGAGCCCCGTTTAATTCTATTACATACTCGTTTATATTCAGGCAAATTTGACTCCTCACTTCCAAAAGCTTCATTAAGGCCGATCTCAAGCTCTTTAATAGGAATCATTAAATTTTTCCATACCAAAAGTTCATGTCGTAATTTATAGATTTCTTCCAATCTTTTTATGCTATTTTTTTTCTTCACTTTCCATAACAAATCATTTAGCCTTATTTCAAATTGGTCAATTTTTTTTATGCTGTACGACAATATTTCTCCAAGAAGAACAAAAAAACCTTCAATTCCATTGTGAGCATGCTCCATCTTTTTCATTAATGTATCCTCTTCTATTACATCTATGGCTTCTAAATCGAAACCTACTGTATATAATGAGTTCTCTGTTATGAAATAATGGAAAATTCGATTCTCACGCTGCTCATCAATTGTTTGCTGATAAATCAATGAACCTCTTACCGATTCTGCATTTCGCTTTGTTGAATCTATGGTTAAAACATTAGTTTCACTGTCCTGCAAAGAATCAATCCATATCTTAAATACTTCTTGAAAAGGCGGAGCGATCTTCATATCCAGTTCTTCCTCATGATTATAGTGAAGCCATTTCCAATTCGAATATTTAAATGCCTGCCCCATTATCAATTCCTCCGTTTTTTATGATACTTTCTCATTTTTTTAAGGATTATTACAAAATATTTCCCTTTTCTTCTCTTCTATAAAACCCATTATTCTAAAAACCTATTCTTCTGTTGTTTGCCTTTTTCTTATTTTTGGATGTTTCCTATCATTCTTGGCGGGGTATTCATTAAACATGCTAGAAAAATCTAAACAATAGGAGGAGTTTTGACTATGAATTCTCGTCCACTTAACTCATATTTATTGGCAGGAGTAGGAATCACAAGTGTTTTATTACTTGCAAGCAAAGCTAACAGAAACAAGGTGCAAACCGTAACGGTTAAATTTAAAAACATGATTAGAGACAGATTTGCCAACGAAGATCTTCCGCTCAAAAAAGCTGGCCATCCGGATCCTCAAGATATTGAAGATAACAAAATGGTTAGTGAAGGGGCAATGTATTCAGTCGCCTACTATAATGAAAATGAACAGCAGAAATAACCTAAGGGCCTCTTGCCCTTAGGTGTTTTTTGAATTTGTTACTCTATGACGAATAAATACAGTATGGAATATCATTTTGGTTAGGGGGATACTATGGGCTTTTTATTCATTGGTGCTTATTTGGCTGTTGTATTAATCGTTATTGAGATAAGTGCGATGTTATTTGAGTATACCGGATTGGATAAGCAAATATCCCGTTTTCAGGCAACTTCTATGCTGACAGGCACGGGATTTACTACTGGAGAGTCTGAATTAATCATTGATCATCCGATTAGAAGAAAAATTTGCGGTTTTTTAATTTTTTTTGGAGCGTTTTCTCTTGCCGTCATTATTTCGGCTATTTCGAATATATTAGCAGACGATTTTTATACATCAAAAATCGCAATTATCGCTGGTGTCCTTTTCATCCTGCTGCTTATTTTGAAAATACCCAAAATCAGAAAATTGTTATCAAAAGAGATGACACATGAACTTGAGGAAAAGTTTGATCTGCAGGATATGCCAATGAAGGATGTCTTCTTAATGGATGAAGACGATGCATTAGTTAATTATACGATTGAAGATTCTTCTAAATATAATGGTAAACTTGCAAAAGAGCTTATTCAAGAGTTTGATCTGACAGTACTTTTCATTAAAAGAGGTGAGAAAATTATCCGAAATGACATCTTACACACTAGCCTGCACGAGGGTGATATATTATATCTATTTGGAAACCAAAAGGAAATCGAGGATGCATTTGGCTCATAGGCTATTGCATCCCCGCTACTAATGGTTTTAAACGTTCCTTGCCTCTTCTAATTCTTGTTTTCACTGTCGACAAGGGAATGTTCGAACTGCGGCTAATTTCAACAAGAGTTTGATTATGATAATAAAATAGAAGCAGTGGTTCCTTATAAATTTCAGGTAAATCCTCTAACGTCTCTTTAACTTCCTTATTGGTATCTTTTTGGATGATCTCATCTTCTAAAATTGTATTTACTAAGGAGTAATCATCATTCATATACGCCTTCTCCTCCCAATACCGCTGCTGTGCCTTTTGTTTTCTCCAATGATCACGGCATTTATTAATACCTATTTTAAATAGCCAGTTTTTCATCTTTGTCTGTTCCTGAAAGGACGGCAAGGCAATAAAAGCTGCCATCAGCACATCCTGATATAAATCCTCAGCCAGCTGCTTATGTTTTACGAGTGAATAGATATAATGGAACAGCGCGTTACCATGCTCTTCTATGCATTCTTCAAATTGCTGCTGCTTCGTTTTTTGATTCAATTGGAGGTCCATCATGATAACGGGCCTGCCTCCTTTCTATTTATCTTTCACTCTATTAAACGAAATCTGACTTACCTTTCCCTACACTTTTTTCTAATTTTTATGATTTAAAGTCAATGCGCTTAACAGGCATTAAGTTTAAGTTGACACCGATGACTTTGCATATGGTCACATAGTGCATCAGCATTAATAAGACTGCTCCGGCATTGATCCCCATAATGATTCCATCCATTTGAAAGGAAGGCATTGAGCCTAAGAAGTACATAACAGCATAGGATACGATCGTTGACCACACCGAATGGAAGAATGCATCTTTCATTAAGCCGAGACCAATGAGAAAGGCCTGCATGGGAATAATAAAGAAATGAAGCAAGAAAAACGGCCATAGCAGCTGCAAGTAGACAGAGGCGTCTGGCGAATGAAAAAACTCCGTCGTTAATTTTTCTGCAAAAATATAGAAAAAGAGAACAGCAGGAACTCCGTATATGAAAGTGATAAAAAATACTTGCTGAAGCAAATGCTGCAGTCTTGGCAGGTTTCTATCAGCATATTCCTTTGACACAGTTGGGATTAGCATAATCATAAAGGAATGAGCAATAAATGCTGGGAAAAACCCAATTGTCATCGCAATTCCTGCTACCATCCCAAAATGCTCTGTTGCTACCTCAGCCCCAACACCTGCTTTGATAAGAGCTGCTTTTATGAGGAAAGGCTGAATCGCATGTGTAATGGCATGAAATACACGCAATCCAGTCGTTGGGATTGAAACAGAGAGTAAATCATTTCGAACACTTTTCCCTGCTAAGGCTTCTTTTGGCGATCTTTTCATCTGCTGGTAATGAATCACAAACATATGAATTAAATAAATAAACACAATGGCTTCACTGCCAATCAATGTACAGAAAGCAACAAATACAGCCATTTCAATGCTAAATTCAAACATTTGGTATAGACTGGCCAGTAAAATCAGCTGCATCAGCTTTCTTAATAGATTTGCAGCCGCAATTTTCCCCATTAGATTCTTCCCCATAAAATAGCCTCTGGCAATAGAGGAAAAGGATACAAATGGAATAAAGGCAATGACGATCCATTTTAAAGCTGGATGGAATTCGTTGAATACACTGATATGAGGGATAATAAATGTAACGATTGGAAGCACGATAATGGTGAAAATCACGGTCCATTTCAATACATAATTAAGCATATTGTAATGCTGGTTCTTGTCCTTTTCAGCGACAAACTTTGAAATAGATACAGGCAGTTCAAAACTTGCCAGCAATATGATCAGAAACACTGTCGGGAGAATAGACATATACATACCGAGCCCCTGCTCACCAAGTTCCCTCGCCAGCACCATGTTTACAACAAACTCAATACACTCTCCAGCAAATGCGGCAACTGCCAGCAAAATTGTCCCTTTAAAAAATGTTTTCATCTAAACTCTCCCCCATATTCACATTCTCTATAGCATATGAGACAAGTCCCTGTGAACATGACAAGAATATGATGAGGTTTTTTCTATTTGGATAAAACTTAATGTAAAGCTATATTTGTAAACTTTACTGTTCTAGGATAAGAGAAATTAGATTTCCACTCCAGGGTACTCGCTTTCCGGCGGGGCGGGTGCTGAGCCTCCTCGTCGCTACACGCTCCTGCGGGGTCTCAGCTCCCCACTCGTCCCGCAGGAGTCTCGCACCCTTCCGTTCCAATCAACAAGCATATTGCTAAAGTGACCATTGTTCTAAGAGTAAGAAACAACAATCTTTTGTACTTAATTAAAAGAGAACAAGTTTTTTATTTCTTTGGAACGTTTTAGCATTTGCATCGTATATACAGACAAGAAATGTATTGGCATATTTAATGATTGGAGTCAGCACAATGAAGAAATATAGTGAATTCAAATTAAAAATAACACCTTTCGACGCGGCCGTGTTATTAACTGAAATTGAAGAATTAAAGGATTTACTTGTCTTTCAGGATTATAAATTGACAGAAGGACAGGATAAACAAATAAGTATTTTAATATTTGAGAAATTTTACTTTAGAACAACAAGCTTTGCCTCTTTAACTGTTGTCTTTGATAATTTCGAAGGTGAGACCGTTATGAAATGTATTTCTGCTGGGAATGGAGACGGATTGTTTAATTTGGGGTTAGGATCTGGCAAAAACTTTATCAAATCCATCCGCTCCCCGCTGGAGGACTATATCGTCGAAGTGGTTCACGAAGATTAACAGCTAATTTACGGCCCATTTTTCATAGCATTCTCATGCACATATCAATCCTATGTGAAAATCATCACGAAACGAGGATTAAGAAGGAAAAATATGTGGAATATACTCCAGAGAAGGAGGTTTTCTGCATGTTATGGATTAGTACTCTATCCTATATAGTGATGATTGTTATTAATGCGCTCTCCAATATACTGCCGATTGGCGGCAGAACAACTGGGGAGATTTCGAATGCCCTTGAGGTGCTTTTTACACCGGCAGGTTATGTATTTTCTATTTGGAGCCTTATTTATATTCTCCTGGCCGTTTGGCTCATTCGGGAATGGATTCAATATAGGAAAGAAGGACATATCAACCGCCGCCTGCATACTCTATTTATCTTCAGTTCTATTTTGAACGCAAGCTGGATTCTCGTATGGCATAACGGGTTATTTCTCCTATCAGTAGCCATTATGATTCTGTTGCTTATCACGTTAATCATGATTTACAAAATAACTATCCAACATTCTTCTAAAATCACTAGATTTCCTTTTTCCCTTTATCTAGGATGGATTTCAGTTGCTTTCTTGGCTAATATCAGCTATTATGCCGTCTTCACGGATGTTGACTTAATTGTTGAAACACAGATTTATTGGACGATCGGGTTACTATTAGTTTCTGGATTAGTTCCCGTCTTTATGAGAAAAAATTGGAATGATTGGGTATATCCGCTGGTGTTTGTCTGGGCATTTATTGGCATTACTGTCAGAAACATAGAAGATGCTCCTTATGTAGGCAGTGTTGCCTTAGGACTGGCAATCGCCATCCTAGCCAGCATATTCCTAGTTCACTCAAAGTCCAACACAAATTCAGGTTACGAGTGAATGTTTAAAAGCATAAATGACAGCTTGCGTGCGATCTTGCACTTGAAGCTTACTTAATATATTGCTTACATGCGTCTTAACTGTTTTTAAGGCAATAAAAAGCTCGTCAGCGATTTCTTGATTCGTTTTTCCTTCGGTCATTAAGAGGAGTATCTCCATTTCCCTGCTGGTTAGTTCTTCATGGGGCAGGTACTCCTTTTTTTGGCGCATTTTGACCATCATTTTTCCCGTGACTTCAGGCTCGAGAACGGATTGGCCAGAATAGGTTTGGCGAACTGCTTCTGCAATTTCGCTTGCCTTTGAGGTTTTAAGCATATAACTAGTAGCACCTGCTTCAAGTGCAGGATAAACTTTTTCATCATCCAGAAAGCTCGTTACAATAATGATCTTAGCTTCTGGCCAGCGCTCAATGATATTTCTTGTTGCTTCAATTCCGTCCATTTCCTTCATTACAAGATCCATCAGAATGATATCCGGGCGCAATTCCAGCGCCATTTCAATCGCTGTACGTCCATTATCTGCCTCGCCTACCACTTCAATATCCGGCTGTGCTGTTAAATAAGAGGAAACCCCTATTCTTACCATTTCATGATCATCAACAAATAGCACTTTAATCATACTGTCCATCCTTCCTAAAACTCTATTCTGGCTGATCAGATTAATGGCACCTTCACTTCAAGTCTTGTTCCTTTATCTTTTAAACTAATGATCTTGAGTGTTCCGCCTACCTCAACAGCACGTTCATACATATTTTGAAGGCCATAAGAACCTGCTTTTGCTTCCTCTACATCAAACCCTACTCCGTCATCTACAACCCTCAGAATCGCATAACCATCTCTTTCAATCAGCAAAACTTCAAGCATTTCCGATTTTGCATGACGAAGAGTATTCGAGACAGATTCCTGCAGAATACGGAATAAGTGATCCTCTACTCCTTTATCAAGAGGAAACTCTTCAAGCTTCCAATTAATATTCATCGTTACCTTTTGCAGAAGCTCAACCAGCAGTTCTTCAACTCCTTCTTTTAGAGATTTTCCTTTTAAAGCCGCTGGCCTCAAATGCAGAAGCAAAGCACGCATTTCCAGCTGTGACTGATGAATCATTGCTTCTACCATTTTAAGCTGTTTTGCCTGTCTGTCTTCATCCTTTGTCTTTGTTTCTGTTAATGCGGACATAAGCATGGAAGCAGCAAAAAGCTGCTGGCTGACTGAATCATGAAGTTCTCTTGCCAGACGGTTCCGCTCCTGTGAAACAATTTCTTGCATTCTGTTTTCAATTTCCTCCGCCTTCTCTGTTGCAAGCTTTTGAGATAACTTTGCCTGTTCAGCAA
The DNA here is from genome assembly GCF_001636345.1 of Cytobacillus gottheilii. GTDB lineage: Bacteria > Bacillota > Bacilli > Bacillales > Cytobacillaceae > Cytobacillus > Cytobacillus gottheilii. The sequence continues at coordinate 3,942,741 of NZ_KV440945.1, forward strand.
TTTGTTTTTGAATCTTGCCTACACGCTCGGATACAGATTGCAGTTCTCCGGATACCGGCAGCTTGGTCAAATCAAGCTGGCGTCCTTCCTCAAGCTGATGCAGCCATTCATCTGCTGTGTCAATCTGTTTTCTCCAATGAAAGCCTGAGAAAATGCCAAAAATAATGCCAATAGCCAAACAGATACTAGGCATAAAGATAATAAAAGGAATATCCATAATATCCAGTTCCCAAAGGTCTCGCCAATTATTTAGAGGGAAAACGGTAAAAAAGGCTAGGGAAAAAGCAGCAAGCAGGAATAATGACAATCCAGCTCCCCACATTACCTGGCGCTGAACTGCACTCATACTCTTTTCACCTCTATATTCCCGGCGAACATAGAACTCACAATTTTCACCTTTTGATGAGCATTTTCATAATCAGCTGTATGAAGCTGAAGAGATTGATTGAACATCTTTTCATCCTGTAAGTCTAAAATACGGGCTGTACCCGCAAAGGAGGTGTGGTTTACATATACCTCCATATCGTAAGGCACCAGCACTACAATATTACCTACAATATTGCGGATAAAAATAATCGTTTCTCCTTTTGGCAGAACGGTGTAGCTTAAATCAATAACCGTGTCGCCAAGGCCAGCCTGAATATTTATATCATTCCATTCATATACAGCTTGAGGAGTCTTCTGCTTCCCGAAAAAGACATTTGTAACCAGTGGTTTTTTCTTAACAAGATTTTCATCTTTTACAGAGCTTTTTGACAAATCTATCACTGGTTTAATTTGAATAGGATTTTTTTTCGTCTGGGAATATTGAATGAGAAAATGTATTAAAATGGCCAGCAGCAAAAAGCGGAATGTCAGCATGCTTAAAACAGAGATGACGAGAAAGACAATACCTCCCCAAAAAAGCAGTTTGCCAAGCTTTTTCGACATCCGTTTGCTTCCAATATAGATCATGCCCACTTGAACTAATAAAGAAAAAATGAGTCCCGAATTAAAAAAGGTAAATTCTAAAAAGAGCATTACAATCCCTATGATAATCAGCCAGCTCGTATAATCACTCTTTATTTTTTCTTTCATCGGGCTTCCCTCCTTTATATCAGTGGTGCATTCTTTTTTCTTAATGATGGTGAAAATTTATATTCGTATCGAAAAGACGCAGCATACCTGCGCCTCTAAGATGGGTCTAGCTCCAACGTTACCGCTTTTCTTTTCGGCTAGCTCCAACGCCTAGCCCCTCGAGGTCTTAAGACAATCTGTCCAGAAGGTTGAAGACCAACCTTCTTGCCATCTTGCCTTAAGCTTGGGGCCCACAGGATGTGGGTTGTGCAGACGTTGCCACAGGACGTGGCGGTTTTAGTCTGCGTTCCTTAAACGAGCAAGGCGTTTCCGCTTTTCTTTTTATACTACCATTTTTTTATTCTGTTTTGAGTGTTATTCTGCTTTTTTCATATCTTTTTCAAGCTGAGCGATTTTAGCATCAATGGTGCTGCGGTAATAGGATGTATTGACTTCGTGTTCTAGTCTGTCAATGTATGTTTCTATTTCATTAAAGCGCGAATATGGCTGATCTGAATATTCATCGTTATGAAGGACCTTGCTCATCTGATGATTGGCTCGGGTAATATTCTCTCTGCCCATTAATTCCATACGGCGCAAGTGCATATCTTTTAATTTATGCTTCATATCCTCATAATTTCTTTCTAATTCCAGAAGCTGAGTATTAGCCTGTTTCAGCATTTCCTGCAGGCGGCTTGCACGCTGCTCATAATGTTCGTATTCCTGCTGAGCAAATGCCTGCAATTCTTGCTCGCCGGCAGCAGCCGCAATTTCAGCTTGCTTCTTTCTTTTTTGTGCAAGGTCTGCAGCTTCGTTATACTCACTTGTGAATTCTTCTTTTAGTTGGTATTGGCGTTCTAATAGCTTGCGGACTTTTTCAGCTTCTTGTTCACTTTCTCTTAAATACTGATTTAATAACGCGATTGGATTTTTCTTTTCTTTATGATCCAAAGCCTCATTTAAGTCCGCTACAATTGTATTTTTTATGCGTGTGAATAGATTTGACATTTTATATGCTCTCCTTTAGGTTATTTTTTATTGATTTCAGCCCATTGCTTTTCAAAGTTTGCGAATGGATCATTATGATTTTCTTTTGGAAACGACTGTTTTGTTTTATTCCAGTTCTTATATACGAGATATAGCACATATGCTGCGGCAATACCGATAATTGCCGGAATGTTAGATGCCGATGCAAGGAGCGCCGCTAAACCGATAATCCCCCATCCTGCTTTCTCCCAATTTGAGTTTGCTTTAATAAATTGTTTATAGACGAAATATAGGATGGTGATGCTGATTGCCAGCGCGAGCATTGGTCCAATGTTTCCAATCAAGATCAGCGCCGCTATGCCTCCTGCCATTAGTAAACCGAATTTTTTCATTTCGTTTCCTCCTTTCTTGATATCATCTTACCGTGATTTCAAAACTTCTATAACGAGCCTCAAGCGTATTTTCATATAAGACTTAAGGCGTATAAGCCTTTAAGACTGTAACTCATGGAACATTCATCCATGTCCTTTATATTGGTTATGAACAATTTATGGAGGGGTAGTAAAAGGATAATCGCACTGTAAGGAGGAGGAAAAAAGATGTTTGGAATCGAAGACTTTTATCATTTCATTCAAGCATTTTTCGTCGTATTTCCGATTGTAACGATCTTGCATTTAATCGGTCATCTAACCTTCGCCTATTTTTTTGGCTGTAAGAAAATGAAGGTAGTAATTGGAGTAGGAAAAAAATTATTTTCAGTGCGAAACATTGAAGTCAGATTATATTATTTTTGGCATGGCAGCTGCAGCCTTGGACCTTTGAAATACACAAATAAATACTCTCAATGTCTGATCTTGATTGGAGGTTCTCTATTTAATCTGCTTGGTATTCTGATTGTAAATATATTGATTCATGAGAGTATCATTAACCCTTCTATGCTCACGTATCAGTTTATTTATTTCTCCATCTATTATGTTTTCTTCGCTTTATTGCCGATGGACTTTCCGGATGGAACGGCAAGTGATGGGAAAATGATCTATTCGACTTTGAAGGGAAAAGAGTGCAAACAAACCTCTCAAGATTGTCAAAGTTTTACCAATTAACAAATCACATGAAAATCCGCACCTCCGCAAATAATAAAATTCGGAGGTGCGGATTTCATGCTAAAAGCCACTTTATGCGCTTTGCTTTTAAGTGCACATTCACTTCATCCAAATGAAGGACTTATCATTCATCATCAGAACAAAAAGATTGCAGAAATTCAAAAAGAAGAGTATGAAATTCCATTATCAAGTATCCCGCTTCTAAATATAGAGCAATACAATACATTACTCAGTACTCTTGAAAAGCAAATCTACCTGCCACCTGCAGACGCTTATATAGGTGAATATGGGCAAATTATTGAAGAGAAGGTTGGCGTAAAATTACACAGGGAGAAATTTGCCCATTTATTTTCTCACTATTTCTATAATAATAATCTAAAGAAAATGGAAATCCCTACTCTGCCCATTCATCCAAGAGTAGATCGTGACCTGCTGCTGCAGATAAATGTAAAGATGATCGGCCAATATGCTACTTATTTTAATAGCCGCAATGTCAGCCGCACGAATAATATTATCTTAGCTGCTAAAGAAATTGATAATACAGTTGTTTTTCCCGGTGAATTGTTTTCCTTTAATCAAAGTGTCGGGCAGCGAACAACCAACCGTGGCTTTCAGCGTGCTCCTGTTATTGTAAGGGGAGAATTATCAGAGGACATTGGCGGAGGAATCTGCCAAGTCTCTTCTACTTTATTTAATGCTGTTGACCAAGAAGGCCTTTCCATCGTCGAGCGCTATTCACACAGCAAGCGTGTCCATTATGTTCCGCCTGGCCGAGATGCAACGGTCAGCTGGTATGGACCCGATTTCGTTTTCCAAAACCTGTACACTCATCCAATCTTGCTTCGTGCAAAAGTTTACGGCGGTCAAATGGTTGTAAAAGTTCTTTCTTCAGATGAAATTGACTTAGAACCCCGCAAAGTTCCTAAAACTGATGAATTAGAAGAAGATCAACAGCAGTTAATACAGTGGATGAATGAAAGATAAGCGGATGCTGCTGCAGCCGCTTATTGTATTTCTGTGCTATTTTTGACACCCTGGACAAAAAAATGTCTTTCTGGAGGATATTTCTGTTTTAACAATTTTACTATGACATCTGTTACACTCCATGCCTTCACGATCATAAACAAGACAGTGGTCATTATAACACCCAGTGAGCTGATCATCTTGAAATAAGGGATTTTCCATATAACCTCCAAGCTGAGTTGCATTTGTTAAAACGGATACCATCGCAGAATACAACTTGTCTTTCTCCTCTTCACTCAGCATATCCATTCCTCGATCTGGAAGCAGATAGGCTTCATAGCAAATTTCATCGCTATAGCAATTTCCAATTCCAGCAATCACATGCTGGTTTACAAGTGTTGTTTTCAGCATGCCCCTTCTTCCTTCTAATAGCTGCTGAAATGCCTCACGATTAAAATGATCCTGCAGCGGCTCCGGTCCTAAATCTGCAAGTTCATCCTCAAGCGTCTGTTTGTTATGTAAGTGCAAATAACCTAGCCGCAATCCAATAAAATAAAGTTTAATGCTGTCAAAAGTAAGAGTGATCTGCTTTGTTCTGTTTGGTGCATCTTGATCGTTCCCCACATACATCCAGCCTCCAAGCATTAGATGAAGCAACAGAAATTTCCCTGTGCTTAAGTGGAAAATTAAATGCTTCGCTCTTCTCTCAATTTTAACAATTACCGCTCCATTGAGTTCTTGTTTAAACAAGTCAGCAGTCACATTTATTGATTTTTCACGCTGAATTTCTGTCTGGATAATTCTTTTTCCTGCGAGGATGGCATGAAGCTGCTGCTTATAGGTTTCCATTTCCGGCAGTTCCGGCATATTCTTTCGCTCCCCTTTAGCACTTTTTTGTATAGTATGTTGATTGACTCCGAGAAATTATGCACGAAGGATGGATTGACTGGAGAATGAAAGTAGGATTCCCTATGCCGGAAGAAAAATTTGCTTAACTGCCGCAGAACAAAAAAATACACTTCTGCTGTTAGATATCTCTAACAGCAGAAGTGTTCATATCATCTTAATATTGTTTACGTTCTAGACCTGCTTCACCAGGATTTTGTTTTTGCTGCCGCAATAGTGGCGACTGGCTATCAACAAAGACAAGTGTTTTCCCTTCTTCAACCTGCTGCTGATAATTGTCATCTTCTGTATTAATCTGCTCTAAGCTTGCATACTGCTCACCAATGACAGCAATTTCTTCTGGTTTAAAGCCTTGATCCTGCAGTTGTTTGACTGCGGCGACTGCATCTTCTTCCACTTGATACGCGCCAGCAAGCCTATAATGCTGCTGATTCATATAAACTCCTCCTTTATTAAGGAATTTATACTCTAATACCCCATTATCTGCATGTAGAAACTTAGCCTTTAAATAGATTTCGAAATAGCTTGATTGAATACTGCAATGATATCTTCTGCATTTTCAATTCCAATTGAAATTCTCACTACTTGATCTGTAATGCCAAGTGCAGCGCATGCTTCTGGCGGCAATGCCCGATGAGAGGTTCTTAATGGATGTGAAACCGATGTTTCCACACCAGCAAGGGTTGGAACAATTTTGATCCACTCCAAATTTTTAAAAAATAAGCTAATGTTAACTGTTTCCGCTAACTTGATTGTTACCATGGCGCCAAATCCTTGTTCACCATGCTCTAAAGGGTAGTAAACCGTCTCAACATGTTCATTTTCTTTTAAGGATAAAGCCACAGCGCGAGCGTTTGCAGATTGTGCCTTCATTCTTAATGCTAATGTTTTCGCGCCGCGGCATGTCAGCCATGCTTCAAATGGAGTGGAATTGGCACCAAGATTCACAATTTTGGTTCTAGCTCTTTCCACAAGTTCCTGATCGCCAACTACGACACCTGCTGTCACATCACTATGTCCGCCAATGTATTTCGTTGCACTATGAACAACTATGTTAACTCCTAATCGGTATGGCTGGCAATGCAATGGTGTCGCAAATGTATTATCAACAATCGTTTTCAGCTCGTGCTTTTGCGCTAGTTGAACAAGCTGAGTCAGATCTTCTACTCTTAAGAGTGGATTAGTAATTGATTCTGTATATAAAAGAACTGTATTTGTTTGGATGGCTGCTTCCACTTCAGCCGGATTTGCAAATGAAACAAACGTGACACTAATTCCTAATGAGGAAAGCTCCTCTTTTAGCATATGAAAAGTGCCTCCATATACATCATCTGCTGCCACAATGTGATCGCCGTTTTGTGCTATTGATAAAATAGCTGCCAGAATAGCAGATAAGCCTGATGAAGCTGCTGCTCCTTCTGGTGTGCCCTCAAGACGGGCAACTAGCTGGCCCAATTCATCTGTATTTGGGTTGCCAACTCTCGAATAAAGATAATTGCCGTTCCCCTGGTAGAAGCCTTCTAATTCTTCTAAATTGGAAAAGGCAAAAGCAGACGTTTGGTAGATTGGTGTTACCTTGCTTTTAATGATCCGTTCCTTTTTATTTTGATTATGTAACACCGATGTTTCGAAATTCATTTGCTTGATCTCCCTTTGAGCAAAAGACTTTAGCTCGTTAAAATATTTGTAAATTCTGATAAGGATTATAGCAACGAATCTTTATAACGTCAATGTGTGAAAGCTTCCAGCTTCGGGTACTTATCGTATACAAAGTCTTAATATAGGAAAACATACAATCAGATAATGTAAGAGGAGGATATTTATGACGAATCAAATGCCAAGATTTCCAGAATCATATTGGACAGATATTGATCTGCCCTCTTTTCAGCCCTTAAAGGAAGATACTTCTGCAGATGTGGTGATTGTAGGCGGAGGAATTACAGGAATCACATCGGCATATTTGCTGGCTAAAGAAGGACTTAAAGTTACGCTCTTAGAAGCTGGGAAAATCTTAAATGGCACAACCGCACATACAACGGCGAAAATAACTGCACAGCATGGAGTTATATACGATGAATTCATTCAGCATTTTGGACTTGAAAAGACGAAACTCTATTATGAGGCTTCCAAAGAAGCTCAGGAATTTATCTTAAAAGTAAAGAACGAATTAAATATTGATTGTGATTATAGCGAGCAAGATGCCATAATTTATGCAGAATCGGATGAATATAGAGAAAAGCTAAAAAAAGAGATGAGTGCATATGAAAAGCTTGGCATTACCGGCCATCTTGGCAATGATTTTCCATTTCCTATCGAAACTAAGGCTGTCTTAACCATGAATAATCAAGCTCAATTTCATCCTCTGAAATATTTGCATCAGCTTGTTCAGGCATTTACGGATATGGGCGGCACTATATACGAGAATACAACAGCTGTGGATCTTGAAAAAGGGGAACGTCCAGATGTTGTAACAAGAGAAGGACATCGGGTCAAGAGTAAATATGTAATAGCAGCTTCTCATTTTCCTTTCGCAGATATGAAAGGATTCTATTTTGCCCGACTGCTACCTGAAAGATCGTATGTTATTGCGATCAAGGCAGAGAAAGAGTACCCCGAAGGAATGTATTACAGCGCTGATCAGCCCAAGAGATCCTTGCGATATACTCCTGTTAATGGGGAAAAACTTTTATTAATAGGAGGAGAAGGTCATAAAACAGGTAAAGGACCTGACACGCTGAAGCATTACGAAGCACTAGAACAATTTGCTTCCAGCCTTTTTGGCATTAAAGAATATCCTTATCGATGGTCTGCACAAGATCTGACTTCACTTGATAAAATGCCATATATCGGGCCAATTACTGCTGACCAGCCACATATTTTTGTCGCAACAGGCTACCGAAAATGGGGCATGACAAATGGTACTGCAGCAGCTTTGCTTTTAAGAGACCAAATCCTTGAAAAAGAAAATCCGTACAGTGAGTTATTCTCACCGTCCCGTTTTGTGGCTGATCCTAGCATTAAAAAGGTCATTTACTATAACACTGATACCGCTGGACAGCTGTTAAAAGGCAAGCTCGAGTATGTGCCAAAAGAAATCAGCGATCTCTCGAATGATGAAGGTGCTGTTGTCATTGTGGATGGAAAAAGATCTGGTGCTTATAAGGATATGGATGGGAAATTGCATGTTGTCGACACTACCTGTACACATATGGGCTGCGAAACACGATGGAATCACGGAGAAAGAACATGGGACTGCCCTTGCCATGGATCACGGTTCTCCTATGATGGAGAGGTTGTGGAAGGTCCAGCAGACAAGCCATTAAAAAAATTGAATGATGTTACTGGTTAATGCACCTGATAAAGAGAACCAGCTCCCCTGCAATTAGGAGAGCTGGTTCCTTAATATCCTTTATGCATTATTTGCCGCATCATTTAACTTTTCAGCTGAAGAGGCAACCGTTGTAGAGGCAGTTCCTATTTCATTAATGCTATAAATAAGTTCATTTACTTGATTCCCTACCGAACTAAGATAGTTAGCGTTTGAAGATATGGATGCTGCAATCGCATCAAAGGCTTCATTGGTTTGCAGAGATGTTTCCATCCCTTCTGTAACAGAAGATGCTACATTTAATAGAGACTCACTAACTGCTTTTGTCAGCAAGGAAGATGTTTGAATCAATTCCTGGATTTCGCCTATTGATAATTTAGTCTGCTCAGCCAGCTTCTTTACTTCCTGTGAAACTACTGCAAATCCCTTGCCATGTTCTCCGGCTCTGGCAGCTTCGATCGCTGAGTTCAAGGCCAGCAGGTTTGTCTGATCGGCAATACTTTGAACAAATGCTATAACAGAATTTACTTTTTCAGATGCTCCGTTAAGCTGCTCAACGGTTGTTGTCATAATCGCAGTCTCAGACTGAATCTGCTCAATTTTAATAGAAAGGTCGGAAAGCTTTTCTTTCCCAATTCCACCTTGATACTGAATGGTTTCTGAATGTGCTCCGCTATCCTTAATAAGACTATTAAACTCATGACTTCGTGCAATTAAATTTTCAACTGATGCACTCGTTTCCTCAGCTAAAGCAACGAGATCCTCACTGACATCGAGGATTTTATCCTTTAATTCATTTTTCCCCTGCTGAAATGTATCCTTCATCATCCTCATATTTTCTTCTTCATAGGTCTCAAGGACAAGCTGCTGCTCCAGACTTAAAAGCTTATTTACGGAGGCAATGATTTCTTTTAATTCGATAATTGAATGTGCACTTTCACAAATGACCTCCAGAATAGCATTTTGAAGATTTTGAAACGATCCCATATACCATGCAGGTTTTAAGCCAATTTTATAGTGTATAAATGCAATTCTTAATCTCTTATTTATAAACTCTTCTGTAATTTCTCCATTAAATAATTCAATGATATGCTGCCTTAAAGTTCCTCGTAATGTTGAAACGGAACTATGTTTGTTTACTATATCCTGCAGCTCCTGTACTTGAAGAATAGTTCCATAAAACTCTTCTGTTAACCAATCAACCTGATGCTCTATTAAAGGCTGCACCAGCTTAATATGCTGCAAATCTTTTTCTGATATTTTAAGCATTTGCAGTTTTTCTAGTATGTTTTGGTTATTTTTAATGTCAATTTTCACTTGAATTTCTTTTGCTGCTATTTGCCAGTTCTCTCTTTTTGGGTGTTTCTTAAATTTTAACATGTTTTCCCCGCCCCTAAAGGTGATAGCACCTCTGTTTATAAAATCTCTATATACTATAAAATAACATAATGCAATAAGATAATATGTGAATTTTTGGTGCCAAATACCTATACCAATCGCATGATTGGTATAGGTATTTGATTAATCTTGAACATTTTTATTTTTTGCTTCTCTGCTGCCTGTTGTAAATTCAACTAATTCTTCACTTGTACGGTCTGGATGTTTTTTATTATTATTTCGCTGCGCGTTTTGATTAGCCTTTTTAGTACGTCCCAAGACACTCACTCCTTTCGTTTAATCAAAAGTAGTATGAGTCAAGGAAAGAATGGTTATTCAGGTTAATCCCACCTCATAGTTCATAATATTCAGAATACTAACGGTGTTCTACATGTTTCGACACTGTTTGTAGAAAATATATCAGCGTTTCCCCTTATTTTCTATAGATTTTCATTAAAATTTACAAAAAAATAACTGAAAGCCTTTACTATTTCCTTTCAGGTAAACATAGCTTCTATAAGTTTATATGCAAGCTCCATTTTACTCCGGTCTAAGAATGAATTGTAATTATAATGTGAAATAAAAAACCGAATGATTAGCATGCAATTTCTAATCATTCGGAAATTAATCTTGTTTAATTATTTTGTCATTAACAACTTATTTACGCTGATCACGCGTACTGTATTCCGTAATGTCTCCGCCTCTGATCATCATTTTTTGCACAGGTATATTCAGCTGATTTCCAAACTTTTTTAATTCTCTTTCTTCGCGCTCATTAATAATGGAAAGAACCGTTCCGCTGGCACCAAATCGGCCAGTTCTGCCAGATCTATGAACATATTGCTCCATATCCTTTGGAAAATCATAATGAACTACATGGGTAATTCCCTTAATATCTAAGCCTCTTGCAGCCACATCAGTTGCCAGCAGAAGATTGGTTCTGCCTTCTTTAAAATCCTTAAGTGCTTTTTGACGTTCGGTTTTATCCAGGTCGCTATGCAGAGTACTTACTTTAATATTTTTGAAGTCCAGCTTTTCAGAAAGCACCGTTAAATTGCCGATATCTCTTACAAAAACCAGTCCTTTTATCCCATTAAGTCTGGAGATCTTTTCAAGCATTTTCATTTTATCTCTTTGCTCTGCGATAAAGTAAAAGTGTGAAACTTCTTCTGCTACTATGGTTTCGTCTTTATTAATTTTAAGCATACTTGGCGACTTGGCCATTTCTGCTGCAATTTTTTCAATGTGAGATGGTAATGTTGCTGAGAACATAACCATTTGCCGGTCACTTAGAGTGGATTTCACGATATTTGTTACAGTGGATGTATGCTCGGGTACAAGCAGCTGGTCACACTCATCTAAAATAATGGTTTTTACTTCATGCATTTTCAGCTTCTTCTGCTTAATAAGCTCTAGCATTCTTCCTGGTGTTCCTAAAGCAATATGAGGATGTTTTTTTAATTTTTCAAGCTGTCTCTTCACATTGGCTCCGCCGATAAAGGACGCTGCTCGAATTCCGCTGCCAGTTGCCCATTTCCCTATTTCCTCTAAAATTTGCATAATTAATTCTTGCGAGGAAGCTATAATAACTGCCTGTACAGCTTTTTTCTCAACATCAATTTTTTCCAGAAGCGGCAATAGGTATGCTAATGTCTTCCCGGTACCGGTTGGAGATTGAGCAATAATATCTTTTCCATCAATAATAAGTGGAATAGCCTGCTGCTGAATAGTCGTAGGCTGCTGAAAGCCGCTTTTAGTCCATGCTTCTTGAATAAATGGCTTCATATCTTTTATAAGTGTATCCAATTTCTGTCACCTTCAGTTTTCTGTATTAATCAGTGTATTAAATAGGATTTGTTCGAGGATGTCATACCTAAAAATACCACTGTTATGTTCGGTTAAACGCTAAACATCATATATTTGATTGTGCAGTTTCTGCATTTTCATTGTCATACTCACTTTTTATTTACAACATAAAGCTTTTTTATTCTAACAAACTAAAAGGTGCCCAGCAATAGCGCTGGACACCTCTGGTGGTTTTATTTATGAAACCTTATCCTTCTCTTCTTCAAGATTATATCCATCTGCCCAATACTCAGCATTTTTAATGCCAAGTTTCGTTGAGTTGAATACAGGATCCAATCCTTGTTTCTTTTGTGCTTCATAATCTCTCAAGGCAATAAGAGCTGGCTTTGTTAAAATGAGGATGGCGATTAAATTCAGCCATACCATCAATCCGAGACCAACGTCTCCAAGCGCCCAGGCAAGCCCTGCTGTTTTAACAGCTCCATAAAATGTTGCACCTAGGAGGACTAATTTCAATATAAACATTGCCGGCTTAATATTCTTGCCTTTTACTAAATAGGCAACATTCGTTTCTGCGATATAGTAATAAGCCATAATTGTTGTAAATGCAAAGAAAAATAATGATACAGCAACAAAACCTGCTCCAAATCCAGGAAGCACGGATTCAACAGCTTCTTGAGTGAATCCCGCACCCGCTTCAACACCTGGAAGATTTTCTACAAGGAAGCTTCCATCAGGGCCAACTGTATTATACATATTCGTAAATAAAATCATAAATGCGGTTGCTGAACACACTAATAACGTATCAATATATACAGAGAAAGCCTGAACAAGTCCTTGTTTAGCAGGGTGTGATACCTCTGCTGCTGCCGCCGCATGAGGACCAGTACCCTGACCAGCTTCGTTAGAGTAAATACCCCGCTTTACTCCCCATGCAATCGCACTGCCCACAATACCGCCAAACATCGAATCAGCTGCAAAGGCACTGCGGAATATTAGTGAAAACACTTCCGGAACTGCACTAATGTTCATTCCGATAATAATAAGAGCAACAATCATATACCCGACTGCCATAAAAGGCACAGCATACTGAGCAACAGTTGCTATTCTCTTAACACCGCCGAAGATGATTAAAGCTAATAAAATGACAATAGCTCCACCCGTTATATACTTACTGACACCAAATGCGTTTTCAATCCCGACAGAAATTGAATTGGATTGAACACCAGGCATGAGGATTGCCATTGCTAGTAAAGCTGCAAGTGCAAATAGAACGGCATACCATTTCACCCCAATGCCTTTTTCAATATAATATGCTGGTCCGCCTCGGTATACACCGTCTTTCTTAACCTTATAAATTTGGGCAAGCGTTGATTCAACAAACGCACTTCCTGCACCAATGAATGCAATAGTCCACATCCAGAATACAGCACCTGGACCACCCATTGCGATCGCTGTTGCAGTACCAGCAATATTACCTGTCCCTACTCGGCCGGATAATGCTAGCGATAAAGCCTGAAACGAAGAAACACCTGCATCCGAGCTTTTCCCCTTAAACATGAGCAAGAACATATCTTTAATATGCCTTACTTGAAGAAATCTTGTCATGATTGTAAAAAATAGTCCTATTGCCAAACAAATATAAATGACGGGGTTGCTCCATAAAACATTATTAAGACTGCCTACGAATTCTTCCAAGCAAAAACCTCCTCTTTATTCTGAATTTTTACCATATTAAGAATTATAGGACATATGTAAATTCAATACAATCATTTTTTTTGACATTTTCACTAGAAAAGAATTTGGACTAGTTATTGTCTTGTTAGGTCATACTTAAATCACTTTCATTTTTCTGAAATTTCCGTTATGCTTATATTTAGGAAAACGAAATATCTTCAAGAAAGAAGTGTTTTTATTGAATCAGCAATCAAAGAGAAATCTCTTCATCATGTGGTTTGCCAATTTCTTCATAGCTGGAAGCATGACAATGGTATTGCCGTTTATCTCCTTGTACATTGAGACATTCGGAGACTTCTCCTCCGCTTATGTTCAGCATTGGTCAGGTTGGACATTCGCCATTACATTTGTGACTGCTTTTATCTTCTCACCTATATGGGGAAGAATTGGGGATTTATATGGCCGCAAAAAAATATTGATTATTTCCGGTCTGGGCATGGGGGTATCCATCTTTTTAATGGGCTATGTCACTTCTGTCGGACAGCTTTTTACATTAAGACTATTCATGGGTATATTCACAGGATTTATCAGTGTCTCGCAGGCTTATATCTCCACACAAACTCCTAAAGAAATTGCTGGACGTGTTCTCGGCACGCTTCAGACAGGAAGCATTACCGGCTCCTTAATGGGACCGCTGCTAGGCGGTATCCTCGCAGATACTTATGGCTACGCAAGTACATTCCAGGGAACTTCCTTTGCCATTATTCTCTCCGCGATCCTCGTGATGTTTACAAAAGAATATGTAATCGAACGCACGAAGGGAACCAAGCAAAAGTATTCAAGCAAAGAAGTTATTTTACACATCATCCGCCATCCGGTTTTATTAACCGTTATGCTCATTTCCTCCTTAGTTCAAATCGCGCATTTTAGTATTCAGCCTATCTTATCTCTATATGTCAGCGAGCTACATGGCCCAGAAAATCTCGCTTTCTTCGCTGGAGTTGCCTTTTCTGCAGCAGGAGCAGGAAATTTATTAATGGCACGTAAATGGGGGAAAATTGGAGATCAGCATGGCTATATTAAGGTGCTTATAATCCTATTATTATTGGCTGGTATTTTCTATATTCCAGGCGGATTTGTCACCAATATGTGGCAGCTTGTGCTTGTTCGTTTTCTGCTCGGAGTAACCATCGGCGGCATTATACCAGTGCGTGTCGCATATATTCGCCAAGAGGCACCGCTCACCATGCAAGGCGAGGTGCTCGGCTACAATACAAGCCTGCGATTCCTAGGCAATGTTATTGGACCTGCAATGGGCGGAATCATATCTGCTTATTTTGGTTTTACAGCCGTCTTCCTGCTTACAAGTTCACTTCTGATTATAAGCGGTCTTATTTTACTTGCATCAACACATCGGCACCCAGAGCTATCGAAGGATTCGGTGACTTGAATTTGAAAAAGAAAGCCTGATTTTGAAGGCGGAATTTGAACAGACCTTGTATTTCCAATGTCCATTTATACTTGATATGAAAACAGCTTGGAGTAAGATCTCTCCAGGCTGTTTTCAATTTTGTTCACACTGGAATGATAATTGGTTTAGAAATAGACGGAGAAATTACGTTTATTTAGAGAAATACCTACATTTCCCCCAAAATAGGCGGAGTATTTCCGACTATATGCACATATTCAATGAATTTTGCTCTAAATAGAGGAGTTAACCGGAATTCCTCCCTTTATTTTTGCTTATTTTGCCCTGTTATAACGAATAGCCGGAAATTCTCCCTTTATTTTTGCTTATTTTTCCCTGTTATACCAAATAGCCGGAATTTCTCCTCTATAATGAGTCCTATGATTTTATGAATATGCAAAAATAGAAGAGCAGTCCAATTCAACTAGGAATTGGACTGCTTCTTTCTTTTTCGAATTATCTTACACGCGGAAAGCCAAATCCTGAAGCATAATCATCTCCAGCTGCAGCACCAGTTCCGCCTTTAATATCGTATTGAATGGCACGGTTTCTTAATTCTGTGCGAAGCTGTGTGTGTGACCAAGATGGATTAGAAGACCAGATTTTAGCTGCTAATCCTGCAACATGCGGAGTCGCCATTGATGTTCCGCTAATTGTATTATAGCCACCGCCTATCCATGTTGATTCAATGTTCGCACCAGGTGCAGAAACCTCAACATCTCTCTCCTGAATGACATAGTCACCATCTGTATTTGGATTTCCTCTTGAAGAGAAGTTTGCAACCCGATAAGTTCCGTTTTGCTGTACATTTTCAAGAGCGGCAACAGCAACTGCGTTTGGCAAGGCGCCAGGATATCCAATTGTATTGCTAGAAGGACCGCTATTACCTGATGCAGCAACAACTAATACACCTTTGCTGTATGCATAGTTAACCGCATTTGTGATCAATGTGTCCTTACCAGCTGAACCTAAAGACATATTAATAACTACTTTAGAGCCTGTTCTTGATGCTTCATCTGCTACATGGCGGATGGCTCCAGCAATATCATCCGAGTAACCTCGGCCATTGTCACCAAGCACTTTATATGCCCAGAGCTTCGATTGAGGAGCAACACCGTAAATACCCAATCCATCATGGCCTCCATGCGCTAATACACTGCCAGCCACGTGTGTTCCATGCCCTTGTCTGTCCGTACAAGAACCGTTTACGAGCGGATTCGATTGTGTGAAGTCTTTACATTGCTCAGCTGATCCTGCCAGGTCAATATGCGATGTATATACGCCTGTATCAAGAACAGCTACTTTAATGCCGCTTCCCCCTGATGTGGCTCTAATGCCGCTATCATTATAAATCGCCTGAATGCCCCATGGTGTCTGGTCACTAGGAACTGCGTTTATGTCATTTGACAGGCTATTTTGTTTGCGCTTTGTCGAAGCCGTTTCTAACTTTACCTCTTGAACAATTTCTACTTTAATATTTTTATTGTTCTGCAGTGCTTGATATTGCTTTGCATTTACTGTTGTAGTGAATCCATCATTGCCAAAATTCCAGCGGGGTTCATGCTGCGACTGCAGACTTGCTTTTGCTGAAGAAGATCCTTGAATTAACACACGATAGGTTTCTTTCGCTTCTGCTGCAGAATCCTCCTTTGCAAATGCATTTCCTGTGAACAGAGATACGCCCAAAGTCAAACTAAGTAGCACGGCACCAAGCTTTCTTTTTTTCATCCTATTTCTCCTCTCCATTTATTTATTTGTGTTTCATGGATGTGACCTCAGTATAGTGAAAATTTCCAAATTAAAACATATGTCAATCTATGCAACATTTAAACTGTGAAAATTAAGTGAAGTTTCATAGATATAAAAAAGTAACAGGAAAAATGGATTAATTCATATTGATTTAGTGGGATATTAGCTTAAAAGCGCTAACTAATCTGCTGTGAAGCTGCAAAGAAAGCAACTAAAAATGAGGGCATTTTGTTGGATAAATAGTGTGGATTTACACGGCATTAAATTTAGTCCAATATATTCCAGCTAGTAGAGTGTAACTTTTTCAGAAATCTTTAATATGGTGGATCCTGCACTAGGAATTGACCGTTAAATGCAGAGAAATGATTGAACGTCTGCCTGGAATGATCGAAAATATCTTCGAATTGACCCGAAAAAATCGGGAAAGGGATTGATACTCTTTAGGAAATAATCGAAATAAAAAAGATAGACTAGCTCGCAGCTAATCTATCTTTCTACCTGTCCTAATTCGTTATTCACCGATTCGAAAAGCAATTTTTCCAAGTTGTTTCGCCTCTTCAAGTCTAGTAAAGGCTGCTTCATATTGATCTAAAGTGTAGACTTCATCAAGAACAGGTTTGATGCCGTGTTTCTCAATAAATGAGAGCATTTCTAAGTATTCCTCTGCACTTCCCATTGTTGATCCAAGCAAATTAAACTGGCCGTAGAAAAATTCCCTTAAATTAAATTGAAATGTATCACCTGTAGATGATCCAAATGTTACGATGGTTCCGCCTTTTCGCAATAAAGACATAGACTGATTAAAGGTGGCAGCACCTACAGATTCAATAATTAAATCCATTCCTATGCCCCCAAGTGCCTCTTGCCAGTCTTCATTGCTGTCAACTGCTTGTTTTGCTCCTAACTTCAGCGCAGCGTCACATTTCTCTTTGGAACGGGAGCTAACATATACTTCAGCTCCTGCAGCAACTGCAAACTGGAGCAGGAATGTGGCTACTCCGCCTCCAATCCCTGGAATGAATACTTTCATCCCCTCTTTCAGCTTTCCTCGAGTAAATAAGGCGCGGTATGCTGTTATTCCGGCAAGGGATGTAACGCCCGCTTCCTCCCATGTTAAGAAACCTGGCTTAGCAGCAGCATTTTCTGCCGGAATGGTAATATACTCAGCAAATGTGCCGTGATAAGGCAATCCCACAATCTCGAAGCCAGCTGGCGGTGCATCGCTGTTCTCCTTCCAGCCGAGACCAGGATTAATCATGACTTCTTTGCCAATCAGCGATGGTTCCACCCCTTCTCCAACAGCATCAATGATCCCTGCACCATCAGATCCGATTACTAGGGCAGGATCAGCAGAATGATGGCGGTGAAGAACAAATAAATCACGATGATTTAGTCCTGCTGTCAGAAGCTTTACCCTTACTTCTCCTTGAGCAGGTTCCGGTTTATCTAATGTCCTATACGAGAGGCCTTCCATTCCATTTGTGCCTTCATGTGCTAACGCTCTCATTTATACCACTCCTTATTCAAATTCTTAGTTCCATACTACAAGGAAAAGTACTTTAGGATCAACAATCTGACTTTTTATTTTTTGATTAGTGGCAATTCACAAAACCTTATAGAGAAAAAAAGAGGCATACCCCTAATGCAGGCATGCCTCATTCTTACTTATAAAGTTAAAATAATAGGCTGATCTTTAGTAATGACCACCGTGTGTTCACATTGAGCAACAAAGCTTTTATTTGGTGTTACAAATGTCCAGCCATCACTAAGCTCGATGACTTGATCGTCTCCAGATGAAACGAATGGTTCGAAAGCGACAACCATTCCTTCTTTTAAAAGCTGGTTATCCCAAGGTTCGAAATAGTTAAGGATATGATCAGGAGCTTCATGAAGCGAGCGTCCTATTCCATGACCGGTTAAATTCATAATAACGGTATAGCCATTGTTTTTCGCTGTATTATGAACGACTTTCCCAACCTGACTAAGCTTTGAGCCTGCTTTCAATTTCTTTAGACCTTCATCAAACGCTTTTTGAGCGGTCTCGCATAAATGCGTTAATTTTTCATTTTGGCCGCCAACAACAAATGAACGTCCCGTATCAGCAAAATAGCCATTCTTCGAACCAGAAACGTCTATGTTCACTAAATCTCCATCTTGGATTACGCGGCTGCCAGGAATTCCGTGAGCGACTTCCTCGTTAACACTAATACAAGTAAAGCCAGGAAAATCATATTCGCCTTTCGGACCTGAAATAGCTCCGTTTTTTTCAAAAAGTTCTCCTGCGTAATCATCAAGTTCTTTAGTGGTTACGCCAGGCTTTGTCATTTCAATCATTTTATCTCGGATTTCCGCTACAATGCGGCCAATTTCTTTTAGAGCTGCTAAGTCTTCTTCCGTTTTAATAATCATTTTACATCCTACCTTTTTAAAAGTTGTATCATTATTATAGTCTATTTTGCTGGAGAGTAGTAATGAATGCACTTAGTTTAAGAGCAGACACCCGTGTCATCGTACAGCTGGACAGCTAAAGACGTTCAACGTAATTTCAATTGTGAATGAACCACTCTCTGATTTGAGAAGCTTCCTCTTCTTTAATCATGTTAAAATGTAATATAATGTATGAGATTCAGCTGACTTAATATGTTTAAATATTATACTTTCAGAGGAGGCTTGGCATGTTTGAGCTCCTGATCACCATGGTTGAGCGTCTTGGAATTATTGTTACGATCGCATTTGTCTTAACACGTTTTAGCTTCTTTCGTGACATGATTCATCAAGAACGGTTAGATACACAGCAGCAATATAAAGCGATCATTTTTTTCGGTTTCTTTGGCATTATCGGTACATACTCTGGAATGGCGTTAGATACTGGCACACAGCAATTTGACCGCTGGGTGGCAGAACTTACTTCAGATGAAGCGATTGCCAATTCACGTGTGGTTGGCGTCGTACTAGCCGGCCTGCTGGGCGGCTATAAGGTCGGGATTGGAGCAGGAATCATTGCGGGCATTCACCGTTTTACATTAGGCGGATTTACAGCACTTGCCTGTGGCTTGGCTGCGATGTTAGCTGGGATCATTGCGGGATTTTTTCATAAAAAAGATCGCCATGTAAAGCTCCCTGCTGCTTTTTTCATTGGCGCATTAGCCGAGTCTGTACAAATGCTGATCATTCTCTTAATAGCCAAACCATTCGATAAGGCTTAACACTTGTTGAAATTATTGGTCTGCCCATGATATTAGCCAACGGACTTGGCTCTGCTCTCTTCTTATTAATTATTAAAAATGTGATCAATGAAGAAGAAAAAGCCGGGGCAGCACAGGCACAAAGAGCACTAAGGATTGCAGACCAAACACTTGCATACTTGCGAAAAGGGATGAATGCCCAATCTGCAAATGCTGTTTGTCATATTTTACATAAAGAAATACAATCAAGCGCTGTCGCCATTACAAACACGACTGAGATTCTTGCTCATTTGGGGCTTGGTGATGACCATCATAAAGCAAACAGCACAATCCAAACACAAATCACAAGGGATGTAATCCAAAATGGCGAGCTTGTGATTGCAAAGGATGATACGATCCATTGCCGAAATAAGGATTGCCCGCTTGGAGCAGCTGTTATTGCACCTTTAAAGCAGCGCGGGGAAACGATTGGCACACTTAAATTCTACTTCAGCTCGGAAAAAGAAATTACCAATCTATCCATCGAACTTATTACAGGTTTAAGCCTGCTCTTAAGCAATCAGCTTGAAATTGCACAAGCCGAAAAAGCGTATCAGCTGGCACAAGAGGCAGAAATTAAGGCATTGCAAGCGCAAATCAGTCCTCATTTCTTATTTAATACGTTAAACACCATTATCTCTTTAACAAGAATTGATCCTGATAAAGCACGCAGCCTGCTCGTATCACTTTCTCACTTTCTCAGAAAAAACTTAACGGCGACCACAGTAACAATGACCACACTGGAACAGGAATTAAAGCACACAAAAGCATATCTGGCTATTGAGGAAACACGTTTTTTCCATAAGCTTACTGTAGAATATGATATTGATGAAGAAACGCTCCTCGAAAAGATTCCTCCGCTGACACTGCAGCCGATTGTGGAGAATGCAATTAAGCATGGAATTATGGATAAAGAGGAAAATTGTATTATTTCCGTCTCAATAAAAAAATATTATGAAGCAGTAAAAGTAACGGTTACAGACAACGGAAATGGCATAACAGAAGAAAGAATCAAGGAGCTTGGCGTTAAAGAAGTTCAATCACAAACAGGCTCTGGTCTTGCCTTGTATAATGTAAATCGCCGTCTCACCATGATGTTCGGCAAACAGTCAGCTTTAAAAATACACTCAAAAATAAATGAAGGTACAAGCATTCATTTTTTATTAAATACGATGGAGGAAACTTAATTGGAAAAGCAAATTTCCGTGTTGATTACCGATGATGAACACTATAGCCGTGAAGAGCTGAAGCATCTTCTCTCTTCCTTTCCGAACATCAATGTAATTGGAGAAGCGGAATCAGGAGAAAGTGCTGTGATGAAAACAGTTCAGCTGCAGCCTGATGTTGTCTTCCTTGATGTCGAAATGCCAAAGATGAACGGAATGGAAGCTGCAAAGATATTAATGGAATTGAAGAAGAAGCCTATTATTATTTTTGCAACCGCTTATCCGCAGTTTGCTGCAGAGGCATTTCGCTACGAAGCAACAGACTATTTACTTAAACCGTATGACGAAGAACAGCTTGCTGACACAATCGGGAGGATCTCTAAACTGCTGACGGTAAATGAGAGCACACAGCTTCGGCCAGCAGGAAAACTCGCCGTCGAAGAAGATGGAGAGATCTTATATGTCGATCCCATTGAGATTTTGTATGTTTCCCGAGATGATAAAGTCACAAAAATCATTTCAAAACAAGGATCCTTTGAAACAAAGCTTCCGCTCAAGGATTTAGAGAATCGCCTTTCTTCCTATCGTTTTTTCAGAATTCATAAAAGCTATATTGTTAATCTGGATTATGTCAGCAAGCTCAGCCCATGGTTTAACGGGGCATATCAGCTTGAACTTGAAGGAAACAGTGAAAAATTGTCTGTCAGCCGAAATTATGTTAAGGCTCTGCGTGCTAAATTAGAAATCTAACTTACACACAGATTTATGAGGTGAGTTGCCGTCTATATTCTGGACGGCAGCTCGCCTTTTTCTTTTTTTACTTATACACAATCCTTCCATACACCCGCATTTATCCGTTATTTTGCATCTTAGAAAGCCTTTTCAACATATTAACCTCTTAATCTTACATCTTAGTCACAAAATGTTCATATTTCTTTTTTGATCTTTTATACTTAATGTAAACGCATACAAAGGGGAATTATTTATGATTACTTTTCTTGCCTCTATCGCACTTTTAATTATCGGATATTTTACTTACGGCAAGTATGTAGAAAAAGTATTCGGCGTTAAAACGGCGAGAGCAACTCCAGCATATACCCATTCTGACGGAGTCGATTATCTGCCAATGAGCACGCCGAAAAACTCATTGATCCAGCTTTTGAATATTGCAGGTACAGGGCCGATATTTGGTCCAATCATGGGAGCACTTTACGGACCAGTCGCTTTCATTTGGATTGTTATTGGCTGTATTTTTGCAGGTGCTGTTCATGATTATTTAACAGGGATGATCTCCATCCGCAACCGCGGTGCCCATTTACCAGAGCTTGCGAGCAAGTTTCTTGGTAAAGTAATGAAACACGTTGTTAACGCGTTTGCAGTACTTCTTCTGTTACTAGTCGGAACTGTTTTCGTTTCTACACCAGCAGATCTTTTATATGTACTTTCAGATGGAAGCGTTGCTTTATGGATTATCATTGCAGCCATTTTCTTATACTATGTTTTGGCTACTTTACTGCCAGTTGATAAAATTATCGGTCGCTTATACCCTTACTTCGGGGCACTTCTGATTATTAGTGCACTAGGAGTAGGAATTGGCCTAATTGTAACAGGTGCAAAAATTCCTGAGATTTCATTATCAAATTTCCATCCTGACAATTTACCAATCTTCCCGCTGATTTTCTTTACGATTACTTGCGGTGCATTATCTGGATTCCATGCAACACAAACACCTATTATCTCTAGAACAACTCAAAAAGAACAGCAAGGCCGTAAAATTTTCTACGGAATGATGATTGCTGAAGGTATTATTGCTATGATCTGGGCAGCTGCTGCGATGAGTATGTTTGATGGTTACAACGGTTTAAGTGACATGCTTGCAAATGGTGGTCCTGGTGCTGTTGTTTCAGAAGTTTCAACAACACTTCTTGGCGCTATCGGCGGTACACTTGCCATCTTAGGGGTTGTCGTTTTACCAATCACTTCTGGAGACACAGCTTTTAGAAGTGCTCGTATGATTATTGCTGAGTATATCAACATGGCGCAAAAGAAACTTTCTTCCCGCCTTTGGATTGCACTTCCACTATTCGCAATTTCTGTTGTTCTTACGCAAATTGACTTTAACATCCTGTGGAGATATTTCAGCTGGGCAAACCAAGCAACGGCCGTTATTGCATTGTTTGTAGGAGCAATGTATCTATATATTGCGAAAAAGAATTATTGGATCTCTTTAATACCAGGAACATTTATGCTCGTCATGGTATGGACCTATATTTTAAATGCACAGATTGGATTTAATCTTCCGATGAATATTTCATGGATCGTATCTGCTGTAGCGTCCACAGTATTAGTTGTACTATTCTTTAGAGCAGCGAAAAAAGCGCGGGCCAATAATCTTCCGCTTGAGATTGACATCTCTGATTATAATAAAAATATCGCATCATAAAAATTGTTTTAGAAGAAGGGCACGTGCAGAAAGCATGTGCTCTTTACCTTATAAGGAGGAATTGGAATTGAGAATTTTAGTTGTTGGTGCTGGAGCGATCGGCGGTTATTTTGGCGGCAGACTTGCTGAAAAGGGTGAAGATATAACGTTCTTAGTAAGGGAGAAAAGAAAGGAATACCTTGATCAGCATGGGCTTTCGATTGAAAGTGTGAATGGCAGCATGCAGCTTGCTCCTAAGATGATTTTAAGCGGAGAGAAAGCTGATCCATTTGATATTATTTTGCTTTCTGTAAAATCCTATCACCTCGATCAGGCTGTCGCGAGTATGAAGCCTTATGTTGGAGAACATACATATATTCTTCCCCTTCTAAATGGGATCGCTCATCTTGATCTAATCCGGAAATATTGTTCAAATGAGTCCACTTCATGAGCTTGTGTTTGGACCGCTGCCTTCAACAGAACGCGCAAACCTGCCTCAATTAAAAGAGGTATTGTCAGGCACGAAGGCAGAGATCCGCTACTCGGATTCGATTGAACAGGAGATGTGGCATAAATATGTTTTTATTTCTGCCTTATCTGGTGTGACCTCTCTCTTTCGCTCGCCTATTGGTCCGATCCGAGACGATCAGAATGGGCAAAGCGTTATTCAATCTGTCGTAGAGGAGGTTACTGAGATTGCAAAAGCGATAAACGCTCCCGTGGCAGATAATCTGCAAGGGATCGTTTTAAATAAACTGCAAATACTTGGTTTTCAAATGAAATCGTCTCTTCAGCGTGATATGGAAAAAAACCTTCCAACTGAAGGCGATCACTTCTTTGGGTATTTGCTAGAACAAAAGAATTCATATACCTCTTCACCTGTTCTTTCAGCTATTTATTCAAATATCACTATTTACGAAAAGTCACTTTAAAGGTAAAAAGCAGCAGGATTACACTGCTGCTTTTTACTTTTTTCACCTTTTTATTTGTTCTCATGTAAAATATGACATGTCAGTCAATTTTTATAATCGCTATAAAGTACGTTTATCAAGATAAATCAAGATAGGAGGACAATTTTGATTGGATTAATCGTAACTTTAATTATTATGGTCATTATATTTGGTTTACTTGGATGGGCAATTCGATATAAAGAGGCTTACTTTCTATTATCAGGGTTTGCCACTATGACCGAGGCTGAACAAAAAGAGTTTCTGGAGAATAGATATCCTCAAAAGGTCGGCAGCATGCTGATCATTACAGCAGTTGGAACACTGCTGCTTCTGCCTTTACTCTTTACTTCATTCCCGTATGCAGCTGAGATTATTTTTGGCTACACTTTGCTCTTTATATTTGGAGGTTTTATTTATCTGTCAAAATATGAACTAAAGCATAAACGGAAAAAAAGCTATATTATTAGTATTTCCTTATTTGTTCTAGTCGTTGGAGGGGTGAGCGCATTAATGATTTTTACTTACCAGGATTATGAAGTAACCTTGGATAATGATCAGCTTGAAATTACCGGAATGTATGGACAGCAGTTGCCAATTGATGACCTGAAATCAGTGGAGCTTCTGGATGAAATGCCTGAAATCGAATTTAAAACAAACGGTGTTGGAGTTGGAACATTGGCTAAAGGGCATTTCAATGTAAAAGGTTATGGAAATAGTTTGCTCTATATTCATAGTGATAGCCTGCCAATTATCTTAATCCAAACAAATGAAAACCCCATCTTTCTAAACAATCAATCTACATCTGTCACAAAGGATTGGTTTAACAAGCTTCGTAAGTACTTGCAATAAAAATCCCGTGTTTTCACGAATATTTTTTTGGGAATGATATAGTTATGAATAGATCAAGTAAAATTGGGAGGATAACCATACATGTCATACATATTGTTAATTGCAGGCTTTGCTCTGTTAATTTTTGGAGCCAACTTCTTTGTTGATGGTGCTTCTAAAATTGCAGGCTTTCTTAGAATTTCCCCTCTTTTAATCGGTTTAACCATCGTTGCTTTTGGAACGAGTTCTCCGGAGGCTACAGTTAGTATTTTAGCAGCATTAGATAATAGTGCAGATGTCGCGATCGGAAACGTTGTTGGAAGCAATATTTTTAATATTACCCTCGTTGTTGGACTAACAGCCGTTATTTTTCCTTTACAAGTTGAGAGTACAACAATAAGAAAAGAAATCCCATTCACTCTGCTGGCAAGTGCTGCTTTATTTATTTTTATCAGTGATGTTCTTCTTGACGGCGGCTCTGCCAATGTTATCACCAGAAGCGACGGATTCATTCTATTGCTCTTTTTTGCCGTTTTTCTCTACTATTTGTTTGAAGTGGCCAGAAAAAACAGAACAGAAGCACCAGCTGATCACGTTAAACCAACTTCTGCAGTCTGGCTAAAACAGATTGTTTTCACCCTGCTCGGCCTTGCGGCAATTATATTTGGCGGCGATCTTGTTGTCAGCAGCAGTACTGAAATTGCTTATTCCTTAGGGATGAGCCAAACATTAGTCGGATTAACCATTGTTGCAATTGGTACCTCTCTTCCTGAGCTTGTTACTTCAATTGCTGCAGCGATAAAGAAAGAAAGCGAAATTGCGCTAGGAAATATTGTTGGAAGTAATATCTTTAATATTTTGTTTGTGCTTGGTGCTTCGGCTTCCATCGCACCACTGCCTGCAGACCCGAAAATTTTCATTGATATTACCATTATGATACTGTTAACCGTTGTACTTCTTATTTTCTCTCGTTCTCATTATAAAATTGGCAAATTCGAAGGAATTATATTAGCAGCAGCATATATCATTTATCTCGTTTATATTATCATGAGAAATTAGATGAAAAGCCGGTTCAGCTGAACCGGCTTTTTAAATACAGCTTTATAACTCAGCAGTTACTGCTGGATCTGGTTTAGCATCCAATTCCCTTAAATGAATGATCAGCGTCCGTTTCCATAATTGATAACAAAGCAGAAGGAAAATACTCAATCCGCATACTGCAAATAATAACCAGACAGGCACACTCTCAAGCAATGCACCAAAGATAATAAAACCAAGCGGTGTCATTGCACTTGCACCCATCTCCATAATGGACATAACTCTGCCTCTATAGGAGTCTGGTGTGCTCTTTTGCAGTAAAACCATTACAGGCATATTGATCAGCATAACAAAGGTCGATAGCAGGAGCACCAAAATGATTAAGTAAATAAACACAAAGTTATTCGAAATGGCACTTAATCCGGGCATACTCGGAATTCCCAGCAATATTAAAACAAGAGATAATGCAATCATTCCGCCGATAATGGCATTCTCTTTCTTTTTCATCTCAGGGCGTGAAGATAAGAATATAGCCATAATAAGCATTCCTACAGACAAAGAGCCTTCAATAATCCCTAATTGAAAAGGTTCCATCCCCTTAACCGTCAGAACTAAATATGGCATTGCCACTGGGAATACTGCAAACCAGAAGTTAATCCAAATACAAACAAGAATGAGATTAAAAATAAACGGCTGATTTTTCACATAAACAAATCCGGTTTTCATATCTTCAAAGAAATTATTGTGTTCATTTTCCTCTTTTTTCTCGGAAAACAAATGATAGTTAATGAGAATACTGGCAATCCCAGATACGGTAAAGGCGATGATGTTAATCATCATAAAAAAAGGCAGCGTCATAAAGCCGAATAATACTCCGCCTAATACTGGACCTAAAATCGTCGATAATGATGCTGCGGCTTGATTGAGTGACATAGCTTTTTGTAAATGATCTGGACCAATCATATTGTAGATGGATGAGGTCACTGCTGTAGTATAGAAGGTGTTGAGGGTACTTAAAACTGCTGTCGCCGTATAGAGGAGCCAAATTTCAGGAAATACAAAGTGAAACAGCAGCAAAATAATCGTTAACCAAACGGCACAAGCAAAGTCTGAAATGATGATGATTTTTTTGCGGTCAAGCCTGTCACTAAGTGCTCCAGCCACCGGGGCCAGAA
Source organism: Cytobacillus gottheilii (assembly GCF_001636345.1). Classification (GTDB taxonomy): domain Bacteria; phylum Bacillota; class Bacilli; order Bacillales; family Cytobacillaceae; genus Cytobacillus; species Cytobacillus gottheilii. Next base: position 3,969,964 of record NZ_KV440945.1, read on the forward strand.
GAATACGCGGGAGAACACTCAGCATTAATGTAATCGCAAAATTTAAGCTTGATCCTGTTTCAGCAAGAATATATAAACCAATCGCAAACCCATAAAGAGAAGATCCTAAAACTGCAATCATCTTTCCAGAGACAAAAAGGATTAGATTCTTTTTGACAGCAGCATTCATTCTTTTTCCTCCTCAGTCATTTCCTCAACCCTAAAATCAAAAACATACGGTTTTCTGCCTTCACGCTCTTTAACCGTCATTTTAATGTACTTCATAATTAGTGCATCAATGTCAGCATCAAACGCTTGCTTCTCCTCCTCAGTTAAGGACAAATTCGTTCTGCTTGTTCCTTTTTTTACATCTGCTAACTCCTCCCCTTTTAAAACAAAATGGGTTGCTTTAGAGCGATAATACTTTTCCATGATTCCCCTGTTTTCTTTCGTTTCAGTGATTTCTAAAATGCCGCCATTGTACAGCTGCTGAATATGGTAATGAATACTTCCTGGCGTTTTCCCCATTTCATCTGCCACTTGTTTAGCTGTCATCTGTTCTTCAGCCAGCAGATAAATAATTTTCACTCGCAGCGTGCTGGAAATGAGCTTTTGCTGTTCTAGATTGATTTCCATTGATTTCTTTTCAAATTTCATTTTTTTCACATCCGCTTTTCTTCTTTTATGTTGAGTATTAAAGCTCTGATCCTTAGTAAACTAATAAAGATAAATTAGTCTGAGTTAATCGTATATTACAAAATTATTATATGTTCTAACTTTTTAGAATGCAATAATAACTTAGAACGAAAATTCGACAGATGTAACTCACTCATTAAAAAATGGTTCTTTTTTGAGCGAGTATGGTTCTTATCTGGTTTTTTCTTGCTCTTCATTTGAAGGAACCAGTGGAATAAGCGGAGATTTTACCCTTATTAATAGAATTGAGCTATTTTGGGGCGAAATAAGAGGAGAAATTCCGGTTATATAGAATAAAATCGCTTTTTTTCTTGATTTTTGGTTAGTTAGACGGAATTCTTCCGTTTATTTAAGCCTATTTTAAGTGATTTTACGATTTAAGCGGAATTCTTCCGCCTATTTATGAAAATTTAAATTTTTGATTTGGCAAGAAAACTTGAAACGAAAGAGTGCAAGACTCCTGCTTAGACTCAGCACATCAGCCCAGCCGGAAAGCGAATTTTAAAGTGGCATTACTTACATATTTCATTAATAAACTCAGAAACAGCAAAAAAACCAAACCATTAGACAGATAAATATCTACTAATGGTTCGGTTTTTCAATAGCTGCAATATTATAGCCTATACTTTTCTATTCCAGAAACGATGCTGGCCAATAGCCTGAATAAAGGCTTTATTAAACATACTCAGTTCTTCTGCGTTTGTGATGCAAACAACGCCCTCTTGCTCACATACCTTTCTAGGTTCAAGTTCAAGGTCGTTTAACCCAGCAGATTGTGCAAGCTCCGCACCCTCGTTTACAAATCCAATCGGCTTAAAGTGCTTATGTGCTTGTCGAAGAAAATCTATTGCTTCTCTTTCTGTCTTTAGCTGATCGATGCTTCCTTGACCTCCGGGTACAAAAACAGCGTCATAATGAACAGAGTCCGCTGTAAGGAATGTTTGGTGCGCTTCTACTTGTTCGTTTGTTTCACTCTTCAGCATTCCTTGATGTGTACTGACAATTTCAGCTAGAACACCCTCAGTTTTAAAGGCCTTCATCACTTCCATTACTTCCTCAGCACGTACACCGTCGGCAGCAAGTATAGCCACTTTTCTAGTCTGTGGCCGTTTTGCTGTATTCTCCTGGCTCAATGCAGGAGAGGATGCGGTCACTTTTGATTCTTCAGCATTCTCAGGCATTGAAACGCCAACACCTTTAGCAATTTGCTCTGCCAAATACGTATCAACATGACTGAACATATTTACAACCTGCTGCCGTACGTCTTTACTTTTCACCCTGCCGACTTCAAATTGAAAGGCTCCAATTATATGCATCTTTTCAGGCTCTGTCATACTATTCCAAAAGAGTTTTGCCTGGCTGAAATGATCTTTAAAGCTGTCGCTCCGTGCACGAATTTTTCGGCCCTCTACCTTTTCCTGATAATGTACATACCCGCCTTCTTCCTCTGTGGCAGGACGAGGATCATTATTTTGCAGGGAATTCTTATGATAAGCGACTTGTCCCTTATTAATTGTCATCCGATTGTAGCCGTCGTATTGATTGTTATGGAATGGACAAACCGGGCGATTGATTGGCAATTCATGAAAATTTGGACCGCCAAGACGGATCAATTGTGTATCGGTATAAGAAAACAGTCTGCCCTGCAGCAGTGGATCATTGGAAAAATCGATTCCCGGCACCACATTGCCTGGGTGAAAAGCAACCTGCTCTGTTTCTGCGAACACATTGTCTTGATTGCGATTAAGTGTCATTTTACCAATCTTCTTAACAGGAACAACTTCCTCAGGCCAAATTTTCGTCGGATCTAAGATGTCAAAGTCAAAATTGAATTCCTCTTCCTCATCTATCATTTGAACACCCAGTTCAAATTCTGGAAAATCGCCTCTTTCAATTGCTTCCCATAAGTCTCTTCGGTGATAGTCCGGATCTTTTCCAGCTAGAGTAAGGGCTTCTTCAAAAACAAGCGAATGAACGCCAAGCACTGGCTTCCAGTGAAATTTCACAAAGCGTGCTCTGCCCTGTTCGTTAACAAATCTGAAGGTGTGCACACCAAAGCCTTCCATCATTCGTAAACTTCTCGGTACTGCACGGTCAGACATTGTCCACATGATCATATGTGCTGACTCTTGGTTATTGGCGGCAAAATCCCAAAAAGTATCATGTGCAGTAGAAGCCTGCGGCATTTCATTATGAGGCTCTGGCTTAAATGAATGAACAAGGTCAGGAAACTTGATGGCATCCTGTATGAAAAACACAGGAATATTATTGCCGACAAGATCATAGTTTCCTTCTTCTGTATAAAACTTCACCGCAAAACCTCTGGCATCTCGGACAGAATCTGCTGAACCTTTTGAGCCTGCGACTGTTGAAAACCGGACAAAAACAGGTGTTTTCACATTAGGATCTTGGAGGAAGCCTGCACGCGTATATTCTGCCATTGATTCATACGGCTGAAAGAATCCATGTACTCCAAAGCCGCGAGCATGAACAACCCGCTCAGGAATACGCTCATGATCGAAATGAGTCATTTTTTCTCTGAAATGAAAGTCCTCCATTAACGTTGGTCCTCTGCTGCCTGCTTTCAGAGAGTGCTCGTCCTCTGAAACCTTAACCCCCTGATTGGTTGTCATATATTGGCCTTTGTTATCACTGCGGAACTGCTCTAATTGTTCGTCTTTGCGATTTTCATTGCTCAATTGAACTGTACCTCCTACTATTAGCCGCCAAATATGCTGCTATGTATATTTATTTGTCCCTTACCCGTCCAATTCTTCTAATAAACAAAAAATACAGTTTCTGATAATAGTCTCCTAAATTACTAGGTAAATCGCGTCATTTTTTTCCCATTTTTCTATAAATCGACAAAATATTTTCCTATTTGAGGAATAGGGTGTTGTTAAATATTGAAAAACAATATAAAATTTTCTTAATACTTCAATAGGACGTGAAAAAATGGAAATAACAACTCATTTTTTCTTTAACCTTTCATTGCTCATTATTGTGCTCTTTTTTTCTTTGGTTATTGCCAGAAAGCTTAATTACACTACTGTACCTAAGTTTGGAGCTTTATGCTGCGTGATGTTTATGCTTTTTATTTGTATACAATTGTCCTATAAACCGCATCCTGAATTGCATTATGATTTACGGATTATTCCCATAGCGATCGCTGGATTATATATTGGAATTGGTCCTATTGTGGCTGTATTGGCGATTATCCTGCGGGGGTTTTATGGATTGGATGAAGGATTTCTGCTTCATACAGTACTATTTACTATTTTCGGTCTTATTACTTGGTTCCATTATTCTAGTTTTTGGAAACTCCCTGCCTCAAAAAGAATCAATTATTCTATTCTAAGCACCATTATGTTCTCACTTATAAGCTTACTTGTTATCGAGTTAACCATTATAGTAGAGAATCGTTTTGATTTATGGTTTGCGTACTTGATTATACCGGCCTTAGGTGTCGGCATGATCGCTTATACCATTGAATTTATTCTTCATAATGCAGATATTCAAAAAAAGTGATTCTTACGGAGAAAATGGAAGCGGTTGAGCAAATGGGGGCTGCAATATCACATGAAATCCGCAATCCACTTACAGCAGCAATGGGATTTGTCCATTTAATGAAGGAGCCAGCGATATCACCCAAAAAACGGATGGAATATTTATCTATCGTAAAAGAGGAACTTGAATCAGCAGAACGTGTTATTCAAAACTATTTAACGTTTTCTAAGCCATCACTTGGTTATATAGAAGAAATACCAGTTAAAACAGAACTTCTAAAAGTCATAAATATCTTAAAGCCTTCAGCTAACCAAAATTCAGTAGAAATTACGACGAACTTTGCTATTCTGGGCTCCATTGAAGGCGATCGGCAAAAATTTCATCAATGTTTCCTAAATGTCATCAAAAACTCAATTGAATCCATGCCTCGAGGCGGACATATCTATATTTATACACATTATACAAAAACACATATCATTATTGAGATAGAAGACACTGGAGTCGGCATGAGCCAAGAGCAAATTCAGCGTCTCGGCGAACCCTATTATTCTACGAAGGGGTCTAAAGGCACTGGATTAGGAATGATGGTTGTGTTCAGCATTGTAAAAGCAATGAAAGGGACGATAAGGGTTGAAAGCGAAATAAATCAAGGCACCACCTTTTCGTTTACTTTCCCTACATACAATCACTCAAGTAAAAATGAAAGGTTTTAATGTTTCCCACAAAGGCACCTGCATATTTTAATACATACATAAAAGGATCCGGATGAATACTTGGATCCTTTTTCTTGTTTTATCCAGTTTTTTAAGCTGCTAACTTTCAAATATATTTAGCTGGCTTTCCTCAATGATTGGTAAACTTCTTTTCTCCCAAGCAAACTCAAGTATCTGCTCCTTAATATCAGGATATAGGATAATATTCTTTAAATGTGCTAAAGATATCCATTTAATATCTGTTTGATTGGAATCTGGGTATTCTGGCACCTGAGCTGTTTCTCCATCTGGGATTGTACATTCGAACATAAGGCAGATGCTATGCTGCGGACCATATTTTGAATGATTTTCAACTGGTTCATATTCGTAAACAAGAACAAGATCTCCGACTTCCACTCTAGCCGAAACTTCCTCCATAGCCTCACGCCTGACTGCTTCAATAATTGTTTCTCCAGGCTCTGCACCCCCGCCTGGTATATTATAATGAACTCCATTTTCATCTTCATATTCCACTAATAAAATCTCGTTATTTTTATTAATGATCATTGCAGCAGCTCTCACTCTAATATGACTGTTCACAGCAGGCCCCCATTTCAGCTGTATTCTTGGATTCTTGTCTACTAAAATCAAGAGTTCCCTCTAATCACTTATTCGTTTTCTCTGCTAAATATTCCTTCGTCCACTCTAATGTTTTGCGGAGCCCATCTTTGTAGGGGGTTCTTGGAACTGGTCCCACTTCAGCTTCATACTTTTCCCCATTGAGAATGACAGGCTTTTCTGTTAGATACATCATCTCCTTCATTTCCCGCATGAACGGATTGAAGATTCCCAGTAAGGCAATCATCCCTGCAGATACGGACATGATCTTTTTCCTGTATTGTTCCCCCCGTAAAAGGGATTCAATTTCAATTCCTGAGATAGGATGGGCAGAAGGGATATTCCAGTTTTGATTGTAGGCTTTATCCTTAAGCGCAAGCTCAATGATCGCTTTTGCTCCATCGATTGTATATAGAAACTCTCTTCGTTTTTGTTTATTCCCTACATAAATAGCATTCTTATTCTGTGCAGCTCCTTTAATCGTTTCAAAAAGGATTGTATTAACCGCCAATGGTCCATATAAATCCGGCATATGAGCAATAATCACATCTATATCGCTGCTTAATAGCCTTTTCTCCATTTCAAGTCTAATCTTCCCCTTTTTCGTTTGCGGATTTTTTGCACTGCTCTCTTTAACATGTTGATCCTGAAAGCCATATGCATAAATATTATCGGCAAGCACTATTTTTGCTGAATGCGCCTGTGCTGCAGCCAACATATTTTCAATACATAGCGGATGCTGTGCCAACCAGTTTTGATACGGAAAGCTGACCGCATGAAAAAGAATTTCAGCTCCCTCTGCCGCTTCCATCATGTCTTCCTTTACTAGAGCATCTCCTGGAAAAATGGTTACCAAATGATTGTCATTAAATAACGCTGTAAGTTTTTGTTCCCCTCGTGCAAAGGCAATTACCTCAATTCCTCTAGCAGTCAATTCATTTACCAGAGCATACCCTATTCCTCCAGTTGCTCCTGCTACCAATACCTTTTTCATCTTTTCATCCCCCTTTATTAACCAATGGTCAATTAATAGTAAAAAGATAGAACTGAACAATATGTCCGGTTCTATTTGAGTCTAATATACGTGGGCTAATTATTTTTTCAAGCATCTAACAAGATCCTTCATTCCCTAATCCTCTCAGCACAAATGTAACGTGATTTTCTGCTGCCGCTTCTGCTTCTGAATAGGATTGGGCATAGCCTAAGAAATGTGAAACAAATCCATGTAAAGAAAGAAAAGCAGACCATATTAAATAGATGGCTGGAGGGCGGTCCATTAACTTAAAAACCGCTTGTGCGAATTTTTCATAGCTTTCATTTGCAGGAGACTGCATTAACCCATCCACTCCTTCACCCTTCATCAAGAACATAAACTCATATTGATTTTGATTATTTAATCCGTATTCGATAAATCTCAGGAAGAGTGTCCGAAGTTTCTGTGCCCTATGTTCTTCACTAGCCATAACCGTATCAATGATCTGATTAAGTTGTGCGAAATCTTCTTCAATCATGCCATAAAAAAGCTGTTCTTTATTTTTAAAATGATAATATAGAGCTCCATGACTGCAGCCTAATTCAGCAGCAATACTGCGCATTGATACGGCACGATATCCTTTTTCTTCAAATAGAAAACGAGCTTTACGAATGATTTTATCCCGTGACAGCTCATCTGCATTTACTCTTCTTGCTGACATCCTAATTCCCCTTTATTAACCAGTGGTTAATTATTAATATACACATTCGATAAAATAAAGGCAATATTTTCTTTTTTATTTCATAACTCTTAGTTATTAAAAATATCTATACAGTGTACAACCCCAAGCTCAGTACTTGCTCTTGACTTTTACTGGCCCTCATTCACAAGTGAATAATAAATCTCAGAAATAACAGCTCACAGAGAAATTTTGCATTGATGATTCCCATGTTCCTTAGCAGTTCATCCTATTAGTGATGTTAAACTTTGAAACTTTTTCCCCAGCTTTACGTAATACTTATTAGTCAATTGAAAGAAGGGATCTTATGAGTCAATTTTTATTATTTTCAATCATAGCAGGCCTTGCTGCTGCTTTAATTCTTGTGCCTTTTTCTCCCAAGGCTAAATCAGACGATAAGAAGAAAACGTTTAATATCAAGCTTTTAGGTGCTGCGGTGATTTTATTTACTGTCGGGGTATTTGCAGTATATTATCTTACAAATCTAGATCGGAATTTCACTTCCCTATGGGGACTTCTGATTGTTGTTTCTGCTCTGGGTGCCCTGTTTTCCACCGGCGCAGAGCGGATGGTAAAAACAGTCCTGTTTATCGCCAGCCTCCTATTCGGAGTTTACTTGCTGACAGCTTTTGTTTTTAATGCTGATGAAAAGTATGAAATAGCTAACATGGATGAGCAAACTGAAATTGAAGCTTTTGATGAAACAGAAACACCTGCCAGCGTTCCGCCGCAGTTTGCCCGAAATAAAATGAAAAAGGCTTTCGGCCAGGTTCCGAATACAAGCTACTATGAACTAGGCAATCTGCAAATTCAAAAGGTAAACGGTGAATATGTATATATTGCTCCAGTAGAATTCTCTGGTCTTTTTAAATGGCTAAATGGAGATACCACACCTGGTTATTTTACGGTTAGTGCCACTGATTCAACAGCAAATCCGAAGTTTATGAAGACAGAAATGGAATATACTCCATCATCCTATTTCCATAAAAATATCGAGAGACATATCCGAATGAAGCACCCTGAATACATCTTTTATGGTGATCCTCAGCTCGAAATCAATGATGATGGCAAACCTTTTTATATTCGTTCTTATGGTGAATTTGTTTCAGCGCGAAATGGTTTTGATGTGAAAGGGATTGTGATGGTTGACCCTTCAAACGGTAATACAGAAACATATAAACTTGCAGATGTGCCAGCCTTTATCGATGGTGCTGTTTCCCCTGAAGCGGTTAGCCTGACAAATAGCTATTATGGAAACTATATTCATGGCTTCTGGAACAGCAAGTTTGGCAAATCAGATGTTAAGCTTCCATCCGATGAAGGAACAGAAGCAAATGTCAGTCCAATCTTTGACGAAAACGGTGATATGTATTACTTTACTGACTTTACCAGTCCAAAAGAAGGCGTAGATTCTATGCTCGGCTACTCCTTAACAAACTCCCGTACTGGTGAGGCGGTTTACTACACCGGCAACCTGGAAGAATCATATATGGATTCACAAGGGGCTCTGCAAATTATCGAGAAGAGATTTATTGAAAAGAAATGGGAAGGCAAGATGCCGATTCTATACAACTTTTACGGAGAAGCAAGCTGGCTGACACCTGTCCTTGATGCCAATGGCTTTTTGCAGAATTACTTTATCGTTTCAGCAGCAAATCCTGAGATTTCTGCATATGGCACGACACCTAATGAAGCATTACGATTATATAAAACAGCCTTGCAGCGCGGCGGCGGTTCAGTTGATGGCAGTTCAGATGCAGAAGAAAAAACAATTAGCGGTTCGGTTGTACGAGTTTACAAGGAAAAGGTAGGAGATTATACAACGATTTCCTTCCTGCTCGATAATAACAATAACTTCCTAATTTCTTCCGAAAGCAGTCCGCTTGCCATCTACTTGCAAGAAGGTGACAGTGTAGAAGTAACTTACTTGGATACAGGAGAAACCTTCCTGCCTGTAAAATCCATGACGATTGAAGGGCTGGAATAATATGAAGGGCAATTGATCTTCAGCTGAAGATCAATTGCCCTTTTTTGAAAATATTTTTAAAGTAATTTGAAACCTTTTACCTTCTTGATTCGTAACATAATATGATTTCGATTGGAGATAAGTAGATTTGAAACATCAGCGAATGGACAGAATCTCCTCCTCTCGTATATTGTAAAAGTATGATCTTTTAAAAAATATAAAAGGGTGAAGACATGGGGAAACGTATTTTTTACTTTTTACTGACAAATATTTTAGTTCTTGTAACTATAAGCATTATCTTCTCGTTAATTGGCGGGGGGAATTATATTAACGGAGCAGGCAATATTGATTTTACATCGTTATTAATTTTCAGTGCTGTCATTGGTTTTTCTGGCTCCTTCATCTCATTGGCAATGTCGCGCTGGATGGCAAAACGCATGATGAATGTCAAAGTGTTAAATCCGCAGGATGCACTATCTTCTTATGAAAGAGACATTGTTGAGAAAGTACATCGCTTATCAAGAGCAGCGGGTCTGACACATATGCCTGAAGTTGGGATTTATGATTCTCCTGAAGTAAACGCATTTGCAACTGGACCGTCTAAAAAAAGGTCGTTAGTAGCGGTATCCACCGGGTTGCTGCGAGAAATGGACGAGGATGCTGTTGAAGGCGTTATTGCCCACGAAGTTGCACATATTGCAAACGGTGATATGGTTACAATGACGTTACTGCAAGGTGTGGTCAATACATTCGTTGTCTTTCTTTCACGTATTGCGGCGTGGATTGTATCGCGTTTTGTTAAAGAAGAGCTAGCGCCAATTGTCCATTTTATTGCTGTTCTCGTTTTCCAGATCGCCTTTTCGATTTTAGGAAGCATAGTGGTCTACGCATATTCAAGACATCGTGAATATCATGCTGACCGAGGCGGAGCTGACTTAGCGGGCAGAGATAAAATGACACACGCACTGCAAATGTTAAAAGCCTATTCAAACCGTATGAAGGGTGAAGAACAAACAGCCATTTCCACTTTAAAAATAAACAACAAAGGCAAATCCATGCTGTTTTCAACACACCCTGACATAGATGAACGAATTAAACGCTTGAACAGCAGATAATAAAAAAAAGCAAAGCCAATAGCTTTGCTTTTTTTTATTATCGTTTCTGGTGACATTCTCAATTAATCCTGCAAATAATTAGTAATCTCGTATTCTTCATATTTCTTATCAAGCCAAGCTGGATATTCTGTCTGCATCTTAGTATCAAGCAATGCCGTCTTAATTTCATCCTTCACGTCTTCAAATACTGCTTCCTTCGCTTCTTTTTTTCCTGTTGTTTTAATAATGTGATAGCCAAATTCAGTCTTTACAGGTTCACTAATAGTCTCTGCTTCTTGGGAAAAGGCTACATCTTCAAAAGCCTCTGCCATTTCCCCTCTCCCGAAGTATCCTAATTCTCCGCCTGACTCTGCTGTCGCTTCATCTGTTGAATATTCGCTCGCCAGTTCAGCAAAATCACCGCCATCAGTTAATTTTTTCACCACTTCATTTGCCGTTTCTTCATCTTCAACTAAAATGTGACTTGCTTCCACTTGCTCTTCTTGACCATAGCTATCCTTATTTTCATCAAAGTATTCTTTCATTTCTTCATCTGTAATCTCGATAGCAGGTTCAATCAGTTTTTTGGTAGCCAGATACATTTCAATATCCTTCTCAATGGCTGATTGTTCAATGCCATTCGTCGCTAGGATTTCATTAAAAGCATCTTCTCCGCCATATGAATCCATATAAACAGTCATCTCTTCATCTATTTCCTCTTGGGTGATCTTTATATTTTCTTTTTTCATTTCCTGCTCAATGATGTTATTTGTAATCAGCGCATCCAAAGCAGTTGTTCCGTATTGAGAGACAAGCTGCTCTTGCAGCTCATTCATGCTAATCTCTTCTCCATCTACCTTGGCAGCCAAATTCTTGGGAGTAAAGAATATAGCGGCCCCAATCCCGATTACTAACACTGCTCCAATAACAACGTATATCCACTTTTTATTCTTCATAAAATCTCCTTTATATTCCTTATTCTGTTTCAAGCTGTTTGCTGGCAAGCGTTACTTTCACTTCTTTTAGTTCACCTTGTCTGTAATACTCAACTGTTACGTTATCGCCAATTTTAAAATCGGTATATAGTGCTTTCCGTAAATCATCTGGACCCGTAACCTTTGTTCCGCCAATGGACACAATAATATCCTCTGCCTGAAGTCCTGCTTTCGCTGCAGCAGATGATTCATCAACATTGGTAATAATAGCACCTGCTGTTACATTCTCTGGTACATCTCTTAAGTAGAATTGCGGAATCTCCTCTAATGCTGCAAGCCCAACACCTAAGTAAGGACGTTCGACCTGTCCGTCTTCAATCAATTGATTGATTAATGCCTCTACATCATTACTTGGAATTGCAAATCCAAGCCCTTCCACACCGCTTTCAGAAATCTTTAAGCTGTTAATGCCAACCAGTTCACCGGCAGAATTTATAAGGGCACCGCCGCTATTTCCCGGATTGATGGCTGCATCTGTTTGAATAACATCCAAGTCCCATTCTCCAGCTGATGTAGATACAGCAATAGAACGATCTACCGCACTAACAATCCCTTGTGTAACCGTTCTTGATAAATCAAGTCCAAGCGGATTTCCGATTGCTAACACTTGATCCCCAGCTCGAAGCTTTGATGAATCGCCAAATGGCAGAACTTCTGCTGAAATATCTCCTTTTATTTTAATAACAGCTATATCTGTTAATGGATCTGTGCCTACTAATTCTGCAGATAGCTTTTCTCCATCATGAAGGGTGACCTCCACTTTGCTGGCATTTTCAATGACATGATTATTCGTAACAATATATGCTTCATCATCTGTCATTTTAAAAATTACTCCAGAACCGGAACCGCTCTCTGCTTCTTCACCAGATACCGCTCTTCCAAAAGGATCAACCTGCTGCTGATCCTGATAGTTTACGATTCCCACTATAGCCTTGGATGCTTGTTCGATGGTGTCTGCTAAATTCCCAGTCGCTGCCGAATTTACTTTTTGAACATTAACATCCGATACTGCAGTTTCAGTTTGACTAACTGCTGCAGGTGTATCATCCTGGGCTGATTCTACAAAAGGCAGGGCAGTTAAAGTTAGTGCTGAGCCAACAACTCCGGCAGCAATGGTTTTCATAAATCCTCCCCACTTGCCGGATTTTTTTGTTTCTTTTACAGTAGCGCGGCTTCCCTCACTGCTTGCTGCTTGAAAAGGCTTTTCATGTACAGTCTCACTTTGAGCATTTTCCTCTCTGTCATTTTCCTGTTGAACGTTAAATGATGTGTCATATTTATTTTCGTTTTGACTCTCAGTTGTATTGTTTTGATCTGAAAATGGATTGTTTTTATTTTCGTTTTGGTGTTCCATAATCTATTCATCCTTCCATATCTAAATGGTTTTTGTTATATAAGCTGTTCCTTACATTTCATACTTTACACACGTTATGTGTCAGGAATATGTCAGGGGAAAATAAATCTGTGAAAATGAAAAAACCTTTCATCTATTATGCTGATGAAAGGTTTACCGATAGATATTATCAATTTGGGTGCAGGTTGTTTTGCATAAGTTCTTGTACTTTTACAACTTGTTCCTGTGCAGCAAGTTCTGTTTCATACCAGCCTTTTTGCTCTAAGTAACTGAAGATTTTATATTGATTTGTACTGGCATGTTCAAAGCATTGGTTATAAATATCACGAAGTTCATCATGAGCTGATTCTAATAAACTGCGTCCGCTTCCAGTGCATCTCGCTTTTTCAAGCTCCAGACAAAGCTGAAGAATCTCTCGCTCTGTCAAACTTCTCTCATCCATATTGTTAGGCATTTGGGATTTGCAGCTCCTATCTTTTAATGACTTTAATTGCAATTACTGCATCATTTTTGTTCTGTTAAAATATTGAGAAAGATTCGCGACATTAAGCTGATGACTTTCTGCAATTGTCTCCAGCATCTGCTGCACTTGCGGATCCTCACATTGGGTGGCACACCAGTTAAGTGTTTTGGCAGTTATCGCTTCTGCTCTGATTTCATCTTCTATTAAAGCAAGCTCCTTCATCGTTAGCTGATGCATGGCTTTCACCTCATATGTATTTAATATCCTTATTAGTATGGATGAGGGAATTTACTTTATACCAACATCTGCTATCATTTTCCTTCTAAAAGATAAGGCTGGGACAAAAAAACAAATACATATCTCTAAAATACGAATATTCATTATCTTGGTTTGGGTTTTTAAACAAGTCCGTTCCACCTGCGCTGCGGACCCTCGCTTTCCGAGGGGAGGAAGGAGAGCCTCCTCGGCGCGCCTGCGGGGTCTCACCTTTTCCTCTATTTCCCTCCGGAGCCTGAGGGTCCTCCGCTCCATTTCACTCATATTAGTAAGATAAATTCTAAAATAAATAAAAATCCGGATGATTAGAAATAGTCACTTCCTAATCACCCGGTTCTATGACAATGGTAAATTTATATGTCCCAGCCACCACTATTATTGACCTTCATTTAAAACAGTATATTGGGGCAAGGTAATCGTAAAGGTTGTACCGGCAGCTGAGCTTTCAGTTAACTCCAAGTCTCCTCCAAGTGCATTGGCAATCATTTTGCTGAAGGGCAGGCCAAGTCCCAACCCCCGCACTTTATATTTCTTTCCTTCGCCTCTGTAAAATCGTTCAAAAATCAGTTTCTGTTCTTCTAGGGGTATTCCAGAACCAGTATCTTGTATCTGAATATGAACGTTGAACTGATCTTTTTTAACAGTAACATGAATTTGGCCGTGATCCTCAATGGCCTGACGCGCATTATTGAGCAAATTTGTTAATACTTGCTGCAATCGGATTTTATCAATACTTACCACTGCATCCTCTGATAGATACTCTCTTGTTAAGGTTACTCTCTGGTCTTCTTGAACAATTTCCCAGTCATGCGTAAATTCCCGGATCAATTCATTTATATGGTATTCTTCTTTGGCTACAGGAATGGAGTTTGCCGCAAAAGTATTAAAAGCAAGCAAATCCTCCACCATCTTTTTCATTTTAGCTGTTTCTTTTAATGATAATGTTAAAAATTCCTTAGCATCTTCACCGGTAACCACATCATCATTAATCGCCTGAAGGAGACCGCTTATAGATGTAACAGGTGTTTTAAGTTCATGTGTCACTCCAGCAAGCAGTTCTGTTCTGAGAGATTCGAGCTTTTGCAGCCTTGCGGACATTTCCTGGAAAGAATGCACGAGCTCATACACTTCCTGCTCATTGATATTGCTTGGGAGATGGATATTGTAATCTCCCTCTTTTACCTGCTTCGCGGCAAAAGCAACATCCTTGATCGGATTAGAAAGCCGCCGCGATAAAAAGTAGATGGCCGCCCATCCAAGGAGCGCTAAACTGATAATCATTACCCCAAGCAGCGTATATTCCTGATCTACCTCGGTGAGATTATCTTCCAGCTCAATAAACACCACCCATCCGTAAGAAATCGCTTCTGACTGAATCGGCGTTTTGACAATGTAAAAATCTTCACCGCTGTCAGTTAACTGCAGTTTCTGCACCTGTTCTTCATTCGTTAAAATGGCACCCGGAAACCTTGCAAATATACGGTCATTAGAGCGATTGCTCGTTAGTATCCTTCCATTGACATCCACAATGTACATATATGGGTCTTTTTCCAGATCCATATATCTTCCTCGTTCAGACAGCAGGCCAGGAACATCTCCATTTTGCATTGGCCGACCTTCACTAATATCTATAAATCGGTCTGCCACTTCTTCAGACATGAGTGTCATAATTTTCAAGCGGTTTTCCAATGTGGTATGCCGAATCCAAACGGCTGAGATGATCGCTATCACAATAAGACCGATGCATAAAGTAATTAAATATCTTGTAGTCCAGTACCGGAGCAGCGAAACCCTTTTATGATTTTTTGTAAACACTGAGCTGATACCCCAATCCGCGTAATGTTTTAATCTCTCCTTCATCCTCTGGCCAGAATTGCAGCCCCTTTCGAAGACGTTTAATTGCCAAATCTACTGCACGATCACTTCCATCATATTCCCATCCCCAAACATGCTCAATCAGCTGATCTCTTGTGAACGTTTGGTTAGGATGTTCTGCAAGAAAAAGCAGTAAAGACAAATCGCGGGGAGTTAGTTCCACGATTTGATCCTTAACCTTTACTTGATGAGCTTTCATATCGATATGGAGGCAGCCGAATTGCTTAATGTCCGTATCGTCTGTCTGCGCTCGTCTTAATACGGCATTGATTCTTGCAATTACTTCATCTGCTATAAATGGTTTTGCAATATAGTCATCAGCTCCGCCATTCAGTCCATCCAATTTATAATTCACATCTCCAAGTGCTGTCAGCATAATGACAGGACAGCTGCTGATTTTGCGGATTTCTTTTAAAATCGTCCAGCCATCTTTTCCAGGAAGCATTACATCTAAAAGGACTAATGAAGGGTTATGTTCTTCAAATTTCCTAATGGCTTCATTGCCTTCAAAAGATTGTACAGCTGTATAGCCTGCTTTCTGTACATATACTTTCAGTACTTGGCTTATCGCTAATTCATCTTCTACAATTAGTATCGTCTTCACTGCTCATCCCCCGCAAAACATTGTACTAGTTTGTGTATATGATACCCCTTCTTTTTTACCTTCGTCTACCTGAGTTTACCCTTTGATCATGTCAGCAGGATGTCAGGCATGATAGTTTCATTTCTTTTCATCTTTTGATAGCATAAAATTATCCAGAAAATGAAGGAGAGTGGAAGGTTTGACGAATAAAGTTCAGATTGGCAAAACTGGTTTATATGTAAATCCAATTGGCCTTGGTACAAATGCTGTTGGCGGCCATAACCTGTATCCAAATTTAAATGAAGATACTGGGAAAGAATTAGTCCGCACTGCTTTGAAAAATGATATTAATTTCTTGGATACTGCTTATATCTATGGACCAGAGCGTTCTGAAGAATTGATTGGGGAAGTTTTAAAAGAAACTGGACTTCGTTCCGAAACCATTATTGCTACAAAAGGCGCACATAAATTTGTAGGAGAAAACACGGTTTTTGATAACTCTCCAGCTTTTTTAAAGCAGTCTGTAGAAGATAGTTTGAAACGCCTGCAAACAGATTATATTGACCTCTACTATATTCATTTTCCTGATGAAAGCACGCCAAAGGAAGAAGCTGTCGGCATGCTGAAGGACTTGAAGGATCAAGGTAAAATTAAAGCAATTGGGGTTTCTAATTTTTCCATGGATCAGTTAAAGGAAGCTAACAAATACGGTTATGTAGATGTGTATCAAGGTGAGTATAGTTTATTGGCTCGAGACGCAGAGAAAGAGCTGCTTCCATATGCTTTAGAGCACAATATTTCATTTGTTCCTTACTTCCCGCTGGCATCCGGCTTGCTCGCAGGTAAATATACAAAGGATACAGCCTTTAACGACTTGCGTGCAAACTCTCCACATTTCCAGCCAGGAGTTTTTGAGCATAATTTAGAAAAAGTTGAAGAATTAAAGAAAATCGCAGCGGGGAAAGATGTGGAAGTGGCCCATCTTGTTCTGGCATGGTACCTTGCACAGCCGGCAATTGATGTTCTTATTCCTGGAGCTAAGAGAGCTGAACAGGCAATAGACAATTTAAAAACATTAGAAGTCTCTTTAACAGCAGAAGAAATCAAGAACATCAGCAGCATTTTTAACTAAATAAAAATCTCCATGAAAAATGCCTGAAACCCTCTAAGTATGGGTTTTAGGCATTTTTTGAGTGATTCCCTCGACTTAGTCTCCAAGCGGATTTCGGGAGGTACTTTCTCTTTGTAATTCCCGAAACTTTGTCTCCTAGCGGATTTCGGGAATTACTTTCCCTTTGCATTTCTCGAAACTTTGTCTCCTAGCGGATTTCGGGAGGTATTTTCCCTTTGCATTTCCCGAAACTTTGTCTCCTAGCGGATTTCGGGAATTATTTTCCCTTTGCATTTCCCGAAACTTTGTCTCCTAGCGGATTTCGGGAGGTACTTTCCCTTTGCATTTCCCGAAACTTTATCTCCAAGCGGATTTCGGGAATTACTTTCCCTTTGCATTTCCCGAAACTTTATCTCCAAGCGGATTTCGGGAATTACTTTCCCTTTGTAATTCCCGAAACTTTGTCTCCTAGCGGATTTCGGGAATCACTTTCCCTTTGTAATTCCTGAAACTTTGTCTCCTAGCGGATTTCGGGAATCACTTTCCCTTTGTAATTCCCGAAACTTTGTCTCCTAGCGGATTTCGAGAATCACTTTCCCTTTGCATTTCCCGAAACTTTGTCTCCTAGCGGATTTCGGGAATCACTTTCCCTTTGCATTTCCCGAAACTACTTCGGCATCCCGATTTCAGACATCAGTTTCCCTCTTTCTTACACATTATATAGATTGCTTTACATAAATAGCTTGAGTCTTTTTAACAGTTTTACAGTCTTGCAAATCTTCGTTTGTTAAAAGTCCCAGCTCAATCGCTGATTTTATTTTAGCTTCGTCCGGGCTTTTTACAATGAGATTATTCAAATTAAGGCCTTCTAACTTTTCTACGGTCGATTCCTGCTCATATTTTTCAGCCGTTCTTATTTGCCGCTGCAGTTTGAAATCATGTACAACAAGCTCACCCTTTTGTCCTTCTCCGACTGTATGATCAAAATAACTGTTAAAGGAAGTCTTCAAATCAGCCAGCTCGTCATCCAGCTCTTTTTTCCGCTTGATTAGCTCTGTATAACGGACAAGCATTTCTCTCGTTATCATTGTTCTCCTCCATTTCAAAAAAGAATACTACATTGTATTTTTGAAATGGAGACTATATTCATCATGTTATGAACATAGCAAAAGTATAAATTTCTACAATAAAAAACGACCGGGATTTCACCGGTCGCTAACTCATCTCTACTGCTGTTTTGCTGTATAAATCAATATTGCATCACGCAGGAAAACCGCGGTTCCCTTCTTCTGTTTATCATAATAGGCTGTAAACCTTTTATCATCCACATACATTTGCGCAAGATTGGCATGGGCATCTTTATTGTATTCCTTCCAATGAAAGCATAGCCACTTCTTATGAAGGTCTGCTGCCTGCTGAGCTATTTCTGAAGAAGGGTCTCCTGTTTCAATTGCCTCAGCCAGCAGTGTAAACATTTTTTGTTCCAGCGCCTGTAATTGTTCATAATTCTTTTCAGACATGTTTATTAACTTGCGATTGGACTCATCAATCGCAGCATCTCCATACTTCTCACGAATTTCTGCACCATATTTTTTCTCATTATCATCGACTAGTTTCTTTTTAAAGCCTTCAAATTTCTCTTGATCAGACATGGTCATTCTCCCTTCTGCAGACAGAATTGTCGCATTCACATTTTTTATTAATTGATCAAGCTGTCTTTGTTTTTCCAGGAGCTTTTCACGGTGTTCCTTTAGTGCAGCAACTGAATCAAAGTCTGGACTAGATACAATCTCTTTGATTTCCTCAAGACTGACACCAAGCTCACGATAAAAAAGAATCTGCTGAAGTGCATCTACCTCTTTTTCACCATAAATCCGGTATCCAGATGAATTGATTCTAGCCGGCTTTAGAAGTCCAATTTCATCGTAATACCTTAAGGTTCTTGTACTTACTCCAGCTAATGCTCCCAGTTTTTGCACTGTATATTCCATGTAATCACTCCTATACAAAGTTCAGCTTAGAAGGCGCCTTTGAAACCCTGCCTTCTATCAAAAATGTTACACGTTTCCGCTGCGTAAAGGTCAACCGTATTTTTCACATTTTTATATTCTATTATAAAAAACTCCCTAAACCAAAGCGGTCTAAGGAGGAATTTCTTACTTTCTTTGATCCCGATGATCAAGGAAAAACAGTGTATAGGATATAAGCCCAGACAACAATGAAGCACCAATGGCGATCAAAAATCGAATGCCAAGTTCAATATCCGAAAAATCCTTATCGAGCATCCACAAGGCGGCAATTGCTACAAGGATCATGATGGCAATCACAGCCGGCAGCTTTTTTTTCAAGATAAATAACTTCCTTTCAAGGCAATGGTAAGATTAAAAGTTTTGAAAGAATAAACGTATAACATCAGCTCCGCCAATGAATGTGCCTAATGAACTTCCCAGATTCGCCAGCACGACAATAAGCAAAATGCGTGTCACTTTATTTCTCCAAAAGCCTTTAAACGTAAATACATCTTCTGTCAATTTCTCAAAATCACTTACATTTGGTTTAACTAAAAATGCTTGTGCTATACCTGCAAACCAGCCTGCTGCAAGCAGCGGATTTAACGAAGTAATAGGTGCTGCAATGAATGCCGTTAATATAGTTAGCGGATGGCCCAGAGCTAACGCAGCTCCCAGTGCAGATAAACCGCCATTCCATAATACCCAGCTAAGTGTTTGCTGAAGTCCTGCATCTGGATTAGCAATAAACGTATAAGCTATAATCGCCAGGATAAGGATTGGAATACTCCAGCCAATTATTTTTGGTGCCTTTGATTTTGGCGGCAGTGCCGTCAATTTTTTCAAATCATGTTTTTTATGTATTTCTTTTGTTATTCCTGGTACGTGGGCAGCCCCAAGTACAGCTACAATTTTTTCACCTGGTGCATTTCTGATTTTTTCAGCGAGATACTGATCACGTTCATCAATAAGCGGCACCTTTAATTGCGGAAAGGAATCTGTAAATTCATCTAAAATCGCATTAATGGTATCCTGCTTTTTCATTTTTTCAAGCTCTTCTTCTGTAATACTTTCATCACTGAAAATACTGGCGATCACTTGAGATAAGAGGAGCGACTTTCCTTTTAACCCTAATCCTCCCCAGATACGCGAGAAAGTAATCTGGATATTCCGGTCCGCCAACACTAGTTTTGCATCTACATCTTTCGCTGATTCAATTCCTTGAATCATTTCTTGACCAGGTTTTATATCAAACTGCTTGGCCATTCGGTTTTGAAAAGAGGATATAGCTAAGTTCATCAGCAGCAAGGTTGCTTTTTTTTCTTTAATGACCTTGAAAATATCCATCTCTTTCCATTTGTTACCTTCCATAACAGACTGATAACGGCCTGCATCAAGTTCAACACAGACTGAGTCTGGTCTTTCTTGTTCAATGACCTCTTTTACCTGTTCAGCACTATTTTTTGAAATATGAGCGGTGCCAATTAGTATGTATTCTTTTCCATCTAAATGCAGCCTCGTAATATTCTCCTCAGACATAAATACCTTCCTTTTTAACCTATCACAGTTACTTATAGGTTTATTCACAAGACGTTTATAGTTTTTCTTAACTTTTCTTTTAAACTGTTAAAAAATCCATACTATAAGAGTACAAAATGTACGTGATATAAACAACTACTTTATTCCCACGTATACTCATTTTACATTATTTTAAAGAGAAGTACTTGAAATCGGTATATAGCCGAGAGAATAACTGACTGTCAGGTATATACAAAAAGAACCGGCAGCGCATTGCTAAACCGGCTCTCAGCTGAGAAGTGTTTATTCCTTCGTAAATGCCTGTGTGCTTCTTACTGTATCAATTGGACGTACCAGCTTTTCAATTTCTTCCCGCTTATGCTCTAAAAATGGCGGTAATGATAATTTCTCACCAAGTGTTTCATAAGGTTCATCTCCCATGAAACCAGGTCCATCTGTAGCAAATTCAAAAAGAATCTGAGGTGCCAGCCTTGAGTAAAGTGATTCAAAGAAAAAGCGATCAACGTGGCCTGAAGTACCAAAACCAAATTGTCGAAGTCTTTCATCCCAATAGTCGATAGCACTGCGATCCTCAACACGGAAAGCGGCATGGTGTACCGTGCCATACCCTTGGCGTCCCTGCGGCAATACTGAGTTATGTTCAGCAATGACTCTAGCGCCATTTCCGCCTTCTCCAGCTTCAAACAAGTATAGGTCTCCTTCGCGGGCAACCTCTTTGAACTGAAGGACTTTGTTCATCATCTCTTTAAAATAGTCAATATTAGCAATGCGAACAGTAATGGGGCCTAAACCTGTGATCGCAAACTGTGTTGGTATCGGTCCTTTTTCCCAAGGTGATCCTGGGGCAACACCAGTAAGATTTTCATCTGAAACAAGTGCATATTGCTGATCATCAAAGTCTGTAAAAGAAAGTGTTTTAACGCCAAATTCTTCTGTTATTCCACTATGTGCGACATTCAAACGATCAAAACGTTTTACCCAATAGTCAAGAGCAGCATCGCTCGGAACACGGAAGGCTGTTTTATAAATTTCATTTGTTCCATGAGTACCCTTCGGAATACCCGGAAAATCAAAAAATGTCATATCAGTACCTGGACTGCCTAGATCATCTGCAAAAAAGAGGTGATATGTTTGAATATCATCCTGATTGACCGTTTTCTTCACAAGACGCATTCCTAATGTATAAGTGAAAAATTGATAGTTTTTTTCTGCACTGCTTGTAATCGCAGTTACGTGATGGATACCTTTTAAAGGATGCATTATAATATACCTCCATTTTAAATATCTTTAATTAATTTATTTTTAATTCGAGATAAATATAACATTGAACTCTTCTCCTTGTCAAATATGTAACATTTACAAATTCATTAAATAACTTCCTGTTTTTTTACATAGTTCCCCTCCCTTTATGCAAAACTACTTACAATCACAAATAATGTAATTGGAGTCCTTTATATGATCACTCGTGCAACCTTTTTATTTTTTATACTTACCCTAATTCTCATTGTTTCTTTAGATTTTCCTATTAAAAACTTTGATTATAAAAAGGTGATGGGTGATCTGTTCGATTTTAGCAAAAACCCAGGAAATATGTATCTTGTGGGAATTGTGGGCTTTGCATTGATTTATAGCTTCATTACCGATCTGAGATTAAAAAGGAGTTCATCTCATTCCAATGGTAAAAAGAACAACAATAAGAATTCATCTACTTAAATATAGGATAGATGAAGGTTCGCTTGCTTAAATATACTATTTTCACATAAAGGGATGAACGTGTTTTATGAATAACTCCGGTGAGAAAATTTCCATTTTTGAATTTATGTTATTAATTGTACTATTTGAAATTGGTACTGCCATTGTCGTTATACGAGGTGCAGATGCAAGACAAAACGCTTGGCTGGCAGTGAGCATTGCGATGGTGTTTGGATTTTTGCTGTTTGCTATGTACTTTAAATCTTTCTTATGGAAAGAAGGAAGTTTATATGAAATTTTAATCGCATGCTTCGGAAATAAATTAGGGAAGGTCTTCTCTTCGGTTTATACCGTCTATTTTATCTATTTAGCAAGCCGCGGACTGCGTGATTTCACTGAAATGCTTGTATCAGTGGTTTTGCCTCAAACACCAATTGAATTCTCTTCAATCCTGTTTATGGCTGTTTCTGCTTATACTCTATACTTAGGATTTGAGGTTTTCTCAAGGACAACTGTTATTTTTGCACCATATATTTTTGTACTACTAGGTGCAGTTACGCTCTTTTTATGGGTGAACAAGAGCATTGATTTAACAAATTTGCAGCCTATTCTTGCAGATGGAATAATGCCTATTTTAAAAGCAGTTTTCCCTGATCTTTTAACCTTTCCCTTTGGTGAACTGATTGTGTTTACAATCATCCTGCCTCAGGTGGTGAATGTTAAAAATAGCTTTCGTCTTATTCTTCTGGCGATATACAGTTCAGGATTGATTATCACGCTTACTATTATTTTAAATGTAAGTGTTTTGAGCGAGTCCGGTTACTTACGCGCCAACTTCCCCTTACTTAGTTCAGCAAGGGAAATATCGATTGCAAATTTTCTGGAAAGAATTGATGCCTTTGTTGTTTTTATTATTATGTTGGGCGTATTTGTAAAAGTGTCTATTTTTTTATTTTGTGCACTAAAAGGGCTAGAAGCAATTTACGAGCAGCCTTATCGTTATTTCGCTTTTCCAATTGGCATGCTTGCTGCTGCGTTTTCTGTTCTTATTGCATTTAGCTTGAATGAGCATTTAAAAGAAGGTTTAGAAATAGTTCCCTATTATCTAAGCATTCCGCTGCAGATAGGATTGCCGATGCTAGTATTTTCCATTCTTTTTTACAAATCTAAACGTGGGGAGGGAGCAGAACATGAAAAAAACAATAAAAACCTTCAAAAAAATCGGAACAAAGGAAACGAGGCAAGCAGCTGAAGAAATAACGGTTGAAGAAAAAGACGATCTTCCCGATTCACTGGAAGAGCATATTAACGAATTAAAATCACTCCTGCACCATACAAGTGATCTTTTAATAGATGATATTTATGTTGGCAGTCTAAAAGCTAAATTATGTTATATTGAGTCTATTTGTGATTCTAGTCATATTTACGAAAAAATTCAGCACCCTTTAAACACGATCCCAACTGTAACAGATAAAAATTTACGACTCGATAGTAAACGCGAACTGATTCGACTCTTTTCAAGTGCACAGCTTCAATTTTCAGATAACTTGAAGGAAGCCGGAAAAAAACTGGTTGATGGGTTTGCCTTAATCATCTTAAAGGATTCAGAGCCATATTGTTTTATACAGGTAAAAGGCGCTGAAACAAGAAGCATTACAGAGCCAACAACGCAAACAACGATTAGAGGTCCTAAAGATGGTTTTGTTGAAGATCTTTCAACAAACTTGAGTCTAATAAGAAGCAGAATCAAGAACCCAAACTTATGTTTCCAAAAATATATAATTGGTGAAGATACAAGTACTTCTGTCACAATCGGCTATATGGGTAATATTGTAAATGATAAAATATTAGAAGAGGTTAAGACACGGCTTGAAGAGATTAAGACGTTTGCCATCTTTGAATCAGCGAATATTGAGGAAATGATAGCTGATAAGACCTTCACTCCCTTTCCACTTATTTATAATTCGGAGAGACCGGATTCTGTTGCGGCTCATATCGTCTCAGGAAAAATTGCTGTATTAGTGGATGGAACACCTTTTGTACTTACGGCACCTGCCACATTTAATGATTTTTTCAGCATATCAGAGGATTACTATCAGCCTTTCTTTATGGCATCCTTTTTGCGGATCATCCGTTATTTTTCCTTTGTCATTTCACTGCTGCTTCCATCCCTTTATGTAGCCATAATTACCTATCACCATGAAATGATCCCAACCACACTCATCACCAAAATATTTTCCCAGCGAGAAGGAATTCCTTTTCCAGCTGTTATTGAGGCGCTTGCTATGGAGATTACATTTGAAATCTTGCGAGAGGCTGGGGTTCGTATGCCACGCGCTGTCGGGCAAACCGTTTCCATTGTTGGCGGACTTGTTATTGGTCAATCTGCAGTTGAGGCAGGCATCGTCTCTAACTTCATGGTTATTATTGTAGCGTTAACAGCGATTGCAAGTTTTGTTTCACCTGTTTACAATTTAGCGATTTCAACTCGGATGCTGCGCTTTTTGTTTATTCTGCTTGGCGGGATGATCGGCTTTTATGGGATTATATTAGCTCTCATTATAATGGTTGCCCATTTAAATAGTTTAAGATCGTTTGGGGTACCTTATTTAACTCCAGTTACACCATTTATTGCCTCTGACCAGCAGGATACCTTTGTTCGTCTTCCCTATTTTATGATGTTTTCACGACCAAAATATTTAAAAACAAAAAAGGAAACAAAGCAATTCAATGATAATTCTCCAACACCTCCAGTAAATAAGGAGGGACAACAATGAGAAAATGGATATTTCTCTTGTTTTACTTGGGTGGAACTATACTGCTTACCGGCTGCTGGGATCTGAGAGAAGTCAATCAAGTTTCCATTGTCTCTGGATTGGCTCTTGACCAAGGCGAAGAATCAAAGTATCGATTAACAATTGAATTATTTAATCCTACTGAATTAACCCCTCAGACGAGTTCTGGGAACACTGCTAGTATTGTCTTTGGCATTAATGGGGATTCCATTGGGGAAATGATGCTTAGACTAAATGAGATATTTTCCAGGAAGCCGATTTTTTCACATATGAAAACCATGTTTATTAGCGAAGAGCTTGCCAAAACTGGAATTGCCGAATTATTAGATCCAATGGACCGCAACAGAGAAATACGAAATGATTTTAATATCATGGTTGTAGAAGCACCTCATAAGGCAGCAGACGCATTAAAAATTACGTATCCTCTGCAAAAGGTTTCAACACTAAAAATAAATACGCAAGCGAACAATTTTTTTGAGGATTGGGGTGGAGATCCTGATGTCCGGTTAAAGGATATTATTGATTCAATGGTATCTGAAGGACGAGAGCCTATTACAGCAATGGTAGAAATTGTTGGTGACCCAAAAGAAGGTTCAAAAATAGAAAATATACATTCTACTCACCCTAATACTTATATTAAAATCAGCGGGATAGCTCTTTTTAAAGGTGACGCGATGATTGGCAAGATGCCCATCTCAGCAACTAGAGATTATTTGATCACACAAAATAAACTAAGACAAACTTCTTTGTCCATAAACTGTAAGGATGACCAGACTGTTGATATTCAGCTAAAGGACATTAACGTTGGTACAAATGTTTCTGTGAAAAATAACGAGCCTACCTATCATATTTCGATAAGTGGAGAAGGTAATATAAATGGGGTTCAATGCTCTGAACAACTGAATTTATCTGCAACAACTGAGAAATTTGAAACAAAAGCTGAAGACTTTATTGAAGGAGAACTCCTCCATACAATAAACGAAGTCCAAAATGATTATGGTGCAGATATATTCGGCTTTGGAGAACTCCTTTATAAATCTCTGCCAAAACAATTCAAACAGAAGCAGACAAATTGGAACGAAACTTTCGTTAATGCAAAGTTTGAAGTGAATTCTACTATTAAGATTCGCAGATCTGGCTTAAGAAATGAATCATATATTTCAGAAATTAATGACCAAGAAGTAGAACAATAATTTTTTTCAGTTACCATTGAACACTTCTAAAGAGAAGGGTATACTCAACTTTAATATTAATATGAAGAAAGTAGAATTGGTTAACATATGAAATTGAGTATGAAGTTTCTAATTTTAACATTGCTCAGCTTTACAATGATTGGCACCTTCGTTGGAAGTATAGCATCTAGCATTATCAGCAGCAGCAATCACTTAAAAGAAAATTACTTAGCTGAGAATCAATATTATGCTGAAAAATTGGCTGCTACAGCCAATCTGCTGTTTAAAGATATGTTTAAAAGCCTTGAAGTCGCAGCCAATAATACTTCCTTTAAAACCGCTAATGCTAGTGAAGCAAGCTTGGATTTAAATAACCTCTTGCAATCAACTTCTTACTTTAATTCAACATGGCTTGTTGATGCTAATGGCAAAATTGTGGCCACAGCGCCAGATATTAATTTTGAAGGCAGGAAACTGAGCAGTCCAGGTGCTATAGAAGCTTTAGAGAAAAAGATGCCATTAGTCAGTGAACCCTATATAGGAGCTACTGGCAGGTTCATGATTCTGGTTTCTGTGCCAGTTATAGATCAATCAGGTTTATATGCCGGCTATCTTGGAGGGACGATTTATCTTGAGGAATATAATAGCTTAAAAACGGTTCTTGGCCAGCATCCTCTCACTGGAAATAAATCTTATGTATATGTCGTTGATTCAAATGGGACGATTATTTATCATCCCAATAAACATTTTGTGAATAGGAATGTCCAGTCAAACGTTTATGTTCAGGAAGTCATGAAGGGAAAAACGGGAAGTCTTCAAGGGGAAAATTCAGAAGGTATTGATATGCTGGCTGGATATGCTCCTACAGCTGCTTCAATTGGCTGGGGGATTATCTCGCAAACGCCAGTCAATACATTAATGGAACCTACAATCGATCTGGTTAAAAAGTCTATACTCAACATGATTCCATTTATGATTTTCATTCTAATTTTTTCAATTATTTTTCTGACTAGAATCGTCCATCCTATTCGTGACTTAGCTCTATATGCACAAAATATAAGCCGCAATAAACCTAAACAAATAAAAAAAATACCAGCATGGTATTTTGAAGCTCGCGAACTCAAAAGAGCCATATTAGTAACTGTTGAACATTATCAAGAGCGACTAATTGAAGCTGAAAGCGAGTCAAAACGGGATCAGCTCACTGGGTTATACAATAGGCGGGCATTAGATAAAATGATTGAAGACATCAATCAATATTCTCTCATTTTATTTGATATCGATTATTTTAAAAGTGTGAATGACCAGTATGGCCATTTAATGGGGGATCAAGTTCTTCGTTATACGGCCGAAACCATTATGGCAGAAACGAAAAATACTGATTTTTGCTTCCGCTGGGGCGGCGAGGAGTTCCTTATTCTCCTCCCGGAAACAAAACAGGAAGAAGCCTATTTTATATCAGAACGAATTAGAGAAACATTCGCTCGCACTTTAAGCCCGATAGATAAGCCAATCACCATTTCGGCAGGTGTCGGAACACTGTATGAAACGTCTGATTACTTCTCCGAGCTGCTGCATTTGACGGATCAGGCATTATATGAGGCAAAGCATTCTGGCCGCAATACAACAATAAAAGCAAAAAATATACCTAAACTTAAATAAGTGAACAGCCGTGATTCAATCACTAAGTTCTGTTCTCCGTACGCCCGCCGCTTGGCGGGCAATTTTTATAATCATGTAAGTTTCCGTTCATCCTGGCAATTGTTTTTTCAAACTGGCTTTTACCTCATCTTCAAGACCTTTCATTTTCAGCTCAAGCCGGTGAATACCTTCATCAATGGCATTATCTTTCTTGGCTGTCCCGCTAAATATCAGCGGTTCTCCGAAAGTAATAATCGCTTTCCTGCCTTTTAGAAGCTGTGAAAAGTTGGTTGGCCCTTCATAGTGTGCTGGCAAGATCGGGGCTTTTGCTTTTACTGCAATGGTTACCGCACCTCTTTTCAAGGGTACATCCTCACTTGTTCTGGTGCCGCTTGGAAAAATCCCTACACATTGCTGTGCTCTCAGCAGCTTTAAAGGAGTCTTTATCGTACTGGGACCAGGGTTTTCTCGATTAACAGGAAAGGCATGGATGGAACGCAGGAACTTATTCTTCCATCTACCCTCAAATAACTCTTTTTTTGCCATAAAATGTACTGGTGTGGGATATAAAGCTATGGCCAATATAATCACGTCTACCCAGCCTATATGTGTGCATGTAACGATAAAGCCGGTGTTCTTTGGAATATGATGGTTCCCTTTTACTTTAACAACCTTAAAGATTCTTAAAAAGATATAAATAATAGTGCTGATAAATTTATACATCTCCCACACCTCTTATCACTAGATTATAGTACCTAGTCATAATTATATAATGGATGAGTTTGTCTCGGCAATTTTTTTATTTCCTAGACTAAGATGGAATGTATTTCTTTAGGGAGTTGATTATAATTTTGAAAAACAGGAGAACAGTTCCCTGCTCTCCTCCTGATCTTCAGCATCTATTTGAGGTTGAATAGTTCCAAGGGCGGTTGTTGATCATTTTTGCAGGTAAAGAAGTGTGGATTGTTTTCATCGTCGAAGACAAGGATATGCGATGATTGTTCATTTGGAATAATGATGATGAGTTCATCGATATAACCATTCAGCCATTGGTTATTAACAGAAACACTTGGTTGTAACGGGATTTTCACCATATAGCCTGTTTTCGGCAGTGGATCAAGCTTTTTGTAAACACCTGTGATTTGCTTAATCATCTTTTCAGCCTGTTTTTGAATCTTTGCATTTGGTGTAATAGTACTTGTGACTTCCCTTTTATCAACATTATAGATTTCTACATTCTTAGCTGGTGATGCAGCATTCGTATTTATAGGTATTGCTATCGCGAATAAAATGCAAAGCAGAACTGCCACTGTTTGTTTCTTCATATTATCACCTCATTCTTACGATGCCCTATTATAGTGATGATATGAATGGTCCAATTATAATAAAAATCTTAGCCCTCTGCTGAATGCTGCTGGAACATTAGACATATGATTTTCGCCTGCTCCTGCAAAAAACTCTGTCTCGAGATTAATCTTGGGGTTGAGGCTTTGTCTTTCGTACATCGCTTTTGAATCTTCAAAAATATCCCCTGCCATTTCCTCAGTGCCTGCGGTGATAAATAATTTTGTTGGGCTTTTAAGTTCAATATTGGTGGTAAATGCTGTTTCTAAATTCAAGATGCTTTTCTGATCCCACCAAATGGATGGGCTGCTGACAAAATAGTTCTGAAAGCTGTTTGGCTTTTGGAACATTGTATATAACGCAAATAAGCCCCCGAGTGAATGACCATAAAGTGTTTGTTTTCGTACATCAATTGGATATTTCCGCTGAATTTCCTTCTGTATTTTTTCAGTAAGAAGTGATAAAAACTGTGCTGCTTTTCCGCTCTCTGGCCATGGGTTTCCATCTGGTCTAGATGGAATGTTCTTTTCCTCAACAGGTGTTGTCAGATCAGCAAGCCTTCTTGGATGAAATCGCTCCTCCCCAGGGTATCCGATGCCTACAAGGATCAGAGGCGATATACCCGTTTTTTCAGGCTGGAACAATTGCAGTTGGGCTATTTCTGTGAACATTGTAAAAAATGCATTGGCATCAAGAATATACATAACCGGAAAACCTTCTGCTGGAACTGGTGTATTTGGTATAGAGACCATGATCTGATAATCTTGTTCCTCTGCTGCCCATTCCCACTTTTCTATTTTGTTTGAACTCATATGTATAACACTCCCCCATTAATAATGATTGCAAAAAAACAAAAGATAATGATAATCATTATCAATTAAAATATACCTTATTTTTCTACGTATAACAACCGTAATTTAAGAATGGGTACACAAAAATTTAAATATTGCCTGTACACTTCTATATTAATGCAAAAAAACAGGCAGACCCAAATGGGTCTGCCTGCAGGATAAATTAGTCTTCTAGATCTACATTATGATAAACACGCTGCACATCCTCTAAATCTTCGAGGGCATCGATTAACTTTTCGAACTGAGCTTTTGCCTCTTCATCAAGTTCAACATCCGTTTGCGCCAGCATCGTTTGCTCTGCAACAGTAAATTCAGTAATGCCAGTATTTTTTAAAGCTTGCTGTACGGAATGGAATTGATCTGGTTCAGCATAAATAATAACGGAATCATCTTCTTCGATGATGTCACGCACATCCAGGTCTTCTTCCATTAAAATCTCTAAAATGTCATCAGCCGTTTTGCCTTCTAATCCAATGACGGCTGTAGCATCAAACATATAGGAAACAGATCCGCTCACACCCATATTTCCGCCGTTTTTGCCAAAGGCAGCGCGAACATTGGATGCTGTTCTATTCACGTTATTTGTCAAAGCATCCACTATGATCATAGAACCGTTAGGACCAAATCCTTCATAACGCAATTCATCATAGCTCTCATCTGAGCTTCCCTTAGCCTTTTCAATTGCACGATCAATAATATTTCGAGGCACATTGTATGTTTTAGCACGCTCAAGTACGAACTTCAATGCTTGGTTTGACTCAGGATCAGGCTCCCCTTGTCTTGCCACAACATAGATTTCAAGTGCAAATTTCGAATAAACCCGGCTCGTATTTGCATCCTTTGAAGCCTTTTTTTCCTTAATATTGTTCCATTTACGGCCCATATTTCCCACTCTCTTTCAGCTTTTAACTCTATAATAAATGAATGTATATGCTTGCATATACCGAATATGAACTATTCAAACCATATTATAGCGCAAACCTTTAGGCAAAAAAAGCATATGGCACTTAATTACATTTATACTGTATTTATATCATTATTTAAGTAAATCTTTTTAAGTCTTTTTAACCTGCCTTGATGTCTAATATATAAAGGGGGGATTTTCTTGGAGATAGCAGATTTATTAAAAAAAGCCAAAAAAGGCGATGACCATGCTTTTTATCTTTTAATTAAAATACATAGGGATCGGCTTTTGAAGGTAGCCATTTCATATTTAAAGAATGAAGGAGAAGCGCTCGAAGCACTTCAAGAGGTTACATTCAGAGCTTATAAATCCATAAAGAAAGTAAAAAAGCCAGAATACTTCTCAACTTGGATCACTCGAATCATGCTTAATTATTGCCACGATCAAGCAAAACATAGAAAAAGAATGACCGTAACAGACTTGTTTGAAGAATATAACAGCAAAGAAGACTATGAGCAAAAAATAGTGATAGAAGATGCCTTATCAAAAATTGATGACCGTTCCCGTGAAGTCATTATCTTAAAGTATTATCATGATCTCAAAATTAAAGAGATTGCGGATATCCTTGGCAGTCCTGAAAGTACCATAAAAACCTGGCTATATAAAGGGATGAAATCACTGCGAAAAGAATTGGAAGAAGGGAGCGGTATTCATGTTTGAAAGAGAAGAAAAAGAACTGGCACAATCAAGAAACAAAATTGAAAAGATTATGGTTTCTGAAGAATTAGCAGATCAAGCCATATTAAAAGGAATTCAGAAAGCAAAAGCTATGCAATTAAAGAAAAACAAAACAAGACCTTTCAGCTTGCTGCTGTCGGCTTCCCTTATTTTCTTGTCGTTTTTCCTTACTATTCATACCTCAGACTCAGCTGCAAAATTTTTTGCCAATATACCTGGTTTAGAACAGGTCATAAGTAAGATTCGAAATGATACTGGCCTTTTGGCGGCTGCTGAAAACAATTATATTCAAAAAATAGGAATGACCAAGGAACATACAAGTGGAAGTGTAACCATTGATTCTATTATTCATGACGAGAAATCTATCATTGTATTTTTTACAGGTGGAAATTCAGATGCTGTTCTGAGCATATCTTTGCTTGATGACCAGCAGCAGCTATTAGATGCAGAATATAAATTTGAACAAACGGAAGCATTAGACATATCCGATACATTAGAGTCTCGTACCTTAACTTTAACGGATCCTCAAGATACTATGCCGGATGAGATAAATATTCGTGTAGAGGTTAATACAGATAAAATCGAGTATCTTACATTTCCGGTAACATTGGATAAAGAAAAGGCTGCAAAAAAGAAGGAATTTGAACTAAATGAAACAGTCACAGTTGCTGGGCAGCAACTTACCTTTACTTCAATTGAGATTTATCCAACCATGACAGCTGTTCATGTAAAATACCCTGAAGAAAACAGCATGGAGATTTTTGGATTTAATGACCTGCAATTAATTGATGAGCACGGAAATGTATGGAGTCAATACCCTTCAGAGCCTGCTGCCAACACCCGTACTAAAAATGAAGAAGTTGTAATCCTAGAAAGCAGTTATTTTACAGAGTCGGAAAAACTATATCTGCAATTTACCTCTTTAAGAGCTTTAGATAAAAAGGAAACATCCGTAGTCATAGATGCCGATAAAGAGCAATTTATAAAAACACCTAGTGATGGTCTGTTATCAGATGTGTATATAATAAAGGATGATCTATACATACGCTTGGATACAAACTCATTTGAAAATCTGATCTTTCCTTTAGAAGAGGTTATGGGCAGTAAAGGCGGAGGTTATGGAATCGCTAAAGATGCAGACCATATGCGCTACAGCCTTCCCTACAATGGGTCACAGCTAATCCATTTGAATTTAGTTGATTATCCGGCTGACATTGAAAGGAAGACAAAAATAGAAATCAAATGACGTTTAGCAGCAATAATTCAGGCTTTTTTATAAGAAAATATGACCGCTGTATAGAGCATTTGGGTTAATTTCTCTCCTGACTCGCCATTTTTAGTATGGATCAGGAGAGTTTTTTCGATTTCTTATCAAGTTGTGGCTAATTCCTTTCGAATTTTTTGCTTTACTATCAAAATTTACCGTTTTCCTATCAAATTTCTTCGTTTTCCTATCAAAATTTGAGCTTTTCCCATCAAAACTTTTCAATTTCCCATCAAACTCAAGCTCTTTCCTATTAATTCCCATTGCCAGCGTTGCAATAGTACCAGAGCCACGCCATCTTCCATTCACATTCTATAACCAATCACCACACTAAAGGGGTTCCGAATTTATTTTATTTTGATATACTGTTTTTTATAAACTTCAATTATGGGGATGAACATGTTTTGAATTTACTTATGATTATGCTGCCAGTTTTGCTGATTTTTGCTACTGGCTTTTTAGCACAGAAAAAGTTCGGCTTTGATATAAAGTCTATTTCAAGAATGGCTCTTTATATTATGTCACCGGCTCTCGCCTTCCGAACGTTTTATGCAAATGAAATTACGATTGATTATTATTATATTTTACTGTTTAGTTTTGGGCTCAACATCATTCTCGCGCTGATCGTGGGAGCTGTCAGTTATTTTACCAAGGCAACCCGGCAGCAAATGTCCGCCATGATGCTTGGCGGTATTTTTATGAATCAGGGGAACTATGGTGCACCAATTGTTCTTTTTGCTTTTGGAGCTGCTGGCTTTGATTATGCGGTCATCATGATGGTCTTTCAATCTTTCTTAATGAATACAGTTGGATTATTTTTCGCTTCTCTTGGCGGAGAAGAAGGTGCCAGTATTCAAGAATCTTTACGAAGAATGGTAAGAATGCCAGTATTGCACGGTGCCATTTTAGGTGTAGTTCTCCAACTGACCGGAGTGAGTATTCCTGTTAATTTCATGGATGCAATCAGTTTAGTTGCAGACGCCTCCATTCCTACTGTCATGCTGATATTGGGAATGCAGCTTGCCGTTATTTCAAGAAAAAGAGTGGCATATCGTTTCGTTTCGATTGTTACGGTTATTCGCATGGTAATTTCACCTGTTATCGCCATTATTGCAGTCCATTTTATGCCGATTCCAGATTTACTGAAGCATGTTTTCATTATACAGGCTGCCATGCCATCTGCTGCAAATACAACCATGCTGGCAGTACAGTTTAACACAGAACCTGATCTTGTATCTTTCACGACCTTTATAACGACTATTTTGAGCATTATATCCATTCCGCTTATTCTAATTTACATTGGGGTATAGACCTTTAAACCGCTTTAGAAATTTTGAAAGGTTGTTACCCTCATGAAAATACTCAGCCATTCTTATCGAAAAAGAGGCGGAATTGAATTTGTTTTTGCAGAGTTTCCAAATTCCAAGGCCCTTCTTGTGCCAATTAAAAAATATTATTTCGTTAAATCTGTGCGCTGGAGTGCTGAGGATCCTCCAGTTACCAGACAAGACTTAGAAAAGATGGAGTTAGCCGTTAACGATTTGATGGGGACAATTGATTCTTATAAGCAAAGGATACATCCTGATTCCTATTTGAAGAAATACTAAAGCTACTTGCCAAATGGCAAGCCTGAAAGACAAAAACTTAATCGGACTAATACTTTTTGAAGTAGCTAAAAGGACAGAGGCGATTTGTGAATCGTTCGCTCTGTCTTTTTTTATACATTTATCCTCCTCAACTGTCTTCCATTTTTATTCATAAGTTTTTATTAGTAGCAAATACTACTTATGCAATGAATATAAGGAGGTAAGCATATGGAAGACACTTCAAAGCTGACCGCTAGCGAGCTCTCAGTTCTAAACGGTACATTTATGGCAGAATCGTTATCGGTTTGTGTATTAACGTATTTTTTACAGCATGTACAGAATCCTGTCATAAAATCTTATATCCAGACAGGCCTTGAAATATCTCAATCAAATTACGATGTTATACGGAAATTAATGGTTTCAGAAGAAATTCCCGTTCCTGATGGTTTCACAGAAAACGACGTAAATATTCATGCAGAACGCTTGTATACCGATGAATTCATCCTTCATTATGCGATGAATATTGGACTGATGGGGGTGAATGCCTTTAGTTCAGCTCTTCCCAATGCTGCTCGAAAAGATATCCGTAATTTTTATGCTTCATGCCTTCAATCAAGTACAAACTATTTTAATCAGGGAATTGATATTGCACAGGAGATGGGCAATTATATTTGGGCACCATATATCCCATATCCAACTGAGGTGGAATACATTCATTCCAAGAAGTTTTTAGGAGGATGGTTTGGAGAACAAAGACCACTGACATCAGTTGAAATTTCCCATTTGTTTACAAACTTATACCGGAATATGCTTGGTTCTGTTTTGCTTATGGGATTCTCTCAAACCGCCAAAATTCCTGAAGTAAAAAAGTTTTTAAAAAGAGGTACAGAATTAGCGAAGCATCATTGTGATGTGTTCTCCGAATTCCTAAAGGAGAGCGATCTGTTTCCGCCAGCAAATTCAACTATACATGCTACCGCTTCAACTGACCCTGTCTTTTCGGACAAGCTCGTTATGTTTCATACAAAAGCATTGTACTCTGCTGGCATCGGCTTTTATGGAGCAAGTATTGGAACAAGCGCAAGAAGAGATCTAATCACAGCGTACACACGACTCATTACTGAGGTCGGTGATTATTCAAAGGATGGTGTGAATATCTCCATTGAAAAAAACTGGATTGAAAAGCCTCCATCTGCTCCAGATCGTAAAAAACTTTAAAATGAAACTACGACCAAGCGGGAATCGTTTATTCCCGCTGGCTGTTAGTTGTCTAAAATTTACACATGCTAACAGTGCTGAAAATTAGACATTCACAGCTTGCTAGCGATTTCTACCTTCTGTAATTGGAGAATCAATATAATACTGTGATTTTCCTCACCACATAATGTATTCGTATTCATTATTCTTATAAACTTCTTTCTCTGTAAATAGTTGATATGACTCCCAATTTCCTAGCCTATAATTATTATATTTGTATATCTTATAAACTTTTGTTCAATATTTAGTCAAAACTTTATTACAAGATTGTGAAATTAATCACAATATTAGTGAGGAAAATCTGCTTCCATGTTATATTTTAAGTGTAATCAATAACATAATTCTTATCAATGAAAGGAAGATGTAAGATGATTAACAATTGGCTAAGAGAAAATAACATTGCTGCTGCTCTATTGACAGTTATTCGTGTATACTGGGGTTATTTATGGCTGACTGCAGGATGGGGGAAAATTACCGGAGGATTTGATTCAAGTGGATTCTTAACAAATGCCGCTGCAAACCCCGTTACAGGACCAGATGGCGGACCCGTTTTTGGATGGTACAGCAGCTTCCTTGAAAGCTTTGCCTTACCAAATGCAGAACTATTTAACTTTATCATTCCTTGGGGAGAGTTTTTAGTAGGTCTTGGATTAATTCTTGGCTGCTTGACTACTGCAGCTGCATTCTTCGGTATGGTGATGAACTTCTCTTTCTTACTCGCTGGAACAGTATCTCACAATCCAACAGATATCTTAATGGGTGTCTTTATAGCAGCTGCTGGATATAATGCAGGTAAATTTGGACTTGACCGTTATGTATTACCTTTCCTTCGCAAGCAATTTAACAGAGCAAAAGATAGCAGCACAAGCACTAGCCGGGCTTAACACTTCCTTGATATAAATAAAAAAGCCATCAATCATTAGGTTGATGGCTTTTTTTGTATGTAGAGGTCATTCAGTATACTTATAAAAAAGGCGTTTCTTTTAACTTTGCTTTTTTTATATAAATGTATAATGATTCTCTCTTTCCGGCTAAACGGGTACTGAGCTTAAGCAGGAGTCTGGCACTCTATCGTTTCAGCATTGCCTTTAAAGTTTTCAAGAAACGCGAGAATTACAAATGCATAAATAGGCGGAAGAATTCCGCTTAAATCGTCAAATCACTTAAAATGCGCTTAAATAGACGGAGAAATTCCGACTAACGGACCAAAAAACGTGAAAATGGACGATTTTTTTCAATATAACCGGAAAATCTCCGTTTATTTCGCCCGAAAGTAGCTCAATTCTGGAAATAAGGGTAAATTCTCCGCTTATTTCACTGGTTTCTTCACAAAAAAAGTCAGATATGCGCGCGCGGTACACACTAAGAACAGCAGTCACTAAGATCAGAGCAGAAAAAAGACAATGCACTAAACCTCTTGCATCGCCCTACACATTTTCTTATTTTATTAATTCTTTTACTAACTCCCGGTTCCGCTCTTTAAATGCATCATTATGAGAAGAAACCATGCCATACTTTAAAGCATCTGGCTGGATGAATTGTTTTGCTTTGTTTACAGCATTTGCTGCATCCTGAAAGGCTCCTGCTATTAAGTGAAGCTTGCCGTCATGCTTAAGGATATCTCCTGCCGCATATAGACCTGGAACGGAAGACTCACTGTTTGCTGAACCTTTGACATAGAAGTCTTCTTCCATTTCAATTTTCAGCTCGCTATTTTGAAGGAGGGCACTATCGCGTTCATATCCATGATTAATAATGACTTCATCAATCTCCAGATATGTAACCTCTCCTGTTTCGCTATTGGTTAATTCCACTTGTTGGATCAACTCATGATTTTCACCGGCAATCAGTTTCGTAATCGTTGAATTAAAATAGCAATCGCAAGAGCTTTCCATTAGCTGCGTGATCTGCGCTTCATGACCATTTAGTGAATCTTTTCTATATGTTAAATATACTTTTTTTGCAATGGATTCCAGCTCGTTTGCCCAGTCAATCGCTGAATTTCCTCCGCCTGAGATGACGACTGTTTTATCTTTAAAATGCTGTAATGATTTCACAGTATAATTTAGATTTGCAATTTCAAAACGCTCTGCACCTTCAATATCAAGCTTTTGAGGTGTTAGAATTCCGCCTCCAACTGCAACAATCACTGTTCTGGAGTAATGAACCACACCAGAAGCTGTTTTTAATAGGAATATTCCATCTTGATCTCTGCTGACAGAAACGATTTTTTCATTGAGTACAACCTCTGGATCAAACGTTAATCCCTGCTGCACTAATTGTTCAATCAGCTTTGCACCAGGAATCGGCGATAAACCGCCTACATCCCAGATCATTTTTTCTGGATATACATGTATTTTTCCGCCAAGCTGAGGCTGAAATTCAATTATTTTTGTTTTCATTTCTCTTAGTCCACTATAAAATGCTGAATAAAGACCAGCCGGGCCACCGCCAATAATCGTGACATCAAACAATTCATCTATGTTCATGCTATCTCCACTCCTCAGCTTGCACTAAAATTGATAATCATTCTCACTATACTATACATGGTTTGAGAATATTTTTCAACTAGGTTTGTGAACGTTTTTCAACATCCGTTGACTTCTTTTATTGTTAGGTTTATAGTTAAGTAGAAAGTTGAAATGAGAATCGTTATCACTATTTATATATATTCTAAATTAGACATGGAGGGCTATTATGGTTCGCCTATATACAAAGGACTTAAATATTGGATACGGTGAACGTCTAATCGTAAAAGACCTCACTGCATCGATCCCGGATAAACAAATTACAACCATAATTGGTGCTAATGGCTGCGGGAAATCCACATTGTTAAAAGCCATTACAAGAATTATTTCTCACCAATCAGGAACTGTCATTCTTGATGGTGAAAATATTGCCAAGGAAAATACGAAGTTATTAGCCAAAAAAATGGCGATTCTGCCGCAGACGCCTGAAAGTGCGAGCGGCTTAACCGTTGGAGAGCTCGTTTCTTATGGGAGATTCCCCCATCAGACTGGCTTTGGGCGTTTGACAAAGAAAGACTATGAAGTGATTGACTGGGCATTAGAAGTCACAGGAACAGCTGAATTTAAATCCCGCTCTGTTGATGCTCTTTCTGGCGGTCAAAGACAGCGTGTGTGGATTGCGATGGCCCTTGCTCAGGAAACAGAGATTATTTTCTTGGATGAGCCTACTACGTATTTAGATATGGCACACCAGCTGGAAGTGCTGGAGCTACTTCAAAAGCTTAATCGTGAACAGGAACGCACGATTGTTATGGTGCTTCATGATCTAAATCAGGCTGCACGTTTTGCCGATTACTTAATTGCTTTAAAGAATGGCGAGATTGTTAAAGCAGGAACATGTGAAGAAGTGATTACACAAGAGGTTTTACGAGATGTATTCCATATTGACGCATTGATTGGACGTGATCCACGTACAAACAAACCGATGTGTGTGACATATGATCTTGTAAGAAATGCAGAACAAGAGATTCGGCAGCCGCTTTTATCAGCTGCAGGAGCACTTTAATTGCTACATCAGAGGAATTCCGAAAATGGATTCCTCTTTTTTATTGGTTTGCATAAATCTTAATTATATAGGAAATAACTATATTCTCCATTTGATCCTGGAAGCTGCTAAATGGGGTAAATACCTCTACATCACTTTAAGAATGACATATAGATGCTAATAAATAGACAAATATATCTATATATCGTATCTTAAACTCAAAATCTATGCAGCGAATTGGGGTTTATTTATGAAACGTATTTTAGGCTTTGCTGTTTTTATTCTAATATACACAGCCATCGCTTTTTATATTAGCTGGAATGGCTGGGTTTGGCTTGAAACCGTGTTTGGATTTCAAAACCAATGGCTGTTCGCCTTTCTGGCAGGAATTTTATTTTATTCCTACCTCATTGGACAAAGCTCTAAGCGACTTTCCTTTTTTCGGATGATCGGTTCCTATTGGTTCGCCGTTCTTCAATACGCTCTTCTATTACTGCCAATAGCCAATCTTACCGTCTGGTTATTGAATATAATGGGAATTCCACAAGATGAGGGTATTACCTGGGTTGGATTAATCGTCGTCATTATTTTTATCTCCCTTTTCCTTTATGGTTCCTATAATGCGTATTCACCTGTGATACGCACCTATAAAGTTCACATAAATGAACATAGCAGGATCGATTCCTTTTCAATTGCCATGGCGTCTGATATGCACTTTGGCCATTTATCAGGATTAGCGCATGCACGGCGTTTAGTAAAAGAGATTGATCAGCTTCAGCCAGATCTTATTCTGCTTCCAGGGGACATTATCGATGACGATCCTGGAGCATTTATCCGTAAAAATATGGGTGAAGTTTTGAGTGGATTATCTGCGCCGCTTGGAGTATATGGTGTACTTGGCAACCATGAATATTATGGAGGAGCAATTCCCCAATTCTTAAAAGAAATGGACCGAATAGGCATCCGTATTCTGCAAGATGAAGTCCTCTCTATTAAAGACTCCTTTCACCTTGTCGGCAGGAAGGATAAAACGGATAAACAGCGAAAATCAATCGCAGAACTAACCAGTGATTTGAACAAAGACATACCAATTATTATGATGGACCATCAGCCTGCAGAAATTAGGCAAGCAGAAGAGCATGATGTTGATCTTCTGTTAAGCGGACATACGCACAGGGGACAAATGGCACCAAACCACCTTATTACAAGAAGAATCTTTGATTTGGACTGGGGCTACCGTCAATTTGGCAAATTGCATGCGATTGTATCTTCAGGTTATGGATTTTGGGGTCCGCCTATTCGAATCGGCAGCCGTTCGGAAATTATTAAAATTGAAGTTAGTATTGCAAATAAATGAGCAGAAAAAGGCCATCTCCTATTGATTGAGATGGCCTACTTTTTTATTCTGATTTTCACCTTATTGCGGCCGCTGGCTTTTGCTTCGTATAAAGCTTTATCAGCATCTCCGATTAACTGAAAAATCTCATCTGGATATTGAGCTTTGCCGGCTGTCACACCTATGCTTAAGGTGATATGATTAGCAGCACTTGAGTATTCATGAGGAATCATAAGACGTTCAATCGCTTGTCTCACCTTTTCTGCTTTAGCAAACGCCTCATCCAGACCTACATCAAATAGAACCGCCACAAATTCTTCACCGCCAAAGCGGGCCAGAATGCTCGATTCTTCATTCAAATGTGTTCTAAAGACTCCAGCGACAGTAGCAATCACTTGATCTCCCTCAAGATGACCATAATGATCATTATAATTCTTAAATGAGTCAATATCACCCATCAGCACAGCAAATGGTCTCTTTACTTGGATGTTTTCAAATTCATTCTGAACATATTGACGAAACCCGCGCCTATTAAGTATGAGCGTTAGTTCATCCATCACAGAGAGCTGCTTTAACTGATTATTTGCACTCGCAAGTTCCTTATAAATCTTTTCATTCTCTTCCACTTTTAACCCTAAGTTTTCATTCATCTCCGTTAAAAGTAGCCTCTGGTAAAAATTTGAGGAATAGCTTGTATAAAGCATACGGGAAGCTAGCCAGCAAAAAAACAAGAATACGGATAGATTGATATAATGCCCTGAGACAATCTCTCCAGAAGACTGTGCATATGGAAGACCAATATATAACACTGCAACAGGAAGACTGTATAAATAAAGAATCGTTTTATTTGATGCATGAAATAAAACCGAAACACACATAAAATTAACAGCAAATGCCATAACATGACCATAGTTTCTCTGATCAACAAGAGTCACTAATGCTCCCCATGTTAAAAAGAAAATCACAAATAGCCACAGTCCATTCTGAAACAGCTTTGTCTTTCGCTCACTATGATTGCTGCTTCTTTCATAAATGGTAATATATATAACCATCAGGATACTAAAACTCCATAATAGCAAATATAAAATGATATATGCATCAATCACAAACACGGTGCCACTATTCGTATAGGAAGAATACATATGCATAAGAATCAGAATGGTTTCAAAGAGAATCACTATTTTAGCAAAAAGCTTACAGCGCTTAATATTATCCATTAATAAATGCTTTTTAAGCAGCCGTTTTTTATCCTCGGTAACCTCCTGAACAGGGAAGGGAAAAATCTTTTTCATCGCTAGCCTCTCAAATCATATATGCTTCATTATTTTGTAAATCCTGATTCATCAAAAGGATAAAAACGGAACTTCACTTCACCTACGACAGCTTCTTCTGATATAAAACCAAACTCTCTGCTGTCATAGCTTCTTAAACGATTATCTCCCATCACAAAATAGGAGTTTTCCGGAACGATGTTCTGACCCAAAAGCTCTTGTAATGTAAAATCAGCTGTCACTTTTTCCATGACTAGATCTCGGTTCACATAAGGCTCCTTATAGGCTTTGCCATTTACATATAAAACATCATCTTTCATTTCCACTGTGTCGCCAGGCATGCCTATTATTCTTTTCACATAGTCTTGATCTTCCACAGGAGAATGGAAAACAATCATATCAAATCTTTCAATCTCACTCGTTTTGCTCACTATTAGTTTCTGTTCATTCGAAAAAGTAGGCACCATGGACTCTCCACGGACTGTGACAGGTTCAAATATAAAATGCCGGCAGATAAGAGCTAAAATAAATGCTAATGCTAATGATTTAATCCATGAAACGATTTCGTTTTTCGTTCTGGTTTCCATACAGTCCCTCCTGCTTCTTTTTTACCATTTTAACATAAAGTTTAAAGGTGTTTATCACCTAAGCTTTTTAAGTTAAAAATAAACTAACAGAGCTACAATGGTTGATGGTTAGCCATAATAGCTGCTATTTATATGCAGGACTGAGTTCGCTCCAAACATCAAATAAGTTCCCATCACGATCAGAAAACACAAAATTCCTGCCTGCATGTCCTCTATCCTCTATTTCTCCTATTGCCACTCCTTTTTCCTTCAGCTCTTTATGAAGTGCTTGGAGATTTTCTAATCCATTAACCTCAAATGTCATTGAAAAACGCTTCTCCCCATAATAATCTATGAAATTAGCACTTTCTCCATCTTTTCCTTTCACAAGAAAAAAGCTTTGATTTGCAAAATTAACAATGGCCTTATCTCTATCACAATAGCTAATATCTGCTGCAAGGATCTCTTTATACCAGTTTGCAGCCTGTTCTGGATTTTCAACAGGTATATATTGAGTGCCTACACGGACTAATTTCTGCTGATTCATTTGATCCCTCTACTTTCTTTGTTTTGGTTATCTTTGTTAACATCATTTCAAAAAAACATATTGTTTTGTTATGGTTTTAACTCCCGGATACTCGCTTTCCGGCGGGGCGGGTCTGAGCTTTCCGGCGGGGCGGGTCTGAGCATCCCGGCATACAAAGAGCCTGAAGTATTATAACAACAGGCTTGCCGATTGAATGGGAGAATTTTTTTTGATTTGTTTTACACCTTTAATTCAAACCGCTCATTTACTTCTTCTACTAAGTCTTTAAGTGCTTTCTTGCTTAAGACAATTTTTCCATCGGCGAGAGCCACGTTGTCATCCAGTATTTCCCCTGTAACTAGACATGCTTGTCTGCTTTCGTATTTACGCAGTATAATCTTTTCATCTTCTACGAAAATCTCAATTGGGTCTTTAATTTGGATGTTTAATGTTTTCCGAAGTTCTTTTGGGATTACAATTCTACCCAATTCATCAACTTTGCGCACAATCCCGGTACTTTTCATATTTTCCCTCCTGCGACCTTAATTTTCTGATTATTCTTATATATCAAGCTATATAAATTTTATATTAAATTACTATTTTTTACAATCAGAAATATTGACACATTTATTTAAAGATCAGAGCAGAGAATGGTTTACTAATAAAATTTTTTACAGCGTACAAATAGACTGTTAGACATGCTCGTACCATTGCGCTGCGATCCTACTGGGGAGGCAGAAAAAATATTTAAATGAATATAAAAAAACCGAATGACTAAAAAAATCCCCTAATCATTCGGATAGATACTATTCATTGAATTCTTATTGGACCAGCCGCTTTGCTTGATTATCTCGTCCTCATAAGCAAATAGATAAAGTATGGAGCTCCAAGGACAGAGACAACTAAGCCGACTGGTAATTCTGCCGGTGCCAGAACAACTCTTCCTAATGTATCTGCAGTCAAGAGCAAAAATGCTCCAAGCAAAACGGTTACAGGCAGCATTCTTGCGTGCTTTGCTCCTACAATTCTCTTGGCTAAATGAGGTGCTACTAATCCGAGGAAGGTGATGCCCCCTCCAACTGAAACACATGCACCAGCAAGAGCAACGGCTATAATAAGAAGAATCCTTCTTTCCCGTTCCACATGACTGCCCAGTCCAATGGCCATCGGGTCCCCTAAATTTAATACATCAAGAACTCTTCCTTTATAAAAAGCGATCGGTGTAAAGATGAGAAGCCACGGCAGCAGTGCCAGCACAAAAGTCCAATTGGTTCCCCAAATGGTTCCAGATAACCAGACAAGGGCCTTCGTGAAATCATTCGGCTCCATCATCAATTGAAATACAAGCATGGCCGCACCAAACGCAGAGTTAATACCGATCCCCACAAG
The DNA here is from genome assembly GCF_001636345.1 of Cytobacillus gottheilii. Lineage (GTDB taxonomy): Bacteria > Bacillota > Bacilli > Bacillales > Cytobacillaceae > Cytobacillus > Cytobacillus gottheilii. The sequence continues at coordinate 4,014,278 of NZ_KV440945.1, forward strand.
AATAAGCCGAACTGGTGTTACTCCGTTCTTCCACGCAATCACGTAGATAAGGAGTGCTGCAACAAAAGCTCCTCCTAAAGCTGTAAATGGAAGGGAGAAAATCGATAACGCTCCAATGGCGAACCCTGTTCCCTGTGAAAAGAACATAAAGAGCACAACGGCAAATCCTGCACCAGCATTAATGCCTAATATTCCAGGATCTGCAAGAGCATTTTGTGATACGCCCTGCAAAATAGCTCCTGCCAGAGAAATCCCTGCTCCCACTAATAATGCCAGAACCATACGCGGCAGGCGAAAATCAAATAATACCATCTTTGTACCTTCGTCTCCTGATCCAAAGATTGTTTTTACCACTTCAAGAGGCGGGATTTTCGTTAACCCGGTGTTTAAACTAACGAAAAACATAACAATTATCGCGACAGAAAGGATACTGAGTACAGATATTGTTTTTTTCCATTGCTGACCAAATGAATCCATTTAAATATTTCTCCCTTCATTCCGTGCGAGATAGAGAAAGAACGGCACACCGATTAAAGCCGTTACTGCACCAACTGGTGTTTCAAAAGGTGCATTAATCATTCTTCCTGCAATATCAGCCACAACAAGGAGAATCCCGCCTAAAACAGCTGAACACGGAATAATCCATCTGTAATCCAGCCCTACTAAAAATCGGGTAATATGCGGAATAACCAAACCGACAAATCCAATCATTCCGGCTATTGATACTGCTGCACCTGTTAAAAGCAACACAGCAATTGTTCCCAATAGCTTAGTTCTTCCGGTATTTTGCCCGAGACCCTTTGCAACATCTTCTCCCAGGCTCAATACGGTCAAAGACCTGGAAAGAAAAATGGCAAGAAGAATTCCAATTGCAACTGGCAATAATAAATATAGAACACTTGTGCTTTGAACTCCTGCCACACCGCCGGCATACCAGAAGCTTATGTCCTTGGCAACATCAAAGCGAATTCCAATTGCTGTAGAAAGCGAGCTTAGCAGTGTGGTGATCGCTGTTCCTGCCAATGCAAGCTTTACAGGTGACATGCCGCCTTTAGAAGCAGCTGTAATTCCAAAAACAAGTGCTGCGCCTAAACCTGCGCCGGCAAATGAAAAGATCATCAATCCTGAATAATGCAGGCCAGGCAGAGCAGCATAAGCTATAGCCATTAAAAAAGAAGCTCCTGCCGTCACCCCCATGATGGATGGAGATGCAAGCGGGTTTCTCGTCATTGCCTGCATAATAGTTCCAGATACAGCTAAGGCAGCACCAATTAAAGCAGCTGCCAAGGCTCGCGGTAAACGAAGTTCACGAATAATCTGATGTGCAGGGTTACTGCTATCAAACTGAAAGACTCCTTGCCAAACCGTACTTAATTGAATGTCCGCGGCACCAAATGCAATAGATGAAGCAATAATGAGAAACAATCCAATTGTCCCTAGAGTTAAGATCAACCAAGCAGCAAATGGCTTTGTTTCTACTTTATATTTTTCATCGTGCTTTTCCGTGACATGCTTTGCTTTTCCTTTTTCATGAATGCTCATATGTATATCATCCTTCAATTTGGCGAACTGAAAATCATTTTCATTATAGGGGAATGCTGTTAAAATCTCAATGTGTTACTCCATAAAGCAGCTGATTCTATTTATTATTTGAAGATTTTTTGAACATTAAATAATATATTTTTTGATCTGCATAATAATAGATTGTAATTGCAAATGAAAATTGTTATCATTTAGCAAGAAGCTTTATTTAAACTATAGGGGGAACAATCATGAATTCAACCAAAAAGAAATTATATAAATTGGCTGCAATGTGCTCAATAGCACTTGTATTAGCTGCATGCGGAAATGATGAGCAGCCAGCAGAGGATAATGCATCAAATGACTCTGCCTCTGAAGAAACCGTTGAAAAAGACCGAGTATTAACGGATGCCTTAGGAAATGAAGTTACGATTCCAGCAAAGCCAGAACGGGTTTTAGCATCTTACCTTGAAGATAATTTAGTCGCATTAGGCATTACCCCAGTTGCACAATGGTCCGTGAGAGATGGCGATCCCCAGGAATATTTACAAAAAGAATTAGAATCAGTTCCTATGATTCCACATGACCTTCCTTTCGAAGCAGTAGCGAGCCATAACCCTGATTTAATTATTATGGATTCTCCTGGTATGGTAGAAGGCGGCAAGTATGATCAATATAATAAAATTGCTCCAACTTATGTAATAGGTACAGAAGAAAATAATGACTGGCGACAAGAGCTCCTGACAATTGGTGAAATCTTTGGCCGTGAAGATGACGCCCAAAAAGTTCTTGATGATTATGAGGGAAAAGCTGAAGAAGCTAAGCAGCAATTAACAGATGCGATCGGAACACAATCGGCTGCTGCTGTGTGGCTAGTAAACAATAGCTTCTTTATCGTAAGCGATAACCTATCGAGCGGTGCTGTCATGTATGGAGACCTTGGTTTAACCGTACCAAGTGTAGTAGAAGAAATTTCAGCTAGTGCTACTGGAAACTGGAGTGCCATTTCACTTGAGAAATTAGTAGAATTAGATGCAGATCATCTCTTCTTAATAAACAGCGATACGAATATTGAAGATTCCGCTATTAAAGAAGAACTATGGCAGAATATTCCTGCTGTTAAGAATGGTAATGTATATGAGTTCGGACCTGATACAGCTTGGTTATATACAGGTGCTGTAGCAAATGAACAAATTGTCGATCACATTATGGGAAGTTTAGTACAATAATGAAGAAGCCCCCCTTGGGATATGACCAAGGGGGTTCTTTTTTTATAATTTTAGATAGTAGAAATCAGCAGCACTAAGAAAATCCAACTCAGTTTTAATGTAAAAATCTATTAGTGGAATTAAGCCTATGTCTCCAGCCCATAAACTTGCCAATTGGCAACTTTCTTTATTTAGCTTGTGCAGAAATTTGCCATGAGATTCCGAACTGATCTGTTACTTGCCCATATGCAGGACTCCAGAATGTTTCTTGTATCTCCATGCCAATTTTGCCGCCAGAAGAAAGCTTTTCAAAAATAGCTCTTGCCTCTTCCGCTCCTTCAGGAATGATCGCAATGGTCACTTGGGAGCCTAGTTCGTAAGGCTGCCCTGGAAAGGTATCTGATAACATCAATTCAACCTTGCCAATCTTCAACTGAGCGTTCATGATACGATTCTTCGCTTCTTCCGGAATTTGAAAATCCGGATCAGCGTGTGACTCACCAAAGGTTTGCACGCTTTCTGTAACTGCACCCAAAGCCTCTTCATAAAACTTAATTGCCTCTTTCCCATTACCATTAAGCACCAAATACGGATACATATTCACAATCATGACAGGCACCTCATCCTCTGTTTTTTAGAACACACGTTCTTATTGAAATTTAGCACGTTAGCAGAAATTATGCAAGAATATTCCATACTTATTGTTGCCCATTCACAGCAGAAATATATATAAACTCAGAGCCAGTCCATCCGGCTGCACAGGGCTTGTATATGAGCTAAATGGTGCTCTCCATGCCATGCATACCTTCCAATATTCTCTTCAAGCGTAACTTCCCCAGAATCGGGGTGAATAAATATAACTTTCAGATTATCATCATCTAAATTCTGCAATAAATATGTCCAGCGTTCATGCAGTGCAGAAATAAGTGAAATAGAAACACCTATTGGCATCTTTGTATCAGGAAGCTCAGCCCACTTGGCCTCGTGATAAGCTTTAATGACAGGCTGATCCTCGGTAAGCGCCCATTTAAAGCGGATATAAGCATTCATATGGCTATCAGCAATATGATGAACCACTTGCCTGACTGTCCAGCCTCCATCCCGATAAGCTGTATCTAATTGTTCTTCGCTTAACGTTCCAACAAGCTGCTGCAATCTATTTGGCAGGTTCTTTATATCATCAATCCAACTGTTTACATGCTCTGCTGTAATCTTGCCCGGGTGCTGAAATTTCCCTATCGGATATTGCAGATTCATTGTGAATCCTCCTTTTTTCATCTTCTTTAGCAAAACTTGTGATAACCCTTTCTGTAATAGCTTTTTCCATAGATTTTTTCGCCTCAAGTATTTAAATACTGAAGTATTCTCTAATTCTTGTATTCCATAAGTGTTGCAAGGATTCCTGCTTCTGCAAATAAGTGCTACAAAAAAACCGCATCACACCGGATGCGGTTTCTATCTTATTTAATCCACTTTTCGAGCAGTGGGCCTTCTTCTCCAAAGATTGGATCCTGATTTGGTACAGGGACGTTTTTAATCTCAGAAATTGCTTGCGTACGGTCCGCTGGATCCTGTTTCCTTGTATTGAAACTGGCTCCATTCGGATAAGCTCCAACCACTTCAAAATCGTGACTGCTTTCCAGCTTTTTGTGACCCGTGCCTGCAGGAAGCACAATCGCATCACCTTTTTTCAGCTGCAGTCTCTCCCCTTCATCTCCTCCAACAAGAATCGTGGCTTCACCTTCTTTTACTGCTAAGACTTCATGGGTATTGCTGTGATAGTGATGAAAGTCAAATACATCTCCAGTCCATGACCCTTTCCAATTGTGTTGCTGAAATGTTTCCTGTATTGGAAGACCGTCATCAAATGCTCCTTTATAAACAACTACAGGCAAATCACTGTTATTAGGGATTTGACCATCATCTTTAAGGTAAAAGGACGTTACATCCATATTCATGATCTCATCAGCTCCTTACTCCTTTTGCTATACTTCTTCTATACCCTGGACTCTATGGATCAAACGAATAGATTGAAAGATCAATACACAATAGATGTCTGTTTAACTTTACCTATCTTTTGCTAAATATGAATGATTCCTTTCATCTGCCAATCCTCCCACTCAGCTTGAAGGCAGTCTTTAAGTGAAAGTATATGAGGATCTGAATCTGCTCCCACTCCACATATTAATTGCAGATTAGAAGAATTGTATACAACTGTATGAAGGGTTCCAAAAAATTGTTTGTATTGATGATAAAAGTATGGAGAGTTGCCCTGGTTAAAATAACGAAAAAGTTCTTGAGGAGATAACTCTAATCCGTCCAATTCAGAGAGCATTTCTTTACGCTTGCAGGAATCTGAGATATTAGGACGATTTTTAGACTGCAGAGCTGGAGAATGGAAATGGTTTACTGCCCTCATAACAGGTGCATTCGAAACAATTTGCTCTTCTGGTGCTGCTTCAATTAATAAGCTATTTCCCTCTTTATCTATGATTGAATAATTATAGCAATATCCATGAGGTACCTTCTTAATTAGCGCGGCTGCTTCTTTCGCGTTTGCACATTGATCCAGTACCATCCTTACAATAGCTGTTGCAATAAACCCTTTACTGAATAATTGATCATTGACAAAATGCAAACCAATGACCAAGCCTTTTTCGTTCATTCCATCCAGCCTTCCGCATATTTGCTGACTGAAACCAATTGAGGCGTAGCCTGTATTCGGCTGGAGGCAAACGAGTCTGGCATCATAGAGATCGGGGCTAAAATCATAATTTCTTACATAAAGACCATCTTGTGAATAGGATGTACAGCCCATTTGCGGGAAGGTGACATCGTAGCCGCTAAACAGACTAATAGCCATGGATTCATCCATCTTTAAAGCATCTGCCATTCCTTTAATCTCTTCAGCAAAAGAAGGAAAATAAGTGAATATCATCTCTTTTCCCTCCATGGTGTTCGAATGGGAAGCCATTTTTTTATATTCTTCAACAAGTATACTTCCTTTTTCCAGCAAATATTGCCCTTGTTTATAACCGATTTCATAGTAGCTTCCCTTTATTTTTACTGCATCAGCCACTAGCACTTTCTTCATCTACAAATCCCCCTTTATAATCGGCATTATTAAATCCAGATCTTCAAGATTCTCTCCCCGATACCATTCTAAAATGGCGCCAGCAGGGAACCAGTTATGCTGCTGTGCGCAGTCAAATAATTGTTTATATCCACTTTTTATAGATGAAATTTCAAGACGAAAAGGCATTCCAATACAGACCATAGCGGGCATTGTTTCGCATCTCCCGTCATCATTCAATTTTTCTTTTTCACCTTCATTATTTATGCGGAAACCAACTCGCGCTTTAATACGGTCTTCCCCTGACATATACTGCAAATAAGCTTCATCAACTTGAATTTCCAGCTTTCTCAGCATGCTAAGCTTTTCTTGAAAAACGGTGCTAAACTTTCCAGGCTGCGCCTCTGCTTCAAACCAAATGACTTCACAAGCCGATTTATCAAAAAAATAAATTTCAGAACTGCTTTGATAACTTTCTAAATAATGGAGACTAGCACCCATTACCTGATGCATCTTTTTTAGTTCCGATATCCATACGGACATTTTGTCCTGTCTTTCTTGCCTGCCGAGTGTTAAATAGGATTGAATTTCCTTTATTGGAATCTGTGCTAAACGCAGGCTAGAGATCAGCTTTGCGAGCTGAATTTGCACTCTGTGATAAAATCGATAGCCATTATGATCCCGGAAAGCAGGCAGAAGCAGCTTTTTCGTTTCATAAAAACGTAGCGCACTCTTTGGAATGCCCGTTCTAACTGAAAATGATTGAATCGATAACATATCCTCCACTAATCGAACACCTCCATAATCATAACTTACACCTTAAAGTAACTTTAAGGTCAAGAGGTTAAACTGATTTCTTTCACTTAACTGCTGCACCTAGTTTAATAGAGTAATCCCCAAGTGTTTGCTTTACATCTTTATAACCAGAAAATGCTACACTTGTTTTACCATCATATATACCTTTAATGTTTTTCTCTTTAATACCCTAAGAAGGGAGCATTTGTAATGGACATAAATGCAAAGATACATTTTCTGCTTAACCGCATGCCTGAGTTGTCTATCAAGAGTATAGACAAAATTAGCAGAAGCTGGGACCATGATGTCATCATTATTAATCAATCCTATGTCTTTCGGTTCCCTAAAAAGGAACATGGTTTACAGAGGCTCCTAACAGAGTCCATGCTTCTGTCGAAACTGCACGAAAACAACCTCTCAATCCATGTGCCTCATTATGAATTATTTTATAAAGAAAAACGGCTTGTTTGCTCCATGCATAAGAAAATTGATGGAGAGCCTCTTGAAAAGCTGGAACATCTCAATTCAGCAGAGGCAGCAGTGCAGCTGGGGGCATTTTTAACGACTTTACATAACTTAAATTCTGAAAAACTGATGCAACATGGATTGAAAACCATACATACACAGCGTTATTGGGAAGAATTTTATGCTGAGATTACTTCTAAGATCAGTCCCTTTCTCCGTTCTTCTGAGCAAAAGGAAGTCAAAATTATCTTTGATCGCTTTCTTTCCAATGGCCAAAAACATATGCATCCAATAGTTCCTATTCATGGCGATTTAACAGGTGCCAATATCTTATATCATCCTGCGAGGAAAAACATCAGCGGCATTATTGACTTCACTGATGCACAAATTAGCGATCCTGCTTTTGATTTTGCAGGCTTGTATTGGGAACATGGTCCACAATTTACAAGAGAAGTATTGGAACATTATCACGTTTCGCTTCCTAAAGAAGAATTGTTTCAACGAGTCTCTGCTTTTTATGGACTTCAGCCTGTTTTCCATGAATGGCTGCATGCTGCAAATGAAAAATCTGACCCAAACTTCGAGAAAGGATTGGATAAATTGCTCAGACTGCAATTTTTACAATAAAACAGTTTTTACTTGCTTCTTTGTGCCTCTATAATTTTCAAAAGCCAAAGGTATTGTGCAAGGCAGCTTATAATTGCGCTGGTGCTGATATTCCAGCTCTACCTCACAGTAAAAACATTATGAAAGAAATTCAATTAAAATAAGTTATATGATTACAAAAAAAACGCTGGAGACGTTTAAGTCAAAGTTCCCAGCGGTTTAGTATTATATTTTTTAAGGCAGCTTATTTCCAGCGGCTTTATAGAGCTCGTACCATTCCTGCTTCGTCAGCTTCAGGTCGGATCCTTTACATGCGTCCCTCATTCTCCCAGTATTCGTCGTTCCTAAAACAACTTGAATATTGGCTGGATGTCTTGTGATCCAGGCAACGGCGACTGCAGTGTTTGTTACATTATACTTATCTGCAATCCGATTAAGGACTTCATTTAATTCAGGATATTTCTCCAAGTCGCCAATGAATGGGCCATCGAAAAATCCAGATTGAAATGGAGACCATGCCTGCAGAGTCATTTCATTTATACGGCTATACTCCAGCACACTGCTGTCACGGTTCACTGCTTGATCGATTTTCATATTAACCGCAACACCGGAGTCAATCATTGGTGTGTGGACAATGCTGAACTGCATCTGATTTACAACGAGCTTTTGCTGAATATGTTTTTGCAGCAGCTCAATTTGTTGAGGGTTGTGATTGGAAATTCCGAAATAGCGCACTTTTCCACTGCTTTGAAGCTCATCAAATGCCTCTGCCACTTCTTCAGGCTCCATGAGTGGATCTGGACGATGCAACAGCAGCAGATCAAGATAATCAGTGTTTAATCTTTTTAATATCCCGTTTGCTGCTTCTATTATATATTCTTTTGAAAAATCATAAATACCTAAGTCTGGACGAATGCCGCACTTGCTCTGTATGACCATTTTTTCACGAACTGCCGGGTTCATTTGAACTGCCTTTGCAAAGAGCTCCTCACATTCCCCTTTACCATAAATATCAGCATGATCAAAGAAATTAATGCCTTCCTCTTGCGCCGTTTTAATTAATGCTTCCGCTTCTGCCGCTGAAAGCTGCTTTAATCTCATATTTCCCATGATCATATTCGATACATGTAAATCAGTATGTGCTATGTTTGTATATTTCATCTTAGCTCCACCTTCTACTGTCATATATAACTCATCTTGATTATGCCATAAGTATGGATTGCAGCCAAAATTTCATTTATCAATTATATATCCTATTATAACGAGCTTCATTTTTTATTTCTATTTACTAGACTTTTTTGAAAATTGAATATAAAATTTGTTCTAAGTAAATTTGCAAGCAAGAACACGATTGACCAAGTATGAAAAGCATAGGCTTAACCGTATCCAAGTTAACTGCCTGATGACTAATTTTCACTTTAAAAGTACATAATTCCTCTGTTTTGAAATTTGCATTTAAGGGTGGATCAGCATGGAGCATTCTAATCGATTAAAAAATTTGCCGCCGCAATTTTTTGCATCGCTAGTAAAAAAAGTGGCAAAGGCAGTAAATGAAGGCCGAGATATTATTAACCTGGGACAAGGAAACCCAGACCAGCCAACTCCTCCACATATTGTCAGTGCGCTTCAGGAAGCGGCTGCAGACCCTATTACACACAAGTATTCTCCATTTCGTGGAATAGATGAACTGAAAGAAGCAGCTGCGGATTTCTATATGAAGGAATATGGTGTAACAGTTGATCCTTCAACAGAAGTTGCGATCCTTTTTGGAACTAAAACAGGTCTAGTTGAGCTGCCTATGTGTTTGATGAACGAGGGAGATTTAATGCTATTGCCTGATCCAGGATATCCGGATTACCTATCTGGAGCGGTATTGGCAGATGTTGAATATAAAACCTTCCCATTGCTGGAGGAAAATCAATTTCTTCCAAATTACAATGATCTTTCAGATGAAGTAAAGGATCATGCAAAGCTTCTTTATCTGAATTACCCTAATAACCCTACTGGTGCAGTTGCAGACCATACTTTTTTTGAACAAACAGTCCAAATGGCTAAGAAGCATAATATCGTCATTTTACATGACTTTGCCTATGGAGCGATCGGTTTTGATCATCAGAAGCCAGTAAGTTTTCTTGAAATTGAAGGTGCAAAAGATGTTGGGATAGAGATGTATACCTTGTCTAAAACATATAATATGGCTGGCTGGCGCGTTGGGTTTGCTGTCGGAAATCCCGTCATTGTTGAAGCCTTAAATTTAATTCAAGATCACCTGTACGTCAGCCTTTTTCCTGCAGTTCAAAAAGCTGCAGCTGCAGCCCTTACTGGCGATCAGCAATGTGTAAAAGATCTTGTTGCACGCTATGAAAGCCGCCGCAACACACTTATTTCCTCATGTCGAAAAATTGGCTGGGACGTTTCAGCACCATCAGGTTCATTTTTCGCATGGCTCCCCGTTCCAGATGGATATACAAGTGAGGAATTTTCCGATTATCTGCTTGAACATGCTGATGTTGCTGTAGCCCCTGGAAATGGATTTGGAACATATGGAGAAGGCTATATCCGTGTCGGACTGCTTGTAGATGAGAAAAGGATTCAGGAAGCAGTAGATCGCATAGGCAAACTTGGCCTTTTCTCCACCAAAGATAAGCTGTCCTTAAAAGAATGACTAAATAAACAAAAGCAGACGGGAACTGTATAAACAATATCCCGCCTGCTTTACTAAAATCTCATGTTAACGAATGCTCATAAAAATATTGCCAGAGTACCCTTTTTAAAGATGAAGCTGTCAGTACATAATTTTGTATCCCATTCCTGCTCAATGCCTCAGCAGCCTTAGGTTTTACACCAATTAATCTAGCCTTTTCCCCTGACATAATCTCAATTGTTTTTAAGAAATCGATCAGCCTCCGAACCCCAGCTTCTTCTATAGATCCAGTTGCTGTTAAGTCTACTAAAATCGTTTCAAAATCACCTTCAGATATATTTTGCAGACAAGTTTCCGAGATCACCCGCAACTTCTCTTCAGCGATATCCCCAAAGATCGGAATATAGCCTATTTTTTCGCTCAGTGGAATAAATGGTCCGGACAGGACATCTAGTCTTCTTAAGGCACGCTCCAATTGTTCCTTTTTTTCAAGTAATTCAAAGTCAGTATCATTTAATCTCGTTTGCAGACTGAGCAGCCTTTCCATTAATATGCTGGTGTCATTATCTTTGGATCGAAATAGCAGATTCGCATGTTCATTCTCATCTATAGATATAAACACCTCGTATAAAGATAAATCTGATCTTGAGGATTTAACATGTATTTCTACACCTGTGGCTGATCCTTCTGCATGAATCGCTCTTTGGAGCTTAGCCATACTTTCCCCATCTACAAGTGAATAGAGATTTCCCCTTAATAAATTGAATTCCTCATAGGCTGTTTTGGAAAAAGAAAGGATGGTACCGTCTTGTTTAATTTTCACAAAAGGAAGCGGCAGATTTACATCAATTGCTTGCATATGTTGAATCCTCCGTCCTTGTGCTCCAATCCATTAGCCAGTCTGTTACTGAATTTAAATCTTTCAAAACAATCGACTGAGATGAGGTAAAATGATTAAGATCATACATGGATGTGAGTCTGCCGCCTACTAAAATAGCAGGTTTCTGTGGAAGCCCTTCAAATGCTTTCGTATATTCTTTAAGTTTTGGCAGGTTTGTTGCTAGTGAAACGGATAGGCAGATCACTTTTGCCTGCCATTTCAAACTATCCTGCAGAGCAACATCTAGGGGGAGGTTGGGTCCATAATACTTTGTTTCCCACCCATGTTCCTGGAAAAGACTGTCCACCATTTTTAGCCCGAGATAATGCTGTTCACCTTCTATGCAAAAGAACATAGCTCTTTTTGTGTTGTTTTCTTCACGTTTATTTTTATACATAAGTTTTGAAAGAACAAAGTCACATGTGGCTGTTGCAAGATGCTCTTCAGCGACCGTAATTTTATTTTGTTCCCATAGCACTCCAATATATCGCATCGCGGGTGTCATAACGTCATTATAAATAGAGAGGTGATCTTGCTTCTTCTCTTTTTGAATGTATTCTATTGCTTTATCGGTGTCTCCCAAAAGAAGGATGGAAGCAAATTCAACTTCTTTACTCACTTGATCACACCCTTTGCTGCTGTTTAAGAATAGTGTAACATACAATCATTTCTGTATGAGATGAACTGCTTATTCTTTTGATCCGGAAGTCGGCCATTCTTACCGTGCAACGATTTTATATTGCGTTACTTTCGGAACAATAGCAGCAAGCTCTTGATCAGGATATTTTTTCTCCAGGTCATGTATTTTTTTAAAATCTTCGCCTCTTACCCAATTTAAATAATTTTCCTTTGAATCAAAAATGAGCTGTACCGTCAGCTCTCCCTTGCGTTTATCGTTTTGGAGCAGCATAAAGTCAATAAATCCTGGTGCGGTATCAACCATTTTAGATCGATTTCTATAGATTGAAATGACTTCATCAGCCTTATGTTCTGGCACGTCAAATGTTGAAAAAACAGTGTACATCGATGTATATCTCCTTTTAGAAGGTCATTGATTTTGAATTCCCATCTTACTCCTTTCGACAAATCTTTCCCATTTCCTTTGGTAAATACAAAGAAAAAAGAGATCACACCCATGCAGTTTCTTCCACATAGGATGATCTCTACCTTATTATTATTCTTTTACTCTTACTGTAAATTCCTCGCCAAAACTGCGGCACCGCCCAATATCCTCCCCTTCAGGAGCGTACTCAACCTTTAAGCCTTCTGTAACGACATCAGCTCCACAACTCGTTAGCCTTTCGATTAATAAATCTACAGCGTTACAGTATGCAGGATAAAAGGTATCTCCCGAGCCAAAAACAGCTGCCTTTTTTCCGGTTAACTGCAGTCCCTCCATATCATCATAAAAGTCTTCAAACTCATACGGAAGATCTCCATCTCCCCATGTATATGAACCAAGAATAATTGCATCATAATTTAATAGCTCCTGCGCGTGACAGTCTGACACTTCCTTTATCGTTATAGAAGTGCCCGTTTCCTTAATGGCAGCCCCAATCAAATCAGCCATTTCTTCTGTATTGCCTGACATACTTGCAAATATTAAGAGAATATTGCTCATTTTACACCTCGATTGATTGAATATGGTGCTGGTTCATTTAAGATCTTTTCCCCCTGCTATATCTGAGAGGCAGCTCGTTTAAATAACTTGATGCTTGATCTTCAAATAAACTCGCTTCCCCGCAGCATGGACAGGCATCATAATACACTTTTCCATTTTCAAAGTAGCCGCAGTCAAAACAATTTAATATGTACATAATTTCTTGCTCTTTTAATGTCATTTTTAAGCACCTCCATTTGAGAATGGTTATCATTTACTTTATTTTAATTGATAATGATTATCAAAATCAATACTTAATTTTCATTCTTTTGAAACCAAAAGGAAAATAATTCCGTCTTATAAATTGGAGGTGCTATGATTGCATAAAAAGAAATTACTAGCAACTTTTAAAATCTTTGTTATTTCTTTTGCTGCTGCTACTCTTTTCGCCTACTTTTTTCGGGGCGGTCTTCTTTTAGATCATATCGGCATTTACATCGAAAGACCTTTTACAAAAGAATTCGAAGTTCCCCTTTTATACGATGAAAAAGATCATAATGACAATGGAATTCCAGATCCTCTTGACTTTGTCTATGCAGCCAGACAGGAGGTTCAACAGCGTACCTTTTATCGAAGCCGTTATTATGAAGGCGGATATCCGCCTGATGATGAGGGAGTCTGTACTGATGTGATTTGGCGTGCAATGCTAAGAGCAGATATTCATTTAAAGGATTTATTGGATGAGGATGTTGCTCTCCATACAAAACTTTATCCTCGGGTAGAAGGAAATCCGGATCCGAATATTGATTTTAGGCGTGTTCCCAATCAAGATGTTTTCTTCAAAAGATTTGCTGAAAATCTCACAACGGATCTAATACCGGGAGAAATCGAAAACTTAAAGCAATGGCAGCCTGGAGATATCGTCGTCTTTCTGACAGATCAGTTCCAGCATGTCGGGATTATCTCAGATAAGCGGGCAAAGGATGGAACCCCTTATCTCATTCATAATATTCGTCCCTTTGCTGCTGAAATAAAATTGTCCTCATTTAAAACACCTATTACCGGACATTACCGATGGAAATATGGAAAAAAAGGAGGCAATGAGTGATGGATTTAAAGGGGATTATTTTAATTTGGATGGCACACAATTAGATCCTATAAATTGGAAACAGAATTGAATTATTACTGGTGAATCTTCCTTTTTAGCAAACCATGTTCCGGAAAAAAAAACTTTGATTGGAGAAATATATCTTGAATATACAAGGCATTAACCATTTACTATTTTCTGTATCCAACTTAGAAACATCAATTTTGTTTTACAAATCTGTATTCAATGCTAAGCTCCTTGTAAATGGACGTTCAACCGCGTATTTTGATTTAAACGGACTTTGGCTGGCGCTCAACGAAGAAAAGGATATTCCTAGAAATGAGATAAACTTGTCGTACACTCATATTGCTTTCTCAATTAATGAAGATGATTTTGATGCTGCTTTTAAAAAATTGCAGGAACTTCACGTTCATATTCTGCCTGGTCGTTCCAGAGATGAATTAGACAGAAAATCAATCTATTTTACTGATCCAGATGGTCATAAGTTTGAGTTTCATACAGGGACACTTGAGGATCGAATGAACTACTATAAAGCTAAAAAAGAACATATGAAATTTTATTAAGAATTTAGAGGATAAAAAAACCTCGCCAATTCCGGCGAGGAAGTCTGTAATTCGTATTTCACTTTATTTGGCAAGTCCTCTTTTCAGAAGCTCCATTTCCATTTTATAATGCTCAAGAGCTTCTTCATTCGGAAGCTCTCGCGCAAATTTTTCAATGAAACTCCTAATTGTTACTGCTATAATGATCTGCCCCATACATGCCAGTTCTTGTTCATTCGTAATATTTAATTTCTTTTGATCCACAAGGCCAGCAAACATATTATAGTCGCTATTTCGATCCTGATTATCATGAAAACTTCTTGCATAGGTACTTTCTATTTGGTGAGTCATATTCAGAAAAATATTCTTTAAGAAATGCAGGTTTTCCTCTTCCTCACTTATAATCGACTCATAAAATTCCAGCATAGTCGAAAACAGGTCACCATTGTTTTTTATTAAGATAGAAGCAAAACGCTGTTTGTTTTCTTTTACATGCTCATTCAGCAAGAAGAAAAAGGCATCTTCTTTATCCTCGAAATACTGGTAAAAGCTCCCCCTTGGAATTCCAGCAGCCTTTATAATATTTGTTATAGATGCCTGTGATAGGGGCACCCTTGAAAACTCTTCTCTTGCCGCTTTAATTAATATTGTTTTTTTATCTTCAGGTAAATTAAAGAATGTGATTTTCGGCAATGGTCTCACTCCTGATTCTCTATCAGACTAGCTATATAATCTGTCGCGTTTTTCCTCTTTTAAGAACTCGATAAAATGCTGTATCAGTAAAAAAGGCTGTCCCTTAACAAGCATGATATATTTATTTTTTAAACTCTCACTTGCATCCTCACTCTTGTTGATACGATCAATAATATATTCTGCTGTTCTTTTCAGGATATCTTTTCTTAGTAATTTCCCTTCTTTTGAAAGAGCCATCCCAACCGCCCCGATTACAGCGTATATCATAATGGTTAAAGCCGCATTCTCAGTAGTTGTCATGCCAAACAGCACTAGAAACAGATTCATAATGGAGATAAAAATAAGCGGATATGAAAAGAGTACATATTTTGATGCCTTTTTCATAACTGGCTGTATTTTTTCTTCTAATTTCTCTAGCTCCTTTTTTATAAATGCAGGCATCTCTGCTGTTCTTTGAAACATAAATCTTCCTCCTTAGTTCTGTTGATTTCCTGTTAACAGATCATATGGAAAACGGAAGTGGCGATTGTTGAATATCAATCCCTCTAGGTTTTCCTCTTTATTCAGCTCTTTTATTTGTTTCATTTCTTTATGGATTTTCTCCATTTTCCTATCAAGCTCAGCAGCTGATTCAGCAGCTTCTTTAAGCTCCTCATTTATATTGCTGGGTACTTCCTTATTGTATTTGTAATAAATTTTATGTTCGAGGCTCGCCCAGAAATCCATCGCAATTGTACGAATTTGAATTTCAACGTTAACGAGATCCTCCCGGTCGGACATAAATACAGGGATCTGCAGAATTAAATGCAGGCTCTGATAGCCATTCCCCTTAGGATTTTTAATATAATCCTTGCATTCAATCACTTTAATATCCTTTTGCTTTTGGAGCATATTGCTTATTTCATAAATATCAGAAATGAATGAACAGGTAATCCGAATACCTGCAATGTCATGTATATTCTCTTTTATTGCTGGTAAAGAAAGGTCATAGCCTTTTCTCTGCATCTTCTGCAGGATACTCTCAGGTGATTTCAAACGCGATTTTACGTGTTCAATTGGATTATAGTCATGTATATATTGAAATTCCTGCTTTAAAATATCAATTTTTGTATTCATTTCATCTAAAGCAAATTTGTATGTCATCATAAACCGTACAAGATCTGTCTTAAGTGTTTTCATTTTATCCAAGTCAAAAATCGTTTTCATGGAAGTCTCCTCTTAATTCTTTACTAGTACTGGACGTTTACATAATACAGCGTTAATTCCCTGTAATTGCAGTTTTTTAACGAGTGCTGCTACTTTACTATTTTTCATCATTACACCTCAATGTGACATGTTGTCATGATCATATTAATATCTTATATGACACGGTGTCATCTGTCAATAAATTTGTGACACGGTGTCATAAATGTCATAACAATAGTGAAGAATAAACAACAAATTATTTGAATAGTAAAAACAGCACAATCGAATTGTAGTGGAATTTATTGCAGTAAAAAAAAATTGTATTATTTCTGGCTATATCGTTCTCTATAATAACTTTTAGTTGCGTAAATCCAGCAAGAAATTTATAATGCTTCTTATAACTATAACGTTACAGTTCGGAGGGATTGCATTGGGAACGAGAAATTAAAAATTGGTGAGCTTGCTGAGAGAGCTCAAGTGACAAAAAGAACAATTGATCATTATACAAACTTGGGCCTTCTGCATGCCGAGCGTTCACCATCAAATTATCGCTATTACGATATATCGGCTGTTTCACGTCTTGAATTTATTGAAAATCATAAGAAGAATGGCATGCCGCTTTCAGAAATCAAACAGCTGCTGCATAAAAAGGATTTAGAAGAAGCAGAAGAAATTGATGTTCTTGAGCTGCGTCTAAAGATTAAAGGATTACAAGAAGAAGTATCAGATGTACTGGCTCAGCTTGATAAAAAGGATGAAAATAATCATGAATATGTAAAGAAGCAAGTTTCAAGCGAGAGCATGTCACTTATTCAAGCTTTGTTATTATTACTTAATTAATGTAAATTAAAATTTTTCACAGGAGGTGTAAGTCTTACATAGTATTGTAAGACTGCCATTGACAACCCTTAATTTAACTTTATTTGCTATATTAATCGCTTTAACCGCTTTTTTTGTGGCAACTGAATTTGCAATTGTAAAAATACGCTCCTCAAAAATAGATCAACTCATTGCGGAAGGTCGAGCTGGCTCACTTGCAGCCAAAAAAGTCATCACACATTTAGATGAATACTTATCTGCCTGTCAGCTTGGGATCACGGTCACAGCTTTAGGAATAGGATTTGTTGGGGAATCTACATTTGAAGTCCTTCTTCATCCCCTGTTTGAATACTTTCAAGTAAATGACTCAATGTCTCATATTCTAACGATTGGAATTGCTTTTGCTATTGCTACATTTTTGCATGTAGTGGTTGGCGAGTTAGCACCTAAAACCATCGCTATTCAAAAGGCAGAAGCAGTTACACTTGCTTTTGCGCGACCAATTATTTGGTTCTATCGCATTTTATTCCCATTTATCTGGTTCTTAAATGGATCAGCTCGGCTTCTTGTTGGACTTTTCGGTTTAAAGCCTGCATCCGAGCATGAATTAGCTCACTCTGAGGAAGAATTACGCATCCTTTTATCTGAAAGTTATAAAAGCGGTGAAATTAATAAAAATGAACTAAAATATATGAACAACATTTTTGAGTTTGATGAAAGAATTGCAAAAGAGATCATGGTACCGCGGACAGAAATGGTTGCATTCTCCGCTGATGACTCCTTTACGGATGTCATGAGCACTATTAAAACAGAACGATATACACGTTACCCCGTTGTGGATGGAGATAAAGATAACATCCTTGGATTTATTAATGTAAAAGAATTTTTAACTGCTAATCTGCAGCGTGAAGATACAAAGGATTTAACACTAGAACGATTCATCAACCCAGTGATTCGCGTAATTGAGACCGTTCCAATCAACGACCTTTTAATCAAAATGCAGAAAGAACGCACACATATTGCTATTTTAATGGACGAATATGGCGGTACTTCTGGACTGGTTACTGTAGAAGATATCATCGAAGAAATTGTTGGAGAAATCCGTGATGAATTTGACGAAGACGAATTGCCTGAAATTCGCAAGATAAAAGAAAATCATTATCTTCTAGATGCAAAGCTTCTTATTGATGATGTCAATAATCTTCTAGAAATTGAACTGGATGATGAAGACGTCGATACATTAGGCGGCTGGTTTCTTACTCAAAACTTTGACGCTGAAGTAGGCAGTAAAGTGGAATATGAAGGCTTTGTCTTTACGGTTACTGAAATAGAAGGTCATCAGATTCATTATATTGAAGTGACAATAAACAAAGAGATAACTTTATAATGTTTTCTAAAGAAAGCTGCCGTGTTATTTGGCAGCTTTGTTTCTTTGAATAAAAATAAAAAAGCTTGGAATTTATGCCAAACTTTTCTACATGCACTATTATAAAATTTCTTTTTTGTTTTTTATTTCATCCAGTTTTAGTTGTATCTCGAGCTCTTGCCTCATTTTTTCCGTTTCCAGCATGAAGTTTTCATGTTTAAGCTTTTCCAGTTCCAATTGGTCTTTTACGACTTTATGCTTTAGCTTTGTTTGTTTTTGGAAGTGGTCTGCCAAAATCGCAATAATCGGAATTGAAAACACCATTATGACAGCAATGGTACCTGTCGTCATCATTTTCTCCACCTCATTTTTTATCCTTCTTTACCATATGATAACAAAAAAAAAGGAAGAAGTGCGTTATTAAGTAGAATTTCTTCAAAATAAAAAAACAGCTATTCTTTTCATTCAGTTCTATATTACATGCTGAAAAATACGAACATACCTATTAATCAAACATTTGATTAGTCTTTTACTCTGCAAATAATAGGTCATTTTGGTGAAATCTTTTTATTTACTAACTTAAAAAATATTGTTATGATAAGAACACTTTTTAGAGAGGGAGGATTAAAGATGAATCAACATAAAAAAATCATATCCATCGGTTTACTGTTCATCTTTTTGTCTTATCTTCTCATTGGTTTTCCAAACAATATGGCACAGTCCTTCATCGGAGCTGACGATGTCCTGACAGCTGGATCCATTGGAATACATGACCATGCTGGCGAAAAGGATGAAGTAAAAAAGGTCCCGTCGCTTTTATTTGATTCTGCGGCCATCATTGTACTCATGACAACTGCAGCAGCAGCTATATGTCTGCATTTCTCAAAGAATACGAGAATAAAGATTTTTATGACACCATATTTTTATCAGGCAAATTCAATTTCTGTTTCTCCTTGTTTTTATTAAAGCATTTAATAAAAATTCGAGGAGGAATTATGATGTTATTTCGTTTTCTAATGATTGGATTATTTTCACTTACAGCAGGAAGTATTTTTGCTTACCAAGGCTATGAAGTGGTCCATGTGTTATTTGACTATATGAAACGGCACTAATCGATACACTGCAGACATATGCCTGCGGTTTTTTAATTTGGATCATTTCCCTTTTCCATGGTTACATTACCTGGTCTCTCCTAAAATTGAAATCTTTTCTTATTGACTTGCCTATATTCATAGACTATTATTTGAAAGTATGTCTGACGTGGTTCGAGAACCTCCCACGATAAAAAACTAAGGAGAGAGAAATAAAATGAATAGTAAAAACCTTGTCCTTAACGGCATTATTGCTGCCCTTTATATTGCTGTTACCATGCTTATTCAGCCATTCGGGTTCACAGCTGTTCAGTTCCGTGTATCGGAGTTGTTTAACCACCTGATTGTCTTTAATAAAAAATACCTTTATGGCATCGTATTAGGCGTATTTTTAACCAATTTATTGTTTTCTCCAATGAAAGGCTATGACCTCATTTTCGGTACCGGTCATTCCTTATTATCTTTGCTGATTACAATATTTATTTGTAAATATGTTAAAAACATCTGGGCACGATTAGCAATTAACACGATTGTCTTTACGCTGATGATGTGGCTGATTGCATTAGAGCTGAAACTGGCGTTTGGATTGCCATTTTTAGAAACGTACTACACAACAGCTGTTGGGGAATTTATTGTTTTATTGGCTGGAATTCCAGTTATGTATGCTTTAAATAAGCGAATTAATTTGGCTAAAGCATTATAATCAGACACTAAAAAAGAGGCTTGCACCCATGTGTTGGGAGGCAAGCTTCTTTTTGTGGTCAAATACGAATTAATGTTTCACTTCACCACTTGCGACAGCTTTTTCTTTTGAAAGGAACCAGCCGCCTGCTGCGATAAGAACTAACACGATATAGAAAATTGATTTCCATTCAGTGGACTTTGCAAACGCTTCTGGAAGGAATGCCAATGCTGGATGTGACATTGTATAAACAAGCAGCTTAACCCCAACCCAGCCGACAATCATAAAGGCTGCAATTTCAAGCCCTGGTCTTCTTTCAAGAAGTCCGACAAAGAAGTTGGCTGCAAAACGCATTATAACAAGGCCAATTAGTCCTCCAGCAAATATAACTAAGAACTTTCCTCCATCAAGGCCGCCGATATTTGGCAGTCCTGAATCTGGGAGTGCTACTGCTAATGCTACTGCTGCTAAGATGGAGTCAACTGCAAATGCGATATCTGCCAGTTCTACTTTAAATACAGTCATCCAAAAACCAGATTTTTTCTTGGGACGCTCTGTCCCCGAAGACTCTGCTTTTTTTACAACAAGCTTACGGTATATGTGATTAAGCGCGATGAATAATAAATAGATCGCACCGATTGCCTGAACCTGCCATACATCTACCAGGAATGAAATGGCAAATAAGGAACCAAATCGGAAAACAAATGCTCCCGCCAATCCGTAAAATAAGGCTCTTCTTCTCTCTTCTTCTGGTAAATGCTTTACCATGATCGCAAGTACGAGCGCATTATCAGCTGCCAGCAGTCCTTCTAGTGCAATCAGAACTAATAACACCCATCCATACTCCAATAATAATGATAACTCCATTCTTTTTCCTCCTTTAATCGTTTTGTTTATATGTTCGGCCGTCCTATATGTAAAATGGCAATAAAAAGACCTTTACCATTTTGGTAAAGGTCAACAAAAATAATAAAGACCTCTACCGTGAATAGGTAAAGGTCTTGCTAACAGTGTTCACACTGCCAACAAAGCCGAGAGCTAAAAGCTCCGAAATGACGACTTTGCTGTTAAAGCTACTCCCCTTTAGGGATATCCGAACATATTTAATTATATTCTTATCATATTAAGGATCGTACTTTTTGTCAACCTAATTTTTCTCAGCTAGATAGTCAGCGAGTTTTTGCATATGAACCAGACTTTCATCAGCAGCTGTAATCTCTGCTTCCCAATCCCGAATGATTCTAGCTGAAATATAATTTTCCATATGCTCTAAATGAATGTGCAGCATATTTTGAAGAGTCTTTTCCTGCCAGCGGGGATTGGCTTCACTTAGAACTGCTGCCAATTCGTTCGCATTTTCATACCATTTTTTCCGTTCTTGAGCAACCGTTTCCTTCTCACCATTTTTTGCTGCTTTTATCATTTTTCCAGCCAGCAAAATATGATCCTTTAAGAGAGCGGTTACTTGTGCCGTTCCTTTTTCACCAAGGTAAGGTGAAAGTGATACACCAATATCCTCCTGGTTTTTAAGCAATCTATTTAGAACGGCATCACGATCATTCAAGTCCTCCATCTCGCTTACAATATAGCTTTGGGACCATACGAAATGTTCTGTCCATAGCTTTTTATAATCCTCTTGGGTACTGCTGCCTTTTCTTGAAGCGGCAGCATGCACCGTTGAAAGACACAACGTCATAACCATAATCAAAACAACGTATCTAACAGCTTTTTTCAATTTAATCTCTCCTTTATCATCCTCTCTTTTATATTGGATTTATTTTCTATATTTATTCTCTTTTTAATAGCCTCCGAACTTTCTTCACTATTAATACTATTAGAAAGATTTCCAAGCTATATAGGAAAGTACTGTGTCTCCACGCCGCTTCACTCCAGCATGGGACTTCACCTTAGTCAACATTCTTTGTTCAAACAGGATAATCAAAAAACCGACTGCACATAATGGCAATCGGCAGATATTATTTAAGCAGCATCCGTTTTTTTCTTAGCTGGATTCCACGATTTCTTTTTAAATAAAGGCACAGTCATAACAAGTACTGCGACAATCATCAAGGTTAACCCAATTGGGCGTTCAACAAAGATTGATAAACTGCCATCTGAAATGGTCAGCGTTTGTCTTAGGGCCTGCTCCATCATGCCACCTAAGATAAACGCTAAAATAAATGGAGCTGCTGGAAATGAAAAGATTCTCATTAAGAATCCAACTATACCAAAAATCAACAGCAGGTAAAGGTCAAATGTACTGAAGCTCAACGCATATACACCGACCATACTAAACGTGATCACAAGAGAAATGAGCATTGGTCTTGGAATCGTTAACACTTTTGATATATAAGGAATGAGGGGCAGGTTTAAGATTAGCAAAAATACATTCCCTATATACATACTGGCGATAATTCCCCAGAATACTTCTGGATTATCTTGAACAAGAAGCGGGCCAGGCTGAATGCCCAAAACTAGAAAGGCACCGAGCATTACGGCAGTTGTTCCTGAACCAGGGATTCCTAAACTTAGCAGCGGAACAAAGGCACCGCTCGTTGCAGCATTATTTGCCGCCTCTGGAGCTGCCAGTCCTTTAACTGATCCTTTTCCAAATTCTTCAGGCTTTTTTGCAATTTTTTTCTCTGTTATATACGCAATGAAAGAGGCGATAGTGGCTCCCGCTCCCGGCAGAACACCAATGATAAAGCCTAAAAATGACTGTCTTGTAATTGGTCCTTTAATTTCCTTTACATCTTCTTTTGTCAGTTTCAAACTGCCAATCTTTTCATTTTTTTCTTTATCTGCAGCTTCATTCCGGTTAAAGATCAGTGTGCAAACTTCTGCTAGAGCAAATAAACCTAAAGCAATGATTAAAAAGTCAATCCCTTCAAGCAGATAGGCATTCTCAAATGTGAAACGAGCTGTTCCCGTTTGCCCGTCAATTCCAATTGTAACGACTATAATTCCTAATGTGGCAGAAATAAATGCTTTTAATGTTGATCCATCCGACAAACTGGCAATGGCGGTCAAGCCCAGCAGCATTAAGGCAAAATATTCTACCGGTCCAAAAGAAACAGCAATCGAGGATAGCAATGGTGAAAATAACATCAATAACACAACACTGACTGTTCCGCCTATAAATGAGGCAATGGCGGCAATAGCGAGTGCTTTACCAGCTTTTCCTTGCTGAGCCATCGGATATCCGTCAAATGCAGTTGCAACTGTTCCCGCAACTCCTGGTGCATTCAAAAGTATGGATGAAGATGAGCCGCCAAAAACTGCTCCATAATAGACCCCGGCCATCATCATTAGTGCTATCGCAGGATCCATGCTGTACGTAATTGGAATCATAATTGCAATAGCCGAGATCGGTCCAAGTCCTGGCATCATACCAATGAAAGTACCAACAAATACACCAATAAAAACAAACAATATCCCCTGTAAACTAAGTGCGACCTGAAAACCTGACATCAATCCTTCTATTGAGCCCATATAGATCCCCCCTTAAAACGGCAAAATTCCTGCCGGCAAATTAATCTGCAGCATATAATTGAATAACAAGTAAATGAATAATGAAAAAGACAGCGATACAATTCCATTTACAACATGTCTTTTGTAGCCTAAATACCAGGAGCAAATAAATATAAACAATGCTGTCATTATAAAAAAGCCAATCATTTCAAATAGAAATATATAAACAAGCATAAACGCGCATACAACAAGTAATGTTACAATATCTGCTTTAGGTATATTGCGCTTCTTTCTCTCTTCCTCTGTTTCCTTTTGCTTTGATAAAAACAGCAGTACAGATAAGAATAGGAGCAGAAACCCTAATATTTTCGGTACAAAGTCTGCATCAATGATGGCATAAGGATATTCAGGCAGCTGATAACTCATCAAAAGGTATAAAAATGAAAAGACAATCAGCACTAATGCGATTTTACGATGAATCATTTTAAGCATTTTCTGCACTCCTTCCTCTACTTATCTCAGTAGCTTTAATTCTTCTAATATGGCATACATTTCTTCATTTTGTTCATCTAAGAATTGTTCATATTCCTCGCCATCCATATATAATTCATTCCAGCCATATTTTTCGCGGATTTTTTTCCATTCAGGTGAATCATTTAGCTGCTTAAACTTATCTTGGTAATACTGAATCTGCTGTTCGTCCATCCCAGCCGGTCCAAAGAAACCTCGCCAATTAACGAATGTTTCATCGATCCCTTGCTCTACAGCTGTTGGGAAGTCTTCCAGCGTCTCACCTTCTAGCCTTTCAGGTGCTGTAATTCCAAGCACTTTAATCTTTCCTGCCCTCACCTGCTCAACAGTTTCTGAAGTGCCTGCCGAATAAACATCAACGCTTCCATTTAAAAGCTGTGTTAATGCTCCTCCATCCTGGTCAGAAACATACTTTATTTTCGTCACATCTACTCCTGCCGCTCTGGCAATCTTAATAAATTGGATATGATCCATACTGCCTGGCGATGATACTCCAACAATTGAAACACTGCTTGGATCCTTCTTCATATCATCAAAAAGATCATTTAAAGTATCCCATTTTGCATCAGCACTCACAGCAAAAGCACCATAATCCGCAATCACATTTGCAAGCGGGGTAAAATCCTCATATCCATATTTGGACTGTCCATTCAGCGGAACTAACAGAATAGGCGGTGAGGTGACAAAAATATTATGGGGATTGCCTTCTTTTCTCGTCATATAAGCCCAGCCAACTGCTCCGCCGCCGCCTGGCTTATTGATCACCGGCATGCGTTCTTTAATAATTCCTTCCTTCTCAAACGTTTGAGTCGCCAATCTTGCAGTAGTATCCCATCCGCCGCCAGCACCTGCTGCGGCAACTACTTCAATTGGGTTATTCGGACTCCAGCCATTCTCTCCATATACACCAGCAACATCTTTACCTGAACAAGCAGACAAAATAACAACAGCACAAGCGATCATATATAAACAAAAGCGCTTATTCATTTGTGACTCCTCCTCCTCATTTGCTTGTAAACGTTTTCTTTTTGTTAGTATAGAAAAAATCAGAATAGTCTGTAACTATTAAACAAGTAAACGACATTAAAAACGTTGTATATATTTTGTTCATTATGTTCACGGAATTTAAATATGGGGGTATTCTTTAAACATCTGTTAAGAAAGAGGTATATTTTTTAGCATTTAGATCAGTATTTTCGGGGAAAATCCTTCAGCTTGTTCAGTTTCCAAGTAAAATAGCCGATTCCCCAGCTAAAATAGGGAATTTTTGATTGAAGTATGTCTCTTATTAAAACTGAGATGATTTGTGATGAATCTGAGACTTTTTTTATTAGATTTAGGCGTGTTTCTATTGAATTAATCGCTTTTCCCATCAAACTTAGGCGGGTTCCTATCAAACTAATCGCTTTTCCTATCAAAATTAGGCGGGTTCCTATCAAATTAATCGCTTTTCCCATCAAACTTAGGCGGGTTCCTATCAAATTAATCGTTTTTCCTATCAAATCCAAACCGATTCCTATCAAACTAATCGTTTTTCCTATCAAACAAAACTTGATCTGCTAAACACGTCTTTTCGCATTCTCATTCAGCAAAAAAGAGACCGCAAAAGTCAGCAGCCCCATTCCTCTACCCCATATAATATTTCCGTTCCGGTCTTCCGACAATTCCGTATTCAAGTTCTGCGCTTGCTTCTCCAGTTGATACAAGATATTCAAGGTACCGTCTGGCTGTTGTTCTTGATGCCCCCATTTGACTGCCTATTTCTACAGCATTCATGCCGGCCTTTTTTTCTTGAAGGATCTCTTTTACTTTAGACAATGTTAAAGGGTCAATTCCTTTAGGAAACTTATGATCCATTGTTGTTTGTCCAGTTCTTCTAAAAAAGTGATCAATCAGGTCTTGGTCCAGCTCATTCTTTTGATTTAGTAAGCTCTTTTTTTTCTGATATTCCTTTATTGCCGTATTAAAACGTTCAAAGCTTACAGGTTTAATAATGTAATCTATCACACCGTTGCGCAATGATTGTTCAACCTGTTCTTTTTCATTTGAAGCAGAGATCATAATAACGTCAACATGCGGATACTTTTTTCGAATCTCAGGCAGAAGAGTGCTTCCAAGGCGGTCTGGCATATAAATATCCATGATTAGCAGATCTACACTTCTTTCTTCCAGCAGTTCTAGTGTTGCTTTTGCATTTAGTGCTTTCCCTGTTACTTCTGCTCCAGCAATTTTTTCTATAAATTCTTCATGAATACGGGCAACCCGATAATCATCCTCAGCAATAACAACCTTAATCATTCTTTGACCTCCTTTGGAAGAAATACTGTAAAAACAGAACCTCCATCATCCTTTTGATACACTTCAAGATGTCCAGATAATTGGTGTATAGTTTGCGAAACAAGACTTAGTCCATAGCCTCTGCCTTGCTCTGCTTTCGTTGAAAAACCTTTCTCAAAGATTTTCTCCAAGTCGCTATCTGAAATGCCATCGCCATTGTCACTTACCTCAAATACAATATCTTTACCGATATCAGTTGTAAAAAAGCTCACATTCCGCTCACACTTCCCTTCTGTCGCTTCAAATGCATTGTCAATGATATTCCCGATCATCGTAATCAAATGAGAAATTGTAATATGAGCAGGCAATGATTCTGTTCTTGAGTCGGCATCAATCGTAAAATTGATCTTTTTCTCAGAAGCTTTAGCCATTTTGCCGAGCAGGATTGCCTGCAGATTACTATCTGCCAATTGTTCAAACACAATTTTTTGCATATGTTCATGATTCCCTGATTCGATCTGGATCATCTTTACTGCCTCATCATATTTGCCCAGCTGCATGAGACCCGATAAAACATAGAGCTTGTTTGTAAATTCATGAGTTTGAGCTCTCAATTCCTCGGAGTACTGCTTTACCTCCGATAAGGTATTAACCATTTCATCAATTTCCGTTTTATCTCTAAAGCTTGCAACAACACCTGCTACTTGACCGTTTTTGATGATAGGGGTGCGATTCACAATCACTCTTCTCTCACCTAACATGACATCGAGATTTTTTTCTGCTTCACCAGTTTCTAGGACTCTATAAATATCTGTATCTGGAATAACGCTTTCAATTTTTTTATTTAAACCATCTTTTTCAATATTGAGTATATTTCGGGCAGCAGGATTCAGCATTGTGATCAGCCCGTTTTCATCAATGGCGATAATTCCTTCTTTGACAGAGGATAAAATTGCATTTCTTTCGTGATATAGTGAGGCGATCTCATACGGCTCTAACCCTAGGATATCTTTACGTATATTCTTGGCTAATAAAACGCCACAGCTGATGCCGAATAATATAGCACCTGCACTTACAATGGTTTTCATATTATTGAAAGCGGCTTCTTTTAAATCATCGACTAAAAAACCAACAGAAACTACACCCATAATGTCGCCATTCAAATCAAAAATGGGTGATTTGCCTCGTAAAGATGGTCCTAAAGAGCCCGTTGCTTCAGATATATAGGATTCCCCATGAAGGATAGCGCGATCATTATCTTCGCCTATCATTTTTTTGCCGATTTTCTTCTCATCTGGATGTGCGTATCTGATACTGTCTGTATTCCCAATCACAATAAATTCAGCGCCGACATCTTTCCTTACTTTTTCAATAAGCGGCTGAATCACTGCTGAAGGATCATCCTCTTTAAAAGCATCCCTTAATGACGGCATTAATGAAACCGTATTGGCAACCTGTAGTGCTAGGGTCCCCATATTGTTCTGAGTCTGCTCATATTCCATCTTTGCGAATAATCCTGTAAGCACCAATATAATCGTCATAATGATTGCCACAATAAGAACGATGATCTTTGTTTGCAATGATACCCCTTTTCTCTTTTTCATTTGCAGCTGCTCCCTGTTTATTCCTTTTCTATAACTATATACAAATTTATGGATAGTGTCATTTACTTGTCTTAATTTTTTGGATAGCTTCCCAAAAGCTAAACGCCCCTCAAGTAAGAGGAGCGTTGATACAATCACGCGCTATACAGGAACAGGAGCAAAAAACTCTCTATAAAGTGCCTCAACTGCTCTTTTTTCATCTATTTCTTTAACTCCAAACATCATGCTTACCTCTGAAGAGCCTTGATTAATCATTTCGATGTTTACCCTTGCTTCGGCAAGAGCTTTAGATGCTCGTGACATGGTCCCAACATTGTGTCTCATTCCTTCACCAACAACCATGATTAAGGATAAATGGTGCTGTATGACTACCTCGTCTGCTGTTAATTCTATCTTTATGCGTTCAATAATTTTAGATTCTGCTGAAGGTGTTAATTGGTCCTCACGTAAAATGATGGAGATATCATCAATGCCTGATGGCGAATGTTCATAGCTTAATCCAAACTCTTCTAATATAGTAAGCAACTTGCGACCAAATCCAATTTCGCGATTCATTAAATATTTGCTCACATATATGCTGCAAAAGCCATGATCACTGGCTATGCCCACAACTGGACCGATTTCCTCTTCGCGTCTGCTGACAATTTTTGTACCTGGGGCAGAAGAATTATTTGTATTTCGAATATGAACTGGAATCTTTTCTGAGAAAGCTGGTATTAAAGCCTCATCATGCAATACTGTGAAGCCTCCATAAGAAAGTTCCCTCATTTCCCGATAGGTAAGTTCTCGAATCTCCTTTGGATTCGACACAATTGCAGGATTTACAGAATAGACTGCATTGACGTCTGTAAAGTTTTCATAAACGTCTGCCTGTACTGCTTTTGCAAGGATAGCACCTGTGACATCTGAACCGCTCCGGGAGAAGGTCATGATTTCACCCTCTTCGCTATAGCCAAAAAACCCTGGAAACACCGTAATCCCGCTCTTTTCTTTTATATTTGATAGTCTTTCATAGGATACAGGCAATACCTGGGCATTCCCAGGTTCTCTTGATACAATAAGTCCAGCTTCTTTCGGATTAACATATGCAGCCTGCAACCCTTGTGCTTGAAAAAAGTGGGCAACCAGCTGCGCCATATAGTCTTCTCCACAGGCTTTCATGCGGTCGTAGAAGCTGAATTTATCTTTATAGCCAGCCATTAACCGTTCGGCAAAATCCTCTTTTATACTTTCTAAAATCGACATGGGCAGTTCAAGTTCGATACAAATCGTTTCATAGCGGCAGAAAATCGCCTTTATGATCTCCGAACAATTTTCTCCTCGAAAATGTTTTTCTGCACATTGTATTAATAGATCTGTAACCTTCTGATCTTCATTGCTGCGTTTTCCAGGTGCCGAAACAACAACGATTTTCCGAGTCGGATCCTCACAAACAATTTGAAATACCTTTTTTATTTGCTCACCTGCAGCTAAAGAGGACCCACCGAACTTGATGACCTTCATAAAACACCTCTCCCAATCCTTCAAAAATTTAATCTTAATTTTACAGTACCTAATAAAATAATCAAGGGTTTTTTCTATCCACAGAGTACAAATGTTTATACTGAGAGAACAAAAGGTTTTACTAAAATAATTTTCTCAAAAGGAATATGAAACACTTTTCTAGAAAGTATTAATAATAAAAAATATAATTATGATGTTTAAAACAAAATGAATTGGGTATAGAAAAAGGATATTTATTATGTTTATACAACCGAAGGGAAGTTAACGATGAGAATACTAGTGGTTGATGACAATGAGGCAAATTTATATGTCATCCAAAATATCTTAAAACGCGCAGGGTATCTTGATCTTTTAACATTTACTTCAGCAGATGCAATGTTCCATTATTTTCAAGAAAGCTCACATGTAATTGGCGAAAGCTTGGCTGATGTTATTTTAATGGATATTATGATGCCTGAAATGGATGGAATTGAAGCATGCAGGCTGATTCAGGGGTCCGAAACATTAAAGGATATACCAGTTATCTTTGTAACCGCTCTCGAAGATTCCAATAAAGTGGCTGAAGCGTTAGATGCTGGTGGGATGGACTATGTGATGAAGCCAATTAATAAAGTTGAACTTCTTGCCAGAATACGCGTTGCTCTTCGCTTAAAAGAAGAAAAGGATTGGCACAAGGATCAGGAGGAAAAAATTAAAACAGAATTAGATTTGGCCACACAAGTACAGATGAGTGTGCTCAGTGAAACGCTGGATCTCGACCACCTTCTTATTAAAGCTTCTTATTTGCCTGCCAATAAGCTAGCAGGTGATCTATATTACTGGCGAAAAATCGAAGAGAATCGTTATGCCATCATCCAGCTTGATATGATGGGGCATGGAATATCTGCTTCTCTTGTTTGTATGTTTATCTCTTCTGTACTGCGTGATTTAATGAGAACAGATCCTGATCCGGATTATGTTATGCAGGAGTTAAACAAGTGGATGAATGGACTCAATAAACATAATGGGCAAATACCCTATTACTTTACAGCAATATATCTTGTCCTTGATACAGAGGAAAAAACGGTTGAATATGTAAATGCGGGTCACCCTCCCGGCATTGCTCTTATCGACGAAAAGGAAGTAATAGAGCTTCCTAACAACACATATGCAATAGGCTTTTTTGAAGACATCCAAATTAAGAAATCTACCTTTACTTATACAGAATCAATGCAATTGCTGCTTGTAACCGATGGAATTGTTGAGACAATAGAGGATTCCGGTGTCTTACCTTGTGAATACTTAAAAGAAACATCCTCATTCCGATGGAACTCTGCAGCTAAAATTGAACCGATTAACATGATTCTTTCAAAAGAACAGCAATCATTAGCAGATGATGATATGTGTGCCGTTTTAATTCAAGCTAACTAAGATACGTGTTTTTAGCACAATGCATTTAATCGTACTATAATTATAAAGAGTATGCTTTCTTGAATGCATCACTTATTGTGTCCAGGTTCAGACAGAATACGAGAGATTAAAATTACTACATACATAAATCCGTCACCATAAAAATAAAAATCCGTATGAGTCAAATTCTAATAGACGAATTTACTCGTACGGATTTTTTATATCTACTAATTTAGCTGACTATTGTTTAACATTATTTTTTAATATAAAATTTCTCTTTAAAATTAAACGGCTCAAACATCTCTGTTTCAGTACGAATTGATTCCTTGCTGCCCAGACCTAAAAATCCTTTTTTCGTTAAACTTGCGTTAAACAGGTTTAGTACATGTCCTTGTAATTCCAGATTAAAGTAAATGAGTACATTGCGGCAGATGATAACATGGAACTCATTAAACGATCGATCTGTAACTAGATTGTGCTGAGCAAAAATAATCCGATCCAGGAGATGCTTATTCAAATAAGCAGCTTCGCTATCAGCCGTATAATATTCCGAAAAAGACTTTTTTCCGCCAGCCAGCATATAGTTTTTCGTGTACGCTTGCATTTTATGGAGTGGAATAATGCCGCTCTCTGCTTTCTTTAAAACTTTTTCATTCATGTCAGTTGCATAGATGCTTGTAATAGCTCCAAGACCTTCCTCCTCCATAAGAATAGCCATTGAGTATGGCTCTTCACCGGTAGAACAGCCCGCATGCCATATTCTTATTTCAGGAAGCCCAGCAAGAAGCGGCACTACTTCTTTGCGAAATGTTTGAAAGAAGCTCGGATCTCTGAACATTTCTGTTACATTTATCGAGAAGTCGCTTAATATTTTTGTCAGCATGTGTTCATCATGAATAATTCTTTCTGTTAAGAGGGTCATGTTGGCAATCCGCTCAAGCCGAAGTCTATTCTCAACTCTCCGTTTAATGGAAGCACGCATATATTTTCGAAAGTCATAACCTGATAATTTATAAACTGCATGAAGCAGCAAGTCTAATTCCAATTCTTCTTTATCCATGAATATTTTCATTCCTCATCTTTCTCAATCATTCTTCTAAACACGCATTTCCATTGCGTCCGAATATAAAGCAATCCTTAAATACCCAGATTTATAGATGAGTAAACCTATTGTAACGTTTTACCTATAAAAGATGGCGGCTTGTGTGATAAGCCGCCATCTTCCTGTAACATGTTTTTTGCACCTAATCAGGCGTTAAAGCCTGCATCCTCCTGGCGCATTACTTTGCAATCCACACACGCATCACTGATAGGAGCTGGTCTAGCTTGAGTGGTTTGCTGATGTAGTCTGATGCTCCTGCTTCGATACATTTTTCGCGATCGCCTTTCATAGCCTTTGCTGTTAAAGCGATGATTGGAACATCGTGGTGCTGTTCTAGGCCGCGGATTCTTTTCATTGTTTCATAGCCATCCATTACCGGCATCATAATATCCATTAGGACAATATCTACTTGGTCTTGGGACATTAAGGTATCAAGACATTGAAGACCATTCGATGCTGTAATGACATTCATTCCTTCTTTTTCTAAGGCATTTTTCAAAGCATAGATATTACGATTATCATCATCTACAACGATAACTGTTTTACCCTTAAGGTCCTTTGTCAGCTCAGCCTTTTCAATCGGTTCTTCTATTTCAATTGTTTCTTTTACATGCTCATTTGATAAGGTGTTTTCTATTGCCAAAGCAGATGCTGCTTCCTCTTCTGCTTTTAATTCCTCCATTGTGGCAGGCATTCCTCCCGGTAAGCTAGGGATGATTAAAGCAAAGCTGCTTCCTTCTCCTTCAACACTGCGTTCTACCTTACATGTGCCGCCCAGCAGAGTAGCAAACTCTTTTGTAATGGATAAACCAAGACCCGTTCCTCCATATTTGCGCATGGTTGCACCGTCAGCTTGCTGGAATGCTTCAAAGATCATTTTTTGCTTATCAGGTGCAATCCCGATCCCTGTATCAGAAATAATTATTTTTAGCCAATTCGTTGAATGCTCTGCCATAGGCAGTAGAGCATACTCCTCTTGTTTCGCTTTTTCAAGCAACACAGTTACCGAACCTTTTTCTGTAAATTTGAATGCATTTGATAGCAGGTTTTTGACAACTTGCTGCAGACGCATTTCATCTGTATGCATAAGCATTGGTATATCATCATTTGAATTCACAGAAAAGTCCAGACCTTTATGCTTTGCCATTTGTGCAAAATGAAGCTTAATGCGATCAGCAAAGTCTACGATATTGACTTCTTCAAACTTAATTTCAAGCTTCCCGACTTCTACCTTTGAAAGATCGAGAATATCATTGATTAAGTTCAGAAGATCCTGGCCTGATGTATGAATTACACGTGAGAATTCCTTCTGTTCGTCTGTTAGTACCTGATCTGGATCCTCTTCAAGCATTTCCGATAATAATAGAATGCTGTTTAAAGGTGTTCTCAGCTCATGTGACATATTGGCAAGGAACTCAGATTTATATTTTGAACTTAATGTTAATTCCTTCGCTTTTTCTTCCAGCTCTTCTTTTGCAGCAAGAAGTTCTTCAGACTTCAGTTCTGCATCCTTTGTACGTTCCTCAAGCTGTTCATTGATAATCCGCAATTCTTCTGCTTGGGTCTGCATCTCTTCAGATTGTGCCTGCAGTTCTTCTGATTGCGTCTGCAATTCTTCTGATTGGGTCTGCAGTTCTTCTGTCTGCGCTTGCGATTCCTGAAGCAAACGGACAATTTCCATTCGTCCGGCAATATTTGTAATGGCTATTCCAAGCGTTTCTGTTACTTCTTCAATCAATTTAACTTGTGCATTCGTAAAATACTGCAGCCCCGCAAGCTCAATCACCGCGACAACTTCATCATTCATCAGGATTGGCGCCATAACAATACTTCTTGGCTGGAATTCCCCAAGGCCAGTTGTCATCATGCGGTAATTATCTGGAATATCGCGAATTTGTGTTATTTTCTTATCCAGAACAGTTTGGCCGATTAATCCTTCACCTGGTGCGAAGGCATTTCTTCCTGCACTATTTCTTTCTCCAGCAACTGCAGCAACTTGTTTATAAAGAATGTCATCTCCATTTTCATGTTTGAGATAAAAAATACCAAGGTCAGCACCAGCAATTGGTGTCAGTTTCTTTATAAAATAAGATGCCAGTTCATCTACTGTTATAAATCTGCTATACGCTCCGATAATGTCTGCGGAAGTCGATTGTATCCAGTTTTGTTCAGTGATTTCGGCCGTATATCTTTTTTCTTTTTTATTGTAATCCTCTAAAGAGTCGGCCATATAGTTAAATGCCTTCGCAATCTCGCCGATCTCATCTTGTGTTTCTACTTCCAAACGAGGAATTTTAGATAGCTCGTTATAATCAATGTCATTGATTCCTTTAGTAATGCTATTTATGCTTCTGCTTGTACTCCGAATGACCCAGATCGTCACTCCGATAATTAGGATAATCGCAATAGAAACAGCCGAAATAATGAAAATAAGAAGCTGATTATATGTGTTTGTAGCACTTTCAAGGGAATCATTCATTAGTGTTTCTTGATGATCCTTAAAATCTGCCAATTGCTGCAGCAGCATATCTCGATTTTCCAGTTCATTTGAATATAAAGCTGCTACACCCGCTTCATTTCCCTCATTCATTAACTGGATAATTTCCTGTTCCATTTCCAGATAGGAGTCATAACTTGCTCTTAATTGAGTAAAGATGCCCCTGCCGCTTTCTGTATTAATGCTGCGTTCAAGGTCAATCAAATTGCTTTCAATCGTTTGGTGACTTTCCTGCAATGAACTAGCCAATATTTGAGCATCCAGTTCTTCACCATATGAGATAACATTTAGAAGCATACGGTCGGCTTCGTAAAATTCCTGTCTAATTTCTGTCGCTTCATTTACTTTGCTATATCGGTCCTGAACGATCTCCAGCATATTTTCTCTCATAACGTTTACCATCATTAGAATGACAAACATGAGCAAAAATAAAAAAAGAGTGGTCAGTCCTAACCCGATGAACTGCTTTCTCTTAAAGCTCAAAAATGCCCCCCCTATCTCTAACTTTATTCCTAATACAAATATAGCAATAAAAACAGTATGTTACGAGTTTTTAAGTTAAAAACTTCTAAAATATATATATTCCAATTTTTTCATTGGTAAATAGCGGGAATACCGATTTTATTAGTCATAATATTCAATTACTTATTATGTTTTTTGCCATTTTAATCTGAAAAAGAGAGCGAATGATTCGCTCTCTAAATTCATGTCCCTTTTACTGATATGGGATTTTTTCTTGGTTAGAAGAAATCATCCATTCATATTGTCTTAATCTCAAATCAAAAAGAGTCAATGGATCACGATAGCGCTCTGGCTGCTTTCTCATTTGTTCTAAACCATGACTGGCACCTTCTATAGCGTCCTTTGTTTCGGTTACTGCTTCCTCTAATACATCAAACGGCTGCCTAAAAAATATGTTTATATCTCTTTCTAATCCTTGTTCGAAAAGATCAAACGGCTGAATAAACCGCTCTGAAATCTGATTTGTAACTTCATTATAATCTTCATGCTCTATAAACTGTTTATATCTGTTATGAAGCATCGTTTTATTTTGCAGTCCGCCAAAGAGTTTTCCTGCGCTTTTCAATATAAATTGTGAAGGTGAAAACTTTAACAGAATATTCACATGCTCAAAACGCACAGTTCCTCTTGTCATTCTGTCAGCATCTCTCGCCCAGTCTTCAAGCACTTTAAAGTCACATAGCAACCGCAGCTTTTCTTCATTATACATATCATTAAAGCCTTCGCCGATATCATCAAGAAAGCGCTGGCTCTCCGCTAATTCAGCTTCACTGCTGACGATCCATTCAGTAAAACGATTATGAAACTCCGGCAAGACCTCCAGTTCGATAAATTGCTGGGCTTTCCGGTTCATCTCTTCATTTAATTCCACATGTATATTTCCAAAATTGCTGCTTTCCGTAATCAGCTCTGAACATTGTCTAAATAGTTCAGGGAGCTTAGAGGTTATTTTATCCTTCATTTCATTCTTCAGCTGGTTAAAATCAGCTGTTATAGATTGCACTTTCCCCTCTTCAGTGTCCTCAAGCTGATGAATAGCGCCTTTTAATTTTGCCTGCATTTCTTCATTCCAGCTGATCTGTTCGACCAATGTATTTTCCTTTTCACTTCTTTTTTCAAGCAGGTAATTGATTGATTTCCTTATATAGTAGAGCACTTTTTTTGTCCGTTCTACTTCAAGGCTTCTTCCGCTAATCATCTGGCGGATAAAGGCTCCCAGCTCTTCCATTTGATCCTGTCCATGATAATGCAATGAATACGAAAAGATAGATGCACTAGGAAAACTAGTGTATATTCTTTGAGCAACTTCCTCTGCCGCATTTTGGACTCCAAATTCCTCCTGCAGTAAGAGGAAATGTACTGGCAAATTGGGAGCTTTATTCTGTATTTTTTCAACAGCCTCAATCTCTTCCTCAGTAATTGAATGACGAACATCAATTACAAGAAGCAGCTGATCCGCAAAATGCAAGTATTGCTGCAGATTTTTAGCCATGATATGCTGCTGATCTTTTGCATGAATAATAGCCGTGTGATGCTGCTGAAGAAACGGAATTGGCATTTCTGCATCAACAATCATCTGCTGCAGGCCGCCTCTATATTCTCGCGTCTCTTCAATTGAATTCAGCGGAATCATCTTGTCATCCATTATAGCTGTTAGTTTATTTTCTTCTGAGTCCTTAATCATCACTGCACTGCTTTCAAGTTCACCCGCAAATGGAAAGGATGTTATAGCTTCTAGAAATTCAGCTGCTGAACTTTTTCCTGCCCCGGAAACAAGCAAATGCAGTTCATCCAAATTTAGCAGCTCCCGCACCATCCATTTAAACCGTTCTCCCATAAAGACACCATTTTCAGATGCCCAGGACATAAGGCTTTCAAACAAGGCGAAACCTGACTGCAGTCCATCTTGTGTACGTAAAGTATAGCTTAATGTTTTCTCAGCTTGATATATTGTCTCTTCATCTACATCTGATGGAAATAATTCTTGCCATGCCAGCACAGCGGAACCTGCCAATAAAGCGTGTGCTGAGGATGCAATGCTTAACCAAACTTTTAACGTATTCGGCATTAGATGAGCTATTTCACGCACTAAATATTTACCAGAGATCAGCTCTTTATAGGCATCCAAATAATGTTCTAAGAGTCTATTCCATGTATAGTCATCAGCATCATTTACATGAAGCAACATGTGATTTATTTCTTTTAAAAATGCAAACCGAAGCTCTTCTTTTTGCTGATAATGAAGAAATAAAGCAGATGCCAGCTGTTCAAACCTATTTTGATCAACTTCATATAGTGACAGCATTGCTTCGTTATAATAACTAGGTTCAGTTTGCTTCGTTTTTCCAGCTTCAATATACCTTTGCAGAACATCAAACCAGCTGACAGCCCTGGTGCGAATTGATTCATCTGCAGCAAGCTGCAATGCATTGCTCCAATCCTGATGTTTTTCAAAAAACATACGGGCAATTTCCGTGACGTCTGGATAATCCGGGTCTAAGGCAACAGCTTCCTTAATGGTATCAACTGCTAATTCAAGCTTTCCACATTGTATGTATAAGGAAAATAACTGCAGCAGCACTTCCATTTTCAAAATCGTGGAATCTGTTTCAATCGTTTTGTATATATCCTCGGCCATTGACAGTAAATCAAGCTCAAAATAGGCATCTGCCATGTTTTTTTTCGCCCAAGGCTCCAGCTCATTATTGATATTCTCCCACTTAAAAATGGCTGCCTCATAATCCTTGTGCATAAAGTAGAGTTCACCTTGTGCAAACCGAATTTGCGCTAAATCTGGAACCTCACTGCTCTGCTCTTCCATATAAATATCACCAAGGACTTTAAGAGGGTGTACTCCGTCACGACCATCCATAAATGTTTCATAATATACTTTTTTTATTAATTGCTTTTCCAAGTGTTCATCAACCTCCGCTATGCATCTTTTTACGCACAGACTCATTTATCATATATATCTTGTATTCTAACAAAGAAGATACGAAGATAAATGTCATTTCCCTATCAATTCAAAGACAATCATATTAAGAAAAGCGGAAGCGCCTTGTTCAGCCCCGACAAGCTTAAGACAAGATGGCAAGAAGGTTGTTCTTTAACCTTCTGGACGGATTGGCTTAAGACCTCGAGGGGCTAGGCGCTGCAGCTAGACACTTTCCCAAACTATAAACCTATACTTGCCTTCAAAAGATAGCAGTCCTTCTAGAAAGACAGGTTCTAGGAATATACCATTATCATATGATTAAAAGTAAGAAAAAGTATTCTATTCATTTAAAATTCCCAACTATTGCCCTGCAAGTTATGTAAAAAATGCTTTAATATAAAAGAACGCATAGTATTTTCCTTTACCACTGTCTATACTCATTAAAACGTTTGAAAGGAGCAAAGAAGCGGTATAAATCATATATATCATACCCACTTTGGTTCTGAATTACGACAGTTCGGATGATTTTACGTACCTTTTTCCCAATAATATATGTGATAAATGAAACTTTTATCATACAAAGACGTCTATATGATATAGCTCAAAATTATGAATAAGGAGTTTACTAACATGACAAATTTTAAAAAATGGCTGGCTGCAGCTGCAGCCCTATCTCTTGCTTTTAGTATAAATGGAACAGCTTTTGCTGCAAACGGAAATGAAGAAGAAAGTATTAATGAAAAATTTGGCCTGCCGATCGCCGTTTATGGCGAAGCCTTAACAGCAGCTCAAAAAGAAGAAACACGCAGCCTGCTAAATATAAATGATCCTGAAATGGTGGAAGAAATAACGGTAACAAGTGAGGACATCGTTTATTATATTAAAGGAGATCCTCACTCTAATATGTATTCTTCAGCTAAAATCACACGCAAGGAAACGGGCGAAGGTGTCGTTATTAATCAGGTGACTCCAGAAAATATTACTGAAGTTTCCGATGAAATGTATGCAAATGCTCTTTTAACCGCCGGCATTGAAGATGCAGTTGTAGACATCGCCTCTCCTGTTAAAGTAAGCGGACATTCTGCATTAGTTGGAATTTACAAAGCTTACGATCAAGGTGATAGCACTGCCCTTAATCAGGATCGTACTGAGGTAGCAAATGAAGAGCTTAGTTTGGCGACAAAACTGGCTGGACAAGAAGGACTTGATCAAGATAAAGTATCTGAGCTTCTGACTGAAATAAAAACCGCTATCGCTGAACAAAACCCGGCGACAAAAGAAGATATTCAGCAAATCATCGACGAACAGCTAAAGACACTTGAAGTATCATTAAGCGAAGAAGATCGCCAGCTTCTGGTCGATTTGTTTGAAAGAATGCGTGAACTGAACATTAATTTTGATAATGTTAAAAGCCAGCTCGAGGACTTAGCTAATGATGTAAAATCAAAAATTGAAGAAGCAGTTGGAGATAAAGGATTCCTTCAAGCTGTGTCTGACTTCTTTAAGAACCTTATTGATTCAATCAAAAGCATTTTTTCATAAAGCACGGATAAACATTGCCTGGGGACTTTTTTCTCCAGGCTTCTTTGTCTATAATAAGGAAAGTAAAAGGTCCTATGGAATTCGGACGGCGAAACCGCTGATTCGATATAATATTGTACAGAGAAAAAGACAACTTGGAATGACAGCTGAAAATAAAAATGGCTGAATGCTTTATTTCTTGCGATATAATCATTAAAATATGGATAACTACTTAAATAGAAAGGCTGATCCGAGTTTGGAACATAATTCAAATTTTATTCGAACCATTATAAAAGGAGACCTTGAATCCGGGAAACACAATAAAGTCATTACCCGATTCCCTCCTGAGCCTAATGGCTACTTGCATATCGGTCATGCAAAATCAATTATTATTAATTTTGGATTGGCAGATGACTTTAACGGAAGAACAAATCTACGCTTTGATGATACCAATCCGCTGAAAGAAGATCAGGAATATGTCGACGCTATTCAAGAAGATGTCAAATGGCTTGGCTATGAGTGGGACGACCTTCGCTATGCATCTGACTACTTTGAGGAAATGTATCAGCGCGCTGTTTTATTAATTAATAAAGGCAAAGCATATGTAGACGACTTAAACCAAGAGCAAATTCGCGAATACCGCGGAACTTTGACAGAGCCTGGAAAAGAAAGCCCATATCGAAATCGTTCGGTTGAAGAAAACTTATCATTATTTGAGCGCATGAAAAACGGAGAATTTCAAAATGGCGATAAAGTGCTTCGCGCGAAAATTGATATGACTTCACCTAACTTAAACATGCGCGATCCTGTCATATATCGGATTTCACATGCTACCCATCATAACACAGGCGATCAATGGTGCATCTATCCAATGTATGCTTTTGCACATCCGCTCGAGGATGCAATTGAAGATGTCACACACTCGCTTTGTACAACAGAATTTGAGGATCAGCGTCCATTGTATAATTGGGTGGTACAGGAATGTGAAATGGAAAGCCAGCCGCAGCAAATTGAATTTGGCCGTTTAAACTTAACCAACACGGTCATGAGTAAACGGAAGTTAAAGCTTCTTGTAGATGAAGGCATCACAGATGGGTGGGATGATCCCCGTATGCCAACGATCTCCGGCTTAAGAAGAAAGGGCTTTACACCTGAAGCTATTCGAGAGTTTGTGAAAGAAACAGGCGTATCTAAAGGCAGCGGAGCAGTTGATGAGGCAATGCTAGAGCATTATGTGCGTGAGGATTTAAAATTAAAGTCTCCTCGTACGATGGGAGTCCTTCGTCCATTGAAGGTTGTGATTACAAACTACCCTGAAGGCGAAAGTGAAATGCTTGAAGCGGAAATCAACCCCGAAAATCCGGAAATGGGCATGCGCCAAGTTCCATTTTCACGAGAAATATACATCGAACAGGATGACTTTATGGAGGATCCTCCGAAAAAGTACTTCCGTCTCTTCCCTGGCAATGAAGTGCGCTTAAAGCACGCATATTTTATTAAATGCCATGATGTCATTAAAGATGACGAGGGAAATGTCGTTGAAATCCATTGCACATACGATCCTGAAACAAAAAGCGGAACTGGCTTTACTGGCCGTAAAGTAAAAGGAACAATTCACTGGGTCGATGCAAACAGTGCAATCCCTGCAGAATTTCGTTTGTACGAGCCGCTTGTTCTCGACGAAGTGATGAAAGCAGCTGAAGAAGAAGGCGAAGATAAAACGTTCCTTGATTATATTAATCCAAATTC
Organism: Cytobacillus gottheilii; assembly: GCF_001636345.1. Lineage (GTDB taxonomy): Bacteria > Bacillota > Bacilli > Bacillales > Cytobacillaceae > Cytobacillus > Cytobacillus gottheilii. The sequence goes on from NZ_KV440945.1 coordinate 4,055,657, forward strand.
AATCGAAATTATTAAAGGATATATTGAACCGAATATGGAAAATGTTCAGCCACAGGACAAATTCCAATTCTTCCGCCATGGCTATTTCAATGTTGATCCAAAACACACTGCACCAGGAAACATTGTGTTTAACAGAATTGTTTCACTTAAGAGTTCTTTTAAGTTAAAATAATTGCGCAGCAATTAAAAAGAAGGTAACACTCTGCTACTGCCGAGGGATTACCTTCTTTTTTATGCTCTCAAAAGCAGCGTGGAGAAAATTCAATGCAACTGCTAATATGAAGTTTTCTTATGACCATCCATAATTCCTGTTATCCCATTCCTTTTTCGGCAATCCTGAGACAAAAGGATTGCCTTTTACATAATATCGAAGCAGCGCCGAAGTCCATATTCCCTTATTTGGAATACCAATACGAGGAGACTCAGCGATTTCTAATGGTGTTTTTTTATCTGCCTCATGAATATATAATTCGCAATTGCCTATGTTCTGACCATCTAATGCTTTTGTGATCTCCATTGCTTTTGTTAGTTTCCCAGGGCCATTGCTGACTTGTACTCCGGTATGATTTCTATTTCTCTCCATGTGTTCTATTCCTTCTGCAGGTTCAATGGCTCTTATTAAAACAGCCTGGGGATCTTCTTCTTCCTTTGTCACAATGTTTAACATATGATGAGTATGCATGGTGTATATGTAGATCGTACCGCCTATTTGGTACATAGAGGTTACTTTCGGCGTACGCCTTCCCCCGAAGGTGTGGCATGCCTCATCAGCAACACCCACATAGGCTTCGGTTTCTGTAATATAACCGCTATAAACCTTTGTTCCAATTCTATGAATCAGTTTTTTGCCAAGAAGCTGCTTGGCCACTTCTTCTGTGGAACTATTTACAAAATCAATCATAGAATCCACCTTTCGTAACCCTTTTTAACTTAGTATTCCTTTTTTGTTCTTCATTTAAGCTATTTGGGTTCGCCCATTGGTATAAAAGAGATGCAAAATCCTCTTTTACATTCAGTTTCGACAGCTTCCTATCAAAGTTTATGAATTTCCTATCAAAGTTTCCTGTTTTCCTATCAAATTTCCTCCTTTTCCTATCAAATGCCTTATTTTTGACCACGTAACACTTGCGTCGCCAAGATGCCTTTATGTATTAATTAAATTAAAAAACGGATGCGATCTACTCGCACCCGTCTACATTAATTATTCATAAAACGTTCTGGAAAATCACTCATTATGACTTCAACGCCAGCTTCAAGAAGCGGATTTTGTTCGTGCGGATCATTAACTGTATATACCCGCAATGGAAAACCTTTTTCTATTGCCTCCTGACCAAATGAAGAGAGTGCAAACTCTGGCTGACAATGGATTGCGTTCGCTCCAATCTTTTTGGCCGTCTCAACCGCATTCTCTGGAATGCCTATAATTAAGTAACCTATTTCAATCGTTTTCTGAAGTGAGCGAACCTTCTTTAAGCTTTCTGGATTAAAAGAAGAAATGATGATCCGCTCTTCCAATTTATACTGCTCTATTAAATCAAGAACCTTCTCTTCCATGCCTTCATAGGGAAGCTGATCATTTTTCAGCTCAATATTGATGGTTAAATCATTCCCTGGCATAACAGCCCAGTCAAAGACGTTTTTTAAGGTTGGAATGGATGAGCCTTCAAATTTTGATGAAAACCAGCTTCCTGCATCAAACCTTTTTAACTGATCGTATGAGAAGTCTTTAATATAACCGATTCCATCAGTTGTTCGATCAATCTGCTCATCATGTATAACGGCAAGCTCACCATCTTTTGTGAGCTGGACATCCAATTCGATCCCTGCAGCCCCTGATCGCAACGCAGCTTCAAAAGCCTCCATTGTATTTTCAGGATAATCACCACTTACACCACGATGGGCAAAAACAGAAGCTTGCTTAGTCACATGAATTTCCTCCCTGTCATCGGCCTGATTGTATTTCTTTATTGCATCTGTATTTATGTTATTAGCTAAAGCCTTATTAATTCCCGCTTTTTTTGGCAGCAGCCTCCAAAGCCTGATTGGTTTCTTCCACAGCACGGTCAAGTGCTTCCTTAGGATCCACCCCTTGATATAAACTCTCCATTGCACTTACAACCTTTTGACGAGCTTCTGGGAATACTGATATTAAAGCACCTTGTGTAGCTGTAGATGGTTTCGTATCTTTCAGCTGATCAACAGTTACTTTTAATTGCGGATACTTTTCCCACTCTTCCTGAACGATGTCCTCTTCATATGCCGCAGGGTTAATGGCAAAGTAACCTGACTGCAAATGCCACTCAGCCTGTACTTCTGGAGTTGTTACATATTTCATAAACTCCCATGCAGCCTGCTGTTTTTCCTCTTCAATATCGCTTGTCATCCAAAGAGATGCACCGCCAATAATAACCCCTTGACGGTTAGCTTCGTCTGGTACAGGCAAGTAAGAAGCACCAACTTCAAATGGAGAGTTATCGACCATTGCTCTAATTCCCGCTGAAGAATCAATATACATGGCAATTTTTCCAGATTGGAAAGCAGCACGCATATCGTCCCAAACTTGTCCTGTATTGTAGAAAGTACCCTCATTATACATGTCACTGATTAATTCAAAAACCTTTAAGCCTTCTTCACTGTTAAATACCGCTTCTGTTGCATTTCCAGCACGTCCGTTATCTTCATTTACAAACAAACCGCCTTGCGCAGCCAGAAGCTCTTCAAAGAACCAGCCATAATTCAAGATAGAGAAACCGACCTGATCGCCATTCGTTAATTTCTTTGCTGCATCCTTTAACTCATCGTATGTAGCAGGAGCCTTTTCCGGGTCAAGTCCAGCTTCCTCAAAAGCATCTTTGTTATAAACCAGCACTGGTGTTGATGAGTTAAACGGCATCGAATATTGTACGCCATCTACTGCATAATAGTTTGTAATATTTTCTTCCCATTGAGAGGTATCGTAGCCTTCTTCATCGATGAACTTTTGTACTGGCTGTATTTTACCAGAGTCTATCATATATTTTGTTCCAACTTCAAAAGTCTGCATAATAGTTGGTGCATCCTCTGTACCCGCAACAGTATTAAACTTTGTGATTGCTTCTTCGTATGTGCCTTGGAAAACAGGTTTTACTTCAATCTCTTCTTGTGAGGCATTAAAATCGTCTGCTATTTTCTGAACAGCTCCTTCAAGCTCACCGCTCATAGCATGCCAGAATACAACCTCTGTTTTCTCTTCAGATCCAGCTTCCGTTTCCGTATCACTCTCTGCTTCTGCCTCATTCCCTGCAGATTCACCAGAACATGCAGAAATCACCATAGAAATCGCCAATAAAAGCATAAATAACCATCTTTTTTTCATGTTAAAAACTCCTATCTTATTAGTTTTATATAAAAAAACTGATCACTTTAAAGCTCCCTTTGTTAACCCTTCCTGCAATCTTTTTTGTCCTAGGAATAAAAGCAATAATGTCGGTAAAATTACCATTACTACACCAGCCATCACCACCCCCCATTCTGTTGAAATTTCTTGAGATTGCATTTGCTTCAGGCCAATCTGCACGGTGCGCACTTGCTCGTCGTTTGTTACGAGCAATGGCCACAAATACATATTCCATGCAGTTAGGAAGCAATACATCCCAAGCGTCACCAAGCTTGTCTTAGAGACAGGCATTACAACTGAACGAAAGAAGCGGAAATTGCTGATCCCCGCAACCTGCGAGGCTTCATATAGCTCTTTTGGAATCGTTTTAAACTGCTGTCTCAGCAGAAATGTTCCAAATGCCATTGCAAAGAATGGAACCGTCAGGCCTGTGTAGCTATTGAGCCAGCCGAGCATCTGAACAGTCTGGAAGTTAGGTACCATCGTTGCTTCCCAAGGAATCATCATGGTTGAAATAAAGATAAAAAATAAAACGTTTCTCCCTTTAAAGGGAATGAACACGAAGGCAAAGGCTGCTAAACTAGAAAAAATCACCTGACCAAGCATAATAAGAAATGAAACAATCAGGCTATTAAACAAGTAAGTTAACAGCGGCACTTTCTCAAATGCATTAATATAATTGGCTAATGTAAATTCTTCTGGCCATAGATTCCCTTGCAGCACTTCTCCGCCTTGCATAAAGCTGATTAAAAAGGCATAGATAATCGGGAAAAACATAATGGCCGCAGCGATCAGAAGCAAAGCATAGGTGAAAAGCTTTTGGCCCCAGCTCATTGGTAATGCACCTTCCTCTCACCTAGCTTAAATTGGATTAGAGTGACAATCAGAATACCGAAAAAGAGCAAAACTGCCTGGGCACTTGCTGAACCAACATTGTAATTTATAAAAGCATCCTTATAAATCGCATACACAATAACATTGGTCGTTTCCATCGGTCCGCCCTTCGTTAAAATATCAATCTGTCCAAACGTTTGAAAGGCGTTAATCATTGATACTGTAATGACGAAAAACAATGTGGGTGAAAGCATTGGCAACGTTATTTTTCTCAATGAATAAAACCGGCTGACACCTGCTATTTTCGCACTTTCATAAAGCTGGCTATCAATATTCTGCAATCCTCCCAGCAGAATCATAAAGGTGAAGCCGGTATTCATCCAGATTGTTGCAATGGAAACGGAAATTAACGCCCAACCAGGATCAAGCAGCCATTGAATTTCTGACAAGCCAGCCCAGGTAAGAAAACGGTTTGCGATCCCAATCGCTGGATTATACATAAACATCCAAATAACAGAAGATGCGGCAACACTCATTCCCATTGTCGATGAAAAAATAGTCCTGAAAAACCCAATGCCGCGCAGCTTTTCATTTGCTAACAAAGCCAAAGCTAACGCTAATATAATTCCTGGCGGCACAGTATAGAGAACAAACAATAAAGTAGCTTTCATACTTGTCATAAAGCTTGATGAGGAAAACAATTGTACAAAATGATCAAAACCAGCAAATGAAAGTGGCACACCCTGAGCATCTGAGTAAAAAAAGCTTAAGTACAAAGTCTTCATTAGTGGATAAAATAAAAACACCGTAAATAACAAAATGGAAGGCAATAAATAGAGAAGCCCTTCTAAAAGCGATGCAAATCTCCTCGAATTTCCCAGCCATCTCTGCTTCACAAATGACTGTGTTTCCTGCTGTGCCTGCGGAAGACTCATAATACAACCTCCAGCACTTTCTTGGAGTGAGTTTTCTCCAAACGTTCTCCTGTAACCGCATCAAATAATTCGATTTTGTTATGATCAACCGAAACCTGGAGGATTTCCCCTATTTCAGCGCTCCATTGACCGGGCCACTTAGCAATCCATTGTTTGTTTCCTTCTAATTCAAAAGATACTAGTGTCTCCGTTCCAAGGACTTCAACATTGGCCACTTTAACATCTGCAGCAGGAAGCCCCTCATTAGCAGGCAGTATGGCTTCTGGCCTTACACCTATAATGACTTCTCCATCTTGATAACCATCGACCTTTATGTTCCACTTGTTTGCGATCTGCAGCTTGCCTTTATTCACATGTGCAGCGGTTAAGTTCATTGGCGGAGAGCCAATAAAAGACGCAACAAATGTATTTTGCGGGTTATTATAAATATCGAGGGGCTTTCCAACTTGCTGTACCTCGCCATGGTTTAAGATCATCATCCGATCAGCCATTGTCATAGCCTCTGTCTGATCATGGGTAACATAAATCATGGTAATGCCTAGCTTCCGCTGAATTTGCCGTATTTCTGAACGCATTCTCGCACGGAGCTTTGCATCTAAGTTCGAAAGCGGCTCGTCCATCAGACAAATAGGTGCATGTGTTACAATGGCTCTTGCCAAGGCAACACGCTGCCTTTGTCCGCCTGATAATTCCTTCGGTTTGCGCATTAAATAGTCAGATATCCCAAGCATCTCTGCTGCTTCCTTACAGCGTTTGATCTGCTCTGATTTGGCTATTTTCTTTACATGTAAGCCAAACATAATATTTTGCTCTACTGTCAAATGCGGAAATAGAGCATAGTTTTGAAAGACCATGGATAAATCTCTTTCATTTGGACGCAGTCTATTCGCTGTTTCCGAACCAATGATCAGCTCTCCTTCCGACACCTCTTCAAGACCGGCAATGATACGCAGCATTGTACTTTTCCCACAGCCCGAGGGTCCAACTAATACAAAAAATTCTCCAGGCTCGATTGCCGCATTGATTCCTTTCAGCACTTCAGGATTTTGACCATAGGACTTTCGAATATCCTTTAGCTGCACTGCTTTCATGAAAGCACCACCTTTTCCTCCGATTTATAAACCCTCCATAACTGCTGTTTCCCTGTAGAGGCTGCCATCGCCCCGCTTTCTATTGCATCTTGGATTTGGCTTCTATAATGTATAAGCCCGCCTGTAATAAGAGGGATATCTGTTTCTTCCTTTATACTTTTCACAATCCCAGGAAGAAGCCCGGGCATAAGTTCCAATGCATCTGGCTTGATCTCTCTACTTACTTTTAAACCGTTTTCAACTGCTTCCGAATCAATGAGGAACAATCTTTGAATGGCAACCAAACCTTCTTGTTTGGCTATTTTAATCAGTGATGGTTTGGTTGCTACAATCCCAGTCGGTTGAATGAAGTTTGAAATAAAGCGCAGGCCTTCCTTATCCTGACTAATGCCCGGGATCTTTTCTAAATGGAGAAAAACGAGTCTGTTGTGATATTTAAGCAAGTCAACATACCTTTTAATAACACTGATGTTTCCCATTAACAAAAATGCAGTATGGATATCACGAGTTAAGAAGTAATCCAATGATTTTGGATCCTTAATAGCCGCGATCACCCGCTCTTCTTTCATGTTTTTCAGAAATTGCTGTTGCTGATCCGTCATATTAATCCTCCCAGCCATTTAGTTTCGGTAGGATAGACCATACACTTTTAAAAAAAGCCATAAAAACAGGTGGAGGGATCGGGATCATCTCCATGTTTTTATGGCTTCTCATTTTCATAACCGGTCTATTCACTTGTCATTCACAAGGCTCATTCTATCCTGTTATTGTGAAGAGCGTGTTAAAAAAATAGTATATTTTTGTAAATTCAAAATCATTACCCTTGTGATTTCCATCATTTATAAAATTGCCTTATAATAATAGTAAGATTATATGAATCTCAGAATGTTCAAAACTTACATATGAAGACAAAGGGGAGAATAATGAATGGGTGTTCGTCTAAGGAAAGGGCAAAAAGTAGATCTTACGAAATCAAATCCAGGCTTACAAGTGGTTGTCGCTGGCCTGGGCTGGGATGTAAGCGGCGGTCCGGCAAACTATGACCTGGATGCTTCCGCCTTCCTGACCAATGGTGCCGGCAAAGTACATAGTGATCTCGATTTTGTCTTTTATAATAATCCTAATGGAGGCAATGGTTCTGTTATATACACTGGTGATAATAGGACTGGTGCCGGCCATCAGGATGATGAGCAAATTAAAATTGATTTGAATCAAGTCCCGGCATCAATTGAAAAAATTTCATTTTCGATTACGATTCATGACGCCCAAATGAAGGGGCAAAATTTTGGACAAATTCAAAACGCATATGTACGCATTTTTAATGCTTTTACAAATGAAGAATTGCTCCGCTTTGATCTTGGCCGGGAATTCACTGTGGAAACAGCAATCGTAGCGGCGGAGTTATACCGTCATAATGGAGAATGGAAGTTTAATGCAACTGGAGCAGGCTTCCAAGGAGGACTTGCTGCCCTGTGCCGCAATTTCGGCATTGATGTAGACGACGAGCCTGCACCTGCACAGCCACAAGGAGGTAATTTTCAGCCTTCATTTCAGGCTCCGCCAGCACAGCCATCTTATCAGCAGCCGTCCTATCAGCAAAACACATATAGCCAGCAGCCATCCTACCAGAATCAAAGTCAGCCAGCTTTCGGTCAGCCTAACTATAACAGCAGCACTTCGTACAATCAGCCGTCCTACTCACAGCCTGGATACGAATCAGCAACACAGCCGACACACCACCTTCAGCCTTCATCCAATTATGGTGATAATGTCAGCTGTACACGCTGCGGCTCCACAAATGTAAGAACTGGTGAAAAAGGGTTCGGCCTTGGAAAGGCAGCGATTGGCGGACTTATATTAGGACCAATTGGTCTGCTTGGCGGTTTTATCGGGAAAAACCAGCTGAAATTCTCCTGTAATCAGTGCGGAAATAATTGGTCTCCAAATCAAACGGATTATGCACAATGGGCGAACGATCAAAAGAATAAAGCACAAGCTTTATTTGCACGTTATAAAAGTCAGGATGTCCTTGATGCGGTTGTTGCTTCCTGTGCCCTTGTCGGCATGGCTGATGGCCGCTTAGATCCTAGTGAGCGTCAAAAGATGATGGAATTTATTCACCAGAGCCAAGAGCTGAGAGTTTTTGAAACGAATAAGGTCGTTCAGCAATTCAATATGTTCGTGCAAAAAATTGAAATGGATCCGATTATCGGCCGTGCAGAGGCATTTAAAGCGGTTGGCCGTGTCCGTTCAAAACCCGAAATAGCCCGTTTAGTTGCCCGCTACTGTATTGCGATCGGCTATGCAGACGGCCACTTTGATCCAAATGAAAAACAGGCAGTCACTGAAATTTGCATGGAACTTGGCTTAAATCCGCATGAATTTCTTTCATAAGAACCATGTAAGGTTAATTTCGATAAATTAATAGTATGACTCAGCTATAAAAAACTTGACTTATCTTATCTGAGGCTCTGCTTTTTGCAGAGCCTTTTTTGCTTCTCCTCTTTCACATGAATAGTTCTTCTGCATTGAGGGTAAACTCTCTTAAATGATATGTGGCAAAGGAGATGAGTTAAATGCATGAAAATTCTTCAACTGAACGATATATGCCTGTCACCTCTTCAACAAGCGGAATGATACAAAATGCTGCAGATGGTGTATATGCTTTTACCGTTCAGATCGTCAATGTATGTTTTGTTGCGACAAATACAGCTGCAGGGGAATGGGTATTAGTAGATGCCGGCATGCCTAAATCAGAAGAAAAAATTATTGAAGCTGCAGAGGAGCTCTTTGGAAAAGGAGCAAAACCAAAGGCGATTATTTTAACACATGGACATTTTGATCATGTAGGAGCCATTATAGACCTTGTAGAGAAATGGAATGTGCCTGTATTTGCACACGAATTGGAAATCCCCTACTTAACAGGACAGAAAGATTATCCTAAACCAGATCCATCAGTAGAAGGCGGTTTAATTGCAAAAATTTCTCCATTATTTCCTCATGAAGGCATAGATCTTGGCGCACATATTCAATCACTGCCAGCTGATGGTACTGTTCCTTCAATGCCAGAATGGAAATGGATTCATACACCAGGACATACACCAGGACATATTTCCCTCTTTAGAGAAAATGATAAAACCTTAATCGCTGGAGATGCATTTGTAACAGTTAAACAAGAATCACTTTACAAAGTATTGACACAGGAACAGGAGGTAAGCGGTCCGCCAAAATACTTAACAACAGACTGGGACGCTGCTCGCTCGTCGGTACAAACACTGCAGAAACTGGATCCCTATGTTGCCATTACAGGTCATGGCATTCCAATGGCGGCAGCTGAACTGGAAGAAAACCTGCACAAGCTCGTTCAAGACTTCGACTCTATCGCCATTCCGGAGCATGGGAAATATGTAGATGAATAATAAATTTGATGTTGGATCATAAGTATTCAACACACCATAGAACAGAATGATTAGAAAGTGACTTTTTTAATCATCCTGTTTTTTATTTTTTTATAAACTTGAGTGAAATGGAGCGGAGGACCCTCGACTCCGGTGGGCAGAGGAAAGGGTGAGACCCCGCAGGAGCCTGCGACGAGGAGGCTCAGCTTGTGATCCCACGAAAAAACAGGGTCAGCAGCGCAATGCAACGGGCTTGTTTAAACAGCCAACACTATGACATTTGTATATTTGAAATCTTATTATAGTTTGTCCAGCCATTTTTTAATAACGAAAAAGTTTATCTTTATTCAAAAAAGGAACAGTAATACAAACATCATTGTTAGGAGAGGTTCCTTTATGTTTTTAGATGGATTTATTAACCAAAAGGTCCAAGTGAAATTTAAAAACTTGCCTGACTATTTAACAGGACCTGTCACAGGCATTTATGAACCAGATGAATGGTACTTGGTCAAACTCGTGAAAACAGAGAGCATGGGGATTTGGGTTGAAAATCCTTGTTACAAACGTACAAAGATCAAGGAAGAAGATGGAACAGATATACCAAAAGAAAAGCAAAAAGAAGAGGAATGCACAACAAACCTATTAATCCGCTGGGAATATGTTAGTTCAGTCATTACCTTTCCGAATGATGCTTCCTTAGGAGCAGATAAGCAGGCAAGATTAATAGGATTTGAAATAAAGTAAGTGCACGTTCAAACGGAAATTATTTTTCCGTTTTTTCTTTTGCTCTTCTAAATCTATTGCCTTAAAACTTTGAATTTTTGTTCATCTCAAAAGTTTGCTATGATTATAAGAAAATGCACAGGAGGTTTTTTCAATGACGAAAAGAAAAATGATCATTACACATTCTATACATGAATCATACATCAAAGACATACAGGAAGCTGTACCTGACTGGGAATTAATCGTTGGAAAAGAACCTCATATTTGGCAGGACCATTTACAGGACGCCGAAATAATTGCAGGCTGGAAAAAGGGGATTGCAGAATTACTGGATGGTGAAAATCTTAAGCTCAAGTGGATCCAATCATGGAGCGCTGGCGTTAATTACATGCCTCTCTCTGTCCTTTCTTCCCATAATATTAAACTGACAAGTGCTGCTGGCGTGCACGCTTATCCTATTTCTGAAACCATTTTTGCCCTTATGCTTGCTCTCACTCGAAAAATTGATCAGTATGTGAAAAATCAGCAGCAAAAAAAATGGCATCATGCTGATATTAACCTTGAAATCCATGGCAAAACGATTGGTATTTTTGGATTTGGAGCAATCGGAAAGGAAACAGCCAAAATTGCAAAAGCATTCGGCATGCATGTCATTGGTGTCCGTTTCTCCGGCAAATCAGATCCGTATGCAGATGAAATGTATACTGCTCAAGAAATAGATGAAATTCTGCTCAAATGTGACTACATAGCCGTTACTTTGCCTCTTACCGACGAGACAAAACACCTTTTTGGTGCTAAGCAATTCTCGCTGATGAAACCTTCATCCTTCTTTATTAATATCGGGCGTGGAGAAATCGCTGACGAACAGGCCCTCATTGAAGCACTAAGGGATAAGAAAATTGCTGGAGCTGGCCTGGATGTATTTGAAAAGGAACCTTTAGACGAAAACAGCCCCTTATGGGAGCTGGATAATGTCATTATTACACCACATACAGCCGGCTCAACGGAACATTATGATCAGCGCCTAATCAGGGATATTTTTCTGCCAAATTTAAAGCAATACCTTGCTGGCGAGGATCCGTCTATTAACTTAGTTGACTATAAAAAAGGGTATTAAACCATTTTATCTTGATAATAAAAAACGAGATTCCCATATAAGGTATCTCGTTTTTTGGCTTCTACATCGTTTGTGTCTTATGCTTTCGCTTAGAAAGAATCTGTTCTAAAGCCCCTGATCCAAAGAGCACACCGCTGACAATTAAAACTAGGCCCAGGAGATGAGATATTGTAATCACCTCACCTAAAAATAAAGCAGATCCTGCAAGCGCAAAGAAAGTATTTAAGTTTAAGAAAATGGATGCTTCCGCTGGTCCAACCCTGCTGATCGCCGAGTTATAAACCATATGACCAACACCGGTAGCAAGAATGGCAGAAATAAAGAATAATAGCCAAACATATCCTGGAGCAGAGGAAATTTCAGAAAGTCCTCTTGGCTCGACAATAAGACTGATGACAAATAAAATAATGGCTCCCCACACAAGCATATAACCTGTCAAAAGACGGGCATCCATGGTCTTTGATGCCTTGCTTATTAATATAAAACTGAATGCCTGTGCCAAAATAGACAGAAACACATAGAAGTCACCGATTGATAAACTGGAGATTCCTTCACCGCCTGACAGAACAATAAATGTTACGCCAGTGCCTCCAAGCAAAAATCCGCACACTTGGATAAAGGTGGGACGATTTTTTAATATGACCGTTGAAAATATAGCCGTCAATAATGGACCTGCTCCTAAAATAAGACCTCCATTAGTAGCAGAAGTTTCTGTTAAACCGATCGATAAAAAAGCATGATGGGCAACAACATTTATCAGGCCAGCAAACAGTATGTAGACCAATTCTTTTCCACTTGGGCCTCTCAGTTTTTTTAACAGAAACAAAATCAAAAACACAGTAATGCCTGCTGTTAAAATCCTTAATGACGTAATTGTAATTGGCGAAAAGCTACCCACCAATACTTTTATAATGGAAACGTTAAATCCCCATATCGCCATCACACCTGTTAGCAACAAAAACGTTGACAAGTTCTTCAACTATAATCCTTCTCTCCTATAAATTTACTTCTTATCTTAACATAGTGCAGAACCAGTTGAGCAATCTAATTTTCAATCGAAACCCGTTGCCGTACAGAACAGATAGAGGTATTGTAAAAGAAATACTAGAAACGGAGTTTTAACATGATACAGTTACAGTTTCAGTTATCAAATTATTGTGTTAAAAAGGAAAATCAGCACATACACTTGCTGCGCAAGGAATTTTATTTATTACAATTTTTATATGACCATGCCAATCAGCCTTTTACAAGAGAACAGCTGCTCGATGCTGTATGGCCGATGGAAATGCCTTCTGACAGGACGGTGGATGATCATATCTATCGCCTGCGAAAAAAAATAAAGCCTTGGGAAAATGATCTGAAAATCGAAACGATAAAAGGCTTTGGCTACCAGCTCAATTGTAAAAAAGCTGAAAAAACCTTTGCTCTAAGCAATGATGAGGATTTTCAAATGTTATCTCAGCGGCTGCTAAGTATATATCACTTATACGGACATGGAGAAGCAATTGAAAAAATCATTCAGCAATCAGAACTGGGAATTGCCATCCCATCACATTTTCATAAAATTATTGCTTTTATGAAGGGCGACATTTGGAGCCTTATTGATGATCATTCAAACATAGACGATAACCTTTATTTTCTTATCAATATATTTCAAACATTATCCCATGATTACCAAAGAACACTCCATTATAATAAAACTGCTATTCAAAAAAAAATGTTCTCAGGCAGCACCATGCTTGAAGCGAAAACTCTTGGCCTGCTCACTGCTTATATCATGAGCAAAGACTTTACAGCAGCCAAACTTCATATAGAAAAAATTCCTGGGATTGAACCAAAGATTATGGATCCAGAGCATGGGTATTTTCCTTTTCTCATGACCATGCAATTAACGATCGCTATTTGTGAAGATAACAAACAAGATATTAAGAGATTGATTTCTATCCTGAAGCGTTTTTTTGAGGATCGGCCGTATAAAAGAGAAATGGGCATTTTCAACATTCTGGAGGGCAGCTATCTTATTAAATCTGGACATATAGAGAAGGGCCGTTTAAAAGTCGAAAATGGATTTGACATTATTAAGCAGAGTCATTTCACCTCACATCTTTACTATGCAACAGATATTTCGCTATTCCTTCTTAATAATTTCGTGGATGATCCGATGCTCTATAAACAAATTTTGACTATGCGTTCTATGCTTATTCCAGAGCAGCAGGCAGAAGAAGCTGTTGCAGTTTTAAAAAAAATTCTTGATAAGAAAATCGGAGAACGATGATATTCCTCTGACATACCGCCTCTATAGTTGAGATAGAAATCTCAATGAGAAAAGGTGATAAGATGTCAGAGAAAAACAAAACAAATAACAGTATATGGCGCAATTCGATTTTCATGAGAATTTTCGCTTCTTATTCCGTATCCATTATGGGCAACTACTTTGATTCGGTAGCACTTATGATCATGTTTGGCTACCTTTGGCAGGCAGAACCAATCGTAATCGCATTTATTCCTGTCGCGGTTGCCTTGCCTCAAGCTATATTAAGCCAATTTACAGGTGTCCTTGCGGATAAAATGAACAAAGTGAAACTCATGCTTGTTTCTGATTTATTAACAGCATTGCTGACCCTTTTATTGTTATGGGCTGCAAGTCCATGGATTGCCTTACTTTTAATCAGCCTGCGCTCTACGGTTAACGTCGTTCACTTTCCAGCACAGCAAAGCCTGATAAAGCATGTTGTCCCAGAACAGCAGCTGATTAAAGCTGTATCTTTAAACGGGATGGTTATGCAGCTTTCTAAGATTATCGCTCCACTTCTGGGCGGAATATTGGCTGGTGCTACCTCCCCGCAGGTTTGTATTCTTTTAAACGCAATTGCCTTTTTTATCTCCAGCGTCATATTAATGACACTTGTAAAAAAAAAGAAAATTACTCATACATCTGCAGACCATAATGAAACAGATGATGCTTCCGCACTTCCGGCCTCCTTCTGGCAGTCTTGGAAGGAAGGATGGGGTTTTATTTTTAGAAGCCGCATTCTCAAAGTCAGCTTTTTACTATCGTTTATCGGACTAAGCTTTATCCAAATGATTGATGTCCAGTTTACAACCTGGCTCCGGGTTTACGCACCGGAACGGTCAGAGCTTATCGGCTGGATCTTCGCTTCTTCCGGTTTTGGCGCATTGATGATGATGATGTTTTTAAATCGGTTCGAGCATTTCCGCTCCTATGGAACTCTTCTTGGCGGCAGTATCTTATTTATCGGAGCTGGATTTGGCGGATTTGGTTTCTTAACAGAAGGTTTTGCCATGTGGCTTCCTGTATTATTAGGAATTTTTATCGGTCTCGGTGTAGGTCTCTACTCCATCGGGTTTCAGTACATTATTCAAAAACATACAACGGAAAAGAGCATTGGCCGGGTATCTGGCATCAGCAACTCCATATCAAGCATGACCGTGGTGATTGCACCGTTAATTGGCGGCATGCTCGTGCAGAAATGGGGACCTGGCACGATCTTTTTAATCATTGGAGTAATTTGTACTCTTGTGGGATTAGCTGCTCTTCTTTTACAAAAAGTATTGTGGAAGGAGTCCAAAGAGATTTACAGCACACAAGAGCAAAGCATATAGCTTGATTTTCACACAAAAAACAGCTGGAGGCTGCGCTTAAAATGCTCAGCTCTCCAGCTGCTTTTCCTAAATATCTTATCCCTTCAATACATCATGATCTACATAGCGCTCACCATTGAGTTCGCTGATTACGTTAATTGCCACTTTTGCTCCATCCCCTGCAGTCACAATGGTATGTACACTGACACCAGCAACTGTTCCGGCAGCCCAAATGCCTCTAACATTTGTTTTCCCAGCTTCATCTGTATCAATGATGGTTTTTACGCGCGGCTCTGTACCTTCCTTTGTTGTGATGCCTGCTTCCTCTGCTAAATCGGCCATAAAGCCTGTTGCAAGGATGATATGTTTTGCCTCATATAAAGCTTGATCTGTTTTAACTACGAATCCAGAGTCTCCGCCATTAATAGACTCAACAGTTCCCTGAACAAACTCCGCACCAAACTTTTCTGCCTGCTTCTTCCCCTGCTGTACAAGATCTGGTCCGGAGATTTCAGATACACCGTAATGATTTTCAACCCAGGCACGCTTTGTAACACCTTTATCATTGTCAATCACAAGTACCTTTTTTCCTGCCTTCGCTGCAAAAATTGCAGCACTTGCACCAGATGGGCCAGCACCAACAATTAAAATTTCATACATTGTATCTCCTCCTTATCTTCTATATTTAAAGAATATTAAAAATAATTTCCTTTGTAAAATTGAAAGACTTAACCAGAAGCTTTATTTTGGTCATTCAAAGAAATTTGTTCACAGAAAAATCAAGATTTCCCGCTGTCTCGAAATACTGCCCTTTATAACACAAAGAAGGCGAGCTTCACTTTTCAATGAAGCTCGCCTCCTTTTTAATTCTCATCTCGTTTTATTGTGTTAATCAGTTTTTCAAGCCAATGGATGCTGGACTCATTTTGAGATGAAATATAGCTGCTCATAAAATCAACGAACCATTCATTCTCTTTGCTGACCTGCAGCTGTGCTTCAATTCCTTTAATTTCTTCCCAATGCCCTTTAACCTTTTCTAATCTTTTTTTGAGAATGTTTACGACTTCATCTCGCTCAACATATTTTAAGTTGACTAAGCCTACCGTCATGCCTTTAATATCATCAGCGTTTTTAAATAGACTGTAAATTAATTTAGGCAGCTCTTCACGGCCTTTAGCTGTAATTGAAAATACATGCTTATCAGGACGATTTTCTTCTTTGATGATCTCAACGGTCTCAATTAAACCTTTTTTGGCTAAAGAATCAAAATGGTAATATAGCTTACTCTCTGTTAGTCCGCCAAGCTGATCCAGGGGAATTGGTTCCGAGAGCTGTTTTTTTAATTTATATGGATAGGTGTTTTCTTTCATTAGCTTGCTCAAAATAAAAATTTGAACGGACATGATTTTTGCTCCTTCAAGAAAAATGATCTCTTTATTATAGCAAAAACTAAGCAGTGACTTCAGTTGTATTCTGTAATCCTTCTGATTCAAGGGCATCTTCTGTGTTTTCAACAGGCTCTGTTTTATGAACGAATGCAACTATTAGTATGTTCAGCAGCAATGCAGCTGCGCCAATAGCAGCCATTGACCAAATAAATGGTGCAGGGCTGATGCTTCCATAAAGGCTCGCAAAGTATGCCTGAACAGAATAATACATTGGAGAAATGTGGCTCATCCATTCATATGGCAGATACATCATATCACGAGTAACCGTAACACCATTTGCTAATGTTTGAATTAATAAAATCGGTAAATTTAATACCATTCCGGCTTCACCAACTAAAAAGACGAAAACAGCTGTAAAGTTAAAACAAACGATATAATTTAAGACCTGGTGTCCAAATAATTCTAAGAATAGGTCTCCACTAGGTTTATTAATGAGGTACGTAATGCCTAACGCAAATAAAGATGATACAACAGCAACCAATATAGCCGTTAATTGTACATAAGTGAATAAACGTTTCTTACTTGCTTTTCCCCGGCTTGCTCTATAGGCACTTACTAATTGCATGGCACCAATCATGGCACCGGTATAACCTGCCATTGTTAAAAACATTGGAAGCATATTATGATGCATTCCATCTGGCACTTCATTGATTGTGATGACATTGCCAACATAAGCTGTTTCAATTTTATTCGCTAATTGTTCCGCTTGATCTTCCGGCACATTGAAATTCATGATGACTCCTTTGGCCGTCTGCTCTGAGAACTGTGCACTCAACTGGCTGTTAATCTGTGTAACCACCGAATTCATCGTAGAAGAAACAGTTGTTGCACCTGCTTCATTGATTGTGAAATCAATACTGGATGAAACTTCTCCTTTTTGGAGATCATCAGAAAAGTTCTTCGGAATATGCACAACTAATGCTAAATCATTATGCTCTAAATCATTTAATGCTTGTTTATTCGTTAATTCCGTTTCAATTTCCTTAAAAGGCAGATTCTCTTTCAGCTGATCCGCGATCGTGGCCCCATAATCCCCAGCATCCTCATTAATGATCGCAATTGGCAATTGATCAACATTCCCCGGAATCGATGAGTAGCCCGGCAAAAATATTCCCAGCATAGCAACCGCATAGAATACACCCATAAAGATAGTTGCAATTGCCCCTTTTGTTTTTAGAAACTGAGTAAATTTCATTTTTCTATCTCCTTTATATACAAAATCTAATTAATAGCTTTTCTCAAAGTGCTTTTTTCAAACTACTTTAAACAAAGTACTTATGAAGTTTACTCCAATCACTTTATGAAGTCAATATTCGAATTGTCGTTTTTGCAATAAAAAAAGCTAAGCAAACGAAATCATTGTCTGCTTAGCCGAAGTCTTGTTTGAATCTGTTATTATTAGGAAAACGTAAGATTAAGGCTTGCTCTTAAACTAGCAAGTTTAGTCTTCATCCTTAACATCTATATCTTCTGGAATTGGTTCATTTAAAATCTCTTCAATGAATTGCTTATACTTTTCAACTTGCTTGAAGTGTGATTGAAATTGATCTTCATTAATTAAATACTCCTGTCCATCATAGAGAGCACGAATCTTATTGCCTAGGATTAGCTTTTTCACTTGAGATTCTGAACATGTCAAAAGTTCTGCTGTTTCCTTAACGGTTAAATACATGATTTACATCCATCCTTCATTCATCGTTTCCATTTCCTGCGACTAGCTAAAAATAGGTACTTCATTTAAAATGAACTAGGTACAAAGATTCATCTTTTGAATACTAACTCATATTATACTAAAAATAAGACAATAAAGCGGTTGGACTTAAACATTTTTCTAATATAACTTTAATCTGAATGTTACTGAAAGGAACATGTTATAAAGATTCATTCATATTTCGGAACGTACGCAAAAAGGAGCAAAGCTAAAAGCATGAATAAAAAAAAGATAATCGGTTTGTATTGCATAGCGGGCCTGATCTGGATATTTGGCACGAATTATTTACTGGAGCAATTTGAGCCTTCTCCTTTATTGCAGTTTATTACCAGCAGTAAAGAGGTTTTATATATTGTTCTGACAGGATTACTGTTTTATTATTTTATCAAAAAAACAGAAGAGCTCAATAAATCACGTGAAGAGGAACAGCGGCTTTCTACGCTAATTAATTCCATGGTTGATTTCGTCAACTTTAAAGATGGACAAGGCAGATGGATTGAAGCAAATGAATTTGGCTTGAAGCTCTTTGACTTAGAACATGTCGATTATAAAGGAAAAAAGGATTCTGAACTTGCACAGTACACGGAGTTTTATCGTGAAGCCTTAATCTATTGTGAAGTGTCAGATGAGGCTGCCTGGCAGCATGGCACCATCAGCCGCGTGGAAGAAGTCATTCCAATGAGGGATGGCAGCTCAAAAACCTTTGACACCATTAAAGTTCCTCTATTCAATAAAAACGGGAGCCGTCAGGGGCTTGTCATTATCGGGCGTGATATTACTGATCGAATTGCTGTGGAGCAGTTATTAGAGGAAACGAAACAGCAATATAAATCGCTTTTTGAATATAATACAGGCATTATTATGATGACAGATCTAAAAGGTCTAATTACTCAAGTTAACCCGCAGTTTATAGAGTCTACTCAGTTTACTGAAAATGAAGTACATGGAAAATCCCTCTCGAGTTTTATTGAAGGAGAGCAGCATTCCGCTATTCTTGAGAAAATCAATGAAATGGATGCTGATCCCCTGCCAAAGATAAGTGAACTTGAATTAACGACAAAAAACGGCGAAAAGATCATGCTGGAATGTAACATCCTTCCGATTGTTATTAATGGGAAAACGGCAGGAATGATTGTACAAGGAAAAGATATAACAAAATTGCGGATGACAGAAGAGAAGCTTCGCTTATCCGAGAAGCTTTCAGCCGTTGGTGAACTATCTGCCAGTATCGCTCATGAAATCAGGAATCCACTTACTTCACTTAAAGGCTTTGTGCAGCTACTGGAACGCGAAAATGAAAAGCATCATTTTTATTACCGCATTATGCAGGAAGAATTGGACCGAATTAATTACATTGTGAGCGAGCTTCTTTTACTGGCAAAACCGCAGGAAGTAAGATTTGTGAAGGCTGATATTCAAACCATCCTATTTAATGTGACGTCTCTTTTGAAAACAGAAGCTACTTTGTTTAATGTCTCTATTGATTTAAAAAGAGCAAAGTTCCCTGCCGAAATCGAGTGTGAACCGAATCAGCTGAAGCAGTTGTTTATTAATATTATAAAGAACGCGGTTGAAGCCTCAATCAGCGGCGGAAAAGTCACTGTTTCATTCCATATTGAGCAAAACGAAGCAGTTGTGTCAATAAAAGATTCTGGCATCGGCATATCTGAAGAAGCATTAAAGAAGCTTGGCCAGCCATTTTATTCATCAAAAGAAACGGGAACAGGCTTAGGTTTAACCGTCAGTTATCGAATTGTACAGCTGCATAAAGGAGCAATGTCCTTTAACAGCAAAGTAAATGAAGGGACAGAGGTTTTGATTCGACTCCCTCTGACCCGCTCAGCCCAGTAAGTGCTCGTAAATGGAGCTAATAGGTGAGTTAGTTTCCTAACGTATAAAGCAGGACTAGCTTTAAAAAAGATCGGCAGGCTCCCCAGATGAAGAGCTTCCATCCAGAAAAAACTGAATCTCACGCTCATACGTGAAAAATATCTCATCAAAAAGCCGTTGACTCATTCCGAGGCAACGGCTTTTCTTTTTATTATTCACCTTTGATTTCAAGAAGCTTTACGCGAAGATCATTTTCCATATTAGCAAGGTCCTGCTCGGCTTGTCTGCGTTTTGTTCTGCCTTCCTCTTGAATCCTTAATGTCTCTTCTAGTGTAGAAATTAAATTTTCCTGTGTTTTCTTAAGCGTTTCAATATCTACTAAGCCACGCTCATTTTCTTTTGCTGTTTCAATCGTATTCGTTTTCAGCATTTCAGCATTTTTTAAGAGCAAGTCATTTGTTGTTTTCGAAACTTGTTTTTGCGCTTCAACAGCTGACCGCTGGCGAATAAGTGTCAATGCAATCGCCACTTGATTTTTCCACAATGGAATAGCTGTCATGATGGACGATTGAATTTTTTCAACAAGCGCCTGGTTCGTATTTTGAATAAGGCGGATTTGCGGAGCACTTTGAATCGTTATTTCTCTGCTTAGTTTTAAATCATATAACCGCTTATCTAAACGATCTGCAAATTGAATCATATCATTTACTTCTTGGAACTTCATTTGATCATTAGATTTTTCGGCTTCCTGCTTTAAGGCAGGAATTGTTTTCTCATGAAGTTCCTCCAGCTTTAACTCTCCAGCAGCGATATAAACGTTTAAGGCATGAAAATACTCTTTATTGCTTTCATAAAGCTTTTCCAGCATAACAATATCTGTTAATAAAAGATTTTTGCTGCGATCAAGCTTTACACTGATCCGGTCAATTTGAGCCCCTGTTTTCTGATATTTGGACAATACTTCTTGAATAGATCCCGACAGTCTTCCAAACATCCTTGAAAAGAAGCCTGCTTTTTCCGGCTTTAACTCATCAGGATTTACTTCATTAAACTTTTTCATTAAATCGCCAATAATCTCGCCTATTTCACCAACGTCCTTTTTCTGTACATGTTCAAGCATGGTATGTGAAAAGGAAAGCAGCTTTGATTGCGCTGGTGTTCCATACGAAATCATCGCCTGGTGATTTTTCGGATCTATTTGTTCGGCAAGCTGGTATGCTTTTGCCCTATTTTCCTCTGGAATGACATCAATGAGTCGAGGCTGTTTCTTTGCCCCAGTGTCCTCATAGGCTGGCATTTGGGGACTTTCTTCTCCAAATGGATTTGCCAGCAAGTCATCGAGCAGATTGGCATCGTTTGTCTTTTTTAACAGAGGGGAATTTTGTTCATTCATTTTATACGCCTGCTTTCATCTGCATTTTTACGGGATTCCTGCAATGTTTTAATGGAATGTTTTGCAACATCTATTTCAAAGTGCAGCTGATCAATATCTTCTGCAATCACGTCATATAAGTCCTTCTCCACAAAAGCAGTTAATTCCTGCAACGTTTTTCTTGTATCTCTTAAAGAATGTTCAAGCTCCATGGTCATTTTTGGCTGAGAGGATAAAAAGACATACTTCTCCGCTAATTCCACAGCTGAGTCAAGATGTGAAAAATAAAACCGTTCAGCAAGATAAAATCGCTTTGGTTCTTTTTTCGTCAGGCGGTAAATTTTTCGAGTAACCCGGATAAACTGCACCCGTTCTTTTAAGGACGGCATATGCCGAATCGACATTAATGCTTTATGAAGCCTTGCCAGCTTTCCTTTTGCTTCATCCAGATTTTTTTCAATATACGCATATTCCTTTCTGGAAAGACCATGACGCTTTAAAAATCTGGATTTCATTACTGCACCTGATAGCCAAAATGTGATAATGCCGGCACTGACCCCTATTACACCAGAAAGCGGGAATGTTTGATCAAAAGCAAAAAATGCAACGAGCCAGACTGAAACAGCTGTTGGAGCTGCAATTAAAGATCTTAATATAAACGCTAAAAACGAATTCATCATTGATCGCTCCTATCCTAACCCTTTATTTATATACGAAATATGAACATTGAAGGTTTCAACAGACAAACACCAAATTTTTCATGTGAGGCAGTTTTCTTACCTTCTACGATACACGAAAATTCAACAAGTCTCCATAGACCACAATCCGATTATATTCTAAGACTTAAGGCTTAGGGCTTGTGCGTTTGTCAATTTGCGCAGATTATTCTATCTCATAAAAAGAATTCCCTCTTATTAGATCATTGAACCCGATCGAGATATGGCAGGTGCTGATCTGAGATATTTTAATTAGTTTGATAGCGTTTGATATTTAAAACCTTTTGCAGCAAAGGAAAAAAACACGGTGTAATTTGCGAGCATGCCTTTATTGCTGTGTAGATTTTGGCAATTGAACTGTAACGATTGTTCCATGACCTGGTGTGCTGTCAATTTGCATGGTTCCATTATGTTCTTGAATAATCTTATTGCTGACAGTAAGACCAAGACCTATACCCTTATCTTTTGTCGTATAAAAAGGAGTGCCCAAATAATGCAGGATTTCCGGCTCAATTCCCATACCCGAATCAGAAATCTGAACTTCAACCATGTCTTCCTCTGCCTCACTGATACAGCAATGGATAAGACCTCCTTCCGACATGGCTTCTATGGCGTTCTTAAAGAAATTCATAAAAGCCTGCTGCAATTGATCTGGATTGCACTTAAGAAAGTATTGGTCTTCCTTGATAGAGTGAATGATCTTCACATTATGTATGTAAGTATCAGAACGAAGCATTTTTATCGAACTATTGATAATGGAGAATAGACTGCTGCTTTTTAATTCTACGGCCTGGGGTTTTGCTAAGGCTAAGAATTCGTTTACACTTTTATCAATATTTTTTAATTCATCCATAATGATTGTTAAATATTCTGCTTGCCGTTCCTTTTCGTCACTATATTGAAGCAGTTTCGAGAACCCTTTAAGAGCTGTAAGCGGGTTTTTTATTTCATGTGCAACACTTGCGGCCATCTGTCCTATAATTGATAAGCGGTCCAAATTCCGCAGTACTTCATCATTTTTAATGCGGTCATCTATATTTCTGCTGATTTTTAAAAAGAGGTCTATCTCATTCGCTTCGTTATATATAGGTGAGATATTTGATTCGATATGCATAAATTCATTTTGCTTGGTTCTGGTTTTTGCTTGGATGATTTCAGATTTTCCATTCTTCGCGATTCTCTGCAGCAGTTCATCTACCGGTTCATCATTTATTGGCTGAATTAGCGTTTCCAGCTTCTGCCCTTTCAGTGTTTCAGGAGAAACGCCCAGCTCAGTATGGTGTGAAGGGGACGCATACAATACTTCATAATCCTTTGTATAGATTTTAATCATATCGGTAGTATTTTCAGTAATTAAGTTGTACAGCTTTTTGATCTGGATTAATTCTCTTTCCATTTCTTTTAGTTCCGTGATATCCCGTAAAACCGCGATAATCCCCATTACTTTTCCATTTGAATCGCGAAAAGGTGAATAAGAGACAGCAATATCCAATAGCCTGCCATCTTTATGATAACGGATCGTGTTTAAATTGCTGTAAACCTTCCCTGTTTTTACTTCTCTAATGATATCAATAACGGATACAGGGTTCGGCATTTCTGCAATATTTCTTCCAAGCACTTCCTCTTCTGTATATCCAAAAATGTACGTAAACGTCGGATTAATCCTTCTAAAACAATCCTGCATATCAAAGATCGCTATTCCATCTGCACTGCTCGCAAGAAACAAATCAAGCACTTCATTGCAGCTCACACCTTCCGTAAAATCTAATTCCGGATCACCCTTCAGCATAAAAAACCTCTCCAGCCCTCTTTTTTATATTATTTTACAGAATGTTGGGATAAATAAGAATACCCTTTTTTATTGTGGTGTCACTGTGACGCCCCGGGTTTTGTCGATTGATGTCACTATGTAGGAATAAATAAAAAAAGCAAGAGTCATTGATTTAACAACGCTCTTGCTTTGCTGTGCTTATTATTTTTTGAATATCCCAAATGCTTTTCCTACTGGCAAAACAACTCTGCCAAAATGCGTGTTTAAGACCACAGCTGCTGAACCGTAAAACGATAATAAGGCAATTCCCATTTCAGCTAGTGCTGCCAGCATATGTGTAGCTTCTTCCATGATTCCGAAGCTGCTTAATGATAGACCAATAAATAAAAAATCTATAAGAACAAAAATAAAGAATAATACTTTATGTGTTTCCATTGCACCGACAGTCATGAACAGGCTAAAAATCAGATAACCAACAAATGCCATGCCAAGCTGATGCGGATCTGCTGCTGCAGCTAATTGTTCACCGAAAGCTCCAAGCTGAATCAGCCAGGTCATTCCAACACCAAACCAGAACAAACCAAATGCGCCAAACGCTGTCATTCCAAAAATATTATTATGCTTTGCATCTAGCACTGCCGCAAATAACTGTGCTAATCCGCCAAGAAAAAATGCCCATGGCAAAATGAGAGAAAGCCCCTCTGTTAACTCAAGCTTCTGCGATGAGGCTACAAAAGTGACCATCGCTAAACCGAACAGACCTAATGCTGACGGATCTGCTGTTGTAATCTTTACTTCTGTTTGATTCTGAATCCCCATAAAATCCTCCTATATATTCACACATATACATGTTCAATAAATAACAATCTCATCAAACATACTTATGTAATGTATAAGAATTGAGGGGGACATGTCAATAGAATTTTTTGGCTGTCACTGTGACGCCCCGGAATTCCTCGAATTTTGTCGAGAATTACTCGCCTTTAAATTATGTGCTGCTGCATTTTGATAGTGTAATGATTCGCGGATTCACCCCTTTTATTCAGCAGCAAAACTTGGTGAGCCAAGCTCTGTGATGAATCATACGTATTTTTTACATGATCTTTACACTTCCTCAAGAAATTTTTCAAAGTGGTCTAATACAATAATAGTAGAACTTTAATGGCTGGAGGGATGAGGTTGAGGATTAGTGTGGTAGGAACAGGTTATGTCGGATTAATAACGAGTATTTGTTTGTGTGAAATGGGCCATACTGTCACGAATATTGATATTGATGACAAAAGAATCGCGCAGCTGAAGAACGGCCGCTCTGTTATTTACGAACCTGGATTACAGCAGCTGCTGGAGAACAATCTAAAGGAACGCAGACTCCTTTTCACAATTGATCCAAGGATTGCCTATGCACAAGCAGACCTCATTTTTATTGCAGTTGGAACTCCTGAAAATCCCGATGGCACAGCAAATTTAGAATATCTTCAGGAAGCAGTTTATGCGATTGCTTCACATATTGAAAAAGATGTCATCATTTGTACGAAAAGCACTGTTCCCGTTGGTACGAATGAAAAAATCGCCGAAATGATTAAAGATATGACACCAACTCATTTGAATGTCAGCATCGTTTCTAATCCTGAATTTCTGCGTGAAGGATCTGCTATTAATGACTTTTTCCATGGAGACCGAATCGTTATCGGAACAGGGGATGAGAAAGCAGCTGCAGTCCTGCAGGAGCTTTATGCTCCGCTTAACACGGAAATCATGGTGACAGATACCCGCAGTGCAGAAATGATTAAATATGCATCAAATGCTTTTCTGGCAACCAAAATCAGCTTCATTAATGAAATTGCTGCTATTTGTGAAAAGGTTGGAGCTGATATTAGTCAGGTCGCAGATGGAATCGGCAAGGATAAACGAATTGGTTCATCGTTTTTAAAAGCTGGTATTGGCTATGGAGGATCCTGCTTTCCAAAAGACACAAAAGCACTTGTCCAGCTCGCTGGTCATGTTGATCATCCATTTGAATTACTTGAAGCAGTCATCGGCGTCAACAATCGCCAGCATACATTAGCTGTCGCAAAAGCCAAAGAAGCAGCCGGCGAACTCGCAGGCAAAAGAATTGCACTGCTGGGGCTGGCGTTCAAGCCGAATACCGATGATATTAGGGAAGCACCTTCTCTAACAATCTTAAAAATGCTAATTGAGGAAAATGCTGATGTGATTGCATATGACCCTGCAGCTGTCTTAAATATACAAAGCATATTCGGAAATGAAATTCAGTATACCGAAAACATAAATGAAGCCTTAAAAGATGCCGATCTCGCCATTATTGCCACAGAATGGGATCAAATCATTCAATTTCCGCTTGTTCAATATGAGGAATTAATGAAAACACCTCTAATCATTGATGGGCGCAACTGTTACTCTCTCAGTGATATAGAACGTCATTCAATCACTTATATTTCAGTCGGTAGATCGCCATATGCACAATCTGCCATAGCAAAGGTGTAAAGATATCCAGAAAGGACTTATAGATATGAAAATTTTACATGCTTTATATGGAATAGATTGCAGAGTTTTTCAGACGGTAAACCGCCATTTTGAAAACAAAATATTAAACCCATTTTTCCGCATCATTACACACCTAGGCGGAGCACGTTTCACAATCGCTATTACACTCTTGCTCATGCTTGCTGCACCTTTAAGAATAGCCGCTTTTTCAAGTGCATTATCCTTGCTGATCAGCCATTTGCCGGTGCATTTTGCCAAAAGATTTTATCCGCGCAAAAGACCATACCTGACGCTGGCCGATTCATTCAGTCCCGATAATCCATTGAAGGATCACTCTTTTCCATCTGGTCATACGACAGCTATTTTTGCTATCATTATTCCTTTTACTCTCTTAATTCCGTATATCGGTATTATTCTTATTCCGTTGGCTTGTATAGTTGGAATCTCGAGAATCTATTTAGGTCTGCATTACCCTACAGATGTCCTTGCAGGTTCGCTGCTTGGCACGATCACTGGAATAGCTTGCTTTTTTGCTTTTCATTCTTAAGAAGAGAGGGAGATTCAGGTGAAAATTGCTTTTTTTACAGATACCTTTTACCCTGATATCAATGGTGTTGCCCGTACGTTAAAACGTTTCACTGATTATCTATCCTCACAAAATATTGAAGTGAAGGTATTTGCACCAGATGGCGAGAATTCTGATGAATATATTTCAGCCAATATCCATCGATTTAAAAGTCTCTCCTTTTTTTTATATCCCGAATGCAGACTTGCACTCCCAAATCTTTTTAATATGAAAAGAGAATTGGCCGAATTTCAGCCTGACCTTATTCATGTGGCAACACCCTTTAACCTGGGTTTGTGTGGAGTCTTCTTCGCAAAGAAATTAAATATTCCACTAGTAGGCTCTTATCATACAAATTTTGATCATTATTTAGAGTATTATGACCTGCAATTCTTTTCTAAGATGGTTTGGAAATATATGAACTGGTTTCATCGCCCTTTCCGCAAATTATTTGTGCCTTCGCTTGATACAGAAGAACAATTAACTGTACAGGGATTTCACAATTTGGAAATCTGGTCAAGAGGTGTAGATTGCGAACTGTATCATCCTTATTATGATAAATATGCTGTTCGGCAAAAATATAATATCCGCAGCAAGTACCTGCTCGTTTACGTCGGCAGATTGGCACCAGAAAAAAACGTCGACACCCTGCTCGAGATTGCAGATGACCTGCCGCCTCATTTAAAAGAGAATAGTCATTGGCTTATTGTAGGGGATGGACCATCGAGAAGTGAAATGGAAAAAGCTGCACCTTCTAATATGACATTTACAGGTTTTTTGAAAGGAAAAGAGCTTGCAAATATTTATACAGCAGGCGATTTATTCGTTTTTCCTTCTACTACAGAAACCTTCGGAAACGTAGTACTCGAATCGCTGGCAAGCGGTACTCCTGTTATTGCTGCAAACGCAGGCGGTG
This sequence comes from Cytobacillus gottheilii, assembly GCF_001636345.1. GTDB lineage: Bacteria > Bacillota > Bacilli > Bacillales > Cytobacillaceae > Cytobacillus > Cytobacillus gottheilii. Next base: position 4,083,568 of record NZ_KV440945.1, read on the forward strand.
TAAAAAATATTATTAAACACGGCTCCACAGGCACACTTTGTACACCAGGTTCTGCTGTTGAGTTTGCAGATTCTATCATCTCCTTGCTCTATGATGATAAATATCGCTATCAAATGGGCACAAATGCCAGGAATTATGCTCTCACCCAAAAATGGGACACCATTTTCAATACACTTCTTGATCATTATTCAGATGTAATAAAAGAGCGGGCTGCCGAAAAATATGCCTGAGACTGCTTGCTGCAAAGCTTTCTCACCACGGCTTCCATAATAAAAAAATGGTTCCAGCTATAAAGCTGGAACCCATATTTGCACTGTTAATTATTTGACGCCAGTACAAAAACCATTAACGACTTATCTTCTTTAAAATTCCAATCAATCATAATGTCCTTTACATGGGTATGAAAAATAGATTCAAATTTACCGCTTCGATGGAAGTAACTTTTTTCGAGCTCATCCTTTGTATATCTAAGCTCTTTTTGAAATCCTTGAGCTATTAGTGCTTTTTCAATCGGGATTAATATTCCAATTCTTTCAATTACAAGTATTGTTTTCGAAAGAGGATATGTATTGATTTGGTCAGGCATCTTTTGCACAATTTCACTTATTCTCCCAACCTCATTTTCAAGACTTTTAATGTCTAAATCGGTTTGGGAATTTTCCCCTTTACGTTCCTCAAGTACAAAGATCAGAACGCCAGAGTTGTTTGGAAAGTTCCAATCATGATAGCATTCTTCCACCTCAACATTTAGCGTTACCTTCACCAGTCCTTTAATTTCGTCCAATAAATGATTAATAATAGAGGTTCTGGCATCGTCCACATATTTTCCTTGACCTTGCTGGATTAGGATCTCTTCCATGGGATTAATAAATCCTGTAATGTAGGTTACTAAATGTTTTTCTCCGACTGTGGTCCGACATGATTGTGGCCCTCTGCCAAAGTTTTTTCTTAACAATTTGCTTATATAGCTGCTTATGTACTCCGCTTTCATATGATCCATGCGATTGGAACTCCCCTTCCTCCACGCCTATTAAATTATGTTTGTTATTCAGACCTTTATTATGTATGAAATTTAGAAGAAGAAAGGGAGATATCCCGTAACGGTAAATTCACATCTCTTTTCGAAATGTAAAGACAAGGAAACTTTTATCATTTTGGTAATCCCACATGATGAAAATATCTTCGATTATACGGTTAAAGACATCTTCTAAAGACAGCTTATGCTCAAAATATCCTTTCTTGGCACTCTCTGAATATCGATTAAGGAGGTTCATATTCCCCATTTGATAGACAAGGTTTTCAAGTGGAGCCATAATTCCATCTGCTTCGATTATACAAATACTGGGCGCATATTTAAGGATCGTTAAGTTTTCCGGTCTCTTATGAAAATGCGATCCAATTTTATCAATCATAGCGAGAATTCCATTTTTGGTTCCTAACGGCAATCTTTCTTCAACATTAGCTTTTCCGTTAACGAGCAGGATCATTCCAGTGTTTTTCTCATAATTCCAGTCATGATAAAAGTTTGTATATGACTGATCTAATGTTTTGCTAATTTCAAAAGAAAATTCTTTAATAACAGCTTCAATGATCGCAGTACGAAAATGAATAGCAATTTCCCATTGTTTATTCCCCAGTAAAACTTCTTCCGCCGGGGTAATAAAGTTTCGCATAAAAATATATATTTTTTCTTCATCTCCATTAACATAGCAAGTTTCAGGACCTTTACCGAATCTCCGTTTCAGCAACTTGCTAAGCGTACTGCTAAGATGAAGCATATGATCTTGAGTAGCCTTAATAATAACCTCTCCTTTCCCTGAATGTGGAAGCTGGTCACTCAGCCCGAAAAAGCAAAAGATAGACTGAAATAAAGGTTGCTTTAACCTTATGGGGAGTGTATCTTTTAACCTTAAAGGGCTAGCCGCTGCTGAAGCTAGTCCCATCGAAAGCCCTAAAAGTTGTCTAAGCTGCCCTATTTTCTTACCACAATGTGATGCAACCTGACCGGCAGCAACCCAGATGACTACCTCTAAAAATAGATGCTGTTTCGATAAGGATCATAATAACAATGGTTCGCTATCGTTCTCTTTACCTTCTATGCTGTACTACATTTCAGCCAACATCTTGCAGATACTATTCTCTTTCAATATGTGATGGTCATTCTCATATATAGCTGGTGAATAAAAGGCACCAATTTTAACTGCTTTTGAATTAGTCGAACTGGACAATCTTCCCAATAAAATATATATGTCTTTTTCCCCAACTATCTATCTTTACAAACCATAAAAGTGTCTATTTCATAAAAAATGGTGGAAGCAGAGGAATAAGCATAAAATATGGCTGCTCATCATTTTGAAGACAAAAAAGGCCTAACTCCAATAAAGAAGTTAGGCCACGGATAAGACGACTAATTACAGTTTCTTCCATTTACCATAAAGAAATATGAATAGATATGTATTTGCTCATAGAATGCGTTACTCCAAACCTAATGACAGCAAGACATTAGACTTTATTATTCTATCATTATAAAAGTGCTACTGCAAACATTACGATTCACGTGGTAAGACCACTTCAACAGATGTCCCTGTTGAGCTGCTGCTGATTAACATATCTCCCTTATGCTCTTTAATAATCTGATAACTGACCGGCATGCCCAGACCAGTTCCTTGCTCTTTTGTTGTAAAAAACGGCTCGCTAATCCGTTCTAATATTTCAGCAGGAATTCCCGGTCCTTGGTCAACTATGCGGATAATGACTTGATTTTCTGAGAGAAACTCTCCTTCAATTAGTATTTTACCGCCATCTGTCATAGCCTCGATTGCATTTTTTATATAATTTATAAAAACCTGCTTTAACTGATTTTCATCTCCAAATATAGAAGTATCCTTAAAGCAATATGCAGCTTCAATCTCTATGTCATTTAGAAGTGCCTGCGATCGCATTAATGTGAGAATTTGCTCAAGCAGCGAATCCAAATTTACATTTTTATAGGAAATCTTATTTGGCTTGGCCAGGACCATTAGTTCTCTTAAAATTAATTCGATCCTCTCAATTTCCGATTTAATAATCTCAAAGTAGCTCGCCTTTTTCCCTTTATAATCTCTCATCATTAACTGCAGAAATCCTTTTATGGCTGTCATTGGATTTCGAATTTCATGTGCAATTCCTGCCGCCAGCTGGCCTGCCACAGCTTGTTTTTCCGACATGAATTTTTGCTCTTTATGATGTGTCATCTCTTTTATAACAGCATAGCTGCCTATTATTGCATTATGCAGGATTATTGGAAAGGCGGTGAGCTGAACATGAATCAATTCTCCTGATTTTGCTCTAATATGTATGTCAGAGTGACAAAGTGAATCTCGACTTAGCTCTTTAAAATAAGAATTTTCCTTGTTTAAAGATGATGGCTGAAAAATATCAGAAATCCTCATATCTTCGATTTCTTCGAATGAATAACCAATAAAGTGCTGACACGCTTCACTTATATAGGCCAATTGCCCATTCTTTTTAAGAATTAAAAAAGAATCTGCTGTGTCAGATAGGATCGAAAAATCATTCATCCTATATATATACGTCTCTAGATGGAGATTTCCCCATTCTTTTTCGCATATGGCCATAGAACTACCTCCTTTCTAGAATCTATATCCTAAAAAATAGAAAAAGCCAAAATAAGCGTAGCTACTCTACACTTATTTTGGCTTAAAACCCAGCATATCTCTGGAGGATCTTTCCTTATATTATATAAAAATTTTCATTATTAATAGTAGTAAGGTAAAGCTTTAAACTCCAACCTCATGTTTAATTTTATACTTATTTCTCCAATCTTTCAATATGTTATCAAATTTTTCAGTTTTATTTTTAATTTCATTCAATTATTATCTACTATATACATCTTCCTGAGCATGAAATCCATCAAGAATAATGGTTTCGTCGATATTATTGGCATCAACGGCGATTGGAGGCAACAGTAAGTAAGGGACATGTGATTTTCCATTATTCACCGTTTCTTTCACCCCTATGTCCTCTCCTTCTGCCAACTTCACAGCGAGCTTTGCAACCTCCTCGGCAAGTTTTCTAATCGGTTTATACACGGTCATCGTTTGCGTACCATCTACAATACGCTGTGCTGCTGCCAGATCTGCATCCTGTCCTGCAACTGGAACTTTCCCTGCAAGCCCCGCTTCCTCCAGTGCCTGTATGGCTCCGCCAGCTGTGGCATCATTTGCAGCAATGACAGCATCAATTTCACCAGCGTTTGCCTCTAACGCTTGTTTCATATGTTTGTAGGCATTTTCCGGATCCCAGTTTTTTGTCCATGCATCATAAATAATCGTGATATCACCTCGATCAATAGAAGACTGCAGTACATTGAATACGCCTTTTTTAAATAGGTGGGCATTATTATCTGTTTCGGCTCCTCCAATGTAAACATATTTGCCTTTTGGAACCATCGAGCTGATTGCTTTAGCCTGCAGTTCGCCAACTTGCTCATTATCAAAAGAGACATAAAAATCTATATCAGCATTGCGGATCAGCCTGTCATAGGAGATTACTTTAATTCCTGCCAAATGAGCCTTATGAACTATAGCTGCCGTCGCTTCTGCATTGTGAGGTACCACTACAAGCAGATCAACTCCTTGATCAATAAGCGTTTCTGCTTGTAAGACCTGCAGTGCGTCATTGCCGTTTGCAGCCATGACTCTGACGTTTGCTCCTAAATTCTCCGCAGCCTGTTTAAAAAGATCTCTGTCCTTATACCAGCGCTCTTCTTCTAGCGTATCCATTGAAAATCCGATTTCAATAGGATCCTTCGAAGGAGCAGGAGCTTGGATTTTTACTGGGGGAATAGGCTGCTGCTTCGCCGTTTCATTATTTTCACAAGAAGTTAAACAGGCTGCTGCCGCCAAAAGCATAAGAAGAAATAATTGCCGCAATGGTCTTTCCTCCATTCTTATTTTCGGAGCACTGATTTACGATATTCCATCGGTGTAATGCCGCACATTTTTTTAAACACCTTGCTAAAATAGTTGGGGTCATGATAACCCGTTTCAAAGGTGATTTCTTTTATACTTTTCTTTGAATCTCCTAATAAGCCTTTTGCCTTCTCCATACGGCATTGTGTTAAAAAATCAATATAATTTATCCCTAGCTTTTCCTTAAACATTTTACTAATATAGATGGGACTTAATTCAACAAGCTGCCCTAAATATTCGAGAGAGATATCTTCATGTGAATGTTCAAAAATATATTGTTTCAGTTTGTGGAACGTGTCTGCTTCAAGACGATCATAATGGATCACATATAATTGTTTCATTCCTTCAAACATATGGTCAGTAGCTCTCTTAAGCTCACTGACATTTTTTAACTCATACGAATAGACAGGTGTTTCAACTTCCATGCCAAGCTCACTCATTACACGGGCAGCCACCCAAAGCACTTCGAGTACTCGCTGCTGTGTGGAGTGAATGGAGGTTCCTTTCTTTTCGTAATAAGTAATCATCTCACTTACATACCGTTTGATGTATTCCCACTGACCCAATCTTATTTGATCTGAGAATTCTTTGCGCTGATGAATCCGTGGCTTTCCATCACTCTTATTTCCTATTTTAGGCACATCCTCATAGAATCGATATTTCACAGGAAGAGATGTGTCCATCGTGGCGATTAATGCGTGCTGATATGACTGTCGGATTTCTTTCAGACTCTTACATACACTGCCAATACCGATAAACCATCCATCTGTTTTAGCTTTTGATAAAGATATTAGTTCACGTGCAAGGTTCAACGCCTGTGACCGATATGTTTTTTCATGATCACAGCATATAATGATGGGAAGCTGATTTCCATATATGGCACCGATCCAGCCCGTTTTTCTGCTTCGAATTTTTTCTTTTACCAAAGGATAAATATGTTCTTCTCCTGCCGGCACTATTAGCAGCATCACATACATATCCGTCGTATATGGAATTTCAAGCATCTCCACAAGCAGATCAACATGGACATCGTGAACATGATCAAATAAAAGCTGTGTAATGATGTCTGTTTCAGCTAGCGCAAGGGTTTTTTGCTGCTGAATCCTCCGTTTTTCCAAAGTAAGATGCTCAGCTTCAATTTTTTCCAAAACCTTCCCAACCACAGAGACGATATCACTGGCACGGCTGGGTTTCAGTAAATAATCCTTTACCCCCAGCTTTATCGCCTGATGTAAATATTCAACTGTATCATAAGCTGTCACCATAATAAACTGAATGTCAGGAAATTCATCTTTAATCATTTTTACAGCTTCCAGTCCATTGATCCCTGGCATTTTTATGTCCATTAAAATCAGATCAGGATGAAAAGTTCTGGCCATTTCAGCTGCCTCCTGCCCATTCCTGGCCTGTTCAATTAGAAGTGTTGAGAAGCTGTTCTCTAGTATCGCCTGCATCCCTTCTCTTTCAATTTGCTCATCATCCACCAACAGGAGTTTCATCATGACATTCAACTCCTTGCTTATTTATTTTCAAGACCACTTTCGTCCCGCTTCCTTTCTCACTTATGATCTCAATGACATCTTCGCATCCATAAAATAGCCGCAGTCTTTTTACAACATTCGGAAATCCAATTCCAGTTGAATGACCTTCTGTCTGAACTGGCCGCTCTTCAAGGATTTGCTGAATTTTTTCTTCTGGCATCCCATTTCCGTTATCCTCTATTTCTACGAGGACAAAGCCACCTTCCTCTTTTATGCGGAAATAGATAACCCCGCCTTCAATATTTGGTTCAACTGCATGAATCACAGCATTCTCAATAATCGGCTGCAGCGTTAATGCTGGAATTGGCACATTCAGACATGCAGGATCAACGTCGATATGCAGCTGAAGGCGATCTGTAAAGCGCGCCTTTTGAATATCCATATATTGCTGCAGTACCAGTACTTCTTCTTGCAATGAAACAGAGCGGTCCAGCTGTTTTAAGTTATAGCGAAGAATCCCTGCCACACTTACTAGAAGATTACTTGTCTCCTCTGAACCTTCGAGATACGCTTTTTTCGAAAGGGTATTTAGTGTATTGAATAAAAAATGCGGATTTATTTGACTCTGCAAGCCTCTAAATTGACTTTCCTGCAGAAGAATTTTACTTTGCTGCAGCTCCCGTTCAAGCTGAGCTTTATGTTTCATTTCGGAAATAAACCCATTAATATTGATTCGCATCCGATCAAAGGTTTTCGCTAAAAAAGCAATTTCTCCCTTTGTTTTTATTTCAATTGGCAAATCGAACCTTCCTTTGGATAACTCGTTTGCTGCTTTCGTCAGCTGCAAGACTGGTTTTGTAATACTTAAAGAAAACCAATAAGTCGCCACAAGCAGCAAAAGTGTAATCAGGAGCAATATCCATAATCCCAGTTTCAGCACTTCCTCCGATTGTGCAATAATGCCGCGGTAAAACCGATCATACGTTTTAAGCTCTTGATCTAATAAAGTTAACGTCATTTCTGAGATATAAGTTGAAATCCTTGTCGCCTCTGAAAATTCCTTCGTGTATGCTTCATTATCTTTTTCTCCGTAAAACAGAAGCAGCCGATCAGTGGTCTCTGTAAAACTATCAATCATATGCATATAATTGGTTAACGTAAATTGATTTTCTGCATTGCTTAAAGTGGATACTTCATCTTTCGTTTCTTCTATATGTGCCATGCTGTCATTCAATTGGGCAAGCTTGACCTCCGCAGGATCCAGCAGATAGTTGTTCAAGTCTGTGATTACTTGCTGAGTGGCATTCGTCATTTCATTCATGATTAAATATCGCTGCAGAATATCATTATATTGATTATGCGTTTTATAATTGTAGTATGTAAGCGTTATCCAAATTGTCGACATAAAAACCATAACAATCGTTGTTAACATTAATATATTTCTTTGAATACTGCTCATTACATGTTTCCTGCTTTCACAATGTGAATATCTGTATAGTATCCATTGATATTCAGCGGAACGGTTTCCCCATCTAACCACTCAAGGAGCCTTTGAACACCAATTTTACCCATCATTTCCGGATCTTGTTTTACGATGCCATCCAGTTTTTCCTCTTCAAGCAGCGGCTGAAGTTCTGGACCATCGTCAAAGGTGTAAAGAAACATTGGTTTTATTTGAAAACGTTTACTAATCTCTTGAATCATCGGCCCTGCCATCTTCCCATTTAATGCAATAAATGCTTTTGCATCCGGGTACGTGTTTAATACCCCCTGTGTAGCAGCAATAACGGGTTCTCGCGTATGTGCTGTTTCCGTTAGAACGAGCTTAATATCCGGATATTGGCTGAATTCATCCTGTATACCGCGCAGCCTTTCCTCCTGATAAAATTCAGAATGACTATCATACAGCAGCACGACACTTCCAGCCTGGCCCATATCCTGAATTAAACTTGATGCCAGCATTTTTCCGGCCTTGAATTGATCTGATCCTACATAAGTTTTACGAAGACTTTCTGTCATTGGCACATCATTAGCGATCGTTATAACCGGAATGCCATAAAAGGATGCTTTCACTTTCGTCATTTCTTTAAACTCTTCTGTATCTAACCCTTGGAGAATTAAACCATCAACCTTTGATTGTATAGCAATATCTATTTTTTTTAGAAATTCTTGTTCATTATTATTATAACTGCCCCAAACCTCAAGGCTAACAAGCTCCTCTTCAGCCTGCTGTGCTGCGCCGCCGGCAACTCCATCCCAAAAGGGCGTATCTAAATCTTGAGTAATTAATACGAGTCTTCGCTGTTCCTCTCCTTTTATCGAGCTGATTTTCTGTGAATCTGAGCGAAGAATTTTCTTCGCAGAATCTACTGTTAAAAAACACAGTGTAATCAATACACTGATCAGCAAAATAAGAGCCGCTTTTTTTCGCAATCGAAATGACCCCTTCCCCCTATGCGAATCTAAGATCATTTTATCATGACCATAAAAAATTTGGATATTAGTATTTTTGGATAAAATAGGCCGACCAGGTGCACAATTCGAGGATTATCAGATTTGGGGTCTAGCTTTTATCTAGATGAAATAATAAAGGGGACTTATTTTTATAGCCCCCCTTGCAATCTATCTTTTTTTCCTTGTCATAACATCAAAAATAACTGCTCCAGCAAGCACTCCGCCGCGGATCATATATTGATACGAAATCCCGACACCAAGCAAGTTCATCCCATTTGTCAGTGAAGCCATAACAATTGCACCAATGATGGCACCTGTTACCTTTCCAACACCGCCAGCAGAAGAAACCCCGCCTACGTATGCAGCAGCAATTGCATCCAGTTCAAATAAAGTTCCTGCTGTTGTCGTCGCAGACTGCAGCCGTGCCGTAAACAAAATACCTGAAAGAGCCGCCAGCATCCCCATCGAACCAAATACAATATAAGTAATCTTTTTGACATTCATACCGCTCAGATGTGCTGCTTCTGGATTGCTTCCCACCGCATAAATATGACGTCCCAGCACGGTCTTCGTTGTAAGAAAGTGATAAAGTATTACGACAAGCAGCATAATGATCACTGTCCATGAAAAACCATTATATCCGGCTAAAATCCATGTAATATAGGCAATAATTGCCGAAACAAAGACTAATTTTAAGACAAAGATACCTTTTGAAACAACCTCAAATTCATACTTAATTTTATTTTTTCTGTTGGAGAACTCACTATAAATATAAAATAAAATACCGGCAATCCCGACTAAAATAGAGAGCAGATGCAGCCCGCTGACTTGCAGCAGAGATGGGATATAGCCATTTCCAATCGCATTAAACGTATCATCTTGAATAATAATGGTTCCAGTTTTTTCAGTTACCTGCAATAACGCTCCGCGGAAAATGAGCATCCCTGCCAATGTGGCCACAAAAGAAGGAATCCCAATTTTGGCAACAAGGACCCCATTTAACAGTCCCACCATTACCCCAAGAATTAAAATGATTGGAATGGTTAAAAACACGGACACACCGGCCTGTGTTAATAAAATTGCGGCAATGGCGCCAAGAAATCCAGCTGCATAACCAACTGATAGATCAATATGCCGGATGACAATCACAAGTGTCATCCCGACAGCAAGAACGGCAATATAACCTGCTGAATCTAATAGATTACTAATGTTGCGGGAAGACATGAAAAGGCCGTCCGTCATAATCGAAAACGTCAAAATAATAACGAATAAAGCAATATACATGCCATAATCACGAATATTTTCACTAACGAGCGTTTTTGCTTCGTTAAATAAGTTCATCTGTTTAACCTCCTATTGCGTTGCGAGTTCCATGATTTTCTCTTGATCGGCCTCTGCTATTGAAAGCTCACCTTTGATCTCTCCCTGTGCCATCACATACACCCGATCACTCATCCCCAGCACTTCTCCCAGTTCAGAGGAAATCATGATAATACTTAATCCGTTTTCAATCAGCTCATTCATAACCGAATAAATCTCAAACTTAGCTCCAACATCAATCCCTCTTGTTGGTTCATCTAAGATCAGCAGCTTCGGCCCTACAAACAGCCACTTTGCAAGTGACACCTTTTGCTGATTGCCGCCGCTTAACTTGCCAACATTCTGTTCAATAGAAGAAGCTTTTATATATAGTGACTTTTTATAGCTTTCAGCAACTTTGATTTCCTCATTATCATTAATCACCCCGCCAGAAGCGATATGATGCAGATTGGCTGCAGAAATATTGTTTTTAATATCCTGAAGAAGGAAAAGTCCATCTCCCTTTCGGTCCTCTGTCACATATGCTAATCCAGCTTGAATCGCATCACTTGTATGCTTAAATTCTTTTAACTCTCCATTGACCATTAAGTCCCCTTGAAGCTTATACGAATTGGCATTTCCAAAAACGCTAAGAGCCAGTTCTGTGCGCCCGGAGCCCATCAAGCCCGCAATACCGATAATCTCTCCCCGCTTAACATGAAGATTGACGTTTTTAACGACATTTCTGCCTAATTGCGGATCATAAGCAGACCAATTATGCAGCTCCAGAATTTTCTCTTCTGAAGTGTGTTTTGGTCTCTTTGGATAAATATCATCGATTTCGCGGCCAACCATATTTTTAATAATGACGCTCTCTGATATTTCACCCTTCATCGCATCAAGTGTGCAGACGGTCTCTCCATCTCTCAGCACTGTTGCTTTATCAGCAATTGAGATAACTTCTTTGAGTTTATGAGAAATCATAATACTTGTAATTCCCTGGTCCTTTAACTCCGATAAGAGATTTAGGAGGTTTTCACTGTCATCTTCATTGAGAGCGGCTGTTGGTTCATCTAAAATCAGCAGCTTTACATCTTTCGTTAGTGCCTTAGCGATTTCTACAAGCTGCTGTTTCCCAACACCTAAATCCTTCACAAGCGTTTCTGGATTCACCTGTAAATTCACTTTTTGAAGCATTTTTTTCGCTTCAACAATGGTCTGATTCCAATCAATGACACCGCCATTTTTCACTTCATTGCCGGCAAAAATATTTTCATAGACTGTTAAATCCGGGAATAAGGCCAGCTCCTGATAGATAATGGCAATTCCCTCTTTTACACTATCGCTTATTTTATGAAACTGCTGTACTTTTCCTTCAAAAACGATATCGCCTTCATATGTTCCATAAGGATACACACCGCTGAGCACCTTCATTAAGGTTGATTTCCCAGCACCATTTTCACCTATTAAACAATGAATTTCTCCTTTTTCTACTTTAAAGCTAACATTGCTTAAAGCTTTGACACCCGTAAAGCTTTTTGAAATTGAGTTCATTTCTAGAATATTTTGAGCCATACTTTCACTCCTATCACCTAAGCGGATGTGTACATCACTTCACCCGTTCACATTCTTCACCAGCAAGGGGCTTAGAATGGCGAAATAGTGATAGATTGCTCTATCACTACCTGCCACCAGCAATCTTACAGTCCTGTAAATTCGCTTGCCTCGTAATACTCTGAATCAATTAATTCCTTCTGCACATTTTCTTGGTCCACGACAATGACGTTTGTCTGCTTTGCTTTGACTTCAACTGCGCCATTATCATAAGAACCTGTTGTTTCAGGTGTATCACCGTCTAGAATTGAAATCGCCATTCCCATTGCATCTGTTACAAGGGTACGTACATCTTTAAAAACGGTCATAGATTGTTTGCCATCAATGACATATTGAATGGACGCTTTTTCTGCATCCTGCCCTGTCACTGTGTAAGAAGAAATATCACCATCAGAAGCAAACACATCTGCAATTGAACGAGATGTTCCATCATTAGGTGCAAGGATTGAAATATCGCCCTTCATATCAGCTCCAACAGCAGTTAAGTTCGTTTGCGCTTTATTTTTTGCTTCATTTGGATCCCAGTTTGTTGTTACCTGGCCAAGAATTTTACTCATTTCATCGCGTGTAAGCTCTGCCTTGTCTTTTAGCGCTTCTGCTTCACTTGAATTGGCAATTTTAAAAGTGCCGTCAGCGATTTTAGGCTGAAGAGTGCTCCATGCTCCTTCAAAGAATAAGAATGCATTATTGTCTGTTGCTGCTCCTGCATACAAGTAAAGCGGTACATCTGTGCCTGATGCTTGATCGATTAAATATTGACCTTGTGCCGCACCAACAGCAACGCTATCAAATGTTACATAATAATCTACTGCGTCTGTATTCGTAATGAGACGGTCATATGCAATAACCGTAATGCCTTCTTTCTTAGCAGCTTCTACAGCTGATGCCGCTGCATCACCGTCTTGCGGACAGATAATGAGAACATCAATGCCTTTGCTGATCAATGTTTCCACATTTTCTTTTTCTTTTGCTGAAGAGCCTTGGCTGAATAGTATTTCAGTTGTGTAGTCAGAATCATCTAAAGCAGCTTTGAAACGTTCTTCATCCTGAACCCATCTTGGTTCATCCTTTGTCGGCAGGACAATCCCAACATCTACTCCGCTGCTGCTTCCGCCTGCACCGCTGCTGCAAGCTGCAAGCATCGCTGCAAAAAGTGTAAAAACAAGCAATAAGGACAATCTCTTTAATCGTTTTCTCATTCTGAAACCCCTTTCAAAATTGTTTGTCTGTTTACACTTTTCATTATATTTCGGCAGGGGTTTAGTTTGTAAGCGTTATCAATAGTAATCTTTTAGCATTAACTGGATTTTTTTATTGTTAGAGGTTTATAGGTTAGAGGAGGGTTTATACAGGAAGTTTTAATGGGAAATATATATTTAATAATTATTACTTATTAATAAAGCAGGATCACGCTATGTTAAGTTGGTTGATTGAAGCGGAAGGCTGCGAGACTCCTGTGGGACGAGTGGGAAGGTGAGACCCCACAGGCGCATGATGCGCCGAGGCGGCTCACCTCCCGCCCCGCGGAAAGCGAGCTGCCTGAAGTGGAAATCAACCTAGGCAGAAACTCTTAAATTTTTCCTCTGTTTCCTAAATACCGCTTTCCAAACTATAAAGTTAGCAATTAATAAGATGCCTAAGTATAGATACGAACCGTAGCTCAGCTGATTAATTGCTAAATAATGCCCGCCTGCTAATAGTCCAACAGGAATGAACAATATAAATGATTTCCACCCTTGAGAATTGCCCACTTCTTCAAAGGGTTTCGAAAAAGGAATCCTACTCCCAAAACTAACATAACAAATCACTGTATATAGGAAGCCTGCCACGAGAACAGCTGCTAAGTCCGGAATAATTCTTGTTCCATAAATGATGCAGAAAATAATGCCTAAAACAATATATAGCGGAATATAAAGCGAAATTAAAAAGGCTTTTAAACTACTTTTACGTAAATTGGTATAATCGTCAATCGGAAAAATTTTATACACCCAGGAAGCCTTATACTTACTCGAATAGCCTAACATGAGCACTGTCGTTGGGATAATCAGCATACTGAAATAAATATTCAGATAGCTGACACTTTCTGTGAAATCAGCTTCCCCGCCAGCTGCAACGTTAAATATAAAGATAAATGGAATTACCAATGAAAAACCTAGTGATGGATAGACCTTCAGCTTAAACTCCCGCTCCTGCTTCATCATTAAGGACGTAAAGCGATAGAAAGCTCTTTCATCGTTCGTTTTGCAAATGATTTTTAACAGCAATTCTTTGAGATGATTTTTTCTTTCTTTTTTTGATTTGCTTGAACTTAAGAGTTTCTGCAGATTTCGCTCAAATGTCGGAATAAGTTTCATATATAGCCAGATGGATATAATAGGAACGACGATAGCTAAAGTGCTAAAAGCAATTGTCATAATGGAAGTATTTCCATTCAGCAATAATTCGTAAGGTGCCGCAAACCACATGGGAATAAGGAAAATGCTCCACCAATGATAATCTGCCACCATATTTAAATCGACAAATTCAAAAGACCTGGCAAGGAATTGATACCCCACCATCAGCACTAAAGATAAGCCAATTTGCACATAATTAATCATATCTTTTAGCTTTTCTCCATCAAAAAACTTCAAAATGGCAATATATAAGATTGCTGTGATAACAACAATAAATATATTAATAAGGAACAATTCTATAATGGTTATAAGGAAAAAGAAGATTCCTTGCCTAAATAGGCTAACCACAAGCGGAATGGCTGTCAAAGCGATCGATAAATAAGATAAATAAATGAAAATATGCATAAACTTAGCCGCATTGATTGTTTTGGCAGAAATCGGCTTTGTTAATAAAATGCTTCGATCTCTAACATCAAGTAAGACATTGGAAAAATCAGCAATCATCGACGTCATAATCATAAAAATAATAATGGCATAAGCAATACTAAGCTGAAACAGATAACTGTCTCCAAAACCCATAAAAGGAATTAGAACAAGACCAATAAGAACATAAATCCATAGTGATTTCATGTATCCATACTTTTTGTCCTCTTGCCCTTTTTTGTTGGCATCTTGATTAAAAAAAGTCGGTACTCTGCGCTCATCCATGGTCAGTTTGATCTGGAGAATTTTTCTCATGGCAGTATAATCCACACCGATTTTCGCAAACAAAACCTGAAATTTATCAAGCAGCTGTAAGGTTTTAAAATCGTCCATTACTGCACCTCTTGAACAACGGAAACAAATCTTTCGCCAATTTCCTTATGATTATTAAAGCCTGTCAATTGATTAAAAATACCTTCAAGCGAGCCGCCCATATGCCCTGCTTGCAGTTGTTCAAACGTGCCATCTGCTGCAATTCTCCCATCATTCAGCAGGATAATGCGGCTGCTGATTTTCTCACTCTTTTGCTCTGCTGGAGGGCACTTTCACCCGCCCTTTATGCCCCCCACCTCCTTTTCCCACACCTAACGAGCACTTTCATCCTCCCTTAAACCAACTTAGACCACCACCTTGTCATCCTTTCTTCCTTAAAAAACAAAAACCCGAACTCTTTTAACCATAGTTCGGGTTTACCTTCTACCTCAGATTCTCATCACACTTACTTATATAGTAAAAACTGCTTTCTTACTTTTAAAAATGAACGTAATTCGTTTTCCCATTTGTCTTTCATTTCTTCCACAGACTTTCCTGATTCAATGTCTTCGCGTACCCATCCATTGCCGATTAGCTGGTCGAAAAAGGAGATTCCGCTGCTGTTTTCGGCTCTGAATTCAAATTGATCCGGATATAAGTCATGAATTGTTTTAACCATTTGCAAGCCTGCTTCAACTGGCTTAAAGTCATCACGATCGGTAATATGGATTTGGACTCCATGTGAAAGACTGCCTGCGTGCTTAGAGAATGTCGGTGTGAAAGAGGCAGCTCTGAATGTTACTCCAGGCAACTTCTTTTCATTTAAAACTTTAGCAAGGTCATCGCCATTGATAAAAGGTGCACCAATTAGTTCGAATGGCTTCGTAGTGCCGCGGCCTTCAGATATATTGGTTCCCTCGATTAAAGCACCGCCAGGATAAGCTAATGCTGTATCCAAGGTTGGCATATTTGGAGATGGCATGATAAATTCCAGAGGCGTATCATCATAATACATACTCCGCTTCCAGCCTTTCATTTCAACCACCTGCAAATCTGCACCAATTTCAAATTCTTCGTTAAAGAGCTTTGCCAGTTCCCCAACTGTCATCCCGTGACGGAGCGGAATAGCGTAATTGCCTATAAAAGAAGAATATTCCATATCCAGTACAGGTCCCTCTACCTTTAATCCCCCGAGAGGATTGGGCCTATCCAGAACAACAAAGGGAATATCGTTTTCCTTTGCTGCTTCCATCGCATAAGCCATTGTGTATATATACGTGTAGAATCGGGTCCCTACATCCTGGATATCAAATAGCAGAACATCTACTCCTTCGAGCATTTCTGGTGTCGGTTTTCTCGTTGCGCCATATAAGCTGTAAACAGGCAAGCCGGTTTTTTCATCAATATAATATTCAACATATTCTCCTGCCTGTGCACTTCCCCTTACTCCATGTTCAGGTCCGTATAATGCAACAAGATCTGTTTCTGGATCCTCGTGCAATACATCAACAATGCTGTTTAATGATTGATCAACGCCTGTTGGATTCGTAATTAAGCCGACTTTTTTACCTTTGATTAAATCCTTTTCTTTATCTAATAACACCTCAACGCCTAATTGGAAGCTTTTCCCCTTCTTTTTCTTGTCATTCTTCGCTGAAACGCCTGCTAAACCGGAAAGCACTAATGTAATGGTTATTAAGAAAATGATCCATTTCTTCATTCAAGCATCTCCCCTCAATTGATTCCCAGAAACAGCAGACTCCACTTACGAAGCCGCTGTTCCTAAAAAACTTTTTAAAAGTTCAATCCATGGCCAAATTCATATAATGTATTTCCGTCAAGATCAGGTATGGTAACAGGCAATTGACCGCTTGGATTGATCTCACCGAAAATAGCTGCTGCAGAAGCCTGGAAGCTGGCCGTTCTAAACCCATATTGCGCGATGTAAGCATCCACTTCATTGAAAGACATGATATCGTATGGGTTGCGAATTCCAACTGCAATGACTGGCACCTCTGTCTGGGCTGAAATATCACGGACCATCTTCATCTGCGGATGGTCGTAAGTGCGGCCAGCTACATTGGATGTATGTGAACCGACTATGACAGCATCTGCATTAGCAATCGTTTCTTTCTGTTCATCGGTTAGTACAAAGTTTGATGCTACTGTAATAACGTCTGCATTCTGATGATACTTTTTAATTGCATCACCAAGCTCGCCAATATAGTTGCTGCCTACTACAGCAATTTTTTTGTTTCCATCAGGATGAAGCGGAAGAGCGCCGTTATCATTTTTAACCAATGTAATGGATTGCTGTGCCGCTTCTTTTTCGATTTGTTTATGTTCTTCAGAGCCAACTACTTGCACCGCATTTGCAATTTTATCTTCAATGGACTGCGGCTTTTCCTGCTTGATTACCCCCCGGTCAAGCTTTAACTTTAAGATTCGCTCTACAGATGCTTCAATTCGGTTTTCAGAAATTTCACCTGTTTTCACTGCCTCTACAAGTCCTTCGGCAACCTCCTGCAAGCCAACAGGCATAAGAACAATATCTGTTCCCGCTTTCACTGCTCTGATTGCCGCATCAACAGGCCCAAAATGATCCGCGATGGCTTTCATATTCATGGCATCGGTGGTAATAACCCCTTCATATCCCATCTCGTCTCTCATCAGTTCAGTCAGCACTTTATAAGATAATGTTGCCGGAAGTGAAATTTCTTCTCCCGTTTTTTGCGAAATCACTTTTGTATTGTCAATGTTCGGAAATGTGACATGTGCGGTCATGATCGCATCAATTTCTGCCTCCATTGCTTTTTGGAATGGATACAGTTCTACTTCTTTTAATCTTTCTAGGTCATGCGGAACCTCTGGCAGTCCTAGGTGTGAATCTACCGCTGTATCTCCATGTCCAGGAAAGTGCTTGGCCGTTGCTGCCACACCTGATGCCTGCATGCCTTTTGTATATGCAACACCCATTTCGGCGACAAGCTCAGGATCTTCTCCAAACGAACGTACGCCAATCACCGGGTTATCAGGGTTGTTGTTTACATCTAATACGGGTGCAAAATTCATGTTAAAACCAAGGGCGTTCAATTCTTCACCGATTGCATGCCCAACTTTTTCCGCCACTTCAGCAGAGCGGGTCGCTCCTAATGCCATATTGCCCGGCATGTCGGTGCCTGATTGAAGACGGGTAACGATACCGCCCTCCTGATCAATAGTCATTAGAAGTCCATATTTTTCAGAAGCTTCTTCATAGGCAGAAACCAGTCTGGCTGTTTGCTCTGTTGTCACAACATTTTCTCTGAAAAGAATAACTCCGCCAAGATGGTAATCCTTAACGAGCTGTTCGATTTCAGGAAGCATTTCAGTTACATTTTTCCCATCCCAAGTTCTGAAATCCGGCATAAGCATTTGCCCGACTTTCTCTTCAATGGTCATGGAGCTAATAGACTTTGCAATTAGATCATATTGCTTACCTTTTTCTTTCTTAAAAAATGGTTCTTTGGATTTGTGATTTCCTTTGAATTGAATGGCAATTCGATCACGATCCTTGCCGGCTGATACTGTAATAAACGTATTTCCTTGTTTGCCGGTAAATGTAATCTCACCATCGCTGCTAACAGTTGCAACATTTTTATTAGAAGACTTCCATTTTAATGTTTCGTTATTGACTGTTTTGAACTGGCCATCGTTATAGACATTAAGGACAGTCAGTTTATAACCATCAGCCGGCTGTCGATCTAAGTCAGGCACATTTTCCAATATAATAAGATCTTTTGTTTTGCTCTTGGCTGCCTGTACTCCAGCTGGCAGTGCCATAGAAGCAAGGAGCAATATTGTCAGGATACCTACAAGTCCATTCTTTAAGAAGTTTTTCATGAAGAGTGCCTCCTCTGTTTAATATCTTCTTTTTTCCCAGCCATCGGTTGATAGTTTCAATTTCATGTCCTTTCCATTTGGCTGCTTAATCATTGCGTCATGGATATACCAGCCTCGTCCGTTTACAGTCGCATCTGTATCATAACGGAAGCGGATATAGTTGCTTCCTTTCGGGATCAGCACTGTGCTCTTCTTCCAATCAATACTGGTTCCTGTGTAAGGAGCTCCAATAGCCGTCCAATTCTCACCATCTTTTGAAACCTCAATGTATCCATAATCGCTCTCATTCTCAATTCTGTACCAAGTATCAAAAGTTAATACTGCACCTTTTTCCGCCTCAACTTCGGCAGTCAAGGTGCGATTAAGCTCATCACCATAGCCAGAAAACCACGCTTTCTTTTTAGAAGGCATTGCCACAGGAATGGCGTCTGCTGTTAATCTGGCAACCTGTCTTCTGGCAGGGTTTGTTGAAACCGTCTCACGGGTTGGATGAACTCGGTTTGTCAGCAGAATGCTGATGGTAGCGTTATTTTTGTTTACTACAATTGAAGTTCCAGTATATCCTGTATGCCCTAAAGTACTGCCTTCTGATAAGGCATCCATATACCAGCCTTGCCCCAGCTCCCAGCCGAGACCATGATCATCTCCAGGAAAAGCTTCATTCTGATTTTCCTCCAGCAGCTTCACGGTCTCAGCCTTCAAGATCTGCTTGCCGGCATATTCGCCCTCATTTATAAACATATGAGCCAGTTTGCCTAAATCCTCTGCTGTTGAAAATACACCAGCATGACCAGCTACTCCCTCAAGTGACCAGGCATTTTCATCATGCACCTCACCCCATACAAGACCTCTTCCAATTGAGGACTGATCTTCTGTCGCAGCAATGCGGGGCTTCAGTGATTCAGGCGGGTTGTACATAGTATTTTTCATCCCTAATGGTCCAGTAATATACTTTTTAACAAACACATCGAGTCGATCACCTGAAAGCCGTTCCACTAACGCACCAAGTGTAATCATATTTAAATCACTATACGTATACTGAGTGCCAGGTTCTGCTTCTAAATCATGCGAAAATACAAGCTGTAATCTTTCATCACGGCTATTCGCTTGAGAATACAGTGGAATTCCAGGTTCAAATCCAGAAGTATGCGTCATAAGCTGTCTGATCGTAACTGCTTCTTTTCCATTCTGCTCAAACTCGGGAATATAGTGAGAAACAGGATCATCTAATTGAAATTCCCCTTCTTCATATAGCTTCATTGCGGCTACAGTTGTAAAAATTTTGCTGATGGAAGCCACGTCAAAAATCGTATCCTCTTTCATTGATATAGGATTGTCTGCTTCAGTGAACTCTCCATCGGTATACTGATAGGCGTTTCCATAAGCCTCATGCTTTACAATATGCCCTCTCCTTGCCACAAAGGCTACTGCACCAGGCATCGCTCCTTCTTCAATCAGCGCTTCTATTGCCGGATCCATTTCCTTTAGAGGCTGATTCATCATTCCTGCACTGCGCGGTGAACCTTTATGCAAAACAGGCGAAATGGGTCCTGGACGATCCCAGGAAAATAGCGGATGCATTCTTTGACTAGTTTTTTTCTTTTTTTCCATGAATTCCATCCCCGGAGGTTCATTTAATGGATGTTGAGCCATAACGGGATCTGCTCCTGACATTAAAACGGATGTAGTGAATAAAATTGCGGCAACAGTCATTGCTTTTCTTTTCATTGGCACACCTCCATTTATTTATGACAGCACTTACATTTGTGCTTCCCTTTTAGGGTATCGAAATAATAGTATAGTTGTCTATACCAAAATAGTCTTAAAATTCAGATGGTTCTAATTATCTAGAGAGTGAAATAACTTCTAAAATTCATAAACGTATATATACTTGCCATATCGTTTTCCAAACATACAAGAAGCGGAGATGACTTGGTAGTATACCTGCCAGACAGGACGTCCCCTTCAATGGTCATCACACATCCTTTCATCATAAAAAAAGAACCTGCCTTTCATTAAGAAAGAACAGGTTCTGAGTTTTTATGGGTAGTAAATTGGTGAATCAGTTCCAATTGGAATACCTGTCAGCATCCAAATTAACAGCATCCCTACCCAAGCGATTGTAAATGCGATGGAGTATGGAAGCATAGTAGAAATCAAGGTACCAATACCAACCTTTTTATCGTACTTCTGCGCAAACGCGATGACGATTGCAAAATACGGCATTAATGGCGAAATAACATTCGTTGTTGAATCAGCAATACGGTAAACCAGCTGAGTAAACTCAGGTGAATAACCTGACAGCATCATCATTGGAATAAATACCGGAGCCATAATTGCCCATTTAGCTGAGGCACTTCCGATAAATAAATTGATGAAGCCTGAGATCACAATAAATGTCAGAATCAGCGGAATGCCCGTAAAGCCTGTTGCGTCAATTAGGTCAGCACCCTTAACGGCAAGGACAGTTCCAAGATTTGATTCAGTAAAATACGCCACGAATTGAGAGGCAACAAATGCCAATACAATGTAAGAGCCCATTGTTGACATGGTATCTGCCAGCTGGCTAGCTACATCTTTATCATTTTTGATTGATTTGGTAATTCTTCCGTACACCAAACCAGGGATGAAAAACATGATAAGGATTACAGGCACAAGCACACCTAAAAATGGAGTATCAACAAAGTTTTCTTGTCCTGCACGTAATGGTCCCCAAGATGGGATAACCAATAGTGCAATAGCAATACCCGTTACAATTAAAGATAATAATGCTCCCCATAAACCTTTTTTCTCTTCTGGCTTTAGATAGGAAACATCTTCAGTGACATTTCCTTTATATGTGCCCAGACGAGGCTCAACAATCTTATCAGTAATAATCGTACCAACTATGGTAATAAGGAAAACAGAGGCAATCATGAAATAGTAGTTCATGGCATAATTCATGCCTGCTGCATACTCCGGATCAATGATTGCTGCTGAATCCATTGTTAAGCCGCCTAATAGCGGGTCCAATGAAGTCAACAGTAAGTTGGCGCTGAATCCGCCGGAAACCCCTGCAAATGCTGCCGCAAGTCCTGCCAATGGATGTCGTCCAAGACCTGCAAATAATACCGCTCCAAGAGGAGTTAAGACAACATAACCAGCATCAGCAGCCATACTTGACATAACACCGCCAAATACTAAAGCAGCTGTCATAAGTACGCGCGGTACAGATGTTACAAGGCCGCGAAGAGCCGCACTAATCAGTCCTGAACGTTCTGCAATTCCAATCCCCAGCATGGTCACAAGAACTGTGCCGAGTGGAGTAAATCCAGTGAAGTTAGAGACTGCGCTTTCAAAAAGGTATAAGATCCCTTCTGAGTTTAATAGGTTTTTGACTTCTATCATTTCTCCTGCATTCAGCGGGTCTTCTACTTTAAGGCCAGCAGAAGCAAAGATAGCAGACAAAACAACTACTGCTACAGCAAAAAAGAAAAACAATGTAACCGGGTCTGGCAGTTTGTTGCCGACACGCTCAATTACATTTAGAAAACGCATAACGAAACCGTTCTTTTGAGCTTTTTCCAAGATTAAACCTACCCTTCAATTTAATAAAAAAAATAATTTTTATACATAAGTTAGTATAGACAATAGTTTCATAGAATGGAATAGATATGGAAGTATTCAAAATAGTAATATAGTTATAAATATTATAAAAGTGTTTAGAGTTAATTTCTCTTTAGCGATTAAAGTCCGTACTATTTTCGGTTAGATTCATATTTTTTCTACATATCCAGTAGATTTTTTAAGCGTACGGCTTAATCTCTTAGTTAAAGCTCTCCAGTAAATATAATATGTAATCTTATATAAAAGTAATGAATGTCTAATTATATGAAAAGTATTTCTATACACGAAATATACAAAATTTATTCATATTGTTCACAGTGACTGAGACTGAGCTTAATAATTATTCTATAAAAAGGATTAATCGTAGTTTGCTGTTCGTTCTTCCATTGTGCTGCGGCCAATCACTTCTTGTGGTGATGCAGAGTTGTAATAAAATTCTAGTGAAAAAATGCAATTAACTCCTTGTTTAAATACTTTGAAAAAAACCATTTTGAAAAAAGATTTTACCAAGACCAAATTTATAAAAAGCTGTATAAAATTTAGGCTGGTACAAAATGAAATTAATATTTCTAAAACACGAATATTCAATATCTCAATTTCGGTATTTAATCAAGACTGTTCCATTGCGCTGCGGACCCTCGCTTTCCGCGGGGAGCAAGCTGAGCCTCCTCGTCACTTCGTTGAGGGCACTGATTTTCTTATAATTTATGTTTCTTGTTTAACCCAGTGGGAATCTATACTGAATTTTATAAAGCAAAAAAGCCATTTTCTGTCTTTTATCAGATAGAAAAGTGGCTTTTTCTGTCTTAATACCTTAATTTCTGGGTTGTCTTATCTCTTTAGTCACTTCATTAATTTTAAAATCCGTTTTAGATTGACTGCAAATATGGTTGTGGCCCCTTGAATTTGCATGCCAAATAACCCCGAGGATTTTGCTGTATCATACTCGTGCCCATGCTTCAGTTCACTATTTTTAGCCTCAATCTTATATCGACTTTTAGATAACTCCTTAAATTCATCTGTATTCTGGAACGCCTCTTGGTCTTTATGCTCGGTTGATTTTATGGTGACTGAATATGTTTTTGATTTCGCTCCTTTTTTATAACAGCCTTCTTGGAATGGACAAACCTTACATTTTTCGATATCAAAGAAATATTTCATTCTTTGGTTTCGATCTTGGCCCTTTCTCTCCTCAAATTTCTTTTTGGTTGCTAAATGGCCTGCCTTACACACATACATTCCCGCATCTTTATTAAACGTGAATTCGTCTTCTTTTTTACGGGTACCATGTGTTACGAGTGGATGCAGTTTCGAAACTAGCTCCAACTCTTCTTTCTTCATAAAACGAATATTTTCTTTCTCCGAATATGCCGTATCTCCAATTACCGTTTTAATTTCCATTCCGGTTTCCATGCTTTTCTCCACTAATTCTTGTAAGTATTTTCCATCACTTTTTTCTCCAGTCGTAATCACCGCAGCCGTAATAATCCGTTCATCAGCCATCGCCAGATGTGTTTTATATCCAAAAAAGGAGGATTCTTCAGATTTATGTCCTACTTTGGCATCAGGATCCATGGAAAAACTCAATTGTTCTGTACAATCTTCAACGACTTCTTTTAAAACATTTATTTTCTCTTTTACCGCAGGTATTTCTGAAATTCTTGGCTCTGATTCAATGACCTTTATAAGATCCTGGCAGTAAACGATTTCATCCTCCACATTATTACTAATCGTTTTGGGTGGTAATTTCTCTTTCATCGATTCATCAATCTGATAAACAGATTTCCGTACATTTTTTGATTTTTCCTGTAGGAATTCTTTAACTGACTTTTGATTATAGCGTGATTTTGTGTGAGTGGAGTCGACAATAATCGTTTTACTTTTTATGATTTCTTTCTCTAGCGCAATTTCTACACTTTTGTTTATAAGCATGTCTAATAAATTCATGTCTTGTAGTCGCTGTTTACGAAATTTCGTTAGGGAACTTGGATCAATGACAGGTTCTTCTGGTGCCATTTCAAGAAAATATTTGAATGACATATCATATTTTGAGCGTTCAACAACATCAACAACGGATAAACTAAAGATTGATTTGAGTAAGAGGTATTTGAACATACGAATAGGATGAACGGCATTCCTGCCGTTATTTAAACAATACTTTGATTCTAATTCTTCAAGAATAAAGCTAAAGTCCACAAGATCGTTGATTTTACGTAACATATTATCTTGAGGGACAACAAGGTCGTATATTTGTGAATATGGGCTGAAACTAAAGGATTGTTGGTTGGAGATCATTGGATTTCACCTGCAATATAATTATTACTTTTTATTATAAAACAAAAAACCAGCGAAACAATGTTTCACTGGCTTTAAAAAGGACTTTTTCAGTGCCCTCACTTCGTTCCTGCGGGGTCTCACCCTTTGCTCTGCAGCCCGCAGGAGTCGAGGGCCCTCCGCTCCATTTCACTCATGTAAATAAAATATATTTTATAATTATAAATAAAAAAACGAATGATTAGAAAGATGACCTTCCTTACCATTCGGTCCAATAGGTGTGTTAGTTACTTATGTCCCAGCCTCTTACTTCTTTTTTCAATAAGCGCGCCATATTGTTGAAGACCGTTATTGAACTAAAGCACCCGTTCGTATTATAAGGTCAGCCAGAGAAACCTGGTTGACTATTTTTTATTCAATTTATAGATTGATAGTAGCCGGGGTAGAACGGAAGCACCCGTGGGACTTGATCCCGACAACTAAACTGTTCGCCCTCTACTTGTTAACACATGATTAGGCTGGTTGGGACATGATGATCCCGTATAACAAGCGAAGATATGAATGACAAGCTAGATAGAGGTTACCGGTCAATCCACTACACTAGGAGGAGATAATTTATGAATCCAGTTGTTGGTCTGGATGTAGCTAAAGGTGAAAGTCAGGTTCAAATGTTCTTGGATAAAAAAATACCCTATAAAAACAGTGTGAAAGTTGAACATACGGTGGATGGTTTAAAAGAGTTATACTCTTATTTACTAGATTTAGAGCATCAAACAGGGATGAAACCACCAGTTGTCTTGGAATCAACGGGTCACTATCATGCCCCAGTTGTACAGTTTTTAGAAGCAAGAGAGTACATTGTCATTATCGTAAATCCATTGGTATCTTACCGAGCAAAAAGTTCTAGTTTAAGAAAAACCAAAACAGATGCCATTGATGCTTATCACTTAGGCGAACTGTATTACAAAGAGGATTTAGAGCCGCAGAAAAAGCGTGGTGTTCAGTTATTAAACCTTCGGTATCTGACAAGACAACATGAAAATATGACGGGAATTATGGTTCAAACAAAGCTTCAATTTCAATCTGTGTTAGATCAAGTATTTCCAGAGTATAAAGGCGTTTTTGGCGATCTGTATGCCGAGGTTTCATTAAGAACTTTACAAACTTTCCCTACCTCGGAGACTGTCTTAAAAGCTTGTGTGGAGGAAATTGCACAATTTATTGATAGGCATTGTAAAGCACGATCGTTTAATTGGGCGCTTGAAAAAGCAGAGGGATTAATCGCAGCCGCAGAACGCAACCCATATCAGTCAACGCTTTATCAAAGCCTTCTTGTCAGTCTGAATATGTATATTGATTTACTTCAAGTGTACCACCAACAGCTTTCTACGTTGGAGCGTGAGATTGATCAGTTAGCAGTACAACTCGAAGAATATGAACTACTCCAAACAATTCCCGGTGTAGGTGAAAAAATCGCTGCAACGATTATTTCTGAAATTGGGGAAATTGATCGGTTTAGTCATCCCAAAAAGTTAGTTGCCTTTGCAGGACTTGATCCTAGTGTATTTGAATCAGGTCGCTTTAAAGGCACGAAGAATCATATTACTAAACGAGGCTCTGCAAGGCTTCGCCACATGCTTTTCACAGCAGTTCGGTGTTCCATTCGAGATAGTCGTAAAAAGAAAACAACTGAAGAAACCATTGCACGAAATAAGCGATTACGTGCCTTCTACGATTTAAAACGTGAAGAAGGTAAGCCTTATAAGGTAGCCATTATTGCATGTGCTAATAAGCTTTTACACTGGATTTATGCGATGTTAAAAACGAAAACTCCATTCCAAGAAACTATTTAGTAACAGCATTTTCCTATACAACTAAAACCTTCCAAAATGAATCAGGAGGGTTATTTGAGTTGTGCATTTTTAGTATAGCATTTAGTGATTATAAATTTAAAATATATTTATTGACAAACTATTAGCTGGTTTTGTTTAAGTACATTTTTTCACGTTCTATTTTTAAATTAATAAATTTTCCTTTGAAACCCGACCATAATTCGTTCAAGTGATACCCAACCAATAAACTTTGGTTTTTCCCAACCTGAAGCAGTAGTTAACTTTTCTACATCAAGGTAATTATTAATCCTTACCTTATCCCATGCATGAATAACCTCTCCATTACCAATAGATAAGCCTACATGCCCCCAATTTTTTCGCTCATCATTAATTACTCCTAAGCAATCATAAAAAACAAAGGTTCCTTTTGGAGGTATACCTGTTTGCTTATTTGCTTCATATAAATCTGCGGATTCTTTTGCAAAATCTCCACCAAAGATTTCAATGTCATTACTTCTTTCTAATGCATCCTCTACAAAAGCTAAACAAATAAGAGAATACTCTTTAGAATTCAGATGACTCTTAGCCCACTCAATTGCATTGTTAATATATTCATCATAATTTTTATCCATTTTATTTTCTCCTCTAATCATCTCTATTGGTAATTGTAAAAAAAAAAAGCTCTACTTCCTGAAAAGAAACTAATATACATTAAACATTGATTTTATAACATAATGAAAGTTATTTTGATTGGATAAGACCTCTCTGCTGAAAGGGTCTAAAGTGTTTTTGATAAAAATTATTCCACCAATGTTATTTTAAAATCCATTTGATTACCTCCTATTTATTAATTGAAAGTAACCGAGAGAAATAAGGATTTATTAGCTTATTGATTTAAAAACGGACAAAAAGCCACAGAATTATATAATATAACCCTGTGGCTCAAATGTTAAATTCAAATCAAAAAGCTAATGCTTTATTATAGTCGCACATCATAATGGAAAATCATTTTTTAAAAATAATATGAATCCGAATGAGTGAGATACAAAAATTTAATTCCCAAGGTTAACTTCATTAAGTTTCTAAATTGCATAGTCTCACTCCCCTTCCTTAATATTAAGAATATTTTATCATTAAGCATATTCGAAGTCAACCTAATCTTACAATCGGCTTATTCAACTAAACTGCACCGTTAGCGACATAGAAAAAGGCTTTCCTTTTACTTAAGGAAAGCACCCGTTTGTTTAAGTGAAATACGTCACAATATATGTTAGGTTTGCCCTTTTATATCATGTCTTTTAAAAGCCTATATGCTGATTTGAAAATGTTTGTAAATTACTAGAACTTATCCTGTATGGAATCACTTTCTTTTTGTACTGCTTCACTACATCAATGTGTTCATTGTAACAATAAATATGAAACTTTATATCATTCTTTCCTTTTGTTGTCTGAATAACAAAAGGACTAATATCAGTCTCTGGATTTAAATATGCTTTCTCAGTGCCGGTGACATTAAAATACTTTTTTAAGAATGTAGCTTTGTTAAAGCCATCAATAAATTCTTGTTTATCTTTCCCTGCTAATAACTTACCATTAAATGTAACATTAACATCTTCTGAACTAAGCTTTGGCTGGAGTTCAAATTTGCTTAGCAGCCATGCAACAAAAGCACTTGGAGGGTTTGTTGCAAATTTTAGGATACCGGTAAGTATAATAGCAATTAAATACCATGTCATTTTTATTAACCCCTCATCTTGAATATCTACGGCAATAATAGGACCTATATTAAACAAGATAAATAAACACCACAATTGCACCAATAATAAAAATGATCCCTAGTATGATGTACATTAATAAGATTCTTGTTAAGTTTCCTTTAGTTGCAGAACTATAGTTTTCATCAGATTTTCCTGCAATTAGCAAAGTGCCAGCCGCGCTTGAAACAATAATTAATATAATCAAAATGTATGAAAAGGTCATAGTTCGATCCACCACCATAATTTTAAGGATTTATTATGAAACTTCAGACCCTATTGCCCTTAATATCATAAAGGTTTTTCTTAAAATAAAAACCATCCAATTTAGAGTTATTATGACCATCCACTTTTTACAATAAAAGACAAATGTTTATTTATCAATGATCTTCATAATCTTTAAATGCGTTATATAATCGTTTAATTCCTTCCCTGATTTGTTCTTCATTACTTCTAGCATATGTAAGACGGATAAACCCTTTTTTAGATCCAAGTGTACTGCCTGGAGCAAAAATGACACCTTCCTTAATTGATTGTTCTAATAGATTGTTTTCATTTATATCTTTTTTGAATTTGCACCATAGATGAATACCACCCATTGGAGTTGAATACTCGATATTCTCTCCAAAGTAATGGTTAAGACAACTAATTAATACATCTCTTCTTCTTTGT
Source organism: Cytobacillus gottheilii (assembly GCF_001636345.1). GTDB lineage: Bacteria > Bacillota > Bacilli > Bacillales > Cytobacillaceae > Cytobacillus > Cytobacillus gottheilii. The sequence goes on from NZ_KV440945.1 coordinate 4,112,537, forward strand.
AATTGTTCTTTTAGAAAATCCATGTGAATCATCAAATTATCTGAGTTAAGTAATTGATTCGCAATCCATTGCGAGACAGTGGAATGCCCAAAGTCAAACTGTTGTTTAGCATCAGCTAATCTCTCAATAACAGATTTAGGACCGACAATCCACCCAATCCTTAATCCTGGCGCTGCCATTTTTGATAATGAGCTAATATATAGCACATTCCCGTTTATATCCATAGATTTTAAAGTGGATGTATTGTTCTTCTTAGAAAAGGACATTAAACTGTATGGATCATCTTCAATTATAGGGATCCCAAAGCGCGTAGAGAGGGATAATATCTCTTTTCTTTTCCTATAGGATAATAACATCCCAGTAGGGTTCTGGAAGATTGGATTTAAGAAGATCATTTTTATTTGTTGTTTTTCATGTAAATTTGTAAGATAATTCGAATCTATTTTGTTTTCATTTGCTGGTAGGTAAAATACCTTCAAGCCTGCTGATTTGAATATAGGAAGGCTATAGCTATAGGATGGATCTTCAACCACAACAACATCACCAGGCTTTAATAAACACTCAATTACCAAATGTATAGCCTGTTGAGCACCTGAAGTGACAAGTAGTGATTCAGGGGTAGTTACAATATCTCTGTATTCATTAAGATGTCTTACGATTGTCTCACGTAAATTCTTATTTCCTAATGGATGGTCATAACCGAAATACAAGGGTGGTATATCTTTTTGTAAAACATCTTGAAAAATACCATGAGGAAATAAGTCTGTAGATAATTCACCGGTAGCTAAATTAATTAGATTTTGTTCTGTAGTTTCTTTTTGAATTCTTTGTATAACAGGAATATTGGGCAAGAAAGTCCCCGCTTCAATATACATATTCCAACTAGGAATTCTCTTCTTGGTAATACCCCAAATATCTCTACTAATAATTGTTCCACTTCCTTTTTTACGTTCTATTAGCCCTTTTGCTTCTAATTCTGAGTATGCCGTTACTATTGTGCTGCGGTTTACTTCATATTGACTTGCTAATTTTCTTTCAGATGGAAGTGGAAAATTGGTAGAAAAAGTGCCATTATTAATTCCATCCTCTATATACTCTGCTATTTGTTTATATATAGGTTTTTTCATGTTTCTGTCTGGTTTCCATTCCAAATTTAAACAGTCCTTTTTGTGTTAGTATGTGTTGTAGTAAGTAACTACCCTTGTAATTTACTAATAATTATAATACAGAGTTTACTGTGAAACAGCCCCGTTTACATATAAGAAAAGCCGCCTTATTTGGCAGCGATCTTGTGTATAAGCACCCGTAGTTTGAAGAATTATGAAATGGTTATTTTTTTATTCTATACCAATATTTATACACTTCCTCTAACCCTAACTTAGAATATAGTTTAATGCTGGAGTGTTATTTAATATAACTTGAAGGTATGCATATTTTGCTCCATTTTCCTTACCCCATTGTAAAATATTTTGAATGAGTTTACTTCCATAACCTCTATTTCTGTACTTTTCGGTTGTCACTATATCAAATAACCCTATGTATTCACTTCCTAAAAAAAACATTAAATAGCAGCTGAGCTTCAACATAGCCACCTGTTGCAACTTCATAAGCTTGGTAAATGCTTTTAAGTTAGGTCCTCTAACCAATCTTCGAACCACTTAATAGGGAGTTTTATTTCTGAATAATCCAACTGTTGTAGTTCTTTAAGAGAGAATGTGTTAGCTAAATACAAATTCCATTGTGCAGAGATATCCCCTAAAATGCCGTAAAGCTTTTCATCACCTAGCTTATCCTCATTAATATAGTTCATATATTGCTTTTCACACCAATGACAAATCTGTTGATGAGTATATTGATCTGGTTTATTTATCGCACCCTTTAACAAATGAACAAGGTTTTCCTTACTAAAAAATGAATCAATTTCTATAAAATTTGATTCATTCCAGCTACCTACATATCGGTTTCTGCTCAAAAGTTCCACCCCGGTATAAAGTTTAATTTATTTTTATTTCAACGTATATTGTAGAGATTCCTTCTTCAACTAACCTCCCTCAATAAACAAACACTTTTCTCTTAAATACGCAGTTTTTCACCGTATTGCTATCTAACTTATTTTACTTTACAGATTTGATTAGAGAGAAAAGTACACAATCAAGCTGTTTACGAAGAAAATGAGCGCAAGAAACTAGCCAACCTTCGGTTAATTTCTAAAAGTTGGATAAATAGGTATGTACGCACCAATGGATATCCACATTTCTTATGGGGGTCTACCCTCCCAAGTCTCACAGAGTCTACGCTCCTACATTCCTTCGTTCAACCTTTCCATAAGGTGAATGTCAGTCATGCTGCCCCACAGGATCTAAGTCCTTACGTTAGTTGCGTTGCCAACTAATCCCATGCTGATTTTGTCTGTTCATCTTTTCAAATCTATTGGTTAAATCGTTAGTTTAATAGTGATTAAGCTGCTATTGGTTCTTGGATAAATGCATGCATATGGGGGATGTCCTTCAACATCTTCTCTTCTTGAAACACAAACTGTTTCTTACCAATAGAGAAGAGTATACGGATGATCTTATTACATAAAGCAATTAAAGACTGCATCTTTTTCAACGGATTTTCAGGTCTCGTTGTGTAGTAATGATGGAGGGCTTTAAAGGCTTTGTTCTTGGCTACTAGAATCATAGATGCCCGGAATAACAATGCTCGTAATTTCTTTCGACCACGTTTGGTTATCCTGGTTCTCCCTTTATGCTTACCTGATGTATTTTCTTTTAAGCTAAGTCCAGCCAGTTTAGTTATCTGGCGAGGATGATTGTATTCACTCAAATCGCCTACTTCAGCGAAGAAACCCGCCACTGTATCGCGGCCAATTCCTGTTATTTCTAACATTTGATCAACGCCTGGAATATCTTGAAGTAGTGTATCCAGAGTTTGGTCAAGTTCCTCAAACTTGTTTTGAATGAGTTCATACTTTTGGATTAACGTTCTTAACTCCATTTTAGCCATCATGGCACCCTGACGGATGCCAATCGAGCGATTGGCTGCTTCTTTTAAAGCACGAATCTTCTTAATCCCTATACTTCGTTTCACTGCTTGCCTAAGATATTCAAGCAATTCTTCTTCTGTATATCTCACCAGTTCTTCCGGTAATGCTTCAAGCTTTAATAAATGAAGAGCTGCCTTCCCTTCCCAACTTTTAAAGACGGTAAAGAACTCTGGAAAATATCGATCAATCCAGTTGTGTACCTGTCCTTGCACTATTTGTAAGTCTACATTTAATAGATCACGTAATTTCTTAGCCACACGCAGTTCTGCAAAAACTCCTTGTGGTATCGTTGGTTCGGAGTATCTACCATCTTTGACTAGTTGTGCAATGACTTTTGCGTCTTTCACATCATTCTTAGTTGGAGAATTATCGTCTAGCTCCTTACTGTGCTTGACGTGTAAGGGGTTGACCGTGACGAACTTAATCTGTTCTTCCTTTAAAATATGAGCTAAATTGAGCCAATAATGGCCTGTTGGCTCCATTCCAGTAATGACAGACTCCATTTCGTATGAATCTTTTATTTGATTAATCCAATTAATAAATGTCCTGACTCCCTCTTGAGTATTATCAAAAAAGCAAGTAGAACCTAATTCTATTCCACGATAATCCTGTGCTCTAGCTACATGATGATGTTTGGCAATATCAATACCAATGATTAAGGTTTTTGGTGTAATTTGAGCTATTTTATGATTTTGGTTATAATTCATTTTGAGACCTCCGAGTAGATATTTTGTCCCTTTTAGCTAGCCGGCTTAGGACACATTTATCTTATCAAGAGGTCTTTTTTCTATCAAATCTCATTTTCACTTATTACAGGAATGCTGCCCCTTTAGCACAATAAAAAATGCTGCATAAATCAGCAGCACTTAAAAGAATTTCTTGTATAATTCGCGTCTTAATTGTCCGCTGAGATAAGCGTATACTCTAGTAGTTTCGCTTTTTTCGTGTCCCAATAAGTTTTGTATTACCTCTAAGGGAGCCCCATTATTGAGAAGAGTCGTTGCGTAACTATGTCTAAGCTGATGTGGATGAATAGACTTATTTATCCCTGCTCTTTTGGAGATCTGTTTAATGATATGCCTCATTTGTGCAATGCTCATTCGATGCGGTGCCCGAATTGTAACGAACAGTGCTTTTTGATCATCGGTTCTTTCTTCTAGATATCTTTTTAACCAAATGCTGCAGCGAGTATTAAAATACACTTCTCTTTCTTTTTTGCCTTTTCCGAATACAATAACGGATTGTTCTGCCATATTTATAGAGTGCTTATCTAAGTTTACAACTTCTCCTATCCTGCAGCCTGTTGAATACATAAATTCGAATAAGGCTTTTTCAAAAGTTGTTTTACAGACTTCACGGAGCAATTCAATTTCTTCTTCTGTAAGAAACTTAGGGATTCTACTCTCTGGCTTTGGTTCTTTAATGGTAGTTACCGGGTTAATCGAAATATATTTCTCTTCTTGAGCCCATTTAAACAATGATTTAATAAAACGAATCCTATGACAGAGACTAGATGCTTTTAACTGAGCTGCAACTTCTCCAAGATATAATTTAATAGATTCTGTAGTAATATCAGTAATCTTAATATCCCCCAAATATTTGATTAATAAGGACATTTGCACTTTGTATACCTTTAAGGTTTGAGAGGAATATCCCTGAATTTGTTTATCTGCTTTATAAAGATTCCAGGCTTCAGATATAAGCATAATGAACATCTCCCTAATTGTTCTATTAATGTCATTATTCGCTTGAAAACTATAAAATATACTAGCTTTATAGATTTTTTTTAAGTTATTGTACCCTTTATTTTAAGTGAAGGACTGTGAAGAACTTTAAATTTCAATCTCACTCACTTAAGTTTATTACAGGAATGTTGTCTTTGTTGATTGTTAATTTCCTAATTCACATTAGATGTAATTTCCTGTTCATCTTCCGTTCATATTCGAGACATAAACTAAGGATGTTAAAAAGAGTTTGGGAGGAATTAAAAGATGAACATTGCTTGGAAAGAAATTAAGAAAAATAAAGTAAGATTTTTGATTTTAGGTTCAATTGTTTTTCTAGTTAGTTTATTAACATTTATAATATCTGGTTTGGCGAATGGATTGTCCCAAGACAATGCTGCCCTCATTAAAGATTTACCAAAAGGGCAATTTTATATGAATAAAGATGCAGAGGAAACTTATAACCTATCAAAAATAGATAGTGATATACAAAAAGAAATATTAAACAAACAAAAAGATGCTGTGGCATTTTCAATTCAAATGGGTTTTCTAAATGACAAGGATGATAAACAACAGAGCGTCGCCTTTGTTGCATCCACTGATTCAAAGCTATTTAAAAATGTTAAAGATGGGGAAATTATATTAGATAGCTCATTGAAGAATAAAGGTATAAAAGTTGGAGATACCTTAACGAATAATCAATTTAGTGGTGAGTTTATCGTAAAGGGTTTTGTTGATCAAAAGAAATATAGTCATGCCCCTGTTGCTTATATAAACATGAAGAATTATCAAGAAATTTATCGAGTTATGGAAATGCAATTAATTTTTACCCCTGGAGGAGATTCTTCTAAAGAATTCACGGGATTACAATCATTTTCAAATAAAGATTTTCTCAATACAATTCCAAGTTATAACGCAGAACAAATGTCTTTAAATATGATTGTTTGGTTTTTAGTTGTCATTAGTGGAATGTTATTTGCTATCTTTTTCTACATGATGAACGTTCAAAAAGTTGGTTTATACGGTATTTTAAAAGCAATTGGTATAAAAACAAGCAGACTATTCAAAATGATGTGGACACAAATGCTCTTTATTACAATAATTGCACTTATTATGTCTATTACACTTAGCCAATTTTTTAATATGGTTGCACCTGAAGGAATGCCTTTCCATTTAACCTTTGAAACAACAGCACAATTATCTATAGTTTTCCTAATTATCGGTTTTATTGGAGCTACACTCTCAGGTATGCAAATCAAAAAAATCGAACCATTACAAGCAATACAACAAGGAGAGGCTTAATATGACAATATTCACACTTGATAAAGTTAGAAAAACATTTACTAATGGTGAAATAGAGGAAGAAATACTAAAAGGAATTAACCTTTCTCTTAAAGAAGGAGAGGTAACAGCATTAGTGGGTGCATCAGGTTCTGGTAAAAGTACACTCCTCACAATAGCTGCAGGACTACAACCTGCATCAAATGGGCAAGTTATATTTGATGGTAATAATATGACTGCTATGAGTTCTGAAGAGGTTCGAAAAATACGAGCAAGCAAATTTGGGTTTGTCTTTCAGTTTGCTCATCTTGTTCCTTTTCTCACAGTTGAAGAACAACTAATGCTAATGCTAGATGTTTCTGAATCAAGATTAAGCAAACAGGCAAGAAAAGCAGAAGTGAATAAAATCCTACTATTAGTTGAAATGGATCATAAGAAAAATGCTTACCCATCTTCATTGTCAGGTGGGGAAAAACAGCGTGTTGCCATTGCACGTGCCATAATTCATGAACCCAAAGTTCTCTTCGCAGACGAACCAACTGCAAGTCTAGATTCAAAAAGGTCTAAAGATGTTATGTCGTTAATTCAAAATATAACTAAAACGTTGAATATTACTACATTAATGGTTACTCATGATGAAGAAATGCTTTCATATGTTGACCATGTCATCAAAATGAGTGATGGTATCGTTTTGCAAAGTGGAGATTAAATTCTACAAAGACTAGAAAATTATTATTATAAGTAAAATGTAAATGAACAGCCTACACATTTTTACGGGGCTGTTTATTTGTTATTATTTATTAAATGTACTTTTAATTGAAACAGAAAACTAATATTTTGATTAAAAAAAAATAGGAGAATACAGAATGACAACTATTCTAATTGTAGATGACGATATCAATATTTTACAGCTAGTAAATATCCACTTATCCGAAGCCGGGTATAAAGTACTTCAAGCAAAAGCCGGTACTGAAGCATTAGTAGTTCTTAATAGAGAAGCATGTGATTTAGTAGTAGTAGATGTGATGATGCCTTTTATGGATGGTTATGCATTAACAAGGGAGATTCGAAAGAAATATGATATTCCAGTCATCCTTTTAACAGCCAAGAACCAAATTGAGGATAAAGAAGAAGGATTCAGATCAGGGACGGATGATTATCTGGTCAAGCCATTTGAACCAAAGGAATTAAACTTTAGAATAGAAGCTTTATTGCGACGATATGATAAACAATCAGATGAATCTATTATTCGCTTAGGAAGTACAACTATAAATAAAAAAAACTATGAGGTTCAGATTGGAGATCGAACAATACTTTTACCCTTAAAGGAATTCGAACTACTGTATTTTCTGGCTTTAAATCCTATGCAAGTATTTTCCCGTGATCACCTAATAGAACTTATTTGGGGTTTGGATTATGAAGGGGATGAACGAACTGTAGATGTTCATGTGAAAAGATTAAGGGAACGTTTTTCTAAATTGACGAATGATTTTCAAATTAAGACAGTGCGTGGGGTTGGATATTCGCTGGAGGCAAATCGCAGATGAGGTCTCTTTATGTGAAGTTTGTTGTGATTACCATTGGAATTATGATTTTAAGTGGGATCTTTGCTTTTTTAATCTCCAATACGTATTATCAGCAAAAATTAAAACCTTATAATGATCAAAAAAACACAAAAATCGCATTAGATATTGCTGAATTTACCGACAAACATCCCGATATAAATCTTAAAGAGTATTTGGAGAATATCTCCTCCATTGGATACCAAATTTTATTGGTTGACAATTCTGGCAAGGAATCTTATTTTGGTGCACCTTTTAGGGAAAACACTCTGTCTAATTCTACTAAAGAACAAGTATTAAACGGTGATATTTTTCATGGTATTCTAAATTTCCCACAGGAAACATTTGTTACAGGTTTTTTTGCAAATGAATTGAAGAATACGATTGGTGTACCGTTAACACATAACGAGGAAAAGTATGCTCTTTTCCTTAGACCGGATATTAAACTCCTTTTTAACGAGATGCATATTTTATTTGGGTGGCTGCTAGCATTAACGATTATTCTGAGTATCGTTATGGTTATTTTTAGTACAAAATATTTAGTTAATCCAATCTTAAAACTTACAACAGCCACAAAATCTCTCTCTAATGGTAATTTCAATGTTTCACTTGATATAACTCGTCATGATGAGTTAGGAGAACTTTCACATAGCTTTTTACGAATGGCCAGTAAACTGGAGCAAATGGATGATATGAGAAAAGAGTTCATCTCGAATATTTCTCATGATATACAGTCACCTCTATCCAATATAAAAGGGTATACAAACCTATTGGATAGTGAATCAATAAGCCCAGAAGAAAAAAGCAATTACATTTCTATCATCAACGGGGAAATTATAAGGCTCTCTACATTAACGAAACAATTATTACTTCTTGCTTCGTTAGATCGTGATGAGGATATTATGAAAAGAAAGCCATTTAATGTTGGGAAGCAAATTAAGGAACTGGTACGAAACTATCAGTGGCAAATAGGTGAAAAAAATATTACGCTCGGTTTTACATTACCGGATGTAGAAATCACTGGAGACCCCTCTTTACTTAATACGGTTTGGGATAATCTGTTAACCAACGCCATCAAATATAATCAATCAAATGGCAGTATTGAAATATCGATTGAAGAGAAAGAAAAATCGGTACTGGTAACCTTTGAAGATACGGGGATAGGATTGAATGCTAAAGAGAAAGAAAGAATCTTTGATCGTTTTTATCGAGTAGATACCGCACGGACGCGTTCAGTTGAGGGAACAGGATTGGGACTATCAATTGTTGCTGCCATTGTTAAACTTCATGGTGGACTGATCCACGTGAATAGTATGGAAAATAAAGGAACTACCTTTGCTGTTGAATTGCCTGTAAATTAGTACTGTCTTTTATTTGTGTCATGCAAATCAATCAATTGGTTTGCATTCCCCCTTTTATAATCATCTGTTCATATTCCGTTCATATTCAGGAAGTACATTATAGATGATTGATTTAAAAAGTTGGATGAACAAATGGAGGGGGAATTCTGTATGAATAAAAATAGTAAAACTCTATTACGATTTGCCGGAGTTTTTGGGTTGATTGGAGCAATATTAGGCGCACATATGGCAGGTTCTGGTTCATATGCATTTCGTGCAGTTCATGCACATATCCTCGTTGTTGGCTGGTTAACTCTTTTCGGATGGGCAGTTTTCTATAAGGTTTTCCAAACAACAGAAACAGTTTTGACAAAGTTGCATGTTTGGAGCGCAATTATAGGCTCTATAGGTTTAACAGTAGGAATGTGGTTATATATGGTTAAACCATTTAATCTACCTGAGGGCGTTACTTTATTCATTTATATTGGTGGTGGAGTTGCATTACTTGTGAGCTTTCTGCTATTTTTCCTATTAACATTGTTTATCAAGGGAGAGAATTAGGCTTCTTTATATTTTATTTGTGATTATCATATGCTTAAAAGTAGAGCAGTATTTATTAAAAATATATAAAAAATGATAATAGATATAAGCCAAGTATTATCTATTATCATTTACTTATGTAATTGATTCAAAAACGGAGGGGGTAGGAAATTATAGAAATAATTGCCTACTACGCACTAAGAGTGGCGGACTCCTTCTTCAACAAACCTGCCCCGTTTATGGAATTAGAAAAGCCGCCTATTTTAGGCAGCCCAACATGAACGATAGCACCCGTTACTTTAAGTACACTAATTCACAATCCAAATTATAATTTTAACATAAATTGCCAATTACTTAGTTATTTATCAGAGGAATTAGCTTAGTTATTAGGGGGTGTTTTGCTAATGAATTATGCAGTTGACACAAGTTTATGTCATCTTGGTAAAATAAGTGCCAAATAAGTAGCCATTTCTCTTTCTTTTTGTAGATAAACATTGTTAAATCAACAAAAATTAGCAATCCATTTTATATGCTAATTGGATTGCTAAAAGGTTTGTTATTTTATGTTTTGTACTATTAAACTTAACACGTTAATGATGGCACGCTACTCTGCTTATATTTATTCAGTATGAAGTAACAATTGATCTAAATCCATTATTTTAATTTTCTTTTTCGGTAACTGTTTAATCAATCCAAGTTCTTCTAGAGTAGTAAATTTACGGCTGATTGTTTCTGGTGTGGTACCAAGATACGAGGCTAAATCCTTTTTGGACATTGGTAAGATAATCGTTGGACTATTGCCACTTCCCTTTTCAATATTCTCAGCTAAAAAGGATATAATGCGGGTTTCTACATTTTCAATCGCTACTTGTGTGGTTTGTTTTTCAGAATCCTTTAAACGCATCGTTACTTCTGACAGTATTTTTAATGAGATCTGCGGATATTCCACCAAATACTCCTGTAAATCACCTCGTTTAATTAAACAAATAGATGTATTTTGTAGTGCTTCCGCATAATTCTCATGAATCCTTCCAGGTTGGAAAATGGCGACTTCACCTGTAAAATCACCAGGATTTAAAATGCGAACAAGTTGTTCTTTTCCAGAATCCGATAAGCGGTAAATCCGAGCCTTACCTGAATTGATAATATATAAGGTATCATCTTCCTCATCTGCACGGAATAACATTTCCCCTTTTTTAAGATGAAGTGTCTTGGCAGATTCCGCAATCAAATCCATTTGTGAGTCTTCCAAATGGTTGAAAATGGGAACAATACGAATACATTCTGCATGTCCATGTTGGTGATGACAACATTGGTTTTGTTCCAAAATAACCTCTCCCTTTTATAAAAAGCCTAAGAGGGCATCCTAGGCTTTCTTTCTATTCACTCGATTAAGCAGGTTTTACCTTTGATTTGACAACAGGATATCCTAAGTCTTCAATTGCCTTTTCGATATCGTTAATAGCGACTGCTTCTGAATCAAAATCTACTTTTACTTTACTTGCATTGAACATTACTTTCAAGCTATCTTGATTCACACCGTTTATTCCTTTCACCGCATTTTCAATCTTTTGGAGACAAGATGGGCAAGATAAGGTTTCTAATTGAATCGTTGCTTTTTGCATAAATCATTTCCCCCTTCATTTTTTAACGACCGTAAACCAATCTATTCTTTTGTTTTTGAGTTACTTTAAGCCTGATATGCTTTATCTACTTCTGATAACATCTCGAATGTGCCTGCATACGTTTCACATACATCTCCAGGAATGGTGTAGTTGTCTGTGATTTTTCGTAATTGAGCAAATTCAGCATCTAAGTCAGGTTTGTTCGTACCTGCGTCTTTTACTTTTCCACTAATTGTTTCAAACAATTCACGTACTTCAAAGGCTTCTGGGTGATTCTTACCATGGGCCCGTGTAATTGCAGTGGTGTATAAATCCAGCTTTTCAAAATGGTTTGTTATTACTTCGTTAAATGTTTGTTCAGACATTATTCGTTCCCTCTTTCTTGTGGTTTTTTGGTCTTAGGCCGATTTTACTTTTGATTTGACGACTGGATATCCTAAGTCTTCAATGGCTTTTTCGATATCGTTAATGGTGATCGTTTCTGAATCAAAATCTACTTTTACTTTACTGGCATTAAATAATACTTTTAAGCTATCTTGATTAACCCCGTTTAATCCTTTCACCGCATTTTCAATCTTTTGCATACAAGATGGACAAGATAATGTTTCTAATTGAATAACTGCTTTTTGCATGAATTATTTCTCCTTTCATCTTATCTTTGATTTTTTTGTTTTCCCTCTTCTTCTTTACAATTTAAGTATAGTTCAGGTTCAACGAAATGAAATTGATGCAAATCAAGTTTTAAGAAAAAGTAGGGGAGTATTTTGTTCTTCCTACCTGAATACTTCCCCTTTATCATTCATCAAGACTGCTTTCTATTAAAATTATTCTCTCAAACGGTATCGAAGCAATCTCATACCATTCAAGATGACTACTAAGATACTTGCTTCGTGAACCAACATCCCGATTGACATATTCATCCATTCACTAAATAGTAGGCTGGCAAGTAAGACTAATACCACACCAACTGCAATGGTAATGTTCTGTTTCATGTTTCTTGAAGTTGATTTTGTTAAGCCTAATGCGTGTGGTAAACGACTAAAGTCAGAATTCATTAAAACAACATCTGATGTTTCAATTGCAACATCTGTTCCACTTCCCATGGCGATTCCGATATCTGCTAAGGCTAGTGAAGGACTATCATTCACTCCGTCACCGACAAAGGCAATGATCCCGCCTTCTGCTTGCATTTTTTCGATATAAGCAGATTTTCCTTCCGGTAGCATATGACCATGTGCTTCTGTTAACCCAAGTTCTCGAGCAACTAAATCTACGGTTCCTTGGTTGTCCCCAGAAAGAACGACAAGGTTTTTGACCCCTAGTTTTTTCAGTTTTTGAAGATCTTTTTTAACACCTGGACGGATTTGATCCCGAATACCCATCAGAACGTTTAATTCTCCGTCGACCGCAGTTAACACAAGAGAATTCCCATTTTTCTCAAAGCGTTCGACGTCTTTTTTAGCTTTTTCGCTTAATTTCACATTTTCCTTTTCCATTAAAGCTACGTTACCAACGGCTACACGATGAACACCTATTTTTGCTACAATTCCGCCACCTTTAACGACTTCGGTTTCTTCAACAGTAGAGAAAGTTGTCTCGCCAATATCCTGTAGAACAGCTTTCGCTAGTGGGTGGTCCGATTCACGCTCCACACTTGCTAAATATCCTAGAACCTCTTCAGTATTTTTTCCGTAAAATTCTTTTTCGGCAACTTCAGGGTTTCCTACTGTCAATGTTCCTGTTTTATCAAAAACGATAGTATCTACTCTGCTAAAGTCATTGATAACTTCACTACCTTTTAGGAGGACACCATTACGTGCACCGTTTCCGATACCGGCAACGTTGGATACAGGAACCCCGATAACTAATGCACCTGGACATCCTAAAACAAGAATCGTTATAGCTAGTTCAATATCTTTTGAGAAAAACCAAACAATAAAACCAAGGACTAACACAGCTGGTGTATAGTATTTTGAGAATCGGTCAATGAAACGTTCTGCTTCTGATTTTGAATCCTGTGCCTCTTCCACTAATTCGATAATTCTACCAAATGTTGTATCTTCTCCAACACGATCAGCTCGAATTTGGATCGTTCCATTTTCTAAGATAGATCCTGCAAATACTTCAGAATCAACCTTTTTACTTACAGGTAGAGATTCTCCAGTAATACTTGCTTCATTAATGTGACCTTCACCAGTTAACACTGTTCCATCTACCGGAACTTTTGCACCCGTTTTAACTAATAAAATATCACCTTCGTCTACATCATCGACATCTACTTCTTCAAATTCTCCGTTTTCCATTTGCTTTAAAGCGCTTTCTGGTGCCAGCTCTGTTAATTCTTTAATGGCAGAACGTGTTTTGTTCAAGGTACGTTGCTCCAAGTAAGAACCAAATAAGAATAAGAAAGTAACGATGGCTGATTCCTCATAATTTTGAATCAATACTGCCCCAATAACTGCAATGGTAACTAAAACATCAATACTGACAACTTTTACTTTTAATGCCTGATAGGCTTGGATTGCAATCGGCGCCACACCAAGAATGGATGCAATGATGAGCGACCAATTGAAAATGGCCATGTTGTCTAAGGAAAATCGTCCGAAGAATGCAAATGCAATCAAAATTGCACTGATCAGTGTAATAGAATTCTTTTTACTTAATATATATCTTTGCATGTTGATTCCCTCCAATTTCATTTTCATTTGTATTCCTTGTTGATGACTCTAGTATAGGATGTTTCTATGAAATAAAAATTGATTCGAATCAAGTTCTATTGTAAAAGTGAAAAATTATAAAGAACAGCAAAACAAAACCAACTGTTTTACGGAATAACTCTTATATATTATCGAACACCGACATACAATCACAAAAATTCATTATATTGTTCATTCTTTATTCAGCAGGCTTTAGAAAAGCATTATAAACAGCAAACTAAAACGCTCAGAAAATATTCTGAGCATTATTATCTTAATATTTAATTTTTCTTCCTCAACTAAACTGCCCCTTTAGCGACATAAGAAAAAGGCTTCCCTTTTACTTAAGGAAAGCACCCGATCGTATTATAAGGTCAGCCAGAGAAACCTGGTTGACTATTTTTTATTCAATTTATAGATTGATAGTAGCCGGGGTAGAACGGAAGCACCCGTGGGACTTGATCCCGACAACTAAACTGTTCGCCCTCTACTTGTTAACACATGATTAGGCTGGTTGGGACTTGATGAACCCGTATAACACGCGAAGATCTGAATGACAAGCTAGATAGAGGTTACCGGTCAATCCACTACACTAGGAGGAGATAATTTATGAATCCAGTTGTTGGTCTGGAGGTAGCTAAAGGTGAAAGTCAGGTTCAAATGTTCTTGGATAAAAAAATACCCTATAAAAACAGTGTGAAAGTTGAACATACGGTGGATGGTTTAACAGAGTTATACTCTTATTTACTACATTTAGAGCATCAAACAGGGATGAAACCACCAGTTGTCTTGGAATCAACGGGTCACTATCATGCCCCAGTTGTACAGTTTTTAGAAGCAAGAGAGTACATTGTCATTATCGTAAATCCATTGGTATCTTACCGAGCAAAAAGTTCTAGTTTAAGAAAAACCAAAACAGATGCCATTGATGCTTATCACTTAGGCGAACTGTATTACAAAGAGGATTTAGAGCCGCAGAAAAAGCGTGGTGTTCAGTTATTAAACCTTCGGTATCTGACAAGACAACATGAAAATATGACGGGAATTATGGTTCAACCAAAGCTTCAATTTCAATCTGTGTTAGATCAAGTATTTCCAGAGTATAAAGGCGTTTTTGGCGATCTGTATGCCGAGGTTTCATTAAGAACTTTACAAACTTTCCCTACCTCGGAGACTGTCTTAAAAGCTTGTGTGGAGGAAATTGCACAATTTATTGATAGGCATTGTAAAGCACGATCGTTTAATTGGGCGCTTGAAAAAGCAGAGGGATGAATCGCAGCCGCAGAACGCAACCCATATCAGTCAACGCTTTATCAAAGCCTTCTTGTCAGTCTAAATATGTATATTGATTTACTTCAAGTGTACCACCAACAGCTTTCTACGTTGGAGCGTGAGATTGATCAGTTAGCAGTACAACTCGAAGAATATGAACTACTCCAACCAATTCCCGGTGTAGGTGAAAAAATCGCTGCAACGATTATTTCTGAAATTGGGGAAATTGATCGGTTTAGTCATCCCAAAAAGTTAGTTGCCTTTGCAGGACTCGATCCTAGTGTATTTGAATCAGGTCGCTTTAAAGGCACGAAGCATCATATTACTAAACGAGGCTCTGCAAGGCTTCGCCACATGCTTTTCACAGCAGTTCGGTGTTCCATTCGCGATAGTCGTAAAAAGAAAACAACTGAAGAAACCATTGCGCGAAATAAGCGATTACGTGCCTTCTACGATTTAAAACGTGAAGAAGGTAAGCCTTATAAGGTAGCCATTATTGCATGTGCTAATAAGCTTTTACACTGGATTTATGCGATGTTAAAAACGAAAACTCCATTCCAAGAAACTATTTAGTAACAGCATTTTCCTATACAACTAAAACCTTCCAAAATGAATCAGGAGGGTTATTTGAGTTGTGCATTTTTAGTATAGCATTTAGTGATTATAAATTTAAAATATATTTATTGACAAACTATTAGCTGGTTTCGTTTAAGTACAATATTTCACAAACTTTTTTAAAGTCCCCCATTGCTGAATATTTGAAAAGCCCTCTTAGTTATGATATCTCCCTTGACAAACCAAAAAATTATTAATTTTCCATGCAATAATACATAATTGATAAAAAAATACCAGATACTTGTTATAGAATATAAAATTAATCTTAAAAAGGAATTGATTATATGGATAATAAAAAGGCTGCAAAGTTAACTGCGGGTGAGTTAGCACACTGTTGGGAACAGTTCATGAATAATAGTATGTCAAATGTTGTTTTGGAGTATCTTACCCTAACATCAGAACTAGAAGAAGTTAAATCTCTTTGTAGTGAGGCGGTTTCTATTTCTAAATCTGCTGTACAATTTTTTGAATCTGTTCTACGAAGTGAAAACTATCCAATCCCTAAAGGCTTTAACATTAAAGATGATTTAAACCCAAATGCCCCTAAGATGTATACGGATGTTTTTATACTATTTTATTTAAATAATATGTCTAAAATTGGAATGTCCTTAACAAGTATGGCACTATCCGATTCAGTAAGGGAGGATATCCGCAATTTTTTCCATGAACAATTAAAAAACGTTTCAAATTTATTTGAACGTACAACAACTATTCTATTAGAAAAGGGAGTATTTGTAAGACCTCCTTCAATTACCTCCACTCATGAAACAAACCCAATTGCAGATAAAGGATTTTTGGGTAACTTCTTTAATGATAATCGAGAATTAACGGCAAGAGAAGCAAATGAGCTACACAAAAATGTTTTTATGAATTATATTGGTAAAAACTTATTAATTGGATTTATACAATCTACATCTAATCAGCAATTAATGAGTTTATTGCAACATGGAAAAGAATTATCTTTAAATATTATAGACAAATTAGGTGATATTTTAGTTCAAAATGATTTGCCTATTTCAATGACTTGGGATACGAATGTTTTGGATGGTAAAACATCTCCTTTTTCAGATAAATTAATATCTTATCTATTAGACCAACTTAATCGTGATGGTATCGCCAGTTATGGATATAGTGCAGCAGTAAGTATCCGAAAAGATTTAAAAACTACATATGCAAAGATAATTGCAGATGTGTATCAATATGAAGAAAATATAAAAACCTTTATGATAAAAAATGAGTGGATGGAGAAACCTCCTGTTGCACTAAATAGAGATAAGCTTGCTCAAGACTAAAAAAAAAATAAAGCTACCAAAGTAAATTGTACCCTTTGTAAAGGACATTTAAAAAAAGCCTAAGCTACTTCTAAAAGATGATCTCTGTATTGAACAGGGGTCATCTTTTTTCGGTTCCATTGATATCTATGATGGTTATAGTAAGTCATGTATTGCTTAATTTCCT
This sequence comes from Cytobacillus gottheilii, assembly GCF_001636345.1. Classification (GTDB taxonomy): domain Bacteria; phylum Bacillota; class Bacilli; order Bacillales; family Cytobacillaceae; genus Cytobacillus; species Cytobacillus gottheilii. The sequence goes on from NZ_KV440945.1 coordinate 4,129,696, forward strand.
TTTGTACTTCCTCTAGTGTCAGGCAGGATTTAATAGAGGTTTCGTCTTTCAGGTGTCCAAAGAAAGATTCAATGGGGGCGTTATCCCAACAGTTACCCCTTCGGGACATTGATTGCCTGATTCCAAGTTTTTTAATCATTTTCTGAAATTGAGGATGGGTATAGTGAACCCCTTGATCCGAATGGATGAGTGAATCTTTAAGTTTTTTAAACCTTTTGTTTTTCTTTAGCTTTTTGATGGTATCTGTGGCTAATTCAATAGTCATTCTGTCAGACACATTGTAAGCAAGAGCTTCACCGCTGGAGCCATCCAATATCATAGATAAATACGCTCTGGAACTTTTTCCATAGTTCAAATAGGTGATGTCTGTTAACAGCACTTTCCCTGGTTTACCCTGATTGAATTGGCGCTTCAGGAGGTTCGGGACCACTGAATGTTCCTGGGTGGCCTTCATAAGACGCCTATATGGATTCGCCCTCCGGAAGGGGCAAACGATGTTATACTTCTTCATGATTCTTCGAATTCTTTTTAAGTTAAAGACAATCTTAAATTGACCCGCCAAAGTCATTTTAATTTGACGCGCCCCTTTCTTTCGATTCTTATGACGGAATGCTTTCAAGATGATTTCTTTCAGTTCTTCATCCCTTGCTTCCCGTTGTTTTCTATGCTCTTGAGACTCGGGAGAGTAGTATTTATAATAGGCACTTCTGGAAATTCCTGCGACCCCACAAAGGTATCTCACCATTTTTTTTAGCTTATATTTCTCTATTACGGAACGAATGAGAATGAACTTTTGACTTGGAGAGAGGACTACTTCTTTAGCCCCCTTTCCGCGAATCGAATCTTTTTTAAAAGTTCATTTTCCGCCTTAAGCAGGTTGATTTGTGCTTCTAGTCGAGCATTCTTATCCTCAAGGGATAACTCCCGTTCTCTAGGTCTCCCGGAATTGCCCTTCCTTGTATCACTGAGCCCCAAAACTCCGTTCATTTTAAAAGCAGCATTCCATCTCTTACTAGCGGCATGAATACGTGTCATACCAATTATATCTATATCAAATCCAGCCTCTTCAAAGATCTGTCTAGAGAATTTGCCGCTCTCCTTCTCAGCTGTTTATGGCATTATAAAAATGTAAGGTTCGGCATTTAATTTGTACAGGCCCCGAGGGGGCCTGTACAAATTAAAAAAACCACTTGTCAACATTCCAAAATACACATACACTTCCTGTTGGGACAAACAAGCGCAGGAGGTATTAAGGAGATGTTGGCAGTGGCCGAGATTAAGTATATCAGACACGAGGTTAATAATAAAGATTGCAATTATACAGATGTAGCTAAAAGAATGGGGAAGGATCCTAGAACAGTTAAGAAATATGCGGACATGGAGGACTTTAACGAAAAGGTAAAAAAAGTGCAACAAAGACAAGCACCGGTATTAGGCCCAGTAAAATCTATCCTAGATGATTGGATTATGGAAGACTTGAGGAAGAAAAAGAAGTTCCGAAGAACGGCTAAGAGAATGTGGGAATTGTTAAAAGAACTTCATGAATTCAAAGGCTCTGATCGTAGTGTACGGAATTATGTTTCATTCAAGAAGAAGGAGTTACTGCAGGAGTCACCTCAAGCTGCACTTCCATTAGAATCTATTCCAGGAACAGCACAGGTGGACTTCGGGGAGGCTCCGTTTATATATGCAGGTGAAGAGTTAGTCTTGCCATTTCTAGTGATGTCCTTCCCTTCAAGTAATGGATTTTATTTTCAGGTCTTTCCTTCGCAAAACAAGGAATGTTTCTTAGAAGGAATGAAGAGAGTGTTTCATCATATGGGAGGAGTACCAAAAACCATACGTTTTGATAACCTATCCCCTGCCGTAAAGAAGATCTTGCCGAATGGAGAACGGCAATTAACGGATGAGTTCCAAAATTTCGTACTGCATTATGGGTTTGAGTGCGAGTTTTGTAATCCCAACAGTGGCAATGAAAAAGGACACGTTGAATCCATGGTAAAGTATGTGAGAAATAACTTTCTCCTTCCTAGTCTTTCTATTATTGAGCTCGATGAGCTAAATATGAAGTTATGGGAAAAAGCTGAGAGTGACAGAAATCGAAAGCATTACCAAAAAGAAAGCTTAATATCTGACCTATTTGAAGAAGATAAAGCAGCCTTTCTACTTTTACCTTCTAAAGAATACAATTGTGTTAGATATGAAACGTTGAAAGCTGATAAATATGGTTATATTAAACTGGACTTGAACCTGTACTCCACTTCACCAAGATATGCACAAAGCAAGGTATTAGTAAAGATATCCTACAATACCGTTGAGATCTTAAATGATGATCATCAATTAGTAGTGAGTCATTCTCGACTGTACGGGCAATACCGCAAGTCGATGAAATGGCAGCCTTATTTAAATTTAATGGCCAAACGCCCTATGGCACTAAAGTATACCAGTTTTTATGATCAACTACCTGAGGAATGGAAGGTGTATTTTGAGTGCTGCACGGTATCTGAAAAACCGGAAGCATTGCGATTATTATCGACTATATTAAAAGATTACGATTTCACCATAATAACGAAAGCTCTTGTCACCGCTTCAGAGAAAGGACATCCCTCTGTCGAGGCAATTAAACAAGTATTCTACCAACTTATTAATGGACGTGGAGTACGTAGTGAGATAAAGCCGACAATCCCGTTACCTGAATTACCTAAAGCTACAAGAGGACTTGATCTTTATGACCAGCTCCATAAAGGAGTGACAAAACATTGAACCAGCAGATTCAGTCCTATGCGAAACGATTAAAACTCAGTTGGATTAGGGAACATTACCACGAGGTAGAAGCAACAACTAATGAAAACTTTTTACTAAAGCTTTTTGAGGAGGAAATCCAACAAAGGGAGGAGCGAAAAGCCAATTTATTACTTACTCAGGCTACCCTCCCTAAAGTTAAAGGAAAGCCATTTGATTGGACAGAAGTACAATTGCCTGGAGGACTAACAAAGGATTCTCTATTGAATGGAGAATTTATGGACCAACAAGAGAATGCCATCTTCTATGGTGGAGTAGGGGCAGGGAAAACATATCTAGCCACACTGATTGGGTTAAATGCCATACAGAAGTATGGCAAATCAGTAAAGTTCTACACAGTGGCAGGATTGGTCAACCGTCTTCTTGATGCCAATGAAAAGGGTACGTTAAGCAAACTGTTTAAGCAGATTGAAAAACTAGATTGCTTGATACTTGATGAATTGGGCTATATTCCCCTACATAAACAGGGAGGAGAATTACTATTTCAAGTCATTTCGATGTGTTATGAGGCAAAGAGTATCATCATAACAACTAATCTTCAGTTCGGTCAATGGAATCATGTCTTTGGCGATCCTATATTGACAGAGGCAGTTATTGACCGACTCATTCACCATTCGCATCTTGTAGTGTTTAATGGTGATAGTCATCGCTACAGAGAATCTATTTTACAAAATTAGTAAACGAGTTCGTTGACAAGTGGATACATTTTTAATTGCCGTTTTATGCATTTTTTAGTTGCCAAATACATTCTCAGCGATAAATAGGCGTTTAAATTCATCTGTGTAGGTAATTCCCTTAGCACTTACAGCTTTCACAAAAGGATTAATGGATAATTCTTTGATTTCTTTCTCTGTGAATGTTTTTTTACTCATGATGTTTTCCCCGATTTCTACTAGTTGTCTATTTGTCATTATACAAAAAAATACCCTATAGGTAGACTTTTTTAAAGTGTCTACTCTATAGGGTACATTTTAAAAGTACGGTAGCTTTTTTGTTTTTCAAAGGAGTATTCCAAATCTCCTTTAAGAAATGGTGAGTGTACTAGATATATGAAAGCCATTATTCCACTAACCTGCCCCGTTTCTATCATAAGCAAAGTTTCATCTATTTACAGGAATGCTGCCCCTTTAGTACCAGAGCAAAAAAGAAGGATTATTCTTACTGGATCAACACCCTCCATAATTGATTGCGTAAATGCTATTTATTCCATTTTGCTACCCATCAGAATATCTTTTATCTGGTCAACATTATCTACAATAAAAGTAGGGTTAGCATGTCTTAATTCTTCAAATGAACCATAACCATAAGTAACTCCAATAGAGTCAATTCCAGTATTAATTGAGCCGATAATATCGTGCTTTCTATCTCCAATCATAATAAAGTCCCTAAGTTTATATGCAGTATATTTATCTAATATGTATTGAATGATTTCAGTTTTTGATGCTCTTGTTCCATCAAGATTGCTTCCTACAATAAGTTCAAAATACTGGTTAATATTAAAATACTTTAGTATTTGCTCAGCAAAAACAGTAGGCTTTGAAGTCGCAATAACTAAAGTAAATCCTTGGTCTTTTAACGATTTTAATAACAAGGGAATATTTGAATATAAGTCATTTTCAAACATTCCTTTTTCCTTAAACCTCTCCCTATATAAAGCTATTGCTTTTTGTAAATTCGCCTCATCAAAATTGTAATATTCAGCAAATGATACTTGTAATGGTGGTCCAATAAAACATTCTAGTTTATCAATATTTGACTCAACAATGTCCATTTTATGTAACGCATATTGAACGGATTTAGTTATTCCTACTTTTGGGTCTGAAAGTGTTCCGTCTAAATCAAATAAAATTACTTTATATTTATCCATATGAGACCTCCCCCTATTAACAGTTAATCAAACTCAATCTTACCATTATGAAAGTAAATAAGTTCAACTAACCTGCCCCGTTTCTACCATAAGCAAAGTTTCATCTATTTACAGGAATGCTGTCCCTTTAGTACCAGAGCAAAAAAGAAGCATTATCCTTACTGGATCAACACCCTCCATAATTGATTGCGGAAATGCTATTTATTCCATTTTGCTACCCATCAGAATATCTTTTATCTGGTCAACATTATCGACAATAAAAGTAGGGTTAGCATGTCTTAATTCTTCAAATGAACCATAACCATAAGTAACTCCAATAGAGTCAATTCCAGTATTAATTGAGCCGATAATATCGTGCTTTCTATCTCCAATCATAATAAAGTCCCTAGGTTTATATGCAGTATATTTATCTAATATGTATTGAATGATTTCAGTTTTTGATGCTCTTGTTCCATCAAGATTGCTTCCTACAATAAGTTCAAAATACTGGTTAATATTAAAATACTTTAGTATTTGCTCAGCAAAAACAGTAGGCTTTGAAGTCGCAATAACTAAAGTAAATCCTAGGTCTTTTAACGATTTTAATAACAAGGGAATATTTGAATATAAGTCATTTTCAAACATTCCTTTTTCCTTAAACCTCTCCCTATATAAAGCTATTGCTTTTTGTAAATTCGCCTCATCAAAATTGTAATATTCAGCAAATGACACTTGTAATGGTGGTCCAATAAAACATTCTAGTTTATCAATATTTGACTCAACAATGTCCATTTTATGTAACGCATATTGAACGGATTTAGTTATTCCTACTTTTGGGTCTGAAAGTGTTCCGTCTAAATCAAATAAAATTACTTTATATTTATCCATATGAGACCTCCCCCTATTAACAGTTAATCAAACTCAATCTTACCATTATGAAAGTAAATAAGTTCAACTAACCTCCCTCAATAAACAAACACTTTTCTCTTAAATACGCAGTTTTTCACCGTATTGCTATCTAACTTATTTTACTTTACAGATTTGATTAGAGAGAAAAGTACACAATCAAGCTGTTTACGAAGAAAATGAGCGCAAGAAACTAGCCAACCTTCGGTTAATTTCTAAAAGTTGGATAAATAGGTATGTACGCACCAATGGATATCCACATTTCTTATGGGGGTCTACCCTCCCAAGTCTCACAGAGTCTACGCTCCTACATTCCTTCGTTCAACCTTTCCATAAGGTGGATGTCAGTCATGCTGCCCCACAGGATCTAAGTCCTTACGTTAGTTGCGTTGCCAACTAATCCCATGCTGATTTTGTCTGTTCATCTTTTCAAATCTATTGGTTAAATCGTTAGTTTAATAGTGATTAAGCTGCTATTGGTTCTTGGATAAATGCATGCATATGGGGGATGTCCTTCAACATCTTCTCTTCTTGAAACACAAACTGTTTCTTACCAATAGAGAAGAGTATACGGATGATCTTATTACATAAAGCAATTAAAGACTGCATCTTTTTCAACGGATTTTCAGGTCTCGTTGTGTAGTAATGATGGAGGGCTTTAAAGGCTTTGTTCTTGGCTACTAGAATCATAGATGCCCGGAATAACAATGCTCGTAATTTCTTTCGACCACGTTTGGTTATCCTGGTTCTCCCTTTATGCTTACCTGATGTATTTTCTTTTAAGCTAAGTCCAGCCAGTTTAGTTATCTGGCGAGGATGATTGTATTCACTCAAATCGCCTACTTCAGCGAAGAAACCCGCCACTGTATCGCGGCCAATTCCTGTTATTTCTAACATTTGATCAACGCCTGGAATATCTTGAAGTAGTGTATCCAGAGTTTGGTCAAGTTCCTCAAACTTGTTTTGAATGAGTTCATACTTTTGGATTAACGTTCTTAACTCCATTTTAGCCATCATGGCACCCTGACGGATGCCAATCGAGCGATTGGCTGCTTCTTTTAAAGCACGAATCTTCTTAATCCCTATACTTCGTTTCACTGCTTGCCTAAGATATTCAAGCAATTCTTCTTCTGTATATCTCACCAGTTCTTCCGGTAATGCTTCAAGCTTTAATAAATGAAGAGCTGCCTTCCCTTCCCAACTTTTAAAGACGGTAAAGAACTCTGGAAAATATCGATCAATCCAGTTGTGTACCTGTCCTTGCACTATTTGTAAGTCTACATTTAATAGATCACGTAATTTCTTAGCCACACGCAGTTCTGCAAAAACTCCTTGTGGTATCGTTGGTTCGGAGTATCTACCATCTTTGACTAGTTGTGCAATGACTTTTGCGTCTTTCACATCATTCTTAGTTGGAGAATTATCGTCTAGCTCCTTACTGTGCTTGACGTGTAAGGGGTTGACCGTGACGAACTTAATCTGTTCTTCCTTTAAAATATGAGCTAAATTGAGCCAATAATGGCCTGTTGGCTCCATTCCAGTAATGACAGACTCCATTTCGTATGAATCTTTTATTTGATTAATCCAATTAATAAATGTCCTGACTCCCTCTTGAGTATTATCAAAAAAGCAAGTAGAACCTAATTCTATTCCACGATAATCCTGTGCTCTAGCTACATGATGATGTTTGGCAATATCAATACCAATGATTAAGGTTTTTGGTGTAATTTGAGCTATTTTATGATTTTGGTTATAATTCATTTTGAGACCTCCGAGTAGATATTTTGTCCCTTTTAGCTAGCCGGCTTAGGACACATTTATCTTATCAAGAGGTCTTTTTTCTATCAAATCTCATTTTCACTTATTACAGGAATGCTGCCCCTTTTATTACATAAGAAAATCTGCCTAATTTGGCAGTTGGATCTTCATAAAAAGCACTTAACTATTTTTCATTAACGCACTCTCAGCATAATAAACTTATCTGCATTATTTACGTTAGGTTATATGGGTTGTTAATTTAAAGGTAAACCTTGACCCTTAGTCACTACAACTTGGAGCTAGTGCCGCCACATAACTCCTTATCAATATTCTTTTTTTACAGGAAACAAAAGTATCCAAGATTTATATATTAGTTTAAGTATCCAATAAAAGAAGAAAAAGTTAAATGCCAAGCCGAGTGATTCTAACGTATATAACGATCCTCCCCGATAAACTAAAGCATCTGCTGGAAAACCAAAATAATAATACCCAAAGTCATTATCCATCCGATATCCAAGGTCAGGGATTATAGCAATTATGGGAATGAAAATAATGCTTAAAATAGTTAGCTTTACTTTTTGTGAATTCATTTTCTTAATGTTCAATAAAATAGCTATTATTAACCCATTCACCAGAAATCCGATTAACAAAGTTAGAGCATCTGACATTGAATCAACTCCTTGTGAATTCTAAGTGATTGTTCATTATAATATTATAACAAATTCTCCCAATTTTTTTGATTTAAATTAAACAAACCTGCGCCGTTTGTTACATAAGAACGGTACAACTTTCTTTTAAATCTACAGGCGAGAAAGCTGGATGCTCTCCTGAATATAAACCTTCCTCTATGGCCTTTTGGAGTCGGGTGTCATTCGCTCCCATTTCACTCAAGAAAAGATCGTATTTTAAAAAGCAACAAAAAAACCCGAATGATTAGTAAACTGTTATGTTCTAATCATTCGGATATATCACTAGACCTAATCCTTCTGTATCAGCCTGTTTATGATTTACTGCTCTTTAATTCCAGTCAAAATCTCCGCACATGTTCTTATCTAAACAAATCCAGCAGCAAATCCCAAAAGCCTTTTTCTTCTTCAGGCTCTGCCGTTTTTGTTTCTTCTTCCTTCTTCTCAATGCTACTTGTTTTAATGACAAATTGAACAGAGTGTACGTCCTCATTTTTTGATGATGTAAAAGATACAGGGGTGAAATCGGATTTATCGAATTCACCAATCATTTCATTGATTTGCGCTTGCATTTCTGCTGGCATATCTTTTGTTTCTTCATATAGTTGAGCTGTTCCATCTTGAAGAGCAGCTGTTCCTTCATTTAATTCACTTGTTCCATTTGCAATACCTGTTATACCTGTATGCAATTGGCTATAAGAAGAAGCAAGCTGGTTAACGCCTCCAGTATAACCTACCAAACCAGAATGAAATTCACTGTAATTAGCGGATAATGCCGCCAATCCTTTTTGCAGTTCTCCCAATCCGCTCATATCCATATCTTGTAAAGAACCAGTAAGATTCTCAGAGATTGAAGATAATGTCCCGCTCATCGTCTTCATGTTCCCATTCAACTCATCTAATGAAGGCTGTACTGCAGCAAATGCTGCCTTGACAGCAGAATAAGTTGCTTTCACTTTTTGCGCGGCTTTATATGTCGCGATTAACTTATCCAGCACTTTTGCATCCGCACCGCTGGCATACAAACCTGCAATTTCCTGCTCTGTCAGCTGCCCTGCAGGAATTTCGGCAATTGCAGCATCTAACGCCTGATAGCTTTTTGCATATTGATCGCTTAAAGTATTTAACCCGCTAGCAGCTTGGGTCAAACCAGCAGCAAGCTCTGAAAGGCCTTTTGGCAATTCAGTTAGACTGCTTAGGTCCATATTCGATGATGAACCCGATGATAAGGCACTGTTCATCTTACTTAATGCTCCGCCAATCTCTTTAGATGCATTAATGATCTCATATGAAGAACCGTCTAGCTGATTTATGCCATTGAGATATTCACTGGAGCCACTTCTCATAGAAGTTGCTCCGTTATTTAATTGAGACACTCCAGTCCTTAAATCAGCAACTCCGTTATTAAGTTCAGAAATCGCATCTGTTAAAGCACCCATATCATCTGTTAGATTATTAATTTCTGATGTATCAATCGGCAGAGTGGATGGTGCAGCAGCGATATCAATTCCTTGAAACTCAAAATCATGAACATCACCCTGCACGCTAAGCGTATCTTCCTGCCCTGGCATTACGGTAAATGTCACTTGCTTATTCTCACCAGCATTAGCAATCATTCCGCCTGAGGCTTCAATATTTTCATATAGGTTTGAAAGCTGAAGAGAAACCTGAAGCAAATAATTATCATAAAAAACAGTGTCTACATTGTCATTTGCACTGACATCTATTGAAATTTCCAGTTGTCCTGACTGTCCGGCAAGGTCTGCAGCATTGATTTCATTTCCATCTAAGGAATAAGTGACATTTATATTCCATGGTAAATCGGTATCTTCCTGCATATTGCCTTGATAATAAAATTTCCCCTCAGGAGCTTGAATTGAAATCGATTCATTTTCTTGCTGTATCTCTGATAAATCTGTTAAATTTTTGACACTATCATACATTCCAAAATCCTGAATTTCACCGGCTTCTGCAACATCAAGCGTGTTGACGACATAGATGTCTTCTAATGTGCCGCCCGCTTCTAAAGTTGCATATATAACCTCATCCTTCGAAGTAAGCTGACCTTTTGAAGCTTCTGCATAAGCATTGTCATGTGCAAATCCATTGTTAAGAAATACTGGAAAGATGATTACAAGAGCAAGCATACTTCGATACATCTGTTTTTTTCTCATCATCATTCTCCCTCATAAAAATTTGATTTCATTGTTGTCTTCTTAATCACCTTATCAAAGACAACAAGCATCGCTGGCAGCAGCAGCACAACCATGATAAATGCCAGTAATGCTCCTCTTCCTAATAATAATCCAATTGACGATACGATTGGATTTGAAGAGGTTGCCCATAAGATAAATCCTACACTTGATAAAATAGCCGCTGATATTGATATCGAGAATGTTTTTTCATCTAATGTTTTCTTAATCGCCTTCATCGCAGGCATCTCTTTGCGATGTTCATTATAGGCTTCTGTTAATAGGATCGCATAATCAACCGTTGCAGCCAGTTGAACAGTACTAATAATCAAATAGCCTACAAATACTAACGACGAATTTGAAAAGTATGGTATAGAAAGATTGATCCATACGGCCGATTGAATCGTCAGAAGCAAAACAACCGGTATAGAAATAGATTTAAACGTTACGAGAAGTACAATAGCAATGGAAACGACCGTTAAAATATTGACAACAATGTTATCTGTTGCAACCGTATTTTTTATATCATACAAGGTCACACTCTCACCTAAGCTAAATGCTTCATCTCCATAATAGTTATCCGCTATTTCCTCTACATTACTGACAATTGAAAATGGAATATCTCCTTCAGTTGCCTGATTTGTATTAATAATAATGCGGCTGTAATTCTCAGAATAAAATTCACTTGTGATGGTTTCTTCCAAGTATTCAGGCGGAATCACAGCTCCTACATTATTAACATAGGCAATCACACTTGTGACATAATCAAGTTGCTCCAGATCTTCAACAAGCTCTGCTTCCTTAGCGGTATCCCCTTTTGGCACAAGAAGCACAATTGGTGTCGCTTCACCAAACGCCTCTTTTATAACAATAAAGTCACTGCCGGCACGTGTTGTTTCTGGCTGCTCACCTAAACCATAAGTAAAAGTAGTATTACTTTGGGCTAAAAAGGCAGGAACAATAATAATCAGGACAAGCAATAGGCTCGGAAATCTTAACTTCATCATGAGTTTTCCGGTACCAGCAAAGCTTGGCACAAAGCTTTTATGCTGTGTTTTATCCATCCACTTATAAAAATAAAGCGTTAGTGCCGGCAAGAACACCATAACACTAATGAAACTCAATATAATTCCCTTAACTAAATTCAAACCGAGATCAGAACCGATTTGAAACTCCATAAAGGTTAATGCAATAAAGCCGAAAAAGGTAGTCGCAGCACTAGCTGTAATTGCCGGAAATGATTTTTTCATGGCAAGCTGCATCGCTTCTTCAGGACTATTCGTTTTCTTCCGATAATCTGAAAAACTATGCAGTAAAAAGACGGCATAATCCAAAGAAACAGCCAGCTGTAAAATAGGTGCTACAGATTGTGTGACAAAAGAAACTTCTCCAATAAAAATATTCGTCCCTAAATTAATCAGGACCGATACCCCTATAGCGGTTAAGAAAAACAATGGTTCAATCCACGAAGTTGTCGAAATGACAAGGATAAAAATAATCAGGGGAACCAATAGGATCGCCGCATACATGGACTCTGTTCCTGCCATTTTTTGAGACGAAGCTGTATTGATCGCTTCTCCCGCAATAGCACCTTCCTCACCGATCAATTCATAGATCTCATCTGTAATGGCTACTTCTTCACCTGATGTGACAGCGATTGAAAACAACGCATTTCGATCTTTATAATAAGACTCAACTGTATCACGATCAGCCATCTCTAATGGCGTCTTTAAATCGACAACATCATCTAGCCATATTACCTCTGAGACTCCATCAATAGCTGTTAATTCTTCTTTAAAGCTAAGCGCCTCCTGCACAGTTACATCCGAAATCATTACTCGTGTATTGGGGACAGTGGCAGTGAACTCTTCCTCCATTATCTCCATTGCTTTGGTTGACCCCGCATCGTCCGGCAAGTAGTCCACCATATTATAATTGACGGACACAAAGAACTGTGCCACCGTAGAAAGGACCGTAACTAAAGCAAATATTAGCAAGACGGCTTTTTTATGTTTAATAATATGTTCTGCAATACGAATCTTTTTTCACCTCTCTTGAGTCATTTGTCATTACACTTTATCATTATATAAACACGGTGTTGGCTATTCAACAAACAGTTACCTTCATTATGTACGTTGCCCAACACATTTAACTGAAGTGTTGGCTAACTAATCATCATGGATAAAAGAAGAGAGGAATGTTGAATTTGAGTACGAAATTAGATAGACGCAAGCAATATACACGCATGGTATTAATGGATAGTCTGGTTGCGTTATTGCAGGAAAAACAAATATCTACTATTACCATCAAAGAAATATGTGAGCTTGCCGATATTAACCGTTCTACATTCTACGCCCACTATTCCAATCAATATGACTTATTACATTCTATCGAAGAAAAATTCATACAGGACATGATGTCTGCATTAGAACAATACAACTTCTCTAAAGAAGAAGAAGCCTTCTTAATCATTGAGAAAATTCTGGAGTTCATAGCGAATAATAAGATCATTTGCCAAGTTCTCCTTGATCAGAGCACCGAACGCCATTTTCAAAAACAAGGAACGCTTATTATTAAAAAATTTATTTTTAATCAGTGGATAGCTAAAAACACACTTGATCGGCATCAGTTTGAATACATAAGCATCTTTGTGGTAGGAGGCAGCGTGTTTGTCATCAAAAACTGGCTGGAAACTGGGATGAAGGAAAGTTATCAGGAAATGGCAGAGATTATAAACAATCTTATTAATAAAGGCTTATCAACGATGCGCTAAGAAAGGGTAATATATTAACAATAAAAAACCCGGAAACGAGTTCGTTATCCGGGGCATCATCTAAAAAGAAAAATCATCATCCCTAATAGTTTTTTTATTAAGAAAAAAGATGAACTTCATCTCCAACTTGGATACTGCCTGTTTTCACTACCGATGCATAGACACCAAAATGATTATTTCTTTCTTTAATCACCGTTTTATGTATACTCGAATCCCGTTCACCGCTTACAGGATCAACCGTAATGATCATACATCTTTTGCAGTACCTGACGAATTCTATTTCAACTTCATTTCCAATCCGAATTCGTTTGCCAAACCATTCCTCTTCTACGAATGGAACTTTGTCAGTTAAATTAAGTATTAAATTGGGGCGGAATCGTCTAGAATCAACCTCATGCCCCCATATTTCTTCAAGCTTTTTCAGGGAAGCATCCGTAACAATCAGAAGATGTTCTTCTGCGATCGGACCGATGGGAACATGGGAAGGAGAATACACAACCGTGGATACTGCACGCTTTGATTTTTTCTCCATTTCATGAAGTAAATTCTGGTCGTCCCAATCAAAGATTTTGCCTTCCGGTGTCTCTACAACTACTCTTGGATAACGATCAGATTCCTCTTCCCCCTGAAAACGCGCACTATACTGTACCATCTCTGGCAATTGGGTTATCGTTAAAAAATTCCCTTTTTTCGTTTCATCAAGATAAGCATGGCTGCGGTCTCCATACAGGCCATAACTCATTACTTTGGATGTTTGAACACTTTCTCCGCGTAATGATTTAACTGGATGACGGACAATCTGTTCAATGTGACCGATTATCAATACATTCACCTCAATACTGATTCTGATGATTAATCATAATAAAAAAATGCACCAGTTCCAACAGATGAAAAGGGCATTTTTTTGCAGGTGACAGATAAATCCCATCAGAGACTCTCCCGCCACCTGCATATGCTTCGCTTCTACACTAACTCTGTCTTATTTGTGTAAGGCTTCTGTTCTGACTATATATTTCTACTCTTCTTTTAAATCCTCAATTGAATCAATGTCCATGTATTCAGGAACGACTAGCCCTAATTTTGTACCATGCAGATTGGAACCAAGATCTTCAAAATTGCCTTCATATTCAGCAAAGTAATCAGCGTGTGTTGTCGGCAGCCATGCACCCACAATCGCATCTCCGCTTCCATCTGCAACACCTGCCCACATTGGACCTGCATCAACCTGAACTAAATCCACTTCATACCCTACACTTTCAAGTGCACTGGCAACGACATTTGTACTAGCGATGACATCATCCCATGCTACATATAAGAGGGTAATTTCTTCACCGCTAGCCTCGTTAACGCCTTCGGTCCATTCACTTACTAAATCTTCATTCTCACTTACCCATTGTGAAGCAGCTTCATCAGGTGCCGCCCCCTCTTGGATTAAGTTCATTACGCTTTCTATGTGCTCAGGTTCCCAATTAAACTGATCGAGCAGCAAGTAAGCATCTGGGTGATCATCTTTTAAGCCTAACCGAGCAATCGTATGAACGTCCTCTGCTTCACCGTATAAACCTTCTGGATCCTCCAGGTATTTCAGATCAAAGGAATTAAATTTCCAGTGTGGACTCCATCCAGTTATAATGATAGGATCCTCTCTATCATAGGCTTTCTTAAGAGCTGCTGTCATCGCAGCACCAGAACCTTCCACAACTTCCCAATCATCTAATCCGTATCCAGGCAATACGTTATTAATCGTTAAATTCATGATTCCCGCACCTGGATCAATTCCAATGATTTCGTAATCAAGCTGCTCTCCAACTGACCCTGAAGAAGCCTCCTCTCCTCCACACGCAGCTAAACCTAATGTTAATGTTACTGCTGAAGCCATACCTAAAACTTTCTTAATCATTTACAGTTCCCCCTTCATTTTGTTTACAAATTAAGTATGGAAATGCAAATCAGAATGCATCTGGCAGCCGCTGATTTACGTCATACTCATTAATAGAGGAATCTGTTTTACTAGTATTAGCATAACCGTAATAACCTTTATCACATAAAGAAAGACAGCGCATCAAAATAGAACCAACACAGCAGTTTTGGCTATAAAATGAAATTCGATATGCATCTAATAACAAGAGATGTATCGAGCAGCATATATGAACGCAGCTAAAAGATGAAATATTACATGCCGAAATCTTACGTTCTGGAAACTCATCCTGCCTATCTTTTTTCAAGTAATGGATCGTGTAAACTTAGAGAGTTACCCATTAAAAGAATATCAGGATCATTTCCCAGTGCCTTTTGTCGGTTCAACAGGCTTTCGCACTCTTCCTTGTATGTTTGAGGTGCTAAATAGAATACTAATATGTAAAAAACATCTTCCCCTGTGAATCATCTCAAATTTCTGCAATTTTCAAAATGATCTACTTCTATTATAGAATAATACTTTGGAACCTTACAAATAGCGTATCTGCTATGTAATGGTTAAAAACTCCTATGTCATATAACTGAGTGAAAAAGACCGTCTAATGCTTACATATCCTCCTTTTTTCTAATGATTCCTTACAATTTGACTTTACTTCTCTCAAAAAAGAAGACTGACTTATTATTATTGTATACTTACCCTGTTAAGTTTATGAGTCTTAATTTCTATTTAAATGAGCGCATTTCATCAAAAATAATATAATAACTTTTTATTTATACCCTCTATTTTTCATATGAAACCTATTTTATAAAGAAACATTAAAATAAAAAATAAAAAAACCGAATGATTAGTAAGATTCACTTACTAACTATTCGGTTCTATTATAGTGTTAAATTCTTATGTCTTGCCTCATTTTCAGTGACATAAGGTTTATGTAACAAATCGAGATGATAAATGAATTAATATGGATTTGTAGCCAGCATGCTAGCTGTTTTAACATAAATTCGCTGATGTAATTTTAGTTGGGAAACTATTACTTCAGCAATGTCTTCTGGCTGCATGTATTTCTCATCATTATTTTCAGCAATCAGATTGGTTTTAACAGCCATGTCTGTTGCAACAGTACTAGGTGTTAAAGCTGTAACACGGATATTGTTTCTGCGGACTTCTTGTGCTAATGATTCCGTTAAACCGATCACACCAAACTTAGATGCGCTATATGCACTGGATGTAGCCGCTCCATTTAATCCGTTTGTGGATGAAATATTGATGATATCCCCTCTATTTTTTTCAATAAGCTGAGGAAGTACGGCATGTGTCATATAGTAGACACCCATTAAGTTAACATCAATGATGTTTTTCCAATCTTGCGGATCCATCTCCAGCAATGTCCCAAATTGACCAACACCAGCATTATTAATAAGAATATCTGCTGAACCAACTTCGCCTGTCAATTTTTCAACTGCTTGCTTAACGTCTTCCTGTGATGATACGTCCACAGAAACATAAGCTGCTTTTACACCTAATGCTTCCACTTCTTTTGCAACGTCCTTGAGTGCTTCCTCAGTTCTTGCAAGCAGGCCAAGGTTCACCCCCTCTTTTGCTAATGCAATTGCTGCAGCTTTACCGATTCCTCTCCCAGCTCCAGTGACAAACGCCACTTTTCCTTTTAACGATTGTGCCATGTTCGACAACTCCTTTCTTGTTCTATTATATAATTGTGGATAAAAATTTCTAAGAATATGCTTTTTTATTTTCATATTATTTTTATTAAGGAAGCTCAGGGTATGAATCCAAACCTCTAACATTTTAGATCAAAAACGAGTAGGAGGGAGTGATTAACTCCCGACCTCTCACACCACCGTACGTACGGTTCCGTATACGGCGGTTCAATTAAGATGAGTAACGCAAAATTTCATAACGAACTTGCAGACTTTTCAGCCCTTGGCTTTCCCAATAGGAATTGCCGAGGGTTCTGTGTAATATGGGGCTTTTCGAAATACGCCAGTACCCTTTTCGGGTGTTTCCCCACTCGTATGCTTTTCCATATGGCACTTTCAGCCGAGTAAGATTTCTGACCCTTGTTTGAGGTTTCTTCCAATCCTTCCATAGACACATCCTTAATCTTCTTTTAATCCAGCTATCTAATGATTTAAATGTGGAATTTGTATCTGCTAAGGCAAAATAACCGCACCATCCCATTAGATATTGGTTTAACTTCATGATTCTGTATTCCATGGAATATGGCATCTTCCTTGAAGTAATTTCTCGTATTTTCTTCTTCATTCGAACTAGACTTGTTTTCGCAAGACGAACCTTTGGTTCTTTGTGATTCGTGAAACTAAAACCTAAGAACTTTCGGTTCCAAGGGCGGTCTACTGCTGATTTCTTTTCGTTTACTTTTAAACGAAGTTTTCCTTCGATAAATCTTTGTACACTCGCCATTACTCTTAGCCCCGCACGTTCTGTTTTCACATAAATATTGCAGTCATCTGCGTATCGAACGAACTTATGTCCACGTTTCTCCAACTCTTTATCAAGTTCATCAAGAACTATGTTTGAAAGTAAAGGACTTAAAGGTCCACCTTGTGGTGTTCCTTCTTCTGTACTTGAAACCACTCCATTGATCATGACACCAGCTTGGAGGTATTTACGAATAAGTTTTAATAATGGTTTATTTGAAATTCGTTCCGCTAATGTCGCCATTAGTCGGTCATGATTGACCTTATCGAAGAATTTCTCTAAATCCATATCAATCACCCATCGATAACCTTCCTTCAAATAACCCTTTGCTTTCCGAACCGCGTCATGGGCGCTCCGATTTGGACGGAATCCATAACTGTGGTCCGAAAATGTTTTGTCATATTCCTTCGATAAAATCTGCGAGATAGCTTGTTGAATCAAACGGTCTGTCACGGTTGGGATCCCTAGTAAACGCACACCACCATCTGGTTTCGGGATTTCGACTCGACGTACTGGTTGCGGTTCATAAGTTCCCTTCAAAATCTGCGATTTAATGGTTTCCCAATTTTCGAGGATGTGCTGTCGTAGGGTTTGTACGGGCATCATGTCTACTCCATGGCTTCCTTTATTCGCTTCTACTCGCTTTAGCGCTTGTATCATATTTGGCCGTTCCAGAATTTGATCCAACATCGCCATTTCGTTCCTTTCCGTGATTAGCTTATCTTCTTATGCCCACCTGAACTCCACCCTCCGCAAATACCCTCGTGGAATTCACCACTACTTTCTAAGCGTGAGGTTCTGCTGTTTTCTGTGTTTATTCGTTCTAGGTGGAAAGCCAAGGGCTAATCTCTCTTAATTGTTCAGTCCTTCCGAGTAATTCTAGACTTACTCGTACTATGACCTCTGCTGACTTCTGACAGTTCAGCTACTTGTCACCAAGTAGGTTATGAAGGGAACTTCACGTTTCTGTCAGACCTCCCCGGGTAAGCGCATGCACTTTCACACCATCTGTCCGCCTCATTTACTGAATATGACCTTCGACAGAAAGAACTTTGTTTTGTTATGCAAACTCATTCAATCATACCTAGCCTTATATGAGATTCGTGTTCCTCGGACCGGTGTTTTGCCTCCAGCTTCCTTCAGATTCCGCGTCACCACGGACACCCTTGCTTTTAGCTAACCTCTACTTCTGTCTTCGAGGTTCGGGACTTACACCCTTAGTTCATGCGCATGCCGGGCGCACATAAAAAACCCGGATTTCCTCTAAAATCCGGGTTTCTCTTCATGTGGCATATGCATTATAATAAAATTCATTCAAAAAATTATTTATTAACTGGCTTACGCGGCTTTGGTTTGAAATATAAACCAAGCTCTTTCTTTTCTTTTGTTAACGACCTGTACAGGGAAATCATCATTAATATGACAATAATCGAGAATGGAAAGGCGGCCCCGATTAAAATATTTTGAAGAGCCTGCAGCCCGCCACTGTATAAAAGAGTCAGCGCAATTGTAGATTGTGCAATCCCCCAAGTTAACTTAATCGTATTTGGCGGTGTTAGAGAACCATTTGTTGTTTGCATTCCTAGTACAAATGTTGCTGAATCGGCTGACGTAATAAAGAATGTACAAATCAGCACGAGTGCTACAATGGAAAGAATCATTGACAATGGGAACTCGTTAAAGACTGCAAAAAGAACTTCCTCTGTAGCAAATTGTGTTAAATCAATAGCCCCTGAATTTTGAACATCAATTGCTGATGTACCGAATACAGCAAACCAGAAGAAACTCACAATACTAGGAAGCAATAAAACCCCTATTAAAAATTCCCGAATCGTTCTCCCTCTTGAAACACGTGCAATAAAAATTCCGACAAACGGTGACCATGATAGCCACCATGCCCAATAAAATATGGTCCAGCCATTAATCCAAGAACGATGATCCTCATTAAGAGGAGCAATTCTAAAACTCATTTGCACGATGTTTTGAATATAACCGCCAAGTGAATCAGTAAACAGATTTAATATAAGAATGGTTGGTCCTGCAATAAACATTAAGATTAGTAAAGCAACGGCTAAAAACATATTAGCATTACTTAAAATCTTAATTCCTTTACTAAGTCCAGACCATGCAGACATTAAGAAAAGTACTGTAACGATTGCAATAATAATAAATTGAACCATGAAGTTATTGGGAATACCAAATAAATAAGACAACCCGCCATTGATCTGTGCCGCACCAAATCCTAAAGTAGTCGCTACTCCAAT
This sequence comes from Cytobacillus gottheilii, assembly GCF_001636345.1. Taxonomy (GTDB): domain Bacteria; phylum Bacillota; class Bacilli; order Bacillales; family Cytobacillaceae; genus Cytobacillus; species Cytobacillus gottheilii. Next base: position 4,149,301 of record NZ_KV440945.1, read on the forward strand.
CACTGTAGCAAATACCGCAAGGACATCAATCAATGTACCGAGTGGTCCTTCCATGCGTTTTGCACCTAAGACAGGCTTTAACGTAGCTGAAATAAGTCCCGATTCACCTTTACGGAATTGGAAGTAAGCAAGTGCTAATGCCACTATGGCATAGATTCCCCAAGCATGAATCCCCCAATGGAAAAACGTATATCTCATTGCCTCTTTGTTTGCAGAAGGTGTTCCACCCTCAGCAAGCGGAGGATCAATAAAGTGGGAAAGCGGTTCGGCTGCTCCCCAGAAAACTAAACCAATACCCATTCCTGCACTAAAAAGCATCGCAAACCATGATGATTTTGTGTACTCAGGTTTTTCGTCTGGCTTTCCTAATTTAATCGTACCAACCGGACTAAAAATAAGAAATATACAAAAAAGTACAATGATGGTTACCAGAATCAAATAATACCATCCAAAGGCAGTTGAGAAAAATGCCTGTATATTGCCTGTCGCCTCTTCAAATGTTTCTGGCGCAGCAATACCAAATATGACAGCTGCAAGGACTATCGCAACCGAAATCCAAAAAACGTTTGATATTTTACTCATAGAAAATTCCTCTCTCTGTAAAATACTGTTCCTTATAAATACAAATAACATCCTTTTATAACTTTTCCCAAAATCTCCACTTTAAGTTCAAAGATTGTATATTTTTTATTATGAATTGTTTATTTATGTTGAATAAACGGGGTTATTAGAGGTGATCCCCAGGTGGAATTGCCTATTTTGCAGGAAATAAAAGAGTACAATATTAAATAACTTCCAAAAAGTATCCTATGCCATAAAAGGATGTACTTGGCTATAAGGTATTATGCCAACTGCTTTATCTTAACACACCTCCACACCGTAAAAAAAGCGAGAAGCAACTTTCATGGTCATTTGAACCTTCAAATCCCGTCCAAATTCTAGAAAAAAACCTCCCATAATTTTTAGTTTTTTTTTCGCATATTTTTCTTTTCAAAAGTATGAATCAAAGTTGGTATAACAACCTTTATTAACAGTAAATTTTTTCAGGAATACTTCTCCTATTTCCTTTTTGAAAGCGTTAATCAATTTTCTATCAAAATTTTTTTGTTTTTTTCGAGAAAATTTCAGTGAATTAATCGATAAATTAAACATATTTCGGAGATTTTCTATGAATATCATTTATAAATTTAACTTTAAACTGATGTTATTTGACAATTGGCTGAAAATTGTTAAAATACATATAATCTAAATATTTTAGGCCTGTGGCTGTCCATGCAGGCAAGACCTAAATTAGCACTTTGATCTATATTGCTGAATTTAGGTCTTTTTTAATTATAAGGTAAAGGAGTTAAAAAAGCATGAAACCAGAAGATATCGTAAGAAGCGGTCCAAATCAGTATGTTTGCAAGGAAGGTGTTCTAAAAGATATTTCTTTCTTCTTAAAGAACTTTCAATCTCCTGTGGTAGTTACAGGACACAAATCATTCGAAGCGTTTACTCATTATACAAGCTTGCCTTCACATGTTAAAGTTCTTCAGCATAGTGGATATAGCTCAGATTCAGCTATTAACTCTCTAGCAGATCGTGCTCGTCAAGCAGATGTCATTATCGGCATTGGTGGAGGAATTATTCTTGACACCGCTAAATCTGTTGCTGACTTATTAAACATTGAAGTGATCACGATTCCAAGCGTGATTGGCACTTGTGCAGCAACCACTCCTTTAAGTGTCATTTATGATGACACAGGCTCTTTTATTAGAGTGGATTATCACAAACGCTCCAGCTATTACACTTTAATCGATCCGGTCATGCTGCTTAATTCTCCTGTCGAATACTTTAAAGGCGGAATTGGTGATACATTGGCAAAATGGTATGAGGCAGAGGCAATCATTCGAAACACTATGAAAGATGATAACTTCTCCATTATGATTCATTCCGGCTTACAGCACGCTGCATTTATAAAGGAAATCTTATTAAAAGAAAGTCTGACGGCAATCAAAAGTTTAGAAACAAATACGGTTTCCCATGCCTTCACAAAGGTTGTGGAATCAGTCATCACCTTAGCCGGGACGGTAGGCGGGTATGCCGGCCGCTACGGAAGAATGGCTGGTGCCCATGCTATTCACAATGGACTAAGCTTTGTGAATGAAACACACAGTATTCTTCATGGCCAGAAAGTGGCTTATGGAATTTTGGTGCAATTAGTATTAGAAAAACGGCATGCCGAAGTAGAAGAGCTAATTCCTTTTTATAAGGCACTCAACTTTCCTATCAACTTTAAAGATTTAAATGTCACCGAAAACCTAAGCCAAGCCATGGCACTAGTTGCTTCCCACGCAGCCAAACCTGAAGAATCCCTTCAGCTAATGGGCACATTTACCGAAGCAGACGTCATCACTGCTATGGAACAGCTTGAGAATATATTGGTTGGGAATTGATTTGGTTCAAGTTCGGGTGGTCACAGTGACCACCCGAATTTTCTTGTTTCACGGAATGTTTCACAATTCATAAGGACGCCTAAAAGCCTCCGCATAAGCGAAGGCTAAGTCATGGATTTTATTGGACTTCCCCACATCACATAAACTCTTAATTAAGACTCACATGTGGGATCTCAACCTTATTTTTAATTAGATGGTCAATCGTAATTTTTAACATTTCAGGATAATATTTAGAGAGGACAACTCCAGGGGGAATTACTTTATGATTTCGGCAAAACCTCATGAGCTTTGAGATTAACGGGGCTTTGAGATGTTCAGGAATCATTAAGAAATCAATGACAGTAAAATAGCCGCCTCCTGCCAGGGGAAGTATAAGACCCGTAAAAGCGTCATTGCTTGAAGGCTGTGTATACAGTTTTGAGGTTAATACAACAGGTTTATATTTAAAGTAATCAAAAACGTCAACTAAGCAAAATATCCTTTCTGTTGCCATTTCCTCTATAAAGAAGAAGCTCGGGAAAACAAATTTCCATGATGATAGTACTTTTTCAAGATTATGTTTCTTCTTAAATTTCCAGCTATTATCCTGCAAATAGAGTTCATAAACCGTTTTCTTTTCAGCAGCCAAACTGCGGGAACAGAATACGGCCCACCAATAATAGTATGGAAAATAATATTCCTTTTCTTTCTCACTAATAGGAAATTGATCAAGATACTCTTCTGTTTTTGGAATAAGGATATCACCATATTGATCTAGAGAAAAACAGGTAAAATCCTCAATGACCTCTAACAGCTGATCATTTGTTTTTTCTGATATAGATACGACGTTTTTAAAAGATCTCTGCAAATAAATCTTCCTTTCAATGATTGATTTCAATAAAATAGAAATGTTTTCGATATTGTGGGGTGACTGTCTGGGTCAGTTCTGAAGGATATTAACCAGGAGTTTGGTTGAGGGCAATTATAGAACCTTAAAGCTGTTTCATTCATCCTCCCTTCCAAATTTTTTGAACGATTAGTATGCTATTGCTTCTATAGCTGCTAATTACTTTTATTCGTTAAAAATCCTCAATCCCCTCTTAAATTCTAAAATTGTTCAATTGAGATAGGGGGAGGCGATTAACCTCCATTTATCCCTCTCACACCACCGTACGTACGGTTCCGTATACGGCGGTTCCGATTAAGTCGAACGCTGTAAGTCATATCTAGCAGAAATACTTTTTAACCCAAGGGAAAGCCAGTAGGCTTTCCCTAATGTTTTATGAAGAATTGGACTTTTGGATATCCTCCAATAAGCCTTTCTTGTATTTCCCCATTCATATGCTTTCCCTTTCGAAACACCTAGTTTAATAAGTTTCTTGACCTTCGTTTGGGGAAGTTTCCATTCCTTCCATCGAATCATTCTTAACCTTCGATTAAGCCATCCTTCGAGTTTTGCGATTACTGAACGGGTATCTGCTAAATGATAATAATTAACCCATCCCACTAGATATTGGTTAAGGTTATGAATCCTATCTTCCATGGCAATTGACCTTCGTCTGCTTGTAAGCTTTCTTATTTTATCTTTAAACCGTTTAACTGATTGGGGAGATATTCTCACCTTCGGTTTTAGATTACTTGTAAAACTGAACCCAAGAAATTTCCTTTTCCAAGGGCGGTCTACAGCACTTTTATCCTTGTTAACCTTCAGTTTAAGATTCCTCTCGATAAAATGGGTCATTGCCTTCATAACTCTTTCTCCAGCTCTTTTAGATTTCACATAGATATTACAATCATCGGCGTAGCGGACAAAGCGATGTCCTCTGCGCTCCAGTTCTTTATCCAGTTCATCCAACACAATATTCGAAAGTAAAGGGCTTAAAGGTCCACCTTGCGGTGTCCCCTCAAGGTTAGGACTGACAAGTCCGCCTTCCATAACACCAGAGGTTAAGAACCGTCTTATTAGTTTGAGGAGAGTACTATCCTTTATCCTCATGGCTAATTTACTCATTAATCTATCGTGGTTAACCTTGTCAAAGAACTTTTCAAGGTCAATGTCGACTACCCATCGATAACCCTCTTCTATATAGCTTTGGGCTAATTTAACAGCCTGGTGCGCTCGCCTGTTAGGGCGAAAGCCGAAGCTACATTCAGAGAAACTAGGGTCATACATTCTGGTAAGCACTTGGGTGATTGCTTGTTGAATGAAACGGTCTGTCACGGTTGGGATTCCCAGTTTCCTCTTCCCTTTGCCGTCTGGTTTCGGGATTTCGACTCGACGGACGGGGGATGGGATATAGGTTCCCTCGAAGAGGGATTTTCGCAGTTCGCTCCAGTTGAGCATAATATGTCCACGAAGAGCAGTGACGGGCATTTCGTCCACTCCATGTTTTCCCTTATTCTTTTCTACTCTTTTAATCGCATTAAGTAGGTTTTCCCGTGACATGATTCGTTCCATTAACATTGATATAACCTCCCGCGTAAATAGGTGTTCTGTTTGTGTCCTTTTCATTCTCCACCCTGTTTAATGACCCCCGCGGATTCACCGTTTCTTTCATTAAACAGGTACTATGTTTTCTGTTTCATCGAATGGAAAGATACGCCTAGTTCCTATTTTCCATAACCGGTTCAGCCCTTCCTTATCCTCTTAAGCGAATAAGTACTATGGCTTCTGCTGACGCCTGTCGTTCAACTTATCCTCACGGATAGGCTTACCGCATGAGTACGGCATATCGACAGGTTCTCCCCGGGTAAGAGTACAGACTTTCCTTCCATGTCTCCGCCTCATTTACTATGTGACACCTTTGGCAGTATGGACTTTGTCTTGTATTGCAGACTCACCCAATGTCATCTAGCCTCATATGAGATTCGTGTTCCTCAGAGCGGAAGTTTGCCGCCGACTTCCTTCAGATAGGAGGGTCACCCCGCATATCCTTGTCTTAAGCTACGGCTACTACTGCCTTCGCCGTTCGGGACTCGCACCCTAGAGCCTGCACCCATGCCGGGCACACAATAAAAAGTGTACCCAGGATCGAGTACACTTTCTTAGCCGTTAATCTATCGGAATCTCAATATCCCGCTTTTGCAGCATTCTAATATGTTCTAATTCAATCCCGCCACTAGATCCGCTTCCGCCAAAAGAAAGTTCAGGATTAGCTTCTTCACGATCTTCATCATAGGCGATCCAGCCAAAATACATATACATCTCAGAATAGAAGCTGCTCATTATCGTAGGCTGTTTTGCCATTTCAACTTCAATAAAAGCATCCATAAAAGCTGTCCATTCGTGTGGAATCTTTACTATTCCATAAGACTCATCTCCAAGTGATACAGTTTCTCCCATCTGAACCTTTGGATCGTAAAATTGCTTATCATCAATGCCCTGATACCCTCTGTCTCTAATTAAAAAGAAATCAATGAATCCTAGTTGATCATCAGGATGAATATTCCATACAAAACGATAGCTTGATGGATCATTAGGGTCAATTTTCCAAAGCACCGGATTTCCTTTTGTATTGACAGAATTAATCATCCATTTTTTGTTATGCCAAGTCCAGAAAGAAAGGCCGTAATTCTCCTTATTAGAAATAAACGGGACTAGCACATTTCGCTCGTCAACAAAAATCGTGTCCTGGATGACTTCCGCATCAGCCTGCAGGTGAAAGCTATTAATCTCTTTTACTAGTTGTTCGTCTGCTGGCAAAGTGGAAGGTTCCGTAAAGAAATACCAATATGTCATTGCTGCTAAAAGGATCACTAGTAACCCTAGTCCTATAATATATTTTTTCTTCTTCACCATTTACTCTACCACCTCAAGCACAGATGACTCTGAACGGACATATAACTGCTTTTGTGGCGTTTTTATTAAAAGACCCTTTCCGTCCTCTTCAATGTAAGTAATAGCAGAGATACCGCTTCCCCACATGGGTGAAACCTCAATTAGCTGATATGGAAACCGTTCATTGACTAAGTCATCATCTTCATACGCAATTGAATCTTCATACCACTCAGCACCCATAATGGCTGCTTCTTTCATTGTTTTGAGTTCATTTAATAGCCTTTCTTTGTTTAATATTTGCTCCTTAGCTGACGGGTGAATATTAATAACAAAAGCATTCTCAATGTTAGAGATATACGTAGATGGACTGTCATCAGGATAAACGAGCTGCTGAAGAGGTATTGCTAACAAGGTTAATGCTAGAAAAATAAAATTCCCCATAAACGCTAGCCATGCAAATTTTCGATATGTCTCCCAGCGTCCTTCTTTTTGTTTAAGAATAAAGTACAGTACCCAGACACCAAGAGGAAGAAGCGGTATTCTTAAAAGTGTGCCAAAAAGCATCCAATGAAATGAAAAAGTAAATAAACCAGCAATAAGAACAATTAAAATTTTCCATATTTTCGGCTTAGAAGTTTGTTTTCTATAAATTCCAAAAGCAATATATACAATAATCCCCCATCCTACAACTGTAGTCAGTACCGTTATAAGATTGAAGACAGGGTAATTAAGTTCTATTTTAGGCACCTCCTTTTTTTGCTGTCACAGTGACGCCCCGGTTTTTCTTGTTTCACAGATTGTTCCACAGAACGCCCCTGGGAAAGTTAGCGCTCTCAATTAGCTGCAGAATCACCAAATCTTTTTTGCTTGAGCTAAGTTTTCCAGGGATATGAGGTTTTTTTGCATAGGAGGTGGACATATTTTGTTATGTTTCATGATTTTTTCATTTATTGCTTTTATATCTTCTTCGGATTGGCATTGGTGGATAGATTCAGAAATTTGCTTTTGCAGCTTCAGCCATTCAGGCAAGTATCCAGCATCCTTTGCGATCTTCTGAAAGTTTTGATAAACATCTCTTTCCAAATAATCCTTTGGCAGAGGCTTTCCTTTTCCCTTTACCTGATCCTTCTCACCAGTGTTTTTTAAAATATCCCCTATTAAGTCATTGTACTCTCTCTCCATCGTATTCCCCCTTTATTTTCATTTTCTAATTTAATTTTAGATTCGATTCCTTATTTTGTAAATAGCAGTCACAGTGACGCCCCGGTTTTTCTTGTTTCACAGATTGTTCCACAGAGTATTGCATTTTTTATTCCAGTAAAAAGAGGCATAGTGGATAAATTCTTTTGCAGGAAGGCTTAGATAGCTGCCCTTTTTATATGAAGCATATATATTCCATGTGGGTTTTTGTCTGATCGAAAAGTATTTCACATTGTGATGGTCTTTTGCATAAATAGCTGGAATGACCGAACAGCAAATTCCTTCAGCAACCATTGTAAACAGATTGTGACAGCTTTTCGTTTCAAGCAAGATATTTAGCTCATCTTCACTGATAAGCTGATCGAAAAGGTCTCGTAAAGTAGAGCCTTTTTGCATAATAGCAAAGGAATCTGCATGAAAGTGCTGTAAATCAATTTCGGGGAGAGTATCACCGACCGCTGCGCCTAAATGAGCTAGAGGGTGAGACCCTGGCACAGCCAAAATAATTTCTTCCTTACAAATAGGGATATACTCATCCTTTGTTTTCTGGTGATCTTGTAAAGTCAGAAAACCAAGATCAAGATTTCCGGCCATGATTTCGTGCTGCTGCTGTCTGACCGTCAGCTCGTACGGTTCAATTTTTATATGAGGGAACTTTTTATAAAAAATCGGATAGACAGAAGCAAACATTTCATAACCCCGCTCATGGGTTAATCCTATAGTGATCTTTCCTTTTTGCTTCTCCAGCAGGTCATTTATTTGATTATACGTATCTTTTTTGATACGCATTATGCTCTTGGCATTTTCAATATAAATCTCCCCTGCCCTTGTCAGCTGCCAATTCGCTCTTGATCGCACAAATAGCTGTGCACCGAGTTCTTTTTCTAATTTAAGAAGCTGCTGATTCAAGGCTGATTGGGTGATAAACAGTTTTTCCGCGGCTCTCGTAATATTCTTTTCCTCAGCTATTTTTATGATATATTCCAGCTGCTTTAAATCCATTCACGAAACACCCCTAACTCTTAATTTTATTAAGAGCAATCTAAAATGATTAACGTTTTCTTCTATTTTCTCTAAGCGTACAATGAAGGCAAAGAAAGAACAAGACTGCAGGAGGGGAAAAATGTGGGGATAACTTACATTAAAGTGAACGAAAGTGATAACGTTGCCATTACTGTTAATGCCATTGCCTCTGGAACGGAAATAATGGATGGCGTCAAAGTCAATCAAGATATTCCACAAGGTCATAAGATTGCACTTTGCAATATAGCTGAAGGTGAAGCCATCATTCGATATGGCGTGACTCTAGGCTACGCACTTACAGATATTCAAAAAGGAGATTGGATTAATGAGCATATGCTGCAGCTTCCCATCCCGCCTTCGCTGGATGATATGAGCTATGCCGTCAACTTAATGAGTGATTTACCAGAGCCTCCTGTCAGAACATTTATGGGTTTTCCTAATGAAGACGGATTTGCAGGGACAAGAAACATTTTAGGCATTGTGACAACCGTTCAGTGTGTCACTGGGATTTTAAACAATGCTGTGAAAAAGATGAAAGAAACCCTTCTGCCGCAATACCCTAATGTAGATGATATTGTAGCGATTAATCACGCATATGGATGCGGGATCGCGATCTCTGCTCCTGACGCGGTTATTCCCATTCGCATGCTGAGAAATATGGTGAAACACCCGAACTTCGGCGGTGAAACGATGATCATTTCTCTAGGATGTGAGAAGTTAACATTAGAAATGCTAATGGATGAAGACTATAACACACCTGAAAATGTGCTGACATTACAAGAAGTAAACGGGCATGATGCCATTATCTCGGAAATGATGAAAATGGCCGAGCAAAAATTGAAGAAACTAAACAAAAGACAGCGGGTTGAACTGCCTCTCTCACAATTATGTATTGGGCTGCAATGCGGTGGAAGTGATGCGTTTTCAGGTGTTACTGCCAATCCGGCAGCAGGATATAGCGCTGATTTGCTCGTAAATGCCGGTGCAACTGTGATGTTTTCTGAAGTAACAGAGGTTCGCGATGGAGTTCATCTTATTGCTGAACGATGTATAAATGAAGAGGTAGCAAACAAATTAGCAGCAGAGATGAACTGGTATGATCAATACTTAGAAAATTCTCATGTGGACCGTTCTGCAAATCCTACACCCGGGAACAAAAAAGGAGGCCTATCCAATATCGTGGAAAAAGCGATGGGCTCCATTGCGAAGTCTGGTTCCTCACCGATCGTAGAGGTGCTCTCTCCTGGAGAAAGACCTGCAGAAAAAGGAATGATTTTTGCGGCAACCCCTGCCAGTGACTTTGTATGCGGCTCCTGCCAGCTATCCAGCGGTATGACCCTTCAGGTTTTTATGACAGGAAGAGGAACGCCATATGGACTGGCTGCGGCTCCAGTGATTAAAGTAGGAACCAGAAACGATCTAAAAAACATGTGGCATGACCTCATTGATGTGAACGCAGGACCAATTGCCACAGGAGAAGCCAGCATCCAAGAAATCGGGACACTCCTATTTAACGAAATCATCGATGTCGCCAGCGGACGCAAAACCTGTGCAGAGAAATATGAAATCTATAATGATTTTACTCCGTTTAATCCGGCTCCGATTACTTAAGCGGTCACAGTGACGCCCCGGTTTTTCTTGTTTCACAGCAATTGTTTCACAACGTAAAGAGGCTGGGACAAATAGTCTCAGTCAATGAAAAAAAGTGAAATCGCTCGTCGATTTCACTTTTTTCTTATGTATTTTGGTCTTAGGTAGGCAAGATCTTACGCTCTTGCCGCAGATTTTCTTATATTCACGGCCATTAACGCGAGGCCGATTTCGTTATCGACTTTTGATTGACCGCGAACCGAAAACCGAGTGAAACCCAAATTAGCCTTCAAGAATCCAAAAACTGGCTCCACGTCTGTTTTGCGTTGACGGTAAATGGCAGCCGTTTCTTCTTCCGAAAGCTTTGTCTTTACATATTCTTTTTGCTGTTCCCATTTCTCGTTGATCATGAGTTTACGATTTGTACCTACTTGTGCTTTTGTACAAAACGATCGCAATGGGCAGTCTGAACAGTCCTCGCATTCATAAACCTTTAATTGTCGCTTGTAACCACTTTTATCGGAACGAGTTGAATGGTATTGAAACATGACCTTTTTGTCATTCGGACAAGTGAACGTATCACTTTCCTTATCATACTCCCAGTTACTTGTTTTGAAGGGATCTTGTTTGAACTTTTTCTTTTGCTCATTTAAGTAGTGATTATACGTAATAAGCGGTGTACAGCTGCGTTTTGTCAAAATGTCATCATAATTTTGTTCGCTTCCATAACCGGCATCTGCCACAATGTATTTCGGCAACGAAAAGAATTCCTGTTCAATTCGGTCAAGAAAGGGGATTAATGTTTTGGTATCCGTCGGGTTTGGAAACACATCATAAGCCAGTGCGTATTGTCCTTCTGTCGCGATTTGTACATTATAGCCAGCCTTTAATTGTCCGTTTTGCATATAGTCATCTTTCATTCGCATGAAAGTTGCATCCTGATCCGTTTTTGAATAGCTGTTTCTTGTGCCAAACATGTTAAAATCCTTTTCATACTTCTGTTTGCGGGCAATCCAATCGTTCAGTTGTTTTACCATTTGTTTTGGTGACTTCCGTTCACTCCGAAGCTGTTTACGCTCTTCTGCATCATCAGAGCTCTCAATTTTTTGTGTATAATCATCGACTACTTCATCTAGTTGTTTGGCGACTTGCTTTAACTCTTCAATCGAAAGCTGTTCTTCATTCTCTCTTTTTATTTCAGGAATGATTTCATTTTCAAGGAGCTGGCTGTATAACTGATTAGACTTTTCAATGAGATTGGCATGGAATTTTTCAATGGCTTTCTTCCATACAAACGTGAATTTATTAGCGTTCGCCTCAATTTTTGTGCCATCAATAAAGATCGCTTCTTGATCAATCAGGTTCTCCTGAACCAGCTGACATCGGAATTGGACGAAACATTGGCGTATTAATTCTTTCATTTCGGGGTGTACACGGAACCGGTTGATCGTGCGGTAGCTTGGCTCATATCCTTGTGCGAGCCACATCATGCGGATACTATCTTTCAATAATCCTTCTATTTTACGACCAGAGAAAGTAGATTGCGTGTAGCCGCATAAAATAATTTTCAGCATCATGCGTGGATGATAGGATGGACAGCCAGTCTGTCGGCTAAAGGAATGAAAAGCTTCTTGAGGAATACTTTCGACTAAATGATGGATGGAAAAGGCGATATCATTTTCTTGTAATTTCACTGCTAAATCTAAAGGCAAAATAATTTGATTCATGTTATAATCTTTAAACATAAGGACCCTTCTTTCTGATTGAATTTGTTGTGGTGACTTTATTTTATCAGAAGTGGTCCTTATTTTTATTTAAAAATGATAAAAGCCGGTGAAATTTTACAATGAGTAAAATTTCACCGGCTTTTTTATCTTGGAGGTAGGTTTTGTCCCAGCCTCCTTTTGCCTTTTTAGCAGAGAATAGTTTATTCCGTAATCAACCCATAAGCAGATATCTTCTTAATTCTTCGCGATACAAGCATGGAGACAACATAAGCTAAAACAAAGATCGCTATACAGATTAGTAGAATGGTTGGTAAATGAATGGTGAAATCCAACCGCTTAACTCCTGCATTTGAGAGTAATAGAGACAGCATTGGATTCGTGAAAAAATAACCAAGTATCCCACCCATCACTACACCAGCTGTGACAACTGGAAGAAAACTAATCGATATTTGATTCATGAGCTGAAGGGTTGTATACCCTATTGCTTTCATGACCCCAAACTCTTTTTTACGCTTAATAATGACCGTTTTGATTACTAGATATAGAATTAATACTACAACGAGGACGGTTATGGTCAAAACGATCAGCATAACAGCAAATACCGCAGCTGTATACATCCCCGTTTGGGTTTCAATATTATCGTCAATATCTAACGTTTTAGCAATCTGATCACCGTACTGTTGCTCAACTTTATTCATAAAGTCTTTATTCGATATACCATCCAAATAGACATATAGAGAAGTCCCTTTATATGTTGATTGTAATTGCTGCATGCCATCCATTGTCAGTGCGGCTACCTGTCCAAGATTCCCAACAGATTGACTGAGACCAGTTACGAGATAACGCTTCTTTTCACTGCCATATTCTACTTCAACGGTATCGCCAATACCTTTATTGATTTGGCTGGACACAATCCATGAGATGGATATTTCATTTTCATGAATCGGCTGACGGCCATCATAAACTATATTATTTTCTAATTTGCTATAATCGTGTGTAACATTTGTATAAACAGTTTGATCATCAATTTTTACTGTAATTAAGTCGAATAAATTTACATTTTTCACATGATCTATTTTCTTAATGTCATTCAGCATGTCTCCTGTATCGGCATCAGGTCTCACATTAACCATTACATTTGCAGGTTCAGTACCGAATATATTAATAAAGGCAGTTTTGTCTGAAGCTACATTATAGTACAGAACTGCAGAAAAGATGGCAGCTAATGTTAATGCACTAATTATAATGAAGATCATTATATTTTGTTTTGCATTTATGAGCGTTGATTTAATCGCAAGCAGGAAATGAAGATTCCCTCTCTCTTTCTCCAATGGAAAGTAATTTTTTCTAAAACTATGCGTTTGAATGCCGCCGCGCAGTGCCTCGACAGGTAAAATCCTTCTGACTCGAAAAGCTGATAGCAGGGTAACCAGCACAACTAAGAAAATTAATAGAATGATACTTACAAAATTTATTAAAACATCAAATTCCTGAAGCCATACTAAGCCAGATAAGGATGAAATAGCACCACCGAAGAAGGGCATTAAGACGTATGACAAAGCAATTCCAGCAGCCCCCGCACAAAAAACGATGACGATAAACTGCAGGATAATGGATGAAAGAATTTGCCTGCTGGTATAGCCAATTGCCTTTAATACACCTATATTTCCCATTCCATCTTCAATGCTATTAGAAACTCGGAATGTAATAACAATTAGTGATATGAGCACAATAATGGCTGCAAATGCTACCAGTATAGTCGCAATAATATTAATGGTTAACGTACTTACATTTTTCACTATTTCAGTATCCAATCCTAATACATAGGAAGAAGTCTCTCCTGCAATTGTTTGCGGAAATCTCTTAGTGAAATCATTTAAAAGCTTCGGAGATTCAGTTTTTTCTTTCATCAGTGCAGATAGAATGATTCCATTTGATGAATCATCTACATGATCTGCCAGTGTTAGAAAGGCTCTCTCCGGCAGCATGAATTTCATAACTCCGATGTTGGTTGTACCCATAATGGTCGTTTCTAAGAATCCAGCTATGTGATATTCATAGACTGCACCAAGATATCTGATGGTAAAGCTATCTCCTAATTTGTATCCTCCATCCGTTTTAAAACTATAAGGAACAAAAATATCGTTGGCACTTGAAGTATCTAATTTTTCAATCAGTTTTAATGGTCCAATACTTCGGCTGTTTTCTGCATTAAAGATGGCAACACTGCTGGTTAACTCACTGCTTCCATAATTAAATTTAGCAAGGTTCATCATGACAATTTCTTCTGTCTCTGTTTTTGTTACCCCAGAGTAGTTTGTTAAAAATTCGTCATATCCTGAATGATAACTAGCTTGATCCATCATAATGGCTACATGGGGATCTCTTAATTCCTCAACTTTCCGATCAAAAAAAGGATTCATTTGGGTGATGACCATTAGGCCAATATTAAGAAGCATTGCAGCAATCGTTATAAAGATAAATAAAGAGACAGCAGCTGATTTACCTTTTCTAATATTAGCTAAGGCTAGTTTCATTATCTTCACATCACCACCCCATTTCTGCAAGGAAGTGTTTGAGCTTTTCAAGACGCTCAAGGTTCTTATTCTCACTAAATGCCCCTAGCTGCAAATCACCGTAAATGACTCCGTCTTTTAGATAAATCACGCGATTTCCCCGCAATGCCGTTTTTAGATCATGTGTAACTAAGACAATACTTTGTCCTTTCGTATTTATATCTGTAAAAACATCCAAAACACTGTCACTTGAAGCAGAATTCAGGGCACCTGTCGGCTCATCTGCAAATAATACTTTTGGTTTGTTGATGATGGCTCTTACAATTCCAACCCGCTGTGCTTCACCGCCGGAAAGCTGTGCTGGAAACTTAGCCCATGAGTTTTCCTCTATCCCTACTTGTTTTAATAATTCTTTGGCTTTTTGAACGAGTTCTCTCTTATTTTTACTAACTAAGAGGCCGCTTGTCAGCACGTTATCCAGCACACTCATATTATCAAGCAGATAAATTTGCTGAAAGACAAACCCGCAATGCTTTCTCCTAAAAACAGCCAGCTGATCGTTGCTGAACTTCGCCAAACTTTTACCAGCAAAATCGATTTCCCCTAAAGTTGGTTGGTCCATACCGCTAAGCGCATAAAGCAAAGTAGATTTCCCTGAGCCTGAACTGCCCATTATGATCGTAAAATCTCCTTCCAGTAAACTGATATCTAAGTTTTTCAAGACATGCTGCTGCGTTCCGCCACTTGAGAAGGTCTTACAAAGCTTTTCCGTTCTAATAATGGTTTTTGTCATAACTTGGCAACTCCCTTACTATTTAACAGAATAAAAAAAGACTGTAAAAACGAGTACAGTCTTATCATACAAAATGAATTCTTATTAAATCTTTGTGCAATTCTTAACTGATTCTTAATTATTACGCAAGCTTGATTTTAAGGAAGACGGTGAAACCATCTTCTCGGCTGTGACAGCTAATTTGGCCGTCCATGCTTTCCATAAAGTACTTTGATATGTATAAACCCAGACCTGAACCGGTTTTCCCTTCCACATTTCTCCCCCGATAATATTTATTAAAAAGGAGAGGCACTTCATCTTCACTAATTCCCATGCCGAAATCCATTATGTGGAGTTCAAGGAAACCTTGATTAATTTGAGAGCTGATCTTGATCTGTGTACCTGCGTATTTATAGGAATTACTAATAATATTGTCTATGACCTGCTGCATTCTTACAGGATCGATTAAAATAATACACTGCGGCAGCGAACCATAAACAATTTGCTGATCATAATTGACGTTTTCAATCATGGTAAGAAGTTCTTCACTTGATACTTCGGTAACAGTTAACTTTAATTGCTGCAGTTCTTCTAAAGTGGCGTGGAACATATCCGTTATGAGCAAGTCAATTTGTTCTGCTTTCGAATAAATCGTGTTCACACGCTTTCTCACTTTCTCATCATTTGCCTGCACGAGCATTAATTCACTAACCGCTTTAATTGAAGCAACAGGTGTTTTTATATCATGACTCAATGTTGCCACTAGCTCCTTCTTGCTCTGATTAGATTCATATTCTCTTTGTTTGGCTGCATCAAGTTCTTCACGCAACAAATCAAAACTTTCTGTGAAAGCACCAAAATAATTATCCTTCTTTATAGGTAAAGGAATATCCAGATGACCTCTTGCTATATTCGCTGCAAAGTGCTGAAGCTGCTGAAATGGTTTTAATAGTGTTCTATGAATATAAACAATATAAAGAATACTAACTAGCATCAATATTCCAAATATAAAACTTACAAAAGTGATTAATTCCGTCTTCATCTGCTGCAAAAGCTCTTGCTCATTATTGCGGATAATGACCTTTCCAACCGTTTCGTCATAATTCTGTATGTCTACAATGGTATCCCTATTTCTTATGGCTTCGTATAAATCGGTAAAATGATTGCCGGGTGTTTGATAGATCACGTTTGATTGATCATCTATGATAGCAAAAGATTGTTTGATGTCGCTGTTGTTGAATGAATTTTCGCTGAAATTTCCCCAATTTGCTTCAGCTGTTTTCACCACATCATTAATGGCAGCCAGATCGGTGACTGGCACATTTTTATTTTTTATAATGAGGATAGAGAAAATTAATCCTGCACTAAATACAGCAAGTATAATCATGATTAACAACTTAACTTTCATTAGCTGATATCCTCTAAAACATAACCTGTTCCCCAGACTGTTTTGATGTATTGCGGTTCCTTAGGATCCTTTTCAATTTTCTCACGCAAATGACGAATATGGACATTTAAGGTTCCGTCCCCTACAAAGGCGTCTCCCCAAACATTCTGAAACAATTCATCTTTTGTGATGATTCGATTCTTATTATTCGCCAAGTAGGACAGAAGCTTGTATTCCATTGCTTTAAGCCCAATAGCAACTCCATTTACCCTTACACGGTGCAGCTTAGTATCAATTTGAATATTGCCGAACTCTATAGTTTCCAGGCTGCTTCTTTGACTGCTGCCATATCTTTTAAGTACAGCCTTTACTTTTGCCAATAAGATGCTTAATGTATATGGCTTTTGGATATAGTCATCTCCCCCTATATTTAGGGCGATTAATACATCGTCATCACTAGAACGCGCACTGATAAACAAAATCGGAATCTGTGTAGTCTGGCGCAATTTTTTGCACAAGTCAAATCCAGATGAATCTCCCAAATTAATATCAAGAAGAATCAGCGACGGCTGATTTTTCTCCAGGAAGCGCTCGCACTCCTCCGCCCCCGTCACAAACTCAGACTTCACATCAAACATATTAAAATACTCACAAGTCGACTCAGCCAAAGCAACCTCATCATCGACAATTAAACAATCCAGGAACATCCGCTGAACTCCTTTCGGTCTGCTTTATATTTATTGTACAAGAATATGGCGTCACTGTGACGCCCCGAAAAATATTGTTTCACAAGTTGTTCCACGGTTCGAATTAGTACTATGTGTATACACCAAAAACACCTGCATACATATGCAGGTGCCTTTTAAAAACGCGAAGAATATATTATTCCCCCTGAAAAGTCCAATAATTATTTAATAAAAAATTGACCAGTGGAATCACGAGAACAGTTACCAGCTCTCCAATGAAGTAATGAAAAGAAAGAATATGAACAATAAAAAATATAAGAATGACATTCAACAAAAATCCGACCAGCGAAACTAATAAAAACCGAACTAATTTACGCTGAGTAAACCGGCTGTTAAATGTATAACGAATGTTTATTAAAAACGACACAATCGTCATGATGATAAAAGCAGCTGCAGATCCAATCACCTGATCCCATTGATATTTTTCAATAAAAATAAAAACAGATAGAAAATACACACCCACACTGATGCAGCCGACCAGGCTATATTTAAGAAACCGTATAATTAAATCTCTCTGCAAAAGCATATATTTCCCCTCACTACCATCACATTAGCTGACGCTAAAAATCTAGTTTTCTAAAAACCTTTTTTATAAACATATCATTGCTGTTGATGATCGCTTTTTCTTGTAGTTGTCTCTTTCGGTTAATCAAAACAATTAATTGAAGAAAAATCACAGGCAAAAAGGATTTTTTGTATGCTAAATATTTCGGCTCCCAATCTGTTGCAAATTTACTTTTATATTCTCTTAACCCTTTAAAATTATATTTTTTATTTCCATAGCGATAAACCAGACGTATCATCTTTTCAGCCATAAAAGAATCCTGACCATCTCCAACATTGGAAAGAGGCGCCATTCCTAAACTGCATTCTTGAAATTGATTATTTTTAGCCCATTCAAAAATGCTTAAAAATAGCATATCCATTGCACCAGGAGGACTGCTCTCGGTCTTTCTCATCAGATCAATGCTCAGTGTCTGTTTATAATCATCGGCTAATGTAGCAAACGCCGTAATTTTTCCCGCATCGTCACGCAAAACGGCAATCGGAAAATGCGAAACATAATTTTGACAAAAAGAAACAACCGAAAAGCCCTTTTCCTTCTGACTTCCTAACCAAGAATTGGAGACTTCCTGTATTTCCGCAATCAGCATTTGTGAATGCGGAGGCTCTGCCACACTAAATGAAAAGCCGCTTCTGGAAAACTTACTCATCGTATTTCGGAATTTTCCCGCTTTTTTTCCTTCAAGTGTAAATTGATTTAACTTAATGACAGCTTCCTCACCCAATTTTACAAATCGATAACCGCCATCATGATAATGCTGCATGTACTGAGGTGTGACTTGGTAAAATACCGGCTTTGCTTTTTTCCATTTACAGTATTCATTAAATTCTTTAATAGCTCTGCCAAAATGTGCTTCGTCTCCGATTGGATCGCCAAGAACCACGAATTTATTAAAAATTTGCTTATACATAATTAAAACACTCTGATCACTTGACCAAAATTGTTGTTTATCTTGTAAAAAAATTAAATGCGATACATGATTGCCGCCTTTTTCTTTTAAAAAAGCTGACAGCTTATCAGAATGAACTTGCAGCTGATTTTCAGATAAATCCCTATTCACTTGTTGTTTTTGAAAGAAAAAATTGAGATTTCTCATAAAAATCATAGGCCCTTCCTCCTGATAAATAGATAAATTTCACAGATTTGATCATACCATAAACGGGACCTTGTTCATATAAACAAATTATGGTCACTGTGACGCCCCGAAAAATCTTGTTTCACGGATTGTTCCACGGTTCAAAGGGTAGCCAAGATTCTGCTATTTAAAAGTCACAAAAACATCTACAGATTGTGTAGATACATTACAATAATTATCCCGGTAAAACTTATTCCTCTTTTTAAATAAAAAGAATGTACACCATACACGGAGTACATTCGCAAATATCTTTATCATTTTTTCAGACCAATTCCTTGACTCTTTCGTCCTCAACCATTTGCTTAATCATTTTATCAATTCTTTCAATTTCAACACTTGAATTTCTCCACCAGTTGCGGCTCCATATTCGTGTAACTATCCAGCCTTTAGATTCTAAGAATCTTTGTCGATATACATCTCGCTCTTTTGCAGAAGGTGAACTATGATACATGGCACCATCGCATTCTATACCTAAGATATATTTTTCTGGGAGTTCAGGGTGGACAACAGCCAGATCAATTCGATAACCAGACATTCCTACTTGCGTATCCAATCTATATCCTAATTTGGTTAGTTCTCTATAGACTTCTTCTTCAAATGGAGAATCAAACGATAAGGTTGTTGCCTGTTTTTTTGTATTCTTAGCTTCATTTAATTGGACTAAAACAGCTTCAACTTCATCCTTTCTCAACGATGAAACAGCTTTAGCATATTCTAAATAGTTCTTAAGCAGTCTTGGCCCATCATTTTTAGCATTTGTTACATTTAAATCACTAGGTTCAATACTTGAGACTACATAAATCTGTTCTTTTGCTCGTGTAATCGCAACATTTAATCGGTTTTCTCCCCCTTGTTGCCCTAATGTTCCAAATCGATTGTACACTCGGCCTTCTTCATTTCTGGCATAAGCTATAGAGAAAACAATAATATCTCGTTCATCGCCTTGAACATTTTCAATATTTTTCACAAAGAGCCGTTCGTCTAGTTCCTTACTCATCACCTGCTGGTAAATCACTCCGAATTCAGGATCTTTATCAACTTCGCTTTCAATGCTATCCAGAATTTTCTCCTGCTGTTTCGCGTTAAATGTAATAACACCAACTGATTTTGTTGGGTTCATAACCATAATATCCTTAATTAAGGCTACCACTGCCTCTGCCTCAATCCGGTTACATTGATCAATCCACTTTCCATCTACTCTTCTCCATTGAATGGCCGCCGGTGATTTCAGAGGCTGCACATTTGGTGCCACTTGGATGTTGCCATTATAAAAAGCATGATTGGAAAAATTAATTAATTCCTCTGATCTTGAACGGTAGTGCCATTGCAGCATTCTTTCAGGCAAAATTCGTTTAGACAAGTTGAGAAGACTTTCAGATTCTTGCAGCTCCATCTGTTCTTCATCATCTTCATCTCCTTGAATTCCGCCTTTAAATAAACTTGATGGCGGAAGCTGTTTTTCGTCACCTGCTACAACAAGTGTTGAACCCCGATATGCTGAAGGAAGCCCATTTTCAACCGTACATTGTGATGCTTCATCGAATATAACTACATCAAACAGATCTTTCTGCAAAGGAAAAATGGCAGATGCCGTTTCAGGAGATGTCAGCCATATTGGCATTGCATCTAGTAATCCATTGCTTGAAAACTGCCTAACGAGCTTTCGCACTGGCCAAACCATACGTTTCTTTCCAACCTGGTGCTTTAGTTCTTTCATTGCTTTGCTGTTATACTCTTTCGCATTCTGCAGCTTCTTTAGAAGACGATTGATTAATACCTTTACTGATAAATCTCTTTTTTGAACTAGCAACTTTTTAAAATTTTCGCGCACTTCCTGTATCTCTTCTGTACCAATCTTTGTTAATACAGGGTGCTTCCGTTCAATTTGGTCAATCCAATGAATATAGGCTGATTGTTTTACTATATCCAGCCATTCTTCCGCAAGCTGATTATGAACATGATCGCCAGTCTTTTCCTTCAGGAGATCAATGGTATTACGTATATAAGGTAGACTCTCTTCGTAATGTCGATCCATGTTCCTTAGTTCCTCAAAATCTTGGATCATAAATTCTTGCTGCTGCTGGAAATCACTTAAAGGAATATCACCTTTCGTTATTCTATTATTCAATTGATCAATGGCATCTTTTGAGAAATAAGTTTTTAATGTGCCCACTTCTTTTGACATTTTCTCGGAGACCTGAGAAAGCTCATAAAGAAATCTTAGGCTTTCTCTTAGTCTTGGCCACTCTTTAGAAGAAAGACCTTTGAATTTGTCTTCATTCAATAATTCTTCTATAATTGTCTTTCCTGTAAATGAAGTCCACCACCAAAGCCGCAATTTCTGTAAGGTTCTTTTTTCCTCAAGACTTAAATCGTCATAAATCTTTTCTAATTTGTCGCTAATATTCCAACTGTATTCTGGTGTGATAAATTCCTGCTCAAATTTCTCCAGATATTCAATACTCTTACGGGCTTTTTCTAGTACATTTTTTAGAATTTCAACTACTTTTAAAGAATCCTTCATTTCTAGATTTGTAAAAGGATATCTATCTTTTAAAGGATAAGTTGGACTGCCAAATCTGCTATAGTATTTTCCGTAAGAGAAAATTTTAACTAAAGTTTCTTCCAGGTTATTTTTATTTAAAGATAAGATAATATCTTCCATGTTCAAAATAGTTTCAATACTCGTTACGGGTTTACTTTGCCCATATAACTCATAAGCTTTATATCCATGATGCTGAACTTCATAAAGACCTTTTGCTATTGCATTTAATTGATATTCATATTGTTCAATCTTTGATGATAATTGGTTGAGTTCATTCTCATGGTTAACCTCCGCACCATGAATCTCAAGTAAACTATGCATTTTTCTGTATAATGACTTGCGATCATTTTTTTCATCGTGCAGCAAAGCTACCTGAGAGGATAAATCAATCGAATCTAAACGCTGATAAACAACATCTAAAGCAGCTCTTTTTTGACAAACCAGTAGAACCCTCTTGTTTTGAGAGATGGCATTTGCGATTAAATTGACAATGACCTGCGACTTTCCCGTACCAGGTGGTCCATGAATAACAATACCTTTCTGTTTATCCACTTCTTTTATAATTTCTTCTTGTGAGGCATCAGTATCTAACACAAAGAATTTTTCTTTCTCTCTCGTTTCTATTGGTTCTCTTTCTTCCATTTCCTCATAATCCTGCCCTGCATCATATTCAACTCCAGCTTGAAGCAGCTGTCCAACTACTCCAAGATCCGTATGGGCATTATCATCTTCAACTATTTCAATTAGGTCATCGTAATCCTTTAGTAAAGCGGAATTTCCTTGTGGAAAGTTCCCCAGGATAGCCAAGTTTTCCAACTCAAATTGTCCTAATTTAAAATCTGGCACTTCATCTTGTCTATAGTTTTTCAGCGCCTGTAACTCATGATTATTTGACCAAAGAATATTTAAAGAGTATTTTTTAAGCCATGATAACCACTTTAGGAAATTCCCAGAACTAGCTTGTTCCTCAGCTTCCTCAAAGATTTGTTCAGGTACAGAAATTCCGCTGAATTTTTTAAAAGCAAGAAATAACGTTCGGTTTAGTTGAATTTCTCCATCATTAAAATCCAGCTGCCACTGTGTTCCGCTCGCCTTTTCTTTTTCAAGTCTAACAGGATATAAAAATAATGGAGCTCTAATAAAAGTACCATCCAGCATTGTTCCTGTAATATAAGGGTATCCCACAAACAGATCATAAAGCCCTGTTTCCTCTTCAATTCCTTTGATATTCCTGTACAAAGAGTTAATTTTATTAGAAAGAACTAAAGTATCATCGTTATTAAGGTCCTGTTTAAGGAGCAATGCTTTTCCCTTTTGTTTCATCATTTTCTCAATAATCGTTTCTGTATCTGCTTGCTTTAGCTTACTTATTGAATGGATATCAAATGCCCATTTATCATAGAGTTTCAACATTCGAATCGACCGGTTCCTTTTGCTTAAATCGTTTAACCTGTCTTTCAAATGAACCAACTTTTGCTTCATCTCATCACCTATTTCAAAATGATCTATACATACTTTATGTGAATTTATATACATATTAGTACATTTATTATAACCCCTATTTTTTTACAATAAAAGACAAAACATGACTTTATACTTATGTAAATAATAGTAATTAGTATAGATATTGAATAGATATTTTTTAATCCTAGATAGATTATAAAATTAAAAATAGCGGAATTACTTTCCCAAAACATTAAGGTCAAAACTCTTCCTTTGGTTAAGTAAAAAAAGATTCAGTAAAATAATGCAAAAAAGCCCAGTACCGTTAGTTCTGAGCTTTTTGGTGCTATTTCCAGTTAATTAGAGGTCAACAAAAAACATCTACATATTACGTAGATGCTGTTTTTTTCCGCAGCATTAAAATACCGCCTAGCCTCTATACTTAATCGCTAGCCCTTTCAAAAAGTTCCTCGCGAAATGGTCCATACAAACTTTATAGTTTTTATGACCTTCTTTTCTTAAAAACGCACCAAGTTCACCTTTTGATACATTTAAGCCGGCATATTTGAATATTTCAATCATGTCTTCTGTTGTGAGAGACAAGGCGATTTTAACCTTCTTTAAAAGGATGTTATTCACGCTTGAGTTATTTTTGATGGGCGGTTCCGGAGTAGTTTCTTGGCCTGGTTTTGGCTCCTGCTTTCCTCTTTTATAAATAATGAAGCCATTTAAGAATGAATTCAGCATGCTGTTTGTTAGCTTAATTCGGTCTGTCTCTTCTTCTTCGTCTTCTTTCTTGAGAATTCTCACTACTTCTGGAACGGTAACCTCATGGCCGCCCAGTTTAAAAATCTCTGCCATTTGGCTATTTTTGATTTCTAACGCATATCTTAAACGGATTAATAGATCATTATTATCGATCATTCTACTTCCTCCTATAACTTGTACGGTTCTGCTTAAAAACACGTGTGGAATACCTTCTGAAAGGCATTACTCATTTTAACATAAAATCATTTGATCTTCGTTCTATTCATGAAGTTTCCGCTAAACCTCTTTCAAGGTTTCCGAATATTTTTATCATAACCAATTATCTCTCCAAAAATGAAAGAGCCCTCCATATGGAGAGGCTCTTTTCCTCTTTAAGGCAGCAAAGCAAAAGAACGAACTGGAAAACCTGTAGCCTTTTCGGGCTTTGCACAAATATTGAAGATAACAGCACCTTTGGCCGGCAATTTATTGAGATTGGTTAATAATTCAACCTGATAGGTATCCTGTTCCAGTACATAGTATTCTCCAATTAGAGATCCATTTTTACGAACATCGATCGCTGCATCCGTATCAAATGTTTCATGGCCAACAGCCTTGATATTTCTTTCTTCAAATAAGAATTTTAAAGCCTCAATTCCCCAGCCTGGAGTGTGACTATTTCCCTCTGTATCCTTATTCTCAAAAGCAGTCTTGTTCGGCCAGCGAAGACTCCAATCCGTACGCAATGCGACAAAGGAGCCTGCTTCGATGGTTCCATGCTTCTCTTCAAATTTTAGAATATCTTCAACACCTAGAATAAAATCATTATTTTCTTCCGCTTCCTTTGATTGATCGATGACAACCAAAGGCAGAACCAATTCCTTGAGGCCGAGTTCCTCTAAGTAACGCTTATTGCGAACAAAATGAATAGGAGCATCAATATGGGTACCATACTGTCCTGGAAAATTAAAACGCTGTGCAAAAAAGCCATCATCATGTGTAAAAAGTGTTTGGATTTCTGCATCTTCAAATGCAGCGAAATGAGGAGAATCTGGTCCAAATGTATGTGTGAGATCGACCCATTCCTTCCCTTTCAGTACCTCAATAGCCTGCAATAAATCATTCGCATTTTTTACAGTTGACATTACCAGCACCTCACCAATCTTTTTAAAATAAAAATCCCTCTTCACAAATAAGAAGAGGGATATATAAACATAAACTGCTGCCGCTCTTCTTATCTTCTAGCACACGCTACTGGAATTGGCACAAACTTAAAAGTTCGCTGCCGAGGCTTTACAGGGCCAGTCCCTCCACCTCTCTGGATAAGAAAAATTTTCTAAATATTAAGTTATTGTATTTACCATATAGTTAATATACTCACCTGTCAATACAAAAGTATTTATCTTTCATTTGACAAGTGAAGCGGCAGAAACTCAGCCAGCTGCTGTTCATGCTTATCCAGCATGATCTGTTCAGCCTTAATGCCTTGCTCCAGAAGCACTTTGATATTCTGCACAAGGAATTCGTCACTGCCGACAACATAGTAGAGACCATCTTTGTCTGCAGCCAGATTTTTCACTTCTTC
Source organism: Cytobacillus gottheilii (assembly GCF_001636345.1). Lineage (GTDB taxonomy): Bacteria > Bacillota > Bacilli > Bacillales > Cytobacillaceae > Cytobacillus > Cytobacillus gottheilii. Next base: position 4,174,477 of record NZ_KV440945.1, read on the forward strand.
GTAGTATTCTTCACGGTTATCAACGAACTGTGATGTAACCTTTTTATCTGGTGCAGATGCAAAAACATCTGTGAACAAGAACTGCTTTGATGAATCGATGTTTAAGGAATGAATCTGATTAACATCGTCAGCTCGGTTTAAGAAATCAAGTAAGAGCGGTCTGAACGTTGCCAGGCCAACACCTGATGACAGCAGATAAATATTTTTCCCTTCTCTTTTCAGCGGAACATTTGAGTGGGTCTTAAAGATGGCAACTTCATCGCCAACTGTAAGGTTTTTTAGTATCGTTTTGAATTCAGAGCATTGCTCTCTAATGCGTGTTGTGATTCCAATCGCATTTTCTTGAGGTAAAGTGGAGATGGACATATGGCGAATCAGGCTGCGGTTGGGTTTATCTCCTGCATTAAAACCTTCTAATGCGAAGTGGGTGTGAGAACCTTCTTCCCATGTAAAATCTTGCGGACAGGCAAGCAGGTACGTTCTTACCTCAGGTGTTTCTTCAATAATCTTGTTAATTTTCACCCAATATATTTGCATGGTGATCCTCCTCATTGTGTGTTCCATTTTCATCTACTAATTTAATAATCTAATAAACAGCTATCGGCCCATAAGGACCTTCAATAATTTCAATTTTCGTTTCAAAAATATCTGTTAAAAGTTTTGGATCCATAACCTCTTCTACAGTACCAAATGCCGCAATTTGTCCTTCTTTCATCGCACAAATTCGATCAGAATATTTAGCAGCGAAATTGATATCATGCATAACAGTCAAAATGGTTCTGCCAAATTCATTCGCAACATGCCGCAAATATTCCATCATTTGAACAGATCGGGCAACATCAAGATTGTTTAAAGGCTCATCCAGAAGCACATATTCAGTTTCCTGGCAAAGCACCATTGCGACATATGCTCTTTGTCTTTGGCCGCCTGAAAGCTCATCTAAATATCTGTCTTCCAGATCCGTTAAGTCTAAGAAATCGATATATTTAGAGATAATCTCTTCATCTTCTCTCGTTAATCTTCCCTTTGAATAAGGAAAGCGTCCAAACCCGGCCAGCTGTCTAACCGTTAGCCTCGTCACAAAATGATTTTCCTGCCGCAAAATGGTAACAATTTTTGCTAAGTCATTTGATTTCGAAGAAGTAACATCCATATTCGCTACCATGATCTGACCTTCATCCAAATCCAGAAGCCTTCCAATCATTAATAGTGTCGTAGACTTTCCAGCACCATTGGGTCCAATTAAAGAAGTGAACCCAGCCTTTGGTATTTCAATATTCAAAGGTCCAATTTTTACTTCTTCCGTATATAGCTTTCTAGCATTTTCAATCTTTATCATAGCGACCTCTTCCTTAAAATGACGATTAGAAATACGATTCCGCCAAACAGTTCAATAAAAACGGAAACAGCTTGAGAATTAAATACATGATACATTAAAAAGTATGCACTCGTTAAAACAAAGAACCCGATAGCAAGAGCCATAGGAAAAATATATTTGTGATCATAAGTTGGCGCAGCCTGATAACTCAAAATGGCAACTAAAAAGCCAAAGAACGTAAGCGGTCCAACTAGAGCGGTTGATATCGACATTAAAACAGCGACAAGTACCAGTGTGTAAATGACATTTGATTGGTATTTAACGCCAAAAGTAGTAGAGACATCTTTTCCAAGTGACAATATATTTAACTTCCTGGAAAAAACATAAAGCAATAATGCGACAATGATGACCATTGGAATGACAATCGGAAAATATGCTGGATCGGCATTATTAACAGAACCAATTAATCTTGTCTGCAGAAGGTCAAATTCTGATGGCGCAAGGAGTTTCCTCATAAAAGCGGATATCGTATTCAGCCCAGTTCCAATAATAATTCCGATCAGAAGCACAAGCTGTAAATTCCCATATTTCCCCGAAAGCAGCCAGCCATACAGGATCAAACTCATTAAGACCATAAGACAAACTTGAAGAAAGAATGGTCCAATGCCGCTAAAACTCACCATTGCGCTAGCACCAAAAATAAACATTGTACTCGTATGAATGGTTGAGTACAGTGATTCAAAGCCTAATAAAGAAGGCGTTATAATGCGATTATTCGTAATGGATTGGAAGGCAACAGTCGACAAACTGTGGCAAATGGCCGCAATCAGCATGGCCACAACAGCGACGATCCTTCTTTCAACAACTGGAATGAACGAAGGTGAATCAACTGGTACCGGATTGTTATAAACCAAAAGGCCGAATGCAAAGAGAAGACCCAAAGCAATCAATGTTATAAGCAGAATCCAATACCGTTTTTCATCCTTCTTCGTGCGAAAAGCACTAGCAGACCTGCTTTTATTATGGAGGCTAAAATCGATTTTCTTCATATTTTCTTTCTTTTTATATTCTAAAGCGTTCATCTTAGCCTCCTTGATTTTCTTTGTCTCAATAAGATCGAAATAAACACAACCGATCCGACTGATCCAAGTATTAAAGAGACAGGTACTTCAAAAGGCATAATAATGGTTCTAGAAATGATGTCACATAGAGTAATTGTCCCCATACCGATCAAGCATACCCAAGGCAGATTACTTCTAAGGTCATCTCCTCTAATCATGGAAATGATATTTGGGACTATTAAACCTAAAAAAGGCAAGTTCCCAATTACTGCTGCAACAATACCAACTGCAACCGCAATAAGACCATTAGCCAAAAGAATGAGCGTATTATAATTAACTCCAAGACTTGTTGCTACATCTTCTCCAAGGCCAGCTAAAGTCAGTCTGTTTGCATAAATAAAAATAAGAACTGTAACAATGACAATGATCCATAAATACTCATACCTTCCAGCCTGAACAGACGCAAAAGAACCGACAAACCAGCCTTCAATCACTTGCGACATTTGGAAAAAGAGTCCTAAAAAGGTGGAAACAGCTGAAATAACTGCACCCAGCATCAGACCAATAATCGGAACAATTAAAGAGGAACGAAGTCTGACCCTTCTTAAGAATAAAAAGAAAATCATGGTGCCCACAAATGAAAAAATGATCGCACCCGTCATTCTAAGAACCAAAGATGGTCCTGGAACAAATAAATAAACAACTAGAAGCCCCAAGCCTGCCCACTCAATCGTACCTGTTGTGGTAGGTTCAACTAAACGGTTCTGTGTAATAAGCTGCATAACAAGCCCTGCCATTGCCATCGCAGCTCCGGTAAGCATGAGTGCAACTGTTCTTGGCACACGAGTGATAAAAAACATTTCCATCCCGTCATCTTGCCCGCTTATATCATAGACTCCAGTAAAAAGCGAGACAACTCCTAGACCTAAAACAACGATAATCGCCAGTATAAAAGGTTTTGTCCATATTTTATTTTGGTTATACAACCGGGATTGAGAATTTTTCTCAATCCCGGCTATGATATTTTTCTGCACTATGTTAAACCCCTTTACACTACTCTGCTAGAGCAGCAGCAATGCTTTCAAACAACTCTATGAAAGTTTGCACTGATTCATTTAAGTACGTATCCATTGGTGCATAAACGATCTGTCCTTCAGAAACAGCTGTTGTATTTTGAAGAGCAGGTGAATTATCAATTACATCCTGTGCTGGAACTTTATCTGCTTCACCAGAGATTGGCGCATCACGGTCTAGTACGAACAGCCAATCCGGATTGCTTTGTGCAATCGCCTCAACTGAGATTTCATCGCCTTGGTGATCTGTAGTCGTTTCATCAACCTCTAAAGCTGGAGTCCATTCAAAGATATCATATAACGGCCCCCAAACACGTCCAGTATGTGGAGCTGAGAAATTAATAGCACCGCCAGAAACGATCACACTCATCACTTTATCACTGCCATTATAAGCAGACTTCGCTTTTTCAATTGCTGCATCAAGATCTGCTGCTAATTGCTCAGCTTCTTCATTTTTATCAAAAATCTTCCCTAAAGTAAGAGTTGTTTCTTTAAAACCATTTACCAAATTCTCACCAGGTGCTTCAGCTTCCTCAGAAACGTCAACATTTAAATCGATAACCGCAGCATTAGGCACTAACTTTTTAATATCTTCATAGAATCCTGAAAATCTTTGACCCACAATAACAAGCTCAGGATCTGCAGCTGCTAATATTTCAAGGTTTGGTTCACGGTGATTTCCAATATCCTGTACATTCTCATCCGCTACATATGGGGAATCTTCTAACATTACTGCTTTGGGTACAGCAGCTAACTCAATATCCCAAGCTTCTAATGTTTCAAACGTTCTATTATCCAAAGCAACTACATTCTTAGGATTGACAGGAACTGTAACCGTTCCATGAGCATCAGTGATTTCAACTGTTTCAGGCTCAGCGTCCTCACTTGTTTCAGGTTCACTTGCCTCAGGCTCACTATTTGCAGTATCTGAACTTGAACAAGCCGCCAGCATCAAGACAAAAATTGCCATAATGATCGTTAATTTAATTTTCCCCATTTCTCATACCTTCTTCCCTATGTATTATAAATTGTTATAAAACTAACAGATTATTGAAATGATAAAACGACTACCTATGTTTTATTTTTGCTGAATGAAATAGATGTTTAACATAGTGCTCAGCTAGTTGATAAAACGTTGATAATGATTATCATTTGCAATGTTCTACCAAAGTATATAACAAGATTATTAGAAAAATCAACCCTAAATTTGGTTTATTTTCTCAATTACTGTGCTTATTTTTTCAATTAGGGGTTGTTGGAGGCTTTTTTGTCCTGGGAGTTAGATGGAATTGAGTGGGATTTGAAAGGAAAAAGAGGGAGGAAAGGGTGGACTGATAATGCAAAAAATCCCGGATTTCTGTTGAGAGAATCCGGGATTTAATGTGTCAGTCTTATTTATCTTATGTTCAGTAATAATTAAGTATTGCTACACTCATTTTCTCAAACCCTTGCCATTCCTGCATTCCTACGCTACCTGAATTCTACCATATAAAATAGAGTCCTGCACAAATCACAAATTTTCCCGATTTTCTTCTCACTTTTTCTGCCACAACTTTATTAATTCTTAAAATAATGTCGTGGGATTTCTCGCTTTTCTTCCTGCCTTTTTCTCCTGCTTTTTCTTACTCTTTTTTCGGGATTATGGAGTTCTTATGAACCCCTCATACTTTTATTCAAGCATTGATAGGACAAGGTTTTATCAGGCTTTTCTCTCGCTTTTTTATTCGGGCAAAAAAGGATGGGATTCTTGTTCCCACCCTCTTTCTTCTTTCTTTTTTTCCTGCCTTTGTCCACACGTTCTCCACAGGAATCCTTTGACTTTATTTTGATTATGACAGAGGTTTGTTATGTGGCACAGGAGTTTATTATTGGGTTACATAGTTACTGCAGGGAATAGGATTAAAGGGATTAGGGAGTATAAAGCATTTTAATCCCACAACTCATTTCATATATGTAGATAAATATTGCAACAGCAATTTTCTTGCCTTTTCAAAATCCATATATTCTTGGTAAAATCCATCATATTGAGTTATGTTATCTTCAAAAAATCTATATTGTTTAAAGAACTCAAAGAATGAAAACCTCAACATTTCTATTTGACCTTTTGGAATTATATTTGATTTCCCTATTAAAACATAACTTAAAGACCCAGCGATGTTCATGCAATAAGTATTAAAATCCGCTGTCAACCAGTTATCATCATCAGATAACTTGGAAAAAGCATTACTGTAATCTTCTTGGATTTTATCTGTATCTCTATAGGGGAACGGTTTCTGCAATTTCTCATTTATCAGTACCAGTTGTCTTTCAATATCATTCAAATCCATTTCCTTTTCTCCGCATCTTCCACATTATTTCCTGTTACGTTAATCATTTCGATAGTATCAACCTTCTTAACTCCTTTGTCATTTGTGGGGATGTAAGATAAATAGAATCATCGGTAATATACATAAACGTACTCTTCTCATTTTCCTTTCCTAACCATAAATGAATTCCATGTGTAGGCAGTCCCCCTTCTTCCGCCTCGTATTCCACCATTACATCGTAATCAGGTTCAGATATCTTAACCTCCCCTGGTTGTTTGACAGCAGTCGTAATCGCCTTTTCAAAAACATCTAATGATTCATCATCTTTAATTGATAGAATAATCTCCTCATTCATTTCTCCTGTTCCATTCGACTCTGAAATTTTAATTTCTGATATTTTTCCATCTAAAAGAACCATTGTTTCTTCTTGTTGTAATTGGCAACCTATTAAAGCGATTGCAACACATAAAATTGTTAATATCGAAAATATAACTTTCAAGCTATTTTCTCTCCTCTATCATCAAAATGATGACCTTTACAAAGTGAGCAGAGTTGCCCACTTAATAAGATGGTTTATATATTCTATCGGTGTCGGTATCAATCACAAAATCAACCTCTGTATCTTCGTTATAGGCAAGTTGGTCAAAACAGTTAATTCGGCAAAATATAGCTGGAAGGTCTAAAATATCTGAAGTAAGAGTTTTGGAATTTATGTACCTTTTCATAAGTTCCTGTTTTGAACACCTATTCCCTTTAATTAGAACTTGGTGATAATATCCGTCAATTTTAACTATCAATGTCATCACGATTGACTGCTAATCAATCCATAAAGCTTAGTTTGTTTTGTCTTTTTGACTGAAATATGGACCACACCAACCTGTTTCATGAGTTTTTACATAAGTCCAATTAAACTCTTTATCTACTACGTAAACATCTTCTTCATTTATAAAGTCCTCGGCTGTTAAAGGTGACGCATTTTCAAGTATAAAAGCATCATCCGTATGCTGATAAAAAACATAGCAAGATTGTTTTGATTGTTTGTTAAATGTTATATCAGCTTGTTCTTCTTTTAAGCATTTCCTTCTTTCATAACTAAATACATGCCATAGGTAGCCACAGCAACCATCTTCATCATAAAGATAAATAGATTTCTTTTCTTTATCGCTAAGATGATTGACAAAGTTATCTTCCCATTGCTTTCGCAGATATGTCCCCCACTTAGGTATTTCTATCACTCTTACTTTTTTCATTCTTAGTAAAGATACTAAATCCATCATATTTTCCAACATGACACCCACTTTTTATATAATCAAATTGCTAACCGTATGTTTCATAAGAAATCTCCATTAAAATATTTTCGTATGACTTTATCTTCCTCCAAAGTGCCTCATATTCCAACGAATCAGGTTTGCACTTGTCTAATTCAACAAACATACTTATTAAAGATTTTTCTAATTCAACTTCTTTATCGGTTTGTTTTTCTATATTTCTCCTATCTCGATACATAATGAGGTGTTCTTTAAAATTCTTTCTCGCTTCTGTAAGGGAATAATCACCATTTGGACCTCCCCACACTTCATCCGCATTTGGGTCGTCTTGTCCATCGTCTTCCCAATGACAAAGTTCACATATATCAAATATTCCCCGTTCTTCAATTGTTGGAAAACCACAACAAGGACACTTTTCCCGTTTCAATCTAATCTCTCCCTTTAGTCAGATAAAGTTTTTACCGCAAATGACGTTTATACTGCTTAAATGCCTTGTGTGGTGGAATCCCTACCGTTTCATCAGGTACATAACAATCTCTATCGTGATATGGCATTTCTAACTCTTCCCATTCAAAATCATCCTCAACACATTTAATAAATAAATCGTAACCCTCTCCATCTGAAGGGGATAACCCTAACCTTATTTCTTTATGCTTTAATGCAACATCAATCGCTTCTTTAAGTTCGATTAAAGCTGTTCGATTGGCAATAAGATAGGCATTACTATGCCACATCTGTTGTCCAAATATATGGCACAAAGGGTCGGTTCATCCTCTTCATAAAAATGATTCTTATATGCTTGATTTAGCTGTTCAAGTACGGTTTCGGGGCTATAAATATCTAAATAGGTATCCATACCACTTTCCCAATACCTTTGTCCACCACCCCAAAACTGTGAAACAAAGTCATCATATAAATCATTGTTCTCCACAAATAAATATCTTTCCAAGGCATCTTCTAAATCCCCAATATAATAATAGCTGTGTATTTGTATTTCATCCTTTTTATAAATAAAATGATAAAGAGTATCCGCTATTTTTTCGCTTTCCAGCAAATCAAAATTATTTTTCTTTGTACTCTTAGGCTTTAATCCCCCATTTACAAATGGTGTTTCTGGAATATAAATAGCTGTGAACAATTTTACATCTGACATTTATAGACACCTCCTAAACCAATATTACCTCAAATCCTATTTTTATAAAGTACGCAATTATTAACCATATATTTGGAGGAACAATATGATAAACTTTTTATCCCAATTTATGAAAGAGCATTTTGATAACCTTACTCTAAGACCGCCCCTATTTTATTCATGGGAATATGGTATCCGTTTTGAAATTTCTATGCCCTGGGTACAACATGAAGATAAGAACAATCTTCAGCAAATCGAAGAAAGAATTAATGGCATATTCAATAAAGTTTTTCATGATACCGATGAAATGTTACTGGTCACAGACATTCATTGTGAGAAGAACGATACCTTTTTACAAAAGAGACCAACAAAGGTCTATCAAAAATATATAAAAGACAAGGAATTAAGACGAAAACTGCAACATAGGGTGTTACCAAGTGTTTTTTGGGAAGATGAAGACGGTGAAGATTATGAAGAAATGGTCACGCACCGATTTGCTCTGTCCTGTGAAAAGAGCGACATTCGTTATAAACCGCTCTTAACTGCTATTAGTTATGAGGATTTTCCACATCCATCCCAAATTCTAAAAGGGTTTTACCGCCCTGGTATTGATATTTATTTTGTAAATGTTACAAAGAAAATGATTTACCATCTATATGATGACCGAGGCTGTGACGTTATCGCCTCAAACAAAGAAGATTTACATTCACTTTATGAAGAACTAAATGATTGGATTTTAGACTATGACCGAGAACAGATTGATAAGATATTCAAATAATCCATTTGTTGTATAATTAAAGAAAAACATCTACAAGAGGTGATTAACTTGGACCTTCTCACCACATTTCTTGCCATCAGGCTCTGCCTGTAAGGGTCTAATTTTCCTTTGGGGACTTTTACAGGCTAAGCCATTTCCCAAGGAGTGTGATGGCAAATGAAACCACATCAAAAAAAATCGTAGTCGTTCCTATTTTCGACATCATCGGAAAAGAGTGATTCAGCGTAAAATAAAGATTGCCAAACATTTAGGTCGGCAATCTCGCTTTCCTGGATATTTCGCAAAAGGGAAAGTTCATTGTTCGTGCTGGATGTGTTCCCAAAAGACGAAAAAAGATGGAGAGGTTTGTTATGTGGCACAGGAGTTTATTATTGGGTTACATCTTAATTCTATTAATGCCACGCACTCCACATGGCTTGGATGGTGATGGCAGATAGATTGGTGTAGTGGTGTTTACCTTATTATACTTTGCAAGAATATGGTTAGCTCCATAAATTAGTCTTATAACTCAAACTTTTGGGGCTTAAACCAACTTATTGAACAGGGACATGGCTTCCATTTGTACATATAATGACTTATCAGCAAAGCAGCTGCCATCATGAAATTTATTTATATGCTCACAAGTTCCTAAGAAATAAATTCTGATAGTATTTTTTTCATCTCAGTCTCATGCTGAATGATTTCATATACATTCCAATCATCATTCTTTTTAGCAAGTTTTTCCATCCGTTCAAATTTCAAGCTCTGACTCGTTGAGCTAAATTCTTTGATTTTAGCAGATGGCATTAGGTTTGAACGGAGAGAGTTATGCCTTCGTGCCATGATACAAAGGTTGCCAAAGTTATTAAGATATTCATTGTCGATTCGTTCATGATTCTCAGCCTGATTAGGATTTTGAGGGTAAAAATGTTCTACTGAATTCCTATACTTAAATTCAAATTCATTCGCTTTAATTCCATGTTCTTTGCCTTCAAATTTTTGTTGATACCAAAGGACGAAATCTAAGAAATTAAAGATATAGTTTGGTGTATAAACACCGCTATCATAGACTCTATCCTTAACAGTCAATGCTTTAAAACGTTCTTTTGCAAAAGTAATCAGTTGATCTACAAGCTGTTTTTCATCTTTATACTCAATCCATGAGTTCAATATCCTCAGAATTCCAAAAAGGAAGGTTTTATAAATTTGACGTGGATCTGTCACTTGGAACATAGACTCAATTTTGACCACAATTTCTTGCGTATTCTTATCATTATAAAAAGTATTACGCGGAGATAACTTATTACTACCTTTGTTTTTCAACATATAAGGTTTATGCAAACTCCAATTAGAGTTATCATCAGTAGCATCATTCATATGATCCGTTTTAATAACATAATTATCAAAAACATATCGTGTTTTCAACAGCATGTAAACAAAGCCTTCGACATCTTTAACGTTATAGATATTAGTTTTAAACTGACCGATTAACTTCTTGTCATCCAGAGAAATCCCCTCAGACTCATTTCTCCAGTCAAAACTGTCACCCTTGAACAATTTCAATACATGCAACAGGAAATTAGGGAAATTAATAATGGAATGATATCTTCCAGTATCATCGTCATTTGTTTGTGATTTCTCATTTTGTCCTTTTTCTGTATTATCCATCTGAATAATCTCATCAATTGTTATAGATTTTGCAAATGATTTTCCATTTTCGTTGGCTTCTTCAAACATTTTTTTCATTGAAGAATAATCCTTTGGAATAAATTCATTCCATCTTTCGCCAAAAATCCTCTTGCGAATAATCGGTTTAAACCCTATTTGTACATATTTGTCTAATCGCTGGCAAGCGTTCCAAACTTCTGAAATAACCTTACGACCTATAACATCGGATTCATCTAGAACTCCCATCAAATGAGCTTTCACAATTTCGTGCTTTTCAAGTTGCTCTCCACGGTTATTCATGATCTCAAAATAATGGTTAAGATCCGTATCTTTTGGCAATTCATTTTTAATCAGAATCACATTATTAATCAAATACCGAAAATATCCTTCGTCATATTTCTCGCTCTTTAATTTCTTTTTCAAAATTCTATAGCCTTCAACTAATTCATTTGATTCATCGATTATTTTTTCGTAGTTCTTTTTTAAATACTTAAAAATATCAGTGGATCGTTTCCTACTTTCAAACTCAAGATTAACATTGATATCCTTCACAAAATCTTTATAGTTTGATTCATTTTTTAAATAACATATGAGTAAGGACATTGTTGTTAGTCGTTGTTGTCCATCAATGACATTTTCCTTTTCTTCATTATCCTTGTGAACGACAAGTGAACCAATATAATAATTTTGATAAGTACCAAGAGAATAATAATCATAGATGTCATCAACAAGAGTTTCTATTTCTTTATCGCTCCAAGCATACGCTCTTTGATAAATAGGAATTTTGTAGTTACCGGTAAATATATCCTTTATACTAAACTCTTTCTCTTTCATTTGTTACCGCCTTTAAAGAATTTGTTATATACTTCTCCCCATTTATCTTTCATTTTCTGTGAGTTATTAAGATTTTCTTTTGTCTTTATCTCAAAATGAAGGACATTACTTATGGAATACGATTCATTTATATGATTAAAGAAGTTATCAATACCTGCATCGCTATCAACCACAAATTTATTAATCGTTTTCTTTTGTACTTGTAGGAAGTCGAAACGTGGATAAAAAGCATATTTAAAACATATCTTTTCAATTGACTCGATTTCTTCATCAGAAAATTTATCTACTGCATATAACACCGCAGTTTTATACAAAGAAACTACATATCTGAAATAATTATGTTTTTCCAATTTGTTGACTAACTTAACAAATTCAGTTGATTCAGTCACACTTTGTTTTTCCCCTTCTAGAAATCCCAAACGTTTAGCTAAAGAATAATAGTAATCTACAAATTTAAAGAAGTACTCTCCATTAATTATTGGTTGATCAATCTGGAAGGGATACTTCAAAGGCTGCATCGCTTTAAATTCAATCATTGTTTGATTTTGCCTATTATACATATCTACAAAATTCTTAGCCATTAATAGCGATTTCGACCAATTATTATGTTTGTTATCATCTGCTTCACTTACTCCCTTGAACAAATCAATATCATTATTCGTGAAACCTACATCTTTAACAGGTTTATTCCTTGACCACTGTTTAATTCTAAAGAAATAATCAGAAAATAGTATATAGATATGCTCAGGTTTAATGTTTTCCCATAACTCAACCATCTCTAGTTTTTTCTCTTCGTTTCCTGTTAATTCTCGCAAATGGTAGGCTTTTAATAAATCAGTAGGATACAACGCTTTTCCACGGTTATTGGAAGAATCAAATAATTGAAATGCCTCATCTAATTTGCTCAACTTTAAAACCATAACTGTACAATTTTCTAAAAAATAATCTTCAAGAATTTCTTTTGCTTTAGGATTTCTGTCGAAATAATCTTCAATTATATTGAAATTATTTTTGACATTCTCATTAGTATTTTCGTGCATAGGAATTTCTAGTTTAGTTAGTTTTAGTGTATCCTTAGATTCTAAAAATCTAGTGATAAGAAGGCTGGTAATAATACGTTGCTGTCCATCAACAATATCTAATCTCTTATTTTTATGTAAAATAATTGTTCCAATTCGATATTCAGGATACTTAGAGAACTTTATGACATCTTCTAGAAGCTGGACGACATTCTTTTCGGTCCATGTATATGGTCTTTGATATTCTGGAATAGACAAATTAAGTTCTAACAATTCCTTTAAGTTTATTACGGAAGTTTCTACTTGTTGGCTCATTCAGATGCCTTCCTTTTAAATAATTTATATATATAAGATTATATCAAATTCAAACTAGTTTAAGCCGTCCGTTATATTTAATTCAAAACAAACACTCTTCAAAGATGCTTCCCCAAAGATACAAAACCCTCAAAACATTGAATATATACAGCGTTTTTGAGGGTACATATTTCTATTCACTAACCAGCAGTGCTACCACCTCTATATATGACTTATCACTAATAAAATCTCTATTTCCACGTTACTCATTAAATAAAAAAGAAGCTTTCCCCAAGTTCGCTGATTAATGATTCCGTTCTTTATCTTTCTATTTTATTAACTACCCAATCTTTCCTTCAAATCACTTAGTAACCTATTTAACGATTCATAAATATCACTTTCAATATTAGTTACTTGACCATGAACTACCAAATTTCGAAATTTTATCACTCGTAGTAACTCGTCCAATTCTTGTTTGTTAATTTTTTCCCGAATATACAGAAGTTGTGACCTTTCACGTAAAGTGGGCCATCTTTTTTGCTCTTTAAAATGAATTTCCTCTGTGCTATTAGTTATAAGTTTTTCTAACTCTATAAATTTTTCTATAAATTCGCCTGCTCTTACAGGTCTATCAACGCCAGCTGTTTCTTGATTAAATATTTCTTTCGCCAACTCTTTATCCCTAAATGGTTTAAGAATATACAAAGCAATAACGAAAGCAAATAGAATGCCCAAAATATTAAGCATAGAAAAAAAACAAAATAAAAATGGTCTATAATTCCAATAGGCAATTTTATTCAACTGTAACATTAAGATATCACAAATTAATGTTATAGCAGTGTAGCATGATAAGATGAATATTAATTTATAATACTTATTTATAGTTGTTTCAACGATTTCTGCCAATGTCTCATCTGATTCTTTTATATTTCTGAGATTTTGATGAGTAAAGATGTAAGCTGTTAATACGAAACCAACTAGTGCCGCTAAGGTTTGAGCGCTAGTGCTAAAGATATAATAGATATTATTTTGATCAACACCGTTATCAATAGTTTTAAGTAAAAACCAGCTAATTACAAGTACTGTAGTTATCAATAATCCCCAAGCAATTACTTTGCTTTTTGAACCAAACCCATTTGCTCCAGTCATTATTATTCTCCTATTTACATATTTCCAATTGATGTGTCAAATTTTTTAATCAAATTCTAAGTTCAATAAACTTCGTCTAAAATAATACGATTTAATACTTTTTAAGCTATGAATATTTTTTCTGCTAGGGTGTAGTGGTCGCTTTTTCTTAGAAATAAATTTTAATTTATTTTTTTGAATATAGTTGAAAACATAAAGACAATTTTCTTTATTATATAAATTAACAATATCAATTACAGATTTCACACGTTCATTATGTAATTTAGCTGATAATCCTTTCGGAACATCTCCCCATGCAAAAATTATTTTATCGGCATTTTTAATTGCTTGGGAGATTGCTACTTTATTTTGATTAACTATATGTATGTTAGTCTTTTTTTTTACTAGATCCCCTAATTTTTTAGAATTAGGCTCATAGAATGGAAATAAGTTTAAAATATAAATTGTTTCAGAGATTGTACGTAAAGCCTTAATTACTTTGTTAACAGTTTCATCTGAATTATTGGCATCGGCTGCACTAGGATTCATCATTATTACCACTGTTTTATGATTATTAGATTGAAGACTATTTTGAATCTCTAACGAAACTCTATAATAGGTATTCTTTACTGGTTTAATTTTAGAAACTTTTACATAGGAAGGATAATCTTTGGACAAATTGTTCCCCTCTCTTATGAATCTGCTGTACTACAAAAAAATAAAATATTCTGTAAGAGAATAAAATTTGATACAAAATTATTTATAGATAATTACTTTTTCCTTTTATTTAACATTAGTACTGAAGTAGCTACTTCTGCTACACCTTTTACCCTTAATCAATATTTGGTTTCTTTTTTAGGTATCTATTGTGTAGCAACTGATATGGTGTTCATATTTTTCACAAGATACCCATTACATGAAGGATGCTGGTTATACTTAAAAGCACAATAGTTTATATTGGTACAATAATGCATTTAGTATCTAATCTATTTCTAGAATCCTTCTAACACAAATTTTTTCATTAAGTTAATTCTTCTTAGGCGATTACTTTTTCTCCTTGTTCCTTCAAGAGATAATTCTAAGTATTCGTTTAACACTGCATTATCTTTATGTCGTTCATCGCCAATTACATAATATGAAAATTCTTCTATATTTTTTAACATAACACTCTCTTGTAATATATTAATATTCTTTATATTAGTTAAATAATCGACCACGATAATAATCGTATAAAGGTGTGTAACTTTCTTCATAAAATCTAAAATGACCTTACTTTTTGATAACTCTTCTAATACATAAATTATTGCTTTAAAGCGATTAAAGTCCTCATCTTTTTTCTCATAAATTTCATTAAATGTGTCATATGCCTTATTAATAGCTGTTTGATTTAAGTCACTATCAATTCCAAAACGAAAATATATCAAAATTTGACTTATAAATTCAATATCTGCCATCCTGCGAATTCTTGATGAGGAAAAGATTTCCTTCCAAAAGTTAAAATTTGATATTTTTTCAGCTTGTTTAATAAACTCACCATTAAATTCGGCGTTTCTTAATTCTTGAGGATTTAATGTTTTATCAGTAGCATTTAATCTTAAAAAAAGTTCAACAATATATTCTCTCTCTATATTGAAATTAATAACTCTCGCCGTAAAAGGGTAGCTCCAAATAATCTTTTTTTCTTCTACAGTTAATTCACTAAACATTTTATTGGCGTATGAGCTTGATGAATTTGATAAATACCTTGCATTTAAGGAAAATTCATCATTAATATAATCATAAACTGCCCCAATTCTTTGTTGACCATCTATTATGCTAGTAGTCATATCTCCAGTATCTGGGTTAACAGTTTGGTTATATAAATAAATTTCAGGGATTGAATACCCTAATAAAATCGTTTCGATTAATTTAACTTGATCCTTCGGACCCCAAACATAGTTTCTTTGAAATGACTGATCAACAATTAGGTTACCTGATCTTCTATCATCCACCAAATTCTTTACAGTTCTATTTTCGTTAGATATCTTTTCAATTATTCTCACAGAACTTCACCTTACATTCATTAATAGATTTTTTGTAATAATATTCCACTGCATCCCATGTTTCAAATATCCTATAGTTTATTTCATTATTTAATTCATATTCCAATTGAATAATTGCCTCAAATTCACCTGTCTTCTCTAGCCAATTTCTATATTCAGAGTTCTTTTCAGAAAACCCATCAAAAATAATAAACTTTCTAAATATAGCACTTGTTACTTGTTTATGCTTGTAATATTTAAACCTACCAGAGTAAAATTCCTCCAAATACGCATCCCTAAATGTTCTATAAATATTTGAACTAACGATAGCTATATCAATATCTGAGTCTTCATTAAAATCTTTTAATTCCTTTTCAGGATTTAAACTATAACCTATTTTTGCACTTCCAAATATATTAATATCATTCTTATGTACACCTAAAAGATTAGCTACGCTTATTTTAAAAGAGTCATATTTTTTTATTGATTCAACGGTAGGTATATCGCCAAAACAAAAAGCATGACTTCCTAGTAAATCTTCGTTATAAATTTCATCTATATCTTTAGATAAGATTGACTTTTTTTCCTCTAATAATAAAGACATTTCTTATCTCCTTTATAAAATGATTACTGTACTTTCTGTAGAAAAACGAGTTAGATATTTTTCAAGTATTTTGGGTTTATCCTAACCCTCTCATTTAAACAATGTTTCTTCCAATAATAGTTATCTCTGTCAACATTATTATTACATAATGAGGTGAACTCATCTCTTAGTTCTTTATTCTCGAAAATAAAATAATCTCTATTCTTTTGACCACTCAGCATACTCATAAATGAAAAACCATAAGTTGAATAATTGTTAATCCCTGCTGTTCCCTTTGCAATAATATTTGCTATTTCTTGTATAGTAAATGTTTTGGTAATATCTTTCCGTTGCTTTTCAACTTCCACTAAAAAACTTACAAATAGTTTATCTGCATTTACGTTGTTTTCAAGATTTGTTGTACTAAATAGTTTAAATTCCGGACATTCCCAATCAAAAGCAACCAATAATTACTTCCTCCTTAATTAACGATTAATTCTTTTTCCAAAATGAATTCGGCTACATACTTGTTTGAAACTACCTTTTGGTCTGTTACGAACGTTACACTGTATTTTGCTCTAGTTATTGCAACATATAAACCAGCCTTAGACTTCGGACTACTTACTGCAAGGTAATCATTTTGTAAGAATTTTTGTATCGGCCCATTAACTAAAATAACAACTCTTTCAAAAGTTAGTCCCTTAGATTTTCCGAAGTTTAGAGGAAATAAATAATCTGGACATTTTGTCCTTTTATCATATCTCAAAACTACTGGCTTATATTTTTTTATATATTTCTGTAGGTCACGACTTTTAATATAAAACACACCATCATGACCGGTTATAAGTTTGTTTGTTGAAGTGGTTTGGGGCATTTCAGGGTAAAGTGAATCGGCTACATCGCATATTAATTGGTTACCTCTATGGCACTCCGTCTTATAGTAAATTGAACAAATCTTTTGTTTTTCCCACTCGGAAAATAAATTAAATATACGGGTCCCTTTGTATTTCTTGTTCTTTCTCCCGTTGTTCGTGAACAGTGTAGCTTGTCTATTGTCTCCCACCAAAATTGTGTTGATCTTGGAGAATAATAACAGGTATAGAAAGTCTAAGTCCGATCCTGCTAAATCCTGAACTTCATCTATCATTATTAGATCATACATATTTTCTAGACGGCTAATTACCATGCCTTTTGATAGTAAATTTACATTAAGCACAAATTCACATATTTTATCCGTGTAAATATACTTGCCTTCCCGGAGATAGTATCTCTTAGTATCTCTTCTTGGGACGAACGGCACTGACATACCATTTACGAACTCGATATTCTCAATTCGCTTTTCATCATACAAGAAGTTTTGATACGGTCTTACGCATTCTCTTAGTAAGAACGAGAACCAAGTTTGTATAGTAACATTGGGGGGAATAAACCCCAAATCTTGATAAAACTTGTTTTTAATCTCTTCTGTGTTATCGATAGTAAATGTTGTTATTAAGATTTTTTTATCATTACATTCCTTAGCTCTTTTAACTAAATCTGATGTTTTTCCTGAACCAGCGGCAGCAATTATTACTGTATTATTCAATAGCTTCATTTATATACTCCGGTATTACAATTACTTCCTCTGTGTCAAAAATCCTCAAAGCACATTCATTTTTATTGCCAGAAGCAGTCATATATTTTATTAAATCGTCTTTTGTAGAAAACTCTTTTCCTAGGATATTATTCATTCTTTGAATTTCATTTACTGCAACCAACTGAGGTTCCAGTGTTTTTAATGTCTCATCAGTGCTGTGACAGATTTTAATTGTTGGATGAGATAAATACTCACTATACTTATTTTTTATATTTTGTTCTACATTCCCGTCGTTATCAGTAACTACAGCAACTTGCTTTTTTAATTTATCAGCAATTTCAAGAAAACGTTTAAATGATAACCCTCTTACGGTTATTACGTCTATGCCATCATGAATAGGCAATTTATTGTACTTTTGTAGGTATGCCTTTTGAACGATAAGTTCATCAGAAGGTCCTTCCACTAGAATCGCTTTTTCCGATAACAATAATCGGAGAGTGTCGTAGCCCGGAAGTTTTTTGAAATACTCATATGTATCTTCATTTAAATCTGTTAAGGTCATATGATTACCGTTATTAATAAGAATTACCTTATCTAACCCCAATTTATTTAATACATAATTACTATGGGTTGTTAATACAATCTGCTTCCCTTCGCACTTACTAGAAATTTGGTCTACTAGTTTATTCAGATTTGTGAATGATAGGTGATTTTCTGGCTCTTCAATTAATACAACATGAGCATCGTTTTCACTAGCTTCTAGCGACAATTTTAGTTTAATTGAATTCTGTTCACCTTTTCCTATTAAATCAAACGGTATACTATCTAAATAAGCAATGAGGTTAGATTCCCAACCGTTTTTTTGAGAAATATCTAAAGAAATTGCCAGATTCTTTTCCGATATTTCTCCCGTTCTTTGAGATAGCGCCGTATTCAACTCCGAGATTGCTTCAATACTAGAAAATTGCTCTTTAATATCTCTAAAATGGAAATTTAGAGCTGCACGTTGTTTGGAATCCAATGTGCTACCAATAACATTAGATATATACCTATCAGGACCATTCCATGTTTTTCCTTCAGTAGTATCAATAAGGATGCATTTTACAGGGACGTTTCGGCTGGTGATGGCATTAGATGCAAAAGAATGCCAACTAACCTTATAGTACTCAATTGGAACATTATAAATATCAGATGTGGATTCAATATAATGCTCATATTCTTCAGAGTATTCTTCATTAAACTCAATTTCTAACTTTACACCACAAGCATTCTCTCTAACTGAATTGATTGTTCCTTTTAAATGCGATGTTTGTTCATTCTCTTGGATATAAATTTCTATTAATATATGTGGTGGTTTTTCTCTGCTACCCCGTTTAACATCACAAATATACCTATTAACAATCTCTTTATTAAAAATAAATGGATTTAACTCGTTATGTATACTCCGCCGATGGAGTAAACCAGTTAAGGCCAAGTTAATTGCTTCCAAAATAGTAGATTTACCTTGCTCATTATTTCCTACAAGGATGTTCATAGTATCATTCAATCTTAAATCCAAGTTTTGAATTGATTTATAGTTTTTTATTATGATTCTATTAATCACTGTAACTCACCACTTTCTTGAATCTTAAAGTATGGAATCTTCTAGAGAAATGGTTGTAATGCAGCACCATTTTATGTAATTGTCATTTAATATAATTGTATAATTTTCCATCTATTAATTCTACAAATTGCGATAATTTTTTCACAATTCATTTTACAAAGAAAAAATGTACCGTAGTTTTTCGAGATAAGTCCTTTTTTAGCAAATAGAAGATTAGAAGATGATTGCAAGGATGTCTTATATAAGATTAAAGGGGAGACACCTATCCAAACCTTATTAAAAGGAAATGAGAAGTGGATTATTTTCTCATTCATTTGGCAATCATATAATTGTTAGTGCAATCTGTATGTCAAAGACAGAAGGGGACAAAAATACTCCTTCTGTTTTTATTTTGTATACATTGCCGTAATTACATATCAGAATATCGCTTTACCTTTTCAAAAAGTTCTATTCTCTCATTTTGTGAAAAGTTTCGAACCAGATTTACTATTGCTTCAACCGTTAACCATCTACTTTCTTGAACAAAAAACGCTTTTAGGTTTTCTTTAAAGGGAATCGTAATCTGCTCACTCTCAATCCCTGCTTCAATGAAGAGCCTTATTACTTCTTCAATCTTATCCACATTAATTTCCTCTCTTCGTAGCATTAATTCTTGTTCAATACTTGACCAATATGAGGTCAGAAATTCCTCCCACTTATCATCCTCAAGGTAGAAAAAGTCTAGGTAAGATGTTTTCTCTAGGTCAATAAAGTTTTTAGTATATACTTCTCTACGACCAAAACTGTTATTTTCTTGAGAATAGAGACTTTGTAAGTTTGAAATTAATTGATTAAACCTCACATCGGCTTGGTGTTCCCATATCTTCTGGAGCAGGGTTAATATTCTCTTAATTCTATTAGGGTCTCTCATAATGTGCTTCATCCTTCCAGAATGATTTTTAATTTAGAGTGTTGCTTTATGCAAGAAGTTTTGTTTTCTAAGATAAAAATAGACACCCTAATAAACATATCAAAGGTGTCTTAAAAAAGGTAACTATAGATTGGGTTTTCTGTTGTAGCTGTCAGCTTGGGTTACTACTCAAGAAATCCCCTCTGCATTACGATTAATCATATCAATAATATCCAAAATCCCTTTTGCTTTTGGTAGTTGGTCTTTGAACACGACTGTTATCCCGCCTAATGTTGTAAAAGGATCCTGTTGTAAAGCTTGACGCCCAAGAGTTCCGTTTTTCACTACATAATCGATAATTAATTCGACAAATCGAGTTTGTTGTAGATTTAGATTTTCTTCTGATAAGAATTTAGAGAAAGCTTCAACAGCTGCTTTTCGGTCTAGTCCAACGATTTTCCGAACAAGTTTTGTTATTGGTGTATCACCAAAATCTTTTTCATACTGTTCTTTAGAGCCTAGTTCATTCCATAGAATTTGCTCTAAGTACTCAATATCTTGTTTAGTTAATGGCTTATTATTACGAAGTTTATAGATTGCTAATGTGTCTTCATGTTGATGTTCTTTTAAATAATGTTCGACCTTTTTACGATAGCTTTGAAGATCATTCACATTTAAAATCGACTCGTTTTCTCTTACTTCCATTACTTCATCTTTAAAATCAGTGTAATAAATTTTCTGTTGGGTACGCTCAATATAGCGAATTAAATCACGCAAGGCCTCACGTACTTTTTCTAAATCTGCTATCGAGGCTTCTTGCCAAAACTCACTTGTTCGCACTTCATCAATAATTTCTTTTTGTGCTTCTACTGATGGAATTGTTCCTAATTTAGAAAGTGCCTCTGCTGTATCAACAACTCGACGAATAGGTTTAGTTGCATTGTTTGACTGCAATTGTGCCAATTCTATTGTTAACATTAATAAGTCAAAACGCTTGGCTAATTCATCATCATCAAGTGGTGCTATTAACGGTGAAATATTTTCTTTTACTTCGTTAGTCTGAACAACGGATAAAGCTTGCCAGTTGTCTGCGTTTTGATACTTATGCACGTATTGCAAATATTGACGCACTCGGAAATTTTCATCGTTTAATGCACGTATATCAGCCAATATTTCTTTTATTAACTGCTGACGGTATTCAGAATAGGGCTGTACTTGATACTGAACATCTTGCAACTCACGAACAATATCCACCTTTGAGTTAAACAACTTTTCTGTAAGGGTTTGTGTGACTTTCGATTCTTCTCCTTTTTCATTGGCACGAAAATACTCAAAGTTTCGCAAATAATCAAAAATCAGGAAATACTCTTTATCCATTCCCGGACCAAATAAATCCTCACACAAACGTGTACCGCGACCAATCATTTGCCAGAATTTCGTTTTAGAACGAACTTTTTTGAAGAAAACGAGATTTACAACTTCTGGTACATCAATTCCTGTATCAAGCATATCAACCGAAATCGCAATTTGTGGCATTTTATTTTTATCTGAAAAGTCATCAATCAACGTTTGGTAATATTCCACGCTGTAATCAATAACTTCTGCAAAACTGCCACCGAATTCAGGGAATTTCAAATCGAAACGCTCTTTAATTGCTAGAGCGTGCTTATGATTTTTCGCAAATATAATTGTCTTTCCTAGTTTATCGCCGCCTTCTACTTTAATGCCGTGTTCCATAACATCTTGCAGAACGTGATCAATTGTATTTTTATTAAAGACAAATTGATTTATCGCAGCACTGTCGATATCTTTTACCTGTGGCTCATCTTCAAAAATTTCTTCAAATTCTTCTTGCTCTTCTTTTGATAAATCATCATAACGAATCCCATCATCTAAAATCTTTAATGTTGTCTCACGTGTGCGATAATCAACTAAATACTCGTCTTCTACTGCTTTTGACAGCTCATAGGCAAAAGTAGGTACGCCATTTTCTAAATCAAAAATCGTATATGTGTTTTTATCCAGTTCATCCTTTGGTGTTGCGGTTAACCCAACAAGCATCCCATCAAAATAGTCAAAAATACTTTTATACTTTTGATAAATCGAGCGGTGAGATTCATCGATAATGATTAAATCGAAATGACCGACCGTAAATAAACGGTTTCCATCTTTACTTTTCACTTCATCAATCGAGTTCATCATCGTTGGATATGTTGAAAAAACCATCCGCGCATCCTCTGGATTCGACTTTTTCTCAAGCATATTACTTAAAGACAAGTTCGGTAAGAGTGTGTTAAAGTTACGGAATGCTTGCTTAACAAGTGACTTACGATCCGCTAAAAATAACACATTTTTAATCCAATGATGCCTCGTTAGTACATCCACTAATGAAATGGCAGTACGAGTTTTCCCACTTCCTGTTGCCATGACGAGTAATGCTTTACGCCCGTTATGACTGAATGCATCACAAACAGCCAATATTGCTTCCTTTTGATAATAACGATTAGTTATGTCATCATTAATTTCAATATTGACTAATGGTTTCTTCAACTTTCGGCGATCAATGATAAGTTGTAATTCATCTTGAGTATAAAATCCAGATGTACTGCGAGCAGGATATTCATCATGCCAAATATGGGTTTCAAAGCCATTCGTATAGTAAATAACTGGTCGAATTTGCTGGGCTTGTTCAATACAATCTGCATACAGCTTAGCTTGCTGACGACCAACTTTTGCATCTCTCGAAGTCCGTTTTGCTTCGACAACTGCTAACACTTTACCGTTTGTCCCAAGTAACACATAGTCAACAAAGCCTTCCCCGGTGTTGTTCGGCATTCCTCGCACTGGATATTCCTCAAGCACATTTTTAGCGATTTCCCAGCCTGCTAATTTCAAGTCTAGGTCAATATAACGTTTCCGTGTTTCAAACTCTGATATTTCATCGACTTGAAACTGATATTCTTCTTGTTGCATAACTCGGTTCGCTGTTAACTCCTTACGAAGTTCTTCATTTTGTTTACGCAACTCTTCTAGACTCTGGTCTTTTGCACTTAGTTTTTCATATAAATCGTGAAGTTCTTCCGGTCGTTCACGCTTGTACTCCGATGTATAAAGAAGAGATTCATTAAATTCCGATGATGTAAATTCCTCTGCATAACAATAATCAATCCATGAAATAAATTGATGTAAATTGTGTAATGATAAAACCGCTTCATCTCGTGTAATTGCAACATTTGTATGCACAGCTGCATTGCCTAACTTCACAACATATTTCAATATCGGCAACAATTCTTCATCAATAATGGCTAGGAAATGTCTATCATGAATTAAGCTTGATAAATTATCTTGATATGGAATCTTTACATCTTGGTCAAACTGATACACCCATTTCACCGCTAACTCCAGCGCGCGGCGCGATAAAATCGCACACGTCGCTGGACTAACTTGCATCGCTTTTTCTGCTTCTAAACAAGCATTGGTAAAGCTACTAAATGCTTGTTTCTCCTGCAAAAATCCAAAATTCGACATCACATCAACTCCTTTACGAGATAAATTCATTCAACTCTTATTGTTAAAACAGTTCCCCTTTGAAGGCTTTCTGGAGTAGTGAATTATACATATTCTCTAGCTTTACCTTACTTGATTGCATTAAAGTTCTCTGTTTTTCAATTTGTTCTATTTTATATGCAAATTCATTTTGCAAATTCAGTGGTGGCAAAATAATAGATAAATTTTCTATTTGCTGCTTTGTTATAGCTTCCCTTGTTGCCCCACCGCTAGTGGCTATTTGCCATAAATATCTCTGATAAATTTCATTTGTAAACAGATTACTTAAAAAAATATGACTAACAAGATTTTCTTTTACCCTTATTATAGAAACATGCTGATTAACTCTTGCGGGTAAAATATTATTAGGAACTATACAACTTCTTGCCACTGAAGCTCCTGTAATATTAAGTAAAATATCATTTTCTTGTACTTCAACATTTTTTAATTTTTCTGCCTGACGATCATCAATAAAGGCTAAATCTTTTAAAGTAAAATTGTTGTTATGGACATTTAAACTTCTTATTAAACTGATACCACTTTCTTTATAACTAGCATTTCCCCCTCTAGGGGTTGAACCTGAACCAATTTTTTCAGTTATATCTTTACAAGATGCTATATCCCATCCTTTAGAATTTGCAACAGGATTTCCAAACATCTCTAAAAACAAACTTTGCGTTAACTCATCTAATGCTGCAAGTTGATAGTGGCGTTTGTTAATCGCATCTTTTACCTTATCCAATACATCTACAATCTTAATCTGTTGTTCTAAAGTTGGTACGGGGATTTCAATAGAAGAAAGCGGTATTTTACTGATAGCTTTAAAAGTACTACCTGTTCCTAAACTAGCAATTCTCTCTTTCATAAATTCCAGCACATAATATAAATATTTAAAATCAATATTCTCTTTACTACGAATGGCAGCTACACCACGACCAATACAACATTCTTCTGTTGCAATATTTACGTCACCAACCGGCGCTCTAACTGACATTAATATATCGTTAGTAATTGCGATTTTTAAGGGTTTATTGCAATACATTCTAGGTATCGGATATAATTCACCGAAGTCCGCTTTACCTTGAAAGAATGGCAAGCCCTCTCCACTTTCATTATACGAAGATGAATCAGGAGATTGCCCCATAATTATTTCGCAAACATCGCTCAACTTTCGTAAATTCATTAGCGATTCTCCTTAATTAGTTCTTTTATCTCGTTTAGACCTTTTTGAATATCACTTTCTAAATGTAAAATCTGATCGATAATAATTTCAGGCTTTTTATATTCCATTTCCTCATACTCAATCTCTTTATACTTATTAATAGATAAGTCATAACTTTGCTCGCGGATTTCATCGACTGGTACCAAGAATGATTGTTCTGTCCGTTTGCGTTCTGCTTCACCTTGTAAGTTACCAAATCGGGCAATAATTTCTGGAATATCGTTTTCTGCAATTGGCGTACGATGGTCATTTAAAGAAAATCCATCTGATTTCATATCATAAAACCAGACTTTATCTGTGCCGCCTGTGCCTGTTTTGGTGAAAACCATGATTCCTGTTGATACTCCGGCATATGGTTTAAATACGCCACTTGGCATAGAAATGATGGCTTCTAGTTTGTTGTTGTCGATAATCTCTTTTCTAATGGCTTTATGGGCATTAGAGCTACCGAATAACACGCCATCTGGTACAATGACAGCTGCTCGTCCACCCGGTTTTAATGTACGAAGAATTAATGCTAAAAATAATAATTCTGTCTTAGCAGATTTTGAATTTTTACTCATTACATAGCTCAAATCATTAGCAACTGATTCTTTATCAACGGAACCCTTGAAAGGAGGGTTCGCTAAAACCATTGTATATTTATCTACATCCTTATTATCTTCAGAAATAGAATCACGATATTCAATATTTGGTGCATCAACACCATGTAGCATCATATTCATTGCACCAATACGTAACATAGTTGAATCCATATCATTCCCGTAAAACATCGTGTTGTGAAAATGTTCTTTTAAACCTTGTACTAGGAATAAATCGTTGTTGTTTTTTCGTAAGTATTCACTTGCTGATACTAAAAATCCCGCTGATCCCATTGCAGGGTCAATAATTGTATCTTCAGGTGTAGGTTTCATTAATTCAACAATCATATTGATAATGTGGCGTGGTGTACGAAACTGACCGTTTGTACCTGAAGTTTGTAACTTTGATAATAGATACTCATATATGTCTCCTTGTGTATCACGATCTTCCATTGGAATACTATCAAGTGCAGTAACAACTTTTTGAAGTGTTGCTGGTTTATTAATCAGGAATGAAGCGTCTTTCATATATTTAGAGAATGCAGAATCCTCTTTGCCGCCTAATGTTTTAATAAACGGGAAGATGGTCGTTACCATAACTTGGTGCATCTCTTCAGCAGGTAGTTGTTTAAATTGAGTCCATCGCATTTTTGACCAATGCTCTTTTTGTATATCTGTAAAATCAGCTGGCATTTCTGAAAAAATTCCTGTATGTTCTAAGCCTAAAAAAGCTGCATCCTTTTCTTTACGTAATTCGCTTTCATCTAATCCTTTAATGAACAGCAAATAGGTTAATTGCTCAATATTTGTTAATGGATTTGTATTCCCCTCTGTCCAAAGCGTTGTCCAAATCCCATCGATTTTATTTTTAATTTCACCTGTAATCATGATTTTCCTCCTAAATAATTCCCAGTCTAATTATACTACTTCTTTTATAAAAGAAGATATGAGCATTCTTGGAAAAGCTTATTTTTGTCTAATTTATTTTACCACAGCAAAAATAGTCCCTTAGACCTATAAGAATATTAATTTCTTAAAAGTAAGATGATTAACGCTTGAGGCCAAAGGCATTTATTTTAACAAGAAAGGAGGACTCCAAGAGTGGAGGACAAGAAAAAGAAGACAAATACAGACTGGATGAATTCATGCCTAGAGCATGGTGAATCACTTGGAATCTCTAAAACTAGCATTAGTTTGTTCATCCACTTACAGGAACAAAAGTATGGACAAGATCATACAAAAGCTTAAAATTCCCGGATATGAAACAAAAGTGATAATTGTACCACGTAAGAACAAATCAACCAAAGCTGAAAAAATTTCGGATGGCATCCAATTATCACTTGATATAGAGATGGAACCAAATAAGCAAGATTTAAAGAAATAAAGTATAAATCATTCCCCTCACGTCAAAGATGGTAAGCAAATACTTGATGGGAGGGGAAGCTATGACCGAGAAGTATCGTGTCGTTAAAGTCAGTTACTCCGAGGAATTATCGTCAGACTCAGAACTGTGGTTCAAGCGCTTTATTGAGAAGGCGTTGTTGGACCATATTACTAAAGACGATTATAGACTTCAGGCTTTATTGATTAGTAAAAATAATAATTTGAAAGGATTTTACCATGAATGAAAAAGATTTAACGGTCATTTATGGCCGTGTCAGTTCAGCTGCCCAAAGTCTTGAATTACAGCTTTCTGCAGCTAGGAGATACCTTGAATCACAGGGTTTAACCGGAAAAGAGGACTTTGTGATCGAACTAACCGATCATGACGTTTCTGCAACAAAGTTCAAAATGAAGGATAGACCAAAACTGATGGAGTTAATCCAACTAATACAAGAAGGTAAAGTTAAAAAGGTTATTGGATATAAGCGGGATCGCTTCGCTAGAAACTTTTATGAGTTTGTGGATATCACGAGAGTTTTTATTAAATATAATGTGGAAGTTGTTTATACAGCTAGCAATGAACCGCCATTCCGAAATAAGTTAGCTCTAGAAGCATTTTATGGAATGTTCGGACAGATGGAAGGCGAAAATATTCGAACACGTACCAGTGATACCCGCAAGCAGTATCCTTCCAGCATCTTTGGATATAAGCGTATAAAGGAAGAAAATCAAGTTTATTTTGTCGTGAATGAGGAAAAGCGAGATTCTATTGTTTCACTATTCACTGAGTTTAGTAATGTGAAAGACGAAGAGCAATTTTTTAACTTTTTTATGACACGCCACAAGGGACTAAATCAACCTGAGAAACGACTACGAATTTTAACCAATCCATTTTACGCTGCTCATTACGATTCGAAAAATGGGTTGCACCCAATGGATCATGTAGAACCTATAATCTGTTTAGATTTATATTTGGTAGCCAAGTCTCAGATAGATGAATTTCTAGCTATCTATAAAGAAAGGCTTAATGAGGTTAGTAACCTGTTCATGACAACACCATTGTGCGGCAAATGCGGAAATAAAATGAAGCATCGCAAGCAAAACGTTCTGGATGAAGGTTATTTCGTTTGCAGTGCCAATCATAAAAGGCAGATGATTACAGTTGTTGAATTAAATGATTCCGTTAGGCAGGCTGTTCTGGAGCATGTACAGTCTATGTCTGCCCAGTTAGCCAATAAGATTATGTCCAAACATATTGCTAATACAAAGAAACGATTAGAACATGAAAAGGATATCGCAACATCAGAATATCTTGAATCTTCACTTGAGCTAAGTACCATTAACCTAGTTAGTAAATCTGTTATTTCTAGATACTTGGATAGAATTCAAATGTTAAAGGACAAATCCAATAAGATTGGGCAAGATTTAGTAGCTTTACAACTATTAAGTAATGAGATTAAAAGCATCGATATGATTTTATCTCAACAAGGATTAAGCCTCTCACAACAAGATGTTCAACGATTAACGGAATTGCTTGTTCATGATGTCGTAGTTCATGAATCCTATATAGGAATTGATCTATTCCTTTCAACATTTGCAAAGGAATGCAATGCATCATGAGGACAAAAGCAACCGCCTATTTACGTTATTCAGATAAAAAACAAGATGGCAATCATTCATTGGAAATTCAGAAAAACCAAATCCAACTGTTGGCTGAAAGAGAAAATCTAGAAATTGTTGAATGGCGTGCGGACAAAGCAACAAGTGCCTATCACAATAATGCCAGTAAACGTCAGGGTATACAGATGATTCTAGCGGATATCGAAAATGGAGCTGAAGCTATCTGCTTCTACGAAGAATCTAGAATTACCCGTAGTATCACGGATTTTTATAATGAGGTCTACACCCCTGTTAAACAGCATTATCCGTTTGTAAAGTTTTTCAGCACTCAATATGATGGTGTGTGGAATCCGAATGACCCTATTGTACAAGCCAAGCTTGTTTTTGCTGCAGAGGAATCGGAAATAAAATCCGTCCGAGCAAAGGATGCTCAAGCAAGTTTACTAGGAGAAAAAAAACGTCCCGGCTCTCGTGTACCCGTTGGCTACGATATGGTTGATGGTATCTTATATCCAAATAAAGATGCTCCAATTGTAGAACTCATCTTTTATCTAGCAAGTCTAGGACACTCGCAAGATGTAATAGCTGAGTATTTTAACAAATGTAGGATAAAAACGAACAAGATTAAGTATTGGAATAGTAGCACCATTGGTTATATTTTATCCAACCGTGTCTATTCTGGAAATTTAGCTTGGAACGTTAGAACGAGCTATGAAATCAGCAAATCAAAACCAGAATCTGAAATTGATTTGTTAAGGCATTCTCATGACCTCATTGTAAATCCAACACTTGTTCATTTGGTAAGTCAAATCAACGAATTGAAAGTTCAATACGGTGCAATGAGTACGCCTTATTACCTTCGTGGAATAATTAAATGCAGGAAATGTAATAATTTACTTCAGGCTAAAGATAATTCTCCAAAAGGTAAAAAAGGTCAATATATGATTTATCGATGTACAGGATGTAAGAAAGCCGTTCCTATCATTCCTGTTCACAAAACCGTCTTAAATGATTTACAACGCAAATGGAATACTCAGCTTTCAACCTTTGTAACAAGTGCTAAGGAACAACTGAAAGGCTGGTCTGCAAAACTCCTAAAGGCTAAAAATAAGCTAAAGGGACTTTTAGAAAAATCACTCTATAATGAAAAAATGCTCGCACCTGATATTGCGACCAACACCCTATTGGCTGAAGCTTTTTCAGTTTCACAAAAACACTTGCAAGGTGAGATTATGTATATCAATGCAACACTGGATGAAATCAATCGATTACTTGAAGACAACTTTCTCGATGCATTTATGAATGAGCTGATACAGGAGAGTTTTTACGACTTATCAGATACCGAATTACGAGTCTTCTTCCTAATGTATTTCGATGAAGTGATGATTGATTTTGAGAAAAACAACAAAATCCAGATCAGTTATCGTCTTTCTCCATTTATTTCGTTAGAAGTCACAACTAGTCAGCTAACCGAAAAAATTGGCAATAGAGAGAATTTGACTGGTTAAGAAACCGAAATTCTTCTAAGCAACGAATTGAAACTCCATCGTTTGTAGTTCTCTACTCTCAAAAACCCTTGATATCAACGCTTTTTGGGAGTAGCCTTTCGGCTTTCTGACCATCGAAGAATACTTCGATGGTTAATAAACCGAACCATATATTTACTTTATGGTCAAAAAACCGAAAGTTTAAACTGCAATAAAATCATAATGTTTTATGAAAAAGTCTTCAAATATAAAAATACGAAGATACAATGTATTCCGGTTAACCAATTACTGATTAAAAGATTTTAGAGGGAAATAAATAGCTATTAAATATGTTAGACAATTTTAGTTTACTCAATTTTAAAAACTTAAAGGAGAAATTATTATAATGAAATGTGCAATTTATATTCGAACAGCAAGCAAAAACAATCAAGATTACCACTTAAAAACACAAACTGAGCGACTTGAACGCTATATTGCAGAACGAAAATGGGGGTTATTCAATTCATATATTGATATTGGTTCAGGTACCAATAAGCATAAAAATCTACAGGCGATGATTGAAGATGCCCAAAATAATAAATTTGATGTTATTCTTTCGACAGACCCCTCACGATTATTTCGAAATCCTGAACAATCGTCTAAAATGAAGAAGCTTTGTGAATTGAATGAAATTCATATTATAACATTAGATGGTTCCATTAATACTCAGCAACGAAATGTAGATTTAATTAGTCTTTATGCTTGGATAATTGAACATGAAACTCAAATCATGAGCCAACGAATCAAATTTGGTAAGAAGAAACGCATATTAGAAGAACAAATTAAGTAATTTTCAAAAATATATTGTAACCCAACAACAAGCGAAAACCGCAGCGGTTACATAGCTATCATTAGAGGGCTATGTAATTTTCTGCGGTTTTTATTATGAAAGGAGCATTAATCAATGCAAACAAGTAATATTAGTAAAGGCGAGTTATACAGCCGAATGAATCCTGAAGCATTCAAATATCTAAAAAAAGTAGAAGAATTGTTATCTGAATTCCTATATTATTCTCGTAAAAATAATGTTAAATCAAACGTCCTTAACTTAAATAGAAAGGGGCGGTCTTAATGAGTAAAAACACTCTTTCTGCAGAACGAATCTACACAGATCCCAAGCTGGCATTTACTCAAGTCATTAAAGCAATCATTGATAATAAAATTGAGGAACTTGTCTATACTGCTAACAAGGTGAACACTGCTACATCTCAATCAAACGATGAGGAGCAAGATGCTTCATGAGATGTGCAATTTATATTCGAGTATCAACAGATAAAGAGGAACAAAAAGCCTCACTAAAATATCAGAAAGAATTGTTTTACAAATTCATTGAAGAAAAAGGATGGGACATTTACGAATTTTACGTAGATGTTCAATCCGGGACAACAGCAAAGAGAAAAAACCTTCAACGAATGATTGAAGACGCTCAAGAAAAAAAGTTCGATATCATCTTAGCCAAAGAGTTATCGAGACTTGCTCGTAATGGTGAGTTGTCCTATAAGATCAAAAACCTTTGTGAAAATCAAGGAATCCACATTATCACATTGGATAATGCGATCAATACTCTTACCGGAAACACAAATATGTTTGGGCTTTATGCGTGGATGTATGAACAAGAGTCACAAAATACAAGCAATCGTGTAAAGGAAACATTAAAAACCCGCGCAAAAAAAGGCTTGTTTAAAGGTTCTAATCCTCCATACGGCTATGAGGTTGTTGAGGGTAAGCTTTATATTCGCAAAGATGAGACACCTGAAATTGTACGACGAATTTATAGAGAGTATCTTGAAGGTAGTGGTCGTGAAAGTATCGCACGACGACTTTACAATGAAGGAGTCAAAACACCCGCTGATGTTGCAGGGAAGAAAAATGCGAGTGACAAATGGAATGATTCCACAATCAAGCTCATTCTTACTAATCCTCATTACGTTGGGGATTTAGTTCAAGGGCGCACGACCACAGTAAGTGTCACAAGTAAAAAAAGAAAGAAACAACAGAAAGATGAAATGTATATCTTTGAAAATACCCATGAACCCATCATTTCAAGGGATATGTTTGAAGCGGTAAAAAATCTGATGAAGCAGCGCAAAAAATTCATTACGGCTCCGAAGCTTCACTTATTTACGAACATCCTCTTCTGTGCCGACTGCGGAAAGGGCATGTGGTATAGAAGCAATAGACCAAATGGTTACATTTGCGGTAATTACGCTCGTCACGGTAAAAAGGCTTGCAGCTCACACATGATTAAAGAGGATTTTCTCAAAGAAACGATTTTATATGATATCCAAAAACTTGTTCAAGAAATTGACAAAGAACAATATCTGAAAGAACTTGAGGCGAAGTCGAAGAAATCAAAGAAGGATATCCAACAAAAGCTGGATAAGTTTAACAAGCAAATTGAAGTGTTAAAAACGCGAAAAAAGAAATTCATCAAAATGCTCGCAGATGAAGAAATCAATCATGATGAGTATTTAGAAATGGTAGAAGATAACAATAACGAACTCGCACAGCTTACGGAAAAGAAAAATGAAATGATCACGATGCTCGAAAGTGAGCAAATCATTGATAATATCGACAAGCTTAAACAAGAGCTTCTTCAATTTCTTAAATTTGATGAATTAACACCTGAAATATTACATCGCCTCATTAATCGAATCGATGTAAAGGAAGACGGCACACCGGTCATTCATTACCGATTTGCCGCCCCAACATTTGAATAGAAGCAGGTATTTCCCTTACCGGGAGCCTGCTTCATTTTTTAAAATCATCTGCGATACTACTTCAACGTGCGTTGTCTGCGGAAACATATCCACTGGCTGTACTTCCAGCGTTTTGTAACCACCGTCCTCAAGGATTCGTAGATCTCTTGCGAGGGTGGCTGGATTGCAGCTGACGTAGACGACTTTTTTGGGTTTCATTTCAATGATGGTTTGAAGCAAGGCTTCATCGCAGCCTTTACGTGGCGGGTCGACGACTAGAACATCCGCTTTAACTCCTTGCTCGTACCATTTCGGGATGACCTCTTCAGCCTTTCCAACAGCAAATTCCGCATTGGTAATATCATTTAGCTCAGCATTTCGCTTTGCATCTTCAATGGCTTCGTGAACAATTTCGACTCCATAAACCTTCTTCGCTTTTTGTGCCAAGAATAACGAAATCGTTCCAATGCCGCAATATGCATCAATGACCGTTTCATCTCCAGCAAGACCAGCATACTCTAAGGTTTTATCATAGAGAACCTTGGTCTGGTCGGGATTAACCTGATAAAAGCTCAAAGCAGAAATGGCAAATTTCACATCACCGATATAATCGTAGATCACTTCGCTTCCCCAAAGCACCTTCACTTTATCCCCTAAAATCACATTTGTCCGCTTGGAGTTGATATTATGAACAATGGATTTCACCTTTGGTATGCGCTTGACTATTTCAGCCACAATTTTATTTTTATTCGGGAAATCAGGGGTTCTTGTGATCATGACAACCATCAATTCACCCGTTTCCTTCCCGTAGCGAGCCATAATATGACGCAGATCTCCCTTATGTGTTTCTTCATTGTAAGCCTTCACGCCAAGCTCACTGCAGATCTCTTTCACCATCTGGATTGCTTCATCTACTTCTGGAAGCAGAATTAAGCTTTCATCCGTTTCGATAATTTCATGACTCCGTGGTTTAAAGAAGCCTGAGATCAGTTTCCCATCTTTCTCCCCAACAGGAACCTGTGCTTTATTTCGGTAATGCCATGGATGCTCCATCCCTAAAACTGGATGAACCTTCACATCTTCAAGCTTCCCAATTCGTGTAAGTACTTGACGTACTTGGTTCTCCTTGAAAGCAAGCTGACCTTCATAGCTGATATGCTGAAGCTGACAGCCTCCATACTTATGGCTATCCTCCTTAGCAATATCAACTCGAAAATGGCTTCGTTCTAAAAGTTCAGCCAGCCGGCCGATCCCAAAGCCTTTGTTGACTTTAATTACTTTAATATTTGCCTTTTCACCTGGCAGTGCGCCCTGAACAAAGATTGGATAACCATCTACCTTAGCCACACCTGCTCCATCATGGGTCAAATCCTCGAATTCTACCTGTATATAATCATTCTTTTGAACTGGAATTGTTTTGCTCATATATGTCTTCCTTTACTCTCTTAATACGTTCTAATTGCTAGCAAAATTGTATCATATAATCAGCCTGAATACGAAATGGATCACAGTTTTCCTATTATTATCCAGATGACTTACCTGTTACCTGCTGTCCATTGCCCACTCAATTTTTTTGACTCTCCACCATGATTCGCATTTAAACAGGGCATATCATCTTAACTTATCAGCTGTAAATTAAGCGGAGAGATTCCGCTTATTTGCAGGCAGACCCTCATTTAGGGGGTATTTAAACGGAGATTTTCCGGTTATTTATAGAAAAAGCTCACTTTTCCCCCTTTTTTGTGTCAATAGTCGGAATTCCTCCCGCTATTTTAGCTGTTTTCAGTGATTTTTATTGATTAAGCGGAATTTCTCCGTCTATTTATGAACACGGATATTGAACAAGTTCCTCCCGCCTGTAAAAGCAGACCTCTAGAGATGCGGAAATCAGCTTCTTCTTCTCATCATGTTACTAATAAAAATCCCATATGCAGATCCATATCAAGATGTCCTCTTCCTTAATGTTCTGTCTATAAAAAAAGAGCTTTCCCCTTACATCTGGAAGCCCTTCTTTCATCTTATTCTTTTCCTTCTTCCAATTCAACTGGCCGGTCTTCTTCGCGAATTTGATCAATTGGAACCAGCACTTCTAAATGCCTGTACAAATTAACAAATTCTGCAGGCAGAAGTCCGCCGAATTCGCCATCAAGGTTCAGCTGTACTTTTTCGGTTGAATGGACTTTAATGCGATTCGCCTGTGTATAAATCACATGAGGATCGTTCACATGCTCGCCTCTTAATGCAAGTGTAGCAATACGAATAAACTCTGCCAGGTTTGTTTTCTTCAAAATGAGAAGTGAAAACAAACCGTCATTGATTGAAGCGTTTGGTGCCAGCTTTTCGAAGCCTCCTACTGAATTAGTAAGGCCAACAAGGAATAGCATAGCTTCTCCTTCAAACAATTTTCCATCATACTCAATGCTCACTTCTGTTGAGCGGATCGAAGGGATCATTTCGATTCCTTTTAGGTAATATGCAAGCTGGCCGATCATCGTTTTGAGCTTGCTTGGGACCTCATAGGTCAGCTCGGTAATTCTTCCGCCGCCGGCAATATTAATGAAATATTTATCATTAATTCTGCCGATATCTACAGGGATGCTATCTCCTTTGGCGATGATGTCAGCAGCTGCTTCAATATCGCGTGGAATATGCAATGCACGTGCAAAATCGTTCGTAGTCCCTGTTGGCAGGATTCCTAGTCTAGGAATAAATTCCTGTTCAGCTATACCGTTGACAACTTCGTTGATGGTTCCATCGCCGCCTGCAGCGACAATCAGATCAAAGCGGCGCTCAACCGCCAGACGAGCTGCTTTTGTTGCATCTCCTTCGCCAGTTGTTGCATGACATGAGGTTTCATATCCTGCATTCTCCAGCTTTTGCAGTACTTCTGCTAAATGTTTTTTAAAAATCTCCCGGCCGGAAGTTGGATTGTAAATAATTCTTGCTCTTTTCATGCCCATCATCCTAAAATAATGATTTATTTATCTTGCGTATTCCATCATTTTACATCATAACGAAACTGCTTCTATATAGCAATGTATTTGGAATCAGCACCATTTATTCTATTCATTTTGCTTATATAAAACAAGCTTTCACGTTTAGCCTTTAAGAAAAGCTGCTGATTTGCGAGCCTTTAAAGTAATCTGCCAATCCCAAATGGACTCTAAATTTTTTGTTCACATAAATATGATCCAAGTTTCGAAAAAACTGCCAGCCGGCCGCTCTTTTTCTATACGGCATGTCTATTAGAAAGGTTTCAATCTATTTCATCGTATGGAGGCTTACTCGATACCCATTTACGATTTGCAGAGTATGGCTTCCTTCTCCTGTTTTGAAGGAAGCATCGAAAGCGGTTTCAGAGTATGAATCCGCTTTTTCTCTATCAGTGATTGTCCACTTTTGCTCATTTCCACCTAATTCCTGCACACCGTCTGCCAGTAAACTGACATCACTTGCTTCTTCCAGCATAACGTTTAAATCCGAACTTCCGTCCACGGTCCAATCACTCTTTAACAAGCGGGGTTTGACCGTAACAGAACTGCCTTCAGCTTCAACTTCCAGCTGCAGATTTACAGGTACAAGAAGTGTTGCATCCATGCTCGTGTAATGATTAAATGGTCCGTTCGAATATTCAGGCATTCTCTTTATATTAATATAAAGTGTATCTCCTTTTTCATTCAACGAAACATAATCCATCTTTGACATTTCACTATTTGCTAATGTGCTATGCACAGTGCCAAACATTGAAACTTCATTTAAATCTGTTCCTTCAATGGATATTGGATTGCCTCCTGTACTGACAACTACTCTTTTCACGTTTTCTCCTATAGCCTGCTCCACATTTTCAATTTCATAGGTATTTTCTTCGCTATTCATGTACGCGCTGACACTTTGTAAAACACCGCTTGAACTCAGCAGTGCAAAACCAATTCCGCTCATTCCCAAGACAGCCACAAAGAAAATACTAATAAAATCATATTTTAGAAATGGTTTTTCTTTTCGTGAGAATAGTAAAAACAGCAAAATTTCAAGACCAAGAATCACTAGGATGATCGGCCACCATGATATCATGATGTGTTCGATATTAAACCCCATCAGCTGAGATAATAATAAATAAATGCCAAGCAGGAGCAAAGCAGCTCCCATTGAAAAGGTTCCTACTCTCCAAGTCCTCATTCTATTTCCCCCTTTCTATTTAACGGGATCTTCATTTTTCTTCTTTTCTAAGTTGCCGGCAAGCAATTTAATTCCGCCTGCAATTAACACAATGCAGACAACAGCCGTTTGGAAGTATTGGTTGAACACATACCAAATGTTAAAGTCATAAATCATTGGTGCCACGATCGGCAGCAGAATATTGGTAGTCATGTAATAGAGCCCGACAACAACTAGCCCAATGCCAATCCACCTCTGATGATTGATAAAGTAGGAAATAATCGGTACATCTTCAAGTTCCTCTTCTCCATATCGAGAGGCTTTTTGCAGGCCATCAAAGAAGCTATAAAACCAAATGATCGGGATGAGAAAAAGGAATATGCCAAGCCGGAGCACATCCAGGATATAGACAGAAAACAGAAACGCCGCCATCAGCTGAACGCCTCTTTTTTGCAGACCTAAATATAAATGGCCGGCACCAGGGAAGATGGATAAAAAGGTGGCGATTGACTTGCTTTTCTTTCCCTCTTCACGGCGCACTTCAAAGTCTTCTAAAATCGTGCGGTCAATCAGTTCTATTCCCTGCTGTTTTTTGTTCAGCTGCCCGATTGCGTCAAAAAAGCCATAGACCCAAATGACCGGGAACAATAGCAGGAAAATTAAAAACTCACTTCTGCCTGTCAAAAAGGCAACAAATAAAACCATAATGCCAAGCCCCAGAAAGGCAGCAAGCAGTGTTAGCCCCCGGTTCATCAAACCAAGATGAAAATGCCCGACACCAGGGATAAAAGATAACATGATGGTCCTGAAACGCTCATATTCCATTTCAGATGACTTCTGCTCCTGCAGCTGAATAGACGTATTATTTTGAAGCAGCTTAGATGCGGTTATGGCCGTATCGACCAAACTGACAATATATAAAAAGACTCCTGCAATTACGATAAATATGGCAAGACCCACAGCACCGGAACCACTTGCAACCAAAAATAACACGATCGCAATCAGAATAAACTCCGTAAACATATAACCTAATCCCCGCAGTACCTTTCCTAAATACAGCAAGCCTCCGCCAGGGAAAAATCCTAACAAAAATGCGATAATGGGATTTTTCATTATTTGCCTTCCTCCTTATTATTACTCTCAAGAGAATCCATCCAAGCGAAGGTTTTATCCACTAGTCCTTCTGTAACAGAATTCTTTTTCTCTTGGAAATTCGTATTTTGTACACCTTCTGCATATTGGGTAAGCGACTGGAACACACCTGTTGTCATTAATAAAATCGTCATCGCCGCCGCCACAGCATAATGAAAAATCGCCGTTTTGTGCACCGTTTTTTTCTTTTCCGGTTTCTTTTGCTCCGGAAATGGAATAATGATTGCTTGGGATTGGTTTTGAACCTTAGACATGACCATATCTGTAAAATTCAGTTCATCCGCCATAACAGGCAATTCATCCTCTGCTTCCTCGACCGCAATAAGATAAAGATCGAGACATTGGTCGCAGCTGTATAGATGATCCTCAAACATTTCGCGTGTGTCATCATCTACTTCATTTTTCACATATTTCATCCATTCATCTAAAGAATAGTGCTTCATGAAAAATCGTCCTCCTTCCAATGCTTTTTCATCCAGATGCGGGCTCGGTAAAGCTTTGTTTCAATCGTTTTCACCTGCACATTTTGCTCCTTGGCCATTTGCTGATATGTTTTTTCCCGAATATAAAAATCATATATAACATGACGGTAATTGTCAGGAAGCTCGTCAAGCCTTTGCAGTACTAGCTTTCGCCGGGCTCGATTGATCACTTCTGTTTCCACTTGCTCCCTTTGACCTCCGTATAAATCATAGCCTGCAGATTCAATTGAATCTTCCTGCCTTTTGTCCTTCTTTCTTTTTACATCAATTGCATGGTTGACTGCAATTCTTTTTATCCATGTTTTAAAGCCTTGATCCTCATATTGGGAGAGAGAGGTATAAATCTTCATAAACACTTCTTGTGCAGCATCCTCCGCCTCTTTCTCGTCTCTTAATACCGCATAGATGGTCCGGAACACGTCTAAGCGATATTTTTCAACAAGAAGGCGGAACGCATGATCATTGCCGCTTTTTACTTTTTGGATAAGAACTTGGTCGCTAATCTCTCTCTCCCCCCTTCTGTCAGCTTCCACATTAATAGACGAAGCTACACACACGTATCCCTACAAAAAAATGAAAACTTTTTTAACATTTAATCGTAATACTATGATAAAATGATTCATCCATTTTTATCCAAGGGGGTTTTTATGTCTAAAAGGCTTATATTATTAGGATTTATTCTTCTTTTTATCAGCAGCTGTTCACCGCCGGAGATAGACACATATGAAGAGAAAGCTCCACAGGTTGTCTTTAAAATTGAAAACGAAGCTGGTTTGCCAGACAGTGATGTAAAGACTGTTGAGACTCGTTTACAAAACGCATATAAAAAGATTACTTCTTCTATTAAAATTGACTATAAATATCCAAGTGAGATTCATGTCATTTTAAAAGAAGGCAATCTTGTTTCTTCTGGTTTTAAAAACACGATTAAATTATATGGAAATACGGATACCTACCCAATTGTACATGAACTAAGCCATATACTGCTTGGATATGGGGGTAATTTTGATAGTAGTTCTGGGTTTCTTACACAAGAGGGGATCGCTGAATATTTTGAGCAAAAATACGGCACAAATAACGCCATTCCTCACCATTCCCATATGAGATTTTTAAAGCAATATAATAAAATCTATCCTCTCTCCCTGCTGGCAAGCACGGAGAATAGCACTGAACTCTTTCGGCCAAATATGTCGTCGGAAGACGGATATAAAATTCAGCACATTGCCTATGTACAAGCAGGTTCCTTTATCAGTTATTTAATTGAAACATATGGAATGGAAAAATTCGAGAGTATCTACAACGAACAGAATTTAGCTGATACAATAGAGACTATCTATGGTAAAAGTTTACTGAAATTGGAAGATGAATGGCTGATGTTTTTTGAAAACCAAATGACGCTGCCGGAGCAGACACAACATTATTTACAGCAAATGTATGGATCCTTTTTGGATAAAGATGATTTGATCTTTTTTCAGAACAACTAGGCTATAAAATGGGACAACTAGGAATATAATGATGTACAGAATTCTAGAAGGAGGCATATATGAGTTTACTATTTACACTAGCAGCTTACTTAATTGGCTCCATTCCAACCGCTTTACTCGTAGGGAAGTATTTTTTCCAGATTGATATACGGGAGCATGGCAGCAATAACCCTGGTGCAACCAATTCCATCAGAGTACTCGGTAAAAAAGCGGGCATCGCTGTACTGCTGATTGATATCGGAAAAGGAGCACTAGCGGCAGCTTTACCGATTCTCTTTAATGCTGATATCGAACCGCTTTACATCGGCCTTATTGCGGTTGTTGGACATTGCTTTCCTGTTTTTGCAGGTTTCCGGGGAGGCAAAGCGATTGCCACCACTGCCGGCACCTTGCTTGTAGCAGATATTCAAATGTTCTTCATTGCCTATATTTCATTTATTGCAGTCATTTATTTTACTAAATATGTTTACTATGGCTCTCTTTCGGTTGGACTTTCACTATTAATCTATTCTTTTTTCACCCCTGACACGGAACATGTTTTTGTTTTTTCTATATTCTTTTTGCTCCTTATCTATCTGCATCGCTCTAATATTCGAAATCACCTCAACAAACAGGAGCCAAAAATTAATGATAAAAGCTTAAAGAACGATCGAATCCCGCCTAGAAAAATTTAGGCTGGTTTTTACAAAGATATAAAGGAGATCTGCATATGACCATTCTGTACAAAAACCCTAGAGATTTGCATGAACTTGCCGCTTTTTTAGAACAGTTGAATAATACGCCCTCCAATCATATCGGCTTCTGCGGCCAGGAAAAAGAAGAAATTTACGATACACTTCATGAGCTAAATGCAGAGTCAGCGTTCGTCTGTGCGTATAAAGAACAAAAACTGATTGGTGCCATTGGTTTGGATATTTATGATTCAAACGAAGAAGCAGAGGTATGGGGACCTTTTATCCATGCAGAAGAGGATAGCAGCTGGGAGCACATTGCAGAGGCATTATTTGAAAAACTGGCTGCCATTAACAAACTTCATTTTTTTATCAATATAAAAAATACGAGAGCCATCCGCTGGCTGAATACTAAGCGAGCAGTAAGCAAAGGAACCTATGCTATCTTAAAAATGTCCCGTGATCAAGTAAGATTCAATGATATCTCTCTCGTTCAGCCTTTTACGCCTAATGATGAAAATGCCTTCTCACAGCTGCATACCTTGATATTTCCTAATACATATTATTCTGCAGCGGACATCATTAGAAATATAGATCATCACCGGCAGCTGCTGCTGATCAAAGATTCTTCATCAATTATTGGTTATGTATATTTTGAAGCAGATCCCAAACATGGTGAAGGCAATATTGAATACATCGCCATCTCTCCTGCTCACCAGAAAAAAGGGTACGGTACAATGCTGATTCAAACGGCACTACTTCGTCTATTCAGCTTTTCTTCCATCACTGAGATCACCTTATGCGTCAGTGAGGATAACCGTGCTGCTATTAAACTTTATGTTGCTGCAGGATTTAAATTAGATCATATGCTAGAGAGTTATCAATTGATAGAGGAAGAATCCAGCTAAAATACGAGGCTGGGATATAAGTATTTAACACTCCTAGAACCGAATGGTTAGGAAATCATCTTTCTAATCATTCGGTTTTTTATGATTATATAATATATTTTATTAGCAAGAGTGTAATGGAGCGGAGGACACTCGACTCCGGTGGGCAATAGAGGAAAAGGTGAGACCCCGCAGGAGCTTGCTCCGAGGAGGCTCAGCTTCCTCCCCACGGAAAGCGAGGGTCTGCAGCGCAATGGAACGGACTTGTTTAAATAACTAAATCAAGTTATTGAATATTCGTGTTTTAAAAAGATTAATTTCGTTTTGTCCCAGCCTCATTCTGTATAAAGATTTAACTATCCTGTGCTGATCTATTTCTCTCAAAGCCTAAATATCTTGTGCCCTGGAAGTCTAACACGCCACTATCTCCTTCAGACAACAATCCATATTCTTTACCGGAAAGGTGGAGTTCAGAACGATCTCCGCTCTCAAACTCAAATGTCACATAATATCTAGTCGATGAGCTGACATGGTGGTGATGATCATGATGATTTGCATGTCTGGATACATCAGTACGTTTTGATTTCACAACTGCCGGCACACTAAGCCTTGGTGACTGTTCATTTTTTCGCCACTGCCCTATCCCGTTAAATATGTTAAATAATATACCGCCAATAACAATAACAAAAATAATCCCAATAATGATAGGAACAATTTGAAAAATAAGATCTCCTCCATAGAAAGGCTCCATTAAATGATCACTCCTTTACATTCGTATTCATTTATATACGATTAATAATTCAGAATGTTTCAAACAACAAAAAGATGTTATCTTTAATCAAGACAACACCTTTTGCTTGTATCTTTAAATAGTGACTTCAAAGCTAGCCAGTTATGACATAATAAGCAATGAATCCTGCTATTCCTCCAATACTGAGACCAAATATTCCGCCGATGATCGCCCATGTAACCTTTGCCATCGGTTGATTTTTATTCAATAGAATCCCCACCCGCTTAAGAATGTGTTACCGCTTAATACGCAAAAAAGATCTAAAATAATCCACCTTATTAATCAGAGAACCTCTTGAAATAGTACAAAAAGCAGAATAACAGCAAGTTTTATTTGATTATTTTACACAAGAAAACAGCAAAAACAGCGGAATCCTCATTCGTCTTTCATATTCAGCTTCTTCAACAAAATTCTCTTTAAGCGGACGGGCTTCACTTAATCCGGTGATCTTAAACCCAGCTTGCTGAAGAATAGAAAAATAGTCTTCTATTGTCCGATGATATTTGACGACATGTGCACCGATCCAAGGTTCAACTCTTTTCCCTGTGTGATAGTAATCATCAACAATCCAATCAGAGCGCCGGCCACCGCCTTGCACACTTTTAGATGAGCTCGTCAGGAGCGGATGCTGTACACTAAAGATAAAGCGGCCGCCCTGCTTTAAGCATGAAAAAATCCGGTTAACTGCACTTTGCAAATCTTCAACATAGTGAAGAGCAAGCTGTGATACAACAAGATCATAGACTTCAGTATCAAAATCAAAGTCTTCTATGGACGAATGCAAAATGGTGCAGCCAGGATGATCTCCAAGTAACTCTTTTGCTTTCTGGCACATGCTTTCAGATCCATCCACGCCTGTATATGTATTCCCTTTATTTTGAAGAAGCATTTCGCCAAGCGAGGCATCTCCACAGCCTACATCTAAAATTTTTTGATTTTCAATGTTCCCTATCATGCTTAGAAGAGCAGGCAGTTCAATCACTATATTCGGACTCTCTTTGCGATGGCGGCGGTTCATATAATTCTCAAAAAAATCTTTATGTTCATATACAGATGATCCTTTGTATTCCATATTGCTTCCCCCTTACTCTGATTTTGGTCTCCCTCGATATCTGCATTCACGCAATTCAAGTTCGTACGCCTCTAACCCTGGCAGTCCCATCTCTTTTGCAATCAGTAATTCCTTTTCAATATCATATGGCAGCCTGACAAGCTCAATCGAAAAAGGTGCAGCTTCTTTGGATTGATAGACACCATGCAGGATACAATAGGTTGCCCCTCTCATATCAAGTGAGTTTCCAACACTTCCTGCATTGAAAAGCATTCGCTGCGGATAGATCGGCTGTATAAGTGCAGCATGAATATCTCCATAGCCGACAACATCAGGAGCTGCACCGTCTTCCAGTGGAACAATCCATTCTGTATTAGCAAACATATCCTGCAGTTCCTCGATTGATGCTCCCATTGGAAATACCCGATGGTAGACGCTCTTAGCGGAAGCGTGAAATAATCTTACATATTTACCGCTCATATAAAAATCATAATGGTACGGCAAACTCCCTAAATACGCCATATCCCCTTCATCAAGCTGGTTCTGCTGCCAGACAATCTCCGAGGAGTCAATCGGCTTTCGAATAAAATCATCCCAGTTGCCAAGCACCACAACCTCACATTTTTCACGAATCAGCTCCAATACTTTTTTCGAATTCGGCCCTTTTCCAATTAGATCACCTAAGCATAGGATCGTATGAATATCTCTTCTTTCTATATCGTCTAAAACCGCCTCAAGCGCCGTAAGATTACCGTGGATATCTGATATTACTGCAATTTTATCCATCGTGATCCCCCCTTTTATCCATTTCATTCTCTATGCAGGAAAGCTTTTCCTTTAATTTTAGCATGCTGATTTTGATTATAAAAAATATATGTTAAAATAACGGGTAGGGCAAGTGATGCCTGATTCTTTTAATATTAAGGAGA
The DNA here is from genome assembly GCF_001636345.1 of Cytobacillus gottheilii. GTDB lineage: Bacteria > Bacillota > Bacilli > Bacillales > Cytobacillaceae > Cytobacillus > Cytobacillus gottheilii. Next base: position 4,219,185 of record NZ_KV440945.1, read on the forward strand.
AGAGTTATGTCAAAAGTTCTTGTATTCGGACACAAAAACCCTGACACAGACACAATTTGTTCAGCGCTTGTATATGCAGAATTAAAAAACAAACTAGGCATGAATGCCGAAGCAATCCGTCTAGGCGAAGTAAACGCAGAAACACAGTATGCTTTAAACTACTTCAACGTAGATGCACCTCGTCTAGTAACAGCTGTAGCATCTGAGGCAGAGGAAGTCATCCTTGTTGACCATAATGAGTTTCAGCAAAGTGCCAACGATATCAAAGATGTGAGAATCCTTGAGGTTATTGATCATCACCGTATCGCAAACTTTGAGACAAGCGATCCTCTATATTATCGTGCTGAGCCTGTTGGCTGTACTGCAACGATTTTGAAGAAAATCTACAAAGAAAACAGCATTGAAATCACAAAGGAAATGGCCGGTTTAATGCTATCGGCTATTATCTCAGACTCCCTGCTGTTTAAATCTCCAACATGCACAGATCAAGATGTGGCAGCAGCAAAAGAACTTGCTGAAATTGCTGGAGTTGATGCGGAAGCATATGGTCTTGAAATGTTAAAAGCTGGTGCAGACCTAAGCGATAAAACAATCGAAGACCTGCTGACAATTGATGCGAAAGAATTCCAAATGGGCAGCTATAAAACAGAAGTTGCACAAGTAAACGCTGTTGATGTAAACGACGTAATGAACCGTCAAGATGAGCTTGAAAGTGCTATTTCACTAATTGTTGAGTCTAAAAACTTAGACCTCTTCCTTTTAGTTGTAACAGACATCTTAAACAACGATTCTGTTGCACTTGCAATCGGAAACCAAAGCCCTTCCGTTGCAGAAGCATTTGGCGTAAGTCTTGAAAACAATAAAGCTGTGTTAAAAGGTGTAGTTTCCCGTAAGAAGCAGATTGTTCCGCCTTTAACGAATGTATTGGCAGCGAAATAATATTTAAAAACATCCCGTGAAAAATTACGGGATGTTTTTTTGGCATATATCATTTTTCCCATTATTCTTACATTCCATCTATCTCATATACTAGCCTTCCCATTAATTCACTCACCGTCTGCCTCTTGGCCATTCCATAATTACTTCCGGCCCATAGCGACATAAACTGGGCATTCCCTTGCGCAGCTGCCTTTTTTCTTAACCCTCCGGTGAGTGTGTTCTGATAAGGAAACGGTAAGGTCGGTTTTCCATTCATTTCAGCGATAAATTGATTATGAATGCCCCGTGCCAGCTTACCTGAAAAAGCTCTCGTTAAAACAGTTTCTTCCTTTCCATTTATTAATATATCTTTATAAGCAGATGCTGCTCCACTTTCCTCACATGTTAAAAATGCTGTTCCGAGTTGAACTCCCTGAGCACCTGAGCCCAAAACGTTCTGAATGGATTCCCCATTCATTATTCCTCCAGCTGCTATGATTGGAATACGAAGCTTCGGAACAATTTGTGCCACTAAATCATGTACAGGGATTAATTCATCTTGTTCTCCATGAAATGTTCCGCGGTGCCCTCCGGCTTCTTCTCCTTGAATAACGATTGCATCCATTCCACTAGCTTCTAGCCTTAATGCATCTTTTACAGTAGTTGCGGTCCCAATTAATACAGCAGCATTTTTCTTAAGCTCCCGAACGATCTCCTCCCCGGGAATCCCAAATGTAAAGCTAACGATCGGAACTTTTTCCTTAAGTACTACTTCAACTTGATTTTCAAACACCGACTTGCTGTTCACTTCCATCTTTCTTAGTAACTGCTCCACATTTAGTTCCGACTCAATGGTTTCCAGTGCTTTCGCTGCCACTTCCATCTCTTCAAGGATAGGCATTGGGAAATTCTCCATTACAAATAAATTTACAGCAAACGGTTTGGCTGTCCGTTCTCTAACCCTATTAATCATTAGAGTGATCTCTTCCGGCTGCATATATCCTGCTCCGATTTGACCAAGACCGCCAAATTCAGAAACAGCGCCTACAAGGTGATCTGTCGTCACTCCTCCTGCCATTCCCGCCTGTAAAATGGGATAACGGATTTGGAGAAGTTCTGTCAATTGATTTCTATACCGGCTCATTGGTACAGCTCCTTATAAAGAATTATAAATTATTAACAAAACATTCAGTTAATTATAACAAGAGAAAAGACCGGGGGATCTCTCCCGCCAGTCTAAACCAACTTTTCTATAATACTGTCAGCCACTGTGTGCCAATGGTTCTCATCTTCTTGGTATGAAGCAGTTAAACGCTTATACATTGCCGCTTGCTCGTCCTTAAAGTCATCAGCCTCAGCATTTGGCAGCTTGCTTCTTTCAGATATAACAAGCTCTTGAAGTTTTGGAGCACGCGGTCCCCAAACAGCCACTTCTTCTCCTTCACTGTTAAGGAAAACGAAGATTGGAATGGCTCTTGATGTTCCGTTTGTTAAGTATTGATCCATTAATTCTAAGTTAGAATCTCGCAATATAAAGCGAACTTCCATGCCGATTTCCTCGGCAATCTTTAGAAGGACTGGATTGTTGAGCATCGCATCTCCACACCAGTCCTCTGTTAGCACGATTACTTTAAGCCCTTGATCTTTAACAGGCTGCAGTTTTTCTTTTTCTTCTGAGGATAAAGTATATTTGCTGTAAATCCCCATCATTTCATCTTTGTTCACGTTCATTCCAGCCAGATATTCTTCTGTTGTAAGTCCCTTATTAAACCACTCTTGTAAAGTCATTCCCTATCGCCCCTTTGTTGATTTCATACCTATATTTTATAAGGGAAAGGGAAGAATTACAAATTGCGTGATTTTTCATTAATCCATCATTCGTTTTTTAAATGTAACGTAGGATAAGATAAATACCGCAGCAATCCATACACATATAACAGCAAGATAACTCCATATATCACCAAAGCCCGCTCCGGTTTGAACTTCTTTCGCTAATTCAATCAATTGAGTATTCGGCATATATTCTGCCGCCTTTAACACAGGGAAGCGCTCTGCTAAAAGAGTTGCGTATGACCCGAAAGTGAAAAGGAAGAAAAATGGCATGATCACGACAGATGCTTCCATCACTGACTTTGTTACTAATCCTAAAATTGTTCCTAGACCGATGTAGAAAAGAGTAGATAAAGCAATCGCAACACCTACAATAACGATATTCTCTGGCTGATAATCAATGATCATAGCAGAAAATACGATAACTAGAATAGTTGTAACGAATGTCAGTAAGCTTTTGCCAGCCAGGATTTCCAATGTACTAGCAGGTGAAAGCATAAGTCCGCGCAATGTATTTTTCTCTTTTTCTTCAGCAATTAAGGAACATTGAATATAGGCTCCAACAAGAGATAATGACATATTAATTACAGTGTAGACCATGTCAACACCCATATCACCCTGCATGCCATAAAGAAAGGCCATTAATAGCGGAACAATAACGGTAAATGATACATACATATTTTTACTAACATCTTTATAATCTTTTTGAAAAATAGCTAAAGTACGTTTTAATGAAAATGTCATGATAGCTTCCTCCCTGTAATTTCTACAAATATATCTCCAAGTGTTGGCTCGTTCGAGTTAACAGAAACAACTTTATTTTCAGACATCAATTGATACATGCGCTGTGCTCCTTTATCACCTTTCTCAAGCACCTCAATCTGCCCATTATCCAGTTCAACAGATATCGTATTATCTGCATATTGTTTGCGGAGCTGCTTAGGCGGCCCGATTAACTGGATTTTTCCTTTATTTAAAAAAGCAACGCGATCACAAAGCAATTCTGCTTCATTCATATCATGAGTTGTTAAGAAAATCGTTGTACCATTTTCTTTCAATTGATCAAGACCACGGTAAATATGACGAGAGTTGACTGGATCAAGAGCAGAAGTTGGCTCATCCAGAAAGAGCAAATCTGGTTTGTGCAAGAATGCTCTTGCCAATGTTACACGCTGTGTCATCCCTTTTGAGAGCTTCGAAACAACTTTCTTTCTCTCATCCTTTAAATTAACCATCTCTAATACTTCGTCAATTCTGGAATGAGGTACATTGTATAATCCGCAGTATAATTTTAAATTATCGTAGATTGATAATCGTTCATATAATCCGCTGTTATCTGTCAGCACACCGATTCTTCCACGCTGAGCCGGATCCTTCAAAAGATGAGCAGGGCGACCAAACACATATGCTTCCCCATCTGTCTGCGCCATTTGAGCTGTTAAGATTTTAATAGTAGTTGTTTTACCTGAACCACTTGGACCAAGGAAACCAAATGTTTCACCTTTCTTAATTTGAAATGAAACATCCTCAAGTGCTGTTTGATTGGCAAATAATTTCGCTAACGATTGAACCTCAATGATATTTTCCATTGTCATCCTCCTGCATTTGTTTTGCTGACTCCATCATATGGCAGTCCACAGGTTCATGCAGTATATATTCAATGAAAAGAGCAATTTAGAGGTTGAATAGACCATATAAAGGGTGAATGGAGCATTATTTAAGCCCAAGCATCTCCTTTAATTCCGCCATTTTTGTTTTTGAAAGCGGAATGGATGACTGATCATGAAGGACAAGTGAATAGCTATTTCTTGTCCAGGTAATAACCTCCCTAACCTTTTGAAGGTTAACAATGTACGAACGATGGCAGCGATAAAATCCATAAGGAAGAAGTCTTTGTTCCAATTCATTTAACGTAAACATGCTTTGATACATGTCACCTTTTATGTATAGCTGTGAGCTTCCTTCACTGCTTTCAATATAATCAATCTCAGGCGGATCAAATAGAATGATCTTTTCATTCACTTTAGTTGGTATTTTTTCAAAGCGGACCGGCTGTACAATTGGTTCCTCTTCGACTGCCTCATCCTCCGGTTCCATTTCCTGCTGCATAACGTCCAGCTTATGTAACCCATGTTCATCTAGCCGATAAATCGTGTTTGTAACAGCGAGAGCACTGTCCATATTACTCGTCAGCACAAAAACCGCCTTATTATTTTTTTGCAGTTCCTGGACTACCTTCATTAAAACTCGCTTTGTCTCCAGATCAACATTTTGATCCGCTTCCTCCAATATATAAATATCAGGATCGCTTAGAAGCAACTGAGCATAATGGACTCTTCTTTTTTCTGAGAATGTCAACTTGCTAATTCGGACATTTCTTTTTGCCTCAAGCTGGGTTAGTTGAAGAATTCCGTCTATCGGCAGTTTAGAATCGAATAGTCTATGATAAAACAACAGACTTTCCTTAACCGTTAGGCGCTCGTAAAGTCCATCATCAATAGACAGTATACCTACTCGCTGATGGTAACTCTTCCCCAGCTGCTGAATACTTTTCCCATCTATAGCTATAGCCTGATCAGGAACGGGTATCTTTCTTCTTAACATTTCAAGAAGAACGGTTCTCACATTTATGCTTGTCATCAGACCGACAATTTCTCCAGATTCAATGGAAAGCTGAAAAGAGGGAAATACAATCGTATGGCCATCATGTTTTTCAATATTGTTAAATGATAAAATTGTCACGTTCCTACCGCCTTTTTCTGCTATATATCTAGTATCTTTGATCATTATACATGAATTTACCATGGGAAAACTTGTCTAATTTTGAGAATAATCATCTTTTCCTGGGAAATAAAAAGAAAACATGTCGAAATTTATAGACATACTTGCGAAAAAAACACTGCTACAAAACTAAAATATTCATATTACAATATGAAAAATCCTAGCATGGAATATGGTAATAAAAAATAAGCCCGTTACATTGCGCTGCGGACCCTCGCTTTCCACGGGGAGGAAGCTGAGCCTCCTCGTCGCTTCCGCTCCTGCGGGGTCTCAGCCTTTCCTCTATTGCCCGCAGGAGTCGAGTGTCCTCCGCTCCATTTCACTCGAGTTTAGAAATATTAAATGTTTAAAAACAAACAAAAAACCGGATGATTAGAAAGATTCCTAATCATTCGGTTCTGTGGTTGTGTTAAATACTATGTCCCAGCCTCTTAAGTTAGAAGGCAAGCGCCCTCCGCTTTTCTATTGTCTAGTTCCAGCGGCTAGCCGCTCGAGGTCATAAGTCAATCCGTTCAGAAGGTTAAAGAACAACCTTCCGCCCGGCTCGCCTTATGCTTGCCGCGGCTGGGCAAGCCGCCTCCACTTTTCTAATTGTCTAGCTTCTGGCGCTAGGGACTCGAGGTCTTAAGCCAATCTTTCCTAAAGGTTAAAGGACAACCTTTATGCCATCTTGTCTTAAGCTTGTCGTCCCTGGGCGAGCGCCCTCCGCTTTTCTAATTACCTTTTTTGTATTTCCTGCATTAGTAGCTTGTTTAAAAGCTGTGGGTTTGCTTGTCCCTTGGTTGCCTTCATCATTTGGCCAACAAGGAAGCCAACCGCTTTTTGTTTTCCATTTTTATAATCCTCAATCGACTGCGGATTGTTGTCCAAAGTTTCGGAAATAATCTTCAGCAGCGCAGATTCATCGGAAATTTGTACAAGTCCTTTGTCTTTAACGATTTGCTGAGCCGTTCCGCCGTTCTCGACTAATTCTTTAAATACAGTTTTTGCCATTTTTGAAGAAATTGTTCCATCTTCGATCAGCTTGATCATTCCAGCAAGACCTTCTGGTGAAAGTTTTGTCTCATGAAGTTCTTTTTGTTCTGCGTTTAAGTATGCCGAAAGTTCGCCCATCACCCAGTTAGATGCTTGTTTTGCCTCTGCACCCGCTTCTACAGCACCCTCAAAGAAATCTGCCGTTTCCTTTGTAACCGTTAATACAGCAGCATCGTAAACCGGCAGGCCAAATTGCTCAATATAACGCTTTTGTCTGGCATCCGGAAGTTCTGGAATTTCAGCTTTAATTCTTTCCTTCCACTCATCATCAATATGAATGTCCAGAAGATCAGGCTCTGGGAAATAGCGATAATCATCAGATCCTTCTTTTACACGCATCAGCAATGTTGCACCTGTTGATTCATCGAACCTTCTTGTTTCCTGTTCAATTATACCGCCGCCACTTAAAACCTCTGCCTGGCGCTTTTCCTCAAACTCAAGTCCTCTGCGCACAAAGTTAAATGAGTTTAGGTTTTTCAGCTCTGTCTTCGTTCCAAACTCCTCTTGTCCAACAGGACGCAAGGATATATTAGCATCACAGCGGAGAGAGCCTTCTTCCATCTTACAATCAGACACTCCAGTGTATTGAACGATGGATTTTAATTTTTCTAAGTAGGCATATGCTTCATTTGGCGTACGGATATCCGGCTCCGATACGATTTCAATCAGCGGAGTTCCTTGACGGTTATAATCAACTAGGGAGTACCCTTTTCCATGTGTAAGCTTTCCTGCGTCCTCTTCTAAATGAATACGCGTAATCCCAATCTTCTTTTTATAGCCGTCTACTTCAATTTCGACCCAGCCATTCTCCCCAATTGGCTTATCAAACTGAGAGATTTGGTAAGCCTTCGGATTGTCTGGATAAAAATAATTCTTGCGGTCGAATTTCGTGACTGGTGCAATTTCACAGTTTAATGCCATTGCAGCCTTCATGCCATAATCGATTACTTTTTTATTCACAACAGGCAGCACACCTGGATAACCTAAGTCAATGACCGTTGTATTTGTATTTGGATCAGCACCAAAATGGTTTGGGCTTGATGAAAAAATCTTTGAGTCTGTTTTTAACTCAACGTGTACCTCTAGTCCTATGACCGTTTCAAAGTTCATGTCGTTCCCCCCTTACAATACCGGTTTTTGTTTATGATGATCTGTTTCCTGCTCAAACGCATGAGCAACACGATAAATTGTGCTTTCGTCAAAATGTTTCCCAATAATCTGCAGCCCCAGCGGCAGGCCATCATTTGATAATCCGCACGGAACTGAAATGCCTGGCACACCTGCAAGATTCACTGGAATGGTTAAAATATCATTTGCGTACATCGTTAACGGATCATCCACTTTTTCACCAAGCTTAAAGGCTGGTGTTGGTGTTGTTGGTCCAATAATGACATCATAGTTTTCAAACACTTGTTCAAAGTCTTGTTTAATTAATGTGCGCACCTTTTGTGCCTTTTTATAATAAGCATCATAATAGCCTGAGCTTAATGCAAATGTACCTAACATAATTCTGCGTTTTACTTCGTCTCCAAACCCTTCAGCTCGTGTCTTTTTGTATAGTTCTAACAGATTTTCAGGATTTTCCGTTCGATAGCCATACCGTACGCCATCAAAGCGCGCTAGGTTGGCAGATGCTTCAGATGAGGATAATAGGTAGTAAGCAGCTAAGGCATATTTTGAATGAGGCAATGAAACCTCTTCCCATGTTGCTCCTAATTTTTCAAGAATACTTAGCGATTTTAAAACAGAAGCACGCACTTCTTCTGTTACACCTTCTCCTAAGTATTCCTTTGGCACAGCTATTCTCAGTCCCTTTACATCCCCAGTTAGAGCTTCCGAGAAGTTTGGCACTTCAATATTGGCTGAAGTGGAATCCATTGGATCAATTCCAGCTATCGCCTGCAGCAAGTAGGCATTGTCCTCAACATTTCTAGTAATAGGACCAATTTGATCAAGGGAAGATGCAAACGCAACAAGTCCAAAGCGAGAAACACGTCCATACGTAGGCTTTAAACCGACCACTCCACAAAAGGATGCCGGCTGTCTAATGGAACCGCCTGTGTCTGATCCCAATGAAAAAAGAACCTCTCCCGCAGCAACCGATGCAGCAGATCCACCTGAAGAACCGCCGGGAACATGGTCAATATTCCATGGGTTGCGTACTGGTTTGAAGCCCGAGTTCTCGTTAGAAGAACCCATTGCAAATTCATCCATATTTAACTTTCCAACCGTCACCGTCTCAGCACTATGTAATTTATTCACAACCGTAGCATCGTAAATTGGATCAAAGTTGTCCAAAATTTTACTTGCGCAAGTTGTTCGCAAGCCTTGAGTGACAATGTTATCTTTCACACCAATTGGCATCCCAAACAGCATGCCTCTGGTTTCTCCAGCTGTTAGCTTGGCATCTAATTCCTTTGCTTTTTGAAGCGCCTTTTCCTCATCTAATGTTAAAAAGGCCTGAACTTTATCGTCTACCTCTGAAATTCTTTTAAAAGAATATGAAACGAGGTCAGAGACGGAAATTTCTTTTCTATGAAGCTTTTCTTGCAATGCTTTTACTCCATCATCAAATAAGCTCATATGTTTCCCTCCAATTCTCTCTATCTTATATCAAGCATTGAGCAATCTCTTTTAATCTTCAGTCATAATAGGCGGTACTTTAATATAGCCATCCTGATGATCTGGGGCATTTTTCATAACCTCAGCCTGCGGCAAGCCTTGCTTAGCCACATCCTCCCGCATCACGTTTTTCATATCAAGAACATGTGAAGTTGGTTCGACTCCGTCTGTATCAAGCTCATTAAGCTGCTCAGCAAACGTAATCATCGCCTCAAGCTGATTGCGGAAGGATTCTGTTTCTTCTTCCGATAGCTGCAGTCTCGCCAAATTGGCTACATGTTTTACTTGATCTGATGAAATTCTTGTCATTTCTTGCACCTCCAAAACATTTTATTCGTATGTACATTACTATTGATCATATCAAACGTTCACGCGTTAAAGCAATATCCGCCCTTTTTGTACCTACATATTTTATCATGAAATTCCTGTTTGTTACGGAGTTTTCCTTATGAATGAAGCTTGTCCAGTTATCTTCCAATAACATACTCTCCAAATCCCGCACAAAACCTAAAAAAGTACATCACCCTCTTAAAAGTGATGTACTCGATTTCAATCTTATACAAGCATTAAGCTTTTTTGATGTATTTCCATATGTGACTTCAAGAATTCAATATACCGATCAACCTCTTCAATAGTTGAATAAGGAGAAGTTGTATAGAATTTATGAACATAGACAGGCAGCCGCTGTTCTGAATCCTTTGCAGAAATGTAACGCTGCTTTTTTGTGTTTCCGAAAAAAATAACATCTCGATCCAAGCCGATCAATTCTGCATATTCTTCATTATAATTGTTCACTTCGCGGATCTCTTCCGCTTGACAATGACCCGCTAACTCCTGTCTCCAGTTCGGTGCTTCCGGATAAAACCTAAAAGTTGTGACAGGGGATACTTCATTTGTTACTGCGGCATTTGGAAACTCTGCAAGCAGCCTGTTACGGAAAGCAATGTTGACACTCAAGTAATTGGCAAGCAGCTGCTGGTAGCCTTCTATGCCAAAAGCCAGAAGTGATGCATAAATGGCTATTGAACTGCCCATCCTGGAGCATTCTAATGTATAGCTTGTATGATAGCTTCCATATCCGCGGTTTCCTACATAAGGGGTTTCAGCTGCATCCAAATCCACATACTCCAGCAGGCGTCTATCTTTAATTAAAAATAAACTAGTAATATAAGGGGTCTGTCCTAATTTATGAAAATCAAAGACCATACTATCCGCAAGATTCATATGTTTAAATCGCATATGATAATCAGACAGGACGTTGAGCACATCCTCTTCAAAGTTCAGCGGATTTGCACTAAAGTTATAATCATTAAAGAACGTATACATTCCGCCCATCGCAGAATCTGCATGAACATAAATAGGCTCTAAATCGTATGCTGCTTCAATTTCTGTCAGCAGCTGCTTCATACCATATAAATCATCAATCCCAAACGTATCTGTTGTTCCCATTGTAGCTAATACATAAACGGGAATTCCGCCCTTTTCAATAACCATTTCCATTTTCTCTTTTAAATCTTCCAGATTCATAGAATGATCTTCATTTACTTTCACCCGAATCATATGATCCACACCGATGCCAGTTGCTTCTGCTGACTTATACAAACTGAAGTGAGACAGTTCCGAGCAGAAACAATAAAGGTTATTAGGGATTCCGCTCTTATTTGACTGTGGGAATCTGCGTGCAATCGCTATGCGCAGTGAATTAAATACCGCACCTTGTCCGCCCCAGGTTGTATAGCCTGCGCTTTCGTTTTGATCATAGCCAATCATTTTAGAAAGCATACTTGTGATCCGCACTTCAGCATTCGCAGCGGCCGATCCATCCACATCCCATAAATTATTTCCGTTTAAAAGAACCATTACTAGATTCCCTAATATACTGGCAATGTTAGGAAGCGGTGTTGCGTTTGCCACATAATTGCTATTCAAGAAACGATGACCTTCGACAAGCTCCATCAACTTATCAATGGTTTCATCCACTGAAACTCCATGTTCCGGCACAAATGAACCTTGAATGATTTTATTGTAATAATCCTCACTATAATCAGGCATATCACCTAGGGTCAGCTTAGAAGGATCCTTTAATTCATCCATTCTTGTCAGCACTTTACGAAAGTACCCCAACAGTTCATCACGCTGCTGCTGATTGCCATCCGCACTCGGGAATAATTGCTGTAATTGCTCCATTACTGTCATGTTCTTTCATCCTCCGACTTTTCTTATAATTAATAGATTATAAAAAGCAAACACGTTTGTTCTAGAAAATAAAATCAAGCACCCCAAGCACATCTAAAAAAACAACCACGATCGCAGCTGGTGCAGCATATTTTAACAGGAAGTACCATGTATGAAAAAAAGGAACCGGAACGTTTGCTCCTTGCTTCATCTCTCTCATTAAGTCACTTTTCTTTAATTTTCGTGAGATAAATAAAGACGTAAAAAGTGCTCCTAGCGGCATTAAGACATTGCTCGCCGCATAATCGACTAAGTCAAATACCGTCTTATCAAAAAGCTTTACATCTGCCATAAGACCGTAAGAAAGTGCAGATGGAATTCCAATGACAAAAATGAGAAGCCCAAACATCCAAGTATATCTTTGCCTTTTCACAGGATCCTTTTTTGCCGTGACCGCAACAGCTATTTCAATCATAGAGAATGCTGAAGTTAAGGCAGCAAACAAGAAAAGGATCAGGAAGGCAATAAAAAAGAACAACCCAAATCCCATCTGGCCAAATACTGCTGGAAGCGCAATAAATACAAGCGGCGGTCCTGCGCTTGGCTCAATGCCAAACGTAAACACTCCGGGAAAGATAGCAAGCCCGGCGAGCAAGCACACAAATAAATTCATCATAATAATAGAAAATGCCGAGCGGGGCAGATTCTGTGTTTTGGGTAAATAGGATGCATATGTCACCATTACAGAAGAACCTAAAGTGATGGTAAAAAAGGCTTGCCCAAGTGCAAATAATATAGATTCAGAGGTTAATTGACCAAAATCCGGAATCAGCAGGAATTTCATTCCCTCTGCCGCACCTTCCAGAGTAAGTGAGCGAACAACAATTATAAGAAATAATACAAACAAAACAGGCATGAGGATTTTACTGACCTTTTCAATGCCCTGTTGCACACCTTTAGCAACCACCACTACCGTTAGAGCAATAAAGACAAACTGTCCAATCAGTGTTGCTGCAGGATCAGAAATAATCCGCTCAAACAATTGCACATATTGATCCATTGATAAGCCATTTAAACCGCCTGTCAAAGCTTCAAACAAGTATAGGATGATCCAGCCGCCAATAACGCTGTAAAAGGAAAGCACTAAAATGCCAATTAACACCCCAACTCGTCCTAATAAATGCCACATAGATCCAGGAGCCATCTTTTTATAAATAGAAATGGCATCATCCTGCCCTTTTCTGCCTACTATAAATTCTCCTACAAGTAATGGGTAGCCAATTAATAAGGCAAAAAGTAAAAACACAAGGAAAAACGCTCCGCCGCCTCCTGTTCCAGCAATATAAGGGAATTTCCAAATCGCCCCTAAACCAATTGCAGAACCAGCCGCAGCTAAAATAAAACCTATTTTCGAAGTCCACTGTTCATTCTGCGCCATTCTTTTCTTCCTTCCATTTCACGTAGTTTTACATATGTATAAGCTGTTTACTTCATTATTCACTGATATTCTTCTTCATCAGATGTTAGAAGTAAGTTTCCTTAATCATAGCATAGGATTTATGTATCAATTTTTAGAAATATTTATAACGTAATAGTTCCTTTTACCTATTTTTATTTACAAAAAATATATGAAAAAATCACCTTATGTTATGGTTTGTTCTGTCAATTTTTTATACTGTTTTCGTATACTTTCTTCTATTATAAGAAGGTGAGTGTGGGCATTCTCCTTCACATTGCCACTTTTGAAGTGACAGGCGCAGCACTTTCTTTTTTTATTCTCTCCACCAGTAGATCGAATATAAACAATGACATGCTTCCTGACCAACTTCTTAAACACACCACTTATTTAAAAAAATGGCCTAAAAAAAGAAGCGGTATATCCGCCCCTCTTTATTTGCCTCCAAATAACTTGGCAAAAAATCCGGTCTTCTGTTTTTTAATTTCTGGCTGTATGTGCGGTTTTTCATCATCCACAAAAATGTTCTCTTTATCAATAGCATAGTCATATGCAAGCACTAGACCAATATCAGAGTTATGCTCTTTATTGGTGACAATCGTATATTCAACCTTATACTTCGTAGCTGATTTGATATACTTTGATAAGTATTCATAATTCATATTTCCATTTAAGTAGAGATGTGCCTGTGAATTTTCCTTCATCGCTTTTTCTGCTTCATGGTTAATTCCGTTTTTTCGAACTTGAGGCTGAGTTAAAGCCAACACAATTCTTTCTCTTAACGTGCCTAAAAACTTCCTTCGCTCATCTGGCTTTGTCTGTTTTTCTCCGTACATGCCTTTTTGCAAATAGTCATCCACATGATCGGCCATATTGCACCTCCAGCTTGATTTTACCTGTCCCTTTTTTATTTAATCAAACGTTTGATTAATATGTATGTTCGTATATGTTATGAAAATTATAACATATGGTCAGTGTTTTTCATGTAAACAGCCTTCAGTCCCCTCTTTCTCCATGAGATGCTTCATAAAACCATTAATATGTATGATTTAACCCAAAAGAGTCAATTTTATTCAACCGTATTCATATTAAATTTAATTATGATTAAATGACGTCCATAATCATTCGGCATATCATGACATTTGCATGGGTGACAGACTTAATATTATTAATTTGATTGTATAGATATGTTTCTTCTTAAAGATTAGCAAGGAGATCATAACTATTAATGCATTTTTATACATTTCGACAAAGGAATTTGAATTTTCAAAAAGACAGAATTATACACCTATGTTATCATTGATAGTGCATTTTCTCAGGTGGAAACAAATTGGTATTCTATTATTTTTGTATAAACCTGAATAAATTATAAAAAAAGGAGGATCAACTATGGGGTTAACTACTGCTACTTGGTTTTGGCTGCTTGTGCCAATGCCTTTATTAGTCATCTTATCTGCGTTTACCTATTACTTTGAAAAGAGGAGAGAATAATACAATGGACATTAATATACCTACACTCGTTTCTATTATCATTTATTTAGTTGGTATGATCATTATCGGCTATCTGGCCGCAAGAAAAACGAAGGATTTAACCGATTATGTGCTCGGCGGAAGAGGACTGGGACCTGGAGTAGCTGCGTTAAGTGCAGGAGCCTCTGATATGAGCAGCTGGCTTATGCTGGGACTTCCCGGCGCAATGTATGTTGGAGGTATGAGTGAGATTTGGCTTCCAATTGGTTTGGCAATTGGTGCATATCTTAATTGGCAGTTTATCGCTAAGCCTTTGCGGGTGTATACGGAAGTTGCCAACAATTCAATTACATTACCTGATTTCTTTGAAAATCGCTTTAAAGATGATTCCAAAATTCTTCGTGTAATTTCAGCAATTGTTATTCTAGTATTTTTCACCTTTTATACTTCCTCAAGTTTGGTTGGAGGAGCTATTTTACTAGAGAATTCTTTTGGCATGGATTATATTGCTGCAATATGGATTGGTGCTTTGGTCATTGTATCTTATACATTTTTCGGAGGCTTTCTGGCAGCAAGCTGGACGGACTTTATCCAAGGAATTCTCATGTTTCTTGCTCTTATTATCATTCCCATTGTTGTCATTTTTGAGCTTGGGGGCTGGAGTGAAACGATTAATACAATTGGCAGTATAGATCCTTCTTATTTAAATGTGTATTCTGGGACAACGGTTATTGGAGTAGTCTCCTTGCTTGCATGGGGGTTAGGCTATTTTGGCCAGCCGCATATACTTGTGCGTTTTATGGGCATCCGAGCTAAAGAAGATATACCAAAAGCCAGATTCATTGGAATGGGATGGATGGTGTTATCCTTGTTTGGTGCTATTTTTATTGGATTTACCGGAATTGCTTATTTTGCAGATTCTCCGCTTGAAAACTCAGAAACGGTTTTTATTATGTTATCGCAGGTTTTATTTAACCCAGTTGTTGCCGGCTTTTTACTTGCAGCCATTCTCTCAGCAATCATGAGTACTGTTGATTCACAGTTGCTCGTTTCTTCAAGTGCACTTGCTAATGATTTTTACAAAGCTATTTTCAGAAGAAATGCTTCCCAAAAAGAAGAGATGATTGTTGGCAGAATCGCTGTTATCGGAATTGCAGTCATTGCTATATTGCTAGGTTATAATCCTGATAGCAAAGTTCTTGAGCTTGTTAGTTATGCATGGGCAGGTTTCGGTGCTGCATTTGGTCCAGTTATCGTACTGAGCCTCTTCTGGAAACGAATGACTCGCAATGGCGCCTTGGCAGGGATCATTACTGGATCTCTAACCGTTATTATTTGGTCGCAAATTGAAGGAGGCATCTTTGAACTCTATGAGCTTGCACCTGGATTCTTACTAGGTGTCATCGCTATTATTATTTTCAGTCTGACGGACAGAACTCCCAGTAAACAAATACAGGAGGAGTATATCACCTATAAAGGTAAGCTGTAGTTTGACTGCCGGGTCCTCTTGCTGGGATGCTTGAATTCTATATCCAAAAAAGAAACTCCCTCTGCATAAGTTGCAGAGGGAGTTATTTGCCTGCTTATATTAGTACATTTCAGATGTAGTCTTAGCTTGCATATGAAGCTGAATATAGTCAGGACCGCCAGCTTTAGAGTCTGTACCTGACATGTTGAATCCGCCAAATGGCTGGTATCCAACGATTGCGCCTGTACATCCACGGTTGAAGTAAAGGTTACCAACGTGGAAATCTTCACGTGCTTTTTGGATGTGCTCACGGTTCTTCGTGATTACAGCTCCAGTTAAGCCGTATTCTGTGTTGTTTGCAATTTCAATAGCGTGATCGAAATCCTTCGCTTTTGTGAAGCCAACAACCGGCCCGAAAATTTCTTCTTGCATTAGACGAGCATCAGCTGCAAGATCAGCAAAAATAGTTGGCTTAATGAAGAATCCTTTTGAACTGTCTCCTTCTCCGCCAGTCATCAGCTTGCCTTCTTGTTTTCCAATTTCAACATAGCTCATAATTTTATCAAATGCAGCCTGGTCGATCACTGGTCCCATAAAGTGAGTTTGATCTTCAGGGTTGCCTGCTGTTAATTCATTTGTTAATTCAACTGCACGATTCAACACTTGATCGTAAACATCTTCTACAATAACTGCACGGGAACATGCAGAACATTTTTGACCAGAGAAGCCAAATGCAGATGCAACGATTGATTGAGCCGCTAATTCTAGATCAGCTTCTTTATCAACTACGATTGTATCTTTACCGCCCATTTCTGCGATTACGCGTTTCAGCCAAATTTGTCCATCGTTTAATTTAGAAGCACGCTCATTAATGCGTAAGCCTACATCACGAGATCCAGTGAATGAAATGAAGCGAGTATCCTTATGGTCAACTAAGTAGTCGCCTACTTCAGCACCGCTGCCTGGTACAAAGTTTAATACACCAGCAGGAAGACCTGCTTCTTCCATTACTTCAACAAATTTTGCAGCAACTACCGGAGTTGTAGATGCTGGCTTTAATAGTACTGTATTTCCAGCTACAATAGCCGCTACCGTTGTACCAGCCATAATCGCAAGCGGGAAGTTCCAAGGAGAAATGATGATTCCAACGCCTAATGGAATATAGTCATAACGGTTGTATTCATTTGGACGGCTATTAACAGGTACGCCATCTTTAATACTTAAGATTTGACGAGCATAATACTCAAGGAAGTCAATTGCTTCTGCTGTATCAGCATCTGCTTCATTCCAAGGCTTTCCAGCCTCTTTTGTAAGCAATGCAGAAAACTCATGCTTGCGGCGGCGAATAATCGCAGCTGCTTTAAATAATACATCAGCACGTGTTTCAGGCTTTACTTTTCTCCACGTTTTAAATGCTTCTACTGCACCTTGCATTGCTTTTTCAGCAAGCTCCTGATTAGCTTTAGAAACGCGACCAATTACTTCCTCTTTATTAGACGGATTAATCGATACAATTTTATCTTCAGTTGATACACGTTCGCCAGCAATTAAAAGATCATAATCTTGACCTAAATAGCTTTCAACTGTTTTTAACCCTTGTAAATATGCTTCACGATTTTCTTCATTTTTAAAATCTGTGAAAGGCTCATGCTTGTAAGGTTGTACCATCGTTAACGCCTCCTATGTACTATTGCACTGTATAAGAATGGAAGGGATGATGCATGTAATATTTTACAGTTCATCCCTAATACAGCAGCTACTTTTATAGAATTTTCTCAATGTTTATTTTAACATGTTTAGTTAAAATTCATCAATCTTTGCCTTTAATCATAAATATGAACAAATGGTTCTGTATCATCTGGTTTTCTCACAATCAGCGCTTCAGGGCCATTCACGGACGTAATATTTACCTGAACAGAAATATACTCCGGAAAATGCTTCATGATTAAACTTGCCGTATACTGTGCAAATCCGATTGATTCTGCTTTTCCATAGAATTGAATTGGAATATCAATATTAAGGTCCTGCAGCTGATCTCCGGCATAAAACGCTTTGCCGATGACTCCATTAAAGTTTGGAAAATACGCTTCTATATCCTGTTTAAAATTTTTGAAGGCTGTATTGTCATCACGATGATTCGTTTCAGCATCTGATGATGGAAATAGCACATATTTTTCAGCAACATTCTTCCATTCGCTTAACTTGCCGCTTCCTTTTCCAGCTTCCGCATAGGCAATAAAGTTTCCTGGTACAACGGAGGTTCTGCTGGCTTGTTCAAATAGGGCAATGGTAATTGGCACATCTTTAAGCTCATCCATGCCGCGAAGACGAGTAAGCACTTCGGCTGCCATCTTTTTACCTTCTGCTTCTAAAACACTTCGTTTAATATCTGTTTCGTAAGTTGCTCCGTACTGTTCCTTCTGATAGTAATGGACAGAGTTTAAAGCCAGACCAATCACTACCCCGCCAAGTGTAACCGTGTCTCCCTCACCCTTAATTCGATAATTATGCTCTAAAATATGAGCGAGGTAGATCGGACTCTTTGTATTGCGTTCGTCAATATCCCCTTTTTCATCATCAAGAGGATTCAACCCTACATTATCCGCTTCCTCTAAATTACGTTCAGCAAGCTGTGCAGGTGTAAACTTGCGATTGAGCCACGAGCGGACAGTCGCACTATCTAAGAATTGACCTTCCTGAAAGAAGTAACTGTCGGTGTCAAAACTATTTTGTGCAACACGCATTAAGCCCGTTTCAAATTCGGTCAAATCATATTTGGTGTTAATGTTATTAACCACAAGCCCCCTTGCTTCACTCGGCTCAAAAGGAAGCAGCGTTTTATAATAATCATCCGATATTTTATAGTTCGGAATAATCGCCGTTTCATTTGAGTTTTCATCATCCTGAATGACTTCCTCCTGCTTGCTGAAGTTAGGAGCACACCCCGTCAGCACGAGCAAAAGAGAAACAGCCATCATTAATGTTTTCTTCACGATTCTCCACCTCTTACTTGTTTAGTTCCTCAGCCAGTCTCTCCTCATTCCATACCGTGATGCCAAGTTCCTCTGCCTTCTTCAGCTTTGAACCTGCATCCTCACCAGCAATGACAATATCTGTTTTTTTACTAACGCTTCCTGATACATTTCCGCCTAGGGCTTCAATTTTTTCTTTTGCTTCATTTCTGGAGAACAGCTCTAATTTCCCTGTTAAAACAATTGTTTTACCTACAAATACAGAATCGATATTTTCAGCTGAAACCCGCTTTGGACCTAAATATTCCATATTGACGCCAGCACTCTTCAGTTCTTGTATCAGTTCAAGAGCTTCTTCCTGCTCAAAATAAGATACAATTGCATCAGCCATTTTGTCGCCAATTTCATTAATTTCAATCAGCTGCTCGCGAGAAGCACTGCTTAACTGTTCCATTGAATGGAAAGTCATTGCTAGTGTTTTGGCTGCCTTCGCTCCGACATGCCGTATTCCCAGTCCGAATAAAAGCTTTTCCAGCGAGTTCTTTTTAGATGCTTCAATTGCACTTAATAGATTTTGAACTGATTTTTCACCCATTCTTTCCAGCTGAATAAGCTGCTCAAAGGTTAACTTATACAAGTCAGCAACATCTTCAATTAACTGCTCTGAAAATAATTGGCTGACCACCTTTTCACCTAATCCGTCAATGTTCATCGCATTTCTTGAAACAAAATGGATGAGTCCCTCACGGATTTGAGCTGGACATTTTGGGTTGATGCAGCGAAGAGCCACTTCTCCTTCAAGTCTGACAAGCTCGCTGCCGCATTCAGGACAGACGGAAGGCATTTGGAAGTCGACTTCATCTCCTGTCCTGCGCTCAGGCAGAACATTGACAACTTCCGGGATGATATCTCCTGCTTTTTTGACGACCACATGGTCCCCGATCTTAATATCTTTTTCACGGATCAGGTCTTCATTATGCAGGGAAGCACGCTGGACTGTGGTACCTGCTACCCGTACTGGTTCTAAAATAGCTGTTGGCGTTAATACACCAGTGCGTCCAATGCTGAGTTCAATGTCTTTTAATATCGTTATAACTTCTTCAGCTGGAAATTTATAAGCGATTGCCCATCTTGGACTTTTAGCTGTAGTTCCAAGCTGTTCCTGCTGCTCGTAGCCATCCACCTTTATTACAATACCATCAATATCGTATGATAATTGAGGTCTCTTTTCTGTCCAATCTGTTACATACTCGATAACCTCTTCAATCGAAGCACATTTTTTTCGTTCCTTATTTGTTTTAAATCCAAGTTTTTCGAGATAATCCAATCCCTCACTGTGAGCGCCAATTCCAAGTTCATCAGCGTTTGCCAGACCATAAACATAAATATCGAGATTTCTCGAGGCAGCTATTTTTGGATCAAGCTGTCTTAATGAACCCGCAGCCGCATTACGCGGGTTTGCAAATGCTTCTTCTCCTCTTTCCTCTTTTGCTTGGTTTAAGGCTTCAAATGACTTTCTCGGCATAAATGCCTCACCGCGAACCTCAATAGAAACCTCTTCCTTTAAGCGAAGTGGGATAGAGCGGATGGTGCGCAGGTTCGCTGTAATGTTTTCACCAATGGTGCCATCGCCGCGTGTTGCACCTATTGAAAATAAGCCATTTTGATAACGCAATGAAACAGCGAGCCCATCAATTTTTAGTTCACATACATAAGTCACATCTTCGCCGGCATTTTGACGGACACGGCGGTCAAAATCCCTTAAATCCTGTTCGTTAAACGCATTGCCCAAGCTCAGCATTGACGTTTCATGTTCAACTTTTTCAAACATATCTAGTATTTCTCCGCCGACACGCTGTGTTGGCGAATCTTCTGTTTTCAGCTGCGGAAACTGTACTTCAAGAGCGGTCAACTCATTCATTAGTTTGTCATATTCTGAATCTGGGACAGATGGTGTATCCAGCACATGATATTCGTAGTTATATTGATTGAGGATATTTTGCAGGTCCTTTATTTTTCTTTCAGCTGATTGAATGTCCATTAACCCAGCCCTTTCATAGAAAAGCTCAGGGCGCCTTGCTCAGCCACAACAAGAAACCTCGTGGGCAAGACGCCGGAGCTAGACACTGTTCTTATTATTACTTTTTATAATTCTTAAAGCGCAAGCTCCTTATGCAGCCCCGATTTTATTGGACTGCTCTGGGCTATACACTGATCATTTTCTGAGTCTGCCTTTCGGTTACCCTTTTTGGATAGGTGCGAATTTTGCAAGAAGCCTTTTAATGCCAACAGGGCTTGGAAAAGCGATGTCGAGCTCTGTGCCTTCACCAGATCCTTTTACGCTGACAACTGTTCCTGTTCCCCATTTGCCATGGACGGCTTTATCGCCAACACTCCATGACAGGCTGTCTCCACCTGTTGCAGCTGCTGCCGGACGCACTACCGCATTTCTGCGCATGGTCTGTCTTGGTGAATCCTGAAACGGTGATGCTCCTCGTTTTCCTTGCACAGGCGGCTGTATCCCATCCAGTAAATCCTCTGGTATTTCCTTAATAAAACGGGAAGGAGGATTCATATTTGTTCGGCCAAATAATGTTCGCATTTGAGCGTTTGTAATATAAAGCTCTTGCTCTGCCCGTGTGATTCCTACATACGCTAATCTTCGTTCTTCTTCCATTTCCGTTTCATCCATTAAGGAACGGCTATGCGGGAATACGCCTTCTTCCATTCCAATTAAAAAGACAACAGGAAATTCAAGCCCTTTAGCAGAGTGCAAGGTCATCAGCACTACTGCATCGCTTTTTTGGCCATCATCATCTAGCTTATCAATATCTGCCACAAGAGCCAAATCTGTCAGAAAAGCAATTAGGGATTTATCCTCTGATGCATCTTCAAAATTTTTCGTAACAGAAAGGAATTCATCGATATTCTCAAGTCTGCTTTGAGACTCAATCGATTTTTCCGCCTTTAGCATCTCACGATAGCCTGATTTTTCAAGGACTTCTTCAACCAGCTCTGTTACAGATAAGTATTCTTGCATTTGATAATAATTTCTCACAAGATCCCTAAATTCTGCTGCCGCTTTTGTAATCTTCGGGCTTAGTCCAATCAATTCAATTGACTCTAATGCTTCAAACATAGACATATCGTGCATGGTAGCAAAATTAGCAATTTTATCGACTGATCCTGAACCAATGCCGCGTTTAGGCACATTGATGACACGCTGCAGGCTGATATCATCATCTAGATTGGCTATCAGGCGCAGATACGCAAGAATGTCCTTAATTTCTTTACGGTCATAGAACTTAATGCCGCCTACAATAGAGTATTCAATATTGGATTTAAGCAGTACTTCCTCCATTACACGAGACTGGGCATTGGTTCGATAGAGAATCGCAAAATCTGTGAGCTTGCGATTGCTGGAGTTCATTAACTCCTTCACTTTTCCAACTACAAATTGAGCTTCCCCTTGTTCACTGTCAGCACGGTAATGAAACAGCTTGTTTCCTTCGTCATTTTCTGTCCATAAGTTTTTCGGTTTGCGATTCATATTTTTCGCAATTACTTCGTTTGCCGCAGCAAGAATGCGCTTTGTCGAACGATAGTTTTGCTCAAGAAGGATGACACTGGCATTTGGATAGTCTTTTTCAAACGAGAGGATATTGGCGATATCTGCTCCTCTCCATCTATAAATAGATTGATCAGAATCCCCAACAACACACAGGTTTTTAAAGCGATTAGCCAAAAACTTTACAAGCATATATTGCGCACGGTTCGTATCCTGATATTCATCCACATGGATATATTGGAATTTGCGCTGATAGTATTCAAGCACTTCAGGCACACGCTGAAAAAGCTGAATGGTAATCATAATAAGATCATCAAAATCCAGTGCCTGGTTTCTGCGAAGGCGTTTTTGATAATCTGCATATACATCACTCGTTACCTGCTGAATATAATCACCTGCAGTTTTGGCATATTCCTCTGGCGTGATCAGTTCATTTTTGGCTGAGCTGATTGAACCTAGAATTGCTCTGGGATCGAATTTTTTTGGATCAATATTGCGTTCTTTTAAAATCGATTTAATAACCGATTGCTGATCTGTTGTGTCTAGAATAGTGAAATTGCGATTGTATCCGATCCGGTCAATATCTCTGCGCAATATTCTTACACACATAGAGTGGAAGGTCGAAATCCAGATATCATCCGCTGCTCCGCCCATCATTTTCTGGATCCGCTCACGCATCTCCCGTGCCGCTTTATTTGTAAATGTAATCGCAAGAATGTTATAAGGCGAAACACGTTTTTCAACCATTAGATAGGCAATTCGATGTGTTAATACTCTAGTTTTTCCGCTTCCTGCACCTGCCATTATCAGTAGAGGTCCATCCGTCGCCTTAACAGCATTTTGCTGTTCTGTATTTAATCCGTTTAACAGTTTATCAGTTAAATATTGCATTTCTATTCACCACCACAAACGTATGTTCTATTTTCTATATCGTACCTGTTTTTCTTCAGATAAACAAGCTTTTATCTCACTGCTTCAACTGTTTGTAAAGCAGCCTTTAAATCGCTATAAATGATATTGCCAACAACTACTACATCGGCATAGGCAGCCATCTCTTTTGCCTGCTGTGCTGATTGGATTCCGCCTCCATAAAAAAGTGCAGTTGTCTCAAGTGTTTCTTTTACTTCTTTAACGATTGCAGGATCACCATACTTGCCGCTATATTCAAGATAAAAAATAGGCAGATGAAGCATCTTTTCTGCCATCATCGCATAGGCTCTGACATCATCAGCTGTCAAATCCGTATTTGCTGCTGTGACACTTGCCGCCTTACATTCGTCATTTAATATGCAGTAGCCCTGCACGAGAATTTCTTCCCAATTCATGATGTCTCCATACTCTTTAACAGCCTCATGATGAAGTCCTGTTATCCATTTTACTTCCGTACTATTTAAAACGGAGGGGATAAAATATAAATCAAAACCTGGTGTGACCGATTCAATCGTTGAGATCTCTAAAATACACGGAACCGTATATCTTCGAACACGAGCCATTAGATCCAGTACATTTTCAAGGGTAATCCCATCAGTCCCTCCAATAATCAGGGCATCCGTTCCAGATTCACAGATTTTTTCTAAGTCTTCATCAGAAATATATTTATTAGGATCGAGTTTAAAGGCATGGCGCCACTCGTTAATATCATACATACATACTGCCTCCATTCTATCATTCCATCCAACATTATATCATTTGTGTATAAGATCAAAAAGTAAAGACCTGTTGATTGTTCAGACTTACTGCCATGGGATTTAACGTGCAAAACGAGGATTGCGGTCAGTTATTACCAGCATTTTACTTGGGAATAAAACAAAAAAACTGCAGGTGTTGATCCCTGCAGTTTAGCCCCATTTTATTCTTGTGCTGTTGGACTATCTTCTTTAATCCGTTCAAGTGCCATTTCATAGGCATCATTTCCATAATTTAAGCAGCGCTTTACACGAGAGATAGTAGCTGTGCTTGCGCCAGTTTCTGTTTCAATTTTATGATACGTTTTTCCTTCGCGAAGCATACGAGCAACTTCAAGCCTCTGTGCAAGAGACTGAATCTCATTTACAGTGCATAAATCATCAAAAAAACGATAGCATTCATCTAAATCTTTTAAAGATAAGACCGAGTTAAAAAGCTGATCGAGTTCTTTTCCTTTTAATTTATTTATTTGCATATATTCAAGCTCCTTTGTTATAAATACTTTCTATGAACCGTAGGATACGGAATCTTCTAAACCGACACTTGTGGGGATTACATTAATCCACGTTTTCCCGGGAATAAGCCCAACTTGCTCCCCATCTGCAACCGGCAGGATCTTACCGTCAATATTTTCCCAATTTACTTCACGAAGTGTTCCTTTTTGAAGCAGATAAGCTCTTCCGCCTGACATTAAATCAATGTTCCGTCTCCCGGCATTATCGACGATTTGATGTTCTGTTTCAACAATGAATATGTTATCGAGCAGAACCGGTGAATCCGTTTCATAATCTGCAGTCAGCTCACCATTTGAATAACGCTTATACTTCTCTTGGACAGCATCATATTCGTAGACCGAATTAAATGTCTCCCTTGAAAAATAAGAAACTTCGACATTAGCAGCTTCGTCTCCGTCCAGTTGCTCTATTTCTTCCTCATTCAAGTACACTAAAGGAGATGGAGCATTGTTCATATCATACCTCTGCTCTTGTGCACCCTTTTCAATATTTTCAAAAGAGATATAGGAATTATGCGGCGCTTTTCTAAAGCTGACCCTATTAAATAGTGTGCCATCATAATAGAGGCCATTCAAACTGTCAATATAGCCGCTATCCATTAATTTTTTTGCATCAGGACTGTTGCCGTGAGCAACATATAAACTGTCATATCCTTTGGCAAGTTCAATATAATAGTCGCGTGCACTCCGAATCGGTCCAATTTGTGCAGGCTTTTGACTTTGATAAATCGCTAAAAACCTTGTAACCTCTCCTTCGGCAAGCAATTCATACACAATATCCGCTTCATGCAAACCAGACTGCTGACGAGCCAGCGGGTGATTATTAATCATAACGGCCACTGCCCGTCCATTTACTTCTGCTTCTGCCGAGATTCCTGTAAGCGGGTAAATAAATTCAGGCTCATTTTGTTCTTGAGCCACTTCTTCTGGCTGCTGTTCATTATTCGAATGATCTGTCTCATCAATTTCTGTCTGATCCCCGCTGCATCCTGATAGTAAAAGAATACCTGCAGCAAAAACTGCCATCCATATTTTTGACATCATACACTCCTTACAAGAAAAGAACTGGCATCTCCGGCGCGATCAGCTAGCAGAAGGCAATCCCTGCCTGCTGCTATCCACCTAGACGTAACATCTCGGAGGACGGGGCTTTTGGAGCTAGCCACTGTTCATAAACTTAATGTTTATATCATACTCTCTTTTATATTTTAACGCATTATCGTTGGAAAGAGTACAGTTTTATTCATAACATCATATATGCCTCTTTGTGTAACTCTAATATAAGGAAGATGGGTAGATGAGAAAAATAACAGGGTATAAATTGGATCTGCAAATTGATATCCTTTATCTTTCAGATAAGCCAGGAGCTTCTTCTCATCCTCGATTAGATCTTCAACTTTCTTATGAGACATTAATCCTTTTAGCTTTAATTGAACTTCAAGCACAACTTCTCCTTGCTCAGAAATAACAATTCCTCCGCCAATTTCCTTCATTCTTAAAAATGCATTCAGCATATCTTCTTTATTTTTTCCGATCACAATAATATCGCCAGTATTTGAAAAAGAGCTTGCCAGCCCATCCAGCTTTGTTGCAAATCCTTTTAGGACTGTGTTAACGCGCCATTTGCCATTGCGGTCTACAAGCATAAAGAAACATTCATCATGTGAGTAATCAAGATCATTATTTGAAACATCGATGGCAACAGAATATGGTTTCGTAAGGACTGAATTCTCCATCTTAATGCCAAACGGCATAGAGAATTGCATATCATCCATTGATAACTCCCAATCGATTTCAAGAGGCTCTAACCCAAACTCATCCCAGGCAATCTCTTCATACATGTTCTGATCTTCGCCATCAAGCTTTACCCACTTCCCTTTGGCAAGGACAGATACAGGCGTTGGATCTTTTTCATCCTTGAGGAAGTTGATATTAGCCACACGTCCTGTTGCGATATTGCCATGCAGGTATTGAATATTATAATATTTGGCAATATTAATCGTGCCCATATTATAAGCATCTATAACAGGAACCCCTTTTTCGATAGCAATCCGGATCATTTCGTCAGTAATTCCGCTCTCTGAAAAGGTAGATGATGATCCATCGGTTGTAAAGAAAAATTGATCATAATGCTCTATCCCAAGCTCATGGATTTCATCGAGAAGCTTTGGCAAATCAGGACGAATAGACGAATATCTTAAAGAAACGGTATAGCCCTGCAATAACCGGTCATATACTTCTTTGCCGGTCATGGCTTCATGATCACAGTCCGCACCAAGAAGCATGAGCTTAGCCAATGTTTTTTCAGATGCCCCGGGGAAATGTCCCTCTATTTGTTTACGCATGCGTTTCGTTTCCTGCATCCAATGCAGCATCATATCGTCGCCATCAAGAAGCTTTGGCCATCCGGTTAATTCTCCGCCCTGCAGTACAGCATCATGCTCAAGCCATGCCTTCACATTGCTGTGAGAGAAAAGATATTCCTCATTTTGCAGCTCTGTTTGCGGATCAAAGCGGCACCACCAATACATTGTTGAAGGAATGTTACGCATTTCACGAAGAAATGAAAACGCTTCCTTTTTATTTAACTGCAATGCAAGCATCATGTTGTCATTGATCAATGTTGTCGTTCCGAATTGCGATGCATAACTTGCAAGTGAGTGGGGATTATATAATTGAAACGGATGAGCATGTGGTTCAATATATCCTGGAACAAGGACATATTCCGAGCAGTCAACCACTTGGCAGCCATCTGTTTTTTCAGGCAGTTTGTCGCCAACATAAACAATACGATCTCCATATATCCATATATTTGCATTCACCCATTTTCTCAAAATCTGATTTAAGTAACGGGCATTCTTAAGCAATATAGTTGGTGCAGTCTTTCCATCTAAAATGGAAACATGTTGTCGCAGATGCTTGTTTTTCCAGCGATATCTCTGTTCCAGCACGCTACTCCCTCCTTTTGTTTTGTATGAATTTTACAGCCTATGTGAAATAGTGAATTTTTATAATGACAAGTAGTTTTTAATTTCAGAAAACCCTTACATCTTTAATTTATCATAACATATTTGCCTTTTTAACGCATTAAAGAATTAGGTTAAAAATGTAAAAATTTTATGAAGGAGCTGTTAAATTTGAAAATAACACCCAATATCGGCATTTTAAGCGCGCTGCTTCGGATCACTTGCGGACTGACGATTTTATCCTGGAGTACAGCTAAGCTTGTTAAGTTTCCATGGCGTGATTCCTATTTAGTTGCATCCATGCTTGGTGCTATGAAGGTTGCAGAAGGAATTGTCCGCTATTGCCCAATCGTAGCATTATATGACAAAGGTCAGGAAATGATGCATGAACGAAAAGGGAATAAAGATGAAGATTCTATTCAGCAAATGCTTCCTCACAATCCAATAAACGAATAATTGTCAGATTGATTATATAAAAAAATTGCCCCCTAATCAGGGGGCATCTATAAGGAGGGTACAAAATGTTCTGGGAGTATCTAACAGATATGTCTTTTGTACTGATTGCTATAATCGGCAGCATTATTGCCCTGTTATTTGTCTTTATCAGAAATATTAGGAAAAAGCGTGTTTGATCGCTTTATGTCCAATATCATTTCTGTAAAAAATAGCTTCTGATTTTAATTTATCTAATTGGCTATAAACCTTTTCTTGCGCTTCCTTCAAAGTCCCTGCTTTAGCCGCTGCAAGCAGGATGCGTCCGCCATTTGCCGTAAACTCTCCTTGTTCATTGCGTTCTGTCCCGGCATGAAACACAGTCACTGAATCATCTATTGCACCTAAACCAGTCAAAACCGCTCCCTTTTCATAGTGATCCGGATAGCCTTTAGCCGCAGCAACAACACCAAGCATCATATCATGATCCCATTCTATTGCAGGTTTTTCACCATTTATAACATCAAGCATAACCATAGCCAAATCTGATTTCATTCTTGGCAGGACAACCTGTGTTTCCGGATCGCCAAAGCGAGCATTAAATTCGATTACCTTTGGACCCTGTTCTGTTTTGATTAATCCTGCGTATAAAATGCCGCAGAAACTCCGCCCTTCTTTAACAAGTGCGGCAGCTGCTGGCTTCAATATCGCTTCAACACCGACAGTGACAGTTTCGTCTCCAATATGCGGCACAGGTGAATATGCCCCCATACCGCCTGTATTTGGTCCTTGATCTCCATCAAAAGCACGTTTATGATCTTGAGCAATTTCAAGCGGAATGACATTCTCTCCATTTACGAATGCCATAAGTGAAAATTCTTCACCCTCCAGGAATTCTTCAATTACAACTGTAGAGGAAGCTTCTCCAAATTTGGCACCTACCAGCATATCCTCGATGGCTGCAAAGGCATCTTCATTTGTCATAGCCACAGTGACGCCTTTGCCGGCAGCAAGTCCATCGGCTTTAATGACAATTGGAGCACCCTTTTTTTCAATGTATTCTTTTGCAGCTGAATAATCCGAGAACACTTCATATTCTGCCGTTGGGATATGATATTTTTTCATTAGCTCTTTCGCAAAGGATTTACTGCCTTCAATTTCTGCAGCTGCTTTTTCTGGTCCAAAAACAGCCAGCCCTTCTTTATTGAAAAGATCAGCCAAACCCGCCAAAAGAGGCACCTCAGGTCCGATTACCGTTAATCCGATTTGGTTTTCCCGTGCAAATTGAAGAAGCTGCTCATGATCGTGCTCGTCTATATTGATAAGCTGTGCAACATCCTCCATGCCTTTATTGCCAGGTGCAGCAAAAACGGTCTCCACACTTTCACTTTCATTCATTTTATAGCAAATGGCATGTTCTCTTCCGCCTCTGCCAATGACTAAAACATTCATTTTCCCAATCCTTCCTTCACAGTGATTAATGTTTGAAATGTCTTACACCTGTGAATACCATCGCAATGCCGTATTCGTCTGCTTTTTTAATGGAATCAGCATCCTTGATCGAGCCGCCCGGCTGAATGATTGCTGTAATCCCAGCTTTCGCAGCCGCCTCAACGGTATCATCCATTGGGAAGAATGCGTCTGATGCAAGCGCAGCTCCTTCTGCTCGCTCACCTGCTTGTTCAAGCGCAATTTTTGCTGCTCCAACACGATTCATCTGACCAGCTCCCACGCCAAGAGTCATTGCATCACTGCTTACAACAATGGCATTGGACTTGACGTGCTTAACGACTTTCCAGCCAAGTTTCAAGGCATTCCATTCTTCCTCTGTTGGCTCACGCTTTGTAGGAATGGAAATCTCCGCATTCTCCAGACTATGACCATCAAAATCCTGAACAAGCAATCCGCCTTCAATAGACGTGTACTTTTGCTCGTGATTTCCATTCGTAAAAGGTATGGTCAATAAACGAATGTTTTTCTTTCCTTGTAAAATCGTTAGCGCTTCTTGTGAGAAAGCAGGAGCAATGACAATCTCTAAGAAAATTTCATGCAGCTTCTGCGCTGTATCACCATCTACCTCTCTATTAAGCGCAATGATTCCGCCGAAAATAGAAATCGGATCTGCTTCAAATGCTTTTGAAAAGGCAGCATTTACTGTATCGCCCGTACCAACTCCGCACGGATTCATATGCTTAACCGCCACTGCAGCAGGTTCAGCAAATTCCTTAATAATTTGAATAGCTGCTTCTGCATCATTGATATTGTTATACGAAAGCTCCTTGCCGTGTAATTGCTTTGCATTGGCAATAGAAAACTCAGAGCCAAGCGGCTTTCGATAAAATGCAGCCTTCTGATGCGGGTTTTCTCCATAACGGAGACCCTGATTCAATTCATACGTTACCGTTAATTTTTCAGGTGCTGCTTCACCTGTTAAATCTGTCATATACTGTGCAATCATGCTATCATACGCAGCTGTATGGCGGAAAACTTTGGCTGCAAGTGTTCGTTTTGTTTCACTTGTGACCGAACCTTCTTGTTTTAGCTGTGTTAAAACTGTTTCATAATCAGAAGGATCCACAACTACTGTTACATATTCATGATTTTTTGCTGATGCCCGCAGCATCGCCGGTCCGCCTATATCAATATTTTCAATAGCATCCTCTACCGTTACATCCGGCTTAGCAATCGTCTGCTGAAAAGGATATAAATTCACGCAAACAACTTCAATAGGGCTGATTCCATGCTCATCCAGCTGTGCTTTATGCGATGGCTCGCCAAATTTAGCTAATAGACCGCCATGTATCATTGGATTTAGTGTTTTTACACGTCCTTCCAGAATTTCCGGAAAACCAGTGACTTCACTGACACTAATGACAGGAATTCCTTGCTCCTCCAACGCCTTCTTTGTTCCGCCTGTTGATAAAATTTCAAAACCAAGTTCATGCAGGCTTTTCGCAAATTCCGCAATCCCGCTTTTATCTGATACACTAATAAGCGCTCGTTTGTTCATTCATCTTCCCCCTAAGTTTATTTGCCGTCTGTAGGACCGTTTCATTCGATTATTTCACTGACAGTTCATCTTTGCATAATGTTTGCAGTACTTTTGGATAAAGAATATGTTCCACTCGATGAATCTTTTCTTGAAGAGTTTCCATTGTGTCGGTTTTGTCGACGGGTACTTTTTTTTGCTGGATGATCGGTCCAGTATCCATTCCTTCGTCAACATAATGAACAGTCACACCAGTGAATTCCGCTCCTGCTCTCAATGCCTGGCCAATCGCATCTTTTCCCGGAAAAGCCGGCAGCAAGGAAGGATGAATATTAATAATTTCCCCTTCAAATTCACGGAGAAGGACGTTTCCAATCAATCTCATATACCCAGCTAATACAATAAGGTCAATGTTTTTCGCTTTCAATTCATGAAGAATTTCTGTTTCATATTCTTCCTTACTCTCATAGTTTTTTGCTTGAAAAACAAAGGCTGGAATTTTATTATGGGCCGCTCTTTCAATGCTGTATGCGTTTGGCTTGTCAGAGACAAACAAATTAATCTTAGCTTCCAGAGAACCTGTCTGAACGGCATCTATGATCGCTTGAAAGTTCGTTCCGCTGCCGGAAGCAAACACTGCAATATTTTTCATTTTTTTCCTCCACGGATTGTTCATTACGTGATGCTGATTCCTTCTTGCTCTGTGACAACACCAATGACAGCTGCCTTTTCTCCCATTTCATTGAAGTACTGAACGATCTCCACTGCTATTTCTTTGTTAACAGCAGCAACCATTCCAATTCCCATATTAAAAATATTATACATTTCGTGCTGCTCAAGACCGCCAATCTCCTGCATAAGCTTAAAGACAGCCGGAAGTTCGATTGAATCTTTCTTAATTTCAGCACCTAAACCTGCCGGGAGCATCCGCGGAATGTTTTCAATAAAGCCGCCTCCGGTAATATGCGAAAGACCTTTTAGTTCAAACTTTTTCATAGCAGCTAAAAGCGGTTTTACATAAATTTTTGTTGGGCGGAGCAGTTCTTCCCCTAAAGTACAACCCAACTCTTCAACATAATCCTCGAGCTTCATATTGGCTTGTTCAAAAAACAGCTTTCTTACAAGAGAATAGCCGTTGCTGTGAATACCACTTGAAGCTAATCCTATTAATACATCGCCCGCCTGAATGTTCTGTCCTGTAATCAAGTTCGATTTTTCAGCAGCACCTACAGAAAATCCAGCAAGGTCATATTCTTCTTCACTGTACATTCCAGGCATTTCAGCTGTTTCTCCGCCAATAAGAGCACATCCTGCCTGTTCGCAGCCTTCAGCAATCCCTTTTACAATGTTTTCAATCTTCTCAGGCTCTGCCTTGCCGCATGCAATATAGTCTAAGAAATATAGCGGCTCGGCTCCCTGAACGACTATATCGTTCACACACATGGCCACAGCATCAATTCCGATTGTATCATGCTGATTCATCATAAAGGCAAGCATGAGCTTGGTTCCTACTCCATCCGTCCCAGAAACAAGCACAGGCTCTTTTAGATTCAATGAAGACAGATCAAACATACCGCCAAATCCGCCTAGCCCTCCCATTACACCTGGACGAACCGTTTTTTCCACATGCTTTTTCATGCGAGTGACTGCTTCATAGCCTGCTTCAATATTTACTCCAGCTTGCTTATAAGCATTTGCCATGCTTTTCACCTCGTCTATGATATTTCATTTCAATTTTTCGTAAAGTTTACTGTTATTTCCACTCCATGGTACTCGCTTTCCGGCGGGGCGGGTGGTGAGCCTCCTCGGCGCTGTCGCACCTGCGGGGTCTCACCTTCCCACTCGTCCCGCAGGAGTCTCGCACCATTCCGTTCCAATTAACAAGCGTATTGCTAAAATGACCACTTTAAAAAAGGTTAAACAAAATACATTCTCTTATTAAATAGTCTCTTTAAAAAAAGCGGCTAATGCGTGCCGCTTTATACCTTTTCATACGGATGTAATGTGCTTGGATAGATTTCAGTCGGGTATTGTCCTGTGAAGCAGGCTAGACATTGACCGTCTTTTCTGCCGACTGCCTTGACCATTCCTTCTACTGATAGGAAGGTAAGTGTATCTGCACCAATGATTTCTCTAATTTCTTCTACATTATGATTGCCCGCGATCAGTTCTTCCTTCGTGGATGTGTCGATTCCGTAGAAGCAAGGATTTTTAATTGGAGGAGAGCTAATGACAACATGAACCTCTGTAGCACCAGCTTCCTTCAGCATGGCAACAATTCTTCTGCTAGTTGTTCCGCGTACAATCGAGTCATCGACCATCACAACTCGTTTTCCCTCTACAACACCGCGAACTGGAGAAAGCTTCATCTTCACCCCTTGTTCCCTCAGTGATTGAGACGGCTGTATAAACGTACGGCCAACATATTTATTTTTAATTAAGCCCATTTCGTATGGAATCCCCGTAGCTTCTGCATACCCAATCGCAACAGAGATACTTGAATCAGGAACACCTGTGACAACATCCGCTTCAATTGGAACTTCAACGGCCAGCTGCTTGCCAAGGTTTTTACGCGCAGTATGAACATTGATTCCGTTAATATTGCTGTCCGGACGGGAAAAATAAACATATTCCATCATGCACATCGCGATATTTGAAGCCATTGCAAACATTTCAGAACGGAAACCGTTATCATCGATAATCAAAAGCTCTCCCGGCAAAACATCCCTTATAAATTCAGCTCCAACGATATCAAACGCACATGTTTCCGAAGCAACGACATACGCATCGCCAAGCTTCCCAAGTGAAAGGGGACGCATGCCGTTTGGATCAAGTGCCACCATCATTTCTGTCTCGGTCATGATCAGAAAAGCATAAGCGCCCTTTACCATGGATAGCGCATTTTTCACACGGTCTTTAAAAGACGAAAAACCGCCGCGCTTGATTAAATGAGCAAGCACCTCTGTATCTGAGCTTGTTTGAAAAATACTTCCCTGTGCCTCCAGCTGATGCTTCAGAGCAGTTGCATTCGTCAAATTGCCATTATGGCATAATGCTAAGCTTCCGCTTTGGGAGTGAAAGAGAAGCGGCTGAACATTTTCATATCCTCCGCCTCCTGCCGTAGCATATCTCACGTGACCAATAGCTGCTTTTCCATCAAGCTCCTCTATAGCTTCTGCGGTAAAAACTTCTGTTACAAGTCCCTCACCTTTTACTCCTTTGAGCTTTGCGCCGTCAGTAACAACGATGCCTGTACCTTCCTGTCCGCGATGCTGCAGACTGTGAAGGCCATAATAGGTAATTTGTGCTGATTCCGGGTGACCCCAAACACCAAAAATGCCACATTCCTCGTTTAGTCCCTTTATTTCAGCAAGCATGGGATTGCCCCTTTCCAAGCTTCTTTAAGAATGGCTGTTTGTTCAGACAGCAGAAGCCCGTTCTCAGAAGATAGTTGTAATTCTGGAACATCAGTTACTTCACCAATCAATACAGCATCTGTTAATGCTTCAAATGCTTCTTGATTTTCCTTTTTAACGGAAAGCAAGAAACGTGATTGAGACTCTCCAAAAAGAGCAGATACTTCATTTCCTGTGACCTTGATTTTTGCCCCAAGCTCTGCTGTGCCGAATAAGCTTTCAGCTGCTGCTACAGCAAGTCCGCCCTCTGCAACATCATGAGCAGATGCCACTAACCCAGAACGAATAGCACCCAATACTTGGCTTTGATGCTTTTCTTCTGTCTCTAAATGAAGCTCGGGTGCTTTTCCAAAGATTTTTCCGTACGTGAGCTTTTGCAATTCACTGCCGCCAAACTCATCCTTTGAATCTCCTAAAAGATAAATAAGATCTCCAGCTGCTTTGAAATGCTGTGTGGTTGTATGTTTAATGTCCTGCACGAGTCCAACCATCCCAATGACTGGAGTTGGATAGATCGCAGTCCCATTTGTTTCGTTGTATAATGAAACATTTCCGCCAATGACCGGTGTATTTAAGGTGCGGCATGCTTCACTTATCCCGTCGGCTGCCTTTTCGATCTGCCAGAAAATCTCTGGTTTTTCGGGATTTCCAAAGTTAAGGTTATCGGTAATTGCCAGCGGTTCTCCGCCTGAGCAAACGATATTTCGTGCTGCTTCGGCAACAGCAATTTTCCCGCCTGTTTCCGGATCAAGATACATATATCTCGAATTGCAGTCTGTTGTCATCGCTAAGCCTTTTTCTGTGCCGCGAATACGGACAACCGCTGCGTCTGAACCAGGCGCAACAACAGTGCTTGTGCGCACCATATAGTCGTATTGATCGTAAACCCATTCTTTGCTTGCAATTGTCGGCTGCTTCAATAGATTGATTAATGTCTCACGATAGTCTTCCACTGAAGGAATTTGATTCTCCATCGCTTGAAATTCACGGAAATATTCCGGCTCTTTAGAAGGCTTATGATAAACAGGAGCCTCTTCTGCTAAGGCATCTGCTGGCACATCCGCCACAACTTCACCGTTATGAAGCAAACGAAGCATTTTATCATCTGTTACCGTTCCAATAGCTACAGCTTCAAGCTCATATTTTGAAAATAGATCAACAATTTCCTGCTCTCTTCCCTTTTTTACTACGATGAGCATGCGCTCCTGTGATTCAGATAGCATCATTTCATAAGCAGTCATGCCTCTTTCACGCTGCGGCACAAGATCAAGGTTCATTTCAATCCCTGAACCAGCCTTGCTCGCCATTTCTGCTGATGAGCTTGTTAATCCTGCCGCTCCCATGTCCTGAATGCCGACTAATGCATCTGATTGAACCAGCTCTAAACAAGCTTCCAGAAGAAGCTTTTCCATGAATGGATCGCCAACCTGTACAGCAGGTCGTTTTTCTTCTGATTGCTCAGTTAATTCCTCTGAAGCAAAAGTTGCACCATGAATGCCGTCACGTCCTGTCTTCGCTCCAACATACATAACTGTGTTGCCCACTCCATGCGCCTGCCCTTTTTTAATATCCTTATGATCAATGAGACCAACACACATCGCATTAACAAGCGGATTTCCTTCATAAGAGGATTCGAACTGAATTTCGCCTCCAACAGTCGGAATGCCAATACAGTTGCCATATCCGGCAATTCCAGCAACCACTTCTTTAAACAAATACTTCACTCGAGCTGTTTCAAGCTCTCCAAATCGAAGAGAGTTTAATAGAGCAATCGGTCTGGCACCCATTGAGAAAACATCACGGATAATTCCGCCTACACCAGTTGCGGCACCTTGATATGGTTCAATGGCAGAAGGGTGGTTATGGCTTTCGATTTTAAATACAACCGCCTGCTCATCTCCAATGTCTACAATCCCTGCACCTTCACCTGGTCCCTGCAGTACCCTCTCACCGCTTGTAGGGAATTTTTTTAACACTGGTTTACTATTTTTATAGCTGCAATGCTCTGACCACATAACAGAGAAGAGGCCGATTTCGGTGTAATTTGGCAGACGTCCGAGAATCTTTTCAACCATCGCAAATTCTTCATCCGTCAATCCCATTTCTGCATATACCTTTTGCTGTTTTAATTCTTCCGGACTAGGTTCAAGCATTAACGACATGTGCTTCCCTCCAATTTTTTACGATCGATTGAAAAAGTTTCAGACCATCTGCTCCGCCCAAAAGTTCATCTACTGCTCTTTCTGGGTGGGGCATCATTCCAAGAACATTGCCCTTCTTATTCACAATGCCAGCAATGTCTTCCAGGCTGCCATTGGGATTTGTTCCGCTGTATGTGAACACAATTTGCTTGTTTTCTTTTAGCTGAGCTAATGTTTGCTCGTCACAATAATAGTTTCCTTCACCATGCGCAATTGGAATCATGATTTCTTCTTGCTCTTGATAAGAAGATGTAAACATCGTTTCACGATTTTCAACCTTTAGCTGGACTGGGCGGCAAATGAACTTTAGTGTTTCATTCCGTCTCATTGCTCCCGGCAGCAGGCCAGCCTCTAATAATACTTGGAATCCGTTGCAAACGCCTAAGATTGGCTTTCCTGCTTCTGCTGCCTTCACAACCTCTTTCATTACATTGCTGAAGCGTGCAATTGCTCCAGACCGCAGGTAGTCACCATAGGAGAACCCGCCCGGCAGCAAAATACCATCAAACTCATCAAGACTTTCCGTATCATGCCACACATACTCTGCTTCTGCACCAAGCTCATCCTTTATGGCATGAAACATGTCGATATCGCAGTTTGACCCTGGGAAAACAATAACGGCAAACTTCACTGTGCAACAGCCTCCTCAATTTCAAAGCGATAGTCTTCAATCACAACATTAGCAAGCAATCTCTCACACATTTCCTTAACGACTTCTTCAATATTCCGCTCCGTTTTTTCCACAGTCAGCTCCATATACTTCCCAATGCGGACATCTGATACTTCGTTATAATTTAGTGAATGCAGAGAATTCTTTACAACTGAGCCTTGAGGATCTAATACACTCTCTCTTAATGTGATGAAGACTTTTACTTTGTACATGCTGTTTGGCCTCCCAATCTGGCTAAAATAGTTTCATATGCTTCTGTTAAATCTCCTAAATCTCTTCTAAAGACATCTTTATCAAGCTTTTCCTTTGTCTTTTCATCCCAAAGCCTGCAAGTATCTGGAGATATTTCATCTGCAAGGATAATATCTCCGTTTGCATCTTTCCCAAACTCAAGCTTAAAATCAATAAGCACAATGCCTAACTCTTTGAAAAATTGAGATAATACTTTGTTTACCTGCAGTGCTTTTACCTTTAATTCCTCAATTTCTTCAACACTGGCCAATGCTAAAATTTCAATATGATCCTCAGTTAAAATCGGATCTCCCAGATCGTCATCCTTATAATAAAATTCAACAATTGGCCGAGAAAGCAGAAGTCCTTCTTCCATTCCTAATCGCTTGGAGAAGCTTCCTGCGGAGTAATTGCGAACGACTGTTTCAAGAGGGATAATGTCTACTCTTTTCACAAGCTGCTCTGTTGGAGAAATGCGCTTCACAAAATGTGAACCTATGCCAAGCTCTTGAAGCTTTAAAAATAGTAAACTGGTAATTTCATTGTTTAGTCTTCCTTTGCCGGCAATGCTTGCTTTTTTCTCCCCGTTGTAGGCAGTAGCAGAATCTTTATATTCAATCCAGACGATTTCTTTTTCTTCAGTGCTATATATTTTCTTCGCCTTGCCCTCGTATAACAGTGTTCCTTTTTCCATAACAGGAGAGCCCCCTTTAACGAAATAGTAGGAATAATCCAGGTAGTCAGATCCAAATGAATTTTCAGACCTATCATTCAAAAGCTTGCCTATCTAAGATGCGTTCAGTTATATGATCGCACCTTAGACGGCATCGTCTTTACAGACCTAAACGGTCGAATATTGTATCTACATGTTTGATATGGTAGTTATAGTCAAAACAATCTTCAATTTCCTCTGGAGAAAGTTTCGCTATAATAGTCTCATCCGCTTCAATAAGACTGCGGAAAGGCACTTGCTTCTCCCATGCTTCCATTGCACGCGGCTGCACAGTATCATATGCTTCTTCACGCGGCAGGCCTTTATCAATCAATGCTAACAGAACACGCTGTGAATAAATTAATCCAAGAGTTCGATCCATATTGCGTTTCATGTTTTCAGGGAATACCGTTAAGTTTTTCACGATATTGCCAAAACGGTTTAACATATAGTTTAATGCGATGGTGGCATCAGGAAGAATGATTCTTTCAGCAGAAGAGTGAGAAATATCCCTTTCATGCCAAAGTGAAACATTCTCATAAGCTGTCATCATATAACCGCGAATCACTCTTGCTAAGCCTGTCATATTTTCTGAACCTATTGGGTTGCGCTTATGAGGCATCGCAGAGGAGCCTTTTTGCCCTTTTGCGAAAAACTCTTCTACTTCGCGCGTTTCGCTTTTTTGCAGACCGCGTACTTCTGTTGCAAATTTTTCAATGGAAGTTGCAATCAAAGCAATGCTGCTCATATAATGAGCGTGGCGGTCACGCTGTAAAGTTTGTGTAGAGATTGGTGCTGGCTGAATTCCAAGCTTTTCACATACATAGCTTTCAACAAACGGATTGATATTGGCATATGTTCCAACAGCGCCAGAAATTTTCCCGAACTCCACGCCAGCTGCCGCTTCTTTGAAACGATCTAGATTTCTTTTCATTTCTTCGTGCCATAGGGCAAGCTTTAAGCCAAATGTAGTCGGCTCTGCATGCACGCCATGTGTACGGCCCATCATAACTGTGTATTTATGCTCTTGTGCTTTATTTTTCAAAATCTCCACAAAGCGTTCTAAATCTTTTAATAAAATATCATTAGCCTGTTTAATTAAGTATGAAAGTGCGGTATCTACTACATCTGTTGATGTTAAGCCGTAATGTACCCATTTTCTTTCATCGCCCAATGTTTCAGAAACCGCACGTGTAAATGCAACAACATCATGTCTTGTTTCTTCTTCAATTTCTTTAATGCGATCGATATTAAAGGAAGCATTTTCGCGAATCTTTTGAACATCCGCCTTTGGGATGTCACCAAGCTCTGCCCATGCTTCACATGCTAAAATTTCAACTTCCAGCCATGCCTGGAAGCGGTTTTCTTCCGTCCAAATGGCTCCCATTTCTGGGCGAGTATAACGTTCAATCATCTTTTTATCCTCCGATTCTTTCCTTACTGCAAGACCAGATGCCAGTATGCTCCGCCTCAGCAAGCGCTTCTTCGACATGGTCTCTTAATAATGTAATATGTCCCATTTTTCTTTTAAACTTAGCTTCCTTCTTGCCGTACAGATGCACTTTCCAGTTATAAAGAGCGGGGATTCTTGCAAGCAATGGCTCCTGATGCTCACCTAGGATGTTCACCATGACAGCTGGCTTTAATAAGCTCATGCTTCCCAGGGGCAAATTACAAACAGCCCGAATATGCTGCTCAAACTGTGACGTTTCACATGCTTCAATCGAATAATGACCGGAATTATGCGGTCTAGGTGCCAACTCATTAATAAATATTTCGTCCTCATCCGTTAAGAACATTTCAACAGCAAGCGTACCAGTCAGATTCAGCTTCTCAGCCAGATGTTCTGCAGCCATAATCGCCTTTTCCGCTGCTTTGCCTGAAATCCTTGCTGGCACAATTGTCTGATGCAGAATATTGTCTTTATGGACATTTTCAGCAACCGGAAGAACTGCCTTTTCTCCTGATGGACTTCTAAAAATGATCACGCTGATTTCTTTATGAAAAGAAATGAATTGCTCCAGCACACACGGACCGTTTTGAAGAAGTTTTGCTGCTTCAGCAAT
The DNA here is from genome assembly GCF_001636345.1 of Cytobacillus gottheilii. Taxonomy (GTDB): domain Bacteria; phylum Bacillota; class Bacilli; order Bacillales; family Cytobacillaceae; genus Cytobacillus; species Cytobacillus gottheilii. The sequence continues at coordinate 4,259,363 of NZ_KV440945.1, forward strand.
ATCGCTTTCATCTTTTAGAACATATTGCCCTTTACCATCATATCCTCCTCTGGCATTCTTTAAAACGGCTGGAAGACCAAGCTTTTCTATATTATCATAAATGTCGTTTTCTGTTTGTATCACTGCGTATGGAGCTACAGCAGAGCCTGAAGCTGATATTGCTGCTTTTTCCGTAATACGATTTTGGGTAATTTCCAGCAGCTCTTTCCCTTGTGGAACATAGGCATGGCTGCAGAGCCAATCAAGTGCTTCTGCACTGATATTTTCAAATTCATATGTGATTACATCACTTACAGCTTCCAGCTCTTTGATGCCCTCAAAACTATCATAAGCGTCGACGATCGTAATATCTGCCACCTGTCCGCATGGCGAATCTTCAGCAGGGTCTAGAACAGCTACTCTATATCCCATAGCCTTTGCCGAGAGGGCCATCATTTTCCCCAGCTGTCCGCCGCCAATAATACCAATTGTTTGTCCTGGTAAAATTACTTTGTTAGACAAGCTCATCACTGCTCTCCAATACTTCTTTCTTTATTCTTTCCCGCCTTTGTTCTAATCTTTGAGCTATATTTTCATCAAACGCTCCAAGCATTTGAGCTGCCAGTAAACCTGCGTTTACAGCACCTGCCTTCCCAATTGCAACTGTTGCAACCGGAACACCGCCTGGCATCTGTACAATGGATAGTAAAGAATCTAACCCATTTAAAGCCTTTGACTGAACAGGAACCCCAATGACAGGCAAAGTCGTTTTTGCTGCTACCATGCCAGGCAAATGTGCTGCACCGCCCGCTCCGGCAATGATGACCTTTATATCGTTATTCCGGGCTTTTTCGGCATATTCAAACATTAAATCTGGAGTGCGATGTGCGGAAACAACCTTCTTTTCATAAGCAATTTCCAATTCTTCTAAAACGTCGCAAGCATGCTGCATTGTTTCCCAATCTGATTTACTGCCCATAATGACTGCTACTCTTGTTCCCATGTCTCTCCTCCAGCAGTGTGACTTTCTATTTTTTTGATTCTATTAAACTCCAAACATCTCTTACATACTAAACACTCATGTTGCATAAAAAAAGCCCAGGCAGATGCCTTCTCATGAGAGAAAGTTATCTGCCCAGGCTAAAATATATGAGGTGCCAATAATTCCATCGACAATTCAAATGTGGAAGCACCAAACGCCGGTCATATTAACTCTCCCTCATAGTCCAGTAATTTACGGTTACCGGGTAGAAACTTCTGGGCCATATTCCCAACATTATACGAGGGTTAAATATTCGTTTATCGTCATTAACTGATTACATTCGTTTTCTTCTGTTTCTGTCACATTTATCTTAACAACTTGTGAAAGAGTATGTCAACGGAAATCTCGAACAATATAAAAAGTCAGACAATTAATGTTCGTGTTTTACTAGTTCATTTGAATTCCTTCAAAGATAATTTGCCGTCCAGCAGGTTCATATGTTACGGTTCCCCCATCTTTTACTTCTTTAAATATTGGTTTTTCCGTTCTTTTAACTGCCATATAGCCTTCTTTTTTCATTCTTTCAAGGCACTCATCAATACTTTCGTTTTCCAGCACCTCAAATTTCTGTTTTCCTTTACTCATGAAAATAGTTTTCCTTTCTTAACCGACTTCACCCAGAAGCCGCCATGTATCGTTTTTGGTTCATAAGCAATAATAAATGCTTTTGGGTCAAGCTCTTTAATTGTCTGATACAGCTTTAATTCATATTTTCTAGGTGTTAAAATCTGCAGCGCCATCCGGTCTCCTTCTAACCCATTTGCAGCCCAGCTTGTGACACCATAGCCTTTTTCACGCAGATCTTTAGGTAAATCACGATCATATTCCTTTGTGATCACATTTACTGTGATATAGCCAAGCGCTAACTTCTCTTCAATTTTCATGCCGACAATGACACCGATCCCGTATCCAACTGCATAAGCGATCAAGTTTTGTATTTCATCTACATTGTCTAAAACCAAGTCCAAACCGATTACATAAATAATAATTTCGATCATACTTATTAAAGCAGCTAAATAACGCTGACCTTTTAACGTTAATATCATACGGATTGTAAAAAAGGAAACATACACAATGTTAATCACTAAAATGATGGCAACCATCATAAGACTATTTTCGAGCAAATGAAGCCCTCCTTGTATTTCTTATTCACTTAACCTTATTAATATTTTCTGCATTTTATAAGATTCACCGTCTAGTATGCAGGTAAATCCTTTAGCAGAATAGCGCTTTTATCAATGAGGTCTTTCGTTAAGTCCCTATTTTACAGGAGAATAACTGTTTTGCGAAGACTATTTATGTATTCTTTATTATGTTAACCTATTTTTAACGATTCAAACTCGGTGGCTTGCTTTGGATAAATCATTAACATCAATATTTTCCCTTATGGTTTGGTAAAAAGATCAGTTGAGCAAGCTTACATTTTTAAAACTAGACCATACGGTCGTTTAGGTCCATTACTCCAGCTTCAAGTATAAGATTTTGAATGACTAGTCCTCCAACAGCATCGTCTTCAATTTAGAATTCCAACGACAAAAAAAGCACATCCATAAAGATGTACTTTTTTCATATTGCCCGGCAACGTCCTACTCTCACAAGGGGACAGCCCCTAACTACCATTGGCGCTGAGAAGCTTAACTTCCGTGTTCGGGATGGGAACGGGTGTGACCTTCTCGCTATCGCCACCGGACTATTTAATTGAAGAAAAGTTATTCCTTCAAAACTAGATAATGTTAGAAGAAGAAAACAGTAATGCCATTGTGTGGTTAAGTCCTCGAACGATTAGTATCAGTCAGCTGCACGTGTCGCCACGCTTCCACCTCTGACCTATCAACCTGATCATCTTTCAGGGTTCTTACTAGCTTGACGCTATGGGAAATCTCATCTCGAGGGGGGCTTCATGCTTAGATGCTTTCAGCACTTATCCCTTCCGCACATAGCTACCCAGCGATGCCCTTGGCAGAACAACTGGTACACCAGCGGTGCGTCCATCCCGGTCCTCTCGTACTAAGGACAGCTCCTCTCAAATTTCCTGCGCCCACGACGGATAGGGACCGAACTGTCTCACGACGTTCTGAACCCAGCTCGCGTACCGCTTTAATGGGCGAACAGCCCAACCCTTGGGACCGACTACAGCCCCAGGATGCGATGAGCCGACATCGAGGTGCCAAACCTCCCCGTCGATGTGGACTCTTGGGGGAGATAAGCCTGTTATCCCCGGGGTAGCTTTTATCCGTTGAGCGATGGCCCTTCCATGCGGAACCACCGGATCACTAAGCCCGACTTTCGTCCCTGCTCGACTTGTAGGTCTCGCAGTCAAGCTCCCTTGTGCCTTTACACTCTACGAATGATTTCCAACCATTCTGAGGGAACCTTTGGGCGCCTCCGTTACTTTTTAGGAGGCGACCGCCCCAGTCAAACTGCCCACCTGACACTGTCTCCCGCCCCGATCAGGGGCGCGGGTTAGAATTTCAATACAGCCAGGGTAGTATCCCACCGACGCCTCCACCGAAGCTTGTGCTCCGGTTTCTCAGGCTCCTACCTATCCTGTACAAGCTGTACCAAAATTCAATATCAGGCTACAGTAAAGCTCCACGGGGTCTTTCCGTCCTGTCGCGGGTAACCTGCATCTTCACAGGTACTATAATTTCACCGAGTCTCTCGTTGAGACAGTGCCCAGATCGTTACGCCTTTCGTGCGGGTCGGAACTTACCCGACAAGGAATTTCGCTACCTTAGGACCGTTATAGTTACGGCCGCCGTTTACTGGGGCTTCGATTCAGAGCTTCGCTTGCGCTAACCCCTCCTCTTAACCTTCCAGCACCGGGCAGGCGTCAGCCCCTATACTTCGCCTTGCGGCTTCGCAGAGACCTGTGTTTTTGCTAAACAGTCGCCTGGGCCTATTCACTGCGGCTCATCAAGGCTTTAACACCCTAATGAGCACCCCTTCTCCCGAAGTTACGGGGTCATTTTGCCGAGTTCCTTAACGAGAGTTCTCTCGCTCACCTTAGGATTCTCTCCTCGCCTACCTGTGTCGGTTTGCGGTACGGGCACCTAATCCTCGCTAGAGGCTTTTCTTGGCAGTGTGGAATCAAGAACTTCGGTACTATATTTCCCTCGCCGTCACAGCTCAGCCGTATGCAAGCGGGATTTGCCTCACTTGCAGCCTAACTGCTTGGACGCGCTAATCCAACAGCGCGCTTACCCTATCCTCCTGCGTCCCCCCATCACTCAAACGGATTTTGGTGGTACAGGAATATCAACCTGTTGTCCATCGCCTACGCTTTTCAGCCTCGGCTTAGGTCCCGACTAACCCTGAGCGGACGAGCCTTCCTCAGGAAACCTTAGGCATTCGGTGGATGGGATTCTCACCCATCTTTCGCTACTCATACCGGCATTCTCACTTCTAAGCGCTCCACCAGTCCTTACGGTCTAGCTTCAACGCCCTTAGAACGCTCTCCTACCACGGACACCTAATGGTGTCCATCCACAGCTTCGGTGATACGTTTAGCCCCGGTACATTTTCGGCGCGGAGTCACTCGACCAGTGAGCTATTACGCACTCTTTAAATGGTGGCTGCTTCTAAGCCAACATCCTGGTTGTCTAAGCAACTCCACATCCTTTTCCACTTAACGTATACTTTGGGACCTTAGCTGGTGGTCTGGGCTGTTTCCCTCTTGACTACGGATCTTATCACTCGCAGTCTGACTCCCATGGATAAGTCTTTGGCATTCGGAGTTTGTCTGAATTCGGTAACCCGATGAGGGCCCCTAGTCCAAACAGTGCTCTACCTCCAAGACTCTTACTACATGAGGCTAGCCCTAAAGCTATTTCGGAGAGAACCAGCTATCTCCAAGTTCGATTGGAATTTCTCCGCTACCCACACCTCATCCCCGCACTTTTCAACGTGCGTGGGTTCGGTCCTCCATTCAGTGTTACCTGAACTTCAACCTGGACATGGGTAGATCACCTGGTTTCGGGTCTACGACCACATACTCATTCGCCCTATTCAGACTCGCTTTCGCTGCGGCTCCGTCTTATCAACTTAACCTTGCATGTAATCGTAACTCGCCGGTTCATTCTACAAAAGGCACGCCATCACCCGTAAATGGGCTCTGACTACTTGTAGGCACACGGTTTCAGGAACTATTTCACTCCCCTTCCGGGGTGCTTTTCACCTTTCCCTCACGGTACTGGTTCACTATCGGTCACTAGGGAGTATTTAGCCTTGGGAGATGGTCCTCCCTGCTTCCGACGGGATTTCTCGTGTCCCGCCGTACTCAGGATCCACTCTGGAGGGAACGAAGTTTCAACTACAGGGCTTTTACCTTCTCTGGCCGGCCTTTCCAGACCTGTTCACTTACCTCGTTCCTTTGTAACTCCGTGTAGAGTGTCCTACAACCCCAAGAGGCAAGCCTCTTGGTTTGGGCTAATCCCGTTTCGCTCGCCGCTACTCAGGGAATCGCGTTTGCTTTCTCTTCCTCCGGGTACTTAGATGTTTCAGTTCCCCGGGTCTGCCTTCAATACCCTATGTATTCAGGTAAAGATATCATCCCATTACGGATGATGGGTTCCCCCATTCGGAAATCTCCGGATCAAAGCTTACTTACAGCTCCCCGAAGCATATCGGTGTTAGTACCGTCCTTCATCGGCTCCTAGTGCCAAGGCATTCACCGTGCGCCCTTTCTAACTTAACCAATGTTCGGAAATCGATAAGCGGCGTATCTCTGCGTCAGCTCTCTCACTGTGCTCCTCACGTACCAACTTCGTACGTTCCGGTGCTCGTTCGGTCGCTTCCTTGATCTACTTGCTTCTCGCTTCCCTCACGGTTTGGTAAAAAGATGAGTTGGTAACACATACTTTTTACGCTCGTGGTTATTACTCTTACTTAAAATAAATAAGAGAGAAAAAACTAAGATGGCGATTACTTGGTAATCTTCTTCTATTGCATTATCTAGTTTTCAAGGAACAAGTTATAATGAGAGATTGCTCTCTCAAAACTGAACGAACAAATAAAGACGTCTTTTAATGAAGATAAACTTCATTTCATCCTTAGAAAGGAGGTGATCCAGCCGCACCTTCCGATACGGCTACCTTGTTACGACTTCACCCCAATCATCTGTCCCACCTTAGGCGGCTGGCTCCAAAAGGTTACCCCACCGACTTCGGGTGTTACAAACTCTCGTGGTGTGACGGGCGGTGTGTACAAGGCCCGGGAACGTATTCACCGCGGCATGCTGATCCGCGATTACTAGCGATTCCGGCTTCATGCAGGCGAGTTGCAGCCTGCAATCCGAACTGAGAATGGTTTTATGGGATTGGCTAAACCTCGCGGTCTTGCAGCCCTTTGTACCATCCATTGTAGCACGTGTGTAGCCCAGGTCATAAGGGGCATGATGATTTGACGTCATCCCCACCTTCCTCCGGTTTGTCACCGGCAGTCACCTTAGAGTGCCCAACTGAATGCTGGCAACTAAGATCAAGGGTTGCGCTCGTTGCGGGACTTAACCCAACATCTCACGACACGAGCTGACGACAACCATGCACCACCTGTCACTCTGTCCCCCGAAGGGGAACGTCCTATCTCTAGGAGTGTCAGAGGATGTCAAGACCTGGTAAGGTTCTTCGCGTTGCTTCGAATTAAACCACATGCTCCACCGCTTGTGCGGGCCCCCGTCAATTCCTTTGAGTTTCAGCCTTGCGGCCGTACTCCCCAGGCGGAGTGCTTAATGCGTTTGCTGCAGCACTAAAGGGCGGAAACCCTCTAACACTTAGCACTCATCGTTTACGGCGTGGACTACCAGGGTATCTAATCCTGTTCGCTCCCCACGCTTTCGCGCCTCAGCGTCAGTTACAGACCAGAGAGTCGCCTTCGCCACTGGTGTTCCTCCACATCTCTACGCATTTCACCGCTACACGTGGAATTCCACTCTCCTCTTCTGCACTCAAGTCCCCCAGTTTCCAATGACCCTCCACGGTTGAGCCGTGGGCTTTCACATCAGACTTAAAGGACCGCCTGCGCGCGCTTTACGCCCAATAATTCCGGACAACGCTTGCCACCTACGTATTACCGCGGCTGCTGGCACGTAGTTAGCCGTGGCTTTCTGGTTAGGTACCGTCAAGGTACCGGCAGTTACTCCGGTACTTGTTCTTCCCTAACAACAGAGTTTTACGATCCGAAAACCTTCATCACTCACGCGGCGTTGCTCCGTCAGACTTTCGTCCATTGCGGAAGATTCCCTACTGCTGCCTCCCGTAGGAGTCTGGGCCGTGTCTCAGTCCCAGTGTGGCCGATCACCCTCTCAGGTCGGCTACGCATCGTTGCCTTGGTGAGCCGTTACCTCACCAACTAGCTAATGCGCCGCGGGCCCATCTGTAAGTGATAGCCGAAACCATCTTTCAGCTTAAGGACATGAGTCCAAAAGCATTATCCGGTATTAGCTCCGGTTTCCCGAAGTTATCCCAGTCTTACAGGCAGGTTGCCCACGTGTTACTCACCCGTCCGCCGCTGACTTCAGGGAGCAAGCTCCCATCTGTCCGCTCGACTTGCATGTATTAGGCACGCCGCCAGCGTTCGTCCTGAGCCAGGATCAAACTCTCCAAGAAAGAGTTGATTAGCTCTTGTGTACATAATGTACATTGTTGATTCCGAAGAATCTTTTTTAAACGTTGACGTTTTATTGTTCGTTCAGTTTTCAAAGAGCAATTTTAGCCGCTTCATTAGCGACTTTCTTATCATATCAGTTATTTTCATGTAAGTCAACAACTTTTTTCTCAGCTGTTTTAATGACTTCTGAATAACGACTGCTAAAATATAATAACATCAGACACCCAAATAGGTCAATAGAATTTTAATATTTTTTTAAAAAAATATTTCAGTAAAGTATTCTCTTATTTAAGCAACTATAATTACCTTATTATAATTGTAATAGCGCTGCAAGAGTTATTATAAAAAGGGTTAATAATCTATATACCCTTATTAATGAATTTTAAACCCCTTCCTCATCAGATATCCTTACTGCTTAAATTCTATATCCCCAAAATATGCTTCTTATAATACTCCACCACCATCGTTCATTGAACAAGCACTCCAGCAGATTGGCGCCGCATGAAGGAAACGCACCAGTATTCTTAAGGAAATACACCATATATCTCTTATTCCTTCATTAATGTTTAGAAAAACAAAATGGCCAGCTTTCCACCAGGGAAGCTGACCACTTTCTTCTATATATATATTATTTTTCGATCTTGATGATTTCTTTGTCATTTAGATCAACATTGCCAGGTTTATTGATAACCACTTTTTCTCCTGATTGCAGATTTGTAAATACAATCGGAGTCATGATAGAAGGAGCATTTTGTTTAATATACTTAAGATCTACCTGCAGCAGCTGCTGACCTGCTTTAATGGCATCTCCTTCTTTGACAAATGTTTCAAAGCCTTGTCCTTTTAACTTAACTGTATCAATACCAACGTGGATTAAAATTTCTCTTCCACTGTCAGACAGTATGCCAATTGCATGTTTAGTCGGGAACAGATTAACGATCTTTCCATCTACCGGCGAAACGATTTTTCCATTTGAAGGAACAATTGCAAATCCATCACCCATCATTTTTCCAGAGAATACAGCATCTGGAACTTCTGTTATTGGTTTAATTTCACCTTTAATCGGCGATACAAAAGAATCTTCTTTATGTTCTGTTTGCAATGCCTCTGGGTTCACTTCTTCGATTTGCTGCTCCACTCCGCCTTCAGGAGCCTTTTCAACAACACGCGGTCTTTTACCGTTCATAATATCTTTCATTTGACCTTTTATTGTTTCAGAACGCGGGCCAAAGATAGCTTGAATATTATTTCCAACTTCGAGTACACCTGAAGCACCAAGCTTTTTAAGACGATTTTTATCAACAGATCCGATGTCATTTACCGATACACGGAGACGAGTGATACAAGCATCTAAATGCGAGATATTTTCTTTGCCACCCATTGCTTCTAAAACATCATACGGAAGATCTCCGCCTTTTCCTGAACCGGCTGTTGCTTCTTCCTCATCATCCTCAACCAATTCACGGCCAGGTGTTTTTAGATTAAACTTGCGAATTGCAAATCTGAATCCGAAATAGTAAATAACAGCAAACACTAACCCAACCGGGATCACGATCCACGCATTTGTCTGCGGGTTAATTAAACCGAATAAGATATAGTCAATGAGTCCGCCAGAGAATGTCATACCGATTTTTACATCCAATAAATGCATGGTCATAAAGGAAAGTCCAGCAAAGACTGCATGTATTGCAAAAAGAACTGGTGCAACAAATAGGAATGAGAACTCAAGCGGTTCTGTGATACCTGTTAAGAAAGAAGTAAGCGCTGCGGAAGCCATTAAGCCCCCAACAAGCACTTTTTTCTCTGGACGTGCTTCATGATAAATCGCTAAAGCAGCTGCTGGAAGACCAAACATCATGAATGGGAATTTACCAGTCATAAACGTTCCAGCCGTTAGGTTTTGTACATTATCTGTGATCTGTGCCATGAAGATACGCTGATCTCCTCGAACTACTTCACCAGCATTTGTTAAGTATTCGCCAAATTCATACCAGAATGGAGAATAGAATATATGGTGCAATCCAAAAGGAATGAGAGAACGTTCTATTAAACCAAACACGAAAGCAGAAATTGTTAAATTTGCATGAACCATATTTTGTGAAAATGCATTTAATGCGTCTTGAATTGGAGGCCAGATAAATAACATCACAACCCCAAGTATGACAGAAGCTCCTGCAGTTACAATCGGCACAAATCGTTTACCTGCGAAAAATCCTAAGTAAGAAGGAAGCTCAATTTCAAAAAATTTATTATAAAGAGTAGCTGCAATGATCCCGACAATTATACCGCCAAACACACCTGTTTGCAGTGTTGGAATCCCTAGTACGTTTGCATAATTCAATCCATTGACATCTTCAGCAGTAATCCCTGCTGCTGTTCCCATTGTCACATTCATAATTAAGTATCCGATGATCGCCGCTAATCCGGCTACACCTTCTCCGCCAGCAAGCCCCACAGCAACACCAACTGCAAACAATACCGGCAAGTTAGCAAAAACAATATCTCCGGCCTTTTGCATTACGGATGCGATTAATTCAACCGTACTATTATCAAGAAACGGTGCCAGTTCTAATAACGTCGGGTTATTTAAAGCTGAACCCAGTGCTAGTAAAATACCGGCTGCCGGCAAGAGTGCAACCGGAAGCATTAGTGCCTTCCCTACCTTTTGCAGGACACCGAAAAGCTTTTTAAACATGTGTAAACCCTCCAAACAATATTTTTTTAGCTCATTAAGCGTTTTCAATAAGAATAAAAATACCGATAACAACAAAAAAGGCATGAGGGAAAAAGGGATTATAATTGGATTCTATAGGGTAGGTTACCCTAAAAAACCCAAATCAATCATCCTTCTTCACTCATGCCTGATCGAATCAGTAACACGTGTAGAACGCATAATTTCATTAGTCATTTAATTTTATTTTGCAGCCTTTGCAAATGCATCGTCAAGTAGACTGCTTCTGCACTAAAGATAGGCTTTTTCAATTGCTGCTGCATAATCTTAATGAGCTTCCACGAAAGATTGTAACACACAGGATATTCTTCTTTCAAGAGGGAAGATATTTTTATCGGCTCTTCCACTTTTTCCCCTGTGTTAACCCTTTCAATTGTAAATCTGATATGGCGGACTAGACGCATATAATCAATACTATCCTTATCAATTTCAATATCGAGCTGGTCTTCAATCATGTTAACAATATGACTTACAAGCTGTGAATGCTGATTAACCTCTGACAAATCCTTATTAAGCATGGCACTATGAATGTGCAGAGCCACAAACCCTATTTCACCCTCTGGCAGGTGAATATCTGTTTTACGCTCAATGATCGCCACAACTTCCCTTGCAATATCATATTCAAAAGGGTAAAGCGTTTTCGTTTCAATCAGAAACGGGTTCTTCATTTCCATTCCATTCGCCAGCCGGGAAACGGCAAACATCAAATGGTCTGTCAGTGCAACATGAATATGTTCATTTAGAGAGTTTTTGGTGCGCTTCTTGATATAGTCAATCGAAGAAATAATAGCTTGATGAAGTTCATCCTCAACAAAGGGCAATAGCTTGATATAATTCTCTTTTTCTTTTTCATTTTTTAAAATAAATAATTTCTCTATCGCTTCGTCTGATATGATATCATCTTTATTTCGATTAAAACCAACACCCTTGCCAATAATGACAACTTCTCCAAAATCATCATGCGTGCCTATAATTACATTATTATTTAAAGCCTTTTTTATTCGATAATTATTCATACGCTCTCTCCGTCCAGCATTATGTACTTTATGTTATAAGAGCATCAATATGAAGTCAATTGTAATTTACAAGTCAATCATTTAAAAAGAGACCTGCCATTTCACGACAGGTCTCCAGCCATTATTATTTTAAGAAAATAAAATATAGAACAAATACAACGAATAAGAAGTACATGATTGGATGGATTTCTTTTATCTTACCTTTTACAATCATCGTAATCGGATAGAAGATAAACCCGATCGCAATACCAGTTGCAATACTATATGTTAAAGGCATTGCCAAAATCGTTAAAAAGGCAGGAACTGCAATTTCAAATTTTGTCCAATCAATCTTTCCTAATGAAGCTACCATAAGAACCCCAACAATAATTAAAGCAGGTGCTGTTACCGCAGAAGTAACCACCGATAAAAGCGGTGAGAAGAATAATGCAATTAAAAATAACACACCTGTAACAACAGCAGCTAAACCAGTTCTAGCTCCAGCTGCAACACCAGCAGTTGATTCAATATATGAAGTAGTCGTTGATGTTCCAAGCACTGCTCCAGCAACCGTTGCTGTCGAGTCAGCAAGAAGCGCTTTTCCTGCACGAGGAAGTTTGTTATCCTTCATTAATCCCGCTTGGTTGGCTACCCCAACTAATGTACCTGCAGTGTCAAAGAAATCAACAAACAAGAACGTTAAGATCACTACCAGCATTTGTGTTGAAAAGAATGAGCTATCACCAAAAGCACTAAAAGCAGCTCCGAATGTTGGGCTAACGTCAGGAATACTGCCAACAATTGCGTCAGGTTTCCCAACCAATCCAAAAATCATCCCAGCGACCGCAGTGATCACCATTCCGATAAAGATTCCGCCTTTAACTCCTCTTGTCATTAATATAACCGTAATCACAATACCAAATATAGCAAGCAAGACATTGCCATCACTTAAATCACCAAAGCCTAATAAAACAGCATCATCATTCACGATAATATTTGCATTTTGAGCACCAACAAAGGTAATAAACAAACCGATACCTGCAGAAACTGCATATTTAAGCTCAGCAGGAATGGCATTGATGATTTTTTCCCGAATACCTGATAGTGATAAAACAATAAATATCAGACCAGAGATCATTACTCCGCCTAATGCATGCTCCCAAGGAATCCCCATTGTCAGGACAACCGTATAAGCAAAGAATGCATTTAAGCCCATACCTGGTGCAAGCGCAACTGGGTATCTGGCAAGCAGCCCCATTATTAATGATCCAATTGCTGCAGCAAGCGCAGTTGCTACAAAAACAGCTCCTTGGTCCATTCTCATTGATTCTGGCAGATCTGGCACATCCCCAAGTGATAATGTAAATGGATTTACAGCTAAAATATAAGCCATTGATAAGAACGTAGTCAGACCGCCAAGAATTTCACGGCGATAGTTTGTTCCAAGCTCTTCGAACTGGAAATACTTCTTCATTGTTTCTCCTCCTATGAATCTCTTTTTTTAAAACAAAAAAGCTCCGGCAAGCAACCGGAGCTAAGACTTTAAGGCGAGATTATGAAAGCTGCGGGCTAATAAGAATAAAGAATAATAGCTGATCATACCCGAAACTGTGCATAACACTTACCTCGTAGTCCAGCTATTTACGGCAGCTTGGTAGAAACTCTTGGGCCATATCCCCAAAATTATACGACGTATTACGACAAATATTTAATTCTTTTTTATTTTAGCAGTATAGGACTTTTGAGTCAATAAAAAAAACGAACATTTTCATGTTCGTTTTTTAAAACGTTCGTATTTTTCAGTTATTCCCACTCAATCGTCGCAGGCGGCTTACTAGTGATATCATATACAACACGGTTAATATGATTTACCTCGTTTACAATTCTAGTGGAAATCAATTCAAGCACATCCCATGGAATACGAGCCCAGTCAGATGTCATGCCATCAATGGATGTAACAGCACGAATTCCGATTGTATAATCGTACGTTCTTGCATCTCCCATTACTCCGACACTGCGAATGTCCGGAAGCACAGTGAAGTATTGCCAAATATCACGATCAAGTCCAGCTTTTTTAATTTCTTCTCTTAAAATCGCATCAGATTCTCTTACGATTTCAAGCTTTTCTTCAGAAATTTCACCTAGAACACGGATTCCCAGACCTGGTCCTGGGAAAGGCTGTCTCCAAACCACTTCATCGGAAATGCCAAGCTCAGTCCCCAGTGCACGTACTTCATCTTTAAATAGTGTGTTTAAAGGTTCAATTAATTTGAACTGCATGTCTTCTGGCAGACCGCCCACATTGTGGTGAGACTTAATCGTTTGCGCAGTAGCTGTGCCGCTTTCAATAATATCTGTATATAACGTCCCTTGAGCTAAAAAGTCAATTCCTTCAAGCTTAACCGCTTCATCATCAAATACATAAATGAATTCGTTGCCGATGATTTTACGTTTTTGCTCCGGATCGCTGACACCTTTCAGCTTGCTTAAAAATCTTTCTTTCGCATCAACCTTAATGACATTCATATTGAAGCCATCTGCAAAAGTCTTCATTACACTATCCGCCTCGCCTTTGCGAAGAAGACCATGGTCAACAAAGATACATGTCAGCTGATCACCAATTGCCTTATGAATAAGAACGGCAACAACGGATGAATCTACTCCGCCGCTTAAAGCGCAGAGCACTTTTTTATCGCCAACAGCTTGACGAATTTTCTCCATCTCAATTTCAATGAAATTCTCCATGGACCAATCACCAGTACAGTCGCAAACATTAAAGACAAAGTTCTTCAGCATATCATTTCCGTGTACAGAATGGCGAACCTCTGGGTGGAATTGTACGGCATATAATCCTTTTTCTTCATTGCTCATTGCTGCAATTGGACAAGATGGATTTGTGCCATCAACAGTAAATCCTGGTGGAGCTTCTACAACAAGATCTCCATGGCTCATCCAAACGACTTGTTCACTTGGCAGATCAGCAAATAGCTTTGATTCATTTTGTACATTTAAGACAGCTTTGCCATACTCACGATGCTTTGCCTGTTCAACTTTACCGCCAAAGTGCATAGTCATCAGCTGCATACCATAGCAAATACCAAAGATCGGTAAACCAAGATCAAAAATACGTTCATCACAGCGGAAAGAACCTTCGCCATACACACTGTTTGGACCGCCGGAAAAGATGATGCCCTTTGGATTTATTTTTTGGATTTCCTCAGCTGTAATCGTGTGAGGATGCAATTCACTATATACACCTAATTCTCTAATACGGCGTGTAATGAGCTGGTTATATTGACTGCCGAAATCCAGCACAATGATCATTTCTTGGTTTTGCAATTCTGTTTTCCCCGTCACGCTGTTCACCTCTTCAAGTAGTGTTAAGACCTATATGGTTGTTCATTGGTTCAATTTATAGCACCAGTCATTTTCGATAAAAAGAAAAAACCGCAATTCTGCTCTTCAAAAAAACTGAAGGCAGAATTCCGGCTTTATATGCTAAAGAGAATTACTGCCTTCATAGTCAGATCATTTACGGCGATCCGGTAGAGACTTTCGAACCATATTATCGAGGATATATGAAGGGTTGCTATATTTAATTTTGAACCAATGTTATTAAATCATTTTTTTCACTTAACCTATTTTAACAACAGGTTATTTTTACGGTCAAGCTATTGTCTTTTTAATTAAATTTTCCCACAATTCCTTCGTCTTTTTGAAACTATCTTCATCAAGCTTGCCTCTGTATAATAAAAGCTCATAGTTAGACGTAAGCTCACCCATTTCATTGGAAGAAAAGAATTGATCAATATATGCAGCATAGTCTCTTAAAGTCTGTCCTTCCTTACGCTTTAGGCCATAGCGTTCCAGCTCTTTAAGAAGGATAAAATATGCCTTTGTAAAATCTTGATTGCTGCTGTTGTTTTTCATTTTCCAGACATAATAACGAGGAAGCCAGCGTCCTCTTTTCAGATAGAATACCCATCCTATAACGGCAGCGATTAGTACCCCCAGAATAATCCATAAAGTATTTCTGTCGACAAAGCTTTTAAATGAATTCCACATTGTTGTCATAGAAAATCCTTCTGAATTCGATGCTGTTTCTGTCACATCCTCCTCAAGCTCAGGAGTTTCAGGCTGCTCTGAAGTCTCAGGCTGCTGTGCTGGTGTATCTGTTTCTGTATCGAAGTTGTACTGTATATTATTAGTGAAGCCTTGTGTAGGCTCAAATGGTACCCATCCAACCTCAGGGAAGAAGATTTCCACCCAGGAATGGGCATTATTATTTGTCACTTCATATACACTCACGCCGCTGCCTGATCCTTCTATATAGTCTCCTTCTGTAAAACCCTTCACCCAGCGGGCAGGCATGTCAAGAGATCTTGCAAGCACGACCATAGCAGTTGAAAAGTTATCACAATATCCAATTTTTGTATCAAATAAAAATTGATCAACATAATCTTCATCTTCTCCAGGAACTGCCACATTTTGCTGGTCATAGGTAAAACCAGAGCTATTAAAATAGGACTCCAGTTCACGAGCCATATCAAACCAATTGTCCTCATCCTGTGTGATCTCAACAGCTAGATCTCGGACACGCTGCGGCAGACTTTCCGGCAACTGTGTGTATCTTTCGATTATCTCAGCCGGGAGCTCTGTTTCCCTATTTGATGACTGAAGTGTTGTCACACTATATTGAGAGGATTGATATGTGACCTCATATTCCGCTGCTGGTGTACTTCTGCCTGTTTGATTTTGAGTGCTGATTTTTTCAATTTCTGAATCAAGTGAATAGGTCAGCTCAGGATTCGTTGTAATCGTTTGAACACCTAGCGGGTAAGCAATATGATCATAATTCATAACATTTAAAACAGAGCTGGTTCTTTCTGTCTTTTCAGAAGTCACATCTTCTGTAAGCTCTGGAATAGGCACGATCTCATCTGCCCCAAAGAACACTTCACCTTCATCATCTTCCGACCGTATCCAGCCTTTTCCAGTATAAATATCCTTCGTTTCGATCTTCCAATAATGACGTGATTGCATTTCCGTTCTCATCACTAGTGTGTCATCACCAATAAACGGCCCGCCTAGCTGAGAATCATTTTCTCCATATCCAATCTTTTTAATTCCAGGACCAGGACCTCCGCTATCCTCGCTATACGATTGAATAAACGGCACAGGATCTGGCCAAATAGGATCGGCCTTTGGAGCAGCTAGTCCAACCCCAACACTTAAAGCGATCATAATGGCAAGCGGGAGCATCCACTTGCGCGAGAAATGAAGAGAGGCTTTTACCCCTTCCTTTTCCAGGTATCGATAGTAGGTTAAGATCCCCATGGCAGCGAATCCTAAAATGATGGTTCGAACGATCGCCATATCCGCTTCATACGGTGTAAACGTATCTAAAACGGTGATATAGATCATCGTCATAAAGAAGAAAATAAAGATTTGCCTTCTGTTCATCAGCCAATAATGAACCAGATAGGTCATCAGCCACAAAAGCACAAAAAATAACAGACTGCGAAAATGATTTGTAAGACCTGGCCAATCCCGGTTAAGGATCGTCTCGGAATTAGTGAAGATATCCTCCAAAAACGAACCTGCCCATGAGAGCGACAGAAACGAACCTTCTCCATATAAAAAGTGAAGGGCATATAAAATAAATACGATCTTAACAATACCGCTCAATATAATCGGTGTACCTAAGTAGGCTAATAGTAACGATACTCCTGCAAACATTATAAATAGCCATATATTTGAGGTGTCTGTCAGCTGTTCAACTGGCCTTAACCATTCCCACAGCAGCAGAAATCCAATTGCGTATAAGATCAGTGTTGTTAAATCTCTTTTCACATCACGTATTTTCAAGCTTTTCTCACCTCCGAAAAAGCTTCGGAGAAGTTGCCATCATGAATCATCACAACACGAATACCTCTCGCCGAGCTTTCAGACTTCAAAGCAAGCTCCAATTCTGTCGAAGAATCATTTTTTCCTTTTATTAAGAAAATCGTTACGATTCCTTTGCGGGAAGAGAAGTAACCAGCTTTCTCAATTAATGCCTTTGTTAACTCCCCTGTCACAAGCATTAAATTGAAGTTTTGCTGTGCGAGAAATTTTTCAGTTTCCAATACACGATCAAACGACACAGCGCTCTCGTCTCTCACTTTCGCAAGGTGATAAAAGAGCTGCTGCTGCTGCGTTTCTCCTCCGCGAATCGGAAAAGCAGCCCGATCAGCCGAAGAAGTCAAAAAGCCAACTTGAGCACCTTTGCGCAAAATGGCTCTCATAATAGAGGCCGAAAACGATACAATTGCTTCAAAGGAACGATGCGGCGAACAGTCCATCATAATATAAACATCATGAGATTGACGCTGCTCAAATTCCTTTGTCATAATATCATTGCGCTTTGCCGTCGCCTTCCAATTTATCCAGGAAAAACGATCGCCCGGCTGATATTCTCTAATGCCAATCGCCATCGATGTATCTCTCTGCACTCGCTCTCTTGAAGCAGTCATTCCTTGATCGTAATGATTTTCAAAAGGTTTATAAATTAATTCTTCATAAGATGGATAAACAACAAATCTCGCTTCTGTTTTTACAATGATCTCTTTTTCAATTAAACCGAGCGGATCCCCTGTTTTCAACCGAATAGCAGGAATAATATGCTCGCCTCTTGGCAGACTTTCAAGCACATATTCATAGGATAATTTTTTTTGAAAGCCAGGGAACATGAGCGTTTTTGATTTATTGACCATTCCAAACTGATTTAACTTTTCATCGATACAATCTTCAACCACAAGAAAGAAAAGCGGAAACTGAATAGATCTTTCAAGCTCAATCGATACCTTCAGCTGCTCCCCTGCATTAAACTCGTGTTTCGATAATGAACGCACGGCTTCAATCCGCTGAAATGGATAGAAAACGAGGAATAACCCATATAAGGCGAAAGGCAGGAAGCTGTAAAATAAAAACCAGCTGACAAACCCGCCTTGAAACATGGCATATGAAAATGTAAGGATGATCAAGAAAAAGAGCACAACTAATTTCCAAACACCCTTTAATACCTTAAGAGATTGCTTCATTTATTTCACAGCCCTTTGAACTGGAACAGGAGTCCTGGCAAGAATACGATCAATGACATCCCCCGATGTTATCCCTTCAAATTTTGCTTCAGATTTAAGTATTAACCGGTGCTCAAAAACAGCTGGAGCCAAATATTGAATATCGTCCGGCAGCACAAAGTCTCTTCCATTTAAGAAGGCATACGCCTGAGCAGCCTTCATTAATGCGATGGATCCGCGGGGACTTACCCCAAGATAGACATTTCCATGACTTCTAGTTCGTTCAGCAATTTCAACGATATATCTTTTAATCGTTTCATCTACATGCACTTCTTTCACCTGCATTTGCAAGTCCTTTAGCTCCGCCAAATCAATTGCCGGCTCTAATTCCTCAAGTGGTGAAAGCCTTTGAACACTATTCAGCACCTCAAGCTCTTCGGCTGCATCAGGGTATCCCATTTTCATTTTTAATAAAAAACGGTCCAGCTGTGCTTCTGGAAGCGGATAGGTTCCTTCATATTCAATTGGGTTCTGTGTAGCCATAACAAAGAAAGGTTTCTCTAAACGATGTGTAACACCATCAATCGTGACACTGCCTTCCTCCAAACCTTCCAGCAATGCGGATTGTGTCTTGGGAGAAGTACGGTTAATTTCATCAGCCAAAATAATATTCCCCATAATTGGACCTGGACGGAATTGAAATTCCATTTCTTTTGGATTATAAATAGAAACACCTGTCACATCAGACGGAAGAAGGTCTGGTGTAAATTGAATTCTGCGAAATTGCGCTCCTACTGATTTCGCCAGCGTTCTAACCATCATGGTCTTTCCCACACCTGGAACATCCTCGAGCAATACATGACCTTCCGCCAGCAGTGCAACAAGACTAAGCTCTGCAACCTGACGTTTTCCAATAATAACCTTCTCTATATTCTTGAGCACCCGCTCAATGGCTGGATGCATATTTTCTCTCCCCATAATTACCTCCTAGTCCTCACCTCAGCAAGGAAAATTGTCGAAATGAATCCTCTACCTAATAAATTCTACCTAAATGAACAAAGTCCTGTTGTAAATTCAAAACGTTGTGAATAATCAGTTGAAATAACACTTCTTTATTATAACAGGAACTGGGAAAAAACTGCTTGCGAAACAGTCTTGAAGATGGGAAGAAAATTCTGGGCCTTTTTCTTCAGACTAATCTTTGTCTATGATTCAACTCTTTTACTCTACCTTATATTGTCCCTAAAAAAGATCAGTAATTTTTCCCTTAAACATAAATGCCTCCTATGTAACAATGCGGACTGCCCTCATAGGTCAGTCCGCAAACTACTAATCTAATATGCAACACCAGTGCGAGTGTGCGTCTTAGCAAACTCATCTGGATTTGGTTCAAAATAGTCTTCATTGTATTTTGCTGTAAAAACGCCATCGTCCACATAGCCAGAACCCCATGTCGGATCCATTGTCAGCCAGTTTCCATCCACCTTCGCTTCTACCCATGCATGATTGCCAGGCAATATGCCGCTTCCTTTCGCCTTACCTTCTATAAATCTAGCTTCAATATCAGCAGCACGCAGCATGGCGATCGCTAAATACGCATAATCCTGACAAACGCCTTTTTTTAGATCCAGAACTTTCAATGCACTGTCATCCCAATTAAAATTATCTGTTTCATATTTTTCAACATCATATGCAATATTTTTAGCTACATATTCATAGACAGCTTTTACTTTTTCCCGCTCACCAGCAATGCCGCCGGTTACTTCCTCTGCCAAGCTGATGATTTGCGGGTCATCGGACTGCACACCTCTTGATGGCAGAAGATCCCGCTCATCTGGTGCAGTGGAATCAACATGGAACTTCGCGAAGCCAAAGTATCGGAAATAGTCACTATTCTCCTCTTTTATCTCAGGAACACTCACCTTCACTTCATATGTGCCCGGACCAAATCTTAGATGAAAGGAATCATTAAATTGGTAATCCTCAACAGGTATGACATCCAACGCTTCATCTTCCCCTTTTTTGGTTGTGATATAGATATGATCTGTTTCAGGACCAAATTCTGCGTTAGGGTCAATCGTTCCTTTTACCTCATAGACTCCATCTGTCTCTTCTCCTCCATATTGAGGAAAATCAAGAGTTACTCCACGCTCCATATATGTCTTTGAGTATTCAATCGGCTCCATTATCTGATCTGACTCGTTATCTATTAAAAGCGTTGTTGCCGTTTGGTAATAATTTTCCCGCTCTTCATCTGGCACAAGCACTTCAAGCTCGTGAAGGCCTGCTCCATAGAAAAGAGGAACGTCATATGAAAACTCGCCGCCATCGAGCGGGATTACATGCTTCCATGTCTCGCTGTCTTTCCGCAGCACAAGCATTAAGGTGTCATCATCTGTTAATTCCGTCACTGCTCCTTTTAAGGAGAATATCTCATCTTCCTGCAAATAACTTGTGTCGCCTTCAAGGTTCAATCCGGCTTCAAATCCAAAAGGCGTATAGCTGATATCCCTATTCATATCTGGATTCACATTTTCAACTGTAAATTTAGCTGTATCATAATAATAGTTATCACGATCCATACTCGGCACCTGAACCTCGACACGATACTCTCCTTCACCGTTAAAGAAGCGAATATCCTGTTTAAATTCCCCATCAGCAATCGGTGCATAATACTCATGCTTATCACCCGCAGGGCCTTCCTCGTCTGCATAAATTTTTATCCAAACGTAGTCTGACTTCAACTCAGCATGCTTTTCAATTGTGCCTTCAACGGTTACCTTGCCGTTTGCAGCAAAATGCTTATATGCAGGCTCGGCAATCTTCGCTCCTACTTCTTCGCTATAAGAAGTTAGCTCAAGCGGTTCGAGCTCCAGTTCCTCATTTTTCTCTTGTGCTAACTGGTCATATTGATCAGCCTTCTCTGTCTCCTCTTCTTCTTGGTTATTAGTGCTATCAGTTTTATCAGCACAGCCAGCTAAAAGAAGCAAACACGCCGATAAAAAGAGCATGAATAACCATGGTGCTTTTTTAATCATGTTTTTCCTCCCTTTGCGCTTATTTCTTATGTATGTTTACGGAATTTCAGTAGAAAGGTTTCTGGGTAAAATTAACTAATCCCGGTTTTATCACGTGAACTAAATGATTAGCAGGCTGGCATGGTGAAAAACTTAGTCTATTCTCCAATTAAAGACATTCCTAATCGATAGGATATAAACCCAATTCCCAGCACAATCCCAAAAATAACAGACTTTCTGTTTACCCTCTTTTTCCCTTCAGCATCAGGTTACACCGCGGTTCCGATCATAATGAGACCAATGATCATAAAAGGAAATGCAACACCAACATGTAAAAGGAACATATCCCCAGTCATTTTTCCTTCTTTTTGTTCCTCTAGGTAAAGTCCTCCAAGGGAGATCCCATAGATTGCAAGATTATATAAAATTGATAAGATTAATAAAGTTCGTTTTGTCATTTAATAACCTCGCTTTCACAAAGGTCTCTTTTATAAAAGATGAATTAATCACCGCCATCCCTAATCCATAAGATAATATGTTCGAAATTATAAATTCTTCCGCACCTTATTTACACAGATTTAATTTAATCATTAATGAATGACATCCCCACTCGATATCCCAGGAATCCAATCGTCAATACGATTCCAAACAATACAGACTTTTTATTCACCCTATCATCGCCATTCCTATTAGGAGATATAGCTACCCCAGTCATAATAACACCAATTATCATAAACGGAATTGTAGGAAAGGCTATATATAGAGCTGATTCTCTGGATATTTCGCCATTTGCTTTTTCCTCGAAATAAAGAGGGAGCATAATCCCAAGCCAAATAACCGCGTTATAAATAATTGAAATGATTAGTAAAGTTCTTTTTTTCATTAAATGACCTACTTTTTTTCAAAGTTTATCTCTTTGATTAAGCTGCCGCACCAAACACAGTTATATTATAGAAGATTAAAATTCTATAATATAAACTCCTGCTTTTACTCTGACCGTTTCAATGTCAAACGAAAACTTGCGTGAGCTAAAGCAATCACAATAAGAAACAAAACAAACACAATAGTTAATACAAGGCTTGCCCCGAAACCATTTACAGACCAATACCCAATCGCCGCAGCCGCCGCGCTTCCCAAATAGGCAAAGGAAACAATCGTCTTCCCAATCTTCGTACGAGGTTCATTTGCTTCTGTTAGGACAAAATTCGGGAATCTAAGTGCAATAAAAATGGTTAAGATTAACATCACGAGCAACATGCTTGAAATCACGACGCCACCGCCGGCTCTTATGATCGTCAAAGCCATAAACACAGAAGTAAGGTCAAGATAAATTACTGCAGCCAATCCTCTAAACCCTAAATAATAATGCCACTTTTTTATCTTCATCAAAACTGATAATACAATCATCAAAAAGATCACTGCACTGCCAATAACCACGGCAAGGGGCTCTGCTTCTGGATAGAACATAAAACCTAAAATCGCTAAACTTGGTAAGATCCATAGATAGATTATATTATCAGCCAGCGGAACCTCACGGAATGCTCCTAAGTTCACTATAAACACCTCTATTTTCTTAAAAAAGACAGCCAGACTGTTTAGCGATCCGCTAATAGAAAGGACACTGAATGTGAAAAAAGAACTGAACCTGCTGCAAATAAAGGTCAGTTCTTCCGTTTGATCTTATTCTGATTCTTCTTCAGGGATTTCTGGGAAGCTCATGCCGCTTGCATATACATTTTCCATATAAGCAAGAGTTGGTCCATACCCTTTTTGCGGAATATCTTCTATAAATCTGGAAATATACTTATTATCCGAAACAGATTCAAATCGAACCGTTGATTCCACCTCAACACGCCATTTATCAAGAGAAAATGAGATCACTGTGTCCTCTGTTCTGGCATGATTACTGTTAATAACATTCATGACAGCCGAACGAACTAAAGCTTCTGCACCAACTTTCGTTTCTGATAATTCTCTTCTTAATTCTTGTTTTAAAAAACCATTCCAATTTAACCTGCTTTTTGTCAAAATATCGTTTGCCGCTTCAATATAGGCAGCCGACTCATCACGGCCGCTGTTTACATATTCATTCTTTTTCTCTTCAATTAAGGCGGAGATCGGCTTTCCATCTGCTAATTCATTTTCATGCAATTCTCTTATTAACAAGTAGTTCGGATTTCTTTCATAGTTCTCAATGGCTTGTGCTGTATTTTCTATGAGTACTGCCGTTCCTGCTAAAGCGGCCTGCTCTGCGGAAAGACTGCTATGCTCTTTTACAATATAGACTTTTACTATATTAATCGTCAGGACAAATATGATTGCCACGATCCCAAGGAGCCACAGCATGAAAATCGCGGCATTTCCTCTTTCATTATTCAGCCACTTCATTCTGTATACAAAACCTTTCCAAATGCTTCTTCATTTAGGTCGAAGGTTGCCTGCTCCCTCCACCGATCCGGTACAAAGCTTAATTTGTGCTCTGTGTACAGAACAAGCTTGAAATCACCGTTATTCGAATATTCCCGAATTAAATTTTTATAGGATAAAACACTGCTGGATCCAATTGATTCCTGCGCTGTTTGAATTGCTTCCTGAAGATCATTGGTAGCTGCATAGGTCTTCGCTGCGTCATTCGCTGCCGTTTTAGCGGTGAAGACTGCATAACCTGTGCCAACCACTTGCCAAAGGAGCAAGAAGAATAGAAAGAAAAACGGCAAAATCCCTAAGAATTCTAAACTAATTGCCCCATCCTCATTTTGCCATTTGGGGCGCAAGAGCTTTTTCATTGATATCAACGTCCCCTAACCTGTTCAATTTATACTGGATATACCAAACATGAAATAATACAAGAAGCCAAGAGGCAAATAATTTTTCCTCATATGCATCTTCTATAATTGTTTTTAAACGAAAGACAGAATAATAGAGTATTCCTAAGAAATAATAGGAAAATATCATATCAATTGAATCAAAAAGGGCTACTCCATATGGTGTCAGAAAAATTGGACCAATAAACTTATATAAAAAGGATAATGAGAGAAGAACAAGAAAGACTCCCCACCACTTAAACGGGATATACCCAGAACCTTCATACTCTCTTATGGCGTGGCGTCTGCTTAAGAACCAGTAGGCTAAATACACACCTAGAGTTAAAATTGAAAATAATACAACTAACGCAACATGCACTTGTTTAAACCCGGTTTCTGTTTGTTCTGTTTCTGTCATTTTCTTCACCTTCTTTACGCAAAATCTTTTCGATATTTAAACGTTAAATAGAAATATACTACCGGAAAAATGAGTGAATTAATTAAGGCACGAAGAACAATAAAGACCAGTGTGTTATTCTCAAAGCCTCCAAGCAAGTATAACGATCCTGACCAAACGAGCACATTCAAGGAAACAATAATGAGAACATCGATAAATAAAAATATATGCTCTCTTTTAATAATCTCCCAAACCCCTTGCATCGCATCCTTAATACTTTCGCGATCCGCATATAATGGAAAAAGTAGAATAATCAGCACTGCTATTAAACTTGGAATAAAGAGGAGTAGGGATCCGAACATTCCAATTGCGAAAAATACAATCGTAATGGCAGCCACAAATCCGAATTTCATGATAAAAAAAGACAGAATTTGCTTTAAATTCACCTCTTGTTCAGTTCGATCCATTTTAGCTATGAGAAAAAAGGGAGGGAATAAAATAGTGAAGTTTAAAACCCATAATGCTAAAGCAGGAATGTTTGCATATTCCAGTGTATTTAAATTCATTATGTAAACAATCGCAGCATAGTTAAAGAACGTAATTGGCACAACTAAGATTAAACATATCAGCAGTATATTGATGATATTTCGATTGTATAGGTCCGCTACATCTCTAAGCATAGGTTTCTCCCCCTCTCTTCTCCATTATTTTTACCGTTACGAATGTTGCCAGCAGTGACAATGCTGTGTTGTAAACCAGGCTGCTGTTGATTTCAGCTGGGTCAGCCAAAACCATAACATCCAGCAAATAGATGGCGGCAACTAAGTTTAAAACTGTTAACGTGACACTTAGCATAAAACTTGAAAAATACGGCGTTTTTTTATTCCACATAGGTGCCAATACTCCGGCTAACAGATAACAAAAGAAATACATTATAGCCAGCAAAGCTCCCATATGATTAAGTCCCACGAAACCCAAAACAAAGGAAAGGGCGATAAACACAAGTAAAACAATGCCTAACGTTTTTAAAAAACCGGAGAAACTAAACATCTCTTACACCCCCGTATTCAAAGAAATTTTCACCTAACAGCTGGCTGCACCTAATTATTGCAGCTTATTACGATTTAAATATGACTCTATTTTCCATTTTATGGTGTTTCGAGGCGTGATTACCGCTTAAACATGACTCTCTTTTCCAAGTTTTAGTGTTTCGTGTCTCGATTACGCCTTAAACACGACTCCCTTTTCTAGGTTTTGGTGTTTCGTGTCTCGATTACGCCTTAAACACGACTCCCTTTTCCAGGTTTTGGTGTTTCGTGTCTCGGTTACGCCTTAAACATGACTCCAATTCCCAGGTGTTGGTGTTTCGTGTCTCGATTACGCCTTAAACACCACTCCAATTCCCAAGTTTTGGTTTTTCATGTCTCGATTACGCCTTAAACACGACTCCAATTCCCAAGTTTTGGTGTTTCCTGTATCGATTACGCCTTAAACATGACTCCAATTCCCAGGTGTTGGTGTTTCATGTCTCGATTACGCCTTAAACACCACTCCTTTTCCAGGTTTTGATTTTAATAGCACCTATTTTAATTCAGCTGGCTTTTTTAATAATGCTGTTGACACAAAAGTCAGTAATAAACCCAGCAAATAAGCAAATGTTGCAACAAAAAAGGCGCCCGAATGATCATTCATGCTCGCTAAAATAACCATCTCCTGGCCATATCGGAAGGAGAAAGCCCCAACAATCAAAAAGATCACCAGCACAAGCATGACACCGAGATATAATTTGGACTTCTGCGGATTATAGAAGGCTTGAAAAATAACTTCTTTCCTATAAAGCGCATATGCGACTACAAGCAAGTATGCGATCAAGATTAGCCAAAATGGTACGCCCTCTGTTAAACGGAATAAAGGGAACACCGCAAATAATCCCAATGTAGCTACGAGTAAAAAAGCTGTTAAGGAATTAAACCGGACAATCTCCATATCCTTCTTCCACCAAGTCCAGGCGATCACAGTCTCAATCGCTGTAATCAGCATGAATAACAAAAAGATATTAAGTGACCCCGAGGGGATTAGGCTCAAAATAGTCCCCATTAAGAGGTTTGAGCCTAATAAATACATGCCATTTCCATCAAAGAATTTCTTTGCTGTTCTCTCTACATCTTTAACCAAATAAACCACCCAGTTTCTTCAAGCCACCGCCAACCCAATCGTAGGCTTTTTTAATTCCATCTGAAACAGCTTTCTTTACCTTTCGGCCGGTAGCTGTTCCATTAATTAAATAAGTGGTTCCTATACCTGCCAGTAAACCAGCTCCTGCTCCAACAATTGTTCCAAGTCCTGGGACAACCGATCCAGCGACTGCACCAGCTGCCATACTGGAAGCCACACTTCCGATACCAGTTGATACAACACCAACAGCCACATCTGTAGTTAAATCGGCAGCAAAGTTGGTAGAAGCAAGACCAATATCACTCTTAGATCCCCAGCCATAATCATATACACTGCTTGCAGCTGTAGTAATATAGCCGACAGGACCGCTCAGCTTTAGCATATTGCTCTTGGCAAAGAAATCTTTATTAAACACACTTGTGCTCAGCCAGTTTTTTGGATTGAAAACTTTGCTGCTGAACGGGCTCCAGCTGTTTTTAATCGAATTTTTGACTGAATTTCCAACATGGCTCCAAAAGCCTCTATCAGTCGGTCTCAGTTTTTTGCTATCCAAAAAAGCATTCAGTCTTGTTTCACTAATTCTTCTTGAGTTTGGACCGAGATTTCTCTCTTCCCCATTAAAGGTGTAATTTTTATATCTCTGATATAAATTATCAAGCAAGCTATTGTTATAGCCATTTTTCCCATAGATCGCATAGTTAGAAGTTCCCGGAATCGGAGCATATTTAAATCCAGCAGCCATAGATAATACTGCACCAGCTACATCCCGATTCAGAAAACCTAAGCCAAATGATTTAAAGTCACCAATCGCTCCAGTCACATGACTAAAAACTCCTTTAGAGCCATCAGTTGATTTAAATATGACATTATACCAAGGAGGAACATCACCTGCATCAGAAGAATTCCCCATTGGCGCGTTTCCGCCATTACCTGCGTTACCATTAGCACCATTTCCTCCGTTGGCTGCGTCGCCACCATTAGCGGCATTTCCGCCATTCGCTGCGTCGCCACCATTGGCTGCATTTCCACCATTCGCTGCGTCGCCTCCGTTAGCGGCATCCCCGCCATTCGCTGCGTCGCCTCCGTTAGCGGCATCGCCACCGTTAGCGGCATTTCCGCCGTTCGCCGCGTCGCCTCCGTTAGCGGCATTTCCGCCATTGGCTGCGTTGCCTCCGTTAGCGGCATTTCCACCATTGGCTGCGTTGCCTCCGTTAGCGGCATTTCCACCATTGGCTGCATCGCCTCCGTTAGCGGCATTTCCGCCATTTACTGCGTTGCCTCCGTTAGCGGCATTTCCGCCGTTCGCTGCGTCGCCTCCGTTGGCTGCATTTCCGCCATTCGCCGCGTCGCCACCGTTCGCTGGGTCGCCTCCTGCAATGGCGTTGCCACCTTGAACGGCATTACCAGCGTTAATTGGGTTTCCCTGCCAATAAAATGAACTTGGCGGTGCTGGAGGTGCATTCGGGATCATAAATGACCCAAGATTCAGTGGTGAACCCGGTAAAATAGGCTGCCCTGATACTCCACCAGCATTTCCACCATTTACTGGATCTCCTGGATCATATGCCTTACCGGGAATAATAAAAGTCCCTCCTGAAATTGGCTTACCTGGAGAAATACTTTTCCCTGGTGAAATCGGCGTTCCAGGTGAGATAAAGCCAGCTGCTCCTGCAACTGCCGGAAAGGCGCTCCAAAAGATGAGTACACCAATCATAAGCAATGCGGCAACACGATTAAACACTCTTTCTCCCAAAAATACTCACCTCACTTATTGAGCATTAGTCTGATATTTTTCCTCTAGTGTTTGTAATGCTTCACTATAGCTTTTTTCGTTTAAGGCTTTGAGCTCCTCATTAAACTGATCAATTTCTTCTCTGATCCAATCATGATATTCCGTGTTTTTCTGCTGTAAATAATCTCTTGCTTCATTGCTTATTTTTTCATTTTGCGCCATCTGTGAAACAATAAGATTTATAATGGATTTCTCTCTTGTTGTTTTGGATTTTTCCTCAGTGATATACACAAATATATCAAGACTATTATTCACCCTTTTGTAATCAAGGCTTTGCTCACCCTGCTCTTTCCACTTTTCCCATGTCTCTGCCAAATCACTTACTTTCGCAAGCTCATCGCTTAACTCATTTCCATCAGCAGCATAAGTGTAAATACCCTCCGTCACATCAGCAATTTCTCTAAGCTGATTTTGACCTTCATTATCAACATCGAACCCAATGACATTCACAATTGGTTCAATATTAGAATCGTATAGCTGCTTTGCTGCTTCTACTGGCTGGTCTTCACATGTAGACACACCATCACTGACCAAATAAACAATATTTGTGTTATTTGCTCCATCAAACTCTGATAGATCTTTCTGTGCTTCTGTTAACGCTAATTCGATTGGTGTCCATCCACTTGGAGTAACTCCATCCAAAGCTGTTTGAAATGAGGATTCTTCATAAGATGAAATCGGATAAATAATCTCGCTGCTGCTGCATGATAATGGCTTATCTGCTTCTTTGCTGCTTCCTTCATGACCATAAACTCTAATACCTACTTTTGCATCTTCAGGAAGTGACTCAACAAACTGCAGAATTGATTCTTTAGCTGCGTCCATCTTTACATCTCCATTAACCTCTGCTGCCATACTCCCCGAAGCATCCAGAAGAATTTCAACATTTAGATTCTCTTTAAACTGATATCTTGAATCTGCCTGCTCTGGATTTCCTATAGACTGAAAACGCAACTGTTTAATCGCTTCTTCTGGACCTTTGTATTCTTGCTGAACCTTTTTCAGAAGCTCTTGATAGTAATAATCTAACTCTTCATTCGATGCATCTTCTGGCAGTTCCGGAAGGTCATTGAATGTATCTAGCATTCTTTGAATATCTTCATCATTTAAATTAAATGTGAAATCATGATGTTCACCGACTGGCTTTGCAGCTAACTCTTCATATGTTTCAGGAAGAGGTTCAATATCTAATTCAGGTTCTTCTTCATCAGACTTATTTGATGCATCATCTTTCTCGTCATCTTCTGCATTAGCAGAAACTTGCGCATCATCATTATCGGAATTAACCTGATCTGGCTCATCTTGATTGTTGCTGCAGGCAGCCAAAAAAAGGATAAAGATTATGAGAATGGGAAGGATCCTTTTGGTATATGTCAATTTTTTAACCACCTTACAAATAAGAATACCCCTAGAGTTTCAAAACGTTTATTTCTATAAAACTTAAGCAAAGAGAGCGTCCTGCCGTCTCAGGCAAGACGCCAGTTTGTATGTGACGAATCAGCCGCCTACCATTTG
The DNA here is from genome assembly GCF_001636345.1 of Cytobacillus gottheilii. Lineage (GTDB taxonomy): Bacteria > Bacillota > Bacilli > Bacillales > Cytobacillaceae > Cytobacillus > Cytobacillus gottheilii. Next base: position 4,289,477 of record NZ_KV440945.1, read on the forward strand.
TGAAATCTGATCAATAATTCCTGAGATGATGGATCCAATTCCTTCACTCTGATCACTAACCGCTGTTGAAACAATCCCTAATACAAGAATAAGTAAAGCTGCAATTCCTAACCACTCGAGTGATTGTGCTCCTTTTTCGTTCTTCACTGGATTCATAACTTTTGTCCATGCTTTAATCATCATGTTTTTCATTGTAAATCTCTCCTTTTTTAGTTAAATAAGTTGAATAAATTACTGCTATCTTTAAACATATTGATAGCCATCAGGCCGCCAATTAAAATGATGGCAGACGGCATAACAATAAAAGTGGTAATCAAGGTGACTTTCGGCGAGGCTTTTGCTGCCTCCTCTTTAATTTTTTCCTTCTTGATCTTCCGCATTTCTTCGGATTGCTGTTTAAAGGTCTTAGAAATCGGAACACCTAGTCGTTCACCTTGGATTAATGATTTAATCAGCATCTGGAACTCTCTGCTTTCATTACGCTTTAAGAGTTCTCGATAGGCATCAGCCCTTGGCACTCCTACATCTGTTTCTTGTATAAATCGGCCAAATTCATCTTTAACAGGTCCTTCAAAGTATGGAACGATATCTCTAAGAGCTTGATCTAAGCCGACACCTGCCTGCAGAGTTACACTCATCGTATCGAGAAAATCCGGAAGCTGATAGGAAAGCTCCGCCTGGCGCTGCTTTGCCTTTTTCTTAAGCCAAAATATCGTCAGCATATAGGCGGCTACAGGCAGCAGAATGAGGGAAACCTCCGCAAAGGGCAGTCGGAGTACAAGTGATACTCCACCTGCAATAACACCAATAATAAGTAAAAAGATTTTCAAACCTTGAAATCGTTCTACTGTCAATCCATATGGAAAGCCAGCCTGCATTAGCTGTTTTTTTATTTCTTCATTTTCACTAAAGAAATTGATTCTCTGACCAATGCCAGAAAAGTCATCAGCATATTGCAGCATTTTCGAAATCATTTTTTCTTTTCTTGTGATCTTTTTTTCAAATGAATTATAGATAAATGTTTTCTCTTTTATTTCCTCTTTAAGTCTCTCTTTTGAGGTGAGATATTTATAAAAGCTTCTTAAAGAAAGGGCAACAAAGATTAAACATAAGCTAACAACAATAAGGATTAATCCATCCATCTTTTCACACCCTAATATTCGTCACTTTTCGGACTAGAATGAACGTTAATACGGTTCCAGCTACGAAAAATGCGAGCAGGAAGAGTCCCAATCCAGAAAATAACGGATCTAAAAATCCATCGATGACATTATTCATCATTAACACTAGAAATATAGGAATCACTGGAACAATATAAGAAACATATCTCTGTTCAGCAGTCATTGTTTTGATCTCCTGCTGCAGGATTTTTCGATCTTCCAGCGTCTGACTCATTTCATCAAGAACAGCATAGAGATTGCCTCCAGCCTTCTTTTGGATCAGCATAGTGGCGACAAAGAGCTGAAACTCTCTGCTGTCAATACGTTTCTCCATTGCTTTAAGACCTGCATTAAAATCGATTCCTAGTGACAGCTCCTGAGCCAGTCTGCGAAATTCACTTTTAGCTGGCTCACTCACTTCCTGTGCAACGAGGTTAATTCCTTGCGTCAATGTCATACCTGACCGGCTGGAGTTGGCCAATGTTCTGCAAATCTCAGGAAGCTGCTCAACAATACGCTGCTTCATATAATTTTTTCGTATTAAAAACAGCAGCCTTTTGCCTCCTTCAAGCACTAATGCAGCAACAAGAAGATTGACTGGAAACCCAATGCCGAAGAAGTTCTGCAAGGCGATAATAATTCCCATAAAAATAACAACATGTGCTCCAAGGTATTCAGACGGTGTTAAAGGAATATTGGCACTGCGAAGCTTTTCATAGATCGGCTGCGCTGTTTCCGTTTGATCAAACTTCGTGCCGAGCAGAACAATAACACTTTTTCTCTTCACTCCATCGTTGTAAAACTCATGAACATCCTTGCGCCACTCCCGTTTTTTCATCCGGTAATCGAGTATGAAATAGATGGAGATAATCAACATAAGAGCAGCAAACATGGATAGAAAAAACTCGGCCATTATTTCACCTCCTCATAAACAGGCGTAAAGGAAGATTCAGGGATGTTTATTCCAAAGACCTTTAACTTATCAAGTGATGCTGGAATGTAACCTGTCGGTGTATAAAAGCCTTCAATTGCTCCATCTGATGACATGCCTGTTCTTTTAAAATGGAATATTTCTTTTACAGAATGTGAACCATTCTGTTCTTCCACCACTTCAGAAATAGAGATAATTTTTCTAGTTCCATCAGTTAGTCGGGTTGCTTGAATAATGATATCGAGTGCACCGACGATATATTCCCGGACAATATGACTTGGCAGCTCCATTCCGGCCATAACAACCATTGCTTCTACCCTTCTTAAAGCGTCATCCGGTGAATTGGCGTGTACAGTCGTTAGCGAGCCTTCATGTCCCGTGTTCATTGCCTGGAGCATGTCGAAAGCCTCACCGCTTCTGACCTCACCGACAATAATACGATCCGGTCTCATCCGGAGTGCGTTTTTCACAAGCTGACGAATACTTACCTCTCCGCTTCCTTCCACATTGGCCGGACGTGCTTCAAGACCAGCTACATTTGGGCGGTTCAGCCTTAATTCGGCTGAATCCTCAATGGTTACAACTCTTTCTCCATGCGGGATTGATGCTGCTAATACGTTTAGGATCGTTGTTTTCCCGCTTCCCGTACCTCCGGAAATTAACGTATTCATTTTTGCCTTTACAACACCATCTAAAAATTTGGACATAGCAGAATTAAGAGCATTGAAGTTTAATAGATCATCCATTGTAAACGGCTCTTTCCGGAACTTACGGATCGATACCAATGTGCCATTCAGACTTATTGGCGGTATTACGGCATTGACACGGCTTCCGTCCGGCAGTCTGGCATCAACCATTGGAGAGCTTTCATCAATTCTTCTCCCGATTGGAGCTACGATTCGGTCAACAATATGTCTGACATGGTCATCATCGCGAAATTTTACATCCGTCAGTTCCAGCTTCCCTAAGCGTTCAACATAAACCTCTTCAAAGCCATTGATTAAGACCTCTGTAATGGATGAATCATTTATTAAAGGCTCCAGCGGTCCATAACCCACCGATTCATCTAGTATTCTTGTAATTAATATCTCTTTATCATGGCGGGAAATAATCACTTTCTCCTCTGCCATGAATTGGCTCACAAACTGTTCAATGCTAAGACGCATTTCCCCTTGGGACAGCTTGGTCAGCGCCTCTAAATTCGTATCTCGAAGCAGCCTGGACTTGTAATGCTCAACCAATTCGTCCACTAAGTGATTTTCATATTGGTAGGATTGCAGTTTGGCTGAGCTGATGATTTTCTCTTTTCTTTTATCAAATAAGGATGCCATTCGCCAAACCTCCTATTCCAGTACAGAAAGTCCCCATTTCTTCACATCTTTTGCAAATGGAATGAGCCTTCTTTCCTTCGCTGTTTTTCTAATTGGCTCTCCTTTATTCAAGAAAGGCTGTAGTCCTTTATTATCCAATCTGACAGTTGCTGCGAGCGGAAATCTTAGTACATTTTTAATATCCTTTACCTGCACCTCATTATCTTTGCTTGTTTTATTCAAAATAATGGAAGTGCGTGACGGCAATTCAATTCCCAGTCTCACTGCAAGCTCTTCAAATTGCTTTAGCACCTTTAAAGATGGTGTATCTGGTGTTAACACATAAAAAATACGATCAGATTCTTCAAGTGCTGTTACAACATGGTTATTCATATAAGAAGGCAGATCAACGATGACAAAATCAAAGCTTCGTCTGCATGTTCTCAACAATTTAGCTACAAAATCCTCTGTTATTTTCTCTGCAGTCTCAGCATCACAAGGACTGATCAGCACCTCTAGCTTAGAGCTTTCAAGCTTTTGTGAGACATTCCGGATATGACTTTCATTAAGTTCACTTACAACCGGCATAAGATCTGCTATAGAGCGGTTAGACTCAATGGCCATTAATGTTTCAAGTCCGCCAAATTGTAAATTCAAATCAATCAGAATTACCTCTGCTGTTGACTCGACCTTAATCGTCTGAGCAAATGCGGATGCCAAGTTAGATTTGCCGCTTCCGCCATTTCCGCTGAAAATCGAAAAGATTTGCCCTCTTCCTCTTGTAAAAGAAGATAACGTTTCGGTTTGTTTTGATTTATTAGCTTCATAGCTTTGAAAAATAGTAGGTATTCTGCTGATGAATAAACTATGTTCTTCCGGGTAAACAAAGAACTCAGAAGCACCCGCCTTCGTAATACTGCGGAGCTGGCTAAAGTCGGAACTTTTTGCAATAAACATGACTAATGTCGTCGGGCTTACCGATTTTATATATTCAATACTTTCAACCGCAATATCACTGTCAGGCTGTACAAAAATGACAATGTCCCGATCTTCACGGTTCATTTCTCTGACAACATCCCTTGATTCAATCAGCTGAACCGAGTAGCTTCCTGACATGGCATTTAAAATCTGATTATGAATGACCTCATCATCACTGACTAATAATACTTTTAGATTCGACTCCATACGATTCCCTCTTAGTTATTATTTTGATCGGCTTCTGTTTCACTCTCTTCGGATGAATCAGCTGCACCATCTTCGGCTTCAGCTTCTTCATTCACTGCTTCCTCTTCCTTCTCTGGCGGCTGTTCTTCCTCCACAGTGTCTTGATCTGGCTGATCTGGCAGCTGAGCTGGAGATATATCCTCTTTTCCTACATTGGCCTTTAAGACTCTTACCTTGTCGGCGTAATTTTGCATATGTATGAGTCTAGGAGCGTCTTCTATACTAACTTCAAGCGCCACACCAGCGAAGTCCTCTTCCGTTCCCTGTGCAAAGGCAACAGGTACATCTCTCATGAACACTTCTGTCTTTTGCTCACCATTATTGTCTGTTGAAACAACGATATCGACACGATCCAATGTCTCAACCACTTGATCAAACTGAACCTTTTCAGAAGGATACATAGCGACAAGACGATTGTTTTCATCCCGCAATTCAGTAAACGGCTTTAACATATTATTAGTAATGATTTCTCCTTCTGCTAATGGCACTACAGAAACATTATTGATAATTTCATCTTTATCTGTTATGTGCGCATCATTCAGAAACTTATTCGGGATGTCCATCGTTCTAATTTGACTGCCCTCAATTAATGTCCTAACAGGGATATTGCCATTCGCAATATATATTTTCGTCATCCCTCCCAATTCAGCATTCAGATCTCTTACCTTATCCAGAACAAGATATCCCGCTCCAGCTGCTAACAGAAAGGCAAGCAATAAAAATATGGCGGCTCTTCTCTTCGACTCTAACATCCTGTTTCTTCTCTCCCACAGTAGTTCTTTTGTTTTTTTAGAAAGCAATTCAGCTGCCCACGCGTTAAGCTGGTCAGCAGCTCTTATATTTTGAGAAGAAAATAGCTCTTGTTCTCTATATCGTTTGTTCAGCTGTTTTCATTTTCAAAACATAAGAAATATTGGAAAACTTTTCCCTACCTTATACCTCGGTTAAGATCAAATAAACCTATGCTTTTAGAAAATTTTTCTTCTTTGATGCTATATATTAACTAACACGCGTTCACATTTCCGTCAAACTCTCTGGGACAATGTCGAAATATGTCTGATAAATATTCCCTATTATTCTCTCAAAATCGAGATTTTTACTTGGTACCATTTCCCCAGCAAATAATAGGAGCATTGATATTTTTTTAAAGACAATTTTAAATTTTCCTTTTCTTATATTACAAATGTTACAAATAGTAGTTATTTTTTCTTATTTTCCTTTTAATCAAGTGTTTTGAAATGTGATTGTTCGTGGATAAATAGTTTGAATTAAGAGTAATATTTCACTTCTAGGGTATTTGTTCTTATTAAAGAACGGAAAGTTTATGAGAAATTAGGCGGACAAGCTTCTTATTGTTTTAGAAATACTGAAATATTTGCAGGCGTTAAAATAAAATATTTTTTATAAAACTTATAAAAAAGAGGTTTAACTTAAATAAGTGCGGGGTAAGGGGTAATACCGTTTCCCTATTTTTCCTATAAAGGAATCTTTTGAGTTGATGTGCAAATAACCACAGATAGTAAGCAAATATAAGGGGGTAATCAAAATAGGAGAAGAAGTGATTAAAAGTCTCGTGGATCATTCTCCTGATCCGGTCATGCTGTTACGGGACGGAATGATTATTTATAACAATCAACATGCTGCGGATTTGTTTGGATTTCTCCACAAAAACGCACTGGTGGCCAGCAATATTTTTATGTCTGTATCACCTGCTTCGCTGCTCCCGTTTCAACAATTGCTTTTGAACCAGAAACAAGCGAGCACCGTTAATTTTGAAGAATTTATATTTTACCGGCATGAAGGAGATTGCTTTGAAGCAGAGGTTAAAGCAATTCCCGTAATATTCCAAGAAGAAAAAGCTGTTTATCTCCTAATTAGAGACACAAAAGAACGAAAGAAAACAGAAGAACTTTTACTGCAAACGGAAAAACTAATGGCCGCTGGTCAGCTGGCTGCTGGCATTGCTCACGAAATACGCAATCCATTAACAGCCATAAAAGGGTTTCTTCAATTAACTGAAGATCAGCATAACGATTCAAAGCCATATTTTGAAATTATTCACGCAGAAATAGACAGAATCGAATTAATACTGTCTGAGTTGTTAACTTTGGCGAAGCCAAAAGAAATGAAGTTTAAAATTATTAACAAGGTGAAGGAGCTGCTTGAAGATGTAACTACCTTAATAGAGACACAGGCCATCCTAAACAATGTTGAAATTATAACAAATATGAGTTCCTGTACACCTTCTATTGAATGTGACGAAAACCAGCTAAAACAAGTTTTTATCAACTTACTAAAAAATAGTATTGAAGCAATGCCGGATGGCGGAAAAATCATCATTGGTCTGGAGGTTATACAGGGTTCTATCCAAATTGCCTTCCGTGATAATGGACCAGGAATTCCAGATCATTTACTCAATCGTGTGCAAGAACCTTTTTTTACGACAAAAGAAAAGGGCACTGGATTAGGTTTAATGATCAGCAAGCAAATTATTGAAAATCACAGCGGCCGCTTTCATCTTTCCAGCGATGCAAAGGGCACTTCAATTATAATAACTCTTCCAATTACATACCCGGGTTCTGAGGCTGTAAACATATAATAAATAAATATTTTTAATCCCCCTTAAAACCTATTCATTCTGCGGAAAAACAACCGATATATTTAAGAGAATGAATAACACGGGGGAAGAATTATGAACGCAATTGATCAAATGAGGCTTGAAGATTTACAAGGCAAGAACAAGCTTATGCTTTTCAGCTATTTAGGCTCTTCATCTTTAGTCATTATTAGCCTAATCGCATTGAGCAGTTTTACTTTATTGACTTATTTTACACTCTTTCAAATTTTCGCTTATGCTTTAGCTTACTTTATAACGAAAAAAGTAAAAAAAGATCTTCTTTTTCCATATATTATTATAATAGGAATGAATATCTTTAACCTCTTTACTTTCATGATTGAAAAAGGGAATTTAACAGGAGTTATTACGGTATTCCTATTTCTAGTATTTGCAGCAATTCCCTTTCAAAAAATCCTTTATGCTATTGGGCTATTTTTCGGCCTGATCACCATTAGCCTCAACTGCTTTTTTCCAGCAGAGGGTTACTCTTATCTAAAAGACGAATTTATTGGGTTCTTTATTTTATTCTTATTATCAGGCATCATTTTAGCGGTTTTAATCTATATGAATCAAAAACAATTTAAACAGCTTCAACTATTCTTGGAGAATGCAAGTACAGAAGCAGACTTAAAAGAAAAGCAAAAACTTCAGTTAGAAAAAGAAATGTCAACGATTGTGGAGAGCATACAAAAGGTAAACGAAAAGGTACAATATAGCGTACATGCTCAGGATGAAATGCGAACTGCTATTAATGAAGTTTCATCCGGCAGTGCTGCACAGAGTGAACAGATTTCTTCGATTGCGGATAATGCACATAGAAATGTTCGAACGATTACCGAAATGAATCAAGCTACTGATCAGCTGATACAAGATTCACTTCAATCGAGTGCTTTTGCTGAAAGTGGCCACAATCTAGCTGAACAATTATCACAGGAAATGCATCAGCTCCAAAGCGTAATTACAGATTTACAGGAAAACTTTACAACCTTGGCACAAAAAATAGCAGAAACAAATCAATTTGCTAATGATATCGGGCAAATTACAGAACAGACCAACTTGCTTGCTCTTAATGCTTCTATTGAAGCGGCACGTGCCGGCGAAGCTGGGAAAGGCTTCTCTGTAGTAGCAGAGGAAATCCGAAAGCTTGCAGATATCACCAAAGAAACAACTATTAAAATTACTGATAACTTAAGAGATGTTAACCATTCAAACGAATTAGCCCAAAAGAATATGAAAACAAGCAGCAGCAGCTTGCTTAAGAGTGTTCAATCTGCAAATGAAGTCAGCACAACCTTTAGTGAGCTTAATGTCATGTTAAAAAGCATCAATGGAAAATTCATGGAGTTTGCAAAGCTGGCTGGCGTTGTAGGGAAAAATAGCGAAGAGGTAGAATCTTCTACAAATGAATTTGCCGCTCTCATTGAACAGGCAACAGCCAGTCTTCAACAAGTGGGAGCATCTATAGAAACACTTACCGAAGATCAGCATTTGGTTGCTTCTTATATGAGAAACACCGCGGAAAGTGCAGAAAAGGTGAAGAAGAGTTTTGCTTAAATAGAGAATTTAAAAGAGCCAGGGATGCTGTTATCTGCATCCCTGGCTCTTTCTTTTATCTTATGGATTCACTAAATGAACAGGCGTTTCTCCATTCACGGCTTTTAGAAGATCGGACGCTGCAACTTCTGCCATGATATTTCTCGTACTTATACTAGCACTTCCAATGTGGGGCAGTGTGACAACGTTTGGCAATGTCAGTAATGGATGATCTAGCGGAACAGGCTCTTCTTCAAATACATCCAAGCCAGCAGCCCATATCTCTCCATTTTTAAGGGCGTCATACAAATCCTTTTCATTTACAATTCCACCGCGTGCTGTATTAATTAAAATTGCATTTTCTTTCATCATTTTAAAGTGTTCAGCATGAATGAGATTTTTCGTTTCGTTTGTATATGGCGTCATAATACAAACATAATCGGAAGTCTGAAGAAGTTCATCCATTGATACATAGGTCAAACCAATCGACTCTTCCGCATCTGGCTTCCTGCTTCTATTATGATACACTACATTCATATTGAATCCTTTTGCTCTTCTTGCAATTGCTTCTCCAATTCTTCCAAGTCCAATGATCCCTAATGTACGATTATAGATATCCTGACCTGTCAACAGCATTGGCGACCATGTTTTCCAATCTCCAGCTCTTAGAAAGTCAGATGCTTCCGTTATTCTTCGCGCTGTCGCCATAAGAAGGGCAAACGTTAAGTCTGCAGTGGTCTCTGTTAGAACACCAGGAGTATTCGTTACCTTAATCCCCTTCTCACTCGCAGCTTCTATATCAATATTATTGTAGCCAACAGCTAGATTGCTGATGACTTTAAGTTTGTTCGCTTTCTGAATTAAGGCAGCATCAATGCTGTCTGTAAGCATGCAAAATAATCCATGAGCTTCAGTAATTTCTTTTTCCAAAACATCTCTGGGCACAGGAGTATCTTCATATTTCCAAACTGCCACTTCACATGTTTCTTCCAATTTTCGTATAACTGCTTCAGGTATTTGCCTTGTGATAAAAACTTTTGGTTTCACCCTTATCCCCCGCCTCTCTAATCCTATTAGCATCTTCATGAAAACGCTTAAGGATATATAGAAAATTATAACATATTAGCTCTTTTTTTATATTCAAGAAACACTGCATATCTAGAAGATCATTATCAACTCTGAATCTTACTAACTACTCACCAATCTATGGTTATCTACAAAAAAACTCTCCTGCCATTGGGCGGAAGAGCTCTTAATATACCTAAAATCATGAAAGCTGCATGGTAGTAATACAAGTATCGTCTCCTTTAAAAGAGGAAATGGTTGAGTCTGCTTTTTTGCCTTTATATGCAATAGAAATTTTATATGTCTGATCTCTTGGAATCCATAAGTCAATGAAGCCGTTATCTTGAGATTTCATTACTTCATCTACAACCGCATTTCCTTCCTCATCTTCGATATATACAGCAAATTCTTCATTCGCCATTTCGCCTTGGCATCCGGTTAAATTATGAAGAGAACATGGATGTGTTTCATTTAAATATGGAGCAATTGATACAAAGAACTCATCTTTCGGCAGCTCATAACTATGCTCACTTCCATCACTTTTCGCAACAATTAAATCATGTGAAGTAATCGAAGCCGAATCTTTCCCCATATCACTTGTGCTATAATCTTTTACCAGTTCTTTTATGTCTATCGTTTCCTCTTTCACTTCATACTCAACATTAGAAACTAAAAAAATAATAGCAGCTGCCACTAAGGCCATTCCCAATATGATTGCCTTTTTCCTCATACTGTCTCCTCCTAATCTGCAAATGCAAACCATTACATTTATAGAATAGCATGTAGCAGGAAGGAAGAATGTGGAGAATTTAGCACAAATTTTTATCTGCTAGAGACATCTTACTGTCTCATAAATGATCTATTTTATAAAATAGATTAATTATGAGATTCTGTTAATTCTTAAATATGAAATTGATATAAAGAACATGAGCCTTGTTATAAGCTCATGAATAGTTATAGCGTGTCCTGAAGTTTTCTTTGCTTGAAGGCCGTGTATTCAGTTGCCTTTTCTGCACATATATTATAGAAGAAACACTATTTTAGTGATATTTCAGTAAGAGATTAGAAAACAATAAGTTAACTAATTTCATTTAAAAGTAGCAAGAAGAAATGGATCTCGAAAGTATCTTAATAGGTTTGATCTATTAGCTCAACAGAAATAAAAAAGTAAAAGCATTCAGACAATAAGCCAAAATGGGCACAATAATTAATCTTAATATGAGAAATGACAAAAAATTAGACATAAGTGCTAATTCCTTTTTTTCAGTTAGCTTAACCATTAGACAGCATGGTATGCATCCTGAAAACTGCATGAATTTTTCTCTTAATACATCAATTGTATTGGCGCAGCTTTAGGAACAGATGAAAAGGAGCTTGGGTCCTGAACAACATAGTAAAAGGAGCATCCATCTGTTCATTGATGGATGCTCCTTTTATAAATCACACTGCCGCTGCACTTACATTCCCTGCAGTTTCTTTTATGTTTTCTGCTGCTGTCTCTTCACCACGTTGATTCCAGGCAGCTATAATTTCTTCAACTTCGTTTTTTAACTCTTTAATATTATTTGCTTCGTGCACAAGAATTTGCATTGTTTGCAGTTCATCATCACTGATTTCAATGAGCTCTTCAAACATTTCAACAGATTCACGTGAAATAGCTGCGATTTCTCTAATCGTTGACATGATCTGATGTGAACTGGATGAGATCTCTTCTGTGCTCGCTGAAGAATTGACATTATTATCAGCAATAATTTTTGTCGTTTCTAAAATTTTCTCGAACATGTTTCCAACTTCGATAATCGTAGAGTTCGTATCTGTGAATTCAGAAGTTCCCTGTTCCATTGATTTTACAACAATAGTGGTTTCTTCCTGAATATTTTTCACGATGTCTGATACTTCTGATGAAGACTGGCGGGATTGTTCAGCAAGCTTTCTGACTTCATCGGCCACAACCGCAAATCCTTTACCATGCTCTCCTGCACGTGCTGCTTCAATTGCTGCATTTAGAGCCAGCAAATTGATTTGCTCAGATATACCTGTAATTACTTTTACAATGGTGCCGATTTCATACGATTTTTCACCAAGCTTTTGGATGGCATCATAGGTAACGTTGACCGTTTGATTGAATTTTTCCATCTTCTTTAATGAATCTTTTAGCTTCTCATTGCCTTCTTGCGTTAATTCCACGGTAGTGTTTGATTGTTCAGAGATATGGTTAGAGCGGATTGATAAATCTTCAATAGCTTGTGCCATATCTTCCATGGAAACAGAGCTTTCTTCTGTAGAAATTAATTGTTTTTGAAGTCCTCTGCCTACCTCATCAATGGCCGCTCGTACAATATCAGCTTTTTCAGCAGCGTATTCACCACTTTCAACAAGGGTTTCCGAAGTCGTATGAACATCTTTTGCAAACACAGAAAACTTTTCTCTGGCATGAGCTAAAAACTCAATCAGCTGGTTAAAGTGAGCATGAGTTTCACTTTTTTCATCCACTTTGCTGATCATCTTTCCAGCTGATAGTTCCTTCATGCCCTTTGTAATTTCACTATGAATATGCGAGTGGCGTTTCAGTGAAAAATAGCGGAAAGCAAAATAAACGGTTGTTACCAATAAGACCACAATAATTCCAATTAAAATAGCTTCCATAATCAATTAATTCTCCTGACTCTATATTTAATAAGTTCTTATGCAAGTTTGTTTACTATTTAACAATAAATTTTACAAGGAGCTTGTATGCTAAGATGAAATCCTAAAGTTCCTTCACAAGGATATATGTTCCGTCTGCTACCTCTGAAGGAATTCCCTTTAATCGATCATGGTTTTTATATTCATAAACAATATAATTTCCGCCAAGATCTTTGTATCTGGTCATATTATGATACTTTTCCATCACACGAATGGATTTAGGATTTGTCGCTTCACCAAGGACAAAATTTAATCCTTCTGTACTTGCCTTATCGATCAGCATAGCACCTAACTGCTTAATAATGTCATGGCGCCCATGTTCAGCTCTGACTCCTAACATAAAAAGGTGCAACAGTTCACCATCTGCTATCTCTCTGCCATGGCGCGCTTGAAAATCTTCCATAAAACGCTTGTCCACATCTTCGAGCACACTAAGAAGAATATTCATATCAGAAAAAGATCCTTCGAAAATATCTTCTCCGATAATTTCAGGTGCATTCGTATCGCCAACAAGAGCTCCTACTACTTGGTCCTGCTCATCCATAGCCACTGCACAATATCCTTGATCAGCAACAGAAGTTAAATAGCCATGAATAAAATCGTAAAGGTCTTCATATTCAAAATTCAGCTGGCCAACCATAGGCTCCTGCACCCATTTCCCTGAAACATCAACACCCAAAAAAGAGCGTGCCAAACATTCAGCTGTCTTTGAAATCAAATCTGTCTGTTCCTGCTCTACTATACGGTATGTATATAGTGATTGTGTCGTTTGCATATGCTATCTCCCTTTATTCAGATTGATTGCTGTTTGCTGAATTACCTTTTAATCGAATGAGGTAATTGATCCACAAAAGTACCGGTAAATTCAATTCTCTCTAAAACATTTCTAATTTGAACCTGAGCAATTTTAGAAGTTGGCTTAAGAACGAGGAAATCTTTAAATCCTAGGGAATTATAAAACTTCATCGTTTGTTCCATCTGTGGAACAACCTTTGATGGAGTCGGCTTTTGATACGTTGCATCAATAACAAATGTGTACTCTTGTCTTGGCACCCGATTAATTGTTTCCTGCAAATCTCCCATATACTCTGCTGCATCTTCTTCTCTCATTGCGCCTGCACGCACCTGGACATGAACTTCCTTCTGATTCTCATTAATGGCCATCATATATTTCTTTTTATCTACTACAATCATCCTCTAAATCTCCTTTTTATGTTGTCGTTTTCTACTTTGCTGTGTACTGCACTCTTTTCCAACCTGAGCCTAATAAACATAAAGAAAACTTGCCGAGTGACAAGTCCTAAAAGGACACAGACAGAGGCTTAGTTGCACTTATACTACAGTCCTAAAACCAGCCACTGCATCGAGCCTTCTTCTGCGCTGCTCATTTATACTTTTTATAAGTATAAAAAAGGCTATCCTAGACAAGGATAGCCAATTAATCACTTTACATTAATTTTGGCAACCCGACTATCATTATCCATACGGATGTTAGACTCGTAGCTTTGCGTCCTTACCTTTCGATAAGTTTGCCTTTATCATATTCAGAAAATAGTACTTATATCATGATGAAAATATCCTACTTTATTATATAGAAACTGGCAAGTTTTGTCGATAATTGTAACTATAGATTAACAATCTTTACACAAATTCGAGTGCAGAAGGGGTTGTGGGTTTTAGGGACAGGTCCATAGACCCGGTTTGGCGTTGCTTAGAGAGACAGGTTTCTCCTCTAATTTAGGTAATCATACCTATCCAACGCGTAAAAAAAATGCCTCCCAAAAGCAGCAGCTACATGGTCAGACATCTCTATTTCCAAATAAATGATTTAATTCTATTCTATTTAAAACAAAATCTTCTAATGTATATCCGTACAAAACATTCAGGAAAGCTTGCAATGCCTCGTATAGGGCGTTTTTCAATTTACAAGCCGGTGAAATGGAGCAATAGCCTTCTCCCTGTTTAAAACAGCCAACAATGTGAAAGTCTTCTTCTGTTTCGTAGACTACCTTTCCAATATTAATATCCTTTGGGTCTTTAGCAAGACGAATTCCGCCATTTCGTCCGCGTATAGTTTCGACATATCCTAATTGCCCTAAGTGATGAATAATCTTCATTAAATGATTTTTGGAGATATTATAAGAATCCGCTATTTCTTGAATGGTGCTTAATTTCTCAGATCCCTTTAGAGCTAAAAATATTAAAACACGGAGAGAATAATCCGTATAGTTTGTTAGTCTCATCCTTGTTAATGCTCCTTAATTCGTTTCCTAGTATTATATCTAGAAAAGCAGACAAGTGGCAAGCGCAGCGAATCTGATATTTGTCTGGTTTCCCAATATTTCTGATCGCAGAAGCAATGGTTCTTCATACTTCAAACCAGTATAATATTTCAAATTCCCTTCTTAAATGTGACAACTTTTCAAAAGATGTATATAAAATATATCTTTTATTGCCACTATTATTATATTATAAACATGCATATAAAATACATGTTAACCCAGAGGGGATGTTATTATGTTAAGCCAAGAAACGATTAAAATCATTAAAAGTACAGTTCCTGTTCTTGAAAAACACGGCAAAGCAATTACAACTCATTTTTACAGTCAAATGTTATCTAAACACCCTGAATTACTGAACATTTTTAATCATGCTAACCAAAGGGAAGGCCGTCAGCAGACTGCTTTAGCAAATACTGTTTATGCAGCCGCTGCAAATATTGATAACTTAGGCGCAATTATTCCTGTTGTTAAGCAAATCGGACAAAAACATAGAGCACTTGGCGTACTGCCAGAACATTATCCAATTGTAGGAGAAAATTTATTAGCTGCCATTAAAGCTGTATTAGGAGATGCAGCTACCGATGAGATCATCCATGCGTGGGCAGAAGCCTATGGAGTGATTGCTGATGCGTTTATTGGCATTGAAGCAGAAATGTATAAAGAAGCGAAGGAACAGCCAGGCGGATGGGCTGGATTTAGAAACTTCATTGTTGAGCGCAAAGTAAAAGAAAGTGATGTCATCACTTCGTTTTATTTAAAGCCTGAGGATGGCTTGGACATTGCCTCTTACCAAGCCGGCCAGTATCTTACTGTAAGAGTTCAGCCTGACGGAGATCCATATACCCATATCCGTCATTATAGCTTATCTGCTGCACCCGAAAAAGACTATTACCGCATAAGTGTTAAGCGTGAAGAACAAGGTGCGGTGTCTTCTTATCTTCATCTGGATGTTCAGGAAGGAGATGTTTTGGAAGTTAGTGCTCCGGCTGGTGAATTTATGCTGGAACAAAACGAACTTCCAGCAGTTTTAATCAGCGGCGGTGTCGGATTGACTCCAATGGTCAGCATGCTGCACACCATTATACAAAAACAACCTAACAGAGAGGTTACGTTTATTCATGGTGCCTTGAACGGTAATGTCCATGCTTTAAGAGATGAAGTGACAGAGGCTGCAAGTAAATCAAAGCATGTGAAAAGTTATGTTGCGTATTCCAATCCATCTGAACAGGATCGAAAAAGTCAGAATTATGATAAAGAAGGTTTCATAGATTCAGAGTGGCTTAAATCAATCGCCGGAACTTCTCAGGCCGACTTTTATTTCTGCGGCCCTGTGCCTTTTATGAAAATGATCTATGCTGCTCTTAAAGAATGGGGAGTGCCATCAGAACAAATGCATTTTGAATTCTTTGGACCTGCTGATGAAATTGAATAAATTTACTATAAATACAATTAGCCCGGCATTTCAGCCGGGCTTTTATAACATATGGCCATTTTTAAAGTTACTTTACGGTCCCATATCTCCTATAAAAAATTAAAGATTTTTCCCATTGGAGCTGATAACATCTTTATACCAATAGAAAGATTTCTTTCTTTTTCTCTCTAGCGTACCACTTCCATCATCATGCTTGTCCACATAAATGAAGCCATATCTTTTTGAATATTGTCCGGAAGAATTGCTCACTAAGTCAATACAGCCCCAAGTAGTATAACCAATTAGGTTGACACCATCTTCAATTGCTTCTGCCATTGCTTTTATATGATCCCGCAGGTAGTCAATGCGATAATCGTCGTTAATACTGCCATCCTCTTCAACCTTATCGTATGCTCCCAGCCCATTTTCAACTACCATTAGAGGTTTCTGATAACGGTCATATAACTCATTTAACCCGATCCGCAGTCCAGCTGGGTCGATTTCCCAGCCCCAATCACTTGATTGAAGGAATGGATTTTTCACACCGCCAATTAGGTTTCCTTCCCCAATCTCTTCTGCTTTCTTTTCTTTCTTCTCTGTTCTGGACATATAATAGCTAAGGGAAATAAAATCAACTGTCCCTTCTTTAATTAATTCTAAGTCACCCTGCTGCATATCAATTTTTATATCATTTTCCTTGAAATACCGCTGAATAAATGTCGGATATTCCCCGCGGACTTGTACGTCTCCACAAAAGAAATTAAAGACTCTTCCTTCTTCTAGTGCGTACATAACGTTTTCCGGATTACTATCATAGGAATAGGTCGGTGCGTAAAGAAGCATACAGCCAATTTGTGAATCTGGAATTATTTTATGGGCAAGTTTTACGGCGATCGCACTTGCCACAAATTGATGATGAAGACCTTGAAAGCTTTCTTGTAAACGGGTTTCATCACTTGTTGCAGAAAAACCCAGACCAAAGAGCGGAAAATGTGTAGCACTATTGATCTCATTAAACGTTAACCAATACTTCACTTTATTCTTATAGCGGTTCAATATAACCGTAACATAGCGCTCGAAATATTCAATTAGCTTTCGGTTCTTCCACCCGCCATATTCTTTAATCAAATGTAAAGGTGTTTCATAATGGGCAATGGTTACCAGCGGCTCAATGCCATACCTTTCAAGTTCATCAAATACACGGTCATAAAAGGCTAAACCTTCTTCATTTGGCTCCTGTTCCACACCTTTCGGAAAAATGCGGCTCCAAGCAATACTCAGACGAAATACCTTAAAACCCATTTCCGCAAACAAAGCAATATCTTCCTTATATCGGTGGTAAAAATCAATTGCCTCATGGTTGGGATAGGAGTATTTCTCTTTATCCATTTCAAAGTCAAAACCAGCCTGCGACAAAAGCTTCAATCGAGCTGGTCCGCCAGGCAGGACATCCGCGAGATTCAGACCTCTTCCTCCCTCAAGATAGCCGCCTTCTATTTGATTAGCCGCAGTGGCTCCACCCCATAGAAAATGTTCTGGAAACCCTTTTTCATACAGCATCTTATTACCTCCTATAATGGTAGGACTTAAAAAATTTGATTTTGATAACCTTTTTAATGTTCATCCAAAAATTAGCATGCACCAGTTATGATCAAATCATAGCTAATGTACTATAAAAAGATCTCAACAAATGGAAAAACAGCACAGGTCTTTTTTAAAAGCTGCCTGTATAATTGTTTTTTCCATCTCTTTTAACCTCATACATAGCATGATCTGCTTTACTGATTAATGTGGCCACATCTGTGCCATCGTCTGGATACATACTGATGCCGATACTCCCAGTCACTTGAAACGCATGACCATTAAGCACAATAGGCTGCCGCAGTGAATCTAAGATTCGCACTGCCTCTGCCTTTACTGCCAATTCATTGTCTGGATCCTCTAGAATAACAATGAACTCGTCGCCTCCATAGCGGCAAACAAAAGTGGTTTTCCCAACACACTTTTTAATTTGTTCTGCTGTTCTTACTAAAATGAGGTCTCCTGTTTCATGACCAAACTGATCATTAAAATCTTTAAAGTTATCAAGGTCAATAAACAATACAGCTGCATTTTTGTGTTCCATCATCTCATTCATTAATTCCGATACTTTTTTATAGAGAGAGCGCCTGTTCGGCAAATTCGTCAATACATCATAATACGCCTGGTATTCAATCACTCTTTCAAGTTCTTTTCTTTCTGTTATATCATGCGCAATTGTAGAAAGAAATTCGACCTTTCCATTGTCAGATTTATGTGCCACAATCATTTGTGACACCGGTACCTGTTCCCCGTCACTTCTAAGAATGGAGGTTTCTCCTTTCCAATGCCCATTCGCCATGGCAGCTGGAATTCCATTATGTTTAATTGTCTCATTTACCCATCTTTGTTTCGCTGTTTTACTGCCCGATTGTTCTTCACTGATTCCCAGCATTCTGCGTGCTGCCGGGTTGTAATATAGACTATTTCCTTCTGTATCTAATGTTGCTTCGTCAGTCCAAAAATGCGCTTTCTCTTTAGATAGATTTTCCATTGTGCACCATCCTATAGTGTTAAACCAATAGGATTATTATAACAGATACTAGGGGAGATAAATGAACTAGGAAATTGCATTTTTAGCAGCCTTTTCACTAACATTTCCATCTAATATCTCACTAACATTCAGATTTATAATACATAAATTAATAAAAGCAGCCTTCCAAAGCTCGAGTAACTTAAAATAGACTTCTTTTTTTATTGAATTCATACTATACATGTCTAATTAATGTCATACTTCGAAAAAATACTTTATTAACTCTTTAAACGGCAAATAAATTAGTTCTCATCTACTTAACTGGTAAACCAATTTTTAGAATAAGATTATTAATAAGTTTCAATTTTCACTTTACCAGAGTTAGTATCCATTTTTATTATCGGAGATGTTTCTTCTGGGTTATTAATCCGCCCGGATAAAATATCTCCATCGTCCAGCTGAAGATCAAACTGATCATCAACACTGGATGTATCGGTATTTACATTTGTCTCAATAAAAAAGGATGCATCCTGTGGTGACAGGATCGTTATATCTCCAGAAGTATTGGATATAGAAAGGTTATCTTTCAATTCTCCCATTTCCATCATAAGATTGCCAGAAGTCATTTCTATGTCACCTTGACCGCTGATATTATACATTTTGATGTCCCCGGAGGTAGCCTGAACAGTAAACTTCTCTCCCATAAATCCGCCAATATTATGATTACCTGATGTTGAGATTAAATTGAAGGATTTCGCCTCAATGGGAGACGTGCTAAGTTCCTTGCTAGTTACATTGATGTTTACTTGTTCATATTGCTTTTCCGGTATTTGTACAGTAAGCTCGAGGCCAGATTCAACCCATTTCGTACTGATTTGTTCTGCAAGTGCAGCATGGAATGTGCTTTCTTCTATCCCCGTTTCGAGAATACCGTCCTTATCTTCCTCTTTCCCAGCATAGGTCCCATTTAAATGAACCGAAATCTTATTATCATCCACTGTATCTACAATTAATTTTGTACTTGGTGCATCGATATTGATGGTATGAATATCTTTAATTTCCTCTTCGCTATATTGATAGGATTGGGAGATTTTCTCACCTTCAAACGGCTGGCAGCCAGTTAATATAAAGGCAGCGGCAGCTAAAAATACATAAGAACTTATTTTCCTCATCCAATTAACTCCCTTATTAAAGTATGTGGACTATTGAATTGTCCAGCCTCCATCAACAATTAAATTATGCCCGGTAATCATACTGGAGGAATCAGAGCTCAAAAATTCAACTGCATTCGCAACATCTTTTGGTTCAGCATAAGAACCTAATGGGATTTTTGTTAATTCCTGATCCAAAAATTGATTACTATACAATAAATGTTTATTTTTCTCTGTAAGAACAAATGTAGGAGAAACGCAATTGGCTCTTATTTTATATGGTGCCAGCTCTAATCCAAGAACTTTTGTCAGTTGAACCAGGCCGGCTTTACTTACGCAATATGGCACTCTCTCTTTGTTGGCAGCAACAGCATGCTGCGATGAAATGGTTGTAATGGATCCTTTAATAGAATGAAGAATCATATTTTCTGCGACAGCCTTCGACAGCAAAAATGTCCCCACCCAATTAATATTCATGACTTTCCTTAAATCATCAGCGGTCCACTCAAAGAAGTTTCTTAAAATATTGATTCCGGCAACGTTTACTAAGTCATGGATAGGATAATTGGCGAGAACCGACTTAGTGAAAGCTGTTATGTCTTCATCATTTTCTAAATCAAGTACAAATGTTTTGACCCTTCCTTCTTCATGCTTAATCATTTCTTTTAGAGAAGCCATTTCGCTGGAGATCTCAGTAGCTATTATTTTATAATTCCTATTTAAAAACACTGAAAGAATTTCTTGCCCAATTTCGCTCGCCGCCCCTGTGATTAAAACAGTCTTAGCCATAGTCTTTTCACCCATTTTAACTGTATTGAATTTGTTTTACGATGGTATTTTTTAAAATAGTGACCATTGAGTCGATTTGGTCCAAGGTTACAATATAAGGCGGAAGCAGCATAATGCCTGTTGAATATTTATTATTATAGGGATAAGACAGCAAGCCATCTTCCTTTAAGTCTGTAACAAACTCAAGGACCTTGGAAAAATCATTTTCCATCTCTAATTCAATTCCAATCATCAGACCGTGTATTCTTACTTCTTTAATAAAGGAAACTTCCTTTTTCAATGCCTCTAGCCTTTGTTTAAAATAAGCTCCCTTGCGGTTAACAATTTCACCATAATTTTCTCTCTCTAAGATTTCGATTGTTTTAACACCTGCTGCACAGCAAAGAGGGTTTGCATTCTGCGTCGAAAAATGGTTAATAAAGTCATGGTCTTTGATCATTTGTGACACTTCATTGCCAATCAGGACTGCCCCAAGCGGCAAAACGCCATTGTTCATCCCTTTTGATAAGCATAATATATCAGGCTTTATGTTCATTTCCTGATAAGCAAACTTAGGTCCGGTGCGGTAAAAACCCGTGCTAATTTCATCAAAAATCAGCAGTACTTCATACTCTCGGCACAATTCTTTTAACCTCTTAACATACGACTGAGGTAATTTCACAACCCCGGATACCCCAAGGATCGGTTCAAGCAGAAACCCTCCTAACTTTTCTCCGTACTTAGTGAAGAACTTTTCTAAAGATTGTATAGCAGCCTGTGTTGTCTGCTTTGACTCAAACGGAATTGGCAGATAAGCGAAACCCTGCAGCATCGGCCCATAAGGTCCATAATATTCCCGATCAACACCCGTTGCGGTCATTGAACCGTAATGTGTTCCATGATAGGAGGTTTCAAATACGGCAATGTATTTTTTCTCATGCTTCTCCTTTGAAGCCTGATGCCTTCTAGCCAGTTTAATAGCTAGTTCTACAGCTTCTGAACCTGTACATGTAAACATGGTTTTAGCAAAATCACCATCTGCAAAGTGTATTAATCTGTCTGCTAACTTATACACAACATCTGTACAGCATGTCCAAGGATTAATGAAGCCAACTTCCGCCATTTGTTCTGCTATCGCTTGCTCGATCTCTTTATTTCCATGTCCTAAAATCACATTCCATAAGCCGCCAATCCCGTCCAATAGTTCTTTGTCTTTGCTATATACATAGACACCCTCTGCTTTTATCACATTCTCTATTTTTCCATAATCTTTACGAGGCAGTATTGGATGTATGATTCTATAATCGTCCATTTGCATGCTCCTCCACTCTTTTAACGTCTATCCTAATTCCAGCCTTTTCACCAAATAAGTTAGCCATGGATAAAAGCTTTTCAAATGAGTTTCCGTTGAACCCGTACGTTTTCGCCATATATGCTTCAATATCTTCTCTGCTCTCTTCAAAAAGAGATCCTTCTAGGATAACAGCAAGCGGGCTATTTATTTTATAGAATTTCATAGAGTGATTTATAAATACATAAACTTCATTATTTACTAAAAATAGAAAAAAATTTTGATAACCAACAGGCAGGTCTTGAATATGATCTCCTTGGTAAAATAACTTTTTTTCTTTGGTGGAAAATTGAATCATATCTGATTCTGCTAATTGATTTAATCTGCTATTCACAAAACTTTTTAATATATTTCTGATTCTTATGTAATCTGGAACAAAGGCTTGCTGCTGGCGGATCTGACAGTATTTTTCCTTTAGTTCTGTTTCAGCCGTCATTTTGACACAGCTTGGACAGTGATGAGCCACGGGGCATCTGCTGCAATTAGATAAAATAAAGGCTTTTGAATAACTTTCCTCAAATAAATCACTTATTGATTGGTGAATGATTTGATCAGGCTGAACGGTATAACAAACAGGTGAATGTAAAACCTTCTCTCCGTCTCCTAAAGCCATTCTCGTTCCTGTTTTTAAGGAGCACATCGATTTTTGTGCCCACATGCATTCATCTTTTATATGCGGCAGTATTTCTTTCACTGACATTAAACCGCCATTATAGAAATCGTTCAAAAGATTCGAAAATATCTCAAAGTCTTCGTTTGTATCCATTGTTAAGAATATTGGCTCGCCGGTATGGTTAAGTTTTGTTTGGCTGCTGAAATATTCGTTAAAGCCAAGGACGGTAAAATTCTGGTTATATATTTGGTTTTGAGTATGTATTTTGACAGAGAAACCATCATCAATCTCTTGAATATGCAATTGTGCAATACCAAACCAATCAGGATGATGGGTTCGTTCTTCGGCGCGGAAAATGATTGAAGAGTTAATATTACTAGAGTGCAATAAGCGCTGCTGTGTCTCGTGATGCGTTATTATATCTGCTGTTTCTAAGAAAAGATGCTTTAATTTTGTATAACGAAAATTCGGCGGATACATACCTGTAATAAAGGTTTTGAAGCCATTTAACAGAGAGTTTATGAGCTGACTTTCATCGGCTGGCTCAACTGTTTGCTCGATAACATGGATATTGCCTAAAGAGGAACTTCTATCTTCTGCAAGCTGTAATATCCTATCGATTATTCTTCCATTTGCTTTGTTTTTATAAAAGATGTATTCACTAAATCTGTCTTTGGTAAGAAATGTGATCAGCTGCTGATACGAGTGAAGTTTTATTTTCCTTTCTTCCTTACTTAAAAGAAGGTGTTCTTTATATGTTAAATTAATGTCAAATAATCCGCTGGCCTCTTGATTAATATTTACCAAGTATTTCCCCATGGTTTAACTCCTTCATAATAAGTAAATAAAAAAGATAACGATATTTTTAGAGACTCTCTTATAGCTCGCATATAATCCACATTAGATTTTTGTTTTTGCAGATTTATGATAAGATTACTTTTATGAGACGTATGATGACCTATTTAAGATGTATGATCATAATCCGCTTTGCATATAATGTGAATAGCGGATTACGAAGCAGCTGCTTCTGGAAGGGCAGTTACATCATTAAGCAGTAATTGATACTCTCTGAAAGAGGAGACTGATCAATGAACATTCCCAGTGTCCATTGATCAGTCAAATCATCAAGTACAGCAAGAAGAGCAGCAAGAGCTGGAGCCGCATGTTGAATACACATTGTCTCCTGAACTTCCGCTTGATGCAGCTGTTTCTGGAAGGGCAGTTACATCATCAAGTTCGATTACTTCAAAATCTAAATCTAAATTCAATTCGTTTTTCATCTTTTTCACCTCCTAAAATTTGATGTGATGATTCGATTCCTTCATTAAGTACAGCAAGAAGAGCAGCAAGAGCTGGAGCCGCATGTTGAGTACACATTGTCTCCTGAACTTCCGCTTGATGCAGCTGTTTCTGGAAGAGCAGTTACATCATCAAGTTCGATTACTTCAAAATCTAAATCTAAGTTCACATCCACCTTCACTTTTTTCACCTCCTTAATTGTTCTGGTGCGTTTATCAAGTACAGCAAGAAGAGCAGCAAGAGCTGGAGCCGCATGTTGAGTACACATTGTCTCCTGAGCTACCGCTTGATGCAGCTGTTTCTGGAAGAGCAGTTACATCATCAAGCTCAATTACTTCAAAATCCAAATCTAAATTTAATTCGTTTTTCATCTTTTTCACCTCCCTTCAAGTCATATTCATACAAACCGGACAAGCTATATTTTTTCTGATCTCTTTGTATGCAACATAATTTTTATGTAAATCAAAAATAAATTGCTTTCCTATAATACTTGAGAAGCCGCTATTGTACTGATAAGATTCATCGATCATTAAATCCAGCATCTCAGATTCAATTGTTCTAAAAAAATAATCTTTTAATTCATCATCTGTTTTATCAGAGCTGGCACTATGTTCAATTAATTTTTCATCAATTGAATCAATACAATGGAGGCACCCATGAATTTTTTGATTTAGTCTTGGCCCCATTAACATTCTTTGTTTTTTCAAGTCTAAGGTAAAGGCCAAAATAAATGGATTCCATTCACCCAGTCTATATATCTGCTCCTTCTGAAAATAGCTCAGCTCTTGTTTAGCTGCTATAATGACCCATCGGTTTTTTATTTCTTGATGGAATACATCCTCATTCAACTTTGAGAAGCTGCCAATTTCCATCAGCCTTTTTGTAAATGGAAGATCTATAAATTCTTGGGAGAATATGAAATGAAAATGATCGTTCTCTGTTTTTTTCATTAGATTCTGATATAAATGATAATGCTCCCGAGGGCTGATCATGTCTTGATATCGGGATAAACCATTATAAAGCCAATTCCTAATCTTATAGTTTTTAAGCTCAATGAAGATCTTGTCCTTTAAATGTCTGATCAGAGCCAGTAAATTAGACTGCCTGCCCGCTAATTCAATCTCCCTCAGCTGGTGCTCAACGGCTAAACCGCTGGACCATTTTTGAATGATAACGAGCTCTTCAGAATGCCAAGTATTTACAGGTATTTTATACTTTGGAAGTTTGGAGCTTTTGTTTATGATGAGTAAATGATTATCCTTTAGCTGCAGATCATAATATGGGTCAATTCTATGATTAATGGAAATAAGATTATCTGCTAATTGTGCTGCAGCCAAATGAACCCCTCCTTTATCTATCCTAACGCAACCATATAAATACAACTGTTCTCCCGATGATCAATTTCTAAAAATTCTTCTACCTTATCTTCATAAAAGCCGCACATTGGCAAAGATTTTTTTTGTAAAATCGTCGCAGCTAATTGAATGTTTTGTCCAATATGCCCAGCCTCAATAGTCGCCAGCCGTTTACTTAAGAGTCCATACTTTGCAAATATCCATTTATAATTAGCAACCATGAAAGTTAATATTTTCGTGTCCTTAAATGAAAAAGGAAATTCAAGGTCTAAGTTCGTTATTGGTGAGAGCTCTTCAAGCTGCTCCAGTGATGATTTCCCTTTCAAACGCTGTATGAAGTGATCGTCGCCATGATATTTATACAAACCCTCTTCTATTCCTTCAACATCCTTTAAATATAGGTATATCTCAATCGGCAGCATCGATCCGCCTGATGGATATGTTCTAAGCTTTAATGTTTTATGTGCTGGCTCTCCATTTTTATTTAAATAGGGAATTTCTTTTTCTCCCGATACACCAAAAGAGAGGCTCATCCATTTAAACAATTCATCCTCCGACCATTGGCAGTCAAATTCAGCTAGTGAATGCGTGCGCCGTTCGAAGAAAACTCTAGCGTTTTCTTCCACATTCTCTTTTTTCAGCAGGGGTATTTCGATTATGTCAGCTGATTCCCTTTGTAATTGATGTGCCGGAAAATCATAGTGGTGGTTTGGCCTTTGCTCTTCCCAGAGATCATGGATGATTTTACTTTGCTGCTCCATCTGCTGAAAAAGTTCAGAGTCAAAGAAAGAGTAATGTATTTTAGATTTATATTCCCGCAGGGTTTTCAAGGACAGCCCCTCCTATCCCGGACTGATTACTGCTAAAATGCTGACTTAAATAATCACTGATACAGTATTCAATAAACGGAGAAATCCCAAAGCGGTTATTTGTCATATGTATATGGGAAGCAGCAATTCTATGAATATATAATTCATCATCTACAGCTTCTCTTACTTGTGCCAGTTCTTTTTTCATTAGGTGAATATATGTTTTTACAGTGCCATTATTATTTAGTGCATTGTAAAATTTGGATATACTATTTTCATTAGCAGTAAAAAGTTCCATCACATCATTTGTTTCATTGCCAGCGGCAAATGATTCCCAATATTTCTTATAGAAGATCGTAAATTGTTTATTATCTTCCATGTCCTCGAACTCCAGCAGTTCTTCTATTAAGATCCTTGTCATCGCAAGTCCTGCGATAAACTTTTTAGCAGGGTCTGGCCTTAATGTTTTCAGCAAGCAGCAAATTAACTCGCTTGAGTGCATAAATATGGACTCTGAATAACTCATAACCTCTTTTCCGCCATACCGGGAAATTTCCGGCATGTACGGGATGTTTTGCACGCTCCGATGATCATACCAGGGCAGTTCTTCCATCGAAATGGTTTCACCGTCAAATTGATGGTTCTGATAGTAATTTGCTTTAGTTAAAGGCTTTTCATCAGGTGTGTTTGCCCAGTATAACCTTACATGATTTTCGATTTGCCCAATCAGCAAATCCTGCTGTTCCGTTATAAATCGGAGGCGGAGATGTGGTCCGCCTTCCCAATATCTTATAAAAAACCATTTCTGTACCAGTCCAGAATTTTTGTTATCCGTCATTTTTTCATATATTGATAGAATGAAAGGATCATAATTTCTCATATCATGGTCAAAAATATGCAAGGAAACCCATTTGTTATTCATACAATCCTCCTTTTAAGGGAATGGATGCGGAAATGGATTAACATCCCTCTCATCAATTGGCTGATGTACTCGTCCTGCCATTACAGGACCCTGGATGATTCGATCCATGTTCAAACGGCGATATTGATGTCCAAAAGTCATTGTTAACATGCCAGGAACAAATACTTTTACACATCGAAGATCAAATGATTTGATAAAATCACCCGAAATATCAACTGCATATACATCATCATAATGCTCAAATAAACGATCCATCAGCTCATTTAAATCAGCTGTTAAATCAGCATTTTTAAAATGATCTGCTGTATACCATTCTGGATATAATTCATTTAATGTTTTCTTTTGTGTACTATTTAATAAAAAGTCTAGCCGCTCCAATGCTTCAGGGTGTGAATAGAGCAATACATGATCCTGAAATTCAGTCGCTTTGTCTCCATTCGAAAAGATCATATTCTTCCTTTCAACTAAATGCTCTTCCCCAAACACTTTATTGTACACAGGCACTGACGAAACGACTTCAATAAATGCACTCATTAAAGCTTTTTCGGGATTAAAATGACACCCTGCAGCTGAATACGTCTTAACAACTGCATCTTCATTTTCATTCACCATAAAAGCCCACACAGAAGGAATGCCCAGCTCCATCGTCGTATCATAAAATCTCACTCTATAGCCATCTGCCTCAATAAGTCCATGTAAGATTTGAAAATCTTCGTCTAACCCGCTAATGTCTATTTCAGTAAGATCTAATCGGTTATACCAGGAAACCAGAAAATTATCTCTTTCAATTACTTCAAACAACCCATAAAGGACTGCCTCTTCAATCGTTGATCCTAAAGCACACCCATTCGATGTTTCATACACAAAACGCTTCGGTTTATCTCTTACTAATTCATCCTTATAAAACACCATTTGCTCTGGCATCAGAACAGACTTCTTTTTCTTAAATGAGTATCCCCATACCCAGTGGAACTTTAAATCGTCAGTATAATCGTGCAGCCTGAAGTATTCATTTTTTAACACATCATCATGCAATGTAAATTCATGAGGATTTATAGCATATTCTTTTACTTCATTATAAGAAGCATAAATTGTGCTGAAGGATTTCCGGTTTACTACATTTGAATATCGCTCTAAAGCCTCTAAATAGGCGGATAACTCTGAGCTTTGAAAATCAAAGGTACGTCCAAATGCTCCTTCATTTGCACCTTGTTCAATATAATTTTCAGTTCCCACCATCGGAACATATTTAGACTCTACTTCAAAGTAACTATGCATCGTTTTACCTGTTTTTAAATCGACCATTCTTTCCTTAAAGACCTTTGGATCAAAGTCTTCCCGTAATCGATATTTGTCTTTCGCAGGCTTTAAGCGGCTTTTTAAGTGAATGGCTCCAAGCTCCTCGGAATCGTCCGGCAGATGAAAACATGAATCACAATATTCATTTTTATTTATTTGATGCTCTTGAATACTTTTCTTGTCATCATTAATGACAACGATTTTATTTGTGATCTCTTTTGGGCTCTGGAGAAAAATCTGCAGCCAAGAGATCAGTTCCTGACATACAAAGGTGATGAATTCCTTTCTCCAGATTAAGTGCTTTTCACCAAGAAAATCTGCACTATAATCATAATTGCGATATAAAACTATCAGCTCTTCTGGCTGGTTGACAGACAAGCGTTCATACAAACAATCAATACAGCTGCTATTTTCCGTATAAAAGGGACCAATTGTTGCTGTTTCAAATAATAAATTTGCCCGCAGGTAGCTAATCCCATGCTCCTGACAGTACTTTACAGCTTCTTTTTCATAATCATAGTCAAAAAAGTCATATAGCCCGATCAGAATACTATTGGGATTAACATCCTTTACATTTTTCACAACATGAAGATCGTTTTGCATCCTAAACTGATAGAGGAACTCATTTTGCAGTACAGACTCGCGGTCTAATATAAAAAGCTGCACTTCTATTCACCTCCCGCTTCCCCATAAGCATTTTGAAAGCTGCCCAGCTTTATTTTCAAACATTTAAGATTTGCTTTTTCAAGGTAATGGTTATATATCCAAGGTGATAGATGAATCGTTAAGTTGTTCGCCCGCAGGAAATTTTCTGTCTCTGTTCCTACATCCTCGGAATGATCAGGAACACTGAATTCTGCCATAATATTTTTTATAATGGCACCGTGATTAAAATCGAATTTTCGATTATCTTCCTTGATGCTCATTTTGTTCTGAATAAATTTTGCATAAAATTGCTGTACACCGTTATTCAATAACCTATTAGCGTTCACATCATAATCGGTCAGCAGGACGTACCCATTTGCAGTCATCTGTATACAATAAAAATTTGTACCTTGTATATGTTCCAGTACGATTTGAACATCCTGTGCCGCAGCATGATCTTTATGAACATTAAGAATCATATTTAATATTTCAGAATCCAGTTCCTGTTCATTTAACTTAGTATGAACACTCTCTAGTTGAGCCGGGAAGTGATTTCTATAATAATGGAAGATTAAAGGAATAACTCCTTTACTATATAGTTCTTCCGCATTAGAGCAGCATAGCCAATGACAATCTTCACCGTCAGGTTCAGCTTCACTTAACATTTTGCTCATCCCCTCTTTAAATACATGGAACAATGCATGGAGAGGATAAGTATCACTGTATAAATGAGAGACTTCTTTGTGCTCCTTCATGTATGTAAATTGTGCAATATTAAACGGCACCTGCTTTAAATCACCATATCCAAAGCCCCCGAACAAATAGGGAGTTTGCTTTATAAAATTCACTAATTCTTTTATAGGTTCATGTAAAAATTTGTTCTCTTTAAAATGAAGCAGTTCTTGCTGATTCTCCATTTCCCCCACACTGACAAGATCATCTACTATATTCACCGGGGTAAATCGATCAGAATCATCATCATTCACAGTAAATACATGCAGTTTCGATTGATCAATCTGACCTAATAAACAATAGTCTATAGAGTTTTTTAAATTCATAGAATGAATCGGCTGAATATTTCCGCTTCTTATCTGCAAATCTTTGCTCAAAATAAAACTTATAATTGATTGTTTCGTTCCAATAAAGATATATGGGACATTCTGTATCGGCAGCACCACTATAAGATCACTAGTCCCATCTGCTTTATGAATAGCCTCTAACGCATTCTCATGATCTGATGCCTGTTCCAACATATTGATATATTCATAATCTGCAGGCTGCATCGGCGAGTCTGTTCCCTTAGCACTTAGAAACTTATTCATGAAAAGATTTATTTGATCATGCTCCAGATTAGCGATATCCCTCCGTGAAAGTATCATCTTATTCATATCTGGAAACACTTTATTTAAAGCAGTGACGGCTTTTGCATCACTTATCTGAAATCGTTTGTTTTTTGTCTTAATATCTATTTT
The DNA here is from genome assembly GCF_001636345.1 of Cytobacillus gottheilii. Classification (GTDB taxonomy): domain Bacteria; phylum Bacillota; class Bacilli; order Bacillales; family Cytobacillaceae; genus Cytobacillus; species Cytobacillus gottheilii. Next base: position 4,319,930 of record NZ_KV440945.1, read on the forward strand.
GTCACTATGGCCTGTTAGCCAAATATCCCCCTTAATAAGCTGAGTCATTATCTCTCGCCTCCTACCCTTCCTCACTTCCGATATTTTGGTAAATATCATCACCTTCGTATGAATCGCCTCTAAGTTTCTTTAAGTCCTGCCATGAGAAATCGTAATGATTTTGTGCATTCTCACTTATAAGCTTACAGAGCTTATTTTTCTGTAATGGTGATATATTAAAAAATGGAAACAATTGATACAAAAAGTTAACGAGCAGCCGATATGTTAAAAATCCTTTTGACTGAGAGAAAGATCTAAACGCATCATCTTTTACAAATTCATCATGAAATTGACTTATCTCCTTAGAACTATTTAAAAATGAGGCAATATCATGATATTCCTCTAATTTCACCTTGTTAGAATTTAAGGCGATTTTAATACTTTCTTTCAGCTTAATTACCAATTCATTCCATTCGTTCAAAACATGGAAATCTGCAAGATTATCATGTGGTAATCCTGCCTCAACGTCTTTTACAAAGGAAGAAAACTCTTCAGTAAGAAACTGATCCATTATGGCTGATCGGTCATTTATCTTTTGTAAAATAGCGTCTTTTTTAACTTCATCCACATTTTGCAGCTGAGCTAAGAATCCTTCATAATGTGACTTAAAGGATAAATATCCGTACTTTGTTCCTTTATATGTTTCATCTCCAAATGAAATTTCATATTGATCTGCAGTTATGATCATAAACTTGAAACACAGCAATTCTCTCTGCTCATCATTAAGCTTTGATAGTTCACTGTAGTTTGAAATAAAGAATGCTGTTTTCAGTATTTCAATTTGTTTGTATAGATCAAGGTCGTATACAGAATGAATATGAGATAAATCACTTGTACTTTGTTCAATTGTATGATTTTTCATGAGCGGCAGATAATCACCAGTGTAGCGCTCTGCTAAAGCAAGACGTTCTGAAATCTGCCCATATTTCTCATAATGCTCGTCTGTGTATGTATCTTCATAGCTTGAAAGTTTTTTGCGTATTAACTCTTCTATTCTGCTATTCACTCGTTCTGGATATTCCTCACTTGGAACCTGATAATAAAGCTGAAAGTGCTGTCCTTGAACCCAGCTTTTTAACAGGATGCATTGACGGAACAGGTGATTTTCATTATGAAGTATTTCTAATAGCTCATAAAATAACTTCCTTAGATTGGGCGATTCATAAATATAAATTTTTAATAGCTGAAATTCTTTTTCTTTCATCAATTAACTCCTTTTGATGTATATTCAACTAAATATTCTTCAACAAATTCATTCTCTTTGTCTTTAAAATCCGGAAATACTTCCGTTAACAGAAAATAGGGTGACCCTTCAATTTCCTTTTTAAATAAATTCCATAACAGCGGACTAGTAAAATCAATATATTGCGGTTTTTCAAATGCTCCATCTGCATTTTCTTCGTTCTCACCTGATTCATCAGCTTGTCCGATCTTTTTGCGCAGAAATACTCTATGAGGAATTTGATAATAGTCAATAAATTTAATAAAATTGAGATAGTTTTCCATATCATCATCAGAGTGGTTTGCTATTGCATTTGTATTTACAAGCCAGCTTTTTCTGCTTAAAACCGTGCTTTCTTCGAGTGTAATTCTCGGAAACACCTTAACTGTAAAACTTCCATCTGTATTTAGCAGAAAATCATCTAATAAAATAGATCCAACATCCCTAAACAAAACGCCATTTGCAGAAAAAGCATGCAGCATTGCACTTATAGACGGAATGAGCCTAGTCATTAATGAACCCAGGAATAAAATATTGACTTGCTGCCCTTTTGCAAAAATATCCGCTTTCTTTGTTTTCTGGTTGTATTGAATCTCAAGGTCTTTCCAGCTGAAGATGCCTGTAAATCCTTCCACGTCAGAAACCCTGCTATTTGGCACATCAATGCTATATTCGGTGATTTTTGGCCTAACATTTGCATTGAAGCCATACGATTTATAAATGTCGATTATATTCCTGGCATGAACATTCTTTTTGATATATTGAGATACTTTAGGAGAATCTGCAATTCCCTCCATGTTATGAAAGAATCTTAAAAAGTACGAAAGATAACCGCCATACATATTATTAATGACCATTTGTCCTTTTGGGCCTTCTTCTTGTATAAAAAAGCTATTGGACTGTACATAGTTGCTTAAATCCGCAGAGATACTCTCAATTAATTCCTGAACGAACCTATTCGTAATGATAATGCCTTCCTGATCCTCCTCTATTGCCTGCCTTTTCAAATATTGGATAAAATTATTTTTTGCCCGATCCAGCTCATTGATTTCTTCAATGTCAGAATTAAGAGCGGTCTCGGTAAACTGACTGCCCCATATTTCTCCGGCATGCTCTAATATGGCATTTAGCAATTCCTCAATGACATCCTCCTGCTCATTGCTTTTGAGAGAAACCCGCATATCACCATATTTTTCGAATACACTTCTGCCTAATATATATTGCAGTCTTAAGACAGCATCAAATAGGACAGTAAGATGCTGAAAGGTTACTAATTGTTGATCCCGTTCTGTCCAATCTTCCTGATTTATGTACTGTTTTTCCTCTGATAAAAAGTCCTGATAAATCAGTAATTTTTCATCCAGCAGCGGCATTTGCAATTCTGCTGAAACGTCTTTAAATAACTGATTTATTTTCTGGTAGCTGATATAGCTTTGTTTTACATCTAACTGATCAAACGCCTCTAACTCATTTTTTATTTGAGATAGCGCCTGATACACTTTAAACACTGTTTCATCTTCACCTTTGACTTCTAACTCATCTATCTGTTTTAGAAAGTCAGCTAAAACGTGATTGCTTTGTTCCTTTAACATTCTTGCAGGCTGTAAAAAATCATTACTTGCAAGCTTCGTAATGTATTGCAGGGCTTGGTGTTTATTAATTCCTAAATCAGCAAAGACACTTTCCAGCTCTTCATATGAAACAAGTTCCTCGTCTTTTAGCCTCTCATGAATAGAACCCATTAAAGGATTATATTTAATCTTAATTAAGGTATCTGCTGTTCGATATATTTTCTTCCTCTTTTGCGGATAATCAGCCAATGTGGTCCAGTAAAAATGATTCTCCAATACCGTTAAAGTCTCATTAAATCGAAATGATAGTTTCTTTATAACACTTGGCCTTAAGAGTACTTTTTCAAATAAGCGCAGCATATAAGTAATATTTAAATTGGTTACCGTATACTGCCGCCCTTCTGAAATCTCTTTAGACATGGGTAAACGATCACTAAACTCACCTGAGCCAACTTTTGTAAGGGTACTAAAAGGGCTGGTTTTCAGAGTGGCTCGAGTTAATAGTTTTAAAAGGGTATAATCCAGTTTTCTTTGTTTAACGCCATGTTTTTCAACCGGCAGATCAAAGTAGCTCCTTGCCTTTTCCATGATTGTCGGCTGAATAAATTTAAGTGTGTTCATTAATGTAGACTCTTTGGAAAATGCCTCATAAAGAGCAGAGCGTTCCGCTTGTTTCTTGTCTTCGAAATACTCTCTTATTTCTTCAAGTAAAGAATGGCAGAGCTGATATTCTTGCTGTATCGCATCTGCTTGTTCAAATAAGCTGGTTTGCAAAAGAATTTCTTTGTTTTTTTGAATGTTATTAACAAAACGAGGTCTTAAATTGTAGATATCTCTCTTTAAATTAATTAGCTTTTTACGCTCTTGATTATCGTGAACTTCCTTTATTACAACTTCAATATTTTTAATAAAGTGATCAATATAACCTTTTAATTTATTCTGAGATTCCTGGTGGATTTGAATCTTGCGGTGTAGTCCTGGGGAGCTAAATTTCTGTATATAGCGAATCGGAATATTATTCTTTCTAACTAAAAACACTGGCAGTTTATCAAATCTCATTTGTTCAGCTCCATGTAAGGAAGGCTGAAACAAATCAACAGTCTCTTTTCTGATCGTTTTAGTCATACTTAAAGAATTTGACAGACAGTAATGCGAATATAGCTGTCGTCACCATAATATAGATTAGATGAATCTCTTCCCAAATATCGCCGCCATTCCACGAGATTTGAAGCACTTTTACAGCATGTGTTGTTGGCAAAATATTTGCGATGCTTTGCATAAAATCAGGCATTAGCTCGACAGGGTAAGTAACACCGCCTAAGAAGATGATCACAAAGTATACAGCCATTGACAGAGTTTGGCTCGTTTTTGGGTCTGTTGTCAGGTTCCCGATAAATACGCCAATAAAATAGCACATCATAAAAGATAAGACGAGAATTAATCCAAAACTTAAAAGGTTTTTGCCTTCAAGTGTGAGTGAGTATCTAGTTGCCGCAACGGTAATTAATACAATTAATGTAAATAATGCACAGAGAAATTGCACAAAAAAATTAGCCGTAATGAACTGTATGCTTTTCACTGAGGCTAATCGCAACCTTCTGAAAAAGTAAATACTTCTCATATAGGAAAAACCAATTCCAACATTTCCTATTGCCAGAACCACAATACTCAGGAACGCAAACATGGGAAACGTGAAATCTATAGCAGCAACTTCCATTCCATAAAGTTCTAAAGTATTATTGCTTATTTCTGTTTGCATAACTAAGAAAAAGATAGGCGCAATTACTCCAAACCCTAATATAATCCATGTTCTTAATAGCTTCTTTACTTCTAATTCAAACAAGGCATTTACTGTATTCATATTTTCCTCCTCTTTTATACACTTTTAACGAAATATTCTTGTAAATTACTATAGCTGTTCCCCACAAGCTCATTTGGCGTAGAGGTGCTCTCAACCATCCCGTCACGCATCAGCACAACCTTATTGCATAATTCCTCTACCTCATCCATATAGTGACTAACCATGATAATTGTTTTCCCTTGGCTGTTAAGCATTTTTAAATATTTCCTCATCTCATGTCTGCTAATTGCATCTAATGAGGTTGTCAGCTCATCTAATATTAAAAGCTCTGGGTCATTGATTAGGCTTAGAAGAATATTTAATTTCTGCTTTTGTCCTCCCGACAATGTTTTAATATATTGCTTTTTCACTTCTGCCAAATCGAACTTTTCCAGCAGCTGATCTACTTGCTCTTTTTCAACTTTATGTATTTTTCTCCATAATTCACACATATCCTGAACCTTTAAACGGTCATCAAAGTCTCCACTTTGTGTTTGAACACCAATTTTATTGTATAATTGCCCTTCGTGAAAGCTATAAGATATTGTCCCGCTGTCTTGCTTAAGAAGTTTGCAAATAATATTAACTAGAGTCGTTTTGCCCGCTCCATTCTTTCCAATAATCGCGAGGAAGTCACCCTTCTCAACTTGAAAAGAAACACCCTTAAGAACCTCTTTTTTACCGAAACGTTTTTTAATATCTTGAATTTCTAACATCAAAATGGATTTCGCCTCCCTTATTTTTTCAATTTTTCAATATTTCTTACATTTTTGACTTTTTCATTACCAATATAACAGTATGATCTATTGGTATTAATAGGCCAAATTAACCATTTTTTCCTAATTTATAATTGTTTAAGAGATCATTTTAAAGAAAATATATATTAAAATATGACTTAAGTTTACAGCTAAATAGGGCCGTTAAAGAAAGTCTGCATTTCTGTAATACTAAATTTTCATCAAAGAAAAGTTATAGATTTGATTGTATTTCAAATGTTAAAAGTTCATTACATTGTTAAAGAAATTTAAAGGTGTGGCGAGTACAGATCATATCTAAGGATAAAGAAAGTTTTCTTATAGCCTTAAAAATTGATAAAAGGTCTTTGTAACTTCCTGTTATAAATACAAATATATTATTCTGAAAAGATCGATTTCCTATCTGCCATATTACTATACCTAAATAATAGTTGAATAATCCTATTTAAGAATCCCATTTAAATGTAACAGCGCTATTTGGCTGCAATGTGTAAGAAAAATACTCACTATTAAGGTTTACTTGAAATGATTGATCTTCTTTTCTAGAGTTGAACATGATTAATACAACAGAATATTCCAGCTAAAATATAGAGGGTGTGGCAATCAAAAATAGAGGCTATCCGATCAGCTGTTTCAACTGATAGAACGCCTCTTGCAGAAAACTAATGGAACATTCGTCATTTCGGAATATCCGAACTTTTTTTAATAAAGTCAACAAACGGATCCAATCCCGCTTGGCTGAAACGTGTCTTCTTCCTTACTACATACAAGTCTCTTTTAAGGTGAAAATCTTTAAGCTTCACTTCTCTCAATAAGCTGTATTTTAATTCTTTTGCAATTGTTAATTTCGGCAATATGCTGATCCCGAGCCCTGCTTCAACCGAGCTTTTAATCGCTTGCAAACTGCCTAATTCAATGGAAGCCTGGATATTGACTAAAACTCCCCGTTCGTGAAGATATTGCTCCACTAAACCCCTAGTGCCTGATATTGCTTCCCGCCAAATCATCTTTTCCTCAGTTAACTCTTCTAAATTGATCTCAGTTCGATCTTTCCAGCGATGGTCGTACGAGGTGACTAACACTAAATCATCTTCTGAAAACTTTTCAGTCAGCAGTTCCTGATCTTCTTTATCCTTTTCCAGCATGCCTTCCACTAATGCCACATCAATCTCATTCATCTTAAGCTTCGCTAAGATATCAGGTGTGTTGCTCAACGCCAAATGAAACTTGATGTTCTCATGGCTATGTAAATAACGCTTCAGCAACTCAGGGAGGATATACTCTCCTATTGTTAAGCTTGCGCCAACATTAAGCTTAATATCCTGCTCTTCCATCAAGTAGTGGATGGCATCCTTCGATTTCTGATAATGTAAGACCATTTCTTTTGCGTACGGATATAATACCTTTCCAGCTTCAGTAAGAATTAACTTATTTTCTGATCGGTCAAATAATGCTGCACCATATACGTTTTCAAGCTGGCGGATTTGTTTCGTCACAGCTGGCTGTGAGACATAACCCTTCTTAGCAGCTTGTGTAATACTTCCTTCTTCCACCACTGCACAGAACATTTTTAAATTATCAATGTTCAATTCTGATCCTCCCAAACGATTCCATTTTATTGTTTTATTATATCATCTGTATCCCACTTTACCGGACGGTTAGTTTATGTATAACTTCTCGTTATACCTCATTCTATAATGGAATTTTTTAAAGTAAAGGATGTCTGCTATCCTATATATACATGAACGTTATCCTGACATAAGAAAAAACTAGGGGCTGAAAGATTATGTTTATTTTATATTTTGCTATTGGTCTTATTGCTACAGTATTTGGTGCTGTTGCTGGACTCGGGGGCGGAGTGATTATCAAGCCTGTGCTTGACCTATTCGGTGACTTTGACTTGCCAACGATAGGTGTATTATCAGCCGCTACCGTATTATCAATGGCTGCTGTGTCATTGATTAAACTGAGAAATAAGGAAGTAAAGATTGATAAAGGAACAAGCTCGATCCTCGCGGCAGGATCCATTTTAGGCGGACTTGCAGGTAAGGCCGTTTTTAACGTTATCGCTATCTCTCTGAACGTTCCAACCATCACAGCGATTATCCAATCCACTTTATTAGCCATTTTACTTACCCTAATTCTTATTTATTTTAAAAAGAAACATAATCTAAAATCTTACTTACTAAAGAATGGGGTCATTATTTTTCTTGTTGGCGGTTCTCTCGGCTTTCTCTCAGCCTTTCTGGGAATTGGCGGAGGACCATTAAATGTAGCGATCTTATGCATTCTATTCTCAATGAGCACAAAGAATGCCGGTGTTAATTCTATTTTTATCATTTTCTTTTCACAGCTGTCAGCTTTATTGCTAATTGCTTTTTCAGGCGGCTTTGGAGATTACGATTTATCCATGCTTTATGTGATGATTCCAGGAGGTATATTAGGCGGCTGGATCGGATCTAACATTGTCACCAAAATCACAAATAGCCAGGTCGAAAAGATATTTAATATCGCCATTCTTATTATTATATTTATTAACTTGTTTAATATTGTAAAGGTTGCATTTTTGTAGGATGGAAAAAGGAGAGGCTTCTCAATTGAGAAGCCTCTCCTTCATTTATTCTTATATATTACATTACTTCCTTCTAATACTTCAACAGCTTCTTTTAATGTATCTTTTGTTCCCACATTCCCTGGGAAAACGATATAAGCTACGCCTGGGAATTTACTTTCTGCGCCTGTTTTCCAAACAGGAATTCCCTTTTTGATTTGGCCGGCAACTTCCGCTCGTTTCACAGAAAGCCCAACCGTGCCAATGCTGGATGACGTAATTCCGCCTTTTGCCACGATGTAATTCGGACGGACTTCTAAGTCACGAACAATGCTTGTGACCGCATCGGATATTTTAACAGAAAGCTGCAGTTCTTCTTCTTTCTTGTTTTCGCCTAAATCAAGTCGTTCTCTGCGTGTGTAATACACAACTGATTTTCCTTGTTTAATTAAATCTTCACATGTTGTACGAACCCGTTTAATTTCTGTTTCAAACTTTTCTGGTTCAAGGACAAGATGCACATCAAATTCAACAGGTGTTACTAGTCCGCTTGCCAATAGTTCGTTCAGCTGTTCTGTTGTTTTTTGTACATGCGATCCTACAGCAATTAAGCCACCATGGTTTGTATCTTCTGTGATTAGCTCATCTCTCGATAATAATGGCTTATCTGATACTCCGCCTATAACTTTTGTGAGAGCAGCAGCACTGCGGCATAAGAAGGTTTTTCCTTCTTTTAATGCTTGTAATAACGCAGTGACAAACACTTCAGCATCCACATAGTCAACAGCATTCACAACAATCTTTTGGAAGTTTGCCGCACTCATTAATTGCTGTTTTACAGCATCACTATTGCCTGAGCGAAGATCGTCTAGGCTGATGTAGATGGTGTTTTCTTTTGTATACGCACCTTCTGTTTTTTCTTCAATCCACTCACCTAAATGCGAGGACTGAAAGCCGAATGTCCGGTCTTTAGCAAACTCTGTTTCTCCAGCAGGAATAAGATCATCTCCGTACTGGACATAATGGATGTTATTAATCGTTAAACGGCCGCCTTCTTTGAAAAATGGCATAATAATTTCTCCATCAAATACAGTGCTTGATTGCTGCTCAATCGTTGTTTTCAGCGTTTCTGTTTCTAATGGATAGTGACCGCGTAACGTTGAATCGCCACGGCTAATAAGGATATAAGGAATACCTTCTTCTTCGGAAACTTCCTGAACACGCTGGGCAATCTCCTCGTGGGCGATCTTCGTTTCCTTCGATGTGAAACCACGAGAATTAGTCAGCAGGAAAAACATACGATTTTCTTCTCGAAAGCCTTTTACAATGCTTTCTTTTGTCCAATCTGTATAAACTGAGATTCCATGCACTGTTTGCACGCCTGTTGGATCATCGTCCAGTACAACAACTTTGTGCTTAAAATTCGTTTGTTCAGCTTCTAAGCGTGCCTGGATGTCAGTTCGATTAAGTTCTTTAAGATTCGATAGTAATGCTGAAGCCTTTACTGTATCCATTGTTATTTCACCTCTTTAGAAACTTCGATGTTCGCAAGCTTTTCATAATGCTGAACAATGCTTGCATGGTCTAGTGCTTCTTTGCCATCCGCTTTTAAGCTATGGAAAATTTCAAGCAGCTGGCTGGAAAGAGGGAGCGGAACAGCCAGTTCATGAGCTGTATTCATTACATTTGTTAAGTCTTTCATGTTGATATCCACACGGCCGCCCGCTTTAAAATTACGTTCTAAAATCATTGGAATTTTTGCATCCATAACCGTACTTCCAGCAAGTCCTCCGCGGATTGCCTGGTACATCTTTTCAAGATCAATTCCCGCTTTTGCTGCTAAAATCAACGCTTCGGACACGGCTGCAATATTTAAGTTTACGATAATTTGATTCGCCAGCTTCGCAGTTGTTCCGCAGCCTGAATCTCCTACACGTACGATATCTGTACCCATTGCAAGAAGTACATTTTTCACAGATTCAAAGGCTTCTTCGTCTCCGCCAACCATAATGGACAGTGTTCCATCAATTGCTTTTGGTTCTCCGCCACTCACTGGCGCATCAAGGAACCGTGCTCCACCTTTTGCAGCCATGTCTGCCATTTCCTTTGACTCGACAGGTGAGACAGAGCTCATATCAATGATAATCGCTCCTTCACGTGCGCCTTCCATTACTCCGTTTTCTCCGAATACCGCTTGACGAACATGTTCTCCTTTTGGAAGCATCGTAATCACAACATCACTTGCCGCTGCTACTTCTTTGCCTGAAGAAGCTGGCTGAGCTCCTTCTGCCGCTAGAGTATCTACCGCTGCTTTGTTTATATCAAAAACCGTTACAGTGTTTCCGTTTTTCAAAAGGTTGCGCACCATAGGCAATCCCATAATTCCTAATCCGATAAATCCAACTTTATTTGTCATTCTAGTCATCTCCATTTCTAGTTAATCAAATAGTATCTAAAAGTCTTATAGTCCTGGTAAAAACCCTTGGAACATACTTAAAATATAAACAGCTGTTAATGCAGTTACACCTGACAGGAATCCGCCTAAGCTCCATACCATTAATGTTTCTGTCATTGATAAGCGCCCGAATTTACTTACTACCCAGAAACCAGAGTCATTTGGCATTGATAATCCAATTCCGCCTGCGCAAATTGCTAATCCTAGTAAAACTGGCGATACACCAAGCTCTACTGCCATTGGCCCTAAGATTGCTGATGTGGTTACAAGGGCCACCGTTGCAGAACCAAGGGATGCTCGAAGAATTTGTGAGAATAAGAAAGCAAGCAATAATGCTGGAATACTTAGTCCTTGCATTAGATCAATAATTAAATCGCCTAACCCTGTTTCTTGTACAATACGTCCAAATGCACCACCGGCACCTGTAATAAGAAGAACCATACCACTTTGATCAAACGCATCTGAAAAAATCGTTTTTGTATCTTCTTTAATATAAGGTTTTAGAACAAACATAGCGGCAATCACACTAATTAACAACGCGACGTTTTTATCACCGATAATGGCAAAGAACGTTGGAACAGCATGCTCAGGATTATCAGCAAAGAACAGATTCACAACCGTATTTGATAAGATTAAGACAATCGGAAGAGCCAGCATAGCAAAAGAAAGACCTGTTGAGATTTCTTTTCTTCCAGTGTTGTCTTCTGTAACTATATCATCAGAAACTTCTGAATCATGAAGGCGTCCTTCATTTGTAATGCGCTTCCCGATAAACTTCCCATAGATCACTCCTCCAACAAGAACCGCCGGGATTGAAACAAGAAGTCCGTATAAGAAGAATACTCCAATATCAGAACCTGTTTGGTCTGCTACAACCAATGGACCTGGAGTTGGGATAATTAAGCTATGTGCTGTAATAAGTCCAATTGCTAAGATTGCCACAAAAGCAGAAAGTGAAATCTTTGTTTTCACTGAAAGACTCTGAATTAATTTGTGTAAGATAATAAATGCTGCATCAAAAAATACAGGAATGGATACGGTAATGGATGTTGCCGCTAAAGCGTAAGGAGATTTTTTAATTCCAAATGCTTTAAGCATCCCCGAAGCAATTTTACTAATTGCCCCGGAAGCAGCTAAGTACTGACCAAATATAATTCCGAGACCAATTAGAATACCAACACCCGTTAAAGTACTCCCGAATCCGCTTGCCATAATACCCGCTACATCACGAACAGGTATACTGGATACAAATCCAAGACCTAAAGCAACAACTAAAAGAGAGACAAATGCATCCCACTTGAATTTAATAATGAGTAAAAACAATGCAGCTAAAGCAATAATAAAGGCAATAATTAAAGCATTTCCTGTTAACATATACGTTTCCCCTTTAGTGAATACATTGAACAGATAGCGTTTTCAATTGTTTCACTTTTTTATTTTTTCATTTTCGTAACAGCTAATCTTGATTTATTAACCGCTTTCTTTATGGTGTCTCCCCCAACCGCTACAACTCTTGTATAAAGAGTATCTAAAAAGGCAAGCTGCACGAGTCTGCTTGTCATCGCATCCGATCGCGTTGCTGTTTCTTGTGCCTGTGTCAAAAGTAAAATATCCGCCATTTTTGCTAGTGTCGTATTTTCATTTGACGTAATCATAATGACAGTCGCACCACTTGACTTAGCCATATGAACCACCTCAATAATGTTGACGGTTTCACCAGAGTGCGAAATAGCAATGACAACATCATTCTCTGTCATTTGGCTTGCATATATCGCCTGATAATGCGGATCTTTCTCTGCCAAAACAGTGCCGCCAATTCTCATAAACTTATGAGCGCCATCTTCAGCAATCGTACCTGAGAGCCCTTGGCCGAAGAAGAAAATTCGTCCAGCTTCAGCGATGAGCTTAACAGCCTCTTCCATTTCTTCTACTACAATCTTTTCTCTTGTCATCGACATCGCCGCCGAAAACTGATCCCCTATTTTCGTAAACACGGTGTCAGCTAAATCTTCCTCCAAGATTGCGGTTTCATTTCCTGCTAAATTAGAGTGCTGATTGGCAAGTTCTTGAGCCAAGGTAACCTTCAGCTCTTGATAACTCGTATATCCAAGCTTTCGATATAAGCGGATGATACTGGGTTCGCTTACATTACTTAATAAAGAAAGCTCATTCATTGATAATAAAAATGGTTTATCGTGTTTCTTAAGTTGATCGATAATTTTTATTTCTGAGGCAGTAAGGGAATCTTCTTTTTGAAGAATTCGCTCTTGAAAACTTAACATCCACACACCTCCATATAAGTTTGTAGTAATAATACTACATAAAAAACGCTTTCACAATAGAAAAAAGTGATTTTTATCACTTTTTGTTCAAAATATCGACAAAAATAGAGTAATATATTACGATATTCTTGTAATTAAACTACATAATAAGGAGATTTGTAATGTTTACTACAACTAAAAAGTTACTTCAATTAGCAGAAGAAACAAATAGCGCAATTGCCGCTTTTAATTGCTATAATGCTGAAACTGTTCAAGCAGCCATTCAGGCTGGCGAACGAGCAAACAAAGGGGTTATCATTGCCTACGGTGAACGATACAAGGATTATATGAATCTGGAAGCCTTTGCCGCATTTACAAAATCGCTGGCAGATCAAGCGTCAATTCCAGTCGCACTTCACCTTGATCACAGCTATGAAATTTCTACAATTGAACGTGCTATTGCTTCAGACTTTTCTTCTGTTATGTACGATGGATCAGCTCTCTCTTTAGAAGAAAATGTGAAAACAACCAAACATGTTGTTGAGATGGCACACGCTGCAGGCGTATTTGTTGAAGCTGAGATCGGATCAATGGCAAAAGGAGATTTTTCCGATGAGGAAGAAGGAGACGGAAGATTAACGGATCCCGACGAAGCAATTTCGTTTGTAAAAGAAACCAATGTAGATTTCCTAGCCGCATCCATCGGAACTGTACACGGCATGTATAAAGGCGAGCCGAAATTAGACCACCAGCTGCTGAAAACGATTGCAGAATCCATTCAAATCCCATTCGTTCTGCATGGAGGTTCTGGAACACCTGAGGATCAATTATTAAAAGCGATCAATCTAGGTATACGAAAAATCAATGTGAATACAGAAGTATCATTAGCTGCTGTGACTGAAATGGCAACTCAGCTGCAGGCTCAGCCGCAAATTCATTTAAGCAATTTAATGACCGCTGCTCAAGATGTTATGGCTGAGCAGATGTATCAGATTATTGAGCTGTATAAGAATAAGTGATTGGATATTCCGTTATAGATAGCGGTTTGCGAATGTAACAAATCATACTGTACTTAAATACCTCGCAAACAAAGCTCCAAAAAAGACAGGTTGTTTATGCGCCTGTCTCTTTGTTTTATACTCGTATTTAACTTTATAAATTTAACCTCATCAATAGCCATATGATTAATATCACAGACAAACTCCCTCCTTTCACCTAACCTTTTTCTTAACCTGATTTTATAAAGGAGAAGAAGATGATGGCTTATGGAGGAACTGCAACACTCAAACCTGCATTAACATCCGTAATGTGGAAAACCGTTTCTGAAGCATGTAACCTAGCATGTGACTATTGTTACTACAGTCAGTGCAATGGGATGCCGCAGAATATTGATCGTATAGATGACACTGTATTAGAAAAATTCATTATTGAATATATGAATATATCAAAAGGGTATGTATCGTTTGTATGGCAAGGCGGGGAGCCATTATTAGCAGGATTAGACTTCTTCAAAAAAGTGGTTCACTTACAAGCAAAATATGCACCAAGAAACACAATTATCAGTAATTCCATTCAAACAAATGGTACGTTAATAAATGAAGAATGGGCTTCATTCTTTAAGGAATATAATTTTCTGGTCGGCGTAAGCTTGGATGGACCAGAAGACATTAATGATGCCAGACGGGTCACGGGTTCTGGTAAAGGAAGCTATAAAAGAATAATGCGCGGAATTGAGTATCTTAAAGAAGCAAATGCAGACTTTAATATCCTAACCGTTTTACATGAGAATAATATTACAAGAGCAGCTGATCTAATGAAATTTTATCAGCAACAAAATTTCCCTTTTGTTCAGTTCATTCCCTGCATGGATTTTCGTGCACAGGAAATTAATAAACCAGGTGTTTTTCTGATTATTCCTAAACAATATGGTGATTTTTTATGCGATATTTTTGACGTGTGGTATAACGATGGTATGCCTCAGACATCCATCCGTTTCTTTGATGACATGTTAGCAGTGTACCTGAATCAGCATGCCGGCCTATGCTCTCACCTTGAAACCTGTCCCAAACACCTTGTTTTAGAACAAAACGGTGACGCATACCCATGTGATTTCTTTATACATGAAGAGTACCGATTAGGAAATGTTGGAGTTGATTCACTGGAAGATCTGCTTACAAATGAATTGATGAAGAATTTTCATGATCTAAAGCCCAACCTACCAAACCAATGCAAGTCTTGTGAATTCCTTCATTTATGTCATGGAGGCTGTCCTCGCAACAGAATCAAATCCAATAACGAATTCGGCGTCGAGTATTTTTGTGAAAGCCACAAACAAGTGTACCGCTATGCACATGAAAGAATGCAAATTGTCGCATCCAATGTAAAGAAAAAGAGAATCCAAGACCTTATTAATGCTGGTTATAAGATGCCTGGAAGAAATGATCATTGTATTTGCGGAAGTATGAAAAAATATAAGAAGTGCTGTGAGCCGTTGTTGAGTTTTAACTAATCGTATTAGATATAGAAATGCCTCCCTTTGAAAGGAGGCATTTTCATTTAATGTATTGGGGAAAGCAATCTCATGATCTGTTTATAGAATCTGCTTAGATCAGTTAATTTCCAGAACTATATTCCGATAAAAAAATCATAACCCATTCTCCACTAACCATTTCATAATGCTTTCTTCTCTTCTCTTACTATCGTCTTGCTGTCCGTCATATTTACGCATTTTCTTCTGAGAAACAATCTTTCCATCTGTCATAAACAGGATCCTTTCTGTTTTTGCAGCTACCTTTACATCGTGCGTAACGAGCATGATCGTTGTTCCATTATGATTAATCTCAGCCAAAATGGCCATAATCTCGTCAGTTGATTTGCTGTCTAATGCTCCGGTCGGTTCGTCTCCAAAAAGGATATCCGGATTATTGATTAATGCCCTGCATATACCTGCCCTCTGCAGCTGTCCGCCCGAGCCTTGTGTAATCGTATGGTCTACAAGTTTTTCTATCCCAGTCATCTCCATCAGTTTTTTTGCTTTTTGATTTATTGCATTTTTATCAGCCCCTTTTGCTACAAGTGCATGAAACATAATGTTGTCAATCAGGGACAAGTTCTTTAATAGGTTAATATCCTGAAAGATAAATCCCATTTTTTTCAGTCGGATCTTTGCCAATTCTTCTTCTTTAAGACTGCTGATTTCCCGGCCTTTAAACCTCACACTGCCAGACGAAATACGATCCATTCCGCTTATATTGTATAACAGTGTTGACTTCCCGCTTCCGGATGGCCCCATAACCGATACAAACTCGCCTTCTTCTACCTCCAGATTTATATCCTTTAAGATATGAATCTCATTTCCCTTTCCTAACTCTACATTTTTGGTCATCTCGCTTGCTTCAAGTATATTGGTCATTTACTATTCCTCCTATGCCATTTTTCCTGCGAGTCCTGTAATTATTGTGGGGTGTTTCTCTCCTTTTTGTGATGCTATTTTGTAGATTCTAGATTTCGCGGGGGGTTTCTCCGCTTTTCGCGACTCTATTTTCTAAATTCTGGATTCTACGGGGGTGTTTCTCTCCTTTCCGCGACACTATTTTCTAGATTCTGGATTCCACGGGGGTGTTTCTCTCCTTTCCGTGACTCTATTTTCTAGATTTTGGATTCCACGGGGGTGTTTCTCCCCTTTTCGCGACTCTATTTTCTAGATTCTGGATTCCACGGGGGTGTTTCTCCCCTTTTCGCGACTCTATTTTCTAGATTCTGGATTACACGGGGGTGTTTCTCCGCTTTCCGCGACTCCATTTTCCAGTTTCTGGATTACACGGGGGTGTTTCTCCCCTTTTCGCGACTCCATTTTCCAGAATCCGGATTATAAAGAGGTGTTCCCGCCCTCCTCGCGACCACATCTTCCAAACGCAAAGTGTAAAAGACCTACCTCTCTCCTCCCCATCTTCTCTGCTAGCAATATCAACCTCTTAAAACAACCGATAAATCACCTTTTACAGCAACCCTACAAGATACATATATTGTAAATCCAACGGCTATAAGCAGTGCTAAAGGACAAAGAAGCCACGTCTGCCATAATACCTGAACAAATTCAATTCTTGCCGCTCCCATAGTAGACATAGCCAAACTTACAAGCCATTCACCTAGGAAATCCGAAGCGAGAACACCTATTGTGATCCCCAATAGCAGTACCATTAAAGTTCCTGCCATGTACTGATGGCGAATTTGTTTCAGCGTTATTCCCACACTTCGCATAATGGCAATCTGAGACATATCTTTTGATAAGAGCATTCGAAGGAATAATGCCGTAATTAAAACAGCTATGATCATAGCGATGGATATTCCGCCGATTACCACGATACCCAACTGATCGATGATATTCCCAAGCGTCTGCTGCGTATATTCTTCAATATCATTTACCTGTGCTGAGCTATAAGCATTTTGGTAGTAGTCCATTTTCTCCTGTATATTAACGCCTTCAGCCAAATCCAGACTGACAATATACCAAAGAACAGCTTCTTCATTTACGCCAAGACTGCTATGCGCCTTTGCCGTTTTTCCTCCGTTCGTAATATCCTGATAGATCCCCGTAACGGTTAGCATCTGCTCCTTCCCGCCAGTCCTGACAGTTACTTCATCTCCCACTTTCTTGTTTAATCCGTCTTTTGCAGCATTTGCAAATGATAACGCTATTTCTCCTTCTCTCTCCGGTGCCCTGCCTTCCAGAAATGTTAATGGAAACAAAGAAAAATCCCCTGTTTCAATATTCATAGAGTTCCAGGAACCGTCTGCGTTTTTCACCTGGTAAGAGCTTGTCATATAGGGTGCAAACTTTTCTATATCATGATCATTTTTCAACTCTTCCTGCAGCTTGATAAAGTCTTCTGTAATGGTATCTGTTCTGCGAAGATCGATTCTCACGTCCTGTTTTCCGATCCCCATATAGGTGGAGAACTGAGGTGAATGGATCGTGTTATAAATATTTACAGGGAGTATGATAATAATGTAATAAAAATAACCAACAGCAGCCTATATAGCCTGAAGCGCTTTGCTATATCCCTCAGTCCCATGTAAATATTCGTGCTGAAGAACTTGTTATTTAGCAGCGGAAAGCTGTATTTCCGAGTCTTTCCGGACTCCGTGATATCTCCACGCAACGCCTCCACTGCCGAGATCTTATCGATTCTTTTCAGTATTGATTTGCAGTACATCACAATCATGAAATAGACAAGCAATGGAGCTATAAGCGAAAGGATGTATTTTAAACTCCCTGTTAAATCAGAGGAAATATAGAGTCTCATATGACTGTTTAATAGATTTACGACAGCAAAGGAAATGAGATACCCAGCCATACCGGCAGCTGCGGAAATGAATCTGTATTTGTTAAGATAGACCTTTTGAATATTTTTTTTGGCTAGCCCTATGGCTTTCATCACACCGATTTCTCTAATATCCTCATCAACCGTTGCCAGAAATGTAAGCCGGATGCAAAGTGAAGCAATCACGATAAGAAGAATACTGATCAATATAATAACAAGCGCAATAATCATATCCGACATGGCATTAAACAACATAAAGATCTTTCCTTCAATGATCGGACCGTTTGCCGGAAGGCCAGCCTCCTGATAGGCATTTTGAATAGCAGCAGAATCACCAGTTTCATTCAGCTTAAATTCAATCAGAAATTCCAATTCCCCAGCCTGCATTTTCAGCATTTCATTATAGTCATCCTGATGAATCACAAATCTTTTCGAAGAAGTAAGAGGAGAATTCATCTCAAAATCCCTTGCATAATCTGAAATGAGAAACTCTTTCTCATACCCGCCGCTTTTCACTGCAATATGATCACCAATTTCTAAATCATATTGTTCCATAAAATAGATCGGAACAGCTGCGGAACCTTGCTTTACATCCAGCTTTTCATTATCAAGATCCAAGATAAAATCAAAATGCTTATTTTGCACCACAAAAGAAATATCCTGTATCGTTCCGGCCATCGTTTGATTTTGACCGAAATGAATATTGCTTCCATCAATATTCTGAAGCACCATTGTTTCCTGCATTGCAATATGGTCACGATATAGTTCGGTGAATCGATCGATCTCTGCCTGATCAAAATCCCCGGCATGCATCACCGTAATGTCTGCTGGCACTGCACGTTCCTGAAAACTTGATATCCCCTGAATCAGATTGGCAATGTTATTAGTTGCACTGGCTGCCAAAATAACAGCCATTGTAATAAATAAGAAGACCGTGATCGTAACCAGCTTATTTCGGTTGAAATCGTTCTTGATCATTTTTAGAAACATTAACTTTTCTCCCTCCTTCACCTTTGTCTGGATTCGAGCTTTCCCCTTCAACACTTTTTCTTCTAACTGTTCTCTTAGGTTCCATGATGATAATTCATAATGCTGTAGTAATCATACGAAATGGTATTTATTGGGTACAGATGTTTAAGACTGATTGTTTACTACGACTTGAGCTGTATTTCCGTAAGGGCGAGAAAAATAATTGAAAAGGAGAGAGAAGCATAAGGGGAACTAGTTGTTAGAGCTGGCAATTACGAGGGGTTTGCTAATAACATTTTGATGATGAACTTGCGCAAAAAAAAGAAGCCTGCCACAAATCTATTAAACTCATGGGAAGCTTCCTAATTAATTTAACCTCTTCAAACATAAACTAGACTTGCATGATTTGATGGAAGTCTTTTATAAACATATTGAAAACATCTTCAATTTTTAAATTCCGTGCGTTCTTTAATTTTTCTGCCTCCACCCACTCTTCCGCCATTTTAATGATCTGCGGGTAATCCTCTGACATTAATTGGTGAACAGGCTTCGCTTTTTCGTAATCAATACTTAAATCAAAGTACACATTAAGGAGGATTGATAATTGTTCAAGATACATGATTGGTCCCTCTATATTTATTGGCTTTCTGCTTAGATATGGTGTTGTATCTTTTAAATTTGTACTGCCGCCATATTTATCCTTCGCAGCATATTTAAGATTGCGGATTCCACTCATATAGAATGCACTAAAACATAATGGACACGGCTCTAAGGTTGAGTATAATACATAAGCGTTAACATTCTTATGTATTCTGTTGTCTAGTTCTAATAATGCATTTACCTCTGCATGTGCCAATTCATTATGGGATATAACCGTATTCGATAATTGATTGAACGTCGCACATTTCCCTCTTGAAACAATATTCCCTTTGTCATCAAGAACTATTGCCCCGACCGGTTTAGAACCTTCTTGGAACGACTCCCATGCTATTTGAAAACATTCCTGCCATTCATTTGTAAAATCTGTCCATTTCAAGTGAACCACTCCATATTGAAAATAATCATAAAGATAGGAAGATCTATTAACCTTTCTAAACTTTTTATATTCAATAGATTAGAAGTAATATCCTTCTATAAAAAAGGAATAAAACCTTATTCATGCTTCTAAAAATAGAATGGGTTACCTTAGTATCTACGCCCGGAAGATGCCTTTAGGTGAGGCGGTTTTAAAATCTCAAACAACACTTGGAATTTTACATGTGATAACAAATGTATTTTTCTCTGTATTAAAATCTAAAAACCCTTTGTGGTTATGAACAATCTCTTGAATAATTGCTGTCCCAAGCCCCGTATGATGTTCTTTGGTTGAAATTCCCGAAGTTACAAACAGCTGATCCGCAACTTCTCTTTCTAAAGGAAGTGTACTATTTTTGCATGTTAGCAGAAACAACCCGCTGCGCTTTTGTAAACTAAGCTCTACAAAGCCCTGTTCTCCCCGTTCACATTGCCATTCACGGCAGGCAAAAATTGCATTTTCAAGAATATTGCCAACTAACTCTACCAGATCTGCTGATTCAATCGGTAATTGAGAGATTGGAACGTCAAGCTGATAATTGATCGCCATGTTTTCTGATCGTGCTTCTTTGTAATGGGTATGAAGAACCGACGCAATAGCACCATGCTCCCCTTTAATGGATAAGTTCGTCTCCTCATAGCGATTTAACAGATTGGCCATATAACTTTTCGCTTCCTTAAACTGCTCTTTTTCCAGTAAATACTGTATGGCAGCAACATGTTTCAAATAATCATGTCGCTCTTTCCGAACCATTTGAAACGTTTCGTTGAATTGATGCAGCTGCTTGTTCATATCTGGATTTAAAGTACGGATGATTAATCGTTTTTGCATTGTTGTACTATAGATAAAAAGGAGTGCACCGCCTATTAACAAAACGATATTTTCTATTTTGGGACCATTGATTAGATAAACTACTATAATGAGTAACTGAATCCATATGCTTTGATCAAGCTTTACAAACTTCCATGTACCTACTGCTGCCGCAATGGCTAGAATACTAGATAGCAAAAATGGCAGCAGCCCGTTTGTTGCCAGCATAATATGGGTTATGCACAAGCCTGTATATACGATTCTTGTCCGCAAAAACGTCACCTCAGAAGTAATGTTGTTGAATATAATCTAAATTTTCCTTTGTAATCATCGCTTTCTCCTCAATGCCTTCAAAAAATACAAGATAAGAATTTTTTGAGTATAAGGAGAAATTTGTAATGTAGTGGATATTAATAATAAACGAGCGATGCGAACGAATAAATAATCGCTCACGCAACTCCCCTTCTAGCTCATTTAATGTTTGGTAGATTTGGATCGGACCGTTTTTTGTGTAAATAGTTGTTGATCTCCCAGACCGTTCAATGAAAATAATATCCTTCTTTTGCACAATATGTATATCTGCTTTTTGCTTAATAAATAATCGACCATTTAACTCCGCTTTTTGATACTTGGCAAGCAGCCGTTCCACGGATGATACTAAACGCTCCTTTGAATAAGGCTTCATTATATAATCATGCACATTTAACTCAAAAGCATGAACAGCATAGCCGCTATTTCCTGTTACAAAGATCACCCTTATTTGCAATGCATGAGTATAAATAATATCTGCTAACTCATATCCCGATAAATTGGGCATTTCAATATCCGCAATCAGTAAATCAATCGACTGCTTCTTAATTTCTTCATATGCCACATTTGCATTTGTTGTAGAAAATACAAGCTCAAGCTGCTCGATCTTCTCAATGATGGCGATTAACTTATCTAAATCTATTTGTCTATCATCCACAAGCCCTACTCTGATCAATTCATTCACCTCTATATACATACAAGTGTACAGCATTTCAGGTTTTCTGAGTAGATAGACAATCATCTTCCCTTTTCACAACAGAAAAGGGCATTTTCGCGACAATATGGCAGACAGTTTGCCGCTCTCTTTGTACTATTAAGACAGCAATTAACGCGAAGGAGTGACAGACATGATTACCATTCATGAAGTGACAAAGCAATTTAAGGATAAGAAAAAATATATAACTGCCCTAAAGCATGTTTCATTAAATATTCACGAAGGAGAAGTCATTGGCTTACTCGGGGAAAATGGTGCCGGCAAAACAACCTTGCTTCGTTCCATTGCCACTTTACTTGAACCATCAAGCGGCACCATTGAAGTAGCCGGATTTAACACGGTGCAAGAAGCAGAAGATGTAAAAAAGCGACTTGGTGTATTATTCGGCAGTGAAACAGGTCTTTATGACCGCTTAACTGCACGGGAAAATTTAGAGTATTTCGCTTCACTTTACAAGTTAGGCAAGCATGAAACAAAGGTGCGAATTGATAAGCTGGCCAAAATGTTTGGCATGAGGGATTATTTAGATCGCCGTGTTGGCGGCTTTTCAAAAGGAATGCGTCAAAAGGTGGCAATTGCTCGCACAATCCTGCATGATCCTGACATTATTTTATTCGATGAACCAACAACAGGCCTTGATATTACCTCATCAAATGTATTCCGTCAGCTTGTACATCAATTAAAACGAGAAGGCAAAACGATTATTTTCTCCAGTCATATCGTTGAAGAAGTGAAGATGCTATGTGATCGCGTGGCAATGATTCACCAAGGTGAGCTTGTTTACGAAGGAACACTTGAAAAATTATATGAGGAAGAAGGTTCAACAGACTTAAATTACATTTTTATGAGCAAATTAGCACGGGGGGAAAATGAGTATGCTTAATATACTAAAAAAGGAATTAAAGGATAGCTTCCGCGACCAGCGGACATTGCTGCTTACCGTATTATTACCACTTGTTTTAATGTCCGGACTAGTGTTTTTCAATGAAAATTTATTATCACCATACGAAGAAGACGTATACGAAGTTGCTGTACAGGATGCACAATATCCACTTGTACAAAAGCTATTAGCAGACAACGAAAACTTACATATATCTGCAGTGGACAATGTGAAAGAAACCATTGAAGAAGGAAATGCTGTGGCAGGGATTGTCATCCCCGCTGATTTTGAAGAAAAAATGGCAGCAGGAGCAACACCCTCTGTACAAATCTTAAACGATCTCAATAGTCAAAATAGTACCCTTGCTACAAGTGCCATTGAGGCTTCTTTCATGCAATATAGCCAGAGGATTGTCACAGAGCAATTAGCAGCACAAAGCATCGACACAGCTATTCTTACACCGTTTACTCTCGAACAGGTGCAAATTGTGGAAGGTGATCTAACCATCATCATGCTTGCTTTTTTAATCCCTTTAATGCTCACCCTATCTGTCGGCCTAGGTCTTTCCACTTCTGCCGCTGATTTAATTGCTGGTGAAAAGGAACGCCGAACAATGGAAGCCCTATTAATGACACCTGTAAATCATCGTTCACTGTTAGTGGCAAAATGGTTAACAATGGTGATCATTGCAAGTATGACAGGAATCATTACATTAACCATCGTTTTTGTTGAAATTCATTTCTTTACAGAAACCTTAAAAGCGGGCATCTCATTTGGCAGCAACGCGCTTCCTATTGCACTTGTTTCAGTATCCGTCATTATTAGCTACTCAGCTATTTTGGCCTCTGCATTAATGGTCACAAGCATTTTCGCAAAAACCATAAAAGAAGCACAAACCTATAGTACACCGATTACCATGCTAACTCTTCTTCCGTCCATGCTCATGTACAATGTCGGCATCAACGAGTTAACATTTACACATTTCGCGGTACCTGTAATGAATATTTTCGCCGTCTTTAAAGAACTATTTTTCGGCATCGTCAATATCGAACATATACTAACAGCGATCACATCAAACCTATTAGTAGCACTCATCATCTTTATCATTGGACGCGTTTTATTCTTTAGAGTGAAATGGGTACTTGCGAAGTAAACATAAAAGAAGAACAATAAAAAACGAATTCCTTTTTGGAAATTCGTTTTTTATTTTACTCATTCCAACTAATGCCCGAGGGAAATACCGCTCGTAAAATAAGAAAGGGAATAGGCCTCTCTCCACTTTTTTCTACATCTGCGTTTTCATTTTAAAACCTTTAATCTATATTCTTCCCTGTACTATTGCTCTAATCCTGCTACCCCAAATCCCCCAGCTCCAGAATGAGTGGAAATCATTCCGCCCGCTTGAATCCATCTTATATTGTGGAATCCATTTTCTTTGGCAAGCTCATCCATCCGCTGCTTAATGCTATCTTCAAGCCCTACTGAGTAAATAAAATAAAGCTGCTTTCTATCGATGTTGAAATGAGTTAAGTAATCACTCAAGAGTTTTTCAGCAGCTCCACCCATTTTCCCGCGGTACTTTTTGGTCGACATCAGCTTTCCATCCTTCAACTCTATACATGGCTTTATTTTCAACAAAGTTCCAATCAGAGAAGCCATATTGCTTACTCGTCCTCCCGCTTTAAGGAACTCAAGACTGCCTGGGATGAAAGCCAGTCTTGACTTAGGAACAATTGACTCTATTTTTTCAACTAAATGCTCCGGGTCAATGTGTGGTTCTTTTTCTAATAACTCAGCAGCATACAGTACAATCGCCGCTAATCCTCCAGTAACGTTCAAGGCATCAATTAGAAAAATATCTTCAAATTCTTCAACAGCAATGACAGCATTTTGGAAAGAAGAAGAAGCTTTTGATGTATAACCAATATGTACAATGATGCAATCAGGGAAATTCTCTCTAATCTTTGTAAAGAATTCTTGATACTCATGAGCATTTGTGGAGGTAGTAGAGGGTATTTTCTTCGTACGTCCGTAGTATTCATAAATCTCCTGGACCGGCAGATCACCATCTAAATAATCTTTTCCATCCATAATGATGTGCATCGGAACTACTTGAATATCGTACTTTTCAGCTAAATCACCCGGGATGTCAGCACCACTTTCGGTCGATAAGATGATTTTCCGCATTCTATTTCCCCCTTGGTTATAGTAAGGTACGCGTTCACTTTTCCTGTATTATGGTTTAATTATACACGAGATGGTTTTTGTCCTTCCTGCTGCTCATTAATTTACTAAAAAAAGCGTCTTATTCTAGTAAACCTACTTTACCAATGCCAGAACAATGAGCTAAACTGCTGCATAACAATTCTTTTCTATACTAATGCTTAGTGAGACCTATTTTGAAATGTCAGAGGACGGAAAACACAAGTAAATCTTCTCCACACTTCTTTTATTATTACAAAACTCCCCAAGTAAAGTCTGTTTTAAATGTCTATCGTTCATGAACCTGAAAGGCATATTTCTCAACACAAAAAGACTACCTCCTAAATATCAGGAAGTAGTCTATACTTTAAAAAATAATCATTTACATGACTAGTCATAATGGGTGAGAAATAGTATTAACTTATTTCTCAAGATGAAGGCTTAAAACCTTACATCATGCCGCCCATTCCACCCATGCCGCCCATATCAGGCATTCCGCCGCCAGCGTTTTCTTCTGGCTTGTCAGCAACTACAGCTTCAGTTGTTAAGAACATAGCTGCAACAGATGCTGCGTTTTGAAGTGCAGAACGAGTTACTTTCGTTGGGTCTACGATACCAGCTTCGATCATGTTAACCCAAGCGCCTGTTGCTGCGTTAAAGCCTGTGCCTACGTCTTCGCGCTTTAAGCGGTCAACGATAACAGAGCCTTCAAGACCTGCGTTGTGTGCGATTGTGCGAACTGGTTCTTCCATAGCGCGAAGAACGATGTTGATGCCTGTTGCTTCGTCGCCTTCAGCTTGAAGCTGAGCCACTTTGTTGTATACGTTTAGAAGGGCAACACCACCACCGGAAACGATACCTTCTTCTACTGCTGCACGCGTAGAGTTTAGGGCGTCTTCGATGCGAAGTTTGCGTTCTTTTAGTTCAGTTTCAGTTGCAGCGCCGACTTTCACGACTGCTACACCGCCAGCTAATTTAGCAAGGCGCTCTTGTAATTTTTCGCGGTCAAATTCAGACGTTGTTTCGTCCATTTGAGTGCGAATTTGGTTTACGCGGCCAAGGATTTGCGCGCTGTCTCCAGCACCTTCCACGATTGTTGTGTTTTCTTTTGTTACAACTACTTTAGAAGCGCGTCCTAAAGCTTCAATACCAGCAGATTTCAGATCACGGCCAAGCTCTTCAGTGATCACTTCACCGCCAGTTAGAATTGCGATATCTTCAAGCATTGCTTTACGGCGGTCACCGAAGCCAGGAGCTTTAACAGCAACTGCGTTGAATGTGCCGCGAAGTTTGTTTACTACAAGAGTAGAAAGTGCTTCTCCTTCTACATCTTCAGCAACTAGTAATAATGGCTTGCCTTGCTGTACAACTTGCTCAAGTACAGGAAGAACCTCTTGAATGCTGGAGATTTTCTTGTCAGTGATTAAGATATATGGATTTTCTAAAACAGCTTCCATTTTATCTGTGTCAGTTACCATGTATGCTGATGCATATCCGCGGTCAAATTGCATACCTTCAACCACATCAAGCTCAGTTGTGAAGCCTTTAGATTCTTCAATTGTGATCACGCCGTCGTTGCCAACGCGCTCCATTGCTTCAGCGATTAATTGGCCAACTTCTTCGTCAGCAGCAGAGATTGCAGCAACCTGTGCAATGGACTCTTTGCCTTCGATTGGCTTAGAAATAGCTTTTAACTCTTCAACAGCTGTAAGAACCGCTTTTTCCATTCCTTTGCGGATCCCCATTGGGTTTGCACCAGCTGTTACGTTTTTAAGACCTTCGCGGATCATTGCTTGAGCAAGAACCGTTGCAGTTGTCGTACCGTCACCAGCAACATCATTTGTTTTGCTTGCTACTTCTGCAACAAGTTTTGCACCCATATTTTCGAATGCATCTTCAAGTTCGATTTCTTTCGCGATTGTCACACCGTCATTTGTAATTAACGGAGAACCGAATTTTTTCTCAAGAACCACGTTGCGTCCTTTTGGTCCAAGAGTTACTTTTACTGCATCTGCAAGTGTATCAACCCCGCGCAGCATAGAGCGGCGAGCTTCTTCACTGAATTTAATCTCTTTTGCCATTTGTAATAACCTCCTCAAAGATTTTAAGTAATATAAGTCTAAGTCTATTTTTGATTTATCCGATTACTGCAAGAATATCGTTTTCACGAAGAATTAAATATTCTTTGCCTTCGTATTTAACTTCAGTTCCAGCATATTTTGAGAAGATAATGCGGTCGCCATCAGCAACTTCCAATGCAACACGCTCACCATTTTCAAGCACGCGTCCAGTACCAACCGCTACGACTTTGCCTTCCTGCGGCTTTTCCTTTGCAGAGTCTGGAAGCACGATACCGCTTGCAGTTTTTTCTTCAGTTTCAACAAGCTCGATAATAATTCGATCACCTAGTGGCTTTAACAAGTGAAACAACCTCCTCAATCATTATGTAGTGATTTATTTATTAGCACTCTATCGACTTGAGTGCTAACACATTTATTATATTAATAGTTCTGACTTTTATTTGCAAGCATGATGCTGTATTTTTCATAAAAAATTTTAGTCTTAAAAAGGAAGTCTATTATTGCCTGCGCCAGAGTCCAGAGAGATCTATTTCTGGCAACCTCTTCATTATATACATTCCCATTCTTTTTATGCATAAAGGCTGTTCAAGGTATCCTTCTATTTGAAAGAAGCCCCTCTTTATGAGTAAAATGGTTAAAAGAGCATTTGCTTGATTCTATGTCATAAGGGAGATCATCATTTGAAAAAAGAATACTGGATTATTTTAATTGTGTATATTGCCATGCAGCTTTCCTCCATTGTCGGCTTGCCGCTTATGGTATTTGGAAGTGAGCTTATAACTGGCACTCGAATGGATGAAGGGGCGGCCGTGTCTTCTTGGCTTGTGATTAGCTTTTCGCTAGCGCTCATCATCATTCTTTTCCTGCTGAGAAAAGATATGAAAGTGGAACGGAGTTTATCTGAGCAATCATCCGTTGTAAAATCGATTGCCTGGGCCATTGGCGGGGTGTTTTTAGCACTGATTGCACAATCTGTTGCTGCAAATATTGAATATATGATTGGCATCGAAATGGGGTCAGAGAACACACAGCAAATCATGAGTATCATTGAAACGTCTTCAATTGTTATCATTGTTGTGTCGATTATTGGACCGATTTTGGAAGAAATCATTTTCCGGAAGATTATTTTCGGCAGCCTGCATAAACGCTTTAACTTTTTCATATCAGCGCTCCTTAGCTCTGTCATCTTCGCGGCAGCACATACTGAATTTGAACATCTGCTTCTCTATTCAGCGATGGGGTTCACGTTTGCCTTTCTATATGTAAAAACAAAGCGGATCCTTGTGCCGATCTTTGCTCACGTGGCCATGAATTCTCTTGTAGTCGTCATGCAGCTTAATATGGAAGAAATCGAAAAATGGCTGGAGGAAATGGAACAAGTGGCCGCATTTATTGGAGGGGTACTATGAGAAGAACTCCTCTGTTTTCAGGCATCATTTATTTGATCCTTGGAATACTATTTGTCTACATCGCTATTCAAAGTCTTCAGCAAAACGGAGAGTGGGGATTCATAACAAACCTTCTCATTATCATTGCTACCTTTGACATTGGAGCTGGCCTCAAAATGATCAGCTTCCACTTTAAGCTTAAAAATCTTGAAAACAAAAAATGAGCCTTTATTAGGGCTCATTTTTATTTTGAATAAGACATGCTTTCCTGGAGGGATCTCCTACATATCTGCCGGGTAATGTTTTAAGAAATATATTAATGATTGCAATTCCACGGCTAAGTCGATATGGTGAACCCTGATTGCTGGAGGCACAGTTAATCTAGCAGGAGTAAAGTTTAAAATTCCTTTTACTGTGCTTTGTGAAATTCTATCTGTAATCGTTTGGGCATGCTGTGAAGGTACAGTTAAGATCACAACTTGGATGTCATTTTCTTCAATGACCTTCTCAAGATCGTCCATATGATAAACGGATACATCCCCAATTTTTTGATTAACTTTATCGGGCGAAACATCAAAGCCCACTTCAATTTTTGTATTGTTGTTTTTTAAGAAGTTATAGTTTAATAAAGCAGTCCCCAGATTACCAACACCAATTAAACCAACCTTTGTTACTTCATCTTGGTCGAGCGTTTTTCTAAAAAAGGACAGCAGATAATTCACATTGTAGCCATAGCCTTTTTTTCCAAGTGCTCCAAAGTAAGAAAAATCCCTTCTGATCGTGGCAGAATCAACTTTTACAGCATCACTTAATTCCGCAGACGAAACCCGAAGCTTACCTGATGCATGCAGATTTTTTAAAAATCGATAATACAGCGGTAATCGCTTTGCAGTAGCCTGCGGAATTTTGGTTTGTTCTGTTGACATCATTGTACCTCCGTATTCTCCGTCCTACTCCGTTCTTTTAAAATCCCCATTTTTGCCGCCTGTTTTTTCTAATAAGTAGGTTTCCCCTATGATCATCCCTTTATCGACGGCCTTGCACATATCATATACAGTCAGCGCACAAGCTGAAGCAGCTGTTAACGCTTCCATTTCAACACCTGTGCTTCCTTTTGTTTTGGCAGTAGCCGTAATTTGCAGAATATGATCAGAATCTGTCAGCTTCCATTCAAAAGAAATGTCCACACTTGTAAGCATAATTGGGTGGCACATTGGAATAATGTCAGATGTTTTTTTACTTGCCATAATTCCGGCAACTTGTGCAACGGCTAATACGTCTCCTTTTTTCATACTGTTAGACGTAATCTTGTCGTATATGACCTCATTTACTTTTATGCTTGAATGGGCAATAGCTGTGCGAACGGTTTCGGCTTTTTCGCCAATATCAACCATCTTAGCTCTGCCTTCTTCATTAAAATGCGTTAAATCTCCCATATACTAACACCTCACAACAGAATCATACACTATTTTAGGTGCATTTGTGTATAGTTTGTATTGATATTCACATATTTATTTGCAAATTTCTTCAAATAACGTCGGTTTATTGCCGAACCTAAGCGGAATACGATACACTTGTCTTATATTGCAGAGGTGAAAATCATGATACTATTACAAGTTAATCAGCTCAATAAAAGCTTTGGTGCTGATCCAATTTTAACGAATATAAAAATGGAAGTGCAAACAAGAGACCGCATTGCGCTCGTTGGACGAAACGGGGCAGGCAAATCGACTTTATTAAAAATAATCGCTGGCCATATTTCTTATGACAGCGGAGAAATCATGAAGCCAAAGGAAGTAGAAATCGGCTATTTGGCGCAAAATACTGGACTTGAGTCTGAGCTGACAATTTGGGATGAAATGCTGACCGTTTTTGCTTCTCTGCAGCAGCAGGAAAAAGAATTGCGTTCATTGGAAGTGAAAATGTCTGATCCTAACGCAATGAGCAATGAAGAAATGTATAACCGCATTTTAAAAGAGTATGATCGCCTTCAGGTCAGCTTTAAAGAGAATGGCGGCTACCAGTATGAAGCAGATATCCGCTCGATTTTACACGGCCTGAACTTTCACACCATAGGATATGATGCGAAAATATCATCTTTAAGTGGCGGACAGAAAACACGGCTAGCACTCGGTAAGCTGCTCTTAACAAAACCTGATCTGCTCATTCTTGATGAGCCAACAAACCATTTGGACATCGAGACCCTTTCATGGCTCGAATTTTACCTGCAGAGCTATGAAGGAGCTATTTTAATTGTTTCGCATGACCGGTACTTCCTTGACAAGGTTGTTACGCAGGTTTACGAAATCTCCCGTCATCAGATCAAAAAGTTTACCGGAAACTACAGCCGCTACTTAGATCAGAAAGCTGCAGATTTTGAACGTGATATGAAGCAGTATGAAAAGCAGCAGGAAGAGATCTCAAAGCTACAGGACTTTATTCAGCGGAACCTTGCACGTGCCTCTACGACTAAAAGAGCACAGAGCCGCCGTAAACAATTAGAACGAATGGATGTAATGGATCGTCCCCTTGGCGATGAGAAATCAGCATCTTTTGGCTTTCAAATTGACAGGCAGTCAGGCAATGATGTGCTGCAGGTTATGGATCTCGCTATTGGCTATGCAGGTGAAGCAGTTTCTGAAAACCTTTCATTCCGGATTACTAGAGGAGATAGTGTCGCTTTAGTGGGACCCAATGGGATTGGAAAATCGACTTTGCTGAAGACGATTATTGAAAACCTTCCAGCCTTACAAGGGAAGATCCTGCACGGTTCCAATGTAACGATTGGCTATTATGATCAGCAGCAGGCCGAGCTTACATCCAATAAGCGTGTTTTAAATGAACTTTGGGACGATTATCCGCAAATGCTGGAAAAAGACGTCCGAACCGTTTTAGGTAACTTTCTTTTTTCAGGAGATGATGTATTAAAAACCGTGTCTACGTTAAGCGGCGGCGAAAAAGCGCGTCTTGCTTTAGCCAAATTAATGCTGCAAAAATCTAATTTTCTAATACTGGACGAGCCTACCAATCACCTGGACCTAGACAGTAAAGAGATTCTGGAAAATGCTTTAATTGATTATCCCGGTACCATCTTATTTGTCTCTCATGACCGCTATTTCATTAACCGCATTACATCAAAAGTAATTGAACTGTCAAAAGAGGGTGCGGAGGAGTTTCTCGGGGATTACGATTATTATGTGGATAAAAAGAAGGAGCAGGAAGAGCTTGAAAAGTTTGATGCTGTTTCTGCAGCTGCTGAATCTGTATCTTCGACTGAAAAAAATAATTATCAATTAGATAAAGAAGCCAAGAAACTGGAACGGCAGCGAAAAAGAAGAATAGAAGAGATCGAAAAACAAATCGAGCAGCTTGAGCTCAAAATAGAAGAATTCGATCAACTTTTATGTGATCCTGAGGTTTATCAGGACCATGAGAGGGTACTAAAGATAACAACAGATAATGATCTGGCAAAACTTGAGCTTGAGACCCTTCTTGAAGAATGGACTGAGCTAGCAGATTAATTATCGTACCCCCTTTAGACATTTATATTCTCTAAAAAAGAACCGGGACTATTGTCATCTCGGTTCTTTTTTATCCACAATTTTATTAACAAATCAACCCTTGAAAAATAAGTATCCCACACACTTTTCCACAATATCCACAAAAAGTTGTTCACTTATCCACATATCCACTATATTTTTCTGAAAATTAATTTATTTATCCACAAAAAATAGCCCCTGTATGAACAGGGACTTTTTCCTACTGTTTAAGAATTGTGGATAGATATATCGAGACCAGGATTAGCATTGAGATTTAACTGTGATCTTATCCCTTTTTCATAATAAATACTGCCAGCAGCTGCAATCATTGCTGCATTATCCGTACATAATGATAAAGGAGGGATGACCAGTTCAATCTCTTCAAGAGGTTCAAAGGTTTCCTGTAAGGCTGCACGCAGGCCTTTATTAGCAGCTACTCCCCCAGCTAATAAAACTTGGTTAACCTTATAGGCCTTTGCTGCCTTTGCTGCTTTTGTGACAAGTACATCAATCACACTTTGCTGAAAACTGGCAGCTAATGCTTCCGGTTCTATTTTTTCTCCCCGCTGTTCTGCATTGTGGACAGTGTTGATAACTGCTGATTTTAAACCGCTAAAGCTAAAATCATATGAATCCTCTTCCAGCCATGCACGCGGCAGCGGAATTGTTGGCTCGCCTAATTGTGCAAGCCTGTCAATATGAGGTCCGCCTGGGTAAGGCAGATCCAATGTTCTCGCTACCTTATCATAGGCTTCACCAGCAGCATCATCTCGTGTTTCACCGATTACTTCGAAATGACCGTGCTCTTTCATATAAACAAGCTCTGTATGTCCTCCAGAAACGACTAGTGACAGCAGTGGAAACTTCATCTCTGTCAATAAGCGGTTCGCATAAATATGACCTGCTATGTGGTGAACACCAACAAGCGGAATATTATGTGCAAATGCCAGAGCTTTTGCCGCATTAACTCCTACCAACAGAGCACCCACCAGCCCAGGCCCTTCCGTGACAGCAATGGCTGTTAAGTCAGAGAACGTAATATCTGCTTCCTTCATCGCCTCTTCAATGACAATTGTCATTTGTTCAACATGATGTCTGGAGGCAATTTCCGGAACTACGCCGCCAAATCTTTTATGACTTTCTATTTGAGAAGAGACGATATTCGAAACGATCTCTTTTCCATTTTTCACAATTGCTACAGCTGTTTCATCACAGCTTGTTTCAATTCCCATTATCCATTGATTTTGCTCACTCATAAGTTCACCCACATTACTAAAGCATCTTCTTGAAGATCTGTATAATAATTTTTGCGAATGCCTCCATCTTGGAAACCAAGTTTGCGGTAAAGTGCTTGTGCAATATGGTTGGAGACACGCACTTCAAGTGTCATTGATACGGCACCAAGTTCAATCGCCACTTCAATCATGTTTCTCATTAATGCCTCTCCAAGCTTTTGGCCGCGGTAATCAGGATGAATGGCAACATTGGTGATATGCACTTCATCCACAACCACCCAGGAGCCGCAGTAGCCAATGATCTTTCCATCTTCTTCGAGTACAACATATACCGCAAAACGATTTTGAGTCATTTCATGATAAAAAGCCTCTCGCGTCCATGGGGTTGTAAAGGAGGCCTGTTCAATCTGTAAAACATCCTCTATGTCTTCTTCCTTCATAAACCGAAATGTTAACGACTTATTCATTTTGACACTTCCCCATTTATTCAAAGCTTCTGCTTCTTATTCTCTTCCAGCCATTTTGTTTCTGCTTCTGCCAGGCGAATATAATTCGGTACAAAGGTATGAACATCTTCAGGCTCCATATCTTTCCCTATCAATGCTAATTCAGCAGGACGCGGATTCATTTCCGTTATACCACTAAAGATTGCCTGTTCACCCATGATGTCCTCTATCTGCTGACGGTGAATAGATGCATCGTTTCCTAGGAATAGAATCTTTTCTGGCTGCTGAGTCAGTTCCTCAGCCCAATTTTTCGATAGCAGCAGCTGATCTTCTCTAATATTCATTAACTTTCCATTATCATAACGATATAAGCCAGTATACACTTGTCCTCTTCTGGCATCAAATAAAGGGGAAAGATACCCATTAAAGTATTTCCCTGCTGAAGCAGCTTGCACAGCCAAACTTGAAATTCCTGTTAGAGGAATATTTAATGACCAGGCTAAAGTTTTAGCAATCGTAACGCCAATACGAACTCCAGTATAAGATCCTGGCCCTTTTGCGACAACAATTTTAGTCAGATCAGCGGGCTTTGTATCACAATCCTTCAGCAGTGCTTCAATGGCCGGCATAACCCGGATGGAATGATTCTTCTTGATATTTGTTATATACTCTCCCAGTACTTTATCATCTTCAAGCAATGCAATACCTAAAGGATAATTTGAAGTGTCTATCGCTAATATTTTCATGTTAGTAACTCCTTGCATAAAACTTCGTATCTTTTTCCGGCTGGAGAGAATTCAACTCTTCTCTCTTCATCCCCGCTATGATACAAGTTGATTGTAAGCAGCTCGTCTGGAAGCTGATCTTTTATTAAGTGAGCCCACTCCACAACGGTCACACCGTCTCCATAAAAATACTCGTCAAAACCTAAATCCTCAAATGAGTCTTGAACTCTATAGACATCCATATGGTATAAAGGCAATCTGCCTCGATACTCTTTTATTATGGTAAAGGTCGGGCTGCTAACGGTTTTCGTGATGCCCAATCCTACTGCCAATCCTTTAGTAAAAGTGGTTTTACCTGCTCCTAAATCACCTTCTAATGCTATGACATCACCAGGCTGAAGAATTTCTGCAAGCTTTATGGCCAATCTGTTTGTATCTTCCGGTTTAAGAGAGCTTAATTGAAATTGATTCATATCTATTTCAGCACCTACTAACATTTTCAGTCTTTATCTTTTGGTACAGCAGCGGAATAGCTGGCTGTACTCTATTTATTCTCTTAAAAAAATCCTTAGGATTGATCCTAAGGATTACTCTTTATATGTAGTGTACATGATTTACAGTCATTGGGCAAAAACAACTAAAGGTGTTAAAAAACATTCACTTTTTATGTTAATGATCAAATCTGTATAAAATAAAAAAAGCCGAAACACTGTTTCGATCTTTCACTTTGAATCTATGAAAAATGGCGGTCCGGACGGGACTCGAACCCGCGACCTCCTGCGTGACAGGCAGGCATTCTAACCAACTGAACTACCGGACCATTTAACGATTGCGGGGGCAGGATTTGAACCTGCGACCTTCGGGTTATGAGCCCGACGAGCTACCAGACTGCTCCACCCCGCGATAATATTATTAACTACATTTATTAAAATAAACAGCCCGGCAACGTCCTACTCTCACAAGGGGACAGCCCCTAACTACCATTGGCGCTGAGAAGCTTAACTTCCGTGTTCGGGATGGGAACGGGTGTGACCTTCTCGCTATCGCCACCGGACTATTTAATTGAAGAAAAGTTATTCCTTCAAAACTAGATAATGTTAGAAGAAGAAAACAGTAATGCCATTGTGTGGTTAAGTCCTCGAACGATTAGTATCAGTCAGCTGCACGTGTCGCCACGCTTCCACCTCTGACCTATCAACCTGATCATCTTTCAGGGTTCTTACTAGCTTGACGCTATGGGAAATCTCATCTCGAGGGGGGCTTCATGCTTAGATGCTTTCAGCACTTATCCCTTCCGCACATAGCTACCCAGCGATGCCCTTGGCAGAACAACTGGTACACCAGCGGTGCGTCCATCCCGGTCCTCTCGTACTAAGGACAGCTCCTCTCAAATTTCCTGCGCCCACGACGGATAGGGACCGAACTGTCTCACGACGTTCTGAACCCAGCTCGCGTACCGCTTTAATGGGCGAACAGCCCAACCCTTGGGACCGACTACAGCCCCAGGATGCGATGAGCCGACATCGAGGTGCCAAACCTCCCCGTCGATGTGGACTCTTGGGGGAGATAAGCCTGTTATCCCCGGGGTAGCTTTTATCCGTTGAGCGATGGCCCTTCCATGCGGAACCACCGGATCACTAAGCCCGACTTTCGTCCCTGCTCGACTTGTAGGTCTCGCAGTCAAGCTCCCTTGTGCCTTTACACTCTACGAATGATTTCCAACCATTCTGAGGGAACCTTTGGGCGCCTCCGTTACTTTTTAGGAGGCGACCGCCCCAGTCAAACTGCCCACCTGACACTGTCTCCCGCCCCGATCAGGGGCGCGGGTTAGAATTTCAATACAGCCAGGGTAGTATCCCACCGACGCCTCCACCGAAGCTTGTGCTCCGGTTTCTCAGGCTCCTACCTATCCTGTACAAGCTGTACCAAAATTCAATATCAGGCTACAGTAAAGCTCCACGGGGTCTTTCCGTCCTGTCGCGGGTAACCTGCATCTTCACAGGTACTATAATTTCACCGAGTCTCTCGTTGAGACAGTGCCCAGATCGTTACGCCTTTCGTGCGGGTCGGAAC
Organism: Cytobacillus gottheilii; assembly: GCF_001636345.1. Lineage (GTDB taxonomy): Bacteria > Bacillota > Bacilli > Bacillales > Cytobacillaceae > Cytobacillus > Cytobacillus gottheilii. Next base: position 4,356,395 of record NZ_KV440945.1, read on the forward strand.
TTACCCGACAAGGAATTTCGCTACCTTAGGACCGTTATAGTTACGGCCGCCGTTTACTGGGGCTTCGATTCAGAGCTTCGCTTGCGCTAACCCCTCCTCTTAACCTTCCAGCACCGGGCAGGCGTCAGCCCCTATACTTCGCCTTGCGGCTTCGCAGAGACCTGTGTTTTTGCTAAACAGTCGCCTGGGCCTATTCACTGCGGCTCATCAAGGCTTTAACACCCTAATGAGCACCCCTTCTCCCGAAGTTACGGGGTCATTTTGCCGAGTTCCTTAACGAGAGTTCTCTCGCTCACCTTAGGATTCTCTCCTCGCCTACCTGTGTCGGTTTGCGGTACGGGCACCTAATCCTCGCTAGAGGCTTTTCTTGGCAGTGTGGAATCAAGAACTTCGGTACTATATTTCCCTCGCCGTCACAGCTCAGCCGTATGCAAGCGGGATTTGCCTCACTTGCAGCCTAACTGCTTGGACGCGCTAATCCAACAGCGCGCTTACCCTATCCTCCTGCGTCCCCCCATCACTCAAACGGATTTTGGTGGTACAGGAATATCAACCTGTTGTCCATCGCCTACGCTTTTCAGCCTCGGCTTAGGTCCCGACTAACCCTGAGCGGACGAGCCTTCCTCAGGAAACCTTAGGCATTCGGTGGATGGGATTCTCACCCATCTTTCGCTACTCATACCGGCATTCTCACTTCTAAGCGCTCCACCAGTCCTTACGGTCTAGCTTCAACGCCCTTAGAACGCTCTCCTACCACGGACACCTAATGGTGTCCATCCACAGCTTCGGTGATACGTTTAGCCCCGGTACATTTTCGGCGCGGAGTCACTCGACCAGTGAGCTATTACGCACTCTTTAAATGGTGGCTGCTTCTAAGCCAACATCCTGGTTGTCTAAGCAACTCCACATCCTTTTCCACTTAACGTATACTTTGGGACCTTAGCTGGTGGTCTGGGCTGTTTCCCTCTTGACTACGGATCTTATCACTCGCAGTCTGACTCCCATGGATAAGTCTTTGGCATTCGGAGTTTGTCTGAATTCGGTAACCCGATGAGGGCCCCTAGTCCAAACAGTGCTCTACCTCCAAGACTCTTACTACATGAGGCTAGCCCTAAAGCTATTTCGGAGAGAACCAGCTATCTCCAAGTTCGATTGGAATTTCTCCGCTACCCACACCTCATCCCCGCACTTTTCAACGTGCGTGGGTTCGGTCCTCCATTCAGTGTTACCTGAACTTCAACCTGGACATGGGTAGATCACCTGGTTTCGGGTCTACGACCACATACTCATTCGCCCTATTCAGACTCGCTTTCGCTGCGGCTCCGTCTTATCAACTTAACCTTGCATGTAATCGTAACTCGCCGGTTCATTCTACAAAAGGCACGCCATCACCCGTAAATGGGCTCTGACTACTTGTAGGCACACGGTTTCAGGAACTATTTCACTCCCCTTCCGGGGTGCTTTTCACCTTTCCCTCACGGTACTGGTTCACTATCGGTCACTAGGGAGTATTTAGCCTTGGGAGATGGTCCTCCCTGCTTCCGACGGGATTTCTCGTGTCCCGCCGTACTCAGGATCCACTCTGGAGGGAACGAAGTTTCAACTACAGGGCTTTTACCTTCTCTGGCCGGCCTTTCCAGACCTGTTCACTTACCTCGTTCCTTTGTAACTCCGTGTAGAGTGTCCTACAACCCCAAGAGGCAAGCCTCTTGGTTTGGGCTAATCCCGTTTCGCTCGCCGCTACTCAGGGAATCGCGTTTGCTTTCTCTTCCTCCGGGTACTTAGATGTTTCAGTTCCCCGGGTCTGCCTTCAATACCCTATGTATTCAGGTAAAGATATCATCCCATTACGGATGATGGGTTCCCCCATTCGGAAATCTCCGGATCAAAGCTTACTTACAGCTCCCCGAAGCATATCGGTGTTAGTACCGTCCTTCATCGGCTCCTAGTGCCAAGGCATTCACCGTGCGCCCTTTCTAACTTAACCAATGTTCGGAAATCGATAAGCGGCGTATCTCTGCGTCAGCTCTCTCACTGTGCTCCTCACGTACCAACTTCGTACGTTCCGGTGCTCGTTCGGTCGCTTCCTTGATATACTTGCTTCTCGCTTCCCTCACGGTTTGGTAAAAAGATGAGTTGGTAACACATACTTTTTACGCTCGTGGTTATTACTCTTACTTAAAATAAATAAGAGAGAAAAAACTAAGATGGCGATTACTTGGTAATCTTCTTCTATTGCATTATCTAGTTTTCAAGGAACAAGTTATAACGAGAGATTGCTCTCTCAAAACTGAACGAACAAATAAAGACGTCTTTTAATGAAGATAAACTTCATTTCATCCTTAGAAAGGAGGTGATCCAGCCGCACCTTCCGATACGGCTACCTTGTTACGACTTCACCCCAATCATCTGTCCCACCTTAGGCGGCTGGCTCCAAAAGGTTACCCCACCGACTTCGGGTGTTACAAACTCTCGTGGTGTGACGGGCGGTGTGTACAAGGCCCGGGAACGTATTCACCGCGGCATGCTGATCCGCGATTACTAGCGATTCCGGCTTCATGCAGGCGAGTTGCAGCCTGCAATCCGAACTGAGAATGGTTTTATGGGATTGGCTAAACCTCGCGGTCTCGCAGCCCTTTGTACCATCCATTGTAGCACGTGTGTAGCCCAGGTCATAAGGGGCATGATGATTTGACGTCATCCCCACCTTCCTCCGGTTTGTCACCGGCAGTCACCTTAGAGTGCCCAACTGAATGCTGGCAACTAAGATCAAGGGTTGCGCTCGTTGCGGGACTTAACCCAACATCTCACGACACGAGCTGACGACAACCATGCACCACCTGTCACTCTGTCCCCCGAAGGGGAACGTCCTATCTCTAGGAGTGTCAGAGGATGTCAAGACCTGGTAAGGTTCTTCGCGTTGCTTCGAATTAAACCACATGCTCCACCGCTTGTGCGGGCCCCCGTCAATTCCTTTGAGTTTCAGCCTTGCGGCCGTACTCCCCAGGCGGAGTGCTTAATGCGTTTGCTGCAGCACTAAAGGGCGGAAACCCTCTAACACTTAGCACTCATCGTTTACGGCGTGGACTACCAGGGTATCTAATCCTGTTCGCTCCCCACGCTTTCGCGCCTCAGCGTCAGTTACAGACCAGAGAGTCGCCTTCGCCACTGGTGTTCCTCCACATCTCTACGCATTTCACCGCTACACGTGGAATTCCACTCTCCTCTTCTGCACTCAAGTCCCCCAGTTTCCAATGACCCTCCACGGTTGAGCCGTGGGCTTTCACATCAGACTTAAAGGACCGCCTGCGCGCGCTTTACGCCCAATAATTCCGGACAACGCTTGCCACCTACGTATTACCGCGGCTGCTGGCACGTAGTTAGCCGTGGCTTTCTGGTTAGGTACCGTCAAGGTACCGGCAGTTACTCCGGTACTTGTTCTTCCCTAACAACAGAGTTTTACGATCCGAAAACCTTCATCACTCACGCGGCGTTGCTCCGTCAGACTTTCGTCCATTGCGGAAGATTCCCTACTGCTGCCTCCCGTAGGAGTCTGGGCCGTGTCTCAGTCCCAGTGTGGCCGATCACCCTCTCAGGTCGGCTACGCATCGTTGCCTTGGTGAGCCGTTACCTCACCAACTAGCTAATGCGCCGCGGGCCCATCTGTAAGTGATAGCCGAAACCATCTTTCAGCTTAAGGACATGAGTCCAAAAGCATTATCCGGTATTAGCTCCGGTTTCCCGAAGTTATCCCAGTCTTACAGGCAGGTTGCCCACGTGTTACTCACCCGTCCGCCGCTGACTTCAGGGAGCAAGCTCCCATCTGTCCGCTCGACTTGCATGTATTAGGCACGCCGCCAGCGTTCGTCCTGAGCCAGGATCAAACTCTCCAAGAAAGAGTTGATTAGCTCTTGTGTACATAATGTACATTGTTGATTCCGAAGAATCTTTTTTAAACGTTGACGTTTTATTGTTCGTTCAGTTTTCAAAGAGCAATTTTTGTAGCGGGTGAAGGGAATCGAACCCTCATCATCAGCTTGGAAGGCTGAGGTTTTACCACTAAACTACACCCGCATTATAATAATGATATTATTAGGAAGACTCGATGGTCGGGAAGACAGGATTCGAACCTGCGACCCCTTGGTCCCAAACCAAGTGCTCTACCAAGCTGAGCTACTCCCCGTATATATGGCGCGCCCGAAAGGAGTCGAACCCATAACCTTCTGATCCGTAGTCAGACGCTCTATCCAATTGAGCTACGGGCGCATATGTTTCTAAAGCAACTTTTATATCTTACCACATCGTTTTGTTCTTGTCAACAACTTTTTTTGGTGCGGCCGAGAGGACTTGAACCTCCACGGGATTAACTCCCACTAGGCCCTCAACCTAGCGCGTCTGCCATTCCGCCACGACCGCTCATTAAGAGCGACAAGATCAATCATAACACAATGTTTTATCCAGCGCAAGCACTTTTTTAAGATTAAAGTAGAAGTGCGGGTGAAGGGAGTCGAACCCCCACGCCTTGCGGCGCCAGATCCTAAGTCTGGTGCGTCTGCCAATTCCGCCACACCCGCATATTAAAATGAAAATGGTGAGCCATGAAGGACTCGAACCTTCGACCCTCTGATTAAAAGTCAGATGCTCTACCGACTGAGCTAATGGCTCAAAAATAATGGCTGGGCTAGCAGGATTCGAACCTACGCATGACGGAGTCAAAGTCCGTTGCCTTACCGCTTGGCTATAGCCCAATATTAGAATGGCGGTCCCGACGGGAATTGAACCCGTGATCTCCTGCATGACAAGCAGGTAAGTTAACCGCTACACCATGGAACCTGTGATATATCAGGTATATTAAAGTGACCCGTACGGGATTCGAACCCGTGTTACCGCCGTGAAAGGGCGGTGTCTTAACCGCTTGACCAACGGGCCAAAAAATAAACTGGCGGAGAAGGAGGGATTTGAACCCTCGCGCCGCTTACGCGACCTACACCCTTAGCAGGGGCGCCTCTTCAGCCACTTGAGTACTTCCCCATAATGGCTCCGCAGGCAGGACTCGAACCTGCGACCGTTCGGTTAACAGCCGAATGCTCTACCACTGAGCTACTGCGGAATAACAATATCATCTTATCGACTCTTTACATTATAATGACCGGTATTTTAAAAGTCAAGCATGTTTTGAAGAAACTTTCACCTGACTGTTTTCATAGTATTATTGCTCAATTAAAATATTCTCCCTAACGAAGCTTAACTTCCCTTTACATTTGCCGCAAACATATTTCCGTGTGTCAATCTTTCGTCTTCTTTCATATAAGTGACCGCAATTCTGACAGCGGTATAAAACTTGTTTTCTGCTTTTGCTAGTATGCACAGGTAAAGTAGAACAAAACCGCGGAGCTCCTACTTTTTTCATCAATGCCCGGAAATCCTGATCTCGATGTTTATACCCTTTGCCTTCTAAATGCAAATGATAATGGCAAAGTTCATGTTTGATAATCCCAATTAATTCTTCGACACCGAATTGTTCTAGATACTTTTTATTTAATTCAATTCGATGATCCCTCAGCATATACCTCCCGCCTGTTGTCCGAAGGCGGTTATTAAAAAAAGCTTTATGCCGAAATGGCTTTTGAAAACTTTCAAGTGATATCGTTTCAACCAGCTTTTGCAATTCTGCTTGTTCCATTTGAAAATCCCCTTTTAAACTTGTAAACATGACAACCTATTATAGCATACATTATAAGACCCCAGAGAACTGCGAATGAAACATATTGGAGGAATCATCATGCCTGTATGGTTTCAAAATCAAATTCAGCGAGCTTTTTATGAAAAAGATCGGTCCCAGATAAAGTTATTAAATCAGTGCTGGTACTTTTATCGGAAAAAGTACAGTTAATAGTACCTTGCATTCTTTTGCTATCTCGATTTTACACAGTACTAATAGATTTTAAAGTTCATCATATAAGATAGGCATTCGCAGAGACATTCAAGCAACTAGCTGCGTTTATATCTTTTACCCTTATGTCAGCAAAAACGACACTGCTAATTTATACTATCAGAAAAGAGGGTGATCCTAAGCAAACCGCCCAGAATCACCCTCCTTTTCATTAAGGCTTAAGCATTGTTAAAGCAACTCTGCCCTTATTTTTATCAACAGAATCAACCCAAACCGTCACAACATCACCAACAGAAACAACATTAAGCGGATGCTTGACGAACTGTTTGCTGAGCTTTGAGATATGAACAAGCCCATCCTGTTTTACACCAATATCTACGAATGCACCAAAATCAACCACATTGCGGACTGTACCTTGGAGTTCCATCCCTGTTTCCAAATCCTCAAGCTGGAGAACATCTTTTTTCAATAATGGTTTTGCCAAATCATCCCTTGGGTCTCTGGCAGGACGTACAAGTGCCTCAATAATATCTTTAAGTGTCGGCACACCTACCCCTAATTCACCAGCAGTCTTTTCAATATTTATTGCATTTAATTCATTAACAAGTTCCGTTGAACCAAGATCTGCAGTTGAAAAGCCTAAGCTCTTCAGTAATTTCATTACTTCCGGATAGGATTCCGGGTGAATACTTGTGCGATCAAGAGGTTCAGAACCATCTAAGATCCTCAAAAACCCAATCGCCTGCTCATACGTTTTCGCTCCCAGACGCGGGATTTTTTTCAGCTGGCTTCGCTGCAGGAACTTCCCTTCTTCTTCTCGCTTTTTAATGATATTGTTTGCTACTGTTTTGGAAAGACCTGCAACATACTGAAGCAATGAAGAAGAGGCTGTATTGACGTTAACACCCACTTGGTTAACGGCTGTCTCAACTACAAATGTTAAAGATTCACTCAACTTCTTCTGTGAAACATCATGCTGATACTGGCCTACACCAACCGATTTCGGATCTATTTTCACCAGCTCTGCCAGGGGGTCTTGAAGGCGGCGCCCAATGGATACTGCACTTCTTTCTTCCACCTGCAGATTAGGAAACTCTTCTCTCGCAAGATCTGATGCGGAATAAACGCTTGCCCCTGCTTCATTTACTATTAAATAATAGATTTCTTCATCTATTTCCTTTAAAATATCGGCAATAAATTGCTCTGTTTCCCTTGAAGCTGTTCCATTACCAATCGCAACCATTTCTACATGGAATGTCTTTAAGATATCAACGACTTTAGAACTTGCTTCTTTTCTTTTAGAAACAGGCGGATGCGGATAAATGACATCTATTTTTAATACCTTGCCGGTTTCGTCGACCACTGCAAGTTTACATCCTGTCCGATAAGCTGGATCAACCGCCAGGACAACCTTTCCTTTTAGCGGCGGCTGCAGCAATAATTTGCGAAGATTCTCTGAGAAAATCCGAATTGCCTGCTCTTCTGCTTTTTCTGTCAGCTCTGCACGTATTTCTCTCTCGATGGATGGCTGAATAAATCGTTTATAGCTTTCCTCAACCGCTTCTTTTAGATAGATTGCAGCAGGAGACCGGTCATCAGTTATCCACTTCTTCAACAGATATCCGACAACCACTTCATCATTCGGCTTAACGTTAATTCGCAGCACATCTTCTTTTTCACCGCGGTTTAGCGCTAATGTACGATGGGGAACAATCTTGCTGATCGGCTCCTCGTACTCATAGTACATTTCAAACACATTTTTCTCATCGTTTTCCTGATTCTTAAGCTTAGATTCAACTTTTCCGTTCTTAGCCGTTTCCTGCCGTATCCATTTTCTGCTCTCAGCATCGTCTGAAACCCATTCTGCAATAATTTCTTTTGCACCAGCCAGCACATCTTCAACTGTCAGCAGTTCATGTTCCTCTGACAGGAATTCATTTGCCTTCTCTTCTATTTGCACATTTTGCGGCAAACCAGCAAGCCACTCCGCAAATGGCTCTAATCCTTTTTCTTTTGCGATGGTTGCCTTCGTTCTTCTTTTTTGTTTATAGGGGCGATAAAGGTCTTCTACCTCTTGAAGCTTTGCAGCTTTTTGGATTGATTTTGAAAGTTCTTCTGTAAGCTTACCTTGCTCATCAATTAATCTAATGACCTCTGACTTACGCTGCTGCAGGTTTTGTATGTATTGCCAGCGTTCCATAATGTTGCGGATTTGCACCTCATCAAGGGCTCCGGTCATTTCTTTACGGTAACGTGCAATGAAAGGAACTGTATTACCCTCTTCCAGAAGGGCAATTGTACTGTTGACCTGTTTATTGGTTAGTCCTTCTTCTTTTACAATTTGCTGCAAGGTTTCTTGTCGATTTTCCAATTCCATTCCTCCACATTTTGCTTTTAATATTTATTTTAACAAAAGATGAAGTGGATTTCATACATTCCCTGTATACGTGTGCTTTATAGCTTTAAGTTAAATGTACAGATTACTGCCAGCTGACAAACCTGCAAAGTGGATGGCTGGGCATAGTTGGACATACATTTCACTCTTCACATTACCTTCTGATTACACAAGAAAACCTGCTCCCATTAGAGCAGGCTTCCAATAATAAATGTTGCATCATCATCATTTGTGGCACTTTCTTTTTTTATTGTTTCAGCAATATGGCAGATCGGCACAAATGGTTTGAGCAAATCTTTGACTCCAGTTATATTAATTCCATCTGAGTATACAAGAAATTTGGATTTGTTTTCGTATTTAAAACGCTGCGTATTAAAGGTTTGTTTCCTGCCTGACAAGTACCCCGTCACTGGCAATGGATACGTGAGTTTCTCGGATTGAGAATACAAAAAGAAGCGAATGTTGCCTACACAGCTGTATGTAAGTTCTTTCTCTGCAAAAGAGAACTTAAATATTGAAACAGCTGCTCCTCTTTTTTGAAGCAGTGCCTGATTACAGAGGTTCATTAATGAATCAACATCCAAGTTGTGATGTTTTTCTACTATATCTGTTACAGCCGCAGAAGCTTCATTTGCATACTGTCCGCTCCCAAGGCCATCTGCCAGTACACATATATAGTATTCATCAGTAGCTACATAGTAATAGCTGTCACCACAATAATCCTTGCCTTTTTTTGCCGTTTGAAACGCAACGACTTCAACCTTATCGTTTAACATTTCTGTCATGAAAGGCACTCCGAATTATCCGCTTCTGCATGAATTGCCTCTTGGAGTTTTTTTATTGCTCTCCTTTGCAATCTTGATACATGCATTTGCGAAATACCAAGCTTGTCCCCGGCTTCTTTTTGACTTAAGTTCTCCAAGTAAGTAAATTGAATAATTTGCTTTTCCCGTTCAGATAAAACATGAAGGACTTTTTCTAAAACAAGCATTTGATTCACTTTTTCATATCCATCATCTTCGTTTCCGACAATATCAAGAAGCGTAACGGTTCCGCCATCTGAATCTGCTTCAATTGAATGATCAACTGATAACGCCTGATAGCTTTTTCCCATCTCCATTGCTTCTAATACTTCTTCTTCTGAAACCCCGATATAATCAGCAATTTCATCTACTCTTGGCGAACGCTGAAGCTGTATGGTCAATTCTTCAGCTGTCGTTTTAATTTTTGGACCTAATTCTTTAATACGACGCGGTACGTGGACACTCCAGGTTTTATCCCTGAGAAATCGTTTAATTTCACCGATAATTGTTGGAACTGCAAAAGCTTCAAAGGATTTTCCGAAAGATTCATCATAGCGGCGGATCGCACCAAGCAGACCAATAATACCGACTTGTACGATATCTTCATGATAAGATCTTCCCTTAGAATACTTTCGGGCAATCGACTCTACTAAATTTTTGTATTGTAATACGAGTGTATTCTGGGCAACTTCATCCTGATGTTCTTGATAGGATTTAATTAGCTGATTAATTTCTTCTTTGGTTCTGTGATTAGGTTGAGATTGTTTCTGCATCCCTCTCCACCTGCTCTCCCTCTAGGTACTTAGTCATAAAGACCGTAACACCCTCTTTATGATGAATTCGAACTTCATCCATCAATGTTTCAATCAGATATAGGCCCAGTCCCCCTTCACGTAAAAATTCCACTGAATCTGTCTCATGATAAGGGCCGATCCCTTCTCTCGCCTGCTGAAAGTCAAAACTTTTTCCATTATCAGCCACCATAACTTCAAGCCTGTCATTATATAGGCCGAATCCAATTAGGACTTCCCCTTCGTCAGATTGCTTATATGCGTGCTGCACTGCATTAGTGCAGGCTTCACTCGTTGCAATCTTTAGATCTTCTATTTCATCATAGGAAAAGCCCAATCTGCTGGCAATCCCTGATAACGTCAAACGTATAATCCCAACAAACTCTGGTTTTGCAGGGATTCTCATTTCAATATAATCGAATGGTTCGTTCATTGTACTCCACCTTCAATCTGGGTGTTAATATCAATTATGTCGGCTAAGCCAGTAATCTCAAAAAGTCTTTTTAGCCTATCTGATAAACCAATGATCTTAAATTCTCCATTATTTGCACGGACGTTTTTAAAAACACCAACAAAAACGCCTAAACCTGTACTATCCATGTAGGAAACATCCGATAAGTTCACAACCATTTGGACGCCTTCCTTTTCAGCTAGCGGAAAGAGGTTTTCACGAAGTTTAGGTGCTGTATATGCATCAATTTCTCCGCTTACTTTTACTTCAACCAGCTTCTCATTTTCCTTAACGTCTATAGAAATATTCATACTAGACCCACCTTTATACATGTCTTCTCCATGCTCTTAATTACCCCGATCCGGGCTGCGTTAAACCTTTCTTTTAAAAATAATTAAAGTAAAGTCATCACGCAGCTGCAAATCCTGCATTTTCTCAAGCTCTTTATAAACACTAGTCACAATGTCCTGTGCATCTAAATGGATGAATTTCTTAATGAGTTCAAGCAGCGATTCTCTTTCTATAAAACCATCCTCGGTTCGGCATTCCGTCACACCATCAGACATAAGAATGATCATATCTCCAACATCGACTGTTCGCTCATATTGTCTGTACTTCGTCTTCTTTTCAATCCCCAGCAGCAATCCCTTTGCAGGAAGCTCAGTAAACTCAGCACTTTCAGCATTGTAAAATAAACAAGGTTCATGACCCGCAGAAGCATATGAAAACACATGTTTTTCCGTATCATATATTCCATAAAACATGGTAATAAACATCGTTAGATCAACGTTCTGTTCAACAACGCGATTTAAATTTTCGAGGACATCCTTTGGATTCATTCTATTTTCAGGTAAACTATCCATCGCATACTTTATCATGGACATACACAATGCAGCCGGGAGACCTTTCCCAATAACATCTGCAATGGCAATACTGACACTATTGTTTTCATCCTGTACAAAATGATGGTAGTCTCCATTCATATGTTTGGCAGGCACACTAATCGCCCCGATATCAAGACAATCAATGTTTGGGATCGATGTTCCCAATAGTGTTTTCTGCACATTTGCAGCAATTTCCATTTCACTTCTAAGCTCCTGCTGGATATGCTTTAAATTTTGATGCTCCCGTAGCGCAAATCCATACCCAACCATTACCTCTAAAAGAATATCAAATGAATGAGCAATTTCCGGCTGCATATCTGGGAATAGATCAACGATTAGCTGCTTATGAATGCTTATTATTTCCTCAGGCGAAATCATATGTTCAATTGATTTCCGGCTGAATTTTTGACTGCTATATAATGATTGCTCCGATTGGTCTTTAAGATAATTGACGAGAATATCTCGGTATTTATCCGCAATTATTTCTCGAAAATCCATTTATACTCCCCCTAACGGAGCCATTTGGTTGCTTTTATATCTGTACCTTTTCCAGGTTCTGAGTCAATGACAAATTCGTCCATCAACCGCTTTACTCCAGGCAGTCCAGCTCCAAGTCCACCTGAAGTGGAATAACCATCTTCCATAACTTGACGCAAATCACTAATCCCGGGACCGCTGTCCGCTGCCAATATCTGCAACCCTGCTTTTCCCCCGTCGTATATCTTTTCGATGCACACTTGACCTTGGCCGGCATATAAATAAATATTCCGTGCAAGCTCACTGATTGCTGTTGTTATCCTCGCCTGATCGACCGTACCAAAGCCAAGGTCTTTTGCAACATTACGTCCCAGCTGCCTTGCTGCAACGATGTCCCATTCGTTTATGATCTTTACGCAGGATTGGTTTTCCATGGTTACTCCCCCAATTCCTGTTGTAGTTTCTCCAAACCTTTTTCTAGATCAATGGCAGTCAGGACATCATTCAATCCAATGCCCAGTTCAATGAGCGTAATAGCAACAGCAGGCTGAATGCCAGTTATGACAACTTTAGCTCCCATCAGTTTGGACATATCTATTACATCGCCAAGTACCTTAGCAATAAAAGAGTCTATAAAATCAATGGATGTTAAATCAATAACAACCCCATTTGCGCTTGTGACATGAATTTTATTCAGTAAATCTTCCTGAAATTGCAGTGCTGTCTTATCATCCAGCTCCCATTGAATGGATACAAGCAGGCAGTTATGCAGTTTTAAAATAGGAATTCTCGGACTTCTCACTCTGCTTCCTCCACCTTAACAATTTTTCTTTTTGTTATCTCAAGTGCGGCTTCTACACCTTTTTTGAGTGTATTTTTAGTCGTAATTTGATTTAAGTCAATTCCAAGATTCACAATCGTTTGGGCGATCTCAGGACGGATGCCGACGATCATACACTTTGCACCTACAAGTCTTACTGCATCTGCAGCCTGTATAATATGATGCGCCACCATTGTATCTACAACAGGTACACCCGTAATATCGATTAACACCACTTCTGAACGGTGCTTGACTGTTCCTTGGAGAAGATTCTCCATAATTTGTTTCGCTCTTTCAGTATCTATCGTTCCAACTAAAGGCATTACCGTTATATTGTCAAATACCGGAATAAGCGGAGCTGATAACTCTTGAAGAGCTATCTTTTGCATTGAAACCGTTCTTTCCCATGTCGAAGAGTACATATTAACCATCTCGTTAACCATTGGGTTCATCCAGCGATCAAATTCAAAAACGGTATCCATTTGATTTTCATTATTGACTAAACCGTCACCCTGCATCTTTTGGAAAACAATTTTCCCAAAAATATTTAAGGCCTTTGTTACAAAGCTGAGCGGCCAGCCAAGACGTACTACTTTTTCTGAAAAATCCGATAATCTGGAAGTGAATTCTTCCGTCGAGTTTTTTACACTCGCGATAATAACATCTATAAATTCATAGCTGGTTGAATTGAATACTTGATCAGAGACAACTTTTACAACACGTTCATCGCCATTTTCCTTCAAGGACTCTATCCATTCATTAAAAATCTGGTCTTTGTTTTCTTGAATATAATTTAAGATTACGCTATTCATTATGTCCTCCCCATTTTATCATATAAAGAATATGCACATTCCCAATACTTAGCATTGTAAAACAAACTCAAAGTTTGTAAAAAAATAAACATATATGTAGTTTTTATAGCAAAGTTATTACTTATATTTCGTAAGTAGAAATAAAAAAAATGATATATATGACTTTTTTATATACCCGCATTACTTATAGGTTAAACCTATTTTGTTTTATTTTCTCAAACAGCTTTTAATCAAACTATTTTTTCTCATTCTTCTACTTACATTCTACTGAAATGGCTCAGAAATCTCTAACCATATATTCTTTTCTTCCTATTATAAAACCTTCATTTTTAAATCATTGAAAAAAAAATCGCCCCCTGCTATGGAGCGATCACATTTTATAATTAAAATTCGATGAGTCCTAAACTAATTTGCAGGGCTTCATCCACTTTCTCCATCATTTCGTCATCGAGATGGGTAATCTTATCGGTTAAGCGCTGTTTATCAATTGTACGAATCTGTTCTAAGAGGATGACTGAATCCCTTTCAAACCCATAACGTTTCGCATCAATTTCAACGTGAGTAGGCAGCTTTGCTTTTTGGATCTGGGCCGTTATTGCTGCAATAATTACTGTGGGACTAAACCGATTCCCGATGTCGTTTTGGATGACCAATACTGGACGTACGCCGCCTTGTTCGGAACCAACAACTGGGGATAGGTCTGCAAAATAAACGTCACCACGTTTGACAATCAATTTATTAGCCTCCGCTTACAAGACGTTCAACTGTGTGTTCTGCCTCATATTCCGCTTGAAATGCTTCAGATGCAATCGTCAAATTTATTTTTGCCATTTCCATATAGCCGCGTCTCATGGATTCGCGAATCTGTCTTTTTTTCCGTTCACGCAAATACATTTTGGTCGCTTGATAAATGAGTTCACTCCGATTAACGTTTTCCTGCTTTACAAAGCCGTCTAACTCGGTCAAAAGCTGCTGCGGCAGCTCCACCATAATCTCTGTTGTTGTGCTGGACTCAGACACAAACATACACCTCCACCATCGCTACACCATTTTATATCTACCATTTCTAATAGTACCATTATTCCGGGCAGTTGCAAAGACTATTCATCAATTCTACTGTATTATCTGCTAAGAAAATAAGATTTTATTCAGGGAAATAGAAAAATAAAGTCATTCCTTACAATAAAACATCATTTCTAATTTCTATGATGCTTCCCTCTTGCTTATACACTCTTGGGATTCTTCTTGAAATTAAGCAAGTAACTTCATAGTTGATGGTATCAAGCTTTGCAGCGATTTCATTCACCGGAATGATTTCATCTCCCTGCTTGCCAATCAAGGTGACCGTGGTGCCAACTTCCATTTGATATGGCAGTCTCACCATACATTGATCCATGCAGATCCTTCCAACAATTGGAACCCTTTGCCCATTTACAAGTACTTCCTGCCCCTGTAATTTCCGGATCCAGCCGTCTGCATAGCCAATTGGCAGCGTGCCAATCCACTCATCCTGCTCTGCCGTGTAAGTCGCTCCGTAGCTTACTTTATCACCTTTATTCAGTCTTTTGACATGAATTAGCTTGCTATGGAGTGAAAATGCTTCATTTAAAGGAAAAGGCAGTACCTTTTCCATCTCTGTCGAAGGTGTCAGTCCATACATAGCAATCCCTAATCGAGCTACATTAAAATGAGCTCGGGCGAATCTTAATCCCGCTGCACTATTACTTGCGTGGATCAGCGGAGGAAGATCTTTTATCCATGAGAGCATCTCATCAAATTGCTGCAGCTGCTTTGAGAAATATTCTGTCTCCAGTTCATCCGCCGTGGCAAAGTGCGTGAAAATACCTTCAAATGTAAACAGATCGTCATCCATCAGCACACTCTCGATCTTTGCCCATTCTTCCTGTGAAGTGATGCCTATTCTCCCCATCCCCGTATCAAACTTGACATGAATTCGAAGAGAAGGACAATCATCTAAATAGGCTTTTGCTTTTTGAAGCCAGTCGCTTTGGAAAATGGTAAGAGCAATATTTTCCTTTGCCGCAAAACATGCATGTTCCGGCCTGCTTGCGCCTAATACAAGGATCGGTGCTGTAATGCCTGATTTTCTAAGAGCAAATGCCTCATCCAGTGTTGCAACAGCCAAATATTCGGCACCTGCCTTTAAGGCTGTTTTAGCGATCGCTAAATCTCCATGCCCATAGGCATTCGCTTTAACAACCGCCATTATTTTCGTCCCTTTTTGAACATGCTTCTTCATTGCCTCTACATTATATGTTATCTTATCAAGATTTATTTCTGCCCAAGTATCTCTGAAAAATTGATTCTTATCCATTTCTATACCTTCACTTCCTCATTCTCCCCTTAAAATATTATGTTAAATTATCAGTCTCTTGCAGGGGGAATGTCAAGAAATGATAAGGAATCTTCTTATTTATGCAATCGAGTAGGAGGGGGTGACTAACCCCCGACCTCTCACACCACCGTACGTACCGTTCGGTATACGGCGGTTCAATTAAGTTTGACGTAGAAATTCATATCTTTGATATAGACTTTTGAGCCCTCGATTACTCCAATAAGAGTTATTGAGGGTTTTGTTTAGAACCGGACTAGAGGCTATTCTCCAATATCTCTTTCTGGAGTTTCCCCATTCGTATGCCTTTTGGTCTGGAACACCTAAGCCCTTGAGTTTTCTTACTCTTGTCCCCGGATTCTTCCATTGTTTCCATTCAATCATACGAAGTCTTCTCCTAATCCACTCATCAAATTCTTTAAATTTGCTAGGTGTATCGGCTAATGCAAAATATCCACACCATCCCGTTAGATATTGATTTAGTTTCTCAATTCTACCTTCCATGGAAATGGATTTGGAACGGGAGGTTAACTCTCGTATTTTAGCTTTAAGCCTTTTAATACTTTCGTTGGCTATTCGAACCTTCGGTTTCTTATTAATCGTAAAGCTAAAGCCAAGGAACTTTCGTTTCCACGGGCGGTCAACCGCTGATTTATCCCTGTTCACTTTGAGCTTTAATTTCTGCTCAATAAAACATGTAATCGAGTTCATCACACGTTCTCCAGCTTTCTTCGATTTCATGTAGATATTACAATCATCGGCGTAGCGGACAAACTTGTGACCTCTCCTTTCTAACTCTTTATCAAGCTTATCCAAAAGGATATTCGAAAGAAGAGGGCTCAGGGGGCCTCCTTGTGGTGTTCCTTCTTCTGCATCGTAGACTACACCATTTATCATGATTCCTGCTTGGAGATATTTCCGTATTAATTTCAAGACCAATCGGTCTTGGATTCTGCTTGCCAATATCCCCATCAACTTATCATGATTCACTTTGTCAAAGAACTTCTCCAAGTCCATATCAATCACCCACCTATAACCTTCACTTATGTATCCCCTTGCTTTACGAACAGCGTCATGGCCTCTTCGGCTTGGCCTGAACCCATAACTATGTTCTGAGAAGATTGGGTCAAAAAGTGGGGTTAAAACTTGGGCAATTGCCTGTTGAATGAACCGGTCTGTCACGGTCGGTATTCCTAGTAATCTTACTCCACCGTTCGGTTTCGGGATTTCGACTCGACGGACTGGGGTAGGCTGATAGGTACCCTTCCTTAAAGAGTCACATAGGGTGTCCCAGTTTTCATAGAGATGTCTTCGTAGGGATTTTACGGACATTCCATCTATGCCGTGACTTCCTTTGTTCTTCTCCACACGTTTAAGTGCTTCTATTAAGTTTTCCCGTGACAGAATCAGATTCATTAACATGTGATATTTCCTTTCGACGTGAACGTAGAAGTCTAATTATGTTATTCCTGCTCCACCCTCATGAAGTCCCCTGTGGATTCACCACTTCCTCCTTCAAGTAAGTCCTTTCGGATTGTCTGCTTCTACACAGGAATTGTATGCCTAGTTCTCGTTCTTCCTAATTGTTCAGTCCTTCCCTTACCGTCTCGAGTAGGTAAGGTACTATGACCTCTGCTGACTTCTGGTTGTTCAGCTATCTATTTCTAGATAGGTTACCAAGTGTACTTGGCGTACCAACCAGACCTCCCCGGGTAAGAGTACAATCTTTCCCTCCATCTATCTGCTCCATTTACTCTGTACCACCTTCGGCAGTAAGGACTTTGTTTTGTCTGGCAAACTCATCCAATGATACCTAGCCTTGTATGAAGTTCGTGTTCCTCAGACCGGAGGTTTGCCGCTCGCTTCCTTCAGATTCCGCGTCGCCGCGGACACCCTTGCGTTAAGCTAACCACTACTACTGCCTTCGTGGCTCGGGACTTGCACCCTATAGATTGCACCCATGCCGGGCGCACCAGAAAAAAAAGGCTGCTTTTAAACAGCCTGTCTGCTTTAGCAGACTGAAATCAGCCTGCCTTCTTATTTTACTACGTCCCCTTGAACGGATTGAGCAACTGAAAGCATTTCTTCTTCCGTTAAATCATTGGAAGCAAGCATATATTCAACTCCCTGATAGGTCCAGGAGATTGTATTATCAGTCATCGCGCCGATTGTAAAGCCAAGATCAACAGGCTCTCCACTTACGGAAGTCGCCATGCTGGATGTCTCCATAGCAACTGCCTTTTCTTGGATTAACGTATAGGATTTCTCGCCTTTATAGGTTAAGATAACCCGTTTTCCATCCTCAGTTTCAACTTCTGTCTCCTGAAGCTCGACACCTGAAAGTTCATATTCAGGATACATAACAGAAAACTCATCAGACTCATTTTCTGCTAAAACTGGAACCGTATTAAGCTGAGCACGAGTCATATTCTTCTGCATATCAAAGTCGCTTTGATCTAGTTTTTCATTGAATTTCACTTCTGTGAAATCAACTGTTACAAGGGCATTTCCTTCTGTATCCATTACTTTAACACTCACTGGTGATAAATCTGACTTCTTTAGAGTAATTTCCTGAGTCGGAAGCATTTGGCTGTTTTGATATCTTGTTTTTGTTTCAAAAACATACTGATCTTCCTTAGCCGTAAATTTAGCTTCCTGATCTTCTAAAATATCCTTGACCAGTGACTCATATAAATACGCTTGGCTGCTGTTTTCAGGCCATTCACTTTGGAACTTGAAACTTTTATTCAAGGCAGGCGTTAATACAAACACCCCTTCATCATTGCGAAGGATCATTTGACTTTGTTCCTTTTGGGCATTGACTAAATTCACACGATAATAGGACGGATCTTTGTGCCAAACTTCAATGTCATATGTTTGCGGATCTGTGCCCATCTGCAGTGTCATCTTCGCTTTTGCCTTATAGCTCTCAGCCTCTTCCACTTTTTTGCTAAGATCTTTTGTAACATCCTCCTGTGATTTCGTGCCACAGGCTGCTAAAGTCAAAACAATACCTAGACCGGCAAGCAGCAGCAACAACCTCTTCTTCATTCCTTCAACCCCTTTTGTCTCGATTCGGCTTTTCGCCTTATGCGTTTCCTTGGCCTTGTCTCTTCTACGCACTACGAATATATGAGACAACCTTAGGAAATATGCTAGGAGGAATGACAAGCTTTTATTTTTTCATGGAGTTTGTTTCAAACTTAGCATTTAAAATGGGAGACTTTTTTAGATCATCCTTATTTTCATCATTAATCTTCAATAATAACCTGTGCGACTGCATAGTCTTTACTATGAGAAATAGAAAGGTGGACACCATGCTGAATCGGTTTCATGATGGATGGTTTACCTCTTTCATCTTTGGCTATTTCTATATCCTGAAAGGAGAGGTCACTGCCGATCCCTGTTCCGATTGCCTTAGAATATGCTTCTTTAGCAGCAAATCTGCCTGCCAGAAATTCAACCTGACGCTTACCGTGCAGCTGCTCAAATTGCTGATATTCTGAATAGGTCAGGATTCTCAGTGCAAATTTTTGCTGCTTGTCCACCAGCTTTTGAATTCTATGCAATTCAACAATATCTATGCCGATTCCTGTTATCATCTTTTTTCCTCCTTGTTCTTCATGCAAAAAAGGTGCTGAAACAGCCAATTCGGGCTATTATGATACTAAATCACTTAAGGACTCATAACGAATTTTAAGGGGGCTATTCATGTTTGTAAGAACGGAAAGCTTTAAAGAATTTATCCGCTACTATCCTGTCATTTCAACTATTATTGCCATTCACATTGTACTCTATCTTCTGACAGCATTGCCGATTTTTCCACCCGGCTGGCTGATGGAACGCTTTGCTGGAGTAAATCTTTATATTGTAAACGGCGAATATTGGCGACTGCTTACACCCATTTTTATGCATAGCGGCTTTGCTCATGTCCTATTCAATAGTTTTTCTCTTATTCTATTCGGACCTGTATTAGAAAGAATGCTTGGGAAAGGGAAGTTTGTTTTCTTATATTTGACGGCTGGAATTGCAGCCAACCTCGCCACTCTGCTGATTGAGCCTTTAACGTATATACATGTTGGGGCAAGCGGAGCCATTTTTGGCTTATTTGGCTTTTTCGCATCGATCATCGCTTTCCGTAAAGATCTTTTATCAAATGAAAATAAACAGCTGATTATTACCATCACTGTTATTGCTGTCATTATGACGTTCATGCAGTCAAACATCAATATTACCGGGCATTTATTCGGGCTGCTTGCAGGCTTTTTAATTGGCGCTGCTACTCTAAAAAAATAGCCGTGTTCAGCAAAGCTCAAATTAATTAATGGGCGCACTTGCTCCACTTTAATCACAAAAATACCCGAACGCAAGATAGGAGATGACTTGAAAATATCTTCTATTCGCTCGGGTATTTTTGTGTTTCAGCATCATTTTTAGTGTAAATTACAATCGATCCTCCGCTTTTTCAGTATACGAATACCATTCGTATACCTGCTGTACATCTCGTTTTTCCAAGTCAGCGACAGTGCCGCCGCTTCCGCCAAAACCTGACATGACTGCTGCATCCGCAGTTGCCAAATCGGCTCTTTCTTGAAAATAACTCTGTTCCATTGATAGCTTTTGAATACGATTCTTCTTCATAAATACCGTATTTTTAAGGAGACCGCGGTACCGCAATGTTAATTGCTGCCCATCTATTCCCCATCCCGCATCCTTATATTTTAAATAAGAAAGAAAAAGGGAGAACGGCAACAAAAGAAGAGCAAAATACCCCCAAGGTCTGAAAAAAAGAAGCGGCAAAACCATTGGCAAAATAGATGTCAGGAACCCGCGAAAAAGGTACCGTACACACGATCTGCGAGGCGCCGGCGTTAATATAGGTTCAAAAGCATAATCTGTCAGGTATGGTTTTAAGATGTCTGCAATGCGGCTTTTTTTTGTAATAGGCAGAAGCAAAACACTTGAACTGCTTGCATTCTGCAGTGAACCCCCTGCACTTTCCACATATACACTGGCAAATCCAAAAGGCTGCCGCAGTAAGTTTTCCGTTATCTTAACTGCTTGAATCCGGTTAAACGGAATTGTAAATTGCCGTTTTTCCAGCAAACCTCTTGTAATAATTAAATCATTATCCACTTTCTTCACTGTAAAATCAGCATACTTAAATAAAGAACCGATAAGTGCAATTAGCCATGCGATAAAGAAAATAATAAAAATGACAATACTTATAAAAAGAATTCCGTTTTTAATAAAATGTTCAAATTGAGCAAAAATCCGTTCATACGGAAGCACTTCATCCAGCTGCAGGATAAATGCTACTACAGCCGAAATTACTACCCCTGCACCGCCAGAAGTAGATGAAAGCAGCAGCAGCTCACCTGGTGAAATTTTGTAAACAATATCTTCTTTAGGCTCTGCGGACAGATCCCTGTCATCATCCGCATCCGATGCTTGACTTTTAGAATGCAGAAGAGCCTGCTGTATGAGCGAAGCTTCCTGCTTGTTAATGGCTGTTAAAACCGCCTCTGCATCACCTTTTCCACTTGAGCCTGCTGTTTCCACCTTCATTTTGACCAAGTTAAATGGACGCTGAAGAATGCCTTCTGATGTATCCAGGCTTTGGATCCTTTCAAACGGAATATACCTTTTCTTGCGGACAAAAACCCCTGATTCTATGCGCAGTTCACCTTCCTCAATTCGATAAGTGAACCGCAGCCATGTAATAATACCTGAAAGCAATAGCAGGAGAATCACAATTCCAGAGGTAATGAATTGGAAGAATCCTCCCTCACCCCCAAATATAATAAGAACAAAGACGGGCAGCAGCAATTCCTTAAGACTCTGAAAAAAATTAGCCACTGCGGCAACCGGATGAAGTCTTTTTGGTTCAGACATCATCTGCTGCCACCCTCGCTAAATTTGAAATGAAAAATCGCAGCTGCTCTGCTTCATCCACATCAAGGGCAGGTATTTCGTGAACAGTCGCCGCAGTTGAAATAGCTACTGTAGCTAATCGGTATTTGCGCAGAATAGGACCTTGCTGTGTATCTACATGCTGCACACGGATCATTGGGATCAATGTGCTTTTAATAACGAATACACCATGCTGAATCTCGATTTCATTTTCCCTTACTTCATAGCGCCAGCGTTTCCACCTTAAACTTGGAATTAACATAATAAACACATAAGCATAGGCAGCGAAAAAAATAAGCGCTGCTCCAATAATCCAAAAAGGCCAATCAAATATAATGGTTAGGGCAATTGCTCCCCCGGCAGCTAAAAAAGCAAGGATGGAATGAATGGCGCCCGCAATTCGCCAAACCTTTAAGCCTCTCTTTGAAATGCGTTTTTGCGGTTTTGTAATCATCCGGTACCTCCTGAAAGTCTGATCATTAATACATTTAGTATACATGACATGTAAGTTCGTTGTATTCCTTTAAGTGGAATTTCTCTTATTGAATTTTATTATACGCATAAAAGGCAGAATGATCACTTAATGCAGCTATCTCTTATCCTAAGCATGCGAACATCGTTTTACTTTTTAAATCCTAAAAAAAGAGAGAGCCAAAAGGCCCTCCGCTTTAACGATACGTATTTGAATTTGAATTTGAATTTGATTTATTATTACTGTTATTATAATTAGATCTTTTGCCTGCATGCCCCTGACGAGGTTTATATTGTCCATTTGAACGGTTTCTTTGTCCGCCATTATAACTTTTACTGCGATCATAAGGCTTTCTGTCGCGCTTCATTGGCAGCGGCTTTTCTTCTGTTAATTTAACAGGTGTTGTGTCCGGTTCCTTCGTCAGCATCTTAAGCATTGCTTGAACAACTGCAACAGCATCCTGATTTGCCAGTAATTCTTCTGCTGTTTGCTTGTAATAAGAAAGGTTGTTTTCTTCAATTGTTTGCGCCACTTTTTCAACGACAGCCTTTTGCTGGCCTTCCAACGCTTCATCAAGTGTTGGAGCATCCATGCGTTCCATTTTACGCTTTGTTGTTCGCTCAACCACATGCAAATAGGATTTTTCACGCGGGTTGATGAACGTCATTGCTACACCTTCTTTGCCAGCACGCCCTGTACGGCCAATACGGTGGACATAGCTTTCTGGATCTTGAGGAATATCAAAGTTATATACATGCGTAACCCCTGAAATGTCCAAGCCGCGTGCAGCTACGTCTGTAGCAACTAAAACGTCAATAGAACCTTCCTTAAACTTGCGTAGAACGGAAATTCGTTTTGCTTGGCTTAAGTCACCGTGAATTCCTTCAGCCATATAGCCTCTTAGCGTCAAAGCCTCTGCAAGCTCATCAACCCGGCGCTTTGTCCGTCCAAAAACAATCGCAAGCTCTGGTGACTGGATATCAAGCAGTCGTGTCAGCACATCGAATTTATTCTTCTCTTGCACTTCAATGTAATATTGATCGATGAGTGATACTGTCATTTCTTTTGCTTTTACACGAACAATTTGCGGTTCTTTCATGAAGCGAGCTGCCATTTTGCGGATCGGCTCTGGCATTGTAGCTGAGAATAGAAGTGTTTGACGTTCTTCAGGAATGCTGGATAGGATCGCTTCAATATCGTCAATAAAGCCCATATTCAGCATTTCATCCGCTTCATCAAGGATCGCAGTATGCACGTTGTCTAAACGAAGTGTTTTGCGCTTAATATGATCCAGAATACGTCCAGGTGTTCCTACAATGATATGAGGCTTATTTTTTAAAGCGCGGATCTGTCTGTTGATATCCTGGCCGCCGTATATAGAAAGAACTCTTGTGCGTTTTCCAAAGCCAATCTTATACAGTTCTTCAGATACTTGAATCGCCAGTTCACGAGTTGGAGCAATGACAATTCCTTGGATTACATTTTTTTCATAATCAATTTTATCAATCATTGGAATTCCAAATGCAGCTGTTTTCCCGGTTCCCGTTTGGGCTTGACCGATTAAATCTTTATTTTCCAGGCTAAGTGGAATGGTTTGCGCTTGAATTGGCGTCGCCTCTTCAAATCCCATTCTATTTAAAGACTTCATTGTAGCTGGGCTTATGCCCAAATCTTGAAACTTTGTCACTATATTCATTCTCCTTCTATCAATTGAAAAATATTTTCTGTGATGCATGCAGGATTAACACTCATAAGACAGCCGCTCCCATGTGGATGCTGCCGATCACTGAAACCCGCTTGAGGAAGGATGAGGAAACGAAGGTCCTTTCAAATTTATGCAGAAAGCACTTTTATCAGTTTTGTTATTGTTTAGAAACCGGTTTTAACCGATCAATTTTACCTAACTTATAACACGAAGACGTTTGTCATCCTAGACCGTTATTCATGAAAAAAGACATTCTCCTAATACTGGAGTATGTCCGGGTTTCTGAGAAGTCCTGTGAAAACTATAACTTTAATCTTATCACCGATAATGGTTCATTGCAATGATATGGTCGCCGCAATCAAGACGTTTTCACGTCTTCTCCCTTGTTTTCTAAGAACTCTAATACTTCTTCAAACAATTTCTCATTCTCACTGCAATGGCATATAAGGTGTTTTGAGTCTTTAATGTAAATTAATTTTTTCGTTTCTGTTCCTATATGGCGATATAGAAATTCAGCGCTTTTAGGAGGAACAACACCATCACTTTCACCTTGAGCAATTAGGGTAGGAACATGCACTTTATTTAAGATCGGCCTTACAGCTCCAACAAGACGGCGGAACTGAAGTGTAGCTGTTATGGGTGTAGCCTTTATTTTCCTGGAGTAGCGGACAAACATTTCATTTTTAAGCAGTTTTCCTTGAAATGCATCAGATAACATTTCTCGAACGTCCTTCAAAAGCTGCCGGGGATTTACATAATAAGCAGCTGCACTAAGCAGAATCAGACGGTCCACTTTATGATTTACAGCCAGATAGCTGGCGATTAAACCGCCCATTGAAAAACCGATTACATACACTTTGTCGCATTTTGCACTTAATCTTTCCAATTCATCTTCAGCATGCTGGATCCATTTACTATATTCAATACCTTTTAGCGCCAAGCTTTCTCCATGCCCAGGCAAGGTAGGAACAGCGATCTCCCAATCCGTATGCTCTCTTAAGTAAGCAGCAATCGGTTCTACCTCGAATGGAGCACCTGTAAATCCATGAATACACATACATCCAATCACCTTAAGCCACCCGCCTATCTCCATAATTGTTATTATTGTATCTCTTTCCTCTATTTCTTACTACTGAAACCCATTTAAGTTTGCAAGTGATTTCCACCCCATGGTACTCACATTCCCGCATGGCGAGTGCTGAGCCTCCTAGTCGCACAAAAAAATCCCCTGCCTAAGGGGATCTTTGGTCGAGCTAGTATTTTAACCATTTCACCATTTCTTTTAATGAAGCATTTTTGCCATAGATCAGAATTCCGATGGAGAAGATCTTGCCAGCTAACTTCATGCAAATCCAGATACTTGCGATCAGGATGGCAAGTGAAATACCGATCTCGACCCAAGGCCAGCTGTCAAGCATGGACAGTCTCATAAGCAATACACCTGGTGAAGAAAGCGGGAAGTACGTGCCGATTTGGGCAATGATTCCGCTTGGATCTGATAATACAGGACCGATAAAGAGCAGTGGCACAAATGGCAGCATAAAAACAAATCCTTGAAAATTACTTGTCGTATCAACATCTTCAAATGTAGCGCCAATTCCTGCGAAAATCGCTGCAAACAGCAGATAGCCCAGAATAGAGATAAAGACGAAGAACAATGTCTCAGGAACAAATAAATATTCAGCAATCGGAAAATCTGATTTCCACAGTAAGAACGGAAGAAGAATAATCACCCATACAAGCACCTGTGACATGCCAACTGCGAAATAACCAATGATTTTCCCTTGCATAAGCTCTGTCGGCTTTAAGGAAGAAAGGATAATCTCTGCTACTTTTTCCTTTTTTTCCTGTGAAGCACTCTGGAAAACCATCATTCCTGTCATGACGATCGAAAACAGGATGACACCGCCAAATATTCCTGGCACTAAACGTGTCATAGGATCTGTTCCCTCATCTGTATTTTGGCTCATTTCAGTTTGATTGATCGATATATCTCTTGCAATATAAGCTGCTTCTTCATCAGATAATTCTAACTGACTAATCCTGAACTGCTGGAGCGGCTGAAGCAGAATATTTACTTCCTGGCTGAATTCGCCTTCCATGCTTTCGTTCGTGTAAACGGTCAGTAAACCTTCTTCTAAAGCTTGTTCATCAAACACAATATAGGCTGTATTTTCATTATTTTGAACTTCATCTAAAATGCTTTCCTGGTTCTCCGAGGTAATCTCAGTGTCCCATTCAATGCCTTGTGCCTCAACAAGTGCACCCATACTCTCCCAAATCTGCAAATCATCCTGGATATAAACAGTTGGAGCCTCTGGTTCAGATTCAAATGAATCTAATAGATTGGGAAGGGAGTAAAATATGATAAACATAAGTGGAGTAATCAGCAAAGAAATGATAAAGGATTTATTTTTAACATTCTTTTTAAATTCCCACTTAGCCACTTTCATACTGTTACGCATGCTGATCATTCCTTTCCAGTAAGTTTTTATCCGTTGCAATATCAATAAAGATTTCATGAAGGGAAGTACGGCTGATGGAAAGCTCCTGAATGTTTATCGTTTCAGGCAATTGACGCAGCCACTTAGCCGGATTGATATCCTGCTGCAGATAAAGAGCAGATGTTTCCCCGTTTTGTTCTACTCTGTTTACCTGCGGCAGCTTTTCCAGACTAGCGATCGTATTCTGACCTCTCAATGTGCACTTATAGCTGCCGAATTGCGCCTTAACTTCATCAAGTTTGCCATACACTACTTTTTCACCGCGGTGAATCATGAAAAGGCGATCGCATAGCTCTTCAACAACATTCATCTGGTGTGCAGACAGCAATATGGCCGTACCGGCTTTAGCCAGTTCTTTAATTTCGTTCTTCATCACATCTTGGCTGACCGGATCTAGACCAGAGAACGGTTCATCGAGGATCAGCAGCTCAGGTTCATGGATAATCGAAGCGATAAATTGAACTTTTTGACCCATCCCTTTAGAAAATTCCTCAATCGTGCTTTTCTCTTTCCCTTCCAAACCTAGCTTTTTTAAATAATATAAAGCTCTCTCTCTAGCCTTCTTTTTGGGATAATCCTTTAATTCTGCAAAATAAAGAATGATATCCATAATTGACACTTTCTTATATAAACCGCGCTCTTCCGGCAGATAGCCAATTTTATTTTTAGGGATCTCTCCAGTTTTCATTCCCTGGTACGTAACAGAGCCTTCATCAGGATACATAATGCCTACAATACTTCGAATGGTTGTAGATTTACCTGCACCGTTCGGTCCGAGAATAGCAAGGATTTCTCCTTTTCTAACTTCAAATGAAATGTCCTTAATGATTCGTTTATCTTTAAACGATTTTCCTACACCTTCGACTCTTAATGTTTCTGCAGTCACTTTATTCCGCCTCCTCTGAAAGTATATACGAAATGATTTCCTCTATATCCAGTGGTTCTGATTGCAGCCAATTGATTCCCTTTGCCGTCATATATTGCTCAGCTTTTTCCGGTTCGCTGACGCATATGACTCTATCATTTTCGCGATTCACTTCTCCCGGCAGATAGCTTGATAGTGGCTCTTCAAGCCAGTAGCGTCTGTATGAACCGTCTAATTCGTCCTTTACATAATGACCGATAAGCTGGCCGTTTTTCATGACGGCTATATAATCCGCCAGCTTGCGGATATCCTCTGTCTGATGACTGGAAATGATCATGACTTTATCTCCGCGATCCATCCATTCAATAAAGAAGTTCAGTAAAGTTCTTTTCGCTGGGATATCAATATGTGCGGTTGGTTCATCCAAAATAATAAATTTTGTATCACGTGCAAGAGCCAGAGCAAGACAAAGCTTTTGCTGCACTCCCTGCGAAAGCTTTGCAAACTTTTTATCCAGCGGAAGTTTTAGAGATTTTGCGATTTTGTCAAAAAAGCTCTGATCCCAGCTTGGATAAAGGCCTGCCATTAAAGAAACAAGCTCTCTTCCCCGAAAAAGATCCCAGCCTATTACTGTCTGCGGCTGATAAGCGACAAGCTGCTTCCACTCTTCATTTTCAAAGCTGACAGCCTGCCCGCCAAGTTCAATCGAACCGCTGTCAGCGGGTGCTAAATTCATCAGCATTTTTAATAGCGTACTTTTGCCTGCTCCATTGTCACCTGCAATAACGGTAATGGTTCCTGTCTCAAATTGCAGATCAATGGGTCCAAGCTGAAAATCATCTATTCTTTTAACTGCCGCCTTCACCTTTACATCATTCATGCCTAACTCACTCCTTTCTCTTTCAAAACTGCTATGACTTCCTTAAATACTTCTTCAATCTGTTCTAATGTATAATCATGACGAAGCGCTGTTTCAACACTATTCTCAATTGCTTTATACACGGCAGAAACCTTAACCTCCTCTTTAATGGAAGCAGAAACATCTGCTACAAATGTCCCTTTTCCTTGTGATGTTTGAATAAAGCCTCCATGCTCCAGATTTAAATAGGCTCTTCTTGTTGTAATCACACTGATTTCAAGATCTTTTGACAAAGCTCGAATAGAGGGAAGCGGTGTTCCTGCAGGCAGCTGCCCGCCGGCGATTAACGCTTTCACCTGCTCTTCAATTTGATGATAAATCGGTGTTTTGGAATCTTTTGAAAGACGAATTGGTAATTGCACTCCTTCGCCCCCTTCCATCTGCATTCATTATTTTAAGTAATTCATTTTTCTAATTTGCTTTTCAGCATAGTTTTTAAAATATTTGATTGAAACGATTGAAAGGATCACACTGCTTATAATAGAAACTGCTGGCCACTTTTGCGCAGCTTCTATACTTAAAAACACAATGCCCTTCCCCGCCCAAAAATGGACTCCGAATATAGCGCCAAGCAAACTGCCAAAGAATAGGATCGTATATGCTGCATAAAACCATTTGTTTTTTGTTGTTGTATCTCCAACATCACTTGCAGGAAAAAGGGCTCCTCCTATAATCCCAAAACTAATCCACATGATGAAAAATGCTGCAGCTGAAGCTCCTTGCAATTCAGCTTGATAAAAGTCCGAGAAAACAAGCATAATGGTCAGAACAACGATATTAAACGGGATCGCAAAGATGAAGTAAACCAGATAACGGCTGATAATCAATGCTTCTCTTTTAACCGCGAGTTGATTAAGCATTAAGAAGTAAGGCGCAGCATAGACACCTTCATCTACTTTCTGAAACTGAATCTCTTTCGGTCTCATCCAATAGGTCATACACCAGAAATTAATAATAAAGAATAGGTCATACAAAAAGCTCATCTCTTCCTCAATTGCTACCGTGAAAAAAAATCCAAATATAAGTGCAAAGGGTAGCATGAGCCAGAGCCTCTTTGCTGTTTCTTTCACCTCGAATTTTGCGAGCCACCAAGCTTGCTTGATTTCTACCAATCGAAAAACCTCCTTGCTTTAACTGTTATACTGTTTATATCTATATACACAGTATATGAAAAATAATAACAGTTATCAACCCCCTTTTTGATATTTTTAGAAAATTGAAGTTTATTAAGGGCCGAAAAACATAAGAAAAAGCCGATGGTTATGCCATCGGCTCTGCTTATAATTTTAAGACTTTTTCTAATCTCGCACGATTAAATCGCTGTACGATGATGATCGGTAAATTAAAAACCAATGCATATACAATCATTAGCATTCCTACCCAAAAAGGATTCCATAGAAAGAACAAAAGAGCAGGAAGCATGGAAAGCCAGTGATTAAACTCTGCCCGCCGCGATTCATAAACATATAAACGCAGGTGATTTTTTGACTTGCCTATTATGGCTGATTTCTCAAACCCCTGTCCAATAATCTTTGTACCATCTGGTATGCGATCCTTCCACCTTTTCACATGAAAATAGCGATCCCAAAATGCGCCAGAACGTTCCCAGTTTTGAATCTTATATAAATCATTATTCTTCATAAATTTTTCAATCGGAATGGTGACGGTCCATAACGAAAGAATAATATGGATAAACGCCCATGCAAGAATATTGATCACCAAAAGCCACAATAAAGGTAACTCTACAATCGGCATGTCCCCTCACCTACACTCGAATTTTTCTTCCCCGCCATTCCACAGCATGCTTTATATTCGTTAAATAAAAGGAACGAATATAAATACATGTAAAAAAGATAAACAGGAGCGGATAGCAAAGGATCGCAAGCCAATGAAAGGATCCAATCCTTCTGGCATGCCAGTATAAAAGCATAGTATACAAAACATACAGCACGGTTGAGATGATAATCCATGCCGATGATATAAGAAACAGTGATGAAGCCCATAACGCTGCTGACACAAACGCCCCTGCAATCCAAATACTGATGAGCGTGATTACCAATGGATGTGTTGATTTAGATGCTGTTGCAAAGCTTTTTGACCACCCGTCAACCAACGTTCGCATTCCTTCTGGATACATTCTAAATAGGATTGTTCCTTTTCCGCTTACACATCTTACAGGATAACCAGATGACATGTATAACTCTCCTAATACAAGATCATCCATTACTGCATCTCCAACTTCTTTGTGTCCGCCGGCAGAAAAATAATCTTCCCGATTCGTTAAAATGCACGGTCCAAACGAACCAGCACTTTTCAGCTTCGATTGAAAGGGAGTGAACGTATTCATCCCTGCAAAAACAATCATATTAAAGACAGCAGATAATTGTTCATAGCCTTTTTTCATAACATGATAAGGCTGCAGGGATAAAATACCCCTGCTCCCTTTGATCACATATTCTTGCACTAAATCTCTTAAACTATTGGCATGAACGAATTGCGTATCAGCGTCCAAAAATAATAGAAGAGGAAACCCAGCTTTCTGTGCACCCTGCCAGCAGGCAGCTGATTTCCCTTTCCAGCTTCCCTCTATTTCTGAACTGTTAAAAACGAAAGCACCATATTCTCTCGCAATCCTTGCTGTATCATCAGTCGATTCATCATCAATTACAATCAGCTCAAAGCGTACTCCTTCTTGCTTAGTGATGCTTTCCAGCAGCGGCGGTATCCGTACCGCTTCATTTCTGGCAGGAATAATAAGGGAAACCGCTGGCATTTGCTTTTCTTTATGACCAGGTGGAATCGCAGGAATACGCCATAACATAAGTGCCCCTGCTAAAAGGCTAATGACCGCAAGAGTGAGGCTAATATACATAAGAACTGTCAGCATCCATACACCCCTTTAGAACGAGCTGGTATCAGCCTGTATGATTTTATCTCTGACTTGCTGGCCGCTTAACGTAACCATCGGCATCCCACCGCCTGGATTGACGGTTCCACCTACAAAATAAAGGTTATCGTATAACTGGCTTTTCTTAGGATGCTTGAAGCCTTTATTCTTCTTTTTATCAGAGACCGTACCATAAATCGAACCTCTATGAGATCCATACATCCTGTGAATATCATGCGGTGTCCACATATCTTCAACGACAATATTCTTCCGTAAATCCGTTAACCCCATATGCTCCAGCTTCACTAATACCTTCTCGCGGAGATTCCTATAATCACTCTCAGTAAAAGGCTGATCCTGAATGTAAGGAATATGGGGAAGCACTTTCAGGTTTTCATGATCTGGCAATGTCTGGGCTGGATCTGTTTTATTCACGTTGACCAAATAGATCGTTGGATCATCTGGCAGTTTCTTTTGATGAAAAATCTTATCCATTTGTTCTTTTAAATTACTGGAAAAGAAAAAATTATGATGTGCCAGCTGCGGATAATGCCCTCTTACTCCTAAATGGAGAACAAGCCCTGAACTGGACGGCTCAAACTTTTCTTCTAATTTATTTATATAGCTTTTTGACTCGCCTAATAGCTTTTCATATGCCGGAATTACTTCCATATTGGAGATATAATAATCTGCCTTATACTTGGTTCCATCTTCTAGGAGCAGACCTTCAATAGAGTTGGAATTCTTTATGAGCTGTGCGACCTTCTTGCCAAGCTGAATATCGACTCCTATTTCCTTCGCCAGCTTCACCATGCCATCTGCGATACGGTGCATGCCGCCTGGCACATACCAGACTCCCTGAGCATGCTGCATATAAATCATCATATTTAGAATGGCAGGTGCATCATACGGTGAAGAACCGACATATTTAATAAAATAAGAAAGCATGGTTTTTAAATTGTTATTGGTGATATAACGGTCAATTGCCTCTGACATGGTTGAAAACAAATCAAACCCTTTCATAGACTTAAATAGTCCATGCTTTTTTATTACCTCGAGTGTCGTATCCAGTCCATCTTTAAAATACCCTTCTTCCGTCATTTCGTATAAGCCCTTGGCATAATCTAAAAATCTTTTATATTCTTGGATGTCTTTCTCCGTTAGAAATTGATTCTCGGCTGCCATCGTATTTAAATCACCATATAAATCGAGGATTTCACCATCCGGAAAAAAACTTCTCCATTCATGTTCAACTTTTTGAATAGTAATATAATCCTTCATATCCTTGCCGCTGCTGCTAAAAAGCCTTTCAAAAATATGCGGCATGGTTAAAATACTTGGCCCCAAGTCAAAACCGAATCCTTCCATCTCCAAACGGTTCAGCTTTCCGCCAATATGCATGTTTTGTTCAAGAAGTGTTACATCGTAATGACTTTGTGCAAGAGAAATTGCTGCGGATAAGCCCCCTAATCCGCCTCCTATGACAATCACCTTTTTTTTCATCATCTTGACCCGCTCCGTTCACGCTTGCTTTCAAACTCGATCATAGTCAAACTCGCAATTCGTTCAACATCTGACCGTTTAATTGAACTTTTTTCAGTGAAGCAATTATAGTTTTTATGACGAATAATGGATAAATATTGCCGGTAAACACGCGCTGCCATTAAAACCTGAAAGCGGCTATCTGCTGCGAAAAGGGAGATATGATCTTCAAAAAAATCATATTGATCCTCAGCTCTCCCCGCTAATCTTTCCCATAGCTGAATAAATGAATCATTAATAATATGCTTCTCTAATTCTCTCATTGAATAGTGGAAGCGATTCATTTCACTTACTGGCAGATAGACACGCTCGAGCATATCGAAATCTTCGCCGATATCTCTTAAAATGTTTGTCATCTGCATGGCAATGCCTAATTGAACTGCCGCTTTCTCCGCTTCAGGCTTTACCTCGTCTGTCAGAATAGGAAGAAGCATTAATCCTACAGATCCTGCAACAAGATAACTATATATCTCGACATCATCTATGGTGTTCATTGCGTTAAAATGGATATCCATCTTCTGACCTTGAATTTGATGATAAAAAGGTTCTATTTTCATAGGATAACGATTAAACACATCACGAAGCGCCCGCCATAATGGCGTGCTTTTTTCCTCGAAGTGTTCAAAGGAGCGAAGATCATTCTCAAGCTGCTGCAGCTGCTGTACTTTTTCTTCCTTAGTCAAAAGCGCTTGATCTAAAATATCATCTGCACTCCTGCAAAACGCATATATAGCAAAGACCGCTCTCGCCTTTTCTTCCGGCAGCTGTTTAAAGGTATAGTAAAAGCTATTCGAGTATTGCCTGATAATGTTCTCGCAATAGTTGTAATCTTGATCGAGCTGTACCTTCATTTGGCTAATCACTTCAGGCACCTCCTTCAGTTAAAGCACTGCCGAGTGTTCCATCATCAAGCATCAGCTCATCTGCTGCAATTTTGGCAGACAGCAATACAATTGGCACTCCGGCTCCTGGATGGGTGCTGCTTCCGGTAAAGTAGAGGTTCTCACAATTTTTCGCCTTGCTTTGAGGGCGTAAATGATTGCTCTGCATTAAGTTCGGCCTTAACCCAAAACAGGCTCCATTATAGGCATTCAGTTTTTCTTTAAAGTCCACTGGCGTCATATAACTTTCGGAAACTATTTCATTCTCAATATTTTCGAATCCCTCGATGGTCTTTAGCGTATCCAGCACCTTTGTGCGATAATAGCTGATCGTTTCCTCATCCCATTTTTCATCGCCTGTTGATAAATCAGATACAGGCACAAGAACATACAAACCATCCTTGCCTTCAGGGGCCATCGAAGGCTCGATCTTTGAACCCATATACACATAAAAAGAAGGGTGTTCGATGCGTTCTCCAGAGAAGATTTGATCAATATTTTCCTTTAAATGTTCACTGAAAAAGAAATTGTGTATCGTATCAACCTGATCATACTTCTTATCCATTCCCAGATACATGAGGAAGCAAGAGCATGAATATTTCATTCTATCAATCTTTTCATCTGTGTATTTCTTGCCTTTTGCCTTCTGATCCTTCACCAGGTTCTTCATTGCATGGGGAAAGTCAGCATTACACATTACATAATCACTGTGGATGATTTGATCGCTAAGTTTGACTCCCCTTGCCGCTCCATTTTTAATCAGTATTTCTTCAACTTCCGTTTGATAGGTGATCTTTCCGCCTAATTCGACAAACAGTTTTTCAAGAGCCTTTGCCATTGTATGCATTCCGCCTTTTAAAAACCAAACACCATAAAGAAGTTCAATCATCGGTATGATGGAATACAATGATGGCCCATTATAGGGTGAAACACCTATATATAAAGTTTGAAAACTGAGCATATGCTTTAATCTTTCATTTTTGACATACTTGCCAATAAATTTGTCAGCACTGCTTAACGTTCTTAACTTCATCGCCTGCCGAAGCATAAATGGGTTATAAAAATCGCTCGCATGACGAAATGGACGCTGAAGGAAGTGTTCCTTTGCAACAATAAAACGCTCATAAATCTTTTGAATATATGTTAAGAAGCCCTGCGCGTCACGATCACTAATTGTTTCTAATGTTTCCATTAAATGCGTCAGGTCAGATGAGATTTCATAACGATCCTCTTTTTCATTGCCGAAGAATACCGAATACATAGGGTCAAGCCTTTGCATCGGAATATAATCATCAGGATCTTTTCCAGCGAGTTCGAACACTTCTCTGTACAATTCAGGCATCATGACTAGTGTTGGACCTAAATCAAATGAATAGCCGTC
The DNA here is from genome assembly GCF_001636345.1 of Cytobacillus gottheilii. Lineage (GTDB taxonomy): Bacteria > Bacillota > Bacilli > Bacillales > Cytobacillaceae > Cytobacillus > Cytobacillus gottheilii. The sequence goes on from NZ_KV440945.1 coordinate 4,391,143, forward strand.
CTTTTCAATTCTGTTCATTTTCCCACCTGGCAGTTTCCCTTTTTCAATAACTTCCACGTTATAACCTGCATGCTGAAGTCTAATGGCACTGGCCAATCCAGCAATCCCTGCACCAATCACAATTACTTTTTTTCTCATAGTTAACTCCTTTAGGTTTAATGTTTTCTACTTTGTGGTAAGGATGAGTTGGGTAGGAAAATCGTATTAAAATATAAAATGTAAGTTTATTATTATTCAAAGTGACACTAGTGTCAATTAAGATGATTTTTAAAAATTCGACAAGGACTTCTAATGTATTAGCGCTAAAAATCAATACTTTGAAGGCTTATTTCATCATGCACTTCTCTAACTTTTGTTCAGGTTAACTCTATGATTGGGATACAGTTTTAACCCTTTTCTCCTTACCACTTAAACACTTTCACAATAAAACCTATGAATAATAAAAAAACTACCCTGTTTCACATGAAACAGGGTAGTTTTTCCAGTAGAACAGATTATTTAGTTATTCTTGCTCACCAAAGCTTACGTACATTGCCTCAATATCTGTTGCTATGAATCCTTAAACATCAGCAGTACAGTTTATTCCTGAAGACCTGCTACAACATCTTCTAGCTTCATACCTCTTGATGCTTTTACCAGTACGATTGTTTCTTGATTCACCAGCTTTTGCAATTGCAAAATAAGCGGCTGTTTTTCCTTAAATGAATATACTCTATCTTCCGGGAAAACACGGCGGGCACCTTCTGCAATGTATTGTCCAAGTTCTCCATATGTGAAGACAGCACTAATTTTATCAGGATCAATAGACTCGCCAACCTTGATATGATATTCCTTTTCCTCATCGCCTAATTCCAGCATATCGCCTAGGACCAGAATCTTATTTTGATATCCGGGAAGGTTCGCAATCAATTCAATCGCTGCATTCGTGGATGTTGGGCTTGCATTGTAAGCATCATTGATGATTCGCTCGCCTTTCTTTCCTTGTAAAAGTTCCATTCTCATATTGGTCAGCTTAATTTTGGATAGTCCTTCATTCATATCCTCAAAGGAAATATCATAAAAAGAGGCTGCTGTCATGGCTGCAAGAGCATTAAGAACATTATGAGTACCCAGCACCGGGAGCTGGAATTCTCTATCTGAGATATTCACCTTAAAGCAGCTTCCATCATCACTTTGACTGATATGTGTCGGATATAAATCGTTGGAAGTGTTTGAACCAAAGGTCTTCAGCACTGCTCCGCCATTATACTGTTCAAAGTATTGCTGCAGGAGCGGCTCATCTCCAATATAGATAATACATCCATCGTTTTTTAGACCATTAATGATCTCAAGTTTCGCTTGTGCAATCCCTTCTTTGGATCCTAAATCCTGAAGATGGGCTTCACCGATATTTGTAATCATAACAACCTCTGGCTGGGCAAGACGGCTGAGAAAATCAATCTCCCCTTTTCCGCTCATCCCCATTTCTAAAACGGCCAGCTGAGTATCTTCTTCAAGGCTGAGGATGGTTAATGGAAGGCCTATATGATTATTATAATTTCCTTCTGTCTTTTGCACTTTGTATTTCAGCGATAATAGACTAGCAGTCATATCCTTGGTTGTTGTTTTTCCATTGCTGCCAGTGATCCCAATTGTTTTTACATTTAACTGTTTTCGATAGCTGCGGGCAAGTTCCTGCAATGCGAGCAATGTATCTTCTACGAGAATAATCGGCAAATGCATTGGCGGATTAGGAACATCACTTTGCCACAATGCAGCGGCTGCTCCTTGATTTATAGCTTCCTCAACAAATGCATGCCCATCAGCACGCTCACCTTTAAAAGGAACAAATAAATTTCCAGCTGTAATTTTTCTTGTATCTATGGTTACCCCGGTAATATGCACGTTCGAATGCTGGGATTCGAAATCGTCCAACCCAATCATACCGGCTATCTCTTGTAAGGTTCTCTTTATCATGGCCTGCCTCCTATTTTCATGGATCATCTACTTTGTGTATGCCTATCAATATAAACATATGTAGAAAGCATACACGCCTTGTTCATCGGTCTATAGTGCAGTAGACAGTTTAGGGAGGCGCAATGCTTCACTATTTATTAGTTTTTTCAGTAAACACAAACACCCAGATTACATCGTGTGCTTAATCTGCTGTTTTTCCTCATGCCGCTCCAGCGCAAGCTGAACAAGGCGTTCAATAAGCTCGGGATACTCTACTCCAGAATGCTTCCATAACAGCGGGAACATGCTAAACGGAGTAAATCCAGGCATTGTGTTTACTTCGTTAATATAAAATTGACCTTCTTTTGTTAAGAAGAAGTCTGCTCTTACCAATCCTGAACAATCAAGGGCTTTAAACGCTGTTATGGCCATTTCCTTCAGCGCGGCATATTCCGAGTCAGTAATTTCAGCTGGGATCATCATTGCTGTATCCCCATCCTGATACTTCGCTTTATAATCATAAAAAGATGCTTTCGGAATAATTTCACCTGCAACAGAGCAATCGGGATCATCATTGCCCATAACTCCCGCTTCAATCTCGCGAGCCGTTACTCCTTCTTCAATAATGATTTTCCGGTCAAATTGAAACGCTTCTTCAAATGCGGCCGAAAGTTCTTCCCGGTTTTCACACTTGCTGATTCCCACGCTTGATCCAAGATTTGCAGGTTTCACAAAGCAAGGATATCCTATTTCTGTTTCCACCTTCTCAAATGCAGCTTCCTCGGCTTTTTTCCACTCGCTGCGAATGAACCAAACATATTTTACTTGCGGCAATCCTGCTTGGGCAAAAATGTTTTTCATAATCACTTTATCCATACCGGCAGATGAAGCAAGTACACCGTTTCCTACATAAGGAAGATTCAGCAATTCAAGCATTCCTTGAACAGTACCATCTTCTCCATTTGGTCCATGTAATAACGGAAAAATCACATCAAATGGCCCTGCATCTTCATCAGATGCTTTAAACAGGGTTGGTGCCAATGCTGTGGGAGTCAAGGCTTCTCCTTGCTCAAACGCAAGCTCCTTCACTTCCTCAACAGGTCCAATTAACTCGTTCCCTTTGACCCAGCGGCCATCTTCAGTTATATAAATAGGATGAATTGTAAATTTATCTGGATTTAAAGCTTTAATGACAGCCAGCGCTGTTTGCATAGAAACTTGATGCTCCGCAGATTTGCCGCCATATAACAAGCCAATTTTAGTTTTCATTTTGTTGAACCTCCATTTTTAAATCGCACAAAATCATTTTACACTTTTGAGCGTAAAAGTTCCATCTGATACCTGCTGTTAAAGAAGGTCAGCTTACAATTGTTTTAGAGCAAGTATGGCACTTTATTTGCTCATTACTGAAAAGTGAATATTCGCCTATACGTATATGTATGAACCAGAGTATTAAATGTAGCTTTTCTAAATGATTTTATTTCATTTTACCCTATTAAATCATGACAACATTAAAGAAAAGTTACATTGAGCCTATTTTTCGGTTACATTTTATTAATCTGAATATATGGAATAATTTTATTATTCTAAAATAATTTATTTCTATTAACTTTTTGTAAATCATGCGTTATAATCCTCCTATTAAAAACAATTGTATTTTAGAGGAGGACAGAAGGATGAGGACATTTGGCTTATTGCCGCGAATTATTATTGCTATTATTTTAGGAATTATTGCCGGCACCTTTTTGCCAGAAATTGCAATTAGGGTGTTTGCCACTTTTAACAGTTTGTTTGGCAACTTTCTTGGATTTGCCATACCGCTTATTATTATTGGTTTTATTGCCCCAGGAATTGGTTCTATGGGCAAAGGGGCAGGGAAAATGCTTGGGATTACAACTGGCCTTGCCTATATCTCAACCATTGCAGCAGGTATTCTAGCTTATATTGCTGCAAGCTCTCTTTATCCTATGATGTTAAAGAACCAAAGCTTTACACAATTCGATAATCCTGAGGAAGCTTTGCTTGAGCCAATTTTCACAGTTGAAATGGCACCAATTATGGGTGTAATGACTGCCCTGCTAATTGCTTTTACATTAGGTTTAGGTCTTGCCTCTATTAAGGGAAGCACATTACAGAATGCATTAAACGATTTTCAAGCAATTGTTGAGAAACTAATCGAAAAAATCATCATTCCATTATTGCCGATCCATATCTTTGGAATCTTTTCAAACATGACACAAGGCGGACAAATCGGAACAATCATGAGTGTGTTCGCAAAAGTATTTATCATGATTATCGCTCTTCATCTTATCATTTTATTCATTCAATACACAGCTGCCGGAACTGCAGCAAAAAGAAATCCATTCATTATGATTAAACAAATGCTTCCAGCCTATTTCACAGCACTCGGCACCCAATCATCTGCTTCAACAATCCCAGTCACTTTAAAGCAAGTGAAAAAGATTGGGGCACGTGAACAAACAGCTGATTTCTCTGTTCCTTTATTGGCAACCATTCACCTTTCAGGGAGCACTATTACAATTGTCAGCTGTGCCATTGCTGTAATCATGCTTCAGGGACAAAGCATTTCCTTTATCGAGATTTTGCCTTTTATCCTGATGCTAGGTGTTACGATGATTGCTGCACCGGGCGTTCCTGGCGGTGCGGTTATGGCGGCGCTTGGATTGCTTGAATCCATGCTAGGTTTTGACGCAACAATGATTGCATTAATGATCGCTCTTTATTTGACACAAGACAGCTTCGGTACAGCTTGTAATGTGACAGGGGACGGTGCACTAACGGTGCTTGCAGATAAGTTTAGCGGAAAATCAGCTAAGAAAAACAGCCTCGATTCCCAGAGTGCTTAATACTCTTTTTAGAGAAAACGCAAGAAGCCACCAAGGCTACTTGCGTTTTTTTTGTTAATTTCGTTACAACTAGAACAACATCGGTGACCTGAACTCAACCTGCAGGCAGTATATGAATCGTTTTATCCTTTAACCGCAAAAAAACACGCTAAGACGCGTGTTTTAATGTCCAGACAGTTTAGCACCTGGATTATGCTGAATAGAAAGTCGCTCCATTAACTTCATGCTTGGTGAATTCAAGCCAGTTAATTGTACTTGCTTTCCATTCTCCCGCAGTTTAATGACAATTTTATCAATCGCAGCAACCGCAGAATCATCCCATATATGAGCACCGCTGAAATTGATCTCGACTTCTTTCATCTCATCGTATAGATCAAAGGATGCAACTAGTTCATCAACTGAAGCAAAAAACACCTGGCCAGTAACAGTGTACAGCTTCTTCACACCTTGAGCTGTGGAGTTTACTTGCACCTTTGAGATTTTTGCTACAAAGAAAATCGCACTTAGAATAATACCAGCTAATACCCCTTTTGAAAGGTCATGTGTAACAACTGTCGTGACAGTTGTTGTTACCATTACAATCGAGTCAGTTACCGGTACCTTCGCAAGCCCTTTAAGTGAAGCCCAATCAAAGGTTCCGATTGAAACCATAAACATAACACCTACTAGTGCCGCCATTGGAATTTGTACAACAATATCACCAAGTACAAGGATTAAAAAGATTAAGAACAACCCGGCGACGAGGGCAGAAAGTCTTCCTCTTCCCCCTGATTTTACATTAATTACAGATTGGCCAATCATCGCACAGCCAGCCATGCCTCCGAAAAAGCCTGTTACAATGTTGGCAATTCCCTGTCCGCGGCTTTCACGGTTTTTATCACTTGCTGTATCTGTCATATCATCAACAATTGATGCCGTCAGAAGAGATTCCAGCAAGCCAACAATTGCCAATGCAATCGAGTAAGGAAAAATAATTTGCAGTGTTTCAAAAGTAAATGGCACATCTGGAATCAGAAAACCAGGAAGTGAAGAAGTAATAGCGCCCATATCACCAACTGTACGTACATCACTATTTGTCATAAGCGCAATAATGGTAATCACCACAATGGCCATTAGCGGCGAAGGGATCGCCGTTGTCATTCTAGGGAAAAGATAAATAATAGCCAAAGCGCCTGCTACCATAGCATACATGACCCAGGTTGCATCTACGAATTGTTCGAGCTGAGCCATAAAAATTAAAATCGCCAGGGCATTTACAAAACCGATCATTACAGAACGGGGAATGAACTTCATAAACCGCGCAAGCTTAAATACCCCAAACAGAATTTGCAGGACACCTGTTAAAACCGTTGCCGCAAATAAATATTGCAAACCATGATCAGCAACAAGTGTTACCATTAATAAAGCCATTGCTCCGGTAGCAGCGGAGATCATCCCAGGTCTGCCTCCGACGATCGATATGGTGACAGCGATACAGAAAGAAGCATACAAGCCAACCATCGGATCAACACCCGCAATAATTGAAAAGGCGATTGCTTCCGGAATTAAGGCAAGCGCAACAACAATTCCAGACAAAATGTCTCCTCGCACATTTCCAAACCATTGTTCTTTCATTGATAATACTCTCAATATTCCACCTCATTTTTTTAATTGTAAGTGTATAAAAGAAGAGCACAAAAAAAGCGAACAGACAAAATAACAACACCTTTCATAGAAGAAAAAAGTGCTGCACCCTTTATTCGCAAACTCAGTGTTAGATTAGCTGTCATAATAAGGATCACGGCATTTAAGTCCATTTAAAAGCACTCTTTTTGCTTTTTAAAATTGAACATAAAGACTAGCCTGCAAGGCAACGATTAGGTTTAGCTTTGCAATTATACTTTCTGTCAGTATAAAGATAGTTAAGTTCCTTAAAATGGTGCTTCTCACATACACTTACTTTTTATTTAGTTGACGTCGAACTCTCATCGACGTCGGGGCCGTTAAAAACATATGTATCATATCATACAATTGATAATTTACAAGTTTGGTGTAAGCGATTAAATATATTGTTTCCTTCATTTATTGAAGTTTTTCTCTGATATTCTACCAAACAATATAAACAACTTATTTTTGACAATATAAATATAAAGAAAAAAAGAATCCTTTTAAAGGATTCCCAGACTGTAGACAAACTCGATGAAAATCGAGTTTGCCTACAGTCTTTTTTGTTTTAGAATAAAAGGAGAATAAGGTTAGAGGTGATGAAAGATGCTTTCCAAACATAATTCGATTCAACGTGATCAGCTTGAAATGGTTACGTTAGATCAACTGGTACCTGAAAACCATTTAGTACGAAAAATGGAGGCTGCAATTGACTTCTCCTTCATTTATGATTTAGTGAAAGATACATATTCAGAAGTAGGTCGTCCAAGTATTGACCCGGTAATTTTAATAAAGCTTACTTTTATTCAATATACCTTCGGTATTCGGTCCATGCGCCAAACCATTGAGGAACTAAAAACAAACATGGCTTATCGCTGGTTTTTAGGATATGGATTTTATGATAAAGTTCCTCACTTCTCTACCTTCGGTAAAAACTATGAGCGTCGTTTTAAA
>NZ_KV440945.1:4398945-4584535 GCF_001636345.1 Cytobacillus gottheilii
ACAAATCATCGAAACAGACTTGTGGCACTTGTTCATTATTGCACCAATGTACACAGAGTAAGAATCACCAAAAAGTGGTGACCCGGCATATTTGGCAGGAATATGTGGAGGAAGTGGAACATCTTCGCCATCACAAAGATGTAAAACCAATATACGCAAAGCGAAAGGAAACGATTGAACGTGTTTTCGCTGATGCAAAAGAAAAGCATGGAATGCGTTGGACAACGTTAAGGGGACTTAAAAAATTGTCGATGCAAGCGATGCTTACTTTCGCGTCCATGAATTTAAAGAAAATAGCCAACTGGACGTGGCAGGACCCAAAAACAGTATAAATCTTAGGATAGGATAGCTGCATTCTGTCCTCTAAAGGAATAAAAATAGAAAAAAACTTCAAAAGGGGTTCGGAATGAGACCATTCCGAACCCCTTTTGTCTACAATCTGAGAATCCTTTTAAAGGATTCCCTAGCCTACTGGCGTACATATTTCAATATAGTGACCATCTGGGTCTTCCGCGTAAGCAACTTTTTGCCCCCACGGCTTTTCAACTGGTTCTAAGAGGATCGGTACACCTGCTGCTCTTAATTTTTCAACCATCATTTCTACATCTTCTGTCACAAATCCAAGTTCAAACGTTTGCTCTTTTCTCAGCTCATCAGGAATCGGAAGTTTTGTGATGGCACGGCCATCTTCACGGGTGTTAAAGGCTAAAATCGTATTTCCTGTTTCAAACTCTATATAAGTCCCAATTTCATTTCTTAATGTTAAACCAAGCAGTTCTTGATAAAAATGTTTTGTTTTACTTAGATCTAAGCTATATAAAATAACATACCCAAGTTTTAAATTCATTTTGACCGCTCCTTTAATCACTTTTTAATGAAGAAAACTTTTTTTGGAATCGCTTTATTGATCAATTATTTCTTTTTTTACCCTTAAATACATTTGCACTGCGGGCATACTCTACATCTTTAACGTTCAGCCGAAAGTTTACTACACGAGCAAGAGCAAAGAAATAATCAGATAATCGATTTAAATAAGGTAATGCTGCCGGAGAAATTTCCGGATCTGCTTTTGCCAGCGTGACGACAAGACGCTCGGCTCTTCTTGTAACTGTGCGGGCGATATGTATGGTTGCGGAAGCAGGCGAGCCGCCAGGCAATATAAATTTTTCAAGTGTTGGCGCTTCTTCGATAAACTGATCAATCCGGCCCTCAAGATATTCAACTGCTGCAGCATCAAGCTTAGACTCTTTATTTTCTGTTACATTAGCCAAATCTCCGCCACAATCAAACAACTCATGCTGAATTTTCTCAAGATCATCTAGAACATCGCGAAAAAGAGAATCGTCCAGCTGTGTCATTGCTTGTCCAACAAAACAGTTTACTTCATCAACTGTACCATATGCCTCAACACGTATATCATCTTTTTCCACTCTGCCGCCAATAACACTAGTTTTTCCTTTGTCACCCGTTTTCGTATATAAAAGCATACCTAAAACCCCTTTATATTCGTTATTTTCATTTTAACCATTCTTCTTCATTCATCTAGTATATTCATCTTACTAGACTGTTCTTCAACAGAAACCGCCATTTATCCTCTTTAAACTTTTCATCATAGCATTTGTGGTACACTCATAAATTCCTTGGCTGATTAGCTTGCCTAAAGGAGAGATCCTCGCTGCTGAAGTTAGTGTCTCTCCCTGCTGAGTGCCTGCAATTAAAATACACTCGTTCTTCATATTTAGTTCTTGGAATTGCTCAAGCGCTTTTACCTTCGCTTCTGTTGCCGTTATAATACTTTGAATATAAACTTCGTCTGAAAACATTCCGTTTATAAAAATCCATGTATTTATACCATGCTCAATAGACACCTCTGCTATCACCACTGTAAAGACCGAAAAACCTTCCCCTTCGAATAATGCATAGCTAACATCCTCCGGTTTACCAGCTGAAATCATACCGACCGTTTCTCCCGCTTTAAAGCCCTTGGCTTTTAAATAATCATCCATTTCAGCGGAACATTTTATAGGGGATTCATTTGTTTGCCAATTAACAAATGAGCGATGCCAGCCCATTCCAGAGCCCGATACACCAGAAGATATGGTTTTAAGATAGAAAGACGATTGTAATGAAAACTGGCTTTTTTCAATCGTTAATTGCTCTGCCCCTATCTTTCCTGAACTGCTTTCACCTTGCATTCCTTCCGACAACAGAACCAGCTGCGGTGCAGGGACATACGGATGTGGCTGTTTTTTAATTTCTGTCTCATAAACGGAGGAAATGACCTCTTCTCTCAACACTCCATATGGCACATCATCCTTCAGCAGCTTGCCAGCATCCATCAGCAATAATCGATTGCAATATAGGCCAGCTAAATTAAGATCGTGGAATATCGAAATGACTGTTAAGCCTTGTTTTTTCGTTAAAGCTTGAAGCAGATCCAATAAATCTTTTTGGAAGGACAGATCCAGGTGATTCGTTGGTTCATCGAGCAGTAAAATTTCAGGCTCCTGCGCTAATGCCTGTGCCAGAAACACACGCTGACGCTCTCCCCCCGAAAGATGCTGCAATTGCTCATCCGCATAACGGCTTATGCCTGTCAGCTCCATCGCCTCAGCCACAATCTGTTCATCCTTATCGCTTAAAGCTTGAAACCAGCCCTTTTGATGAGCGTAGCGACCGAGGGAAACTGTCTCTTTAACTGAATAGGAAAAGTGATCTTCAGAGTGCTGAGATAACACAGCAATTACTTTGGCCAGCTCTTTAGGTCTAAAAGATTCAAGGCTTCTCCCTTTTATAAAAATATCTCCAGCTGCGACTTTATGTACTCCGCTTAACATTTTCAAAAGAGTCGTTTTTCCGCTTCCATTCGGTCCAATGACGCCAAGCAGTTCACCCTTGTTAACTTCAAAGCAAATATTCTGTATTAAGAACTGATTATCATACCCGCCTGTAACGTTTTGAACTCTGATCACATCTATCCTCTTCTTTCAGATCGTCTTTTCATTAAAATAACCGCAAAAACAGGGGCACCAATCAATGCTGTAATGACACCAATCGGCAGTTCTGCTGGAGAAATAATCGTTCGAGCAAGCAAATCTGCAAGAATTAAAAAGCCGCTGCCTGTCAGCATGGATAAAAGGAGCAAATGACGATGGTCAGGTCCCCAAATGAGCCTAGTCAAATGCGGAATTACCAGACCTACAAAACCGATAGTTCCTGAAACCGCTACAGCACCACCCGTTAAAATTGATCCGCCGATTAAAATAAGCATCTTCTTTCTCTGGACATTTACTCCGATATGAAAAGCACGCTCTTCTCCAAATGACATCGCATTGAGCTCATGGCTGCTACTTAATAAGATAGCTGCGCCAATGATCAAAAAAGGCAGCAGAATCAATACATAATCCCAGCCCCTCATAGAAACGCTGCCAAGCAGCCAGCCGATGATTTGGCGAAGCTCGTCACCTGTTAACGCAATCATCAGCGAAATCACAGCCCCTAAAAATGAGCTGAAAATAATGCCGGTTAAGATAATGGTCTCTACCCTCATTGCACGGTCGATTTGCCGGGCAAACATAAGCACAAATAAGATAGTGATAAAAGCAAACACAATGCTTAATAACGGCAATGTAAAAAGCCCTGCTGCAGGAATTGTTATACCAAAGAATAAAGTCATCACAGCACCAACAGAAGCACCAGAGGATACCCCTAATGTATAAGGGTCTGCCAATGGGTTTCTTAATAAACCTTGAAATGCCGCTCCTGCTATGGCAAGTGAGGCACCTACCAGCCCAGCCAGCACCACGCGAGGCAGGCGGATATTCATGACGATATTTTCAAATAAGGGATCTGTACCATCTGGCTTATAATGAAAGATCTCTGCTCCGATGATCTTCACAATTTGCAGGATTGGCACTGAAACACTGCCAATGGAAACACCGAGCAGAATGGAAACAATCAAAAACGATGCAGCCAGTAAATAGGCCAGCCCCTTATGTCTTAAAAACTTTCGAATGGATAGCATGTTGACCTCTCTCTGCCTTTTTGAAAGCTTGTTAGGAATTAAAAAAACACCTCCGCAGCTATTCCGGAGATGTCAGTGTACAGATATGGTTCTCCATAAACTGCTTGCCGCAATGACGCTTAAGCATTATAGAGAATAAAGCAACGCTCTAATGCCGTCACATTTCATAAATGAATAATATCCATAGCATCTCATTATTTCCTCAATATGACAAGTCAAGTGAGCCTTTAGACTTGTGCACCCGCTTAACTGCTATAGATTCGCCATTCTCGCGTCTTCTTGTCAATAACGAGTTTCGCTTCACATTTTCTCTTTTTTGAAGCTTCTTCATATTCATCCATCATATTGTCCATATTAACAAAATCACCGATTACCCAAATCGGCACTTCAATTCGAGTTCGATTTTGAGCCATATCTTTAAAAGATAAGACAATGCCTTCTTTCATGAATGGTCTTAAATCTTTTAAGATCTCGCGCGGGATGAGCGGATAATTTTTCTTCCGCTTAAATCCAAGCAAGGTTTTCTCAACTTTTATTTGTTCTAGTTTTCCTGGCAGACAGTCGCCAAGCATATTATAAAAATTTTGCATATCACGGTAATATGTTTTGTTTAGCCAGCCATCATCATGCGCCAAATAAACGAAACGATTGCTTAAAATATTATAAAACGGCTGCCGCAGGTGATCCTTTGTATGTCCAAGGTACAATAGCTCTGCTAACACTTGTCCCGGCAGTTCATTTAAGGCTTCTACCTCTTCAAAATCAATCCAGCAAAAATCACCATATGAATACACATCATCATTTACTAATTTTGAAAGCTTTTCTTTCGTGACAAAATCCAGCATAGTATGCACGTGGAATTCACCATGATCAAAGTTATGTTTTAAAAGCAGGAGATGATTAAAGGAATCGGATAATGACTGCGCGAATTCGGCAAATTCAATCCCATATGTCATCACATATTGCTCTTGTTCATTTAACAAAATATAAACGAGATCCCGAATATCCTGATTTTTCTTCTTCATACATGTAACCCCCGGGTAAATAAAAATACGAATACCGCTTTGTATTCATAGTGGCAAAATGATAGATTTCAAACACCAAGCTTCAGCAGCCTTCTTAATGGGTATATTTAAAACAGGTCACATACATATGATCGCACTACTTCTATTTATTAGCATACAATACACATAAGAAACTTGTTTAAATTTGGAAATACCTAATTACAATTACCTTCATTTTAGCAAAAAGGTACTAAAATTGCTTATTAAAAAAATATTACAATTCTGATTTAAAATTCTTTTTTAGGTAAGCGGTTGCCGGCATTCCATACAACTCTTTTATTTCTTATAATGTAAACAGAATAAAAGCAGGCGAAGATATGTTATACTCTAATAATTTCTTGCAGAAAGGGGCGTGACGATTTTGATCCAAAACATGACCGAAAATCAAATCACACTTTATATTATTAAAACGTTAAAAGAAAACAAAAAGAAGGATTTCGACGTAATTCTAGATGAACTGCAGCCGTATGATATAGCGCAGCTCTACGAAAACCTTCCCGAAAAGCATCAGCCTCGTTTCCTATTGTTCTTATCCGTGGATAGGCTAGCTGATTTGCTGGAAGAACTGAACAAGGAAAAGCAGCTGGAGGTACTGAATAAGATAGGGAAAGAACGGACAGGTAAAGTACTTGATGAGATGGATAACGATGATCTCGCATTGCTGCTAGACGAGTTATCACCTGAAAAAATCGCTTCGCTTCTTTCCGGCATGAAAAAAAGCGAGTCTCAAATTGTACAAGATATCATGAATTATCCTCCAGAAACTGCCGGCCGGATCATGACAAACCGTTTTGTTTGGATCCGCGATTACTATAGTGTTAAAGAGGCAGTCGAAAAGCTGAAAATTTTTGCTGAATATGCTGAAACGATTAACTACCTCTATGTAATAGATCAGCACCGCAAGCTTGTTGGTGTTGTGTCTTACCGTGATTTACTGATTGCTGAACCGCATGAAAAAATCAGCGATGTCATGTATGAACGTGTGATTGCCGCTACCGTCACAACCGACCAGGAAGAGGTTGCACGAATGGTTGAGAGATACGACTTCCTTGCCATTCCAGTTGTAAATGAAGAAAATGTATTAATGGGAATAGCAACAGTCGATGACTTAATCGACGTTGTCATCCAGGAAGCAAATGAAGACATTGAAAAGCTTTCCGCTTCTGGTAAATCCATTGACTTTGATACAAAAGCATTTGTTGCTGCCTATCGGCGTCTGCCATGGCTGATCCTGCTTCTGTTCATCGGCATTCTCTCAGGAGGAATTATTAGCGGTTATGAACAAACACTTGAGCAGGTAGTCGCATTAACCTTCTTTATGCCGATGATTTCAGGCATGACAGGGAACACTGGCACACAATCACTTGCAGTTGTTGTTCGCGGACTTATTTCAAATGATATTAATAAAAAAGTTGTCACAAAGCTTATCCTTCGTGAATTTTTTGTAGGACTTTTAATTGGATTAACCTGCGGTATTTTAATTTCTCTTATTGCTTATTTTTGGCAAGGAAATGCGGTATTAGGCCTTGTTGTCGGTGTTTCTTTATTCTTAACTCTCATTATTGGAACATTAGCCGGCGCCGTTATTCCGCTGATCCTTTACCGTCTTAACATCGACCCAGCGATCGCATCTGGCCCGCTGATCACCACATTAAATGACATCTTTTCACTAATAACGTATTTTGGCATTGCCACCATGTTTATTAGCTATTTAACGTAAAACATATCCCTTTGATATCCTTGATATCAAGGGGTTTTTTACTATATTTGAACAATCCCCTATCTCTGCCGGCCTAAACCTCGAATAGCATGGTTTGCTTTGACACTTTAACTGTTTTTGGTGTTATTCGGTGACTCAACTTCCCTTAATAGGGAGCACTATCGCGATCGGAATGACTCAGTGGTTCTATTTCCCCAAACCGGCACTCGCCTTCTCTTTCGGGAATTACTCTGCCGTTCTATTTCCTCAAAATGACACTCGCCTTCTCTTTCGGGAATTACTTTGACGTTCTATTTCCCTAAACCGGCACCCGCCTTCCCTTTCGGGAATTACTTTGCCGTTCTATTTCCCCAAATCCTCACCCGCCCTCTCTTTCGGGAATTACTCTGCCGTTCTATTTCCTCAAAATGACTCTCGCCTTCTCTTTCGGGAATTACTCTGCCGTTCTATTTCCCCAAACCGGCACTCGCCCTCTCTTTCGGGAATTACTCTGCCGTTCTATTTCCCCAAATCGGCACTCGCCTTCCCTTTCGGGAATTACTTTGCCGTTCTATTTCCCCGAACTGACTCTCGCCTTCTCTTTCGGGAATTACTTTGCCGTTCTATTTCCCCAAACCGGCACTCGCCCTCTCTTTCGGGAATTACTTTGCCGTTCTATTTCCTCAAACCGACACTCGCCCTCTCTTTCGGGAATTACTTTGCCGTTCTATTTCCCCAAACCGGCACTCGCCTTCTCTTTCGGGAGTTACTCTGCCGTTCTATTTCCTCAAACTGACACTCGCCTTCTCTTTCGGAAATTACTTTGCCGTTCTATTTCCCCAAATCCTCACCCGCCATCTCTTTCGGGAATTCCCCCTTCTCCCTATACCTGTTTTAAACCATTTTGTCATTTCTATTTAAAAAGGAAACTATCCTAACCCCATTTTCGTCTATACTGATAGATTATTATTTTCAATGCTGCAAAGATTGTATTGAATGACGATCTCTGCTTTGTTAGTCTAAAGGAAAATAATGTTTAATTTGGACTGCTGGCACCGAGATAATCATAGAGATATAGAGATGATAAAAGGGAACTGGGTGTTATTAATGAATCGGCAAAACAGGATTGCAGAACGTTTTGATTGGAATTTAAGCTTGCTGCTGTTTTTATTTTTTATCATTAGTTGTGTTGCTATATACAGCGGGCAATCAACTTCTCAATATAATGTCAATTTCGCTCTCGCCCAAGTTAAAAATTATGTTGCCGGGACCGTCATCTTAGCCATTGTGATGTACTTTGATACAGAACAGGTAAAGAAGCTTGCCTGGTATTTGTTTGGGTTTGGGTTCATTCTGCAGGCTGGTTTGTTCGTTGCTCCAGAATGGCTTGCTGAGGAGAGAAAAGGAGCAACACTATGGTACCAAATAAAATTCTTGGGTTCTGTCCAGCCTTCTGAATTCTTTAAGATCTTTTTAATTATTGCATTAGCTAAAGTAACCGTGGGCCATCATAAAAAGTTTGTGGCCAAAACGTTTCAAACGGATTTATTGCTCCTTTTAAAAATCGGCGGTTTGACCTTTATTCCATTTGCATTAATTGTGGTCGAGGATTTAGGGACAGCGCTTGTTATTTTGGCGATCATGACTGGGATTATTCTCGTTTCCGGAATTACGTGGAAGCTGATTCTTCCGATTATCACTCTTGGAAGCGCAGCTGTTGCCGGTATTTTATATCTTGTGATCCAGGCGCCACAATACCTTGAGAAATACGTTGATACGTATCAGATGTATCGCATCTATGCCTGGTTAGATCCCGTTGGCCACCGTCAGGGAGATGGCTTGCAGTTATATAATTCCCTGCATGCAATCGGCTCTGGTCTTCTATCCGGAAAAGGCTTTTATGATCGGCAAGTGTATATCCCCGATGTTCATACCGATTTTATTTTTAGTGTCATTGGGGAAGAATATGGTTTTATCGGCGCCAGTATCGTCATTGGATTGTTCTTTTTGCTGATCTATCATTTAACGAAGACAGCACTAGAAGCTGCCGATCCTTTTAATACGTATATTTGTGTCGGCATTATTGGCATGATCACCTTTCATGTCTTCCAAAATATCGGCATGACCATCCAAGTACTGCCAATTACGGGGATTCCACTTCCTTTTATCAGTTACGGAGGAAGTTCGATTATGGGGAATATGATGGCAATGGGACTTGTCTTTGGAATGAAATTTCACCAGAAAAATTACATGTTCTCCTCTGGGAAAAATTATGTTGACTAAATTTTACAATCACGTATAATACGGTATTAATATTAAAATCAATGACGAAGAGAGTAGGATAATGTGTTTACAAAAGCGAGACAGGGATGGTGTAAGCCTGTTGGCAGCCTTTATTCGAAACGCACTTCTGAGTCCAGCGCTGAAAAATCAGTAGGCTCTGGCGGTGATGACCGTTAAGACATGTATATTCAAGGGGTCCTATTGGACAATCAGAGTGGTACCGCGGGTCTTTCAAACTCGTCTCTATTTTTAGAGACGGGTTTTTTGTTTTTAAAAAAACATTTAATCTTAAGGAGGCAGCTCGTATGATTGATTTCAAAAAAATATTTAGTTCTGCATTAAACGTTCATTTTCATGATCATATGTCACTGGACCAAATTGAAGCACTTATTGAAACGCCAAAAAACCCGCTGCATGGAGACTTAGCCTTTCCATGTTTTCAACTAGCTAAAGCATTGCGAAAAAACCCCGCTGAAATTGCACAAAAAGCTGCTTTGGAGCTTCAAGGTTCTCTAATCCATCAGGCTAATGCAGTTGGGCCATATCTGAATGTCTTTTTTTCCAAAGAAGCAGCATCTTCACATATTTTAGAAGATGTTCTCAAACAGAACATCTTATACGGCACCAATCAATCCGGGCAAAACAAAACCGCCTTACTGGATTACTCTTCTCCCAATATTGCCAAGCCATTTTCAATGGGACATTTACGTTCTACGGTCATCGGCAATGCCCTGGCCAACCTTGCAGAAGCATGCGGATATCCAACTGTACGAATCAACTATATCGGGGATTGGGGAACACAGTTTGGAAAACTCATTACTGCTTACCAAAAATGGGGAGTTCCTTCAGAAATCGAAAAGCAGCCCATTCAAGAGCTTTTTAAATTATATGTCCGCTTTCATGAAGAAGAAAAAAATGATACAGAACTTACGGCAGAAGCAAGACGTTCTTTTAAGAAATTAGAAGATGGAGATCAAGAAGCAGAAAAACTCTGGACATGGTTTAGAGATGAATCACTGACAGAGTTTCAGCGTATTTACAAACTATTAAATATCTCCTTTGATTTTTATCAGGGGGAAGCCTTTTATAACGATAAAATGGAGAACGCGGTTTCAGCGCTAAGAGACAAGGGATTACTATCGGACTCTGAAGGTGCCGAGGTTGTTTATTTAGACGATGGGCTCCCTCCCTGCTTAATAAAAAAATCGGACGGTGCCACATTGTATGCAACAAGAGATATTGCAGCAGCCTTGTATCGCAAAACTCAATATCAATTTGATCATGCTTTATATATTGTTGGCCAGGAACAGTCGGTTCATTTTAAGCAAGTTAAACAAGTCATAAAAAAGCTGGGCTGCCACTGGGCAAATGATCTTTTTCATATCCCATTTGGTTTATATTTAAAAGACGGACAAAAAATGTCGACGAGAAAAGGAAAAGTCATTCTTCTTGAAGAGGTCGTTCTTGAGGCAATTAAACTGGCTGAAATAAACATAGATAACAAAAATCCTGACCTGGAGAACAAAAAAGAAATTGCTAAAGCGGTCGGAGTTGGCGCCATTCTTTTTCATGATCTTAAAAATGACCGGATGAATTCTATCGAGTTTTCTCTAAAAGATATGCTGACCTTTGAAGGCGAAACAGGTCCTTACTTACAATACACGAACGCTCGGGCATTCTCCATTCTGCGCAAATCATCCGCAGAACCAGCTTCTGTGATTGGTCTTTCTGATTCTGCCAGCTGGGAAGTACTAAAAAGCATCAACATGTATCCTGCCAAAATTCTGCAGGCCTATGAATTGCACTCCCCTGCTATTCTGGCAAAACATCTTTTAGAAATCAGCAAAAACTTTAACAAATACTACAGTAAAGTTCACATTCTGGAAAATGATGATTTGCTTCCATCCAGACTTGCCCTTGTTAAAGCCGTTACCATAACTCTTTCCAACGGTATGAAAATCCTCGGGATGGAAGCTCCAGAAAAAATGTAACTTACTGCTCTCCTGCTGTTTTTTTCTTGCTGCGCACTCTCACAAAGGCAATCACAAAAAAGCTCAGCAAGAAAAGTGCGGTAATCGCCAAACCTGCTGTATTGAAGTTTACTAGCTTCATGATGACACTAATAACAGTAGATACATACAATACTCCTAATAGGCGGGTAATTTCCCCGTTTGCAAAGAAATTGGTTAAACGGGCTCCAAATTGTGAGCCGATTAGACCGCCTGCTACTAAGATTAAACCTACGAGCAAGTCAATCTGAACATCAAAGGAATACGAGACAAAACCGGATGAAACAATGAATAAGACAGCAAATAAACTGGTGCCCACCGCTTTTTTAGACGGAAATCCTAGGAAAGCAACGCTTAATGGAACAATAATAAAGCCTCCCCCTACACCGAGGGTTGTAGAAACTAAACCTGCTCCAAAACCAATGATTAATACTTTTCCAATTCCAGGTGAACGTTTCTGCATCCCCTTTTGAACTGCTTTCTCTTTTTTCAGCATTTGTACGGAGAAATAGGAAAGCATGACAATATACAGCATCGGGATGACCCATTCATCATAGCCGCGTTCCTCAAGGAACAGAACGAATGGCTTAGCAATCTGTGTTGCCGCCATGCCGCTAATTCCCAGCAGCAAACCTTCCTTCCAATAAATATTTTTCATCCTTAAATGGGCAACGATCCCCGAAAGAGAGCTTCCTATCGTAAATAACAAGCTCGTCGTTATCGCTACAACTGGTTCATAACCAATCAGCATTAAAAATGGTGTTAAAATAAACCCCCCGCCGATCCCAAAAAAGCCCGACATGACACTTACTAAAACACCTAATAAAAAAAAGAAAAAGTATTCCACGATATCACCCTCTGCTTAGAAACATACTCCCAACATTGTACACCTGCCAAAAAGACATGTCTAACCCCGATTGAACAAGCATATGATGATCATGAAAGGAGCATTGGAATATGTCTGCGTTTATACATAGTATTGAAGTTTGGTTAATGGAGTATGGTGTCTTTAGTTTATTGTTTATCTCCTTTGCAGATTCTTCTTTTTTCCCGATTCCACCTGACGTTCTATTAATTCCTCTTGGGATCGCCAATCCGGACAAAGTTTTTGCTTATGCATTGTTAACCACTGCAGCCTCCGTGCTTGGCGCTGCATTTGGCTGGGTAATAGGGAAAAGACTTGGAAGGCCTGTTTTGAAATTCATTATCTCAGAAAGCAAGATTAACAAAGTAGAAGAATACTTTGCTAAATACGGAGCAATGGCTATATTAATCTCTGCATTTACACCATTCCCTTTTAAAATCTTCACCATTTTTGCTGGGATTTCAAATGTTAAATTAAACGTATTGATTATCTGGTCTATTATTGGCAGAGGTGCACGTTTCTTTTTAGAGGCAGTGATCATTCTCTACCTTGGTGCCAAAGCCGGACCCTATATCCAGGAACACTTTACACAAATTACATTGATTGGCGGAGGCGCCGTTGTTACTGCTTATTTGCTTTACCTGGTGATAAAAAATAGAACGAAACCTATTAACATAACAAAGCGCTGACATTATCAAGATGTCAGCGCTTTTTTTATTTATTATAAATATTAATTTAAAATAATTATAATTTAATATTGATTTTATTTTTATATTTGTTATAATCAATTTATAAGATCAATGAGGAGGCTTTTATAATGGAAAAATTATATTCAGCACTTAACGTACAAATCTCTAACTGGAGTGTTCTATACACAAAATTGCATCGCTATCACTGGTATGTAAAAGGCCCTAACTTCTTTGCACTGCATGCTAAATTTGAAGAATTATATAATGAAGCAGCTAACGTTGTGGATGAAGCTGCTGAGCGTTTACTTGCAATCGGAGGTAAACCAGTTTCGACTATGCAGGAATATCTAAACACTTCCACATTAACGGAGGACACAGCTCCAGCTACAGCAAGCGAGATGGTTGCAAACTTAGCAGCAGATTACACTCAATTAAAGAAAGAACTGGAAGACTTAGCTGCACTTGCAGCAGATCAAAACGATGATTTAACAAACGACTTCGCAGTAGGCTTAATGGCTACACTAGATACACATATCTGGATGTTTAACGCTTACTTAGGAGAATAATAGAGATTGCTAAAGAAGTCAGTGATAATTATCACTGACTTCTTTTTTGCCCAATTTCCACCTTGAGCATGTTACTATTTAAATAAGAACATGTTAGGGGGAGAATACCATTAAGTTTAATCAGGTTGTAAAGTCAATAGAAGAGCTTCATAGTATTGCAGGAACACCAGGAATCACGGTGTTAAATAAAACGATATCTTTTTTAGATGAACATTGCAGAAACTTTATGGATCAATCACCATTTGTGTTTATCTCAACTTCTGATTCAACTGGACGCTGTGACTGTTCACCTCGCGGAGATGCTCCAGGCTTTGTGCATGTGCTTGATGAGAAGCATTTGGTTATTCCAGAAAGACCTGGTAACCGAAAAATGGACTCGCTCATCAATATCCTCTCAAACCCAAATATCGGACTCATTTTTGTCATTCCTGGATTAGGAGAAACACTGCGAATTAATGGTTCCGCTACCATTATTCAAGATGCTGAAATTCTAGAAAAAATGGCTGTTAATGAGAAAGTTCCTCAGCTCGGAATTGTTGTCAAAGTAGAAGAATGCTATATTCATTGCGCTAAAGCTTTTAAGCGCTCTCAACTATGGGAGCCGGAATCCTGGAGTACAAAGGAGCAGCTGCCGCAGCCTGCTAAAATGCTTGCAGCTCACATCAACATGGAAGACCTTGATAGTGAAAAAATCCAAACCTCCTTGAACCTAAGCTACAAGCACAACTTATATTAAACAGCTTAAGACACAAACCGATATTTACTAGATTCGGTTTGTGTCTTTTTTTGTTGAGATGTTCCCCTAAAATATATATTGACAATATTTAGTGACGGGCGTATTTTTAGAATCAAATAATACCCCAATAAACCACAACCATTGGGAGATAGAAGGGTTATCCAATGAACACTAAATACTGGACATTAAATCCTGCCCAGCTGATTGTTTCTCTCTTTGCTCTATGCGCAATGGCGGGCACTGTCCTATTGAAGCTGCCGATTGCAACGGAGGATGGCGTATCATGGATTGATGCCGCTTTTTTATCAACGTCTGCCATTACTGTTACCGGGCTTGCTTCAGTTGACCCAGGCTCTACCTTTACTCTATTCGGTGAAATTGTTCTAATGTTTCTCATGCAGATTGGCGGCATTGGGGTTATGTGCTATGCGGTTTTAATTTATGTCCTTATCGGCAAAAGAATCAAATTTAAAGAAAGACTGTTAATACAGCAAGCGTTAAATCAAAATTCACTCGGAGGCGTAATCAGGCTTGCCCGAAGTGTTCTGATTTATTCCTTCGTTATCGAGGCTGCAGCTGCGCTCTTACTCAGCATTCGCCTTGTTCCGGAATATGGGTTTGGCCAAGGGCTTTATTACAGCCTTTTTCATTCGATTTCCGCCTTTAATAATGCAGGATTAGCTTTATGGTCTGATGGTTTAATGGGCTTTGTTGGGGATCCGGTCATGAATATTGTTATTACGATGCTATTTATTTTCGGTGGTCTCGGCTTCACCGTCATTGCAGACCTCATTTACGCTAAACGATTTAGACAACTATCACTTCATTCTAAAATGATGATTACAGGCACCTTTGTGATAAATATTGTGGCGATGTTCGTCATCTTTTTCCTTGAATTTAATAATGAAGGCACACTCGCTCCTCTTTCATTATGGGAAAAAGCTGCTGCTTCTTATTTTCAAGGTGTGAGTCCAAGAACAGCAGGATTTAATACAGTGGATATTTCCGCGATAGAAGATCCGACCGCCTTCTTTATGATGATGCTGATGTTTATTGGAGCAGGCAGCACCTCTACAGGTGGAGGTATTAAATTAACCACCTTCCTGATTCTTTTATTAGCTGCCATTACATTTATTCGCGGCAAAAAGGATACAGTCATTTTTAGAAGAAGATTACAGGAGACGACCATCATGAAAGCACTGGCAATCGCTGTTACCAGTCTCCTCTTTATTTGTATGGCAATATTTTTACTGACCATTTTTGAAGAGAGAGATTTTCTGCCGCTTGCTTTTGAAGTGATTTCAGCATTTGGCACAGTCGGACTTTCAATGGGGGTTACACCTGAATTATCGGTAATCGGAAAACTTATTATTATGTTTATTATGTTTTTAGGAAATATCGGTCCGCTAACACTGGCATACACCCTGGCAAAACCGGACCAGCAGAAGATCCGCTATCCGCAGGAAGATGTGCTGACAGGCTGATTGCTAGAGAAAAGGAGCCTGCGTTTGGCGTGATTATAGCATAAATGCGACTCTATTTTACAGTTATTGGTGTTTAACGGCGTGATTACAGTTTAAATGCGACTCCTTTTTCCATTTACTGGTGTTTCGCGGCCTGATTACAGCTTAAATGCGACTCCGTTTTCCAGTTACTGGGGTTTTGTAGCCTGATTCAAGCTTAAACACGACTATTTTTTCTAATTATTGGGGTTTCGTGGCGTGATTATAGCATAAATGCGACTCTGTTTTACAGTTATTGGTGTTTGACGGCGTGATTACGGCTTAGATATTATTCTCTTATCCAATTTCTTTTATAATATGACACGATTACAGCCTTCCTCATAGTATTAAATAAAATTGTTCCACCCAACAAGCACAAAACAGCTCGGCTTTTGACTTCGTTAAAGCTGGACACAATACAAAAAAGGCAGCATGGGAACCACCATTCACCACACTGCCTTTTACTTATTTAAGCTTTCATAACTAGCAGTTTTATTTTTATACATTGCATCATCTGCATACTTCAGCATCTGCTCAATAGTCAGTTGAGAATTGGGCTCATACTGAAAGTAGCCGATACTGGCTGATACCTTGTAAGGCCGATGATCACGATGATTTAATTCGGCAAATTTCTGTTCAGCCTGCTTCCATATGCGTTCCGCTCCAAATAAATCTTTGTTTAAAAACACTAGTACAAATTCATCTCCGCCATATCTGAAAAACAGATCTTCTTCATGCATGACTTCCTGAATGCTTTGGCAAATAGACTTGATTAAACGGTCTCCTTCTAAATGACCATAGCGGTCATTTACCATTTTAAGCTTATTGATATCAATGAAGCCTATTACCATTGTGCTATTTGAATGATCAGCCCGATCTATTTCCAGCTGCAGGTGATTTAGTCCGTATTTGCGGTTCATCAGCCCAGTTAAGGAATCAATAGAAGCATTTTGCACCAATTCATTTTCCAGCTGTTTCATATGAGTAATATCAGTAATTCCCGTTAATATACACTCTTGATCTCCATAAATCACTTTCTCACAAAAAATAAGTGCCCACACCGTTCTTCCATCTGATCCCTTCAGTTCAAGCGTGCGTTGAACACTTCCCCGCTCCTTTACCTCTCTTATAAGATGCTCTCTTTCCGAAGGATCATTGTAGATGCTGAGGGTACCAAGAAGATGAATATCTTCAATTAAGCTTTGAAAATAAAGTGAAGCCTTTTTATTGGTTAAGATCGGTTTCCCCTCAAAACTCGTCAATATGAGCGGATAGGGGTTAACCTCAAACATTTTCCTGAAGTTTTGCTCATTTTCTTTCAGCTTCCCTACATGCGTATAATCTCTTTTAATATATAAAAATATTCCTCCGGCAAGTAATAAAGCATAAACTAAAGCAGCAGTAGAGTTAAAAGCTTTTGTGAGAAACTCATACTGATTTTCTGCATAAAGAAATAATCCTGCTAAAAACAAGAGATGATTGACCATTAATATGATGGATATATTTCTAAATTTCAGCGGAAGAAATGCACCTATTGTAAGGATGATAATGACATATGAATCTATATTTCCAGTCAGCCTCTGACTATTTATAGAAGAAACGGATCCGACTGCAGCATAGAAGGCAGCATAGAAATGTACAATGTTATTTAACGTTTTTGGTGATAAAATAATGGCTCTTTTTTTTCGGTAATAATGAAATAGGAGAAACAAAGCGGATAGGACAAATACTAAGAAATGAAAGGATCGCAAAACAAATAGATAAGTTTGATCGGCTACATCTCCCATCATCACAAATCCAAAATATAGGAGTGCAGCATATGTAATGACAACAAGCCATGAAATTGCCTTAATTCTTTTATAGGCAATATTATTTAAGTTTGTTAATAAACCTTGAGATACTGAAAGCATTGACAAAGAATCATAAGCACTTTTAAAAGATGGCAAATTCAACTGACATCATATCCCTTTTAATTTTCATTCAAATTATTTTACCATATGTTTCAATTTGCATACATATAAACTTTTATTCTGTCAGACTTAAAAACCCGATTCCTGCAGTATATATTATCGAGCTTTTCACGTTAGTTTTATAGCAGCGGAGGGTATAAAAAAGAGTGTGAATTGGACTTGCTTATAAAATATATATGTATTCATTCTGGAGGTGCACAATGAAAACAGCGCAAAAGTTTTTACTGACAAAAGAAGATATGACAGATAAACAAATGCTACCTGAATGGGTTATTCGGGAATATGAAACTTTCCGAGATACGGTAACGGATCGCACATTCCCTTGTTATTTCGGGATGAGCGCTGAAAAAAAAGGCGAACTTCGCTATGCTTATATTTCTCAGGATGACTGGTCATCATTGCCTAAAGCAATTGAGGAATTTATTAAACTATTTGATGCACCTAAACTAACACGCCATGGCTTATTCGTATTTGTGGAGCCTGAAATGGAAGAAAAGAGCATCGAACACTATCGTCAATACTTTTGGAATATTCTTCAATACTTACATGATCAAGACCAAAAGCCTTGGCCAGCGGATTACCCGACAGATCCTGACCACCACTTATGGGCATTTTCGTTTGCTGGCGAGCCTTTCTTCGCATTTGGCAATGCACCAGCCTATAAGCAAAGAAAGACACGTGATCTTGGCAATAGCCTTGTCCTCGGTTTCCAGCCTCGCAGAATCTTTGAAGGTCTTGAGGGAACATCAAAGGGCGGTATTATGTCACGCGAAAAGGTAAGAGAACGTGTAGAAAAATGGGATGGACTTCCGAAGCATCCTGACATCAGCCACTATGGGGATCCAAATCATAGAGAATGGAAGCAGTATTTTATAGGAGATGACATCGAACCGATTACAGGAAATTGTCCTTTTCATCATAAAAATGATCAATAGCAGCGCAATCTTGATGACTGCGATAATGCTTAGAATAAAAGACCAAATCAATATGATTTGGTCTTTCTCACGCTCATGCCGCTTCGGCAAGTGTCCTGATCTCCTTTTTCATCATTCTCAGTAAAGAATTTCAAATGTTAGACATATATTGTTCAATCAGCCGTCCTAAGCGGCTGAAATAAATCAGTGCTTCTTCTGCTTGTGTGATTCCATCTATTAATGCCACGCCGTAAAGCAAATGATGTTCTTTTTTCAATATTACACAATCATGGCTAACACCAGGCAATTCTCCTGTTTTTCCATACACAGCTATCTTGCTGCTCGTTACTGAATAAGCCAGCTTACGGAATTGCTGCCTCCCCATAATTTCCAGTCCCAATGCTCGGCTTTCTTCATTTAACAATCCATCTTCTGTAAGAAACTTCAAACAGATTCCCAGGTCATAAGCGGATGTGGTATTCTCAAAGCCTCTCCTGCCTGCTTCAAAATCCATCATTTTTCTCTGCAATTTCGTTTCTTGTAAATTCATGATGTTAATACACTGTTTAATTTGATTCTGCCCTAAAAGATCAATGATAATGTTTGTGGCTGAATTGTCGGAAACAACGATCATCAAAGACAGTAAATCAACCAGCTTCATCTCAGTTGGATGATATAGCGATTGCAGAATCCCTGCCCCGCCTGTTATATGGGCAGGAGAAATCGATATAGACTGTTTCAGATCAATTTCCCCTGACTCAGCCTGCCGAAGAGCCTCTAGTAGAATAGGGATTTTTATCGTGCTTGCTGCTGGATAAACGGCATGACGATCTTTTTCTATTACACCTTTATCTGACTCTATAAAAAGGCTCACTCTGCCATGTGCGGCAGAAGTAAGCCTTTGAACGTCTCTATTAAATTGATCCCAATTCATCTTGATGCCGCTACCTGGGACCAATCATGATCACCTGTTTTAGTAGGATCATATAAATGACAGGCCACATAATGCTGATCTTCGATTTCCTGCCATTCCGGCTTTTCTGCCGCACACACCTCCATCGCATGCGGACAGCGTGTTCGAAACACACAGCCCGAAGGCGGATTCATAGGGCTGGGCAGTTCACCTTCAAGGATGATTCTTTCTCGCGTATCCTCCACATCGGGATCAGGAATCGGGATGGCTGATAATAAAGCTTGTGTATAAGGATGGAGCGGTTTATGATACAATTTTTTACTTTGTGTTAATTCAATTAGATGCCCCAAATACATAACACCGATTCGATCGCTAATATGTTTC
Source organism: Cytobacillus gottheilii (assembly GCF_001636345.1). Lineage (GTDB taxonomy): Bacteria > Bacillota > Bacilli > Bacillales > Cytobacillaceae > Cytobacillus > Cytobacillus gottheilii. The sequence goes on from NZ_KV440945.1 coordinate 4,418,564, forward strand.
ACCATTGATAAGTCGTGGGCAATAAACAGGTATGTCAGGCCTTTCTTCTTCTGCAGCCCTTTTAGCAGATTCACAACCTGCGCCTGCACGGAAACATCCAAGGCCGAAATCGGTTCATCAGCTATGATAAATTCAGGGTCCAAGGATAACGCCCTTGCAATTCCAATTCTCTGCCGCTGTCCGCCGCTAAACTCATGCGGATAGCGGTTGGCGTGATCCCGGTTCAGTCCAACATCTTCTAACAATTGGTATATACGCTCTTGTCTTTCCTTTTTATCTTTATATAAGCCTTGCACTTCCATTGGCTCAGAAATAATTTCTTGAACGGTAGACCGCGGATTTAAGGAGGCATAAGGATCCTGAAAGATCATCTGCATTTTGCGATGAAAAGAAAATCGTTCCTTGTCATTCATTTCATGTACATTTTTTCCATCATACAGCACTTCTCCATCTGTTTGATCGTATAATCCAATGATTGTGCGTCCTGCCGTGGATTTTCCACAGCCAGATTCACCGACAATGCCAAATGTTTCTCCTTTTTTTATCGCAAAAGAAACGTCATCAACCGCCTTTAGCATTACACCTTTCTCCATCTGAAAATACTTTTTTAAGTTTTTTACTTCCAAGAGAGTGTCATGTGCCATTATGATTCCTCCGTCTCTCGCCAGTAGCGCCGTGCTGCACAAAGCTCTTTTTCATATATTGTGTTCTGCAGTTCTATTACTTCAATTGTTTTTCCTGTATTAGGGGAATGCAGCAATCGGCCATCTCCATAGTATATCCCTACATGATGGATCGTTCCTTTCCCTTCTTCATAAGCAAAAAACAGGAGATCCCCCGGCTGGATTTGATCCAGATCCACATTTATTCCTGCCTGTGCCTGATCAGAAGCATCACGAGGGATGTCATAGCCGTTTGCCCGGCATGCTGCATAAGCAAACCCTGAACAGTCATAGCCGTAACTGCTCATTCCACCCCATAAATAAGGCAGTCCGATGAACTGCTCTCCCGCTTTAACGATAGATGCTCCATTGCCAAAATGCCGCCGCTGAACGGATTCATAAATGCTGACATCCTGCTTTTGCACGTAAGCACTGCTGCCAGGAATGCCAACTTTAATTCGATCCTGCTCTTCACTTATAAGAGGAAGTATCGTCATATAGCTGAGCTCCTGCAGCAAGTCATTTCCCTCTGAAAAAAGACCTGCCTGCTTATTCGTAATCACAGCAACAGAGTCAGATTCAGCATCATTGATCTCCTTCGTTATTTGTGCCAGGGGTATCCACCCTGGATATCCTCTTTCATCTTTTGAAGAAGGCTGATCGGGAACGAACACAAATGCCCAATCTCCTTCAATCCTGTCGATCAGTACTTCCCCTCCATATAAAACCTGTGATTGTACAAGGTTACTGCTGCAAAGCTCCAAACTGTTTTCATAAGACAGTCCACTTAACCATCCTGTTATGTCTGCTGGAGAGCTAATTGCTTGTTGATCTAGATCCCGCGCTGATTGCGGAGTTGTCCAAACGGTTGCTACTGGGACATTAATTCGCCATTTTGCTTTGTTTGACATTTGCAGCATCTCCCTCCTTCTGTACATTGCTTATTCCAAGACCAAATGAATCTGGAAGCGTAATTTTTCTTCCATTATAAATAATGCCGCCCTCTACAACATCTTGTGCCAGCATAAGCGGCGCGTCAAAATCAAAACGGGTGATATTTTTCTTACTAGCTGCAAAATGAGCTGCGGCTGAAATGCCAATGCGTGTTTCAATCATGCTGCCGACCATACATTCCATCCCATTAATTTCGGCGAGCTGGTTAATCATTTGTGCCTGATAAATGCCGCCTGACTTCATTAATTTTATATTGATTAGATCCGCACTTCTTGTTTTGATTACTTCAAACGCCTGCTTGGGTGTGAATACACTTTCATCTGCCATGATCGGTGTTTCAACATGATCAGTGACCTGCTTTAACCCTTCAATATCCCATGCTTTTACGGGCTGTTCAACCAGTTCAATATTTAAATCCAAGTCTTCCATCTTTTGAATAGCTCTTACTGCTTCTTTCGCCTTCCAGCCTTGGTTGGCGTCAAGCCGAATTTTAATATGATTGCCGATTCTCCTGCGAATTTCCTGAATTCTTTCAATATCGGTTTCGATTAAGTCTTTTCCTACTTTTACCTTTAACACATGAAAGCCTTGCCGTACATATGAAATAGCGTCCTCGCCCATCTCTTTTGGATCGTTTACACTGACCGTATAGTTGGTTTCAATCTCGTTTTTATGTCCGCCGAGATATTGATAGAGAGGTAGTTTACATTGCTGAGCGATACAATCGTATAAAGCCATATCAATAGCAGCCTTAGCGCTCGTATTTCCAACAAGCAGTGTATGAATTCCTTGAAAAATCGTTTCGTACTGATTTAAATCTTGCTGAATTAAAAATGGTTTTAAGACTTGGTGGATTGCAGCCTCAATACTGTCCATTCCTTCTCCAGTGATGACCACGGTTGGAGGTGCCTCTCCCCATCCAACGACTCCGTTATCACAGGATATTTTCACCACAACGGCATATGCTGTTTCTACAGTTCTCAGAGCAGTCTTAAACGGCTTAATAAGCGGTACGGCTAGCCGGTATGTTTCTATATTTGCTATTTTCATTCTCTCCCACCCTTATATCACACCGTTTTCAATGATGAATTCCTTTTGTTCAGCATGTAAAACTGCCTTCACTCCAAGTGGAACAGAGAAGTGAGGGGAACAGTGGCCAATTTTAAAACCCTTCACTGCCGGTTTTTTCGTTTTTTGTATATAGTAGTCAATCACTTCGTCGAGTGTAAGTGATACTTCCCTTTTTGGTTCACAGTCGTTAAAATCGCCTATTATAAATCCAGCGGCATCATCCAGCTTCCCAGCCATCTGCAGCTGGTTTAGCATGCGGTCGACATTGCGCGGTTCTTCATGAATATCTTCTATCAGCAGCAGCTTACCTTTTGCATCAACCTCAAAAGCAGTCCCAAGTGTGCTTGTTAATAAACAAAGATTGCCGCCAATTAATTCACCCTCCGCGGTTCCTGAGACAATGGTTTCCAGTTTGGAGAGATGCTCTGGGTAACGAAGCTCCTGCGGTTCAAACAGCTGACTGACATATTGTTTTGACAATTCGTCTGCATCCTCCTTTCCCAAGTCCGATGCAAGCATCGGTCCATGAAAAGTGACCAATCCTGTCTTTTGTCTAATCGCCGTATGCAGGAACGTAATATCACTATAGCCCCAAAAAATCTTAGGATGATTTTTAATAAGCTCATAATCTATTTGTGCAGCAATCCTGGCAGTGCCATAACCGCCGCCAGCACAGAAAATAGCTTTCACTTCTTGATCCAGGAACATCTCCTGCAAATCTTTCAGCCTTTCATCATCTTCTCCAGCCAAATAACCGTTCTGAGCATACACATGGTTTCCGACTTTATATTTTAGTCCGAGCTGCTCCAGAAAAGAAAAAGATCGCTCTAAATTCTTTACATCAGGAGGACTGGCAGGTGAAATAATCCCAATCGTATCTCCTATTTGCAGCCTTTGCGGTTTGATTTCTTTCATTGCTGTCACATCCTTCATTCGCTGTGTTAGTCTCATTTGCAAGGTTTGAATACAGTAAGCAGACGGAGGGATGTTCAGCAGAACATCCCACCAATGCTTTCACAATTAGTTCTTATCTGCCCATTTTAACTCCATATAGCCAACTGGATGGCGGACAATATCAGACACACTCTCATTTTGCATAAACACTTGGTTATAGAAATGTATTGGAATGATTGGCATTTCATCCATTAATATCTTTTCTGCTTCATACATCATGTCATAGCGAGCTGCCTCATCTGATTCATTTTTTGCATTTTGGATAAGCTGATCATATTCGGCGTTTGACCAGCCTGTTCGGTTCATTGAATGTCCTGTTTGGAAGTTTTCAAGGAAATTGATTGGATCTGCATAATCAGCAAGGAATGAACTGCGTGAAAGCTGGAATTTCAATGCAGATTGTTCCTCTGCAAAAACATTCCATTCCATATTCGCCAGCTGAACTTCTACGCCAAGATTATCTTTAAACATCTGCTGAAGTGTCTCTGCTATCTTTTTATGCGCATCACTTGTGCTATATGTCAGTGTTACTTCTGGAAGCGTGTCATAGCCTTCCTCTTCCATTCCTTGTGCAAGAAGCTTTTTCGCTTCTTCTGCATCTGTCTTCACAAGGTCTCCAGCTGTTTCACGGAAGTCGTTGCCGGAAGGATCTGTAAATCCATAAGAAACAAATCCATAAGCTGGCTTTTCCTGTCCTTTTGTCACGAAATCAACGATTTGCTGTTGGTCAACTGCCATCGCAAATGCTTTACGAATATTTTCATTTTGGAAAGGTTCCTTCGTTACATTAAAGCGATAGAAATAATCTCCCGCCTGATCGACAACTTCAACCTTTCCTTCACCAAAAAGCTGCTCACTTAAATCTGCCGGCACATCTGATGTATCAAGGTCACCAGCCTGGAACATCTGATATTCTGTGTTCGTATCATCAACCATTGCCCAATGTACTTTATCAAGCTTTACATTTTCCGCATCCCAGTATTGGTCATTTTTCTCCATTAAGAAGTGGCTGTCATGCTCCCACTCTGCTAAATTGAAAGGCCCGTTTCCTACAAACGTTTCTGCTTCTGAGAACCATTCTGGATTTTCAGCAGCTACCTTTTCATTTACCGGGAAAAATGCCGGGTTTGTAATAACGCTTAAGAAATATTCTTGCGGACTGATTAGCGTCACTTCGAAGGTTTTCTCATCAACAGCCTTCACTGCTACATCATCTGCAGAGCCTTCTCCGTTATTAAATGCCTCCCCGCCTTCAATAAAGTAGCCAAGAAATGCAGCTGGTGAACCCGTTTCAGGGTTTAAAAGTCTTTTCCATGCAAAAACAAAATCACCGGCTGTTACATCATCGCCATTCGACCATTTTGCATTTTCACGAATATGAAATGTATAGGTTTTTCCATCATCAGAAAGATCCCAATCTTCAGCAATTGCTGCTTCTGGCTCATGATTCTTCCCAAGACGCGTCAGACCTTCCATTAAGTTATTTAGCGCCTGCCATGAAACAGAATCAAAACCAATTGGCGGATCAAACGATGTAGGCTCCTGCCCGTTATTTAAGTACAATACTTTTTCAGCAGTTTCGGTATCCTCTCCGTCAGGTTGTTCTGTTTCATTACCTGCATTCTCATTGGCCGTACAAGCAGCGAGCACAAATACCAACAAACCCATCAAAAATAAAGACAACAGCTTTTTCATTCTTTTTCCCCCTTATTTGCTATTATTTTTTATTTTCCTTATATAGAACTCTCACTTTGCGTGAAAGAAGCTATCTCAGCTATCTGGCAAGCAGCGCTTTTGCCCTCTCATCCTGAAGCCAGCATTCCACATGATGCTCCTCCGTCAATCTCGTTTGGAAAGGATAAGCTCTGCTGCACACCTCCATTGCATGTTCACAGCGGGCTGTAAAAGGACAGCCTGCCGGAGGTGCGAATAAATCCGGCGGAGAACCCATGATTGGAATCAGTTCATCATCTTCCAGATCAAGGCGAGGAACAGAATTGAGCAGCCCTTTTGTGTAAGGATGCTGCGGGCTGTAAAAGATCTCTCTGCGTGTGCCTGCTTCAACGATTTTGCCCGCATACATGACGGCAACTCGATCCGCAACTTGAGCAACTACACCTAAATCATGTGTAATCAATATAATGGAGACACCTGTTTTCACTTGAATTTCCTTAAATAAGTCTAGAATCTGTGCCTGTATGGTCACATCAAGAGCAGTCGTCGGCTCATCCGCTATCAGCACTTCTGGCTCACAGACGAGTGCCATGGCAATCATTATTCTCTGTCGCATTCCTCCGCTGAATTGGTGAGGATAGTGCTTCAGTCTTTCCTTCGGATTCGGAATGCCCACAAGTTTTAACATATCTAATGCTTGTTCTTTTGCATTTTTCCGCGAAATACCTTCATGCTGTATAATCGCTTCAATAATTTGCTCCCCAACGGTGATTGTTGGGTTTAATGCCGTCATTGGGTCCTGAAAGATCATGGAGATATCAGCGCCGCGAAGTTCCCTCATTTCAGATTCCTTCACCTTTGTTAAATCTCTTCCCTTAAATAAAACGGACCCATTTGTGATTTTTCCTGGAGGACTTGGAATTAAGCGCATAATACTTTGAGAAGTAACACTTTTCCCGCATCCTGATTCTCCAACAATCGCCAGAGTTTCTCCTTTATACAGATCAAAAGAAACACCCCTGACTGCTTTTATTTCTCCCCCATAGGTTGAGAATGCGACATGAAGATCCTTTACCTCTAAAGTTTTTTCCATCTGTCTACCCCCTCAGCCTTGGATCGAGAGCATCCCGGAGCCCATCACCAAGCACATTGAATGAAAACATGGTTAAAGAAATAAATAATGCCGGGAAAAATAACCGCCACCAGTGTCCGGATAAAATGGAGGACAATCCATCATTCGCCATAGAACCCCAGCTTGCTAATGGCGGCTGTATGCCCAGACCTAGAAAGCTTAGAAATGCTTCAGCAAAAATGGCGGATGGAACAGTCAAAGTCATTTGAACAATGATGGGGCCCATTGTATTTGGAAGCAGGTTTTTCCGGATGATTCTCGGCGTTTTTGTGCCAAATGTTTTTGAAGCGAGCACAAATTCGTGATTTTTCAGCTGCAATACCTGTCCCCTGACAATTCGGGCCATCCCAACCCAGCCTGTAACAGACAAAGCGAAAATAATGGTGAACAAGCCTGGCCCCATGACTACACTAATGAGAATGACAACAAGCAAATATGGCAAGCCATATAAGACTTCTATAAAGCGCATCATAAGATGATCGGTTCTTCCGCCTTTATAGCCGGAAACACCTCCATAAATAACGCCTATTATAAAATCAATTAAAGCAGCAACAATTCCAACGAAAAGGGAGATCCTTGCTCCATACCATGTTCTCGCAAAAATATCGCGGCCAAGCTCATCTGTTCCAAACCAGTATTCAGATGAAGGCGGAAGATTTTGATTTACTAAATTCCCCTGTGAGACACCATGCGGAGAAATCATCGGCCCAATAATGGCCATAATCGCTAACAGTACTAAAAATAAGCTCCCTGCCATAGCCAGCTTGTTTTTCAGCAATCTGCGCCATGCATCTTTCCAATAAGAGAGACTAGGACGGACGACTGCTTCCGCTGCTCTTTCATCCTTATTTTTGGGTGTAAACCATTCATCGGGAATTTCATGTGCTATGTTTGGATCTTGCTGCTTCCGCAATTCCATCAAATCCCCTCCTTTTTATGCAGCTTAATGCGCGGATCAAGAATGCCGTAAGCAATATCGACTAAGAAAAGCATGATGATCAGAATCGAGCTATAAAAGACAGTGGTCCCCATAATCACAGGGTAGTCACGCTGGTTAATGCTTTCGACAAAATACTTGCCCATTCCAGGGATGGCAAAGATTTTTTCAATGACAAAGGTTCCAGTTAAAATACTTGCTGCAAGTGATCCGAGAATGGTTACCACCGGAAGCAACGCATTCCTTAACGCATGCTTAAAAATGATTTTCACTGGCGATAATCCTTTTGCTTTAGCTGTTCGAATATAATCCTGTGTTAAAACTTCCAGCATACTCGATCTGGTTAAGCGGGCGATGATCGCCATCGGTCCTGTTGCTAAGGCGAATGTAGGCAGTACCATATGCATCGTGCTTGACCAGGTTGCCACTGGAAAGATCGGAAAATTGACAGCAAGCTGCTGAATGAGCATTGTCGCCAATACAAAGTTTGGGATGGATATACCCAAAACAGCAATCGTCATCGCCAAATAATCGATAAAGCCGTTGTGGCGGAGAGCAGCAATGACACCAAGCGTAATCCCTGATATTACAGCAACTATCAGTGTGATAATGCCAAGCTCAAAGGAAATCGGAAACCCTCTGCCTAACATCTCATTAACGGTCTGTGATGATTTCTTTATTGAAGGACCAAAGTCAAACGTCACCACCGATTTGAGGTAGTTTCCATATTGAACAATTAATGGCTGGTCCAGCTGATAGAATTTCTCAAGATTTTCCTGAACAGCTTCACTTGTTGCACGTTCCTCATTGAAAGGCGAACCAGGAATGGAGTGCATTAAAAAGAACGTCAATGTAATAATGAACCAAAGTGTAATAACCATAGCGATGAGACGTTTTAGTATATACTTGGCCAAATCCCGATCCCTCCTAACAGAATGATGTTTGCATCGCTAGCTCTGTCATAACGAGCATGGCACGATAGGCTTCAAGAATGTCCTTTGCTTGAAATTTAACAATGGTTGTTCCTTCTTCAATTTCCGTACCAGGCATTAATGCTGCCCATTCGGCTTGCCCGTAATTGGCAAATTCAATGCGAAGAACTGGGTTGGAAGGAGGTACAAGCGGCTTTACATTTTCCCTATTTGCTAAAGCTTCTTTTGTTTTTTCCCTTAACAGTTCACCTGCTTTTGTCGGTGTGAGCGATTGAACCGCTGATCTGGAGATTGTTTTTTTGACGATGGCGGTAGTGACATTTGGAATGAGCTTCTCTGCTTCTAATGCCGCCTGGTCATCTCCTGCTACTAAGAGGACCGGAACCCCATGATAACCTGCCACTAGAGCATTAAAGCCCATTTCTCCAATGGCCATATCGTTTATGTACATATGCCTCACACCAAAAATCATTGAATGAGACATCGCACCTTTCATCGATGCCCGTGCATGGTATCCCACAAAGGCAGCTCCGCTAAATGAGGAATCCAAACCTTGTACCATTGAAAAAGGTTTTACATCACCCACATTCACAGTTGCTTCCGGGTGCAGTCTTTCAATCAGCAGGTTATTCATCTTCGAATGACTGTCATTCACCAGCACCTCTGTACAGCCTTGCTGAAACGCTTCAGTTACCACATAATTTGCTTCATCTGTCATTAAAATCCGCCCGCGCTCGTAATTATGCCGGGATGAATCCACATGCGTATAATCCGCCAAACCCGTAATGCCTTCCATATCTACTGAAATATAAAACTTCAAAACCAAAACCCCCTTCTCTCTCTACAAAACCCATTTCATAAATTGTTAGATTATATGACAAAAACCCAATGAATATAAAGAAAACTCGCCGATTGGCAAGTCGCAGACGCAGACAGAGGCGTAGTTGCTCTTATACTTCCTTCCCACTGAGGCACTGCGTCGATTTTTCTTCCCTGTCCTCAGTGATCCTCCAAGGAATGTGAAAAGAAAACTTGCCGATTGGCAAGCCGTAAGGCGCAGACAGAGGCGCAGACAGAGGCCTAGTTACACTTATACTTCCTTCCCAACGAGGCACTGCGTCGAATCTACTCCTTCGTCCTCGGTGATCCCAAAGGAAGTGTAAAGAAAACTCGCCGATTGGCAAGTCGTTAGACGCAGACAGAGACCAAAAAAATCCAGCTGCCAGAGTGGATATCTATTTCCTCTGACAGCTGGATTTCATCTGTATAAGCAGAAGAAGCAGCTATTTATTCGTTATTTGCAAGTATTTAATATTTGCATTCTTAAATGCAACCATGAGCGCTTTTTGGGACGAGCCAAAATACCTAGATTCAATTTGCTCTAATAAAAAGTCGAGATCTGTAATGTTTTTGGATGTAAACATCGCTTTCACAAAGTTGGATGTGATGTCGATTGTAGAAGTACACTCAGCATCCAAAATTTCACCACTGTCCCGATTGACAACAAGAGCAATAAAAAAACCGTTATATTGCTGTGTAATTGCATTATTAGTGGATGTCTTGCTTTCTCCAACTATGTAAATTGAATTGTCTGGGAACATCGTTACTCCTCCTGATCACGGATATTATATGAGGTATTTATGCGATAGCATAAACATTCATTATAATGCATGACCTATAACAGAATTGTAATACACATATTTCGCTTTGACAATGCTTTTGATAGATTTTTCTAAATATTTTATCAATTAACTAATAATATCTGTCTCGCTTTTTGAAGTAATTCTTCACCAGACATGCCCTTTGGACCTCCGCCTTGCGCAAAAGATTCACTTCCTCCACCTTTGCCATTGATGCTGCTCAGCAATTCATTTGCAAGCTTCTTCATATTGGCATCGGAGCCGTTTCCGCTTGCACAAACAAACTGAAGCTTATCCTCCAGCTCATTAACCAAAATAACCACCGAGTCATCTGCTAGCTCTGTTATTTTACGTGCTAATGTTTGTAATTCTTTAATGGAGCGATTGTTAAAAACAGCTTGTACGTTATCCTCGGTTTTATGCTGAATCAGCAATTCCTTCGCTTCAAAGGATAATAATTGCTCATTTTTATTCTCCACATTCTTCTCCAGTATTTTAGCATCTTGGATTATACGCATTGCAGCATCTGCAACAATTTCCTGCGGCGCATTTAATGCGGCTGTCAGCTGCTTCATTACCTTATGCTTTTCATGAAGCTGTTTTAGTACACGATTTCCGCATACAAATTGAACTCGAATATTTTGTTTTTGTTTTTCCCAATCCAATATTTTAATAGAAGATACTTGTCCAGTTGATGAGGGATGGGTACCGCCACAGCCGTTATAATCAAAATCTGGAATAATGACAAGGCGAATATTTTCCGTTACAGACGGCAGCTTGCGGAGCGGATATTGAGTAATCTCTGCGGCACTGATCCACTTCGTCTCTATTGTCCGATTTTCAAACACAATTTCATTTGCAAGAGCCTCTGCAGCTGAAGCCTCATCCTCCCCTAGAGCATTTGTATGAATGTCAATGGTGCAGATATCCTTGCCAAGATGAAAACTTACCGTCTGGTAGTTAAAAAGCTCTGCAAATGCTGCAGATAAAATATGCTGTCCAGTATGCTGCTGCATATGATCCAGCCGGCGGGACCAATCAATCTTTCCCTCTATCTCTCCTTGCGGCAATGGCATTTTTATATAATGGCGTATCTCACCTTCCACTTCTTCTACCGCCACAACCTCTACACCATTTAGCACTCCCGTATCATGCGGCTGGCCGCCACCCGTCGGATAAAATGCTGTTTGATTAAGAACAGCATATAAATTACCTTGTTCATCAGTATTTTGGTGTAATAACTGTGCTTTGAATTCTTTTATATACGGATCCTGATAATAAAGCTTTTCCATCAAATCTTCCTTTCCCAAACATTTCGGTAAATTTTACCTGCCTATTTCTTATACACAGGGGGTATGTACATTATATACAAGCCCAAGGAGGTTATAAAATATGTCAACGAATAAAAAAGTAGTTGGATCATATAAAACTGAACGAGAGGCGATTGATGCAGTAGAACGCTTAAGAGCAGATGGCTATCGCTCGGAAGATATTTCTGTAATCAGCCGCAACAGAGCTAACTTGGATGAAGTAACGAAAGAAACAGGAACAAAGGCTGAACAAGGTTTAGCAACTGGCGCAGCTACAGGAGGCGTATTAGGAGGACTAACCGGTATTCTGGCTGGGGTCGGTGCCCTGGCGATTCCGGGAATTGGACCGATTGTTGCAGCAGGACCAATAGCAACCGCTTTAGCTGGAGCTGCTGTCGGTGCAGGAGCTGGTTCTATTGCTGGAGCCTTAATTGGCATGGGTATTCCAGAAGATGAGGCAAATCGTTATGAAAGTGATGTGAAAGAAGGAAATATCCTTGTTATTGTTGAACCACATTCAGAAACAGATGATCTCAATACTGGCTATAATTTGCGCAATGATTCAAACTCGGATCTATCTGCACGCAGAGCTGATGAGGATCCATTAAATCCAGGAGAATTGGATAATAGAAGCTATGCACCAGATGACCCAACAGCTCCAGTACCAGATGTAAATATTGATCCTAACCGTCCTTTAAATGAAAAAATGAACGCTGATCCAGAAAACTACCCTAGCGGATATGCTGATGAAATTGGGACAAGGGATGGAAGACTGCAAAAGTTTAATGCACGAGAAGATAATCCATTTAAAGATTAAGTATAGTAAAAAGGCTTGGAATGATTAACTCATTCCAAGCCTTTTTGTTACTTATACCCCTTATCATAAACCTGCTTCCCAGTTAAATAATATTCCTGTTTTTCACGCTCCGGCACCATAGAACCGCCTGTTGCCCATACAATATGTGTTGCGTTCTGCATAACATGCTGCATGCACTGCTTTCTGAAGTACGAGTCGTTTTCCTGCAATTGGAGGTAACCACTAAACCCTGCCAATGCTGATGGTTCCAGATAAAAATTCTCATGCTTCGCCAACTGGTATAGGAGAGCAAATAGCCTGTCATCTGATACCGTAAAGATGCCGCTGACAGCATATTTGATTGCTCGTGCCACTAAGCCGGATGGCCGCCCGACAGCAAGTCCGTCTGCTGCCGTTTTATTATCAAGACCAATATCCTGTACAGAAATGTGATCGTCAAGTCCTGTCAATAAACCGAGAAGCATGCAGGGAGAATGAACTGGTTCTACAAAAAAGCAGTGTGCATGCTCGCCGAAAACTTTTTTCAGTCCAAAAGTAACACCACCAGGTCCTCCCCCTACTCCACATGGAAGATAAACCAAAAGAGGGTGCTCATGGTCAACAGCAATCCCTTGGTGATCCAGCTGTTTTTTCAGCCGAAGTGCAGCAGTTGCATATCCAAGAAATAGATGCTTGGAATCTTCGTCATCAACAAAGTACATATGATCATCTCGCTCCGCCTGTGCCCGTCCTGTAGCGACCGCTTCACTGAAATCACCACTATGCTCAATAACGCTGGCACCTTTTGTCCGCAGCAAATCCTTTTTCCATTGCTTCGCATCAGCTGACATATGAACATATACATTAAAGCCCAGCTCTGCTCCCATAATTCCAATACTCAGTCCTAAATTTCCGGTAGATCCAACGGCAATGCTATACTGTGAAAAAAATTGTCTAAAAGCTGCACTTGCAAATACCTCATAATTGTCATGTTGGTTTAGCAATTGATGCTTAAGTGCAAGATCTTCCGCATGCTTCAGCACCTCGTAAATGCCGCCCCGAGCTTTTATCGAACCAGAAATCGGCAAATGACTGTCACATTTTAATAGCAGCTCACCTGATAGCTTTATGCCAAATGAATCAGCCAATTCATTCGCCATTTTTTCCACCTTAATAAGAGGAGACTCTATTATGCCTCCGCTCTCTCTGCTGTCTGGAAAAACCTTTTCTATAAATGGAGCAAACCTTTGTAACCTTTTTTCTGCGTCCTCAATATCCGCCAGCCCAAGATCTTCCGGCAGCTCGTTTCGATAATTGAGGTTCTCCCAAGCTGTTTCTCTATACACACGTAAATCCTTTATCAGTGGATACTTACTTTCAAGATCAGCAATAGTGATGTCATCCATATTTTCCCCTCCGCGGCGCTCATTTTGCTACTAACATACAATGAGAAAGCGGGTTCGGGCAAGGTTAAAAGTTCATTTTTGTGCCAGAAGGGTCTTTTACAGTATACTGCCCATCCATTTCAGCTACGGCTGCTCCAAGCATATTTAGCCTCTTAACAGCGGCTTGCCGTTCCTCTTCATTCGGGAATACGAGTGTAAAAGATTCCATTCCGGCATGATCTTCAAGCGGAGCTGGAGCTCCAATCCCATTCCAAGTATTTAACCCGATATGGTGATGATATCCACCAGTTGAAATGAAAAGTGCCTGCCCTCCATAAGTGCAAACCGTTTCAAATCCAAGACCTTCTAAATAGAACTCTTTAGTCTTATGGAATTCTGAAACGTGCAGATGGATATGCCCCATGATCGTTCCAGCGGGCAGACCGCTCCAAGATGCTCCATCCCATTCTGATAAAACACCTTCTACATCCATGGCATTTGTTGCCATGACAACCTCGCCATCTTTCCACTCCCAGCCTTCTGATGAGCGATCACGGTAAATTTCAATTCCATTTCCATCAGGATCAGCCAGGTAAAGGGCTTCACTCACTAGATGATCAGATGCCCCTTGCAGCGGATAGCCCGTACTGATTAAATGACGAATAACGGCTGCCAGGTCTCTGCGCTCTGGAAGAAGGAGTGCAAAGTGATATAAACCTGTTGTTCTGTTTTGCTTTGGGGAAATGGTGCTTGGCTGAGTTAATGTAATAAGCCCTGTCTTACCATCAGCAGACAAACGAACGATTTCCTCCGATTTCTCTATAACTTTTAAACCTAAAATGTCCTGATAGAATGCCAGTGATCTTTGCAAATCCTGAACCTTTAATTGAACTTGGCTAACATAAACATGTGGAGCCTCGTGAAATTTCATATTATTTTCTCCTTATCATATACTTACTTTATGTAAGTTATTATATTTTCGAAATTAACAAATGTCAATATACAGCCTCTGGAACCCAAGTATGATTTTTCCTGTGATAAATATAACTATACTGCTTTATACACTCACAAATGTTTCTTGTCTATTGCACTTTAATAAGAAATCCTATGTTTACTCTGCCCATATAGTTTTAAATGTAAGCGTTTTACAAACAGTGCTAAAACGTTCACATCATTTTGGAAATCTTTGTATTAAAATATAGGTATATGTGATGTACTTCACAGCATTTTACTTATTACCGGAGGTTTTCCGATATGTCTTTTTATAAACCAGATGAAATTGCAAGTTATTCGGTTGATATGGGTGTGAAAAAAGCAGATTACCCCATTATAAGAACACTGATTTTGGGATTTCAAGCTGGCGCATTCATCGCGCTGGGCTATCTGCTTTATATCCGTGTGACTGCACCATTAGCCGGCGAACTAGCAGGAATCAGCTCATTTTTGGGTGCCGCTCTCTTTCCAATTGGTCTGATCCTAACATTAATTGCCGGCGGTGAGCTGCTCACCGGAAATATGATGGTTCTTCCTCTCGCTAATATGGCAAAGAAAGTATCACTCGCTTCTGTTGCAAAGAACTGGGGACTAGTGACTGTCAGCAATTTCGCTGGCGCATTGTTCGTGGCTTACTTTTTCGGTCATATTGCCGGGCTGACAGAGAGCGGCGTATTCCTTGAAAAAACGGTTAGCATTGCTGAACATAAAGTAGAGGCCTCGTTCCTGCCTGCTTTTATCTCCGGAATCGGCTGCAACTGGCTAGTGGCGGCTGCCGTTTGGCTATCTTATGGCGCCAAAGACACAACAGGTAAAATACTTGGAATCTGGTTTCCGACCATGGCCTTTGTTGCGATTGGATTCCAGCATGTCGTTGCTAACATGTTTGTCATTCCAGCTGCCATTTTTGCCGGACACCTTTCATGGGCAATCTATATCGAAAATTTCATCCCTGTTTATTTAGGCAATGCAGTAGGCGGCTCAATCTTTATCGGCTTTGCGTATTGGATGGCCTATAAATCAAAAAGAGAGCCTTTGCAGGTTCGTCATACAGAGAGAATCAAACAGCATGATGCTTCATGAATCATTTGCTTAGTTAGAGTCAGCAGAAGAATAACATCTTCATTTTATTAAGAGCCGGTTCCCGAATAAAAGTGGAATCGGCTTTTAAATTGCCTATACCTTCTTTAAATTGACACAAACGAAGAGGAATTGATTCACAAGGAGCATCAAGAACCGTCCCCCTCGTTAAGCAAATACGTTATAATGGGTGGTAATAATGAATGTTAGTGAAGGGAAAGACAGCGATGAGAAAAAGGATCGGATTGTTTGCGGTTGTTTTGTTATCCTGTTTCTTTGCAGCAGCTTGTTCCGGGAATCAACAAGGCAGTGATCAAGAGCAAGCAGAAGCAGAGTTGACGATTTCGGCAGCCGCCAGCCTACAAAATGCTTTAAATGACGTGAAAACAGAATTTGAGAAGGACCATTCTGCTATTACGGTCACTTTTAATTTTGGCGGCTCAGGTTCACTACAGCAGCAAATTTCTCAAGGTGCACCAGCAGACCTGTTTTTTTCTGCAGCAATGGACAAGTACCAGATACTTGCTGATGAGGGACTGATTGAAGAGGGGAAGAACCTGATTGGCAATGATTTAGCACTGATCGTTTCTAAAGATGCTGCCTCTAATGTCAGCAGGTTCGAGGATATCATGTCATTAGATACGATATCAATTGGTACTCCTGAATCGGTGCCCGCCGGCAAGTATGCGCAGGAGGCTTTAACAAATATGGGCATATGGGACAAAATAGAAGGAAATATCATCTACGCAAAGGATGTTCGGCAAGTCCTAACCTATGTGGAATCAGGGAATGTAGATGCTGGGATTGTGTATCGTACTGACGCGTCTGTTTCTGAAGATGTTGAAGTAATTGCTTCTGCTCCTGAAGGCACACACGAAGATATCATATATCCTGTTGGCATTTTAAACGAATCGGATCATCAAGAAGAAGCTAAATTATTCTACGACTATCTCCAAAGCGAGAAAGCCATGGCGATTTTTAAAAAATATGGATTTAAAGGTTTGAATTAATATGTCTATCGATTTTTGGTCACCAGTCAGGCTATCCATTGAAATTGCTGCCGTTTCCAGTGTGATTGTTATCATCTTAGGGACGATATTTGCAAAGGTTTTAGCCCGAAAAAGATTTAAAGGTCAGATTGTCATCGAAACTCTTTTTCTATTGCCGCTTGTTCTTCCGCCAACTGTCATCGGCTTTTTGCTGATCTTGTTTTTCGGGCGAAATAGTCCGGCAGGGCAATTTATTGAGTTTTTGTTTGATCAGCCTCTTATTTTCACATGGTGGGCTGCGGTGATCTCGGCGGTTGTGGTTTCGTTTCCTCTTATGTATCAATCAGCAAAAGCTGGATTTGAGGGGATTGATTCTGATATTGAGGGAGCTGCAAGAGTAGATGGAGCTGGTGAATTCCGTCTTTTCTTTAATGTTTCCGTTCCCCTTGCCAGTAAAGCGCTTATGACAGGTGCGATATTAAGTTTTGCCAGAGCTCTGGGTGAATTTGGGGCAACACTTATGTTTGCAGGAAATATCCCCGGAAAAACACAGACGACATCGACAGCCATCTATTTAGCGATTGATGCGGGCAATATGCAAACGGCTTATCTTTGGGTCGCCTGCATGGTTGGTCTGTCATTTATCATGCTTTTGTTTATTCACCTGTTAAAAAAAGAACATGTCTGACCCCTCTAATAGTGATCAGACATGTTCTTTTTAATGCTTTCATCTGCAGCAGATTTTATTTTACAAAAATTTATTTATGGGATGGAAGCAGGATTGTAACAGAAGTTCCACAGCCTTCTTTGCTTTTCACCGTCATTTCCCCGCTGTTCTCTTTCATAAGCTTAAAACAGATTGTAAGGCCAATGCCTGTACCCTTTTCCTTGCTCGTATAGTAAGGCTCACCAATTCTGGACAGCCTTTGTTTATTGATTCCTTCTCCATTATCAATAATCCGAATCCGCACTTTTCCATCCCGTTCATCCATGATCATTTTAATCTTGCCGCCTTTAGAAATTGCCTCCAGGCTATTCTTTAAAATATTGATGATGACTTGTTTAAAATGAGATTTATCTATTTTAATATAGCAATCTTGTTTGAGCCGGTCATCAATATAGATGTTTTTATTTTGCTCCAAAGCAAGAGCGTGAAAAAGCATATGGATGCTGCGGATTTCATCTCTGACATATACTTCAATCTCCCCAGCTTGTCCCTGTTCGCGAGCCTCTGGCTTGCTTAAGATAAGCAATTCCTTTAACACCTCATTAATACGATCAATTTCATCCAGAAGAATATTTTCATAATTCGAGTCAGAATTATTTTCCTTTATTAATTGAATAAAACCTCTTATCGTCGTTAATGGATTGCGAATTTCATGGGCAACGCTAGCGGCCATTTCTCCTATAACTTTTAATTTTTCTGATGATAATAATACTTGTTCGTGACGTTTCTGTTCGGTAATATCAATTCCAAAGTAGATCTGATAGATTTCTGTTTTACTTTGCTGAAGCTCTCTTGTGCCCCAGCTTATATACCTGATCCTCCCTTTTGCATCCATATGTTTACTAGGCTGTTCAGGATTTAAATCCAGTATTTCTTTAACCTCTGGAAAATCTGAAAACTTAAACCCTATTAAATCGTTCACTTTAAAGCTGAAAAGTTCGCAGAAAGAGTCATTTACTTTAACAATGTTATTTTTCCCGCTCGTAACAAGCAAATAATTAGGATTAATATTCATAATCGCTTCCAGCAAATCACTTTGGCGGATCAGTTCTTTGTTCATTGAATGAATTTTAGATGATTGCATTTGAAAGAAACCGAAAAATAAAATGATCGCTGCAATAATCGAATTAAAACTGGAGAAAAACAAAGGAAAAAATGAAAAACCACTCATAATTCCATTAAACAAAATAAACATAGCCGCTATCATCAATTTTAAATAAAAGTTTCTATAGATTTTAATCTTTATTTGCAGTGATAGGATTGAAAGTATTGAAGTATTAATAAATATGAAAAAAGTATTGATGATAAACAAACTATTTAAGGGCCCATACACAGGCAACCAATGCGAAGGGGAGATCCCTTCAGCATGAACCAAATTATATGTTTCAATGCCGGCTTCTGTAAAATTAAAGAGATAAACGATTGTACTAAATCCAATCATTATATATAAGATCGATTTATTACAAAAACCCTTCATATGACTTAAGGAAGGTGTTTCTTGGACAAGATGATAACAGAAATAATACATCATTGGCATGAGAAAGATCGATCCGCCTCTAAGAATACGAAAAAGCAGATCAATGGTTTCTAATGATAATACACCGTTCGCATACAGGATCGAAACATCCATTTGCCAGGAAGAAAGCAGAAAGAGAAACACAGCCATCGCAATCGTTATATGTGTTTTTGGTGTAAAAAGCACGGCAATGGAAATGATTAATGGAATGGCTGAAACAAGTAAAAGTAAGATAAACTCCACTATACTCCTCCTTTCAGTAATATGTGCGCCTTGGTACGCTTTTTAAATTTGGCTTCAGGTTAAGATCATTCTATTCTACTATGTTAGTGACATAAATCGGGGAATCACCCCCTATTTTAATCATTTTTTTACATAAGGGCATAGGCTAGTGGATGCCATATATTCCAATAATCTGTAAAAAACTATATCACTGAACCATTAAGAGTGCAATCTGCCTTCTTTAGGATGGGAAACACAATTATTTTCACAATTAATTTGAACATGCTAACATAGAATGAAGAAATCATATTATATATAGGAGGGTTTAAAAAGATGGCAAAATACGCTGGATATATTGGTACATATACAAAAGGGGAGAGCAAAGGAATATATAAATTCACCCTGGATACTGAATTAAAGAAGCTAGACAATATTGAAGCAGCAGCTGAATTAGGCAATCCGACTTACTTAACGATCTCAGAAGATAACAGGCACTTGTATTCTGTGATTAAAGATAACGAAGATGGCGGGGTAGCTGCTTATTCAATAGATGAGAATGACCTCAGCTTACAACTTATAAACAGCCAAACTTCTGCAGGTTCACCTCCTTGTCATGTGAGCATTGATGAAGCTTTAAACCTTGTTCTGACAGCAAACTACCATAAAGGAACAGTTGAATCTTACTTAACAAATAACGACGGCTCCCTTCAGCCTGTAAGCTCTATTATGGAGCATAAAGGTTCTGGCCCTGACAGCAGACAAGAGAAGGCACATACCCATTACGCAGGGATGACACCTGACGGAAAATATGCAGCAGCAGTAGACCTTGGTACAGATGAACTTATCACCTATGAGGTACAAGAAGGGAAATTATCAAAGAAGTCCGTCTTCACATTCACACCTGGAAGCGGTCCGCGACATCTTGTCTTCCATGCGAATGGCAATATTGCTTATGTGATGACCGAATTTAGTTCTGAGGTTGTTGTGCTAAGCTATAATGCTGAGGATGGTTCTTTTACACAGCTGCAAGCCATTAAAACGATTCCTCAAGATTTTACGGAGAACAATCAAGGCAGTGCGATCCATTTGTCCTCTGACACCCGCTTCGTATACGCGGCCAATCGAGGTCATGACAGTATTGTTGTCTTTGCGATTGATGAAAATACAAACACATTAACGTTTGTTGAACATACTTCTACAAACGGAGAATGGCCGCGTGACTTTGTTCTCGACCCAAGCGAAAAATTCGTTGTTGCCAGCAATCAAAATTCCAGCAGCCTTTCCCTTTACAGCCGGGATGCTGAAACTGGAAAGCTGACTCTTCTTCAAAAAGATGTTGCAGTGCCTGATCCTGTTTGTGTGAAGTTTTTGCATGTAAAATAATGTTTCCCACAAGACACCCTTAATACGGTGTCTTTTTTTGATGGAGCTTCGGTTCTTTCATAAACGGACATGCATATATTTTATAAAGATAAAAAAAGGGGGATATCTACATTGAAACGTTTAATGCCGCTGCTCGGGGCTGCCGCAATCATATTGATCATCGCTTATTATGAAACTGCTTATTCCATAGAGGATGGAGCATTTAATGAGCAATATGATTATCCGCAAATACCTGTTGTTAATGAGAGCTCTGAAGAAGACGATGTCACTGTCTCTGCAAGCGAAGACAGCGATCCGTTGGCCGGATTAACTCCTGAGATCGAATTAAAATATGAAAGTGAAACAATTGAAGATGGGTATTTAGTTGAAACTCATCGGCAATACGAAGTGTATCGAGATCATAACAACCAAATCATTCAAAGTGTTCCCACCTCTCATTATGAATATATAAGATATAGAATTGAATAACAGGACATTTTCTCATGTATGAGTCTATTGACAAATAATATCCATTCCCGTATTGTTAAATTAATTAAAAACGGAAGGGTGAACCTGCTGACATGAAGTTATAATCCTATTTTTCGAAAACACGTTTATAAGGCTATTGGATACACTGGGCATATTTATGCTCTCTTCTGTCCTGCCTTTTAAACAACGTTTTCAGAATAGGATTGGCTTGATTCGGCAAACGTTAGAAAAAAGGGAGCAGTCTCTTTTTTGGCGTACACCTGTGCCTCCTATTCTGAATCCGGATAGGAGGCTTTTTTGTCTCCTCCAGTATGAAGGGATGGGGATGATTGAATGAAATTGCTTGAAGCAAATCATTTAAAGGTTTTTATAAAGGATCGGTTAATTATTGATGTTGAACACCTGCAGCTTCACAGCAAAGACAGGATCGGCATTGTTGGCAAAAACGGAAGCGGAAAAACTACTTTACTAGAGGTATTAGCAGAAAAACGCAAACCAGACAGCGGGGATATCCATTTGTTTACCTCTCCTGTTCTTCTGCCGCAAATCAAAAAAACAGATACAACCAAAAGCGGTGGCGAAGTAACACAGGAATATATTAAAGAAGCCATGCTGCAGAATCCTGAACTTTTATTAGCTGATGAACCGACAACAAATTTGGATACATCACACGTCGAATGGCTGGAAAAATTACTGTGTCATTGGCAGGGAGCTTTTATCATCGTCTCACATGACCGCGCCTTCCTTGACGCCCTTTGCACAACAATTTGGGAAGTAAGCGATGGAAAGGTAAAAGAATATAAAGGGAACTACTCTGACTATGTACAGCAGAAAGAGCTGGAAAGACTTGAGCACGAACGTGATTATGAGAAATATATACAAAAAAAGCGGCAGCTTGAAAATGCTTTAGAGGAAAAAATGAAGCGTGCGGACAGAGCAACGAAAAAACCAAAAAATGTGAGTCTCTCTGAAGCGAGCATTACAGGAGCAAAGCCCTATTTCGCCAAGAAGCAGAAAAAGATGCAAAAAACGGCAAAGTCCATTGAAACACGACTGGAGAAGCTCGAAACAGTAGAAAAATTAAAGGAGCAGACACCGATTAAAATGGTTCTTCCTAATGAGCGTTCTTTTAAAAATAAAATCATTATCCGAGCCGAAAACATTGAAGGAGCATTCGGATCACGTAAGCTCTGGTCGAAAAAGTCCTTTCATATTAAGGGCGGAGATAAAGTCGCTATTATTGGACCGAACGGTGCAGGAAAAACGACACTCTTGAAGAAATTGATTCATGGCAGTGATGGAATTACCGTGTCTCCTTCAGCTAAACTCGGCTATTTTAGCCAAAACCTGGATGTGCTTGATTTAAATCAATCCATTCTGGAAAACGTCAAGTCGACCTCTGTTCAAGATGAATCATTTGTGCGCACGGTTTTAGCTCGCCTTCACTTTTACAGAGATGATGTTTATAAATTAGCCGGCGTGCTGAGCGGCGGAGAACGTGTAAAGGTTGCATTGGCCAAATCGTTTGTCAGTAACATGAATACATTTATTTTAGATGAACCGACCAACTACCTGGATATTGATGCCGTTGAAGCGCTTGAGACACTTTTAGCTGAGTTCGAAGGCACTGTTATTTTTGTCTCGCATGACCGCCGATTTATTTCTAAAGTGGCACAAAGAATATTTGAACTAAAGGATGGCAGCCTTTTAATCTATGATGGTCATTATGACAGCTATAAAAATGACACACCAAAGAATTCACGTGACACATCCGAAGATCAGCTGCTCGTCCTAGGAACAAAAATATCTGAAATATTATCTCGCCTCAGCATAGAACCATCACCTGAGCTTGATGCAGAATTTCAAAAGCTTTTAAGAGAAAAAAGAGAATTGGAAAATAAAAAGAAATGATAAAAAGAAGCAGCCGATCTTTTGGCTGCTTTTTTCTGTTTAGCCAATCATTCTCACATATTGCCGTTTATTCTCATCACGAATAACCACTCCCCGTTCAGCTAAATCCTTTCGAAGCACTTTTGCCCTCTTCTGCTTCCCCCATTTGCGGACAGCAGCGCATTGACATCCTGCGGAAAATACGGGTCTATTATTATTTGAATCAAATTTAAGAGAATTACTATTAAAAAATTCACTTCTTCTAATTTCATGATATAGTAGTAAAAATATCATGTGATGAAACATAACATATTCTTAAGACAAGCGCAGAGGTAAAAGTCTGCAGCATGTTATAGAGTGCAGACTTTTTTCCAGGCGCTCCTACTTTGGAAATCTGCTATCGCTGTTCATACCCATTTCATCATACATTTCTAATCTTAAGAAAAAGTAAGTTCCGTCTTACTCAGTCTCAATTTTTTTGTAAAACACACTTTTTCGATAAATCATTCATTTAAAAGGAGGATTTACTTATATGGATCGTATTCAAAGAAGAATTGCCGTTGCCGGTGGAAGAGAGCCTGCTGATCTAGTCATCAAAAATGCGCGGATTGTAAATGTATTTAGCGGAGAAATTATCTCAGGAGATGTAGCCATTGCTGATGGCATTTTCGCAGGGGTTGGCGGAGAATATCAGGCAAAGAACATCTTAGATGCACAAAATAAGTACCTCAGCCCTTCCTTTATTGATGGTCACGTACATATAGAGTCGTCCATGGTCACACCAATTGAATTTGCCAAAATCCAGCTTTTGCACGGAGTAACAAGTGTCATTTGCGATCCTCATGAAATCGCGAATGTTTCCGGGAAAGCAGGAATTCAATTTATGCTCGACGCTGCCATGAATATCCCTTTTGACTGCCACTTTATGCTGCCTTCCTGCGTGCCAGCAACTCCATTTGAACATTCAGGTGCAGAGCTCTCCGCAGAGGATTTGCTTCCTTTTTATGATCATTCAAAAGTGCTGGGACTGGCAGAAGTCATGAATTACCCTGGTGTATTCAATACAGATGAAGGGTTAATGAAAAAAATCACCGATGCCCATCACCTTCATCGCAAAATAGACGGACATGCAGCTGGGTTAACGGGAAACCAGCTTGATGTATATATGGCAGCTGGAATTACAACCGATCATGAATGTACAACAGCAGATGAAGCTCTCGAGAGGCTTCGCAAAGGAATGTATGTCATGATTCGTGAGGGAACTGCAGCGAAAGAACTGAAAGAGGTTATTAAGGCTGTTAATACACGCAATTCAAGGCGCTTTCTATTTGTAACGGATGATAGACATTTGGATGATGTAATCACAGAAGGCGGAATTGACCATCTTGTTCGGATGGCGATCGAAGAAGGCATTGATCCAGTTACAGCCATTCAAATGGCATCTTTAAATAGTGCTGAATGCTTTGGCCTTGAAGGCTGCGGAGCCATTGCAGCCGGCTATAAAGCTGATTTTATTCTGACAGATAACCTGACAGAACTGCCGATTTCAGCTGTCTACAAAGACGGTATTTGTGTTGCTGCTCAAGGAGAGCTTGTCAATTTCCCAGAAGGAAACAAACTTTCTGCACCACAAGCATTATTAGATTCTGTGAAACTGCCGGCTTTAACACTAGACGATCTTCAAATTAAACTTGATGGCTCTTTGGCAAATGTTATTGAAATTATTCCTAACAGCATTATTACGAAGCACTTGATCACTGAGGTTGACACAAATTCTTCATTGTTTGTTCCATCTGTAAAAGAAGACCTTTTAAAGCTAGTTGTTATTGAAAGACATCATCAAACTGGTAATATTGGTCTTGGCATTATCAAGGGACTCTGTTTAGAAAAAGGAGCCATTGCAACAACGGTCAGCCATGACTCCCATAATGTAATGGTTGCAGGCACCTCTGACGAAGACATGCTTTTAGCATCTAAAGTCATTAGCGAAATGCAGGGCGGCTTAACTGTCGTATGTGATGGAGAAGTATTAGCAAAACTTGAACTGCCGATTTCAGGATTGCTGTCCCAGGGAACGTATGAAGAGGTAAATGAAAAACTTCTGAAGATCAACAGCGCCCTTAAAGAGATTAGCGGACAGCAGCATTTCAACCCGTTCCTGACGTTAAGCTTTCTTGCTCTGCCTGTTATTCCTGAGATTAAGCTGACCGACAAAGGCTTGTTCGATGTTCGCTCGTTTCAGCATCTTTCCGTTTCAGCCCGGAGTGCAGAATAGATTTTCTGCTGAAAAATAAAGGGATATCCAGTCTCTCCTTGATGGAGAAATTGGATATCCTTTTTGTTTTGTAGGCACTGAACCAGGAGAATCCTCCCCTTTGTTATGTCGGAAGCGGTTCGACATGTACATGCACATCATAAACTTCAAATTCATCGATCAGTTTGTTTTCAACAGTAGTAGATATATCGTGGGCATGCCCAATGTCGAGATGGGATTTAACAAATATGACAATATCAACGACCGTATTATTTCCATAGTTTCTTGCTCGAATATTCTTAACAGCCTCAACGCCATTCACTTGCATGATTAATTCTTTATATTCTTTTACCTCGTTTTCATCGAACCCATCTGTAAGCTGATGTGAAGCATCTCTGAAAATCTCCCATGCCGTTCTGCAAATAAGGAAACCGACTATAAAAGCAGTGACCGGGTCCAGCCATGCCAGACCAAATTGTGCGCCAATAATGCCGACAGCTGTTCCAATGCTGACCCATGCATCTGAAATATTATCTTTTGATGCCGCCAGGACAGCTTGGCTATCAATTTCTCCAGCCAGCTTTTTATTGTATCGATAAACAAAGTACATAACAGCAGCACTGAAAATTCCTGTCCATGCAGCAATCATATCTGGCGTTTCATTCTTTCCCTCTAATAAGGAATTTCCCGCTCCAATCAGCACTTGTATTCCAACTGTTATCATAATAAAGGAAGCTGTTAAGGAGGCAACATTTTCAGCCTTCCAATGACCATAGGCATGATTTTTATCAGCTGGCTTCCTTGAAATTCTCAATCCAATAAGAACGGCTACGGAAGCAATGATATCAGTTGCGTTATTGAGTCCATCTGCTTTTAATGCTTCAGAACCAGAAATAATCCCGACAATTAGTTTGAGAGAAGATAGGCAAATATAAGCGGCAATACTAATCATTGCCCCTCTTTCTCCCCTTTTTAAATTTTGGTACTTCCTTTCATTCATGATTTATTCCTCCAATCGAAATGCAATTATTGGCATAGCAGAAGGTAGTTAGTGGCGTCTAAGGCCCCCTTTTACCTTCTTTTACGAATGTAAGGAAAGGAAAAGTAGTTCAGTATTTTTGGCTTGTTCCTTTATTATGTTATGAAAGAAAAGTTAAAATTGCTTGACCATCTTTTTGCTTTCCATAAGAAAATATTATTTCCATAGATGTTATTTTTACACCTCTTCTTTCCAAGCTTTTTTCAGTGTTTTTCTAAAAATGGCATTAAAATCCTCCGTATAATTGCCAGGGTTTGCTGTTCTCTTTTTTGCTTCAGTTAGCAAACGCGAAAGCTCTTGTTTCGCATAATCACTAAATAATGAAAGACTGTTCTCAAACCCTTCCTGATCTCTGGCAAGTAATTTTCTCCCTATTTGATTCAGATCATCCCCTAGGTTAAGCTCCTGTAATTGGAGCTGGACATTCAGAGGCGGAAAGGTTTGCTTTTCTTCAATCCACTTCGCAGCGAGCAGCGGTCTAAGTATATTGATCCAATTTTTCAGATGAAAGTCTGTTCTGTTTACAGCGTTCTTCAAATTTCCTTCTGCCATTTTTATATAATGAAAGAGACATGTGTGAGGAGACAAAATGGTATTTGTACACCCTCTCATCTCATCTGCAGTCCCAAATTTTTCAACGTAAACAGTCGGTGAATGCAGCCATTCCAAGAAGGATGGGTTTGATTTCCGCAGCATCTTTAGCGCTTTTGTCAGATCCCAGCCAACAAAATCCAGCAGATGATGGGGTGTCTGCTCCATAACATCCCGCTTCTCACCAATCCCTATCGGATCTATGCTCAAGTAGTAATCTGGATGATGTATATAAACAAACCGGACATCATAATCACTGTTTGAACCTGAATACCCCCATACTCGGCTGCCGGATTCGCATGCATAGATAATCTTCACAAAATTATCTTCTTCAATCTTATTTAAATATCTTATTATTTCACTTCGCATTTCGGTTCTCCATTTTCGTATAAATTTAAGGTGACTACAAGATTTTTCTTTTTATCAATTAAATCTCCCTATTTTCGTTTATATTTATAATATAAACATAAATGGGAAGGGCGATGTATATGTACGAGCTGAAAACGAAAGAGACGGATCACAGTGTCACCCAGTTTATTGAAAGTGTTGAAAGTGAGAAGAAGAAACAAGATGCCTATGAACTGCTCGATATTTTTACAGAAACGACAGGCTATGAAGCAAAAATGTGGGGAACAAGCATAATCGGATTTGGCTCTTATCATTATAAATATGCTACCGGACATGAAGGAGATGCAGCACTTGTCGGCTTTTCACCGCGCAAAGCAAAAATCAGTTTATACTTTGCTCCTGGCGAGACAGAGAGAGATGAGTTATTGAAGAAGTTTGGCAAACATACAACAGGCAAAGCATGTGTTTATATTAATAAGCTGGACGATGTTGACCGTGAAGTTTTGAAAGAATTGATTGTGGCATCTATAAAATGTCTTAGAGAACGTTATCCAAATTAATATATAAAAGCAGAAATGAGTGATCAGAGCTTATTTCTGCTTTTTTCATTTGAAAGACAACTAGCCAAAGCTTTAATAAGGAAAAATAATGGTCGATAAATACACAACGATAGACACTGAAAACCCGCTCAATAGGGTGGTGATTAATACGGTTTGAGCAGCCACATCCGGGTTCACATCATATTCCAGTGCTAAGGTAGCACTATTTCTTGAGGTCGGCAAGGCGCTGGCAACGAGCAATGACTGGGCAATGACCCCATCGATCCCAAGCAGAAAAATAATGCCCATAGCCACTGCTGGAGATATGATTAAACGTGTGAAGCAAGTGCTAATGACTGCTATATTTACCGACTTAACTTTTATATTGGCAAGTTGTGCACCAAGTATAATTAAAGCGATTGCCATAAAGCCATCCGCCAGATATTGAATAGGTGTAAGGAGGAAAGAAGGCGGGTTTACTTCAAACCCATTAAGGAGAGCTCCCAATAGGGCAGCATATATTAACGGAAGCTTCAAAAATGTTTTGATAATATTCCAGCCGGATTTTGTCGCTGCAATGAGGTTATAAAGTCCGTATGTATAGGTCATAAGGTTTTGAAAAAGAAGAACAATGATTTGAATAGAGGTACCGACTGGGTTGGCTGAGAAAAGCATTTGACTGACAGGCAGTCCATAGTTGCCTGAATTCATTAAACTAATGCCATTCTTCAAGATGGCAGCATCATTTCTTTCAAGCTTCAAAGCACGGCTCCACCCTATGCCAATCAGCATCATTGTCAGTGTAAACAGGAAAAGATACAGAGCGACCTCTACTAAAAGCTGCATGTTAAAGTCGGTTTGATAAATATTCATAAAAATAGCTGCAGGCATCAATCCATACGTCATTAAATGACTTAATGATTTTAAATCAAAATTGAATTTCCTCTGTAAAAACAAACCTAATAGCAAAAGCAATAAAATGGGAGCAATAATATTCAAAAAAATTTCTGCCATAACCATCACCGGAGCACCACCATTCAGTTATTTACCTCTGCAGTATATTCCTCCAGTAAATACTTGTAAAATATGAATTTATTATAATGTACTATTAGTATTGCTTATGAAGTGGTTTCCTGCTGTCCATCATCTACACTTTTATTCAATAAACTAAAAAAATCCATACCAGTTTCCCAGTATGGATTAATACTTAATTTACCTCAACCACTGTATTCGTCTCGGCCGCTTTTATTATCGCTAGTATAACCTGCAGAGATAATAAGCCATCTTCTCCCGTGACGGGTACATGTTCATCATGCTGCAGACTTTCCAGAAAAGCATCAATGACACCGCTGACACTTTGATTCTCATTTGTCTGTATACCTTCGATCTCGTACCTTATCTTTTCTCCTGCATGAGAAATCAGCTCCAGTTGATAGGCTGGATCATGATAGATTTTCAGGATTCCCTTTTCACAATATAAAATAGTGCTGTTATCCTCTTCTCCGTAATAAGTCCAAGAAAAGGATCCTGTACCGATGACACCCTTCCTCGTTTTCAGCGAGCATACAATATTATCACAAACTTCAATCGGTTTGTCAGATTCGTCTTTTTTATGAAGAGCACCCATGAATGAACTCACGTCTGTAATTTGATCGTCCAGCAAATAATGAATAAGATCGATCTTATGGACGCCAAGATCACCCGCCACTCCCAAGCCGGATCGATCCTTTTTAAAAAACCAAGTGGAATTGGTTTTATTGATACCCCAGCTTTCAGGACCGCCATGCCCAAAGGTAGTTCGGAATGTTAATACCTTTCCAAGTTTCCCGCTGCTGATAATCTCCTTTGCCTCTTGATGTGCTTTTGTAAAGCGCTGATTATGAGCAATCATCAGTTTTTTCCCTGTTTCGTCTCTTGTACGTATCATATTTCTTGCTTCATCTACCTCTAGAGAAAGGGGCTTTTCGCACAATACATGCTTTCCGCTTAACAGGGCGCTTACCGTATCTTTCTCATGATTTTCATTTGAGGAGCATACACTAATTGCTTCAACACTTGGGTCTTCCAGCAGATCTTCTAATGAATAGGCTGCTCTGCCCTTAAACTGTTTTGCTAATGCTTCTGCTCTTTCTGGATTTCGATCATAAAAAACAATTTCATTCACATATGGATTAGCACCATATTCAGGTGCATGCCGATTTTTTGCAATGGATCCGCAGCCAATAATCCCCACGTTGATTCCCATTCAGCATTCCTCCTATTCTCTTTTTTGAAATACAACCGCCACAATTATTATCGCTCCTTTTACAAACCCTTGCAGGTGCGGAGAGACATTCATTAGATTCATCATATTATTTAGGATACCTAATATTAAAACCCCAAAGAAAGTACCAATGACTTTCCCGCGGCCACCCGTCATTCTTGTTCCCCCAATAATAACTGCTGCAATAGCGTCAAGCTCATATTGCATGCCAGAGCTTGAGGATGAAATAGAATTCAAACGTGATGTTTCAATGATTGCTGCCACACTCACAAGCAGTCCTGCAAGACTATATACAGCGATTTTCACCCGATCTACTCTTATAGCTGAAAGCAGTGCCGCTTTTTCATTGCTTCCAAGCGCGTAAACATGACGGCCAAAGCTTGTTTTGTGCATAAGCATATACACCAATACGGCCATTAAAATAAAGATAATAATTGGTACATCAATAACCCAAAGTTCAGTGTTGGCAATCGCTGTAAAGCCTGACACTTCGCCTGAGATACTCCCGCCTTCTGCAATGTATAAGGCAATTGATCTGGCACCAGCCATCATTCCGAGCGTGGCAATAAAGGAGGCAATCTTCCCTTTCGCAACTAATAATCCATTCAATAGACCAATAATGACGCCCGAGGCTAAAGCAGTCAATATCCCAACTAGTATACTTCCAGTGGCATTCAGCGCAAGGACTGTAAGAACGCCGACTAAAGCAAGAACCGATCCTACCGATAAATCAATACCGCCGGACAGCATAACCACTGTCATACCGAGAGCAACAATTCCAATAATAGAAACCTGCATTAATATGTTCAGCTGATTATTAATATCTAAAAATCTTGGACTCACAATGGCAGCTAAAATAAAAATAATGACAAAAGCAATAATAACGCTATATTCTGACCAAATCCATGTAAGACGTGATTTTGCACTTCCCATGGCAGATCCTTGCTTGGCGGGTTCTTTTAATTCTGGATTAGCCAATCTGTTCATCCTCCCTTTTTGCTCCTGTAGCATAGCTCA
This sequence comes from Cytobacillus gottheilii, assembly GCF_001636345.1. Taxonomy (GTDB): domain Bacteria; phylum Bacillota; class Bacilli; order Bacillales; family Cytobacillaceae; genus Cytobacillus; species Cytobacillus gottheilii. Next base: position 4,449,330 of record NZ_KV440945.1, read on the forward strand.
TGATCATATCCTCTGTGGCTCTATTTCCATTAAATGAGGATACGATTTCTCCTTGATACATAACATATATGCGCTGGCAGAGCCTAAGAATCTCAGGTGCTTCTGAGGATAAAATAATGATCGCTTTCCCCATCGCTGCTAACGCGAGAATTTGCTCATAGATCTCCTGCTTTGCTCCAACATCAATTCCCTGTGTAGGATTATCGAAAATGAGGATATCAGGGTCTGCCTCCAGCCACTTTGCCAGCATTACCTTTTGCTGATTTCCTCCGCTAAGCTTATCGATCGTAATATTCGGATCATGAACTTTAATATTCAGTAAATCCTTATAATATCTGAATCGCTTTCTCTCAAGGCTTTGGTCCAGCAGTCCATTTCTATTAAACTTGGATAATGATGAAAGACTCATATTATGAATAACACTTAAGTCTTTGATTATGGCATTCTCTTTTCGGTTTTTTGGAACAAAACCAATTTTCGCTTTGACAGCCTTTTGCGGATGATCTATTTTTAACACTTGGCCGCGAACCTTAATTTGCCCCGTGTATTTTTTTCGATAGCCAAAAATACTTTCAAACAGCTCTGTTCTTCCATCTCCAGCAAGACCCGTAAATCCTACTACTTCTCCGGCTTTCACGGAAAAATTTATATTTTTGTATAACCCTTCAGTGCTTAAGTTATTTACCTCTAACAGAACAGTATCCTGAATTTCCTTGTGTTCAAACCGTTCATTCGAGATCGCCTTCCCTACCATTAGCTTTGTAATTTGATCCAGTTTAAATTCCTTCACAATTCCTGCGCCTGCAAGCTCTCCATCGCGCAGTACGGTAAAACGATCGCAGATTTCTTCAATCTCTTTAAGCTTATGGGAAATATAAATAATGGAAACGCCAGTCTCCTTTAGATTTCGAATAAAAGTGAACAGCCGCTCTACCTCATGATCAGCGAGCGAGGAGGTTGGTTCATCCATGATAATCAGTTCTGATTTATGAAGTAATGATTTCGCTATTTCAATAAATTGCTTATAAGAATTATCGAGTTCCCGGACATAACTTTTCGGATGAATATCCACTCCAAGCCGTCCTAAAATATCGGCAGTCTGTCTGCACATTTCCTCAACATGCAAAAAGCCAAATTTATTTTTAATCTCTGTTCCTAAAAACAAATTCTCATAAACCATTAAATCAGGGACAACGTTTAATTCTTGATGGATAAAGCTGACTCCGTTTGCTTTTGATTCACGTGGATCGGACATTTTCACATCGCGTCCTTCTATTGTAATGCTTCCGGAATCAGGCTGATGAACTCCTCCTAATATATTCATAAGCGTTGATTTGCCGGCCCCATTTTCTCCAAGCAGTGCATGAACCTCGCCTTTTTGAACCTGAAGTGAAACACCTTTAAGCACCTTGACTCCATTAAAAGATTTTTTAATATTTCTCATTTCTAAGTAGACTTTATTCTCCATTTTCTCACCCCTTCACTTTGACAATAGGCAAAGCAGCGGAAGGAAACGTTTTCACATTTCCCTCCTCATTTATTAAAACTTTGAATCAGGATTGTAGAACTCATCAGCATTTTCTTTTGTAACCTGTGTAGCCTCTTTAACAACCATTGCTTCTGAAGGATCTTCACCCTTTGCAATATCCCCTGCGATCACAACCGCGTCCTTCACCATTGTTGGCGAATAAAGGAATGTTGCTTTAATTAAGCCGTCCTCTTTCATATTCTCAAATACTTCCTTAGCACCGCCTGCACCAGTAACAAATTGAATATCTGTTCTGCCTGCCTCTTTAATTGCCTGAATAACACCTAAAGCCATTCCATCATCCTGCGTGAACACAGCATCAATCTCAGGATGTGCCTGAAGGATGTTCTGCATAACAGTTAGAGATTTTTCTGTGGAGAAATCACCGCTCTGTGAGGCGATCACTTCAATTCCTTCTTCACTTTCCATTGCTTCTTTAAAGCCTGCTCCGCGCTGCTCAGTTACAGAACTAGGCGGTCCTGTGATTTCAACCACTTTTCCTTCTCCGCCTAACTGTTCAACAAAGTACTTTCCTGCATTTACGCCGATTCCTTCATTGTCGCCTTTTACGACTACTGTTGCCGCATCATTTTCTAATTCTCTATCCACGATGACAAGCGGAATTCCAGCATCTTTGATCTTTTGCCCAACAGGTGTTAAGGCAGCTGATTCAATCGGAAGCATAACAATAACATCAACTTCCTGAGATATAAGATCATCCACATCATTGGCCTGTTTATTCGGATCTGCAGCATTTGTTATCACATAATCAATGTTTTCACTTTCTTTTAACTCTTTTGCCTGGTTCTCAGCTTCCTCAATTAACGCTCCCATCCAACCATGTGTAGCGGAAGGTAGAGAAATCCCAATTTTCAAACTTTTTTCACCGTCAGTTTCTCCGTTGCCGTCTCCACTGCCTTCTTCACTGCACGCCGCAAGAATCGTTAGTAAAAAAACAGTCAGTCCAATCATTAATAAGCGTTTCAAGCGATCCACCCCTTTTTTAGTTTTACATCATGCCGCCATAATGTAATCGATTACATTTACATGTAAGGCCAGCGCTCTATTATCAAATCTTTAATAACAGAGCGCTGATCTTAGCTGATGTCTATCCTAAAGTTGATTGGCGTATGACTAATTCATGGTCTAAAATCACATCTTCAACTTCTTGTCCCTTGATTTTTGCAATGAGCATTTCAGCCGCAATGGTTCCCATTTTATACATTGGCTGTGCAACTGTTGTTAAAGTTGGGTTGGTCATATTCGAAAAATCAATTTTATCAAACCCTGCTACCGCAATGTCATTTGGCACCAGCAATCCTTGGCTATTTATTTCTTTTAATGCCCCAATGGCAAGCAAATCCGATACTGTAAATACAGCGGTTGGTCGCTCTTTTAGATTCAAAAGCTTCCTCATTGCCTGCTGTCCGTGCTCAAACCCAAGCTGCTGTGTATGGATGATATACGAATCATTGAGTTCTAGTCCATGCTCCATGATTGCCCGTTTATAACCCATCATTCTTTGTCTGGCGTACAAGTACTTCTCATCTGAGTTAATGATCGCAACTGATTTATGCCCTAGTTGTATTAAATGCTTGACCGCTTGGTAAGAGGCCTTTTCGTTATCAATTGTCACATAAGGAATCCCGCTGTCTGGCGTGTACTCGCTGCATTGAATAATCGCATGCTTTTTTGCCAGAACTTTTAATGTTTCGGTATTAACAGCAGGGTCCATTGATATAATGCCGTCAGCCATTTTTGTTCTTACCAGGTCAAAATAAATATTTTCACGCTCAGGACTTGAATCGGTTTCACAGAGCAAAATATTATAATTCGAACTGATCGCGATATGCTCAATTCCTTTAATAACCTCCGAATAAAATGGGTTTGTGATCGCTGGAATTAAGATCAGCAGCATTCTGCTTTCAGAGTTTCTTAAGTTTCGGCCGAGCATGCTCGGTTCATAATTTAATTTTTCAATTGCCTGCTCAACTTTAAATCTAGTTTTAGCACTTACTGTTCTTTGTCCGTTTAATACTCTCGAGACGGTTGCAACAGATACACCTGCTAGCTTTGCAACCTGCTGGATATTCGCCATATTTTCTTGCCTACTTTCTGTATTGCTGAACTGCTAACGATGTAATCGATTTCAATTCGATGATATTACACACGGAATTATCTGTCAATACTGAAAATTAATTTCATAAAACAGTTGATTTATCATGTTTTTTTTAATAACTTAGTTTATGTAACGGATTACATTTCTTTATTTTCTGAAAATAATAATTGGAGGGGTCTATTTTGAAATTAGGTGTCTTTACAGTTTTATTCTCAAATAAATCATTTCATGACATGCTTCAATTTGTTTCTTCTAAAGGAATTGAAGCAATTGAACTCGGTACTGGCGGCTATCCGGGAGATTCCCATTGTTCAATTGATACATTGCTCAGTGATCGCAGTGCTCTTAATCAATTTAAAAAGGATATTAATAGTCATGGTTTAATAGTCAGTGCATTAAGCTGCCATTCGAACCACCTTCATCCGCAAAAGGCTATATCCGAACCAGCAGATATACTGCTGAACAAAACGATGGAGCTTGCAGCGGAGCTTGAAATTCCAGTAGTGAACACTTTCTCCGGCTGTCCGGGAGATCATGAAAATGCACTCTATCCGAACTGGCCAGTAGCACCGTGGCCTCATGATTTTCAAGAAGTCCTAAAGTGGCAATGGGAGGAGAAAATCATTCCATATTGGAGCAAGAAGAATGAACGAGCTGAAGAGCTCGGCGTGAAAATCGGCCTCGAGCTTCATGGCGGTTTCTCTGTTCACACACCTGCGACCATGCTGAAGCTGCGGGAACACTGCGGCACCGCAATTGGTGCTAACCTTGACCCCAGCCACATGTGGTGGCAAGGCATTGATCCTGTCGAGGCGATTAAGATTCTTGGCAGAGAAAATGCTATTTTCCACTTCCATGCAAAAGATACCATTATCGATCAGCAGAATATGAATAGAAATGGAATCACGGATATGACTGACTACAGCAAGATGCAAAACCGCGCATGGAATTTCCGGACTGTCGGGTATGGACATGACACCAAAACGTGGGCAGACATGATCAGCGCTCTTCGTTTGTATGGATATGACTATGTCGTCAGCATCGAGCACGAAGATGGGTTAATGTCAGTCGAAGAAGGCTTTTCTAAAGCAGCAGCAAGTTTGAAACCGCTTTTATTCAATGCGCCAGCAGGAGAGATGTGGTGGGCTTGATCGAAGGAGCGGACTGAAAACGCACGGAACACTATATTTGGGGCTCTCTTGGTCTGATTCGTCTAAATTACTGAGTTCGTTATTGGAAAAAGCGATCATTTGAATTAAAATTAACCCTTTTTCACAACTTTAGAGAGATTAGCAGAGCATTTGAGTATAAAAAGCGGTGGAAAACCGCTCTGGAAAGCCGATATCCGACAAAACAAACAAAATATCCGCCAAACTCAAAAAGGGAGCTCCTCTCCCTTTTTTGGCGCTGAAACTGGACACGATTCAAAAAAACTATTCAGCCCATCGTCCGCATCTCATCGACATTCTAAACTTCATGAATCCTGAGATTAATCGAGCTTTCTTCCCTTCGTCTGTACAATTGTTTAATTTTGACTCCACACATTGAATCAATACTTGATCGCATCTGCAGCTGTCTCCATATTTACTAAGACACTCATCGTGCTTCTTGCAGCACGAATCAACATAATTGATCGGCTCTCCCGGACCGCTGCAGCCTGGACCGCAATAGCGGTAGCCACCAGACAGGCAGAAGCCAGGACCTCTCGTCCGGCGCCTATTCTGTATTCTCATACTCTACTTCACTCCTTCCTATTATCCATACGCACCTCTACCAAAAAGGATTGGAGGAAAACCTATGAAAATAGCGGAATTTCTTAATCATCTCACTAGAAGAACCAAATACCTAGAGGATTCTCGAGTAAAAAATAGAATAGTATGTATTAAATAAAAGGAGGAGTTATGATGCTGTCTTTTTTTGAGTATAACTGGCAGGTTCGAGATGAATGGTTGCATTGGTGTGAGCAGCTTTCATCAGAAGTATTGCTGCAAAAGCGAGTCGGCGGGGTCGGCAGTATTCAATATACACTGTTTCATATTATCGATGTAGAGTATAGCTGGCTGCGTGCGATCCAAAGTCAGGACGATGTGATTTTTGACTTCGACTCCTATAAAAGTTTAGAACAGCTGAAAATTCTTTCTCAGCAAACATTATCTGAGAATAGTGTTTTTATGACTGCAATAGAGCCACATACATACAACCAAAAAGTTTATATTCCATGGGAAGATGAGTTTCATACGGTATCTGATATTCTGCATCATTTAGTGGCGCATGAAATTCACCATATTGGGCAGCTCTCAATTTGGGCAAGAGAACTGGACCTGGCTCCTATTTCTCCCGGCTACATTGGAAGGCAGTTTTCATCTTTAAGTAAAATATGAGACCTTACAAAAATATCATTCTGATTATCCTGGTATTAGCCTTTTTAGTATTTCCCACTAAGATCTACGCTCTTGACTGTGCAATACCTGATCCCTCGCAGGCCATACATGACTATGAAGCTGTATTTATCGGCAAAGTGATCAGCAGCAGTGACCTGACCAAAAATACTAAACTTGAAGTTGTGCAGTCATGGAAAGGTGTAGACAAGACGAAGGTTAAAATATATGAGGATAACGATTGGGGAAACACATATAAAGCAGGAGATAAAATACTGGTTTTCGCCAATAAGGAATTCGGTTTCTGGAAAGTGCCTCTTTGTGCACCTCTTCAGCAGAATGTTGATGAAACAGATAAAAAATGGCAAGTATATGGGGAACCATTACCACTGAAGCATTCTGCAGGACCGCTGCCTTTATATTTGGCTGTCATGACAGTTTTTTTCTATTTCTTGAATCATTATTTTAAGAAAAGAAAAAGGAGCGGAAATGATTAAAAGCCTCTTTCTCACTTACCGCTTTTTCCGCTCGGTTTCTGCTGTTCTGTTCATACTAAATGGCCAGCGTATGTCTCTGACCAATCCACTGCTTTGTTTCATGTATCAGCTGGCTGTATGCTGCCCCAGAAGAAAATGTATGGTTGGCTCCATTGATAATCCGCTTATCACAGATTCCCTGTTTACGCGTCCGAAATGCATAGTAATAATTGTAGCAATGATTAACGCTAATCTCCTCATCCGCTGTTCCATGTATAAGAAGAACATCTCCATTAAATTTAGATACTAGTTTTAATGGATGATATTTTTTAAGAGATTCTATAAAGTTTTCCCTTAAGGAATATCCTTGGTAATCAAATTCGCCGCTCTCCTTCAATACCCCCAGCCTTTCCTCTCCAACAATAGCAGTTATATCCTTAAAGGGATGACCAACAGCACTCCATAACACAAGTCTTTTAACTCTCTGATCCCGTGTAGCGGTCAAGAGGGCAACAGCACCTCCAAGACTATGGCCTATAAGCACTAACTGTTCACGGTCTATATGTTCAACCCCCAGTGAATGGCTGATGACAGATTGTGTCTGGCTAATCCAATCATCAATACAGCTTTGCCCGTAATCGCCCTCACTCTCGCCGCATCCTGCATAGTCAAAGCGAACAATTACACATTCCTCCAGTGATAATTCTTTAGAAGCTTTGACAAAGAGACGATTAATTCCAACCTTCGTTCCCACAAAACCGTGACAAATTACGATGACGGGATATTTTTTATTTTCTTTCCCATATGAATCTGGATAATGAATTGCCGCTGCCAGTTCTCGATCTTCCCATCGAATTGAAATATGTCTTATCATTTCTTCACCTCATCTAATGAAATTAATCTCATCGCATTAGTCAGATTTATACTGACAATTAATACTGATACGTAACACACAGCGTCCTAGGCTTTCCGGGCTGAATTCAATACTTAGCAGACACAAAAAAATCCCACCTTATGCTTTTGACAGCATAAGATGAGATTTAATTTACCGTTCTCCTTATCTGCCAAGCAAATACGCTTGTTGGAATTGGCACAGTGCTCAAAGCTTGAGTCTGCTGCCGAGGCTTCAAAGGGCCAAATCCCTCCACCTCTCTGGATAAGATTATGAAATTACATCTATTCTAATACAATTATTGTCAAATATCAATAGGGAATTGCAGCCCTTATAGCACAATTTAAATTGAACACATGGTGGGTGCCCCCAGCAGGAGGAACTCCAGTATTATGCTCTTTTGACTATAAATGATCCAATGGCAAGAATCATAAATAAAAACAGCAAATAGAGGCTGATTGCTCCTAGTTCTATTGTTTCATGTCCTAATCCCACTAGCACAATCACAACAGCCATGCTGCCAATCAAGACAAAATATAGCGCAGCGGCATAAAAATTCTTCATGTTATTCCATGTTCTTTCATCCACATCAGGTACATGATCTCTTTTTTTCATTTCACGAATTTTAGCGACCGCAGCCACAAGTCCAACACCTGCCACCGTTCCGCCTATACTGGCAGCAACGGCGCTCCATGACAAGTCTGGAATCATCCATTTGGCAATCAGAATACCAACACCCATACAGACAACAATAAAACCCCATGCTAAATACTGCAGATTCTTCATTTTGTATCCTCCTCCAATGTAAATAATTCTTCGATTGGCACATTGAAATATTTAATCATTTTAAGAGCAAGCTCAAGGCTAGGATTATATTTATGCTTTTCAACTGCATTGATCGTCTGCCTCGTAATTTGCAATGCCTCTGCCATCTCAACTTGGCTAATTCCTTTTGCGAGTCTGATTTCCTTAATTCGATTGGTAACCTTCAAATGATTCGCCGCCATCCATGTAAAGATATCTTTACACGGAGTATAACATGTTCCAAAAGAAAAAGTAAAGATATCTTTACACTTTATAAAATTATTTAACGATCTTTTTAAACAGATACTCTTTTCTTTTTTTAGATTTAACTCAGTAAAATAATTAAAAACAGAAAGTGTTGTAACAATATCTTAGCTGATATATGAACATTGTATATTTGCTTTGGAACAGCAATCCGAAGAATTATTTTGGAGATTTAAAACAAAGGTGCGAAAAAAAGAGGTTTTGGAGGAGATCCGGATGAATATTGTAAAACCAGATTCTGCAGCTTAAAATCTGCATGAAGGGACCGTATTAGTTGGCCCCCTTATCGTAATCATGATTCATAAAAACCTTTTCATATAAAAATAACTGCACAGATTGTACAAAAAGATAAATTGGAATGGAATACAGGGACCTGTAGCCGTTCTTAAAGTGAAAAATGCCTACTTTAATTGCCCATACTTCAACCAGAATAGCTAAAGCGGTCCAGCCTAGAATATAAGGAATAACCTTCCAGCCTTTTATATTAAAACGCCGATAAATATAAATAAAGATATAACCAAATGGGGCATACATTAAATAACTGAACATATCAAATGTCTGATAGATTGACTGATCGTTTACATCATATAGATCTAATGGAGGTACGGCTAATGTGTGATCAAACATCAGCCCAGTTGTGACACCAAATAATAAACTGAAAACCGCTGATGCCTTCGATAATATTTTAGGAAGAACAATAACAATAATTCCTCCTATTATAATCATCCCCAGGATAACCATTTCATTGGCATTAAAACCTTGCTCATATAGGGTGTTTTTCACTTGTCTTCATTCCTTTTGTAATTTTGCGAGACATATATGCGATCAAAACTGTAAGAAGCAACATGACAACATCCATAAGAAGCTCATGTATAAATGACCAATGTTTATACGTGAATATGGACAGTGAACTGAGGAGCACTCTCAAGATAGCTATAATCCCCAAAGTACCCACTGCAGCAAGGAATCGGATCCATTTATGATGGAAAGCAAACCAAATGTTCACTAAGATAAGCAGTAAAAAGGAAAAAATGATATCCCGGTACACAATAAATGAGATAAAGCGTATGGTATCAGAGCTAATTTCAATACACTGATAATGAAAGGCGAGAAAAGATATTTTATTAATATCTACAACAGCGATCATTAAATAGTTAAGTATATTGGCTGCAACAGACATTTTATAAGGCAAAAATGTGAAAATGGCCACTGTTAACCAGGCAATTACACACATAATCAGAAGCTCCAAGACGATCTCCTCCTTTCCTGTTAGTATGAACGTTCAACCCTTTATTATGAGAATGAAACTTAAAAAATCATGTACAAAAAGACCTAAGGGATACTCCCCAGGTCTTTTTGCGACGGCAATCTTTAAATTGCCTTATTCCAATTAAACCTTCCCCTATTCCTACTACTTACCAGCGATGGGCTTTGGCATTACTGCGCAAAATAATGTTCGTTTGCGACATTTCCGTATGCCCATTCACCTGCGATTTAGAACGTTTCGGTCTTGTCCAGTTATGATGAAACTGTGCAGAGTGCTCGTCTAATCGATTGCGGTAACTCATGGTAAAATCACCTCGTAGTTAGGATGTAGTTCCGGATATTCAAGTGGAATATCTATTTTAGCATGTGCAAAATAATAAATTTTATGTTCCCTTTTACGAACTGCCTCTCAAAGTCAAAGAACAGAAAACATCAGAAAAGCCGGAATTCTAATTTAGAGAACCGGCTTTTCTAAATATGTTATCCCTGCTGCTGTTCTTTCGTTGGTCCCATAACCCCAGGTACAGGCAGCCCTGCTTGGCGAAGAAGGACTGTCATTTGTCCGCGGTGATGTGTTTGATGCAGGATCAGTTTACTAAGAATAGATCCCTTCGCTGTCGGACCTCCAAAATCAATTGTTTCAGTAAGCTGTTCGTCCGCCAGTGTCGATTCTGCTGCAGACTTTAATTCCTCTGCTATTTTTCTATAGGCAACCTGAATATCAGCAGCAGTCATTTCTTCTTCTTTTTTTTCTGTTGGAGGTGCAAGGTTCACACCAACTAAGCTTGCGAAGAATACTGGGCTTGTTGCCAGGTGCCAGCCTAACCATCTAAGGGTACTGTGTCCCTCAGTAATTGCTTGTTCCAATTTTTCATCTGTTAATGCATCCATAACGGCTATAGTACTAACAGCTTCAGCATTCCACTCATTTAAGAAATCATTTACTTGACGGTACATTTCATTCATCTCCCTTTCATTTTTCCTGCTTTTCATTCTAACACAGGATAGAAGTCACTTAAAAAGAATGAATTTACTTCGTGAATATTTATCAAGCACATGCAAAAAATACAAATACATATGAAAACAAGGGTGAGAATATGTTCAACAAAGGAAAACGAACCTTCACTGAAGATTCATTAAAAGCTTTAACCAAGAATCAGGATGATATCCAATTTACGGAGATAACAGTCCTTTCCAGGAAAGCATTTTTTATTTTTGTAAATGGGGTTATTGATTACACAGAATATTGGAAGCTGGCTCAAGATCTTACCAGTTCATCTTCAGATAAAATCCATTCTTATGATGACTTAATGCATTTTTTCCAGCCATTTTTATTCAATGTAGCACATACAGAAAAAGAGCTGATGACAGAGTTGTTTGATGGGAAAATTGCACTTGTTTTGGAAGGAAAACAGGAAGCACTTCTTCTTAATCTTCCGAGTTCTAAAACAAGAAGTTTTGCTGAACCTACGACAGAACGTGTAGTTAGAGGCCCTAAAATTTCACTGATTGAAAGCTTGAGCGATAATATCGCTCTCATTAGACAGAGTACAAAAGATCAAAGCACTGTTGTCAGGAAAATAAAAACAGGATCGGAAGAAAAAAAGGAAATTGCTGTGATCTATAACAAAAATTTAGCGAAGCAGCACCTTGTTGATGAAGTCCTTTCTCGTATTGAAAAAGTAAAAAAAGAGGACATATTAGACTCAGGTGTTCTAGAAGAACTAATTGAGGATACGCATTATACACCCTTTCCACAAATACAAAATACCGAGCGGCTTGATAAAGTGCTTGCATCTCTAAAGGAAGGCCGTGTGGGAATAATAGTCGACGGCTCTCCTTTCGCTTTAATTGCTCCGACAAAGGTAGATATGCTTCTTCAATCTCCAGATGATTATTATGAACGGTGGATTGCCGGATCATTTTTAAGGTTATTACGTTATATCTCAGTGTTTATTACCGTCTTTCTTTCAGCAATATATATATCGCTTGTATCCTTTAATTCTGGAATGATTCCAACTGAGCTCGCCATGACAATCGCCGGAACGAGACAAAATGTGCCCTTCCCTCCTTTTATTGAGGCAATCATTATGGAATTAACGATAGAGTTATTACGAGAAGCAAGAGTAAGACTTCCAACTCCTGTTGGGCAAACCATTGGCCTTGTTGGCGGCGTTATTATCGGTCAGGCTGCCGTTCAGGCAAATCTGGTCAGTTCGATCATGGTTATTATTGTATCCATCACCACGATCACCTCTTTCACGGTCCCTCAATATAGCTTTGGTCTTGGCTTTAGGGCATTGCGATTTGGTGCAATGGGAATTGCTGCGATATTGGGTTTATATGGCACAACCTTATTTTTTATCATTTTCATCACTCATTTAGCGAAATTAACAAGCTTTAATGAGCCTTATCTAGATTTAAGACAATTATTTAATAAGAAAAAACAGCGGGATTTTCTAATAAGACTTCCTAAAAAAGCAGGCAATAACTAGGAGATAAAAATATGGAAGCTAAACCAACCCTAATAAATTTAGAAATTACTTCAATCCTCTCTTGTGCAATGCTAGGCGTAGGAATGCTCACCCTTCCTCGAGGCTTAACAGAGCAGGCAACAACTACAGATGGATGGATTATACTAATCCTCAATGGTATTTGTGCAGCTCTTCTATTAATTCTCCTTGTTTATATGCTAAAAAAACATAGGGTGACAGATTATTTTTCTTATATTGAAGAGGCTTATGGAAAGTGGGCGGGAAAAGCTATTTGCCTCGCCTTAGCCGTTTATTTTCTTTCTATTGCAAGTTTTGAAGTCCGGGCAATGAGTGAAATGGTCCGCTTTTATATGCTTGAAAATACTCCTATGGAAGTAACTATCTTAGCACTAATTTTAGCGGCTGTTCACTTTAATTATCGGAGGCATTAAACCAATTGCTAAAGTTTGTATTCTGTTTCTACCTATTACCATTGTGGTTGTCCTTTTTATTTATAGTATGAGCTTTAAAGTTGTCGATCTTATGAATATCAAACCTATATTGGGATATGGTTTGCAGCCTATTCTAAAAGGGTTTAGTGCCGGACAGCTATCTTTTTTTGGAATTGAATTAGTTTTATTTTTATACGGAATGACAGATAAAAAGCTAAATATCAATAAAGGCGTCTTATTAGGCTGTTTCATACCAGTTGGCATGTATGTGCTGACATATATTTTAGTTGTAAGCACACTTACAATTGATGAGGTAACGTCGGTCACATGGCCAACCATTTCATTTATCCAATCATTTGAAGTTCAAGGTATCTTCGTCGAAAGATTAGAGCTCTTTCTATTAGTTACCTGGATTCTGCAGTTCTTCACCACTCATATGCTTTATTTCTATTTTGCAGCCAAAAGCATGACACATGTGTTTCATAACAGGTTCTCTACTAACTTAATCATACTCGTTCCATTGATATTTCTTTTAGCTAATTACGCCAAAGATCTTGGTGATGTTTTTATATTCAGTGACCTGCTCGGCTTTGCATTTCCGGTAGTCCTTATCATTCTTCCTTTTGCAACATTTTTCGTTTACGGTTTAGAAAGGAGGATGAGAACATGAAACTGGTCGTGCATCTTATCGGGCTATTTGTCGCTATCTCCCTTTTAAGCGGGTGCTGGGACAGTGAAGAAATAGAAGATCTGTCGTTATTAGTAGGAGTGGGCATTGATCTTGGAGAGGATGATCAGCTATCTCTGACACATCAGATTCTCTTGCCAGCTTCCGGACAGTCTGCAGAAACTCCAGCCCCTTCCTATGAAAACGCCACCGTGCTCGCTCGAACCGTTCATGATGCCATAAGAGAAGTAGCGATGTCTAAAAATGTTCTATTTGCAAATCAGCAGCGATTGATCATTATTAATGAGAATGTATTAAAAAGTCTCCCATTAGACGCTGTAATCAATCAATTTATAAAAGATAATGATACAAGAAGAAGCTGTATCATTATGGTTTCAAAAGATCCTGCAGAACAAATTTTAAGTACAGGAGAAGATGGAAGTGTTCCTTCTAATGATCTATATTCTTTAAGCGAGAATATTTCAGCGACAAGTAAGATTCTGCCATCGATAACATTGGGTCAGACCTCTGCAAGCCTACAGGCAGCTGGTAGCTTTGCCATTCAATCCGTTTCTATTAAAGAAAAGATGCTTAAGTTAGATGGAGCAGGTGTCATAAATAATCATTCTGAATTAGCAGGAATGTTAACTGCAGATGAAGTTTCCTATATGAACTGGCTTGAGGGAAATATTGAAGGTGGAATTATCGTTGGAGAACACAAAGGGAAACGTTTTAGTGTTGAGGTCATTGATCAAACAAATAAAGAAATTAAAACTACTGTTAATGATTCACAAGTAACAATCGACATTTCAACCGAGTATAATACCCGTCTCTCTGAAGACTGGTATTCAAATGAAGATTCTTTTAGCTCCTCTTATTTGAAAGAAATAGAAAAAGCCGCTAGTAGAACGGCAGGTCGGGATTATTCTCGACAAATTGCAAAATGACTTAAAGTCAGATGCGCCAGGTTTCTTTTACTATATTCGATCTCAGCATCCTAAATTTTATAAACAAAACAAAAATAATATGGATGAAATTTTCAGCAAAGCAAATGTTCAATTTAAAGTTGATCTAAAAATTATTGATTTTGGGGCAAAAGGAGCTACAAAATAAAGGGAACCCTCAGGTGAAGCTGAGGGTTCAGTTAATATTCGTTTAAAATCATGTCTCAAATCCTGAGAACTGAACCTTATCACTGAAGCTGAACTAAATTTTATAACCAGTGAATCCTCAGCTTATTTTAAAATAGCGGCGGAGGAGAAAAGCAACCCACATGCACTGAGCATCTTGGCGCACGATTTCTACTAGTCCGTTAATCAGCAGGATATCTAATGTTTGTTTATTTATTTGTTCTTTTAACTCATGCAGTGCATCTTTTACAAATCCTTCTTGTACCTCAGCAATTAGATCATTTATATGTTTGACTAAGGTTTCTTGTGTTGGAGGACCTTCTGCCGGCAGATCGAGCAAGTTAACGAGCTCTTTTGTAACAAAAGGGACTGTGGAATGCTTTGCAAGCAAATTTGTCTTTTCAACAAGTGAGCTGGCCAGTAACTTCAAATCAAGCGGAAGCTTTGAAAAGATAAAAAGCTCCGAGTACATTTTCATAAATCCTTTTACACAATAAAGCAAATCAAACTTTGTAGCCGCAATTGAATCACCATAAATTTGATCAATCATTTTCAGGATGGCACGATTGATTTGTTTATCATAAAAATGAAGCTTCATAATCAGTTCCATATTTAACGTATGTGTTTGTTCCTTCATAAAAACAGTGGCAAGATTAGAGTGTTCTTCAAAGTTTTTTAATATCGTAAGGTAAAACTGATATAACAGCTCATCCTTTTGATATCCCCCACCACTGACCAGATAGTCAATATTGGAAACGATTTCACTCATAAAATGATCAATTAAAGCAAAGATTAGCTCATCCTTTGATTTAAAGGATAAATAAAACGCACCTTTTGATATACCGCTCTTTTCAGTAATCTGTTGTACTGAAGTAGCATCGAATCCCTGTTCCGCAAACAATTCTAGTGCCTTTTCCATTATTAACTGTTTCTTTACCATATCTTAATACTCTCCTAAATGAAATCAATTGACAAATGACCGATTAGTCATTAGTATATGTAATTAATTGAACAAAGTCAATAAAGGGGCAGGTGTAATTGTGAAAGGTTTAGTAAATTTTGTCCTGAAAAACAAGCTCGCTGTATGGTTATTAACGATCATTATTACGGCATCGGGTATTTATTCAGGTACACAAATGAAAACAGAAACGATTCCGAACATTAACATTCCATATTTAATGGTCATGGGAATCTATCCGGGAGCAACTCCGGAGAAGGTAATGGAAGACGTTTCAATACCTATTGAAAGTGCCATTGAAGGACTTGAAGATGTAAAAGCTGTTTTCTCTAATTCCAGTTCCAATGTAGCAAGTATTCAGGTTGAATACGAATATGGCATTGATATGGATGAAAAGAAAAGAGAACTTGAGTCAGCTTTAGATACTGTCACACTGCCTGAAGATGTTCAGGAACCTACTGTAACATCTATCGGGATGAATATGATGCCTGTAGTTGCTTTATCTATCAGCAGCAGCTCAGAAGATATTGTAGAATTAACATCGACTGTAGAAGACACGATCTTACCAGAGATTGAAAAAATTGACGGTGTTGCTTCTGCAACAATCTCCGGTCAGCATATTGAGGAAGCTATTTTCACCTTCAATGAAGAAAGAATGGCTGAGCTCGGCTTAACAGAAGATGATGTCAAACAAATGATTCAAGCCAGTGATATGGCTATGTCTCTTGGGCTTTATGAGTTTGAAGATGGTGAACAGGCAGTCGCTGTTGACGGCAAAGTTACATCAGTTGAAGAGTTAAGAGAGCTTCTTATTCCAATAACTCCTTCAGAAGAAAATCAGGTTCCATTTGTCGCATTGGGCGATATTGCCTCAATTGAAACAATTGGACGCGAACAATCTGTCTCCCGGACAAATGGGGAAAATGCCATTGCCATTCAGATTGTAAAAGGACAGCAGGATAACACGGTTGATGTTGTAAATGCTGTTAAAGAGTTTGCAACCGATCAAGAAGAAGCCATTGATGGACTGATGATTGATATTTCATTAGACCAAGGAGCTCCGATTGAGGACTCTGTTCATACAATGATTGAAAAAGCCTTATTTGGCGGTTTAATCGCTGTATTGATCATCCTTCTATTCTTGCGTGACATTAAGTCAACGATTATCTCAATTGTATCTATTCCAGTTTCAATCTTTATGGCATTCCTATTGCTGCACTGGCTGGATATTACATTAAATATTATGACACTTGGTGCCATTACCGTAGCAATCGGGCGGGTTATTGATGACTCCATCGTTGTTGTGGAAAATATTTATCGCCGTATGCATTTAAAAGAAGAAAAGCTTACTGGGCGTGCGCTTATTAGAGAAGCAACAATTGAAATGTTTAAACCAATTTTATCGTCCACTCTAGTTACCGTAGCTGTTTTTGCTCCGTTGATTTTTGTTGGCGGCATGGTTGGAGAATTGTTCATGCCTTTCGCATTAACAATGACGTTTGCTTTAGGTGCATCCTTAATTGTAGCAATTACAATCGTTCCAGCTCTTTCTCACTTCTTATTTAAAAAGAAGCTGTACAGTCCGAAAACAGAAAGCAGCCATAAAGAAGTTGGCAAGCTTGCAATGTGGTATAGAGGCGTTCTTGAAAAAACATTGAATCACAAAATCATTACATCTGTGATCGCTGTTATCCTTCTTGCTGGAAGCTTGGCCCTTACGCCGCTTATTGGATTTAGCTTTTTAGGCAGCGAAGAAGAAAAAGTAATGTATTTAACCTATACACCTGAAACGGGTGAAACAACAGAAGATACATTGGACAACGTAACCGTTGTTGAGGAAGAAATGCTGCAGCGAGAAGATATCGACATTGTCCAGTTATCCATTCAAGACGAGGCTTCGTCTGACCCTTCTGCAGCCATGATGGGCGGCGGTGCCGGCGGTGCTTTAATGTACCTGATCTTTGATCCAGAAATGGATAACTTCCCAGAAGTACGTGAAGACATTGAAGAATATGTCTTTAATATAGGCCAATCCGGTGAGTGGAAAAGCCAAGACTTCTCATCTATGGGAATGTCAACAAATGAGGTTAGCTACACATTCTATAGCGAAGATTTAGATAACCTGAACGAATCCGTTAAAATGGTTGAAGACGTGCTTAACGATACGGAAGGACTTGAAGATGTATCATCAAGTGCGGAAGACGCGTATGTAGAGTATACCTTTAATGTAGACCAGGAAGACGTTCTGCAATATGGATTAACAACTGGTCAGATTGTAATGGCATTAAGCAATACAGAAACAAAAGAAGTTTTAACAACGGTTGAGAAGGACGGAGAAACACTCGATGTCATCATTCAGCAGGATCAGCAGGCTGAACCTAAGTCAATTGATGAACTTCTTGAAACAGAAATCGCAACACCAATGGGCATGTCAATGCCACTTTCAGAGCTTGTGACTGTTGAAGAGGGCACAACACTTAATACACTGGCACGTAGCGAAGGTCAGTACTATGCTTCTGTATCAGCAACCATTATTGGTGATGATATATCGACAGCAACAGCTGACGCAGATGCAGCAATCGATGACTTAGACTTCCCTGACGGTGTTACAACTGGAGTTGCCGGTGTAGCTGCAGATATGAATGAAACCTTTACACAGCTTGGAATTGCGATGCTCGCTGCGATTGCGATTGTATACTTCATCCTAGTCGTAACGTTCGGCGAAGGTGCAGCACCATTTGCAATCCTATTCTCACTTCCATTTGCAGTGATTGGATCATTCGTTGGACTTCTAATAGCTGGAGAAACAATCTCCGTATCTGTAATGATGGGTCTCCTAATGCTCATAGGAATTGTTGTTACCAATGCAATCGTATTGGTCGACAGAATCATTCATATGGAACGCGAAGGCATGAATATGCGTGAAGCGATCCTTGAAGCAGGAGCTACTCGTCTTCGTCCAATCTTGATGACTGCTATTGCGACTATTGGTGCTTTAATTCCATTGCTCTTTGGTAATGGCGGCGGCGGTCTGATTTCAAAAGGACTTGGTATTACCGTTATCGGCGGATTAACTAGCTCAACAATCTTAACGTTAATCATCGTGCCAATCGTTTATGAAATCTTATCGAAAATGCTTAAGAAAAATCGTAAAGAAGTAAAAGATAACTAAGGATACGCTTGAAGCTGTCCAAATGCAAAAGCCAGAGAACCTGATTCTCTGGCTTTTTTTCTACCTGAATCTTCAACAGGAGTTTTTTAACATTCATCTGATTGATTTACAGAAGCATACTAAAGTATGGCCACTCTCATTAAATAACAAAGTATGTATCGTGTGCCTTTTTTCTAAACCGAAAAGTTATGGAAGGGTGAATTTTAAATGACTAAGAAAAATCAGCAGTCTTTAGAACTTGCAGGCAGAACATATCGTCCGGATGATTACAAAAAAGAGGATCAGCTCTCCTCAGGTCTTGCTCATACACACGAACAATTCTCTGATACGTATACAGAAGGCACGATTGATGGAAAAATCGAAAATGTAAACGGCAAAGATATTCCATTAAGCAGAGATGGGTACGATAAGTAAAGGGAGGTTTTACCTTGGTTAATACGGATCGCGGCAAAGTGGCAAAGCTCTCACATGAGCACAAGTCAACATATCCAAGTCATAAGCATTTGAAGCATACTGAAGGCTCAGATTATAAAAAACAGCAGGATTATGATATCCCGCCGGTTATGTTAGAGGATTGAGCTAAAGGCAAGAAGAACATAAGGCCGTCCATTAGTATTACCTAATTGGACGGCCTTTCAATTTCTTTTTAGACCTTTAATTTAACACTATAATATCTCATCGCCTTCAAACTCCCTTTTACCTCAAAGACATCTTTTTCAATTAGCTTGCGGAGGCGATATTCTATAAAGGAGTCCCCTATATGCTGCTCACATTCTCCTAGAACCTGGCCAATGAGACGAGCTGATTTTCTAAATTCTCTATCCATGTTTAACTCTTTAGCAGTCTCAATGATGGTTTGATCAAAATAAGATTCATTCTTTGACTCAACTATTCCATTCTGTTCTATTCTTAGAGCATTCTTTGTTTCCGCTAAGGAGAGCCACTCATTTTCGAACATTTCCCTCTCCTGTTGGCTCAGTTTCTCACTATCACTCTTCTCGTACATAATTTGGAGTTTCTCTGGTGGAATTTCTCCAGTATGCAGCACCTGATATTCAACATCCTTCCTTTTGAATAGCGTTTCATGTAAGGCAGCTGTATTGACCACTTGAATTTGATGTTCTCGCTCCTTTAATAGAAAAAGAACAAAACGAAGTGCCGTTTGCTCATGTGCACTGTTAGAACACCAAATGGTAATGTGCTGATTCTCGCTGATTGAAGTGATTTCATGGAGACTCTTTTCAAACTCGCTTATTCTCCAGTCTTCTTCATCATAAGGAAAAGCGGTTAACATCCAATTCGCGCGTTTTTCCTGCCCGTCTTCTGTTTGTAAGTGATAGATCGGTCCTACGGAGAGCATATCCCCAAACACGATAATTTTCTCCTTATGCTCAAGCTTCATCGTCTTAAGAGCCTCTCGAAGACTTCCTGCTGGGGAAGCTCCAAACATAATATGAATCCGTTCATATTCCTCAATCCGTTTTTCCTTCTGCTTCTCCTCAATAGCCCTCTCAAGTCCGTTGTACATCTTTTCAATTTCCATCGCCAGTTCTGAATCCGTATTCCCCATTTGCTTCCATTGATTTGTTTTCGCAAACAAGAGAAGTAACATAGACTTTGCATCACTTTCACTTAAACTGCTAATGGTTTTCTTCATAGCTTCCAATTGCATGTGTCTCTACCTCATTCCTCACAGAGATCTTTATTTTATTGTAAAGGAGCTGTAGAACTTTTCCAATTTCTTTTCATTTTATTCTGGCATTTAATACTCTTCTTGAAATATGATGTTCAATAAGAATATGTAATGAAAGGACAGGTCTTATTATGGAAATCAAAAAAGACGATTTAACAAGTATTGAGATTAAACAGCTGCTAGAGGATCATTTACAAAGCATGACACTTCACTCTCCTCCTGAGAGTATTCATGCACTTGATCTAGATGGGCTGCGACAGCCTGAAGTTACTTTTTGGAGTGTGTGGGAGGATGAGGAGCTGCTTGGGTGTGGTGCAATAAAAGAGTTAACACCTGATCATGGTGAAGTGAAGTCGATGAAAACTTCTTCTGACCATATTAGGAAAGGTGTGGGCCGACTGATGCTGGACTATATTGTTGCTGAGGCTAGAAACCGCGGTTATAAACAATTAAGTTTAGAAACAGGCTCTATGGATGCCTTTCTGCCTGCCCGCCTCATGTATGAAAAAGCTGGATTTTACTATTGTGAACCTTTTGGGGATTATACAGTAGATCCTAATAGTGTTTTTATGACATTAAAGCTGTAAAAATGTCTGATGCAGTGCGGTTACATTTAGTTTTACATAATCATTTAAATATGATCTTTAAAGAGGAGCCCTTGTTGGTTCCTCTCTTTTTTTACGAAAACTTAACAAAAGCTGTTTTACAGACTACATATAGAATCAGCACTTTGGAAAACTTAAGAAAAAGAGATGGAACGGTTTATCAGCCTTTCTAAAGGAGAACGATTATGCGCTTTTTTAAAGATAGAAAAAACGTAACAGACCCGAAACGTCCGTTAGAAGGAAAGATAAGCTCTAGCCTTCAGGTAAATATCTTTAACATAAAACAAGTGTTTACATTAACTCCAAACTTAATATTCAGAGATATAAAATTGCTTGACCGCCAGATTGATGGCACGCTTGTTTATTTGCAAGATTTAGCTGATGTTAAGAAAATTGAGAAGCATATTATCCCTCCTCTTTGCACAGGAGAATTTGATCAGCCTCCACACACCTCTATTGCCGATTTTAAAAAGACTTCTGCTCTTCAAGAAACGATTAATGGCCTATTAAAAGGCAATACAATCCTTTTCCTTCAAGAACATAATGAGGCATATATCTATAATACCGTCGGAGGTCCCAGCCGAACGATTGAAGATTCAATTTTTGAAACAACATTAAAAGGTTCTCATCTTGGTTTTGGCGAAACAACAGACCAAAACATAGCTTTGCTGCAGCAATTTATTCCTTCTCCGAAATTAAAAGCAGCAGAAGTCAAGATGGAGGGTGATTTAAATAGACATGTGTATCTAGTTTATCTTGAAGGAACTGCGAAGGAAGAACAACTGACTGAGCTGACTAAACGGATTAAAAGGACTAATGGAGATCAATTTATTAATATTGGACAACTAGCAGAATGCATTGAGGATAATCACTGGTCACCATTTCCCCAATTCAGATTAACCGAAAGGCCAGACCAGGCGGCAATTGATTTATTTAAAGGAAAAATATGTGTAGTTTTAGATCGGTCTCCAAGCGCATTAATTGCTCCAGGTTCTATTATGTCATTTTTCCAGAGTGTTGATGATTATACAACAAGATGGATGCTGGCTTCATTTGTACGCATCTTAAGGTTTGTTGCCGTACTGATCTCTATTTTTCTGCCCGCCCTTTATATATCCATTGTATCTTTTAACTACGAAATCATCCCGATCCGCTTATTAATCACTATTGGAGAGTCTCGCGCAGAAATTCCTTTTGATCCATTAATCGAAGCGCTGCTTATGGAGATAACTCTTGAAATGCTAAGAGAAGCAGGCATTAGGCTGCCTGCACCTGTTGGGCAAACGGTTGGCATCGTGGGAGGAATTGTCATTGGCCAAGCAGCCGTGGAGGCAGGAATTGTGAGTAACTTTATGGTCATCATTGTTTCATTAACAGCCATATCCTCTTTTATTATTCCTAATTACGATATGTCCCTTGGCATTAGGTTAATGCGATTTCCTATGATGATTATTGCCTCACTCTTCGGGATCGTTGGAATTGCTGTAGGTTTTATGACCCTGATCGGCCATATTGTTAAACTCGAATCCATTGGCTCACCCTATGGTACGCTGTTAAATCCGATTCATTCTTCTGATTTTAAGGATAGTCTCTTCCGTTTCCCTCTTTGGAAAGCCGGAAAATCAAAGCAATCATCAAAGGACTAAGTGTTTATATAAAGGATGGATTGACATGAATGAAAAACTCACCACATCACAGTATATCTTCCTAATTCATGGTGCCCAAATGGGTGTGGGAATTTTGTCGCTTCCTCGTGAGCTGGGTGAAATCGCTGGCTCAGACGGCTGGATCGCCATTCTAATTGGGTGGGTTTTAGCTTCTCTTACAAGCATCTTAATTATTAAAGCGTTAGAACGTTATCCAGGAAAAACGGCTGAGGAAATATTCAAGTTATATTTCGGCAATATACTTGGTAAACTCGTCATTATCTACTTTGCCAGCTACTTGGTTTTCTTTTCTTATACATTAATGCTGTCCATGGTCATGCTTTTAAAAAGCTGGATTTTGCCTGGCACAAGTGTAACAACACTGCTCTCTCTGCTGGTTATTCCAACATTTATAGTTTCAAGAGGAAAAGTCAAAGTACTCGGACGCTATGCGGAGAGCACCTTTCTTTTGACATTTTGGATATTATTTTTGCTATATATTCCTGTTGATAAAAATGATTGGCTCTATTTTCTTCCTTTTTTTAAAGACGGGTTTACGCCCATAATTGAGAGCTCAAAAACAACTGTTTTTTCGTTCTTAGGTTTTGAAATTATCTTTTTTATTTATCCATATCTCGGCAATAAAAAGAATGCGCTAAAAGGAGCAATTGCTGCCAATACTATCACCATGGTGATTTATGTCAGTGCAGCGATTGCCTGTTACCTTTTTTATGGACCAGACACCATTGGAAATTATTTCGAACCGGTACTTAATCAATTGAGCAATATCCGTTTCCGTTATGTTGAACGAATCGATGTCATTCTCCTGCCTGTTTATATGTTTGTTGTTTCTACGACATGGATTCCGTATGTTTACTTTACTGCAACAAGTCTGAGTCATATCGTTAAAATCAAGCGCTGTGAAAACATCATTCTTCCGATCTTAATTTCATTTATTATCGTTACCTTCATAATGAATCAGGACTGGGAATTACTAAATAAAATGAAAAATGGCGTGACATTTATGGGAGCGATTATCTACGTATTTGCGTTTTTACTATATGGATTATCTTTGTTTCATTCTCAAAAAGAAAAAGGTGAACAGCTTGAAAACTAAAAGATATCTTCTATTTTCATTTTGTATTAGTGCACTTTTATTATCAGGCTGCAATGATAAAACGAATATTGAAGATATTACAATGACATTAATGCTTGGAATTGATTTGAATGAAGATAACGAGATGATCATTTATAGCTCCAATCCTGTTTTCGATAAAGAAGTTAGCGATAAGAATGAAGAGTATAGCGTCAAGGCTTCCTCATTAAGAGAAGGCAGAGGCGAATTAGATAGTTTATTATCCGGCACGATCAGCAAAGGAAAAATGCAAGTCTTGCTGATCGGTAAAAAAGTCATTCAGCATGAAGATTGGTTCGAGCTTTTAGACAGCTTATACCGAGACTCCTTTTCATCTATTAATTGCAAGGTGATTATTGTAGAAGAAAGTGTCGCCGATGTAATCTATAGCAGTCCCAGTGATAAAATCAGACTTCCATTACATATATCAAAGCTTGTAGAAACAGGTGATAAACGCCATATTACACGAGAAACAACCTTGCATAATCTCCAATCTGACTACTACTCTAAAACCAAAACAGGCTCTGTTCCTAGAATTACATTTAACGATACGATCAATTTAAGCGGCTTTACTTTATTAGATCACAATGGTATATATGCTGCAGATATTAATCAATATGAAGGAGAGCTGCTGCAGCTGCTGAGCAACACCAAACTTGAACAGCTATTTTTAACGACAAAATTTAGCACAGATGACACAAATCCCTTTCAAACAAAGCTTTTAAGCTATAATGTTGGAGATTTAAAGCGAAAGGTGAAAGTCACATATGAAAACGGGCAATTTGTCTTTAAGACAGACTATTCACTAGCCATTTATATTAAAGAAGCATTGAACGAAAATCCTTATAAAGATCGCGAAAAAATGGAAAAAGAGCTAAAAGAAAAATTAACAGCTGATTTCAACAAACTCGTAAAGAGCTTTCAAGATAACGGAATAGATCCAGTAGGATTTGGAGAATATGCGCGGGCCTTTCAATATAAGCATTGGAAAAAGGTAAGTGACAATTGGGGAGATGCTTTTGGAAAATCAAATATAACCATTGATGTTAGTGTACGGATTAAAGATGAAGGATTAAATATGAGGTAATAGACTCCCATCTGAAAGGATAAAGGGGCCGCGATTGGCCCCTTTTTTTCATCTTGCCGACTCATTGCACTATAGCGATCCAGCTGAACCGTCCAACTGGTTTGCCGCCGTCTCTTTTCTTGTGCTTTTCCGTCCAATCCAGAAATGGTATAAAAGAATGCCTGCCATTAAGAGGATCGTCATTAAAATATACATTCCGCGGAAGCCAATATACGGTGTTATGAATCCTAAAATAAATGGACCAATGCCAATTCCTACATCGACAAATATATAAAAAGTAGATGTTGCCAGCGCAATACGGTGTGATGGCGTTACCTTTATCGCCAAAGCCTGGGCACTTGCTTGAATGGTTCCATATCCAAGACCGATCAATACGGCTGATAGCAGCAACATAGTTCCGCTATGCACTTGACTGAGAAGCAGCATGCCTAAAATATAAAACAGGATTGCGGGATAGATGACGAAATTATGCCCTTTTTGATCAAACCACTTGCCTGTAAAAGGACGGGTACAAATAACGGTTACAGCATACAGAATGAAAAAGAAGCTGGCCGCACTAACTAAATCAATCTCCTCCGCATAAAAAGTAAGATAAGAAAGAATGCTTGAATAGCCAAAAGCCATTACGAAACTAATGGCCGAAATAGGAATAGCTTTAACTTCAAGAAAATTAGATAACTTAAATTGTGACAGTTCTTTTTTCTGATCTGATGACAATGAAAGTTCCGGCACTTTTACAAATAGAGCTGATATCAGTGTGATAAAGGCAAACACTCCACAAATGATAAAATTAATAAATGCAGTAGCATGTTCAGTAATCATCATGCCGATAAACGGACCAATGGCTGTTGCAATAATAATACTGACTCCATAATAGCCAATACCCTCGCCATGCCGTGATTTAGGGATTAAGCTTGCTGAAATCGTTCCTGTTGCGGTTGATGCAAAAGCAAAGGCAATGCCATGAAGCATCCTAACAAGGAGCAGTCCGGTTAAGCCTGTTATGAAAAAGTACAGTGCTGTCATAACTAAAAACGCAACTAAGCCTATGAACAGCAGTTTTTTCCGGCCGATCCTTTCAATTACACTTCCTCCAAATAATCGTCCAATCAAAGCGCCTAATACAAAAATACTGGAAGCAAATCCTGCCATTCCTGTAGAAGCGCCGTATTCCTCTTTTGCATACACTGGGATGATGACCATTAATAAATAAAAACATAAGAACAGCAAAAAATTAACGCCAAAAACAATTAAGAAATTCTTTGTCCATAACTTTTCTTTCGTGCTTTCCACACCTTACACTCCCCTTTTAATAATCATGCTGCGAATTTGATCCATTACTTCAATAACCTCAGCTTGCTGCTCTGGGGAAATGCCTGTCATAATATCCTGTTCATATTCATCTATGTTCTTTCGAAGGATAGCTGTTATTTCCTTTCCTCTCGGTGATAGTTGAATTCTCTTTTCCCTATTATCCCTGCCTTTTATTTGCTCAACATACTGTAATTTAATTAGTGAGTTCACCGTTCTCGTAATCGTTGGCTTTTCTACATATAAATGCTTTGAAAGCTCCACAAGTGTAACAGATTCATACATCTCTAAATAATACATAATCGACCATTGTGAGTAATGCAGATCATATTCGTTTAAAAGACGATTCAAGTCACTTATAAACGGTCGATACAGCAAAAAATATTGGTGAAAGAACTTTCTGTAAGACTCCATTCCAAATCACTCCTCTCAGATAGTTACCATGAGTAACTATTAGGTTAAAAAATAACCTCCATTAACATTTAGTTACCCTAAGTAACCATCATCCTATTATAAACGATTCCTGCGGTAATCACAAACTCCCTTCATTTTTTCCCTTTTCAAAGCTGCATAAAGACTGATACTTTAATAGAAATAGAAGGATACAAACATTAAAAGTTAAACGAAATAAATCTTATTACTGAATCTAAAAAAATTGAACTTTTTCTGCTGGTTATTACTCTTAGAAGTGAGCGAGGTGAGAATATGGAAGAAGATCGGCTAATTAAGAAAGCTAAAAAGGGGGATAAAGAAGCTTTACTTACATTGATTATGAATGAAAAGGATGCGTATTATCGTCTTGCTTATACTTATATGGGAAATTCACATGACGCAATGGATGCATTAGAGGATATGATTGTCGTTCTTTATGACAAAATAAATCAGCTTAAAAAGGATCGCTCTTTCTACAGCTGGAGCAAAACGATTTTGGTCAACGAGTGCAAAGCGGCACTTCGGCGGCGCAGCAAACAGTTATTAACAAATGATTGGCACGCAGCAATCGAACCCACTTCAGGCAGCAACTTTTTCTTAGCCAGTGAACAGCAGGTTGATTTAGAGGCAATGCTAAGTCATCTAAGTCACCCTCAAAGGGAAACAATTCAATTAAGATACTTTCATGATCTCGATTATGAAACGATTGCTTCTATAACGGATGTGTCGCTTGGCACGGTTAAATCAAGAATTTTTCAGGGTCTAAAAAAGCTAAGAGAGAAACATGGAGGTGTAAATGAATGAAGGATGAGTGGAATACAATATTTATCAATGAACATCAAAAACTACAGGAAATCAAGGCACCAAAAGAATTGGAGGATCGTTTGCGCCACGCTTTAGAGAAAACACCTCCAAAAAAGGGACGTTTCAAGCCTCTACTTTGGCCTCTTGCAGCAGCTGCACTTATTTTTCTATGTTTCTTTGGTTACCATTACAATGCTGTCGCTTATTATGGTAAAACCTTATTCGGCTTCGACCAGCTATTTACACAATCTTTAAAGGATCTCAATGAAGCTGGAATGGGACAGATGATCGGAAAGGAAACCATTCTTTCTGATGGAAGTGTTTTAACCATTGATGGGGTAATGGCAGATGAAAATCAATTTCTTCTTTATTATACATTGGAAAATTTAAACGGAATTGATCCGGAAAGAAAGGATGTACTACCCAATCTTATCAACGGATTTCTGACAAAATCAAATCCTGTAGGAGGTATATCCAAAGTAAATACCGAAGGAACTGAGTTAAAAGGGACAATGTCATTTGATCCAGTCAGTCCGCTGGCAAAAAAACTAACCGTTTCTTTCCGTGTTGGGGGAATTGAAGGAACGGACACTCTTCTAATCAGCTTTCCTTTTAATCCAAATAAAGCACTGCAAACAGAGATTAAACAAAATGTAAACCAAAGCTTTCAGGGTGATCAGGGAAACATTAAATTTGAATCTTTAAGAGCAACTCCCACTATGACTCTTATTGAGGGCAAAGTTCATTTAGACTACAGGTATGAAGATGACAGCAATTTCATTGACACGATTGAACTTCATGCCAATGGACAACCAATCGAGCGCCTGGGAAGCAGTCTTTCTTCCTCCTTAAATGGGAGTAAAATGGAATTGCGCTTTGATGCTCTCCCGAAAAACCTAGAATCCCTGGAGCTAGTCATTGAAAAGCTTCCTGTCTACAAGGAGATTGCCAAAAAGAGCATAGAGCTCTCTTCTATCAGTGAAGAACCAATTTTAATTGAAGGAAATGAAGTGCTTGTTAAAGAAATATCCGAAACAGCAGTGAGTACTGAAATAACTTTTTCAACCGAGGAGAATGTAAGGCTTAATGGCGTTTCTGTAATTTCAAACGGGAAACACCATCCTTTAGACTCCACCGTTGATGAAAAACTCATTAAAGCAGAGGATGGACGTGTTCTTAAGGAGAGAACGATGGTATTTAATAAAGTCACAAATCCAGAAACTCTTCACATTAACGGTATCCACTATATGAAAGCATATGAGGAAAGAATTCGTATTCCTATAGAGTAATAATATTGAGAGTTCCTGAAACATAGCATTGTGCAGGAACTCTCACTCTCTGTTAGGATGCGTTATAACCTTACAGATTGAAAAACAAATAGTTTCATGCATTCACGTCTGTTCCCCTACCCGAGGGCATCTTATCTTTATTGTTTTTTAAAGATAAATACAGCGCCAGCAACAACAGCCCTGCGACCATAAAACCTGCGCCCCCCAACATGCCAAGCCACCGATTATCTGCATACTCAAGAGCGATGCCGGCACCAAACATAGAGATGCCAATCATGGAATTAGAGATGGTTGCAAATAAACCAAATACAGATCCTTGTTTATTTTTCGGCACGATCCTCATAAGGGTAGAATCAAAACAAGTACCTCCCACACCAGCACAAAATCCAATGGTGATATAGACTAAAACAGCAATCGATACAGAGTGCACCTCGCTCAATATGATAAGAAATAATCCTTCAAAAATAAGGACTGAAAAGCCGATGATCAGCAAATGATTGTGCAGCCGCTCCCCTACAATAAAGCTTAGCATGAGCCCAATTCCCAGTGAACCGTAAAAAATGCCAACGCCCAAGTCACCGAGATGAAATTCTTCAACAGCATATACACTAATCAGTACATTATCTATTCCATTCAGGAGCGGTATAAGAAACTCACTTCCCAGCAGCAGAAGAAGCAGACTAGAAGAAAACAAGAAGGCAATTGTATTTTCTCGTTGAGTGCTTTCGGAAATGATCTCATTTACACTCTCTTTTTTCACCTGCATGCGCGAAAGGATTAAGGCAGCAAGTAAAAACGATACAGCATTTGCCCCGAAAGTAATGTTTGGCCCTAAGTAATACGAAGCCACCCCGCCGCTTAAAGAGCCTCCTATCAAAATAAATCCTATCATCACCTGCTCTAAACTGTTTACTTTTACAAGATTATACTGATTTACGATGATCGGAATTATTGATTTTCTCGCAGGTGCGTAAATAGCCTCTCCTGCTCCGAGAATAAACGTCCCAACATAAATAATCCAAACCTGGTCCGGACTTTTAACAAATAAAAAGGACAGAGCAAAGAATATTCGTATAAGGTCCGTTAACACCAGAATGCTCCTTTTGGAGAATTTATCTGAAAGCCAGCCGCCAAGCGGAGCAAACAGCAGGAACGGAATGACTCGTATCGCTAAAGTCAATCCAACAGCAAAACCGGATCCTGTCAGCTCCAATAATAGAGCTAGAACAGCAACCTGGCTAAAACGGTCGCCAATGCCATTTAGCACACCTGCGCTGAAAAGTTTTCGGTATTCTTTTTCTTCCTTAAACAAGCTGAGCATTTCTACACCACCTAAATTAGATTATCATCTAATTAGATAATAATCTAATTTAGTGAGATACATCAACCTTTTTTTTAGCTGCAAAGTTTACTTTAGAGCGTGTTTGCAAAAAGGTGGTTCATGTTCAGGATTTATAGATAAACGAAAGTTTTGCGGATATCTTGTCTTTACGCACTCTTATATAACATTTACTCAATAAAAAAACCAGGAGAAACAGGTCTCCTGGTCTGATCTTAGGCTATTATTTAAGCGTTTTGTGGTAGCTTAGCAAGTTTTGCTGCAGCTTCTTTCACTTTTTCTAATCCAGCCTCAATAATTTCAGCTGCTTTGTCAGGTGTTGCGTTGTGGCCTTCAATTACTACTTCGTCAATGATGTCCATTCCGAAGATACCGCCAACTACATTGCGCAAGTAGTTAGTGGACATTTCCATTGGAGCCATTTCAGGAGTAGAGTAAACTCCGCCGCGAGCACTTAGGAAGATTGCTTTTTTGTCAGTCATTAATTGAACCATGTTGCCTTGCTCATCGTATTTGAATGAGAATCCTGCTGCATAAACATAGTCAATGAATGTTTGAAGCTTCGCAGGGATTGTAAGGTTCCATAATGGGTATGCAAACACTACAACATCAGCTGCTGATACAGCGTCCATTGCTTTTTGCTTTGCTGCTAATAGTCTTTGTTCAAGATCTGTTAATTCTTCTCCGCTTTGTAACTTTCCAAACGCGTTGAAAAGATCTTGTCCGAAATACGGTGTATCTTCTGCGAATACATCGTAAGTTGTCACATTTAATTGGTCAGCACCTTGTAATGCTTCCATAAATGTTTCATACATTTTGCTGGAAACTCCTTCAGCTGCCGGACGGTTATTTGCTTTCACTACTAATACGTTCATGTCATAATTCCTCCTGTGTAAAATGATTTTAAGGACCTTTTATATAAAGAAAACAAAACATAATGTTTATGTTTAAGGCAATCCTTTAATCATTATAGTAGAAGAATATATAAAAAGCATGAATTTTGCTCACTAATTCAAGATTCTTGAATTAAAGATATTTTTATATAAGAAAGATACTGAGATTATGCAATATCAGTATCTTCCAACTTATAGATATAATCACTATAATTCTAGTTTTATAACTAACAATCATTTCCAAACGTTATCTTTCATTCTTTACTTTGAAAGAGATTGTGGTACCTTGACCAAGACTGCTTGTCATTTGCAGACCCGTTCCATATAACTTTTTTAAACGCAAGTTCGTATTATAAACTCCAACTCCGCGGTTTTTCAGCCGATCATCCGACAGAATTTCATTCATTTTCTGTTTTGTCATTCCGATGCCATTATCAGAAATGGTGATGTTCACTCCCTCACTCTCCCTAGCTATCGAGATAAGAAGCTTTCCTCTACTTTTCCCCGGCAAGATGCCATGCTGAAGGGCATTTTCAACGATTGGCTGGATCGATAATGGCGGAATCATCACATGGAGATCCTCCTCAACTTCCCAGTTCACCTCTAATTTCTCCTGAAACCTTTCCTGCTGAATGAACAAATAAGCTTTAACTAACTCAAGTTCATACTGGATAGGCACAAGTCTCATTGAGTTCTGGAAATCAAAGCTGGATTGCAGATAAATGATAAATGCTTCAAGCATCCTTCGCATTTTATCTGGGTCTTCTTCCTGCAAATACAGGATCGTATTTAAAGTATTATATAAAAAATGGGGCCGGATTTGAGCTTGCAGCCAAGCTGCTTCTAACCTTAAATGTTCCTGAACAGACAGCTTCAGATGTACGAGTGCATCTACTCGCGCTTGCAATTCTATCATTTCAACCGGTTTGGCAACATAATCATTTGCTCCAGCCTGAAAACCCGCATACATATCCTCAGGGCGATTACGTGCTGTTAATAATAAAATAGGCAAATCTGAGATTGAATATCTCTCACGTATCCTTCTTGTCAGCTCATATCCAGACATTTTTGGCATCATTACATCGCTGATAATGAGATCCCATTTTTGATTAAGAAGCTTTATAGCGTCTTCTCCGCTGACTGCAGTTGTAAGTTTATACTCATTGCTGCTGAGCAGATCAGCCAGAACTTTTCCATTAACCGGATCATCATCTACAACTAGAATGCTTGCTGATCTTCCTTTTTCTACTCGCGCTCCTGCTGGCAGCTTTGGCGTGCTTACTTTAATTTCACTTTGCTTTAGAGCTGTTGGTCTTTCTACAAAACTCATTTCCTTGCTGGCCACTGGCAATGTAAAAGAAAAGGTTGTCCCTTCACCAAGGGACGAACGAACAGACAATTCACCCTCATGGAGGTGGATCAGCTCTTTGCAAATAGACAAACCAAGCCCAATCCCGCCGCCAATGGAGGTTATGCTTGGATCCCCTTGTTCATAGGGTTTAAAAATTCGCTTCTGCAGTTCCTCATCCATTCCGATGCCTGTATCTGTTATATAAATGGTTGCTTTCGTTTCATCATGCTCGGCGCGAATTTCAACTGAACCTGTCTCTGTAAATTTGAGCGCGTTATGCACCAGATTATAGAGAATTTGAACCAATCTTCTTTCATCAGCTGCTACACTAGGAAAATTACCGTCTATACTCATTTTGATTTCTAGCTCTTTCCCAGTGTTCATATGCTTCAGCATATCAATTACCCCTGTTGCAGCAGAATCCAGTCTTACTCTCTCAATTTGTAAAAGTATTCCTTTTTCTTTTAATCTTGTAAAATCAAGCAGATCATCAAGCAGCAATGACATTTTCCTGCCGATATTTAAAATTAGCTGTAAATCGGTATTTTTATCTTTTTTAAGAAGCGACTCGGTAATCCCTAAAATACCATGAAGTGGGTTGCGAAGCTCATGAGATGTATTGGCTAAAAAATCATCTTTTTGTTTATTCGATTTTAACAATTCCGAAGATAATATCTCTGTTTCTCTTACTTTGCGAACATAACTTTTCAGCCAAAAAACAGAAAATAAGATAACAGCTGCCATGATATCAAATGGATAAAAGTGATAATCTACTGTAATACGATACTTTAAAATTGACCAAAAAACATTATTTAAAACTGCTGCCGCTGCAAAAAATAGAAATACAACATCTTCCCGCCCGCTGATCACTAGTTTTGCAAACTGTATGAGTGATGCTAATCCCGATATAAAGAGGATCACGCTAAGAAAAAAGCTGTAATTTATAATGATATGTACAGGTACAGAGAATATAAAAACTATATAAATAACGCAAATATATGGATAATAATTAAATAATTTAGGAAGTTTATAATCAAATAGGAAATACTTTATAAACAAAAATAGGAATAATGCTGTACATGTATATATAATAAATATACTTTTTATAAGCGCTGCATAAGTCATTGGAAGAACAGATAGAAGCAATCGATTATCTGAAATTAAAACCATAAAAGAAGCACTAATCATGAGCATCACAAAAAATAAAAGGGCTCTGTTTCTGAATCCGATTAAATACAAAAGAAAAACGTACAACCCATGCAGTAAAAGCACAACAACTACAGCTATTTGGCTTAAGGAGCTAAGTTGAATACTTCTCTCAACGAATTCACTTTTACCGAAAAGTATACCTCCTGCAGAGTTCTTCTTCATGTCTACCCCAAGATCTTCAACATGTATGACTACTTCGGTGTGATCTCCATTTAGCAGAAATTGAACATCATACGGAGTGGATTCAGGTATAGCGTTCCCTGAACCGCCTGCATATTGACCATTTATATAGATGGCCGTTTTTGCACGTACAGATGGAAAACGAATACTGTAGAGTTCGCTAGCATTTTCCTCTTGGCGGTGATTGATCATTATCCGATATGTTCCATAGCCGCCAGATGAATACCACATGTCTTCTACCATGCCGATTTCTTTGCGCCTCTCAGAAAATGAACCAGTATCTATTATGTATGCATCCGAATAAAATTCCCATTGCCCTCCAAGTGCGATTTCTGACTGAGTTAAATGATCGAGTTGGACGATTCCATTGACACCATGAACCTGAGGAACTGAAGTATTGAACATGATCCATAGTGCTCTAGCTAAAATAAGGAAAATAACAAAAAATCCAACTAAAAGAAACAGGTTTTTTTTCTTCATCTTTTACCCCTAAAATATCTGTACTAATTTTCCATTCTTCCTACATTATACGGAAATATAAGAAAAGCAGATAGATTCTCTTGAAAGATAAAATGAAGAGCCTATTCTAAAAAGTCTTCTCGCTGTGGTGAAAAGACATCCAAAATGACAGAACCTTCTTCCAGCGATCTAACACCATGAGCTGCATTTGATGGCACATAAATACTATCTCCAGCTGTCACTTTCTGAACATTTCCATCTAGTTCAAATTGAAAACTCCCCTTTATAATATAGCTAATTTGCTCATGAAAATGTTGATGGAGCGCCCCTACTGCACCTTCTTTAAAGGTAACTTCAACCATCATTAATCCTCCGCCGCGGGTTAAAATTTTTCGGCTCACTCCTTCTCCCACCTCATAAGACGGTACCCCTTCACCATATATAATCATTCTCTCTTCCCTTCCTTTCCGATAAACATTGTATTCATATATTGAACTAGTTCGACTTTATTTAAAAAATACCTATAAAAAATTTCAATTAATGCTCTTTTTGCGAATAATAATGATAATTATTATCAACACTATAGGTAGAAATGTAAGGCAAAAGATTTTTCTGCAATCTTTCATATCTTAGCAGCAAAAAAAATGGGCATGGATTTTCTGATGTTTAAGGTATAAAAAAAGAGACAACCATGGCCGGTTGCCTCCATCATTCTTATAAATCTGCGGGTTCAAACGTTTTGCAGTCGGTTTCACTGCTAGTCGAAGCATCATCTTTTTTGTTATTGACAATATAAATTTGCGTTGCACCACATTTGTTCTCAGAATTGATATTATAAGCACAGCTGTTGACTTCACACAAAACATCTTTTGCCATGAGATAGACACCTCCCTTTATCTCTATTGTACCCAAATAGCGAGGTTCTACTCATATGTGAAAGTTCTTAATGAATTCAATTACTAATGCTTTAGAGCATATCGCTTATTCTTCACTCTCATACTTCTCTAAAAACTGAATAACCTCTTCTTCACTGCCTGAATGGAAGTAAGGTCTGCTATAATTAATCATTTCGCTGTCTGGGTATAAAAGAAAATATGGATATTCAGTATCTGATGGTAACGGCGCGTTATGCTGCTTTACCCATTTTTCATCTACAGGACCAGATTCCCCTATACTTGCAAAATTCCACAACTCATCAAATGAATCAATAAAGGCGTTTACTTCTTCAACCGAACCACCTATTTCATCTTTATAAACAACATACAGTTTAATGGTTCCATCGGTTCCTTTTTTTGCAACCGTCTGTTCCGGCAATGATTCTTTTTTTCCTCCAAACAGCTTATCAAATAATCCCATTTTTTTCTACCCCTCCAGTTTTAAAAAATACTTTTTAATAAGTCAAAAATACTAGGCTTAGTTGCAATATATATTCTAAATGTATAAAAATAACCTCATAAAGAATTTTATCCCATGAGGTTACGGAAGATCAAAGGTTAACCGGTCAATCTTGTATATACGTTTTTGGCCATGGTGATATCAGCGGTTCCGTGAATGATAGCGCGCCCATCCTTGAATAATATCACGCGATAAGGCTCATACTGAAATGAAAGTAAATGTGCATTAGCCAGCATATTTGTGGTCTGCTGTTCCCATTGCTTTGACAAATATTTGAGATCCAGTGTTCTCGGTACCGGAGGACGGATATGAACAGCATCCCTCCCGCATAAAATATCAGCTTTCGTATGTTTCTCCATTGTTAAAAAAGGATGAAGTCTCTCTATTCCACAGCTTGGACAATCAAGGTTCTTCAGTTTTTCGACATTCATCTCTGCATGCTCCATTTTCCAAATATCAAAAGACCGCAAAGTCGGTGTTACATCTTCACCGCTTAGGATTTGCATGGCTTGTGCAACTTGCATAGAAGCAACCCACTGGACAATTGGACTAATTACTCCTTCTGTATCGCACGTTACATTTTGTGATGGAATATAGTCAACCAGACAATGAAAGCATGGTCCCTTTCCAGGCAAGACCGGATAAGTCATTCCATAGCTGCCGACACAAGCGCCAAAGACAAATGGAATGTTATGTTTCATGGCAGCATCATTAATCACTAATCTCGTTTCAAAATTATCTGTTGCATCCATTAAAATGGATGCTCCTTCCGCCAATTCCTCTACATTTTGAAAAAAAATATCCATTACATGCTCTTTTATGATTGTTTGACTGTTTATGGATTGAAGCCGCTGTTTTGCAGCTACTGCTTTAGGCAGTTTCTTCTTTGCATCATCCTCTGTGTACAGCTGCTGTCTTTGCAGATTGCTCCATTCTACATAATCGCGATCTGCTATTACCAATTTCCCAACACCAGCACGAACAAGCATTTCCGAGATCGCAGAACCTAAAGCACCCATTCCAAATACGACTATTGTGCTCTCTTCTATTTTCTTCTGTCCTGTTTTGCCGATGAATAATTCCTGTTTCAAATAACGGCTTTTCAAGATGTGATCATTCCTGTCATCGGACTACTTGCAACTCCATAGTTCTTTTCTTGAATTCTGCCTGCTTCATACCCTAATCTTCCTGCTTCTACCGCCATCTTCATTGCCAATGCCATTTTTACAGGATCCTCCGCCCCTGAAACAGCTGTGTTTAATAAGACAGCATCCGCTCCGAGCTCCATGGCATATGCAGCATCCTTCGGTGAACCAATTCCAGCATCAACAATAACAGGTACATCACTTTGCTCAATGATAAACTGGAGATTTAATGGATTGATAATTCCTCTCCCTGATCCAATTGGAGATGCACCGGGCATAATGCCATGAACACCAAGCTGTTCAAGCCGTTTTGCCAGAACGACATCATCTGATGTATAAGGAAGAACGATGAAGCCTTCCTCCAGTAATAACTCAGAAGCTTTCAGCGTTTCAACAGGGTCTGGCAGCAGCGAACGCTCACAGCCAATCACTTCTACTTTTATCATGTCGCATAATCCTGAAGCTTTTGCCAATTTTGCAATTCTAACCGCCTCTTCCGCTGTTTTTGCACCTGCTGTATTAGGCAATAATGTATATCTCTTTAAATCAAGCTGCTCTAGAAAATTAGGCTGTGTTTCCTCAAAAATATTCATTCTTCTTACTGCAAATGTAAGAATTTCACTTTCAGAGACGTCTACTGCCTTCTTTTGCACCTCAAAAGTTGGATATTTTCCGGTTCCCAGCAGCAATCTGGACTGATACGTACGATCTGCAATTTTTAACATGTATTAACCCCCTCCTACAAAATGAATAAGCTCTACTTTATCACCAGTATTTAATTGATGGCTTTCATATTTGTCTTTCAGTACAATGTCTTGATTGATTTCCACAATAACAATACGATTTTGCAGTTCTAAAAAGGCTAGAAGCTGAGCAGTCGTTTTTACGTGCTCTGGCAATTCATGTACCTTTCCGTTTAGCTCGATCTTCACCTATTCACCCCCTCCCAGTTGAAACCGCCGATGGAAGGCGATCAATTTTAAATGCCTCCACCCATTCTGGATTAACTGGATTGCCGGTTATTAAATCGGCGATCATTCTCCCTGTTCCAGGAGCTAACAATATACCGTTTCTTTGATGACCAGCTGCAAAGTAGAGACCTTTCTGTTCCAGATGTTCTCCGATAAAAGGAAAACCATCAAAAGTTTGCGGTCTTAAGCCAGCCCAGCTTCTCAGCCATCTCATTCCTTGAATGGGAGGCAGCATTTCTTTTGCCTTTTTAATCACCATTTCAATCCCCTCAAGGGTGGGTTCTTCATTCCAGTCATTCCATCTTTTCGTAGCACCCACAATGAGTTCATTATTGTTTCTTGGGACAATATAATGCTGGTCATGGAAGATGGAGTGTGCAAGCGGCAGCTGATCATTTAAAACTGCAATACACTCACCTTTTACTGGAATAATCGCATTCATTAACCCTGTTTGCTGAAAGAAATAATTGCTCCACACACCGCTGGCAATTACCACCTGATCTGCCGTATACGATCCCTGTGTGGTATTAACCTTGTAGTGGCTGTGTTCATTAACCACCGACAAAACCTTCGTAAATTCATAAATCTCTGCCCCAAAAAGGAATGCCCCTTTACTGAAACTATTAGAAGCAATGGCAGGAGTTACATGGACATCCTCCTTTAAAAATGACGCACCAATGATTTGATCCGTTAAAAGCGGTACTTTTCTTTTTGCTTCCTCTCTTGTCAGCCATTCTATGTCTGGCAGCTGCATAAGAGAATTCCTTTCTTCTCTCTCTTCGGATGTGAAGGCAAGCTGAAGCAGTCCGCCTTTTTTCATTTCAAAATCAATTCCCGTTTGTTCTTTTAATTCATGATATAGCTCCTTGTATAAAAGCTGGCTGCTGCGTGCAAAGGAGTATACATGCTGAAATTCCTTATATTCCGAATGAGCACCAAGCATACCGGCTGCGGCACTAGTTGACCGGCTTCCAATTTCTCGCTCTTCGAATAGAGCAACTTTGCGTTTATCCTTCGCCAAATAATAAGCGATTGCACTGCCAATAATTCCGCCTCCTATGACAGCTACTTCAGTGTGATTGGTTTTTAACATGTGCACACCTCTCCTTTAATCTTTTAGCAGCGTCAGCTGGGTTACTGGATGCAAAGATTGCTGACATAACAGCTGCTCCATCAGCTCCGTATGAGGCAACTTGTTCAATACGGTCCTCATCAATACCGCCAATGACAAACAGAGGGATTGAAACGGATCTCTTTATATCTCGGATGGAGCTTAATGAAATCGGCTCCTTTCCCTTTTTACTGTCTGTCGGAAAACAATGGCCATACAGCATATATGCTGCACCTTGTTTCTCCGCTCTTAAAGCTTCTTCAAGATTATGAATAGATATGCCTGCATTTAAATGGGGGTAGCTTTCATTCACCTGCTCAAGCGGCAGTCCATTTCCAGGCAAATGCAGCTGCTGCAGCTGTAAAAGGAGAGCAACATCCATACGATCATTCATTAGCAGTTTTTCCTTCGGCACTCCCTCGTTAATTAAGCGCTTACCTAATTGACACAGTTCCCCCGCACTGCGCTGTTTCTCTCTAATTTGGATAAAATCAACATAAGGATGAATTTGAATAATTGATTTCATTAATTCATTGATCTCTTGACACCCATTCGTCACAGCCATCAGCTTCACATTCTTAGCCCCTTTCTTTTTCAGCCAAACAAAAAACCACTCCCCTAAATATAGGAAAGTGGTTAAAATTTGCGCACGCTTAAATAAGCGCAAATGTATGAATGATAGCGCCACTTTCCTACGCAGGTACGAACCTGTTCAGGTTATGAGGGTTTAAAAGTAACTACTTTATTCTCAGCCCTTATCAAGGGATCCCCTAGTGTGAATCTTATTATAAAACTGTTATACATATTTTAGCATAAATTAAAAAGGTTTCCACCTTTTTTTCAAGATTTATAGGTGCTTCATTCAACCTTCAATTGGCTCGATATGTATTTCCAGCAATGCCTAAGTTGATATTAGGACATATATATACGCAAAAAAAAGAAGCAGTGCATTGGAACACTGCTTTGCTAGATGCTATGATTTCATTTCAACTGGTTTTTTTTTCGTAGTTTTTAAGTTTCTTCTTATCATCTCTTCTGCTAGCATTGCAATAAAATCTTCATCAAGTTCTAGTCTTATTGCATCTTGATAGGCTTCGATTAATTCCTCATTTGACATTTTCAAAACAAACCTTACCCCTTTGACACAGTTTTACCCTTATATTTTACATTTTGTTCTGTAACAGTACAAAGTAAATTTTTATATTTCCTTCAAAGATGAAAGTGCGAGGACAAGGGCTTTCCGATAAAATTCCTCTCGCTCTGCTGATAGTTGGCCTTCAATTTTAGAATAAATTCTCTCAAAATTATCAATTATATGCTCTGTTTTCATTCCTCTGCTCGTTAACACATTGTTAAGCCAGTGTGAATAATCGAGGAAAATCTTTGGTTCATTGACAGAAAAAGCTGTTTCGAGATTTTTAAAGTGATGCCCGTTATCTTCCTTGCACTTTTCTTTGCCCCGTTCTCCAAATCGCTCCATCAGTTCGGGGTAGGCAAGATATGTATCCTTCATGACATCTTCTATGATGTTTGCAATAATTATATCATCATTCATCCTTATCACCTCTATCAATAGCATTTCCGGAGCTGCATTTACGATCCTTACATATCTATAGGCAGAATAATGGTAAATTGCGAGCCGCTTTCTGCTTCACTTTTCACCTCAATTGTGCCTCCATGCATATTGATAATATGCAGTGAAACAGCCAATCCAATTCCAGTTCCCTTCTCTTTCATCGTGAAAAATGGGGTGAAAAGGTTTGCAATGGTTACTTGTGTCATCCCGATTCCATTGTCCTCAAATGAGATACTAATGGCATCATCTGTTAAATCCGTTCTTATGAGAATTTGTCCATTGTTTCTGTTTTTGCTATTTTGGATCGCTTCCATCCCGTTTCTCAGGATGTTTAAGAAGACTTGCTTCATCTGCTTCACATCAACATTAACAGCAGGCAGAATATGTTCTTTTACATACTTTACTTCACAATGGATCTTTTTTGATTCTGCATTTGTCAGCTGGACCACTTCAGTAATCATTTTCTGCAGGTTGGATTGGGTTTTGTTAGGAGTAGCTGGTTTCGTCGTATTCAAATATTGGTAGATAAGATTGTTTGCCTGATTGATTTCGTCTAATGCTATATTTGCATAATGCTCTTTGCCAATCGAGCTTAAATGCGGCTTAAGCAATTGTAAAAAACCCCTGATACTTGTTAAGGGCTTCTTCAATTCATCTGCAATGTGACTGACTAACTTACTAATATTCGATAGATTGTCATGCTGCATAAGAAGCTGCTGCACTCTTTTTAAAGAGTGTTCGAGTTCATCCTGTTTCTCAGCAATTGTAAGGTTTTCGTTATTCAGCTGTTTTTCCAGCTTTGTTACAAATGATTGGACCTGATGAACAAATTCTTGTTTTTCAATACAAAAAACATTTAACTTCTTTTCTGAATCCCATTGAATATATACATCAAAAAGGGTAATAGGCTGGTGCTTCGTCAGCATATTAATTTCAATCTTCGTTTGGCCGACGTTAGATTTCATAAACTTTTCGACCTTTTTTATACTTCCATAATCAACCAAATCCATAAAATTGGACGCTTGCGGGAAATGCTGAAATACTTCGTCAGATACTCCCAGGATCTTTAATTGCTCATCCATTATAAAATATGGGAAAGGGACAGATTCAATATAGTTCTTAGCTACCGACATAATCTCTGCTGCTAATCCTATTATTCACAAGCCAATCATTAACCTCAACCAAATCCTTCAGCACCACAGTTTTACTTTTAAGATAATCATTTAATGGATACATGGTTGATACTCTCCCTCCAACTATAATCTTCGGCTGATAGTCTAATTGGTCAATTTGCTCCACCAATCGGATCAGATTCGGAAGATTATACACGATAGATATTGAGATACATAGGACATCTGGTCTCCACTTATTTGCAAATACAACTGCATCATGTACAGGAAGATTTGATCCAAAAAAGCGTATATCCCAGCTATGTTCTTTAAAGACATTGTGGACCATTTTTAGACCTAGACTATGTTCTTCCCCTTCTATGCAAAACATCATTACCTTGCCTGGAGACTTCTTTTTTTCGACCGCAGCACTTTCTCCTACTTTAGAAAGCACAAAACTGCATACATTGGATGCAATATGCTCCTCTGCCACAGAAATTTCGTTTTCCTCCCAAAGCTCGCCTATGTATCTCATTACTTTCGTTACTAGCATTTCATAAATATATAGACGATCGTATCCTTCATCAATCAATTTTGATATTTCAACCCATGTGCCGTGTTCGTCTCCTTTTAGCATTAAACCTGCTAAATCCTTTACTATTTTTTCTTGCATTGCAAACACTCTTTTACCGTTTTTATCATCAGTTTAACAGAAGAAAGTACCATCTACTAGTAGAATTTGATAGATTATGGAATTTTCATAAAAATCCTCTATTTGAATTTTAATCTTTCTAACTTCCCAACTGACATCGCTAGAAATAGAGATCTGCCTAACGTAAAAATAATAAACGAAAGCCACAGCTGATGCGGTGTCATGGCTGATTGGACAGCAAAGGTATACACCAGAAACATGATGAGCGCCATAAAAATACTATTGCGCACATATTTTGCTTCAGCCGCTCCTGAAAACACACCTTCCAGCTGAAGATTCCAGAAGCCCACAATTGGGTATACCACCATCCAGATTAAAAGTGAGGCAGCCTGAATTCTTACTTCCTGAATGTTTGTAAAAAAGGATAAAAGCTGTTCGCCAAAAAGTAAAACGGCGAGCGCTAACACGCCTGCAGATATAGCTCCCCATGTAAAGGAAAGCGAAAGTGTTCGTTTGAACAA
This sequence comes from Cytobacillus gottheilii, assembly GCF_001636345.1. Lineage (GTDB taxonomy): Bacteria > Bacillota > Bacilli > Bacillales > Cytobacillaceae > Cytobacillus > Cytobacillus gottheilii. Next base: position 4,491,823 of record NZ_KV440945.1, read on the forward strand.
GGTTTTTTGCTGACTGCCAATGGATTTGCCAATCAGGATACTAGAGGCATTTCCAAATCCTCCAATCAGATAGGCTATTATATAGTGGATCTGCAGTAAAATACTGTTTGCTGCCAGCGCCACTTCATCCATTCTGGCACTCATCGCTGTAAAAACACCTGTCATGGTTAATAGACAAATAGATCTTAAAAATAAATCTCTATTTAATATAAGCATTTTCATAAATGCATCTTTCTTTAAGATCAGCTTCCAGCGAACGGAACTCATGTCGATTTGTTTCATCTTTAGTACAAAATATAGTCCTATGAAAACGGTGCTGACTTCAGCGATTAACGTAGCAATCGCCACTCCCGCTACACCCATTCCAAAACCGAGTACAAATAAGAGATCCAATAAAATATTGCATATGTTCATATATACTTGTGTAGCTAATGATAATTTGACCTTCCCTAATCCCATCAGCCACCCAATTAACACATAATTTAATAGTGCAAAAGGCGCTCCCCAGATTCTTATGGAGAAATACGCAGAGGTCAATGACTCTATTTCAGATTGGATGCCTAATAATTTTTGAGAAACATACAGAATTGGACCTTGCAGAATAATAAAAATAAGACCAATACCAAGTGCTATGGCCATAGGACGCAAAAATGATAAGGCAGATTCCTCCTTATCATTTGCACCGATTGCCTGTGCTGTTAAGCCTGTTGTACTTACTCTTAAAAAGCCCAGCAGCCAGTAAATTGTATTAAAAATAACTGCACCGATAGATACAGCACCTATCCCCACCGGATCAGGCATCCTCCCTACTACAGCAGTATCAACAGCTCCGATCAGCGGTGTTGAAATCCCTGCAATAATCAGCGGAATGGCCAGTTTAATATATTCCTGATGAGTGACAGTCGTCTGTAAACCCTTTGAAACGGCTGATTTCCGCATTTCCATTCTATTTAATCCTCCGATGGACATATGCCCTTAAAATATTTCAATTAATTCCTTTGTATACGAATGACGATCCTCTGAAAATAGTTGAGAAACAGGAAATTGATCGACTATTTTTCCTTTTTTCATCACCATTATCTGCTGGCTTAATTGATTAACAGCTGTTAAGTCATGTGAAATAAATAAATAAGATAGCTGTAATTGTTGGCGAAGCTCCCCCAATAAAGCTAATACTTCCGCTTGCGTGATCACATCAAGACTAGCAGTTGGCTCATCAAGAATCAACATTTCAGGTTCAATACTGATGGCCCTTGCAATGGTCACGCGCTGCCGCTGTCCGCCGCTGATTTCATGCGGATATCTGTCTCCCATCCCTTTCGGCAATCCAACCGCTTCTAAAAGCTGATTGACGTACTGATCCTTTGACGTAAAAGAAAAATGAGTTAATGATAACTCCTTTTGGTATTGAAGATATGGGTCTAGTATGGAATCCTTTATTTTCAAGCGGGGATTTAAGGCTGCTGTAGGATTTTGAAAAATAATCTGTATATCCTTACGAATTGGCCGAAGCTGACTTTGGTTTAACTTTTGAATTTCCTTGTCTTTAAAAGTGATTGAACCAGCATCTACACTCTCCAGCCGAAGCAGGCAGCGTGAAAGTGTACTTTTTCCACAGCCGCTTTCGCCGACAAGGCCAAGACATTCTCCCTTTTTCAGATCAAATGATATATGATCCACGGCGTTTATTCCATTATAGGATTTAACTAGATCTTTAACTGAAAGTAGGTTCATGTTTTTTCTCCTCTTCTAAACCTGAACGCAGCCCGCTGCTTAAGATAGGAGCTGCTTTAATCAATTGACGGGTATATTCGTGTCTCGGATGATCGAGTATACGGTGTTTTCCGCCCGTTTCAATAATCTGGCCATCCTTCATGACAGCCAGACGATCGGCATAGCGCCTAACATGACGCCAATCGTGCGTAATAAAAAGAATGGCACAGCCCGTATCCTTCTGCTTTTGAGCTAATAACTGCAGAATTTTATGACTTGAAACACTATCCAAAGCAGTCGTGATTTCATCTGCAATCACAAGTTCTGGTGAGAGCATAAGCGCTAAGGCGATTGAAACACGCTGAAGCTGCCCTCCGCTAAGCTGAAATGCATACCTTTTATAAAAAGATGCATCCAATCCGACTGATTCCAGCGCTTCAATGGCATTCTCTTTTCGTTTCTCTTTACTTGAGATGCCATGTGCTTTTTGATACTCCTGAAAATGCTGAGCAATCGTTCGAAAAGGAGTAAAAGAGCCATGATAATTCTGAAAAATATATGAAATTCGCTTGCCGCGAATATCTTTCATTTGCTTCCTGTCTAAAGTCAGCATGTTTTGATCCATGAACTGAATAGTTCCATTCGCCTTTAAGTTTGCCGGCAGCATCTGTCCTATAGCCTGTGACAACACGCTTTTTCCGCTCCCGCTTTGACCCACTAAGGCGAACCATTCCCCTTTCCGAACGGACAAAGAGACATTATGAACAAGCTGTTTTTCCTTCGTGCTGACATTTAATTGTTCAATTGATAGAATCATCCTTGCATCTCCTTTTTAACATCAAAGCGATCTCTCCAATAATCTCCAAGCATATTTGTAATTAATACGACAAGTACGATCGCTAAACCTGGATAAATCATTAATTCAGGATGTGATTGGAAATGTGATTTTGAGTCGTTCAGCATTGTGCCCCACTCTGGAACTGGCGGCTGTGCACCAAGACCAATATAGGAGAGGGAAGAAATTAATAAAATGATTTTCCCTAGGTCCAAACTTGCCATGACAAGGACATTCCCTACAATATGAGGAATCATATGCTTTTTGATAATGCTAAATGAAGATAATCCATTTGTGCGAGCTGCTAAAATATAGTCCTTCTTAGACTCAATCATGACAGTACTGCGGACAAGCCGCGCGTAATTCACCCATTTGACCAATACAATGGCAAGCATTAAGTTCCCAATCCCAGGACCAAGCAAACCGCTAAGCACAATCGCTACAATCGTATCTGGAAATGCCAAAAACCCATCCGCAATTCTCATAAAAATACGATCAACGACACCACCCTTATACCCTGATATAAGGCCGATGGGAATTCCAACGAGCAGGGCAGCCAGAAGCGCAAATAAACTATAGCCAATCGTCTGCTGTCCGCCTAACAGAAGCCTTGTCAAAACATCTCTGCCAAGATGATCGGTACCCAGCGGATGCTCCCAGCTCGAGTCCTGCAGCCTTTCGCCAAGATTGGTTAATGTTGCATCGTGCTGTAAATATAAGAAGGTATAAAGACAAACAAGCACAATAACGACAAGCAGAAGCTTGAGCAAATTTAGCTGCCATTTTCCTTTTTGTTTTTTTTGCGCAAGAGCATACAACAACTTCATTATTTGTTCTCCATTTCTTTCATTCTGATCTCAGGGTTTAAGTAGCGAAGCGAGAGATCAACACATGTATTTACGACAAATACAATCATAGCCATCACCAATATATATCCCTGAATTAAGGGGTAATCTCTCTGCCGAATCGCTTCGACGACAAGACTTCCTAAACCAGGATAGGAAAAGATGACTTCAATAACAACAACACCGCCGATTAAACTCCCTAAGCTCACACCAAAAACAGTAATGACAGGCGGAATACTATGTCTGAATGCATGCATGAAAAAGATCCGGACTTCCGACAATCCGCGTGCACGTGCTGCTCGAATAAATTCCTGGCTAAACGAATCAAGCAAACTAGAACGAAGGAGACGCACATATACACTCGAAATTGCCAAACCTAATGTGATAGATGGCAGAAATAAAGACATGATTCCGTCTCTTCCCATCGTTGGGAACCAATTTAACTTAACTCCAAAGAGCTGAATGAAAATAAGCCCAAGCCAAAAGCTAGGGATTGCCGCTCCAATAATTGATAGAATTCTGCTGACATGATCGATCCAATGATCACGATATAGAGCCGAAAGGGAGCCCAGAGGAATAGCGACCAGCAGCATGACAACAATCGCACCTAACGATAACTCTATAGTAGCAGGTAAAGCAGCAGCAATCATGTCCATCACTTTTTGTCCTGTTACAAAGGATTCGCCAAAATCTAATTGGATAAAATTCAAAAGCCAGAGCCCGTACTGGACGAGAACTGGCTGATCGAATCCCATTTCAGTTCTAAGAGCTTCTACCTGCTCCTGGCTTACTGAAAGTTCATCTACATTTAGAATAGTTAAGACTGGATCACCAGGGGCTAGCCTAATGAACAGAAAGCTAACAAACGTAATAAATAAAACGAATATTAATACTTCAAGGAATTTCCTGGTGATGATTTTAAACATTATTTCACATCCAACTTATTGTTAATCATATAGTACTCACTTTTGGTTGTTACCCAATTTGCCACTTTGTCCTTATTATAAGCAACAATGGTAGAAGGATGCAGCACAAACGAGTTAATCATTTGTTCATTCACATAGTCAGCAGCTTGCTCGGCTAGTGCAGAACGCTCATCTTGGTCTACCGCTTGATTCAGCTCATCAATAATAGCTGTCAGTTCTGGCTCATCAGCTCCGCTAAAGTTTAATGCTCCTGTTGGATGGTAAGTAGCATTCAAGTAATATCCAGCATCTCCGCGTGGTGCTGTCAAATTACTGTAAGTAGCTAAATCCCAATCACGGTTTGAAGCCATATATTCTTCCGGAATTTCAATTTGTCTAATTTCCACTTCAATGCCAATTTGTTTTGCATCTGATTGGAACACCTGTGCAATCAGCGGCAAATCTGCTCTCGCAGGATATGTGAGAAGAGTTAGCTTAAGTGGCTCTCCATCCTTTTGCATTACACCATCCTGCATTGTATATCCGGCTTCTTTTAAATATTCAACGGCTACGTCAGCACCTTGCAGCTTTTCCTCATAATCCGGTGCAAACGGAAGTGAAGGCAAAAACGGTCCAGCAGCAGCCTCAGCATGTCCAAGAAGAATTTCATCAACAATTCCCTGTCTGTCAATTAATGCATCGACAGCACGGCGGACATTAACATCCTTTAAACTTTCTCTTTGGACATTCATCGTCATTTGGTGAACACGGAATGTTGCTGTTGACTCTACTTCAATCGATCCATCAGATTGCAGGTTTTCTAAGCTTTCAACTTCTGGACGGTAAACAATATCAACCTGACCTGATTCCAGAGCTAACGAGCGTGCATTTGCATCTTCATTGAAAGAGAATGTTACAGTATCTAATTTTGATGCGCCATCCCAGTAATCATCAAAACGCTCAAGCTCCAGCTTGCTGCCCGGTGAAAATGATGTAAGCTTAAAAGGTCCTGTGCCAATCGGATGGTTAACAATATCTTCTTCCGTCACATCAATAATAGAAACATTTGGGTTCACTAGTTCTGAAATAAACTCTGGAAAAGGCTCCGTTGTAATCTGCAGTGTAAGACCATCTGCTTCGATACTTTTTATTTTTAATGCATTCTGAATCGCTACATTTTCTGCTAATGCTCGATCTAAGGACTTTTTAACCGCTTCTGCATCCATTGTATTTCCGTTCTGGAATTTGATGCCCTCATGAAGCTGGATTGTCCAATTTTCACCATCTTCACCTTCCCAGCTTTCAGCCAGCCAAGGTTCGATGTTTAAGTTTTCTTCATCTAAGCGGATTAGCGTTTCAGCAATCCCTGCTCTGATAGGAACATAACTAGAATCTACATGCGGATCCAGTGAATTGGTCGAGAAGTTATATAAGAAGTGAATATTCTTCTCTCCGTCTTCTTCTCCTTCCTCAGATGAGGTGCCTACACATGCCGTAAGCATAACTGCACATATAATTAAGATCATTAAACTCATCCATTTTTTCTTTATGTAAAATGTATTCAACACAAAAACCTCCAAAACGAAATAATTACGATTCTAATAGTATCGTAACCGTTACGATTTATCAAGGAAAATTTTAATCTCTTTTCTATTCTATTTTTATTCATGTATAATATTTCACATTGCCATAATTAATAACTTCATCTTTTTATCACATTTTTGTTTTACGCTTTTTTCAGCACTTACTATGATTGAAGGAGAAAAGTCCAATGAGCGAAATAACGAAGACAAGTTCTTCTAAAAAACAAACAGATGCTTCATTATATAGATCGGTCTGGCGCTGGCATTTTTATGCCGGCATTATTATTGCACCATTTCTTGTTATCCTGGCGGTTACAGGATCTATTTACTTATTTGCTCCTCAAATTGAACAAGCGATGTACAAAGATTACTATGTGGTTGAAGAACAAGGGGACAAGCTTCCTGCGACAGAGCAGCTTGCATCTGTATCAGCAGCATATCCAAATGGGCTGATTACAGCTTACCGTCCTGGAGAAGGCGAAACACGTTCAAGTGAAGCAACCGTGTCAATGAATGATGAAACATACACGGCTTTTATTAATCCTTATACAGGTGAATTGGTTGGATCACTTAATAATGAAGATCGTATAATGGATAAAATTGAAGAGTTCCACGGAGAACTAATGGCCGGCACAATCGGGGATCGTGTTGTGGAGCTAGTGGCATGCTGGGCAGTTGTATTAATCGTTACCGGCTTTTTCTTATGGGCACCACGGAAAAAGACCGGCCTTCTTGGCACGCTGTTCATTCGATTTAATAAAGGGAAAAAAATCTTTAGACGAGATCTTCACGCTGTTCCGGCTGTTTGGATCTCAGCTGGAATGTTATTTCTCATTATGACAGGGTTGCCTTGGTCCGGCTTCTGGGGCACTAACTTTCAAACCATTGTTACAAATACAGGTACAGGATATCCTCCTTCTGTTTGGGTAGGAAGCGGACCTGAATCGATCGTAAAAACAAAAGATATTGCAGATGTTCCATGGGCAGCGGAAAATTTAGAAGTCCCGCATTCCGATATTCAGGACTATGTTCCCGTCTCAATAGATGAAGTCGTATCCATCGCCAATAGAGGGGGTCTTCATCCAAGCTACACCATTAGTATTCCGAATACAAAAGAAGGTGTGTATACCTTATCAGCTTTCCCTCCAAAAGCAAAAGACGAATTAACAATGCATATTGATCAGTATTCCGGTGCTGTATTAACAGACTATCGTTATGACAACTATGGATTTATGGGAAAAGTCATTGCCATTGGTATTACACTTCATAAAGGAACAGAATTTGGTCTCATCAACCAGTTAATTAGCTTATTTATCTGTCTGGGGATTATATTAATCGTCCTAAGCGGTTTATATTTATGGTTAAAACGCAAGCCTAAAAAAGAAATGGGTGCACCTAAAGCTCCTAAAATCTTCAATAAGAAGCTTTTCCTATTTACACTCATAGGTTTAGGGATTATCTTCCCGCTAGTCGGCCTGTCACTGGTCATTGTATGGCTGCTCGACCTGCTTGTGATCCAAAGGATTCCTGCTATAAAAAGATTTTTGAATGCGTAAAGGGAGATTATATCTATGAAAAGAATATTTGGTGTTTTTATCCTTTCAGCTCTTTTTCTAAGCGCCTGCTCACTTGATGAAAATGTTGCTGAACTATACGAGCAAAAATCTCCTCTTGAAGCAGACATTATGATACCTGAGTATTTTGCAGAAGAGGAATCTGAGCAAATCCAGGTTCAACTCACTCAAGGTGGAGAAACTGTAGAAAACCCGGATTTCGTTCACTTAGAAATCTGGAAGCAGGACGGATCTTTGAATTACGGTATGGAAGAAGCTGAAAACTTGGGAGATGGTACATTCGGCCTCAGCAAACCATTTGACCAGGATGGTCTCTACTATGTAAAAGTCCATGCCAGCAGCGCCGGTTCCATGATCGTTCCCACAAAGCAATTCATTGTCGGAGAACTATCACAAAGCGACCTGGATGCCCTTCAAAACGGCATTAAACAAGAAGGCGACACAGGCGGTCACCACCACTAAGTCAGGAGGACGGTTCTCCTGGCTTTTTTGCGCCAAACGCATAATTGCCAGGGGACCAGTTCACTGCAACACTATCAAAAAAGAGCGCGGACAACACCACGCTCTTAAAATACTTTCTTCTTATATATATACATCGATAAAAGCCACGAACCTGCATATAAAATGAAAACAGCACCCGCCATCATAAAATAGATCTGATTTCCCTCCAAAGCAAGGAGCCATCCAATAAACGCTCGAATCTGATCAATCCAATTTTTAACGAAAAAATTAACCGCCACTAAAAAGATGCCCGACAACACAAGTGATACCATCAATAGCTGGTTGCTTGTAAATTTATAAGAGAGCGGAAAAATAACTGAAATGACACTTAGGACAATACCAAACATTAGTACAAACACTTTCCAATCAACAATCATACCATTGATAAAGTAATTTCCTATAAAGATAGCGATTGCAACCACTGCTGTAAAAATGAACGCACTGATATATTTTGAAGTAACGATCTCTTTTCTTGTATACGGAAGTGAGTTAAATAGAATATGAATTGGCGACTTCTCATCTGTTGAAAAAGAGTTTAATGATATAACGATACTAAAAACAATTCCAATCCATAAAATTGATGTATTAAATGCTAAGTATGCACACAAAACCGGCAACAGCAGGATAGAACTTTTCTGCAAGATAAGATCCTTCCGAACTAAACTAAACATGCTGCTCCGCTCCTTTCTTTGTGTAATACATAATGTCTTCTAATGTAGGCTTCTCCATAATCACCATATCCCCAAAGACCTCTTCTGCTCTTCCCTTATTGGCTGTTAAAGCTTCAAAACCGTAATTCGATTTGCGAACTGCCAAAAATTCCTGCTCTATTTCTCTATCTAAAAGCTCCAATCCGCCTTTAACAATTGCATACTCTTCTTCAATTTCAATCAGATCTTTTGTGAAGATATGCTCGCCGTTATGAATAAAGGTAATATAATCAGCAATCATGTCTAAATCTGTTGTGATATGTGTAGAAAAGAAGATCGTTTTATCACCGTCTTGCATCAGCTGATGAAGGATCTCCAGGAGTTCTCGTCTAAAAATTGGATCTAATCCGGATGTTGGCTCATCCATAATGATTAGCTCGGCATGATGTGATAAAGCCATCGTGAGGGATGCTTTCATCATCATTCCTTTCGAAAAGGTTTTAATTTTTTTCTTCAGCGGCAAATCAAATAGTTCTACATAATGGTTGAAAAGATGATCATCCCAGTTCTCATATGCATGTTTCACAATATCTTTCATTTGATTTAGTGACAAATGATCATATAAAATGTTTTCGTCATAAACAAATCCAATTCGCTGCTTAATCTCTTTTTCATGCTCTTTATAATTCAAGCCAAAAACAGAAACCGTCCCGCTGTCTGGCTGGAGCAAATTCATAATCATTTTAATGGTTGTTGATTTCCCAACTCCATTTCCTCCAATAAATCCTGTGACAAACCCCTTTTTTACAGCTATCGAAAAATTCTTAATGTCAAACCCTTTAAATGATTTATGAACATTTTTAAGTTCTATAATGTTTTCCATTATTCTTCCTCCCTGTAAAGAATCGTCAGTAGTTCTTTTAATTCTGTAAGGCTGATGCCAATGTCTTTGCTATTTCGAATGGCAGTAAGCAGCTGCTCCTCAATCCCCTTCATCTTTGCTTCTTTCACCATCTCACTATTCTGCTCTGACACAAAAGAGCCTTTTCCGACTATTGAATAAATGAACCCGGTCTTCTCCAGCTCCTCATATGCGCGCTTTGTTGTAATAAGACTTACATTTAAGTCCTTTGCTAACTGCCGCATAGAAGGAAGCGACTGTCCTGCTTCTAATTCATTCGAAAGGATACTCGTTTTCAGCTGTTCATAAATTTGCTCATATATGTGCTGCTTTGAGCTATTTGAAATGATAATTTGCATAACGACCTCTTTTATTGTATATATTGTTTATATATATATTATATACAATATATACAATTAATCAACCCTTCTTTTTAAAAAGATGGCTGGTTCTTTTCTGAGCGATTGTTTTTTTGGTAGATGTGTTTCCTGAATAAAACAGTGAAATAAGCGGAGATTTTACCCTTATTTACGGAATCGGGCTATTTCGAGGCGAAATAAGCGGAGATTTTCCGGTTATGTTGAAAAAAACCGCCCATTTGCATGGTTTTCGGTCAGTTAGACGGAATTTCTCCGTCTATTTAAGCTCATTTTAAGTGGTTTTATGATATAAGCGGAATTCTTCCGTTTATTTTGCGCATCATTTGTGATTCTTCCGTTTTCGGAAAGTATCTATACTATAACTGTTGATCGAAACGTAGAGTGCGAGACTCAGCTTATGCTCAGCACCCGTCCAGCCGGAAAGCGAGTACATGACTGTGGGATTTTTGTATATTTAAGTAATAACAAGAAGACTCCACATACAAAAAAAGCACAAGATGATATACCTCATCCTGTGCCGTCCTTCTGTTATTGCTCTGGCCCAAACGAATTAAAACTCCTCCATCGTCAGCTCACTATTCACACCAGCCGCTGCGCGTACTCCTTCACTCGCTGCAATAATCAGCTGTGAAGGTCCTGAGAACGATGTATCCCCTGCAGCAAATACGCCATTTATGTTTGTTTTTCCTAAAGTGTCCACAATGATTCCGTCATTTTCATTTAACGCACAGCCCAACGAAGCTCCAAACTGATTGCCTTGATAAAGTTCCGTTGTCACAAACCCGCCTGTCCTTGAAATTTCATGGCCGTCTTCAAAGATGATCTTTTCAAGCTTGCCATCCGTACCGTGTAAGCGGGCTATTTTTTCTTCCCTCACGAGAATTCCTTTTACGCTCAAATACTAATTTATCTTCATCTGAGATCGTTTTGTTCCCATTCGTACAAATAATTAAATCTTTGCTCCACTGATAAATCATTTTTGCCATATGGACAGCATGTGCATTTTCTGAAATTAGCACAAGTGGCTGATCCCTTTGTTCCCAGCCATCGCAATATGGACAGCTGAATAAACTTTTTCCATAGAACGCCCTAACACCTTCAATATTGGGGAGTCTCTCTTTTAATCCTGTTGCAAAAATAAGTTTTTTACTTGTGATGATCTGTCCATCTGCAGTCTTCACACTGATTAGTCCATTCTCTTCCTTATATACTTCAATGATTGTTTCCTTCTTAATTTTTACTGAAGGATATTTACGAATATCATTATGCGCTGCTTCTCTGAATTCCTTAGGTGTTACACCATCTCTTGTTATAAAGCCATGCGACTCGTGTGTCACCTTGTTTCTGGCATCGTTATTGTCAAACAGTACAGTTTGTCTTCTTGCTCTTCCTAAAACCAATGCTGCATTTAATCCCGCGGGACCACCGCCAATAATGATACACTCTAACATACTTACGCCACCTCATTCGTTAATTTTTTAAGCTGATATCAAATGCTGTTTTTGACCACTCTTTAAAAGATATTAAAGATACTCATAGTCTATAATTAGAAGAAAAAAATTTAGTTTGCTGCTGTGTGAATATGCGTGATCATATCGGCATTTACTTTCTCAGCTACCCCTGCAATGGTATTCAGCGTTAAATGCTCTTCCATTTTTTGCTCCGCTTCATTCATGACGTTTTCAATCATGCAATTTCGGCGATCATGGATGTTATTTTCTAAGCCGCATTGAAAAAAGGATGCTTTGCCTTCAATTGCTTGAATTACATCTAAAAAAGTAATTTCTTTAGGATCCTTAATTAGCTTATATCCTCCATTTACACCTGTTACAGACTCTACAAAACCAGCCTTGACCAGGTTTGTCAGCACCTTTGATAGATACGTAGGCGATACTTTCTGGACGTCAGCCAGCGACTTTACTCCAATTGTTTTCCCAGATGGTATAACAGCTAAAAAAACCATTGAGTGTAATGCGTAATTAGTTGCTTTTGAAAATTTCAATGAACTCACCTTCTAATTATAGACTTACAATATCTATAATATCTTATTTAAAATTGGCCGTCAATCACACGACCTCAATCCTCAAAACTATTCATCCAGCTTAATTACATAGGACGTAACATTCTTAAGCACATTTCTCCCCGCACTGACAAAATCAATAACATGACAAAAAGAATAGGCATCTCCATTTGTTAATGTAAGTTGACCATGTGCTGCCGCGTGTTTACCATGTGTAATCACTGATAATAATTCCAGCTGTGATATCATCATATTGCTTTGTAAATATGCTCCGGCCTTTTCTTTGCCTTGAAGATTTACTTTATTTACAATCTTCCAGCAAAGAGCTTCATCACAATACTCTAAAATAAAGGATGAATCTTTACGAGCAGCTGCCACTATGATCTCTTGGATCAGTTTCTTTTTCGGTGAGTTCCCGCAGTCTTTAGGCAAAGTAAAACGAATTTCCTCATTCTGTCCAAGATGCTTGCTCATGTCATCCGTCCTTTTTCTTTAGTATTGCTAATCTCTTTTCTAATTGTATAATTTTCTTCTCGTATCTCCCTTTTAGGTGTAAGAAGGACAGATTGGAAGGATTTAAATAAAGCTTGGATCTCTGAATGCTGATTAATTAACTCAAGACTTTGTACGTATTCTTTCTCATCATTATATCTCGTTATTTCTACCCACTTTGTGGGATCGTCTTTACTCTGTAAGTACTGTGTTTGGAATAATAGATATCTGCCATAAATTTTGCTGGCCTTTTCTTGGATCACTAGAAACTCTTCCATTTTATCGACTTGAATATAATATTCATACATCTTCACAAACATCTGCTCACTCCTCACAGTCATTGTTTTCTACTTATGTTTATAAGATTTTCACCAAAAAAAGTAAGCAAATATATGTCAGGCATGTCGAGGCTCTTCCAAAAATCAAAACCGTAATCCTTATTATAATAATTCATGATCAGCGCCATCAGATTTCCATGTGTGCCAATAACCACTTTCTTGCCTGGATGCCGTCTAAGTACCTGCTTTGTAACATTTACGCCTCTTTGCTGAGCAATCCGATTAGATTCTCCCCCTTCCCAGGAAAAATCCTCATCACGCCAAACTTTCGTAATAGCTGCCTGAAAGTCTTCTATAGGGCTGGCAGCTAAGGTTCTTTCCTTAAAATTATCTTCTATAAGTATTTCTTTGCCTATGTATTCTGCAATTCCTTCTACTGTTTGCAAAGCCCGTCTATACGGACTTGAGTAAACATAATCAATTCTTTCCCCTTTTAAAACTTCTGTTACCTGAACCGCATCAGCATAACCACGCACAGACAGCGGCCTTCTTAGCTCATCAGGTGTATAGTCAGAATGAGCATGTCTCACTAAATATAATTGAGTCGTCATTCCATCTGCTTCCTCTCTCTAAATTAGTTTATATCTCCTAAGTAAACAGGCTGTTGTTTGCCTGCAAAATGATCCATGATGAACTGACGCATCGTCTGCGGATATAGTCGGTATTCCAATAACTCTGATAGCTGCAGCCATTCTACACCAATCTGCCCATCGTCAGGAACAATTCCATTTCCTATTTCTTTACTGTCCTCTGAAATCCTGCATAAAAACATATATTCTGTCTGCTGAATCTCGCGATCAAAATGGGCATGTTCATGAATTTTCCCAATATATTCTCGGATAAATAGCAAATCTCCAATTTCGACTTTCGCATTGATTTCTTCTACACATTCTCTCTTTAAAGCCTGATGAAGATTTTCTCCTAACTCTTGACCGCCGCCAGGAAGTATATAATAACCTCCTGCCTCATCACGTTTTTTGATTGCAAGTAAAGCATTATCTTGTACAATTATCGCTTTTGCTGAATTTCTTATCGCCATTTGAACCTCTCCTATATCTAGAATTTACTAAAGCATATTTAACACAAAGAGTAACAACCTCATTCTAAGGTATTTACTATTTCCTTTGCCAACTCATCCAGATCTTCATCTTTTTCACCAACTGTTGGATTTTCCGCTATCCTTATTAAATCCTCCTTAAATTCTGCTCTCAGTTCTTCTGGCATTTCTTTAACTAAATACTCTAAGCACCAATATTTCCATGGTTCATCATCTGTTGTTAAAACAATTTTAATCAGATGGATAATATCCTCTGGGCAGGTTAACAGCAGCTGCGCAACCTCACGCGCAATCGGCCAATTGATGTCTTGCATCCATTCCATGAGCGCAGGCAGCAAGGGGAGCAACTCACTTTTATCCAGATTATTTAATTTAGTCACTCTTTCAATGTCGTGCTTGTGTCTTGGCAAGTAATCATCCAGCAGCTGAACCATTTCATTTTCTGTATCTCTTTCTGATATAACCCGATAATTAGATGCAACATATTGAACGATATATCTATCTCCAAGCTCTTCAATCACCTGCATTGTTAATAAGATGCCACATTCGTTAAATACTTCCTCCAATTCCAAGCCATTAGGAAGGAATTTTTCAGTTTCCCAATTAATCCACTCCCCGTATTTCAAGCTCCATGAAGACAACTCATCTTTTAAAGCATCCGAAATAGGCAATTCCTCAAGATCAAAATTACAGCCGCATCTGCTGCACCAAATCGGATCTGCTCCCATATCGCCTTCAACTTTAATTTCCTTAGTACTTCCCGTTTTGCATGTGCAGTTCATTATTTCACCCACATTCGGTCATTGTAGTAATTTGTTAAAAGAAGTCAGAGATAGCTGCTCATTCACCCTTATCTCCTCCAATTTGGAAAATCCATTTTTAGTATAAAATTGAATGGCTGGAGCATTTTTTGAGGCAGTTGAGACGCAAATGGTATCTATATTATCCATATACGTTTCTATGAAACTTAAAAGTTCCCCAGCAACCCCTTTATTAAAATATTGAGGGATAACGATCAGCCGATGTATATCTAGTACGTTTTTTTCCAGTTTAAATGATATGGCGCCACATAACTTTTCCCCGCAATAATATCCGAAGAATATTTCTCCACACTGCTGCAGTGATTCGACCGTATCTTTTAAAGGAGGAATATCATGATAGCCTATAATATCTGCCTCAATGTTATAGGAAGGAATTTGAACATCTAAAACTGCCTTAGCATGTTCTGGATCTGTAATATCAATCTTCTGTATCAAATCATTTCCTCATTCCTGTCAATATAATTTTACAATGGAATGCATACACCTTTGTGTACCTTACCCAGCAAAATAGAAAATTACATACTTATAACTCTCTTATGTTATTGCTCCTATTCATTTTATCATGCCAGTTTGCCGTTTTAGGAAATTTTTACAAGAACAATCTATAAAAAACAGCCCTGCTAGTTTAATAGCAAGGCTGTTGGAAATTCTATTACATTTGATGTTCAACTTTTACACGTTTAACAAATAGTGAGATGACGAATCCGATGATCGCCATAATGATGGCAAAGATGAACGCATCCTGAACTCCTGCAGTAAATGCAAGAAGCTGATTGACAGGGTTAGCTGGATCTTCTACAGATGTCATAAATGACTCTTGACCTGAAGACATAATAGAGATGGCGATGGCCGTTCCTATCGCACCAGCAACTTGCTGCAATGTATTCATAATGGCTGTTCCATCAGGATAAAGCTCACGCGGCAGCTGATTTAAGCCGTTTGTTTGAGCTGGCATCATTATCATAGAGATTCCCACCATTGTAACAATGTGAAGACCAATAATAAATCCAGAACTTGTTTCCATTGTAATCGTTGAGAATCCAAACATGGCTCCTGCTAAAATCACAATCCCAATTTTCACTAGCCATTTTGGACCGAACTTATCAAATAAACCACCCATGACTGGAGACAGGATTCCATTGATGATTCCTCCTGGAAGAAGAAGCAACCCTGCTGCAAACGTCGTTAAAGCAAGTGATGTCTGTAAGTATAGCGGTAAAAGGATCATTGTTGATAACATGACCATCATACAAACAAGAATTAACAGCAATCCAATTGTAAACATTGGATATTTAAAAGCTCGCAGATCAAGCATTGGCTTTTCCATCTTCGTTTGTCTGATCGAAAATAGAACTAAAGAAATTACTCCAACAAAAATGGCAATGATCACCGTTGGACTTCCCCAGCCGCCGCCTTCACCAGCACTGCTGAATCCATACACGATTCCTCCAAACCCAAGTGTTGATAGTAAAATAGAAAGAATATCAATTCTCGGTTTTGTAGGAACTGCAACATTTTGCATAAAGAATAAGCCAAAAATAAGAGCACCAATCAATAACGGAAGTGAGAACCAGAAAATCCAATGCCAAGTTAAGTTATTGATAATAATACCTGAAATCGTTGGGCCAACGGCTGGAGCAAACATAATAACCAGACCAATAACACCCATAATACGGCCACGTCTATGCGGCGGTATAATTAAAAGCATTGTATTAAACATCAGCGGCAGCAATAAAGCTGTCCCGATTGCCTGCACGACACGGGCAACCATTAAAATAGCAAAAGTCGGTGCGATTGCTGCGATAAACGTCCCAATAATTGAAGCAATTAGTGACGTGATAAATAGCTGTCTTGTTGTAAACCACTGCATAATTAACCCTGAAACTGGTACAAGTACACCTAAAGTCAATAAGTAGCCAGTTGTTAGCCACTGTGCAGTCGTTTCATGAATACCAAAATCCCCAATTAAATTTGTTAAGGCCATATTTAACGCAGTTTCACTAAACAAGCCAATAAAACCTGCTACAACAAATGAGATGATGATCGGCACAACACGCAAATCACCAATATTAATTTCTCCCGTTTTCACTTGCTGTGTATTACCCATATCCATTCTGTTTCCCCCTATATGTCATTCTTGATTCATTTTTAACAGCAACGACAGCTGCTTTGCGATCCTCCGGATAGGATTCCCATTTTGATACGTGATCGACAAAATGCATGCCCCTTCTATCATTGCGGCTATGGTGATTCCTAACTCTTCTGCACTTTCTCTTTTAAATCCATACTGCATTAGGATCCCGGCATATAGAGTCTGAAAATCTTTGAAAACCATTTCACATGAATAACGAAGCCTCTCATGTGTAAACGCTGTTTCCGATGCAATTAATCCGATTGATAATCCATCGATACACTCTCTTGCATCAAAAATAGCGGCTACATTATCGAGATAATATTCGAATGCCTCTGCTGCTGAACTTTTTCCAGATAAGTCCTTCTCAGCTCCCTCCAACACAAGCTTTCTCATCATAGAAATGGCTTCAATGGCAATTTCTTCTTTGCCATTTGGAAAATGATAATAAATGGAGCCTTTTGGCGCACCACTTTCCTCTATAATCTGATTAAGCCCTGTTCCGTTATAGCCTTGACGCTGAAATAAACGAGTAGCAGTTTGCAAGATGATATCCTTTGTATTCTGTTTGCCCTTCATCCTTCATTCACCCCAAAAATATAGCAACCGGTCTAGAGTATGTTAACTAATTATTTTTATAGAGTCAATTCGAATGCTCGCTTATTTATAAAATCTTTACAATGGTCATTTTCTTTAAACACAATATTAAATGAATGTAAGCAGTAAGTTGAAATGTTCATTCGTTTGTGGACATACAGAGGATTACAGCTGGTAAAAAAGGAAAGGGCAGAACCATCTAAAAACATTTTGGCTCTAACCCTCTATCATACGATCTAGTGTTTCTTGTATTTCTTTTTCATAAGGAATGTCCTTTGACCTTAAATTTTGTTCATGTACGTAGGAGATCAATATACTTCTCTTTTCATAGGTGCGGAATGAAACTAAATTCATGGCAGCGGTCTGATCATCAAAATCGTTCAGTCCTTTTTTCAAAGCTTCTTCTGATTTAAACTCAAAAATATAGAGCTTTTTAGCATTTAGCTTATAGACAGCTGGTTTCACATGATTTAACTTAAAGCCAAAAACATCCCCTTTTGTACTATCTGCTTCTTCTAAATTAATTCCATTTTCAATGAAGGCCGCAACGATTTCTTCTTCAGTCAAAAGCGAGCTATCATTGGTCTTTTGCGCCTGACAAGAGATTAAGAGCATGACCAAGCATATTATGATTAATTTTTTCATAGATCACCTTTATTAGAATGATTGTGAATCTGTCCTTATATCCCGCTTTAATAGAGAGTATATGTATAAGTCATCAAATTTCCCGTTTGTACATTCATAGTTTCTCAACAGTCCCTCTTTTATAAAGCCTATTTTTTCTACCACTTTTTGCGAAGGCTGATTTGCTGGTTCAATTAGTGCTTCAATTCGATTGATGTTCATATGGTCAAAGCCGTAACTGACGACTGCTTTGATTGCTTCTGCTGCTATTCCCTTGCCCCAATAGGCTTTACTTAGTTCGAAACCAATTTCTGTTCGAAAATGCTTTGCAACTCCGTTATGAAAACCGCAGCTTCCTATAATAACATCTTCTTCCTTTAGGGTAATGCCCCACCTCATACCGGTCTGATGATCTTGTATGGATTGATACCAAGCGATCTCACCTAACGCATCGTCTACAGATGTAAAAGGTAATAATCCGTAATATTTCATAACATCCTCATCAGAAAGATAAACTAAAATACTGTTCGCATCCTCTGCTGTTATTTTCCTTAATCTTAATCTTGGTGTTTCTATTAATGGGAAATACTCTGCACTGATTTTCACGGCAAAATCTCCTTTTTCAATGTATGATTTACCTTTATAGTTTAACACCATAAACTTAGCATTAGTTTATTAATTTAAGACAATTTTTAATAGTGAAAATATAAATATTCACTTATAATAATAAATAGATTATCACCAAGTTTTTGCTGCAAAATAAAACATTTTGAAGGAGCTAAAACATGCAGATCTCTAACAAAGTTACTGTGGAAACAAATGTTCATGCACCAATTGAAAAAGTTTGGAAGTGTTGGACAGAACCAGACCATATTAAAAACTGGAATAGTGCCTCTGATGATTGGCACACTCCATTTGCTGAAAACGACCTTCGAGCTGGAGGAAGCTTTGTTTCCAGAATGGAAGCAAAGGATGGAAGCGCTGGCTTCGACATGGGCGGAGTGTATGATGAAGTTGTATTACACGAACGAATCGCCTATACAATGGGTGATGGCAGAACGGTTCAAATACACTTTAAAGAAAACGGAAACGAAACCAAGATCGTTGAAACCTTTGATGCCGAGAGCACTCATCCAGTTGAATTTCAGCAGCAAGGATGGCAGGCCATTTTAGATAACTTTAAAAACTATGCTGAAAACAGCAACTAATTCTTCTATAGGAAAAGACTCAATCACCAGATTGAGCCTTTTATTTTCAATCCAATATTAAAGCATACTAGCCAATCACTTGTTCGTAGAGTTCCTCCCACTGCTGCTCAAGCTTCTCCTTCTCTGCAAACAATTGCTGCAAAATTTCTAAATCCTGAACTTCTGCCAGCCTTTCTTCTACCCCAGAAATCTTCTTCTCTACTTCTTCTAACACCTCTTCCAGATTATTGACCTTTATATTCTTCTGTTTAGTTGATTTTTGCCTGGGTGGAACAGTTTTCTCTTTCTCTATCACTACCTGTTGAATGCGGCTTCTTTTCTCAATCATTTTCTGCTTAGCCCATTGGTAATTCCCGTCAAATCCATGAACTTCCTGTGATTCAATCCAATATACCTTATCAAACAGTTTATTTAAGAAGTAACGGTCATGTGAAACAGCTAGAATTGTTCCTTTATATTTCTCCAAAGAGTCTTCCAGCACTTCTCGTGATTCAATATCAAGATGGTTTGTTGGTTCATCCAAAACAAGGACATTCGTATCCTGGTACATCAGCTGAGCTAACCGAAGTCTCATTCGCTCTCCCCCGCTCAACTGGGAAACCTTGCGGAAAACCATATGACCATAAAATAAAAATCCTGCTAATATCTGTCTCGCTTCACCTTCTGTCACTCTTACCTCGTTGCGGAATACATCCATAACGGTTTCATCTGCAATGTCAGAAAAAATATGCTGTGACAGATAGCCAAATTTCACACTGCTGCCAATTTTCACTTCTCCTGCATCTGCTTCCATTTGGCCAAGAATCATCTTAATCAAAGTAGATTTCCCTGTTCCATTTTCACCAATAATAGCCGTTCGATCCTGATATGAGATCTGTAAATTGACATGATTAAAAAGCAATTGCCCTCCAAATGTTTTTGATACCTCTTTCAGACTGATTACATCCTTCCCGCTGCGATCAGAAGAGTCCATATTAAGGTTCATTTTCTTGCGATTTAACACTGGCCGGTTCAATTTTTCCATTCTTTCCAATGCTCTTTCCATATTCCTCGCCCGCTTGTGGAGGCCTTCATTTGGGGGATTTGCCCGGTTTGCCCACTCTCTGAGCCGTTTAATCGCTTCTTTCATCTTCTTTATTTTCTTTTGCTGTTCTTCATAAGCGTGAAACTCCTGCAGCAGCCGCTCTTCCTTCTTCACTATATAATCAGAAAAGTTTGTTGGATAAGACTGAATCTCTCCATCTTCTAAATCTAAAATTTTTTTAACGACTTCATCTAGAAAATATCGGTCATGAGAGACCACCACAATCGTTCCATTGTAGTCCTTCAGAAAATGCCCCAGCCATTCAACTGCCATTAAATCTAAATGATTAGTCGGTTCATCTAAAATTAAAAAGTCCGGCTTTTGAAGCAGCATCAGAGCTAAACCAACCTTTGTTTTTTCTCCTCCGCTCAAGGAAGCGAATGGCTTCTCCTGCAGATGTAAAATCTGAAGTCCATGGATGATTTTATCAATGCTCGCTTCTATTTCGTATCCGCCTGCTAACATGAACTCATCCTGCAGCTGGCCGTAATCGAGGATAAGTTTTTCCAGCCTACCACTGTTTGCAGGATTACTCATATGATTCTCCAGCTCTTTCATTTTTTCTTCTGCTTGTAAAAGAGTTGAAAAGGCCGTCTTTAATACTTCCTTTGTTGTTAATTCCTTTGGAAAATCTGGGATTTGTGCCAAGTATCCAATTTGAGAACCTTTTTTCCAATGGATTTGCCCATAATCTGGGGTTTCTTCACCAGATAATAATTTTAATAATGTCGTCTTTCCGCTACCATTTCTGCCAACTAATCCGACCCGTTCCTGCTCTTGAATTTCAAATGATATATGTTCAAAAATGACGCTTCCGCCATACATTTTGCTAACTCCATTTACACTGCATGCAATCATCTTATTTCCTCCTTAAATAACAAAAAACCATGGGGACAGAAAACACCCATGGATCTCATACAAATTTTAAAACAAAAAAAAGAGGAGCATGAAACGCCCCTCTTTTGCCAGTTATATATAGTGGGTTAGAGATGTTTTCACTGTTTTAGCTTGCTATTAAGTTGTTAAAATTGGACAGACGTGTCCCGTTAACAACTTCAACAGCAAATTTAGCACGGTTAAAATACAAAAACTCATTCCAAAAACCGCACACTAAAACAGCTTGATTCAACATCCTTCCCCACCTCCGTTCAAAATAGAATTATTACTATTATAATAAATCCTATACATTTTTTCAAACTTTTCTCTAAATTAACAATCGACAAAATGCGGGGAATTTCGGGGCGTTTCGATGCATTTCGGGGCGTCACAGTGACCGGTCAGACCGGTCAGACCGGTCAGACCATCGTTCCCTGCTCAACACCATATTTATGGAATCAATCCATTCTCCTTCAAATTCCAGGTCGTTTTGATCGATACTTTCGAGTACAAATCCAGCCTTTTTGTACACTTTCTTTGCTCTCGGATTAAAATCAAATACACTCAAGGTAATTTGATTTAAATTTGTATTCTGGAATACATAATCAATCAATAATTGAGTGGCTTCGGATCCCAGTCCACGGTTTCTCCCTCTTGGACCGATCAGAATTCTAAAATTCATACTATGATCCTTCTCATTATATAAATTGATAACTGCTTCCCCTACTGCTATATTTAGAGACTTGTCCACAATGGCAAGATCAAGCCGGTCCTTCTGCTCATTTCTAGTGCTATACCACTCTATGACTGCTTCTCTGTCGTAATCAGCACTGCTCCCCGTCAGCTTTAAAACTTCAGGGTCCTTTAAACACTCTTCAATAGATGGAAAGTCATCCAGATTAAACGGTCTCAAGATGACTGCCTCACCTATAATAGTTGGTTTTATACTCAAATCCACCACACGAATTCCTCCTGTATAATCACATCATGTTGAAATAGATTATTGTTCCTCCACCCAAATTGAATTTAAATGATACACAAATAACTCATAAATTCTTTCTTGGTTCATTCGTTCTTTTTCCATTAAGGCATGTATGGCGACTCCATCAACTAATGCATACAACCGTTCAATTTCCAGATCGATATTTAAGTCTTTACGCAGCAGTTTTAACTGGTCCATTGATCGAATAAGCTTGGCCATTCCCTGATAGATCCTATCATGTGGAAGATCCATATTCACTTGCTTATGTCTTGCGTAGCTTATAAACGTAAACCACACTTCCATTTCAGCCAGTGTTTCGGGATTTGTTGGGACAAGCTGCATCAGGATTTGCAATATCATATCTTTTGGAGGTAATTCTTTTACAGCTATTTTTTCTATTCGCTCTGTTGCTCGTTCCATAACAAGCTTCATCGCAAATTCAAGCAGTTCATCTTGAGTGGAGAAATAGTGACGTAATGCTCCTAATGAGAGCCCTGCTTCTTTTGCTATATTCCGGACTGTTGCTCCTTCCATTCCCTGTTCAAGAATAACCCTCCATGACGCTTCAGCAATTTGTTTTTTTCTTAGATTATGATCAACTATTTTTGGCATAGTTTTATTTTATCATAAATTGTTTTTATAATACGATTGTATTATTTAAAATCAGATGTTATAATCTTTTTAAATAATACAACTGTATTAAAAAGGAGCTGGATCGTTTGAGTATAGTTGGCTGGATGATTATCTTTTGTGAAGTGATGTTTTGGGTCGTCATCTTATTAGGGTTAGTGACCCGGTATATTTTCAAGAGAAAAAGTCTTGGGTTGTTTTTATTAGCTTTAACTCCCGTCATTGATGTTATCTTGTTACTTACAGCTGGCTTTGATTTGTATCAGGGTGAATCTGCTACATTAGCACATGCCATCGCTGCCGTATATATAGGTGTTTCCCTTTCATTTGGAAAAAGCATGATTGCATGGGCAGACCAGCGCTTTCAATATTACGTTACAAAACAAGGAGAAAAGCCAAGAAAACGCTATGGAATGGATTATGCAAAGCATTACTTGAAAAGCTGGGTTAGACATCTGTTAGCCTATCTAATTGGTGTGGGTATATTAATGGGTTTAATCTTTTGGATTGGTGACCCAGCAAGAACAGAAGCCTTACTGGGTGTAACCAGAATTTGGTCAATCGCTTTGGCAATTGATCTGCTCATTTCAGTTACCTTTTTTATTTGGCCGCCAAAACCAAAGGGGTTTTCTTCATCAACCTAACATCATCCGGGCAATTTGATCAGTTACCCCCCAGCATTATGAGGTTATGTTTCATCCAACACTCCTAAAGCGGCAATGAATGTTCTGTCCACAATTGAGTTAACTAACGCGCCTAAATTAAACGGAATTTTTCCGACTATTTGCAGGATATAGCTCTTTTCGGAGGATTTAAGGGGAGGTTTTCCGGTTATTTAAAAGAAAACCTTACATTTTCATATTATTTAGGGCAATAGGCGGAATTTCTCCGTCTATTTAAGCCCTTTTCAGTGATATTTACTTTATAATCGGAATTTCTCCGTTTATTTTTTAGATTGGGTATTTAGTTGGTTTAATCTATATTCCTTTTACAGTACTTTTCCTTTTTTCTTAGCATCAGCATCTAATCCTGACCCAATCGCAACACCCATTGCCATACCGATTGGCATTCCGAGCGGCATATTATCAAATAAAAGAAATCCTAAAACCAAGCCTATGCTTATACCGAGGGCCAAATATATACCAATATAGTATCCACTAGGAACGAGTTGATGTTTTTTCATTAAATGTGAAGTGATATTTGCTGTCATTTGTCTATGAACCTTTATTTCTTGTGGTGTAAGCTCCTTCGTTTTTGCCTGATTCACCATCTGTAAGAGATGACTTTCTAATTCATCAAAATACTGACGGCATTCTTCACAGTCTGCTGAGAATTCTGCCAATCGATGAATGATCCGGCTGTATTTATCTAATTCCAGCTTTGCGGCTGTTTTTTCGCCAACTTTATTTTTAAGTTCTTCAAGATCAGCCTGGAGCTTGATCACTCTCTCCTCCATAAGATAACCTCCTTCATTACTTTTAATATTGTACAATCCACTGATGCCATTAAAAAATCACTTATCTCTTCTACGACCTGCATGAACAATTGGTCTCACTTTTTCTTAAAAACTGCCTTCTTCCTTACATGTCCCATTTCTTTCTATTTACAAAAATTATATTAAAATAATATAATAGATCTCATGTCAGTTGCTTAATCTTATTTTTAAGAGCGGGGGACCCAATTTTTACAGCGGAGTTTCCGCTTGGGGTGAATCCATTAAGGAAGGGCTTGCCGTTTCCCTTAGTCCTAACCCGAAAGCTAACCTCGTAAGCATTTAAGGAAACATATGAGAATATGAAAGAACGTGAATTGGCATCTTCGTCAATTCTATTTTTATTTCAAAATATCATTGTTTTCCTTGCCTAACACAAGTTTATAACAAACAAAAGAAGGTAGGGTAATGAATGAAAAAGTTTAAATTAAGTTTAGCAAGTCAAATTTTTATTGGTCTCGTTTTGGGTATTATTGTTGGCGGGATTTTTTATGGCAGTGAAACCGCTCAAAGTATCCTGCAGCCAATGGGCGATCTATTTATCCGTTTAATTAAGATGATTGTTGTCCCAATTGTTCTCTCAACGATCATTGTTGCGATAGCTGGTGTTGGGGATATCAAGTCTGTTGGTAAGCTTGGCGGCAAATCTTTAGTATATTTTATCGGTATGACACTGGTTGCTATAGCAGTAGGCCTAGTCTCCGCTAATATATTCCAGCCAGGTGCCGGCTTAAACATGGAAACTCTGCAGCAAAGTGACATTTCAAACTATGTTGAAACGAATGAAGCGCAAGAGGACAAATCCATTGCAGATACACTTCTGCATATAGTGCCCACAAATCCGGTACAAGCAATGGTTGAAGGAGATATGCTGGCCATCATCTTTTTTGCTGTAGTATTTGGCCTTGGTATTGCCGCAGTAGGGGATATCGGGAAACCAGTACTAAGATTTTTCGAGGGTACAGCAAAAGCAATGTTTTATGTGACGAACCTCTTTATGAAATACGCTCCAATTGGCGTGTTTGCTCTAATTGGTGTAACCATTTCTAAGTACGGTTTTTCATCCTTAATTCCATTAGGGAAATTAGCCATTACCGTTTATGGAACGATGATCTTTTTTGTCATTGTCATCTTAGGATTAATGGCCAAATTTGTTGGATTTAGTATTTTTAAATTATTGAAGATGATAAAAGGTGAATTATTACTTGCCTTTTCAACCGCAAGTTCAGAAACGGTACTTCCAAGGATTATGGAGAAGATGGAGCAGGCAGGAAGTCCAAAACATATTGCCTCTTTTGTTATTCCTACAGGCTATTCTTTTAACCTGGATGGTTCCGTTTTATATCAGGCAATAGCTTCTTTATTTATTGCACAAATGTTTGGCATCGAGTTAAGCATTGTACAGCAAATCACGCTGATGCTTGTTTTAATGGTTACTTCTAAAGGAATGGCGGGTGTACCAGGTGTATCCTTTGTTGTTCTATTAGCTACATTTAGTACAATTGGATTGCCGCCTGAAGGCTTAGCATTTATTGCCGGTATTGACCGGATCCTTGACATGGGGCGTACAGCGGTAAATGTTGCGGGAAACTCCTTGGCAGCCATTGTGATCGCCAAATGGGAAGGTCAATTCAACCCTCCAGCAGAGGCAGAAGAAGTTGTAAAAGCTTCTTAATGCTGCGGGGAACAGGATCAACTATTATAAAAATTAAACAGCAAAAAGGACAAGATCTTTTTCTTGTCCTTTTTGTGTTGCGTTTCTTTCTTTGTTCGCCGTGATTCGACAAATTCCGGGGCGTCACTGTGACGAGCCTGCACGAGCCTGCGCGCACAAGCCTACGCACAAACCTCCCTCAATCCACCACAATATAAGTCGCTTTCACAGGTCCATGAACCCCAACAATCAGATTCATTTCAATATCAGCACTATTGCTCGGACCCGTAATAAAGCTTACATAGGATGGTACATCTTCACCCTGTTCCTGCATATTGTGGATATGTGCAGCAGCTTGCGTCATTCGAGCTACAAGTGTGCTTTTCGGAATAATCGCAATAAAAGTCTTAGGCAGCAGGCTGATCGAGCGACCATTATCCTTATGGTTGAACAAAGTCACGGTACCAGACTCTGCTAAAGTAACGTCACTAAATACAAGCCCAACATCTGCAGATTCAGCTATCTCCTGATTTTTCTTGCCCAAAGCTGGATTCCAAACATGAACATCAAGTCTGTCCTCTGCCGCTTTAAAAAATTCATTGATCCCATATTCTTCATGCCGAGTATCATTTGACATAATAATAGACTTCCCAGCGAACTCATCTATGGTTTCTTGGAGAACGCTAACTAATCCTTTGCGGTCTGTTCGTTTAAAATCAGTATGAATGACTCTGCAATGTTCAGCTAAAATCTCCACTAACTGATCTTGCGTTTTATCTTTAAAGACCTCATATTGAGGTGTTACACTCCACTCTGGACGCTCAACCCCTTCAATGCGGCGTTCCCTTCCAAGTGTGGCAGCCAGCTTATCTAAAAATGCCTCACGATTCTTTATTGCCATTTGACTCACCATCTTTCTGCCTTTGCTTAAACCAGTCACGGAACGATTGACCCTGCGGAACACTAAAATTGCGCACGTCAGTCCATTCTTTTAAAGGTCCAGGTCCATTTTCAATTTCTTCATCCTTCACCCATGGTCCAAGAGCAGGCTTGGCGAGCTTTGCACTTAGATTATAAAGTGATGGATGGCTGGACCATTGTTCAAATCCTTTCATCATAAGCTTTTCGGCCATTGGTGCTTTCTTTTCTCTTTCAACAATGATTTGACGGTGGCGAACCAAATGCTCATGAAGCGGTATTTTCACCGGGCAAGCCTCTGTACATGCTGCACATAGTGTAGATGCGTATGGCAGTTCCTTATGATCGTCATACCCTTCTAAAAGCGGAGTGATGACTGCACCGATTGGTCCAGGATAAATGGAATTATAAGCATGGCCGCCAATATGCCGATAAACAGGGCATGCATTAATGCAGGCTGCACAGCGAATACAATGAAGTGCAGATTGAAATTCCGTCCCAAGTATTTTTGAACGGCCGTTGTCAACAACAACCAGGTGAAACTCTTCTGGTCCATCTACTTCTTCAGGCCCTTTGGCACCTGTAATAGCAGTAATATAACTCGTAAGCTTTTGACCAACAGCAGCTCGAGTTAATAAACTAACAAGAACCTCCATCTCTTCCCAGGTTGGAACAATCCTTTCCATACCCATCACTGTAATCACGGTATCCGGCAGACTCGTTACCATTTCTGCATTTCCTTCATTTGTAACTAATGTGATTGAACCAGACTCGGCTATCGCAAAGTTACAGCCTGTAATGCCCACATCCGCTGCAAGGAAATCCTGACGCAGCTGCTCTCTTGCAAAAGCGGCCAGCTCTTCTGGAGTATCTGATCCCTGATAGCCTTTTTTCTTGGAAAATGTTTCACGAATTTGCTGCTTATTTTTATGCAGGGCAGGAGTTACAATGTGTGAAGGAGGATCTTCGTCTAATTGTAAAATCCACTCTCCTAAATCGGATTCAACGACCTCAGCTCCTGCTTCTTCAAGCGCATTATTTAAACCAATTTCTTCTGTGACCATTGATTTTGCTTTAACT
Organism: Cytobacillus gottheilii; assembly: GCF_001636345.1. Classification (GTDB taxonomy): domain Bacteria; phylum Bacillota; class Bacilli; order Bacillales; family Cytobacillaceae; genus Cytobacillus; species Cytobacillus gottheilii. The sequence goes on from NZ_KV440945.1 coordinate 4,519,714, forward strand.
ACTTTTTTGGCCTCTTTGTTTTTAATGATATTTTTTACATACTCATTTGCTTCTTCAGCTGTCTGAGCAAAAAAGACATTCCCGCCGCGTCTTGCCACTTGCTCACTTAATTGATGCAAATAGAAATCAAGATTCTCCATTGTATGTGCGCGAATTTCAGAACCAAGCTGGCGCCAGTCCTCCCAATTCCCTAATGCTTCTGCCTGTGTTAATCTTCCGTTCCGAAATCTTCCTTGAGCGGAGGATACGGCTTGCCTCATGAAGTCATCCTTAATTCCGTTTTGAATTCGTTCTTTGTATGGAATCTCGCCAATTTTGACGCTCATGTATATCCCTCCGTTTCTTAATGGGTGTTTAAAATTTCTGTGATATGAACGATTTTGACATTTTTTCCTTCACGGCTCATTCGGCCGCCAATATTCATTAAGCAGCCCATGTCTGCACCGACCAGATATTCTGCTTCCGTTTCTGAAACATGACGCGACTTCTCGCTAACCATCTCCTGTGAAATGGCTGCATTTTTCACTGCAAACGTTCCCCCAAACCCACAGCAGTCTTCCTCGTTTGGCAGCGTGACTAATTCTACTCCCTCTACATTGTTTAGCAATATTTTCGGCTGTTCCTTTACACCCAGCAGCCGTTTCATATGACAAGAAGAGTGGAATGTCACCTTTCCTTTAAACGTTGATCCGACATCCGTCACTTTTAACACATCTACTAAAAACTCAGTGATTTCATAGCATTTAGAAGCAAATGTTTTCGCTTCCTGCTCCCATTCTGGATCTCCGGCAAAAACATGAGGATATTCTTTAAGCATGCTAATACATGAACCGGATGGACCGACAATATATTCCGAGTCCTGGAAAGCCTTCATCATCTGTTTCATTGACTGCTTCGCTTCCTTTAAATAGCCGCTATTATATGCAGGCTGGCCGCAGCAAGTCTGCCCCATTGGATAATCCACTGTACATCCTAAGCGCTCTAGAATTTCCAGTGTGTTTTTTGCCACATCAGCAAAGAGGATATCACTTAGACATGTACTAAATAAGGAAACCTTCATACTAACTCACCTCTAAAAATTTTGGTAAAACACCGCTCTATTATTCGATATATTGAAAAAGACGCTTCTGAACAGTCTGCAAATGTTCAAGCATCGCCTGTCTTGCTTCATTTGGCTGTCTATTTTTTATAGCTTCATAGATTTTCCGATGTTCTGTTTTCAAGTCTTCTATTGTATTACCCGAATATAAGAAAACTTTTCTCGCTTCCTGAATCGTTTCAGATATAACTGAGGAAACACTGCTCATTAAATTAATTAATAATTTGTTGTGTGTTGCGTTTGCTATGGCTAAATGGAAATCAATATCTCCACTTGATGCCAATTCTTCATTGCCATTGGCATTTTCCATAACAATAATTGCCTTCTCAAGCGCCAGCAGGTCATCTTCCGTATGAACAAGAGCCGCCTGAGCAGCTGTACCCACTTCTAAAATTTCACGAACCTGATACAGTTCTTTTATATCCTCAATTTTCATTAAAAAGGCGATATTAACAGGCAGCTGGAACTTGGACGGATCAAAACTGTTTACAAATGTTCCTTCTCCGTGCCTTACCTCTACTAACCCCATCGTTCTCAGACCGCTAAGCGCTTCCCGTATAGTTGACTGACCCACTTCAAAGCTTTTAGCTAACTTTTCAACAGAATCTAATTTATCACCAGGTTTCAATTCACCTTTTTTTATAAAATCAATTATAGTTTCTGCTACTTCTTCATAAATCTTTTTCCCGCGGACACGTTTATAATTCACTATCTTCAACCCCCATCTATCTCTCTATTATATAAGTTTACTTACAGGAGAAACCAATGGGAAATCATGTTTACAAGTTTAGAAGAAATTTAAAAAGAGAAATCCTGAAATACCTGCTAAGACTCCATACACAATCGCAGGTCCGAGTGTTTTGCGAATAATTTCTCCTTCTTTGCCGGATAAGCCAACAACAGCACTCGCAGCCACCACATTATGCACACAAATCATATTCCCAGCTGCTGCACCGAGCAGCTGTACAGCTAATACAATATTGATGTCTAATCCAATTGCCTCTGCCACATTGTACTGAATCGGTGAGAAAGTTAAGGTCGAAACGGTTGCACTTCCAGTAATAAAAGCTCCCAGCTCTCCCAGGAATGGCGCAACGAAAATCCAAACGGAACCTAATGAATTAGCAAGCAACTCTGCAATATATTGCGGCATGCTGTTCAAATCATTCGCATTTATACCTGAATTAACAAATACTTGCACCATGGCTAACGTGGCAATTAAAGATATACTAGTGATTTTCATGGTACTTAATGCTTTCTTTGATGCTTGTGTGAATGTGCTATGTGATTTGCGCTGAATGATAAATGCAAAAATAGCTGCCAATGTTAAGACAGTTCCTGGAGAATACAAAAACTCCCAAGCTGATGTAACCCCTTCAACACCTAAGATATTTGTCCATGTGAAATCAATTGCAGTCTGTGTAAATTCCTTGAGCCAAGGTACAATTCTTGTCAGCAATAACAATGCAACAACTATAATATACGGTGACCAAGCTGTAATAATACTCATTGACGATCTTTGATTACTAACTGTAAAGTCCTCACGCATTGCCTTTTTCCATTCTGTTTTTGGAAGCAAGATCCCTTTAGAAGCTGTAAGTGTTGCTACAACTAAAGTAATGAGGGCAGCGAGGATCGATACAAATTCATGACCGAACAAACTTGCCACACCAAAAGCACTAGCTGTGTAGATTACGCCAATGAACAAAGTCCACGGAAGCATTGGCAGTGCACCCTTCAAACCATCCCCGCTAACTGCCGATAATACGACCATTAGAATAAATGGAATAAAAGTACCTGCCAGCAAATCAAGACTTGTAACTGTCACGGCAATGTCATGAAAAAAACTGGTATCCGCATTAGGAATATTACTTAACCCGACAGCCACTGGTGTACCTACTGCACCAAACATAACGGATGTACTATCAGCAATTAATGCGATTGTCGCAGCTACTAAAGGCCGAAAACCAAGAGCTAATAATAATGGTCCTGTTACCATAGCTGGTGTTCCGAACCCTGCTGCTCCTTCAATAAGAGCACCAAATAAGAAAGCGACAACAATTACCTGTACACGCATATCCCCTGAAATGCTTTGAAATCCTTGATTAATACGATCAACTGCCCCTGTGTTTTGAAGCGTATTCAATAAAACCAGAGCTCCAAATAAAATCCATAAAATAGTCAATGTTTTATGGGTTCCTTGAAAAACAGATGATAGTACAACCTGCCCTTCCATCCCCCAAGTCGTAAGCGCTAACAAAATTACGATTACTGAACTGATTGCCATCCCTTTTGCTGCTGACATTCTCAGTACAACAAGAAATAAAAAAGGAGCAATAATCGCACTTAGTGCAATAAGCAGTAACATATAAACCCTTCCCCCCTGTTTTCCATAAAAAATACAAGCGTTTACATATTAACAGGTCATCTGATGACCTTATAAATATAGTTACATATATTTCATAATTTTACAATGAAAAAGTTACTATTTTGTGAACTAATTTGACTTTTAAATTGTTTGTTAAAACCTCAGCCTTTTAGATGCCGAGCACAGATTAAAAACAAAGTCAGTATGTTATACCTCTTTCAGTCTATTAAAAACCTTACTTGTCCTCTCCCGGCATAATAAAAACCCCATCAAAAATAGGGGTCAGTTTAAATAAATTCTTTATTAACTTTTGTATTTTACTTTCAACGTTTTATCATAACTGAATCGAAAACCGCTTTTTCAATTCCAGCTTTCCTTTGGGTGTAACTTTTAACGCTCGAGTTTTAGGGATCCGCGAAAACCAACCTGCTTCAAGCAAGTTTTCGAGCAGTGCATTCCCTAAAGCACCTGCAATATGATGCTGCCTTTCAGTCCAGTCTAGGCAGCAAGGAGCAAACTTTCTCCTGCTGTTTCTTATATTTCCCTCTATAATTCCTAGCTCTTCCAGAAATATGCGCCCCTTCGCGGTAATGTCAAAATTCATATCTGTTTTGGTTAAAAAGCCTTGCTGCATCAATGCATTGGTGAGTTGCACACCTACATAACCGGCTAAGTGGTCATAGCAGGTTCTCGCAAGATGGATTGCACTTTTTTCTCTAAATTCATTGAGGGAATTCACAGCCGTTTTTGGTGCTATATGCAGTAATTGTTCCAGTACTCTGGCTACTTCACTGCTTTTCAGCTTGTAATAGCGATGCCTGCCGTGCTTTTCAACACTTACAAGATCCGCATCCAGCATCTTATGCAGATGAAAGCTGGCAGTCTGAGGTTTCACTTTTGCTATATAAGCTAGTTCTGAGCTCGGATGAATGGTTCCGTCCATTAAACATAGCAGTATGGCAGATCGAGTGGGGTCTGATAATAGTGCAGCGATTTTCGCTAGATCCGGATTCATTTTTGCCTCCATACATTCATATTTCGATGAGGGTTGTATTATTTAAAACCTATACTACTAGTGTAACGAATAGACAGGAGTGAATCAAAATGAAGATTAATAACTTTAAAGAAATAAAACCTAAAATTATGTATTATGGAACACCAACACTGCTCTTGAATACACTTAATGAAGATAATACGACCAATATTAGTCCGATGTCTTCATCTTGGGCTTTAGGGGATTGTATTGTTCTCGGAGTAGGTTTAGGAGGAAAGGCAATTGAAAATTTACAAAGACATAAAGAATGTGTGATCAATTTACCCGGTCCAGAACTATGGACAAATGTCGAGAATATCTCTTCCTTTACAGGGACAATGAATATCCCTAAAGGTAAAAGAGATATTGGTTTTACATATAAAAAGGATAAATACAAGGCAGCAGGACTCACAGCCTTGCCGTCAAAAACCGTTTTGCCAACCCGTATACAAGAATGTCCAATTCAAATTGAGGCAGTGGTCAAGAATATTCGAATACCAGAATATAATGGATTATTTGCCGTTGTAGAAACTCAAGTTATCCATTTTCACGCAGAAGAAAAGCTTATTAAACACGAACATTATGTTGATCCCGCTAAGTGGAGTCCGCTAATTTATAATTTTAGACATTACTTTGGATTAGGAAAGGAAGTCGGGAAATCGTTTCGGTCAGAAACTTGATTGAGGACAGTCTGCTGCCATGCAGTAAGGGCGATTATACTCGAACATCCGCATTCACCTTGAAACATACTTTACATAACACTTACAGCACACAAGAAAGGCAGCAATCCAAGAAGATTGCCGCCTGTTTATGAATGCTTAATTAAAGAAGCCATGCCTCTATCTACATCTTACTAAAATTTGAATTATAAGTCTATTATTAATTTTATCATAATGTCATAATAAACTTGCGCAAATGACTCATAACGTTATGGGAATGGAGAAAGACGTGAAACAGAACATTTATGATAATGCAGAATTTTTTCAGCAGTATGAGTCGATCAGAGAACGAGAATACAATTATAATAATTTGCTGGAGCAGCCAAATTTCTTAACGCTAGTTCCTGATCTTAAGGAAAAGGTTGTTTTAGATATTGGCTGTGGGATGGGGGATTTTGCAGCATCCTGTATAAAGCAGGGAGCTAAAAAGGTTACCGGAATTGATATATCTTCCAACATGATTATGACTGCTAATCGCCGCTATAAAAAAGATAACTTACATTTTCAAAATTGTAGTATCGAAAATTTTATTGCCGATGAAGGTTCAGTTGATTTTATTAGCAGCTCTTTAGCCTTTCACTATATCGAGCGCTTCGATGAGCTCGTCCAAAAAATCAGCAAGACTTTAAAAGAAGATGGTATTCTATTATTTTCAATTGAACATCCATTTGTTACTGCTAATAAAGGGTTTAAGGACAGAGTAGTAGATAGCGAAGGAAAGATACAGCACTTTGTTTTGGATCATTACCACAATGAAGGACTGCGGTCACAAAATTGGCTTGTAGAAAATGTTATTACTTATCATCGGACCTTTTCAACCATCATTAATACTCTCACTGATCACGATTTAATAGTTCAGAGAATAATAGAGCCACTACCTACAGCAGAAGCTATGAGGAAATTGCCCGGCTTAAAAAAAGAGACTCGCCGTCCGCCCTTTCTGATAGTAAGGGCTAAGAAGTAGAGTGCAAACGCTGAACGTTCAAACTAGAACAAGCAAAAAATTCAACAGATAAATCTGCAAGAGGCCATGTCTGATCACGGCCTCTTGTAGTTCTATAAACATGATGAAATCTACAGTATAACTAGAGCCCATAATTTCATCAAAAGAGACAGAGGTTCCCCTCATGTCTCAATTTACACTCTCTTTAATATTCTCTACAGTATCCTCAATCTGCTCTCCCCAATGATCGTTCTTCTCAGCAAGTACGATATTGCCGTCAGAATCGATGACCCCATAGCCTCTGTATGCTACATCTCCGTTTTTCATTCCCATAGAATCAATTAGCTCTAGTTCGGGATCAGAAATGAAAGGAATACTTTGACCAAATTCATCGTTTAAAGCATTGTATAATTGAAGCTGTTCCTCTGGAGAATCCTTGCTAATTACGTACATATCAACATCTAAATCTGCTAACATATCCAAATTTTCGTGCAACTGAACCAGTTGCTGTGCGCAAAGTCCTCAGGTGTATGTTGTAATAAAGAAAAATACTGCCGGTTTGTCTGATGGAAATGTAACCTTTTCTGCATTCTGATTTAGCAGAGTTACAGGCTCACTCAGTGACTTTTGTCCGCAAGCTGATAAAAAGAGCATGGACAAAATGATGAAAAGAAATGATTTTGTTTTCATTTTTATCTCCTTTTGATTTTTTCTAAACTCTCTGCAATTAACCTGCCTACCTCTATTATGAATAACAATAAGAACTAATAATAAAAAGGATACATGATTTCCCTCTTAGGTACAATGCAGAAAAGTGAATAAACTAATTTATAGCAGTGCAGATTTGTTACACTTTTTTACCATTTAAATCATAAACGCCTCGTTTAAAGGCAATAGTACTTATATAAGTATAATAATAGCAGGGGTGTTCAAATGAAAAAGGCAAGTTATTTAAATATAGGAATGGTGCTTCTATCCTGGTTATCCCTTCCTTTACTTGGGAAAAAATCAGTGAAAAGGTTTATTCTTTCCTCCCTTTTCATGAGTCTGTATATCATTTTTGAATTTAAATTTGCAGAAAAGAGAAAGTGGTGGTGGTTTCCCATTTCCCTTAAATCAAATTTTCTGGGAGGCTTACCCATTATACTCGGCCCGTTCCTTGTTGGGTCTATGTGGATATTAAAATTCACTTACGGGAAGTTTAATTTATACCTATTAGTAAATATCCTAGTAGATTCTCTCTTTACATACTTTGGCATGGAATGGTTTAAAAAAATTGGTTACGCATCTTTAGTAAGGCTAACAAAGTTTCAATTATCACTTGTTTTTCTAATAAAGTCCTTTGTGTTATATGGTTTCCAGGTTATATATGAAAAGTTTACAAAGCATGGTTCAAGCAGAGGAAAGACTGAAGAATCCTTTTAATAAATGGAGTAAATAAAAAGCCCCTCTCGTTTTGAGAAGGGTTTTTATAAATGTATTACATATATTATTTATCGGAAGTTTTTCCATCAAGATCATGATGCACTTCTGTTGCCGGGACTTTGGGGTCTGGGATGTTGCCTTGTGCTGCTGGTTCAGTTACATAGACGAAATCTCCCGTTCCATCTGGTGCACTTCCAGTAGCCCACAGCCCTGTAGATGATTCCTCGCCTTGTGATAGGTTCCAAAATTCTAATCCATGAGGCTGAGCCTCTTGCTCTGCTTCTGGCGGGAAGCTAGCAGGTACGACTACCCCGTTTTTCTCTTCGAGTTCGGCAATCGCAGCCATCCACTGATATTGATGATAGCGGTCACGCGCAAGCATTTTACGGAGTGTAGTACGAACACCCTCGTCATCTGTCATATGATAAATACGGGCCACTTGAAGTCTTCCCTGACTTTCTGCGTTAAGATTTGCTCTCATATCAGCAAGCAGGTTTCCGCTGGCTATTATATAACCTGAATTCCATGGAACACCCTGAGAGTCTTTAGGAGTAGCCCCTAGTCCGCTAACGATTAAATGCTGAGGATTCACTCCTCCCATAATGGCTGCCAAAGTCGGATCTTTAGCTGCTTCTGCCTGCTGATCAGGTGAAGTGCCATCCAGCAATTGGCTAATCAAAGAGCAAAGCATTTCAACATGGCCAATTTCTTCTGTACCGATATCCATTAGCATGTCTTTATATTTTTCATTGCCGCGGCAGTTAAAGCCTTGAAATAAATACTGCATCATTACTGACATCTCACCAAATTGACCACCTAATACTTCTTGAATATGCTTGGCGAGCTGCGGGTCGGGACGATCTACTTTTACTTCAAATTGCAATTCTTTTTGATGTCGAAACATGATATTCCTCCTAATTTAAGAGGCTTTTCGAGTAAGATTTGGGCACTTAGCACAAATAGGTATAACATTGTGCAGGCAAGTGACCCATTAGTCTTACTACCAAAAAGCAGCTTTTCGATTTTGTGGATCTCCTGTCTACGATTCTTTTTTTACCCATCATTCAAGGTGTAAAACTTTAATAAATAGATTTCCAATAAAAAAGGAGAGCCTTCAAAAGAAGACTCTTTCCATTAGCTCTTTTTTAAGATTAACCTTTCAAATGCCATCCTGAATGCTAATCCCATCGATCTATATCTTATGAAACAGGGAAATGTGATCACCCTTACGTAATATGGTTCTCGTTTTAATTAAAAAAGCTGACTTAATGAAACACCATTAAGTCAGCCAATCAATATGATGATCCAATTGCTAAACAAGTCTTTTCCGAATCTGAGTAGAGATGAGGTCAATGACTGTTACAACAACAATGATCATCAACAGGATAAGCCCCATTTCCTCCCAGTTTCGATTCATTTTCGCAAATACAATTAATGTTCCTATACCTCCTGCTCCGACGATCCCGAGGATGGTTGAAGCACGCACATCGATTTCAAAACGATAGATGGCATAGGAAAGAAATTCAGGTGTAATCTGCGGAAGGATTCCATGAACTAGTATCTGCAGCTTGTTAGCTCCATTCGCTTCCATGGCTTCCACCACATTTGTATCGATAGATTCCAGAACTTCAGAATACAATTTCCCTAGCATTCCTGTAGAACCAATTGCAATGGCAAGGACTCCCGCAAAAGGCTTTGGTCCGACAACAACTATAAATAAAATGGCTAAAATGATATCCGGGAAAGCACGGATTGCACTTAGGATCCATTTTCCAATTGTCGTTAATACTCTGTTATTTGTCATGTTTTGCGCAGCTAAGAAACCAAGAGGAATGGCAAGAATAGCTGCCATTAAAGAGCCGGCAAAGGCGATATAAATCGTTTCCACCATGGCTGCCCAAACATCTGATAGAGCTGACCAGTCAGGATCTAAAAGTTTGGGAATAATACGGGCATAATTGTTAGTCATCCGGTCTACAGCTTTGGCAAAGTCAATATCAATCCCCATAAATGTCCAAATATAGATCCCGGCTAAAATAACCCCAATAAGGATATTTCGCACTGTCTTAAAAGTTGAACGCTTCGGTTTAGGAGGTAAATTATGCATCATCAGACAATCGCCTCCCTTACTTTTGTACTAATATATTCAATGATTACCACCAATGCAAAAATGATAATAATAATACCCATTGCATTCGGATATTCATAGAACTTGATCTGCTGATCAAGGATTTGTCCAATTCCACCGGCACCTACTAACCCTAATACAACAGAGGCACGGATATTAATTTCAAAAACATATAAAACAAATGACGTAAATTGAGGCAGTACTTGCGGCACAACAGCATAGTAAATAGTTTGAATTGTATTCGCTCCAGATGCTTGCATCGCCTCTAAAGGATTCATATCAATTGCTTCAATCGTTTCACTTATTAATTTGGCTAGTAATCCTAGGGAAAAGATAACCAGTGCGATAATACCAGGTAATGCTCCAATCCCGAATAACGCAACGAAAATAACAGCAAGTACCAGATCTGGAATCGTTCTTAAAATATTCAATAAAAAGCGGACAATATTATAAAGAATTTTATTGGTTGTAACATTATTGGCTGCCAGTAAGCTTAATGGAATACAGAGAATTCCTGCAGCTGTCGTTGCAATAATAGCCATCTGAATTGTATCAGCTAAAGCTGGCCAAATGGCTTGAAATAGGCTTAAATTAGGCGGGAAAAATTTTTGAAATAGCTCTCCCATATTTCCAATTCCATCAATAAACTCAGTTATTGAAGATTCTGTTTTAAAGGAACTAAAAAGGTAGAATGCTAGTACAATAAAGAAAATAACTGTAACTCGAAACTTGGCTTTTAAGGGAATAACCGAAGGTGACTGGGTACTGGTTTTTTTTATTTCTTTTTCTGTCATGCCTCAGTCCCTCCGCGAAGATCACCTTCACGTATTGTTCGGCCATATATTTCTTCAAATGTTTTTTCAGATACTTCTGAAGCAGGGCCATCAAATACGACCTCACCAGCTCGCATACCAATAATACGATCCGCGTATTCCATCGCCATATCAATAAAGTGAAGATTTACGACCGTTGTAATATTATCTTCTTGATTGATTTTCCTTAAATATGTCATAACTTGGTGAGAAGTAGGCGGATCAAGTGATGCAACAGGTTCATCTGCCAGGATATACTTCGGCTTTTGAGTAAGCACACGCGCTATACTTACACGCTGCTGCTGTCCGCCGCTTAGTTCGTCGGCACGATTGTATATTTTTTCTTCAATATTTACACGCTTAAGGCTTTCATACGCAAGACTGCGGTCCTCTTTGGAGAATAAATTGAAGAGTGAACGCAATGTGCCAGTGTGACCAAGCCGGCCAGCTAATACATTTTTAAAGACATTGGAACGTTTTACAAGATTGTAATTTTGGAAGATCATTCCGACTTTTGTGCGGAGGCTGCGAAGTCTTTTCCCTTTATGGGTTAAAATATTTTCATTATCAACTAATAGTTCGCCTTCAGTCGCTGTAACAAGTTTATTTATACTTCGGATTAACGTCGATTTACCGGCACCTGAAAGGCCGACAATCACAACGAATTCACCCTCATTAATTGTTAAGTTCACATTCTTTAAACCTTTTGTTCCATTTGGATATGTTAAGGAAACATTTTTAAATTCAATCATTGGATATAACCCCTTTTATTCTCGGTGTATTCTAACAGCCTCAATTCTTAGCTTGCTTTAAGCGAGTTTGCTGAATTGGCAAGCCGATAAGGTGGAAACTGCCTTACACTTCAGATCAAATTGCGTTAAGTGAATGAACTATGATACAAATTGACCTTATTAAAAGTGTAAAAAGAGAGGAGAACTTGCCTCCTCTCTCCAAGTTATTCAATATTAGTCTAAAGTAATTGAATCTTTAAGTTTTGAGTATGTGTCACGAACAACTTGGTATTCAGCATCTTCAGCTGCCTCAATGGCATCCCAGCTGTATACTTCGTTCATGATTTTGATCATTTCTTCATCTTCGTTGAAAGAAAGGAATATTTCATTAATTTTTGTAACTAGCTCTTCATCTAATTCTTTAACAGTAGAGATTGTATCGTTTGGAATATCTGAAGTATAGCCAAGAATCTTTAATTCTTCTTCAATATCTGGATACTCCTCAACAAGGTCACCACGAACATCATCAAATGTAGTTGCTACATCTGCATCGCCTTCATAAACAGCAATCGCTGCTGTGTCATGACCGCCAGCTGCAATAGCTTCAGAGAAAAATTCAGTTTGAAGCGCTTCAGCAGAAGCAATATCAAACTCACCCATTAATTGTGCTGCTGGGAAAAGGAATCCAGAAGTTGAAGCAGCATCAGGATAAGCCCAGATTTTTCCTTCTAAATCTTCTAAAGACTCAATGCCAGAATCAGCGCGAACAACATATTGTGCTTTATAAGTTCCGCTTCCGTAACGAACAGATTTTAATTGAACATCAACACCGTATTGCTCATTAGCTAGTACATAAGCAAATGCAGGAATGAAACCAATTTGTACTTCATTTGCACCCATTGCTTCGATAAGTGCTGAGTAATCTGTCATAACTTTACCTTCTACTTCCATGCCAAGCTCCTCGCTTAAGCGATCAGCTAAAGGTTCAACAGTATCCGCAATTGTATCTGAATCCTGTGATGGTACAAATCCCATTACAAGACTTTCAGGTGTTTCAGTAGTTTCACTTCCATTGCTATCATCTGTTGAATCTCCTGATGTATCTTCATTACTTGAAGATTCTCCGCCGCAAGCTGCTAGAGTTACTGCTAATAGAGTTATTAGCAAGAAACCAAGAAATTTTTTCATAATTAATTCCTCCCGAAGTTTATGAATTTTGCCTAAAACCTATTATGACTGCGGAAAATCTACTTTTCTACCATTCTGGGGTTTTTATACACTGCTTTTACATGGCTTTACATTCGGTGAAATCACCTCTATTTGCCTATCTATTGAAGCTCAAAGGGTTAGGTAGTATTTACTATTTTTGATCATGATTAGATTTACGAAATATTTACATGGGTAAATGCATAAGTCTATGAATAACGGGTATATATTTATCGCTAATTTTTTTCTGTACGACCTATTTTTCTTATTAAAATAAGGGATCAGCTATTCAAACAGAACCGTTACATTGTACTGCGGAATCTGGCCTTCTGAGGGTGCTCACCCTACCCTCTATTCCACCCGTTTTATATGTTGTGTTCAACTCAAAAAAACCCGAAACAATTAGGGAGCATAAAGTTCCACTAATGGTTCGGGCTTATCAAGATTAAAATACTGTCTCAATCTTATTTATTAAGCATCTGGAAGAATAGATTCGTTTTTAATATAAACAGGCAACTTTATAAGAACCGCCTATTCTTCTTCAATATCTTTTTCTGTATTTAACTTCGTGATTAACAATTTATCTAACCTTGCTCCATCCATATCAATTACTTCAATCTCTAAATCTTCTACCTGAATGGTATCTTTTATTTTAGGTAAGTTTCCAATTATGTATGCGAACAGTCCGCCGATTGTATGATAATGACTTCGATCCTTTAAAAGTGATGAGTCCTCTAAGTCGAAGTATCGGATAAAGGCATCTATGGAAACAAGCCCATCTGCCAGCCATGTATCCTCATTTCTTTTAATAATTTGCGGAACCTCTTCGTCATCCTCCGGCATGTCCCCAACAATATTTTCAATAATATCATGAAGAGTTACAAAGCCTTCTATGCCTCCATATTCATCTGTTACTACCGCTTCATGTTTGCCGGACTTTTTTAAGATTTCCAACACGTGAAATACTTTCATATATTCGGGAAGAATGTGAGTATCTTCAATACAATCAGCCAGATCAAATTTCTCTCCTCCAGCCACTTTCGATAAGAGGTCTTTTGTATGAATAATCCCAAGAAAACGATCTAAACTTCCTTTTCCAACTGGGAACTTAGAGTGTGGGCTTTCATTTATCATTTTCATGTTTTCCTGAAACGAATCTTCAATATCCAGCCAAATAAGCTTGGTGCGAGTTGTCAGGATATCACTTAGGCGTTTATCTCCTAAATAAAAAACCTGCTCGACGATATCCTGCTCTATTTCTTCAACCACACCGCTATAAACACCTTCTTCAATTAGCTGTGTGATTTCTTCTTCCGTTACATTTGGTTCATTGTTTGGTTTAATCCCTAAAATTTTCAGAAGAAGTTCAGTTGATTTACTTAATATCCAAATGAGAGGCCGTCCAATTTTTGAAAAATAATACATCGGCTTCGCAACAGCACTCGCAACTTTCTCAGGATTTCCTAAACCAATTCTCTTAGGAACTAATTCACCAATAATTAACGATAAATAAGTAGAGATCCCAACGACAATAATAAAGCTTAACTGGTAGCTGTAAGGAGCAAGAAATTCAATCTGTTCTACATAAACAGATAACTGGCGGGCAATCGTTGCTCCTCCAAAAGCACCTGTAATGACACCAATTAAGGTAATGCCTATTTGAATGGTTGATAGTAATTGATTAGGATCCTCAGCTAATTTCAATGCATATGCTGCTTTATTATTTCCTTCATCACGCATTCTCTCAAGCCGGGCTTTCTTAGATGTTACAATGGCAATCTCTGTCATCGCAAAAAGACCATTCGCCACTATAAGAATCAATATGATTAAGATAGATATGCCTATATTGTCCAAGAGATTTCACCGTTCTTTCATATGATTTTATATACTTAATATCTCTTGAGTGCTGTTTAATTATCAAAATTTCCTTTTTAAATATATTTCTAAACATCTGTTTCTATCGGCAGTGAAGAAGGCTTAGCTCTCTAAATTAAATTCGGCTATTCACACCATCTAAACGCAAAAAAGCACCAATTCTCAAGAAGAATCAGTGCTTCTTATTATTAGAGCAATTATGAAAACCTGCTAGCAGCTCCTTGGAAGTGTGTTTTTCAAGTTACAATATTCCCCTTACCGAAGTGCTATGTAAGTTATCCAATTACTTTGGCTATAATCTTGAAGAAGAGTTTTATCTTAAAATGAGAGAAATCAGAGAGCGTTCAGTCTAGTGTACCTAACGGAATCTGTACATAAAAGCAAAGTCCTCTAAGGAGACCCTAGAGGACTTTTTGTCCTCGAATTTTAATAACGTTCCCCCGCTCCACTTCCCCCTTTCTTCCTCAATCGCTTCTCCCTCTAAGGCTCACGCCCTTTTCCCACTCTCTTCCTCTTTCATTTAAAGAATAATAACGTTCCCGCTTTTTTCACGCTTTTTCCTCATTTATGTACGGACTTTTCACTAAATCCGAGATAATAATAATGTTCCATAGTAGGCGTAAGGTTTAAGGTTTAGGAGCGGGTTCCCCCACATTTGCTCCTGCTTTTTCTTCTTCCTTTTTCGTTGCGAAACCCTGTTGAATCTTTCTTTCTCCCGCTTTTCTTCATGCTCTTCCTCATGCTTTTCTCGCCTTTTTCTCCCTTTCTTTTTCAAGCAAAAAAAGACCGAAGGTCTGCTGAATCGGATCAGGAAACCTTCGGTCTTGGAATCTTATTTTTATTTAAAGTACGTTATTTTTGTTTAAGGAACGGTTATAAAATTTTGAGACATAGTAGTGATTAGGTTTAAGGAGTAGTTAATCAATGATTGCTTCTTTATCTGAATTTCTTAGAAAGTCAAATAGTAATTTGATTTGAGATTCCGTATTTCTGTTTAAAGATAGGTTAGGCAAATTATCTTCGAAGTAAAAATCTATACCTTTTGTTTCCACTCCTACAGTTGCATACCCACCCACTATTTCACATTGAATAAACAATTTGTAATAATGGTAGGGTTGAGGTGGATGGGGATGTTTATTCATGTCTAATAAAGCAAGTAATTTTGTAGGGATTACATCGTAGCCCGATTCTTCTTTTATTTCTTTTACAATGTTTTCTTTAGGTGACAATCCTATATCACAAAACCCTCCAGGCAAAGACCATCTATCGTCAATTTTTTCTCTTACCATTAAGATTTTATCATCTTTAAACACAACACCACGAACATCTAACTTAGGAGTTTGATATCCTGTTTCATTAGTAAATAAATCTTTGATTTTTTGCATTTCTAATCCAGTATATTCTTCCATGATCTCAGCACTTATTTTTCGTAACTCTTCAAAGCGTTCAATGTCATAAACATCTTTTGAAAAAGTTAATCCCGCTTGAGATAATGATTGAATTTTTTTTGCCCACTCCAACCACTTATGACTCATTTGGAACACCCATTTTTATTAATTCAAGAAATTCAGCTACACTTTTAAAGAAAGAATCAGGTTCAATAGTAAATTTCGCCGTTTGATAATCAGGCAACCATTGAACTCCAACTGTATAAACATTTGCCTTTGTACCTGCCTCGATATCAGCATCACTATCTCCAACAAACACTGCCTCACTTCTGTCTATACCTAAATCAGATAAAGCCTTAATCACCCCTTCAGGATGCGGTTTTGGGTTTGTTACATCATCACCTGTTATAGTAACATCAAATAAATCTTCCATTTGTAGAGCTTTTAATGAAATATCCAAACTCCTCTTTGCCTTTCCTGTAACAATTCCTAACTTTACTCCCATGTTTTTTAAATACTGTAATAGATCATCTATTTCTTGATTATGTTCTACTAAATCTTCATGAAATGCTGTATAGGTTTCATAATACATTTCAATTGCTTGTTCTTTATTTTGATGACACAGATTCTCTCTAATAATCCCCGTTTCAGAAGGCCCAAACATGGCTTTAATCTCTTCTGTCGAAAGTTCTCTATTATCAAACTCTCTAAATACTTTTTTGAAAGCACAATAACAAATTGGTAAGGTATTCGCTAAAGTTCCATCAAAATCTATGATTACCGCTTTCATATGAACACACCCTTTCAATTTTTCTTATATAAAGGGTTTCTCAGTCTCCCCCTTTACATCCTGTACTATGCAGTCTATTAAGTTTATTGGTGAAAAAGAGCATTCTTTACAAACCCTACTATTAAATGCATTCACTAAAAAAACAAATGAGTAACATTCCCTATGAAAATCATCGAATTGATTCTGTTTGACTTATTTATTTTCATCGTATTCAATAGTAGGACCCCATCTCATACTTATTAATTCCTTAATATTTTTTTCTTCAGCAAGTCTAATTATCAATTTTATGTACCTTTCGATATTTCCTTATATCAAACTCTTAATCCTCCAATCAATCCTTCTTCGCTATAATAATTTCTCCATAATAAATTCATCATACGGTAGCTCAGGTAGAGGCCGTTCTCCTACAATCTTGTATCCCCTCTTTTCATACATTTTTAACAAATAAGGATGTCCTTGGGCTACTGTCAATCTCAATGTCCTTTCACCCATTTTTAATAGTTCTGATTCTCCATATTCCATTAGGCTTTTAGCAATTCCTTTACCCTTATAAATAGACTTTACTCCTAATCTACTTAATACATAACAATTCCACTCACTGCTATATTTAAACCTCACAACACCTACAGCTTCGGAAGAGTTAGCCAAACGAGCTATGTATAATATAGTTTCTTTAATCCAATCTTCAACCTCTTTTGTCGTTACTTTTGATGCACTTGTAGGAAAACCCATTTCTTCATTTTCAGAATAGGCATCATGATAAATTGTAACTAAAGATTTTGTATCACTTATTTTTGCACCTTCAATTAATATCTCCATCTCTTTATCTCCTTTTAAAATCCTGTTCTGGTAAATACATTTCATATCTATTGATATTAAGATTTAAGGTTTTGAGGTTACTTTAGCAAACACTACTCATTTGTAGAGAAATTCCTGTATCTTTATTCATTTGATGTTATTCTCTATTTTTGTTTAGAGCTTTATTTAGAGCCTTTCTTAAAATAAAATCTTGAATTGCTGGCCCCTTTAAAGGCCTTTTTCCACCATTGACTTTTGACCAAATTCTATCCTTGTTGTCAAAATAAACAATAGTCGAATCAATCGGTGATCGAATAAGAATTTCAACGATGTATAAATCTGATAGCATTTCACTGTTTTCATCATAAACTTGATGAAATTCTATTGCATAGGAGTTAGGAGATACAGAAGGTTGTACAGAATCAGAAATCTTATTATTTACTAATTGTCTTATATCATCTTTTTCATCTCTGCTTAATAGTACACCTTTTACAATTAGATCGTCTGAAATACCAAATAAAACTCTTCCCCCATCATCATTTAGAAATGCGACTGTGTACTCAATCACCTTATCTTTTATAATATCTCTCGCAATATCATTCTCTCTTATTTCTTTAAACTCATATTCATAATCCTCTTCTTGATTAAACAATGATCCTTTAACAAAGGTTGGTAATTGCAGAGTGGAAAGTTTTTGAAAACCCCTTTCATCCATAAATGTATTGAATGACCACGCTTCAGAAACCTTTGTCATTGTCTCTATATCAAGTGTTGTTATCCTTTCTCTTAGACGTTCTTTGTCTATTGTCCGAACTTGTTCTAATAATATGATACTTCTTTTACTAAAATTATGTTTATCGTTTTCTATTACAACATGGGTTGGAAGTTTTGGTTCACTAATTTGTGCAGTTATTGCAACAACAATTACACATGTAGAATGTTTGTTCATAATATTATTGGAAACAACTAATACTGGTCTTAATCCTCCTTGTTCACTTCCATGCACAGGAGATAAATCAGCAAAATACACTTCACCTTGTTTAACCATATTTCATTCTCCTCGTTGCTTACAATAATTTAGTATTACCACTCTAAGGGATCTATTGTTACTTCAATGATTTCAATTCAATCCTTTTAATTTCGTTCCAGTTGCTTTACAAGCAATCCATTCAAGTTTTGAAATACTATTTCTCTTAAATTTTCTACTCCCAAGAAATATTCAAAGTCTTTATATGCAGATGGGATATCACCAGGAGTAATATGACGGTTTTTAAATTTTCCGTAAGGCCCATCCGTTTCAATTAATATCCGTTCTAAAGGCACATTACTTATGAATTCTTTTCCCTTTTTTGACTTCAACATTGAAGGGTTTAAGGAAAAGTAATAACCAGACGCAAGGATGTCTTGTAATAAACTACTACTACCAGTGTACCAATGAAAAACAGCATATTTTACTTTATATTCATTTAAAATTTTTAAGACATCTTTTTCTGCATTTCTTGAATGAATAGACATTATTTTGTTGCCTTCGTTAGCTTTTTGACAAATGTATCGAAAGACTTTGATCTGTTCATCTCGATACTTGTAAAATCTTTTTGAGAAATCCAATCCAACTTCTCCTAAGTATTTTGTTTTATCTAACTGCCTATCAAACTCTTTTCTGTTAAATGGCTTAATTTCAACCATCTCTGGATGATACCCTAAAGCAATTTTGACATATTTTGAATCAGCAAAAGTTTCTTTAGACTTTCTATAAATTTCGGGGAAGTTTGTAACGAAAAGAGCATAAATTTTATTTGTGGTATAGTATTCGTAAACTTCCTTGTAGTTTTCGTAATAGTCAATATGAACATGGAAATCAACGTAATTCTGCATGCTGTTCCTTTAATCCCATGTATTTTTTTAACTCTCCATTATTTTTTCCATCTTCATACTCTACCATCGAAATTAGCTCTTCTATAGAAGTACGATATACACTTTCATAAGAGTCTAATTCAGCACTTGATAGCGGCCCTGGCTGTCGAAGTAATTTTCTAATAAAAACCGAGTCTTGTTCATTGTCTACGAATCTTCTAATTGTATATAACACAGCTTTTAAGTCGCTTGCTTTCCCATCAATCTTTAGATTGGTCTCTATAAATTCCTTGTCCAGTGAGTAATTAGAATTGTAATGATCATCAGTAAACCCATTGACAACTAATGACGCTCTTCTAATTAGACAAGGATAGCAGTACCCACAATTTAATGGCGGACTAATTCCGTCATACCTCGACTGACAAGGGTGGGAGCAAGACAATGTTTCTTTATAGTTGTCTTTAAAAACATTATTATTTTGATGTTCAGAAATAATTTCACCTTTTGACTTTGTTGAATAGAAATTTTCTACCTTATTACCTATCCCTATTTGAATAAGTAGCTGATTAACTAAGCCTATAAAATATGGATGGGTAGTTCTGGTACTACAACTTCCACTTCTACTTTGTGTCAAAGGAACGTTTATACCTATAAAGCCATTTTCAGGAATATAAACAGGTGTGTCTTTACCAATCATTGAAGCAACAGCAATTGCACCAGTAATAAAAAGAAACGATCTACTTCTACTTGTGCTTTCTCCAAACGTATTATTCGAACCTACATTTGACGGTCTTCTTGGGGAGACATTGAATTGGATAAAATCCATATTTTGCTCACTATATTTATCTTGAATTGACTCGATAAGAGTTTTTTGTCTTCTAAGTAGTAATGGGTATTCCTTAAACCCTACAAATAATGGGTTCCTACTACTTTCCATAAGCGTTAGAGCCCCGCAAAATGAATCCACTCCACCTGAAAACAATGAGACGCAATCAAAAGATGTAGGATCTTTAATATTATATTTTTTATTAACTTTATCACCTCTAAGCCTTTCTACCGTATGATAAAAAGAAATATTCCATGTGTCGCCACTCAGAAAAGAAAGTGTTTCTTCTAACTCGTTTTTAACGGAATTCCATTTATCAATTTCCAAAACAGGTATATGGAGATTTAATTCTCTACTCCATCCATCCTTTGCTGTTTTTCTTGGAATCTTTTTGTCGGTTGTAAAAACAGCTATTCCAACTAATAATAAATCTTCAACAACCTTTGATAAACTTGGTTGACTGAACATCCTCCATAAGTTCTCTACGTCTGTTTTAATATTTGATTTGTTGTTTTTTGATGTTAAGTTGTAAACCATACTACTGCCCGTTTCTACATCCTGTTCATTCTTTACGAACCAAATCCTGCTCATTCTGAATCACCCCACATTTCAAAGATTCCCCATATTTCTTCACACTTATTTTCGAGATATTGCCTTCCTTCTCTTCCCTTCCAATCAATATTCTTCAAGGCATCTGATTTGTAACTTTCCGAAACTGTAAGTCTAATAAACTCTTTTATTCTTCCCTGCATTTTTATAGCTTCTGTAATATCCTTACATAATGAATTTATTTTTTCAGCAAAGTTAGTAAAGAATGAAACCTCTACATATTTCGTTAAATAATCCTTTATGAATACTTCAGTTTCTAAATTTGTAAATGCGTCTTCGAGTTCTTCTTCACTTCTTACACTACCCATCATCTCTTCCATATACTCTTGCATCGCCTGGTTTGCAATGGATTGTTGAAGAGAATTTGTCCCCTCTGAAAAATAATCTATTAAACCTTCAAATACTGCTTGAGGCCCTTTGCCGATTAGGTGGGATAAACCCACTTGATCAAGGGCGTTATTTAAACCAATGCTTCTTACTAAATTCCCAAAACTTATTGCCTTAGAACCAGATGCTCCTATCGCTGTATTCCCTTCATTTCTTGAACCATTACTTCCACCAGTTGCCTTTGAAAAATTTGACATAGCCTTACCGATAGAGCTACCACTATAATTGTTTCGATTCATATTTGAGACAGCTCTCTTAGTATCAGTCCATAAATGACCAGTGGGCGGTAAATACCCTTTTGAAGTCCCCATTCATATCCTCCTAATAATTAATTCGGTTTTTCAACCCTTTCCCAAATCCCTACACTTACTACCTCTTCTTTAATAAAATGATTCTTAACCTCTTGGTAATGGTCGGCGTTCACCATTTTCACTGCATTAAACGTTAAAACTGTTCCAGGACTAAATTCTTCTTTTCTTAGTTTTTTAAACTCCTTGACAAGTTCATCTCTATAATTTGGAAATTGCTCATATATTAAAATTAACACTTTAATATAGGCTTCTCTGTTGGTCTGATATTTTGAGATAATGCCTTTGATAATTTTTGAATGGTCAAGGCTTTGGTCTTCGCTAAATTCAACAACTTTTTGTCTCCTTAACGATTCTTGTAATTCCTCGGTACTGATATCATTAACCCATTTTCTTTCTATAGAGGTTAGGTTAAGTAAGGAAACTCCCTTTTCTTTAATAGATTCCTTAGCCAAATAGAAATACTGTCTCAAATCTTGATCATAAAGATTTAATGGTTCTACTTTCACCCATTGCTGAACAATTGGTTTAAACCATAAACTGTTATACTTCTTCTTTACTATTTCAATTTTTGATTCATCAACATTTTCATCCATTGAAATCTTCTCTAATTCCTCTAATTCACTTGCATATCCTTCATTTTTTACCTGCCAAGTATATAATTCTCGAAAAAGTTCAATATGTGTATATTCAAGAACCATCAGTTTTGCCAAAATTCTTAAATCAAGATTAAGATTTTGAATATCTGATAGTTTTTTTCTAATGTAGAATGAATTTAAGAATCGCTTAGCCTGACGAGGATTTCCTTTTAACGTAGTTGAGATTACTTCAGCTACGCTTCCGAATACATCTAACTGTAGTTCAAAATCCTGTTTATTGAATCCTGTCTTAAAAACTTCTTCTAAATTATTTGTAGAGAAATCTAAAATCGAATATATTTCTTCTTGATTTATTATTTCTCCTTTAACGAAAATCTGACGTTCTCTTAATCCTAACAATAGCCTATCTAAATGACTCTCACTCAGAAACATTTCACTGACTAAGAGTAATAAATAGTTTTTTACATCAATGTCCGATAATTCTGGTATCCTAATAGGCATTTGTACAATTTTTTCAATATAGTCTTTCGAAATATCAAGTGTTGCATCGTCTATTTTGGGATATTTCCTTTGCACAGCGTAACTGACAACATCTTCGTCTATTGCAATGATAAAGGTTGTCTTCTTTACAGCTAAGAACAACTTTATTGCTTCCAGTGTGTCAATTATACGTTCAGGACTGCACCGATCTAAGTCATCTATAATGATGATAAGATTCTCTAAGTTGGAATCAGTCATCATTTGCTCAAATTCCTCTCGAAACATCCTTATATTTTGAACTACATTTCCTTCTTCAGATTGGTCTTTTAGAAATTCTTTTGCTTTCTTCATTCCCGCTAATGTTTCTTCAGCCTGTTTTTCATCTTTGGGTACAAATGATTTTAACCCATCAATAAGGAGTGGTAATGGATTTCCAAGTGTTGCACTTAACAGGTAGGGAATCCCTTTCTTAACAGCGTAACCACCAACTCTAAACCAATCCACTCTATCTCTGAGACTTTTAAGAGTACCACCAACTTTACTTTTTATATCCTCATTTTCTTCCAAAGATCTAAGTATAACTTCCATAAGTGCCGTTTTTGCATCATCATAACCTTCAAACATCCATGCATTAACAAAAACAGAAGTTATTTTCGGATTTTCCTCTCTTTTAATTTTCCCTTCTATCAGATTAAGTACCGTAGACTTTCCACTTCCCCAATTGCCAAAAAGTCCAATGGTCAATGGATTAACTCGTTCACTTAAAGCTATATCGTGCAATAATTCAGCATAAGGTTCGTAAGATAACATATCTATTTTTGAAGCATTATCCGCCCACATCTAAATCCCTCCTAATATCAAAGAACAAAACCATATTTATACATATTTTGACCTATTTCTACTGATTTGTCTATGTACTCTAAAGATTCGCACATAAAGAGACATATCTATAAAAGATATGTCTCTTTCAGAATGTATTCATCTACCAGTAACATGTATATTACAAGTCTGCTAAAATTCTATTAACAATTTCAGTCCATTTATTAGTTTCTTTAATTCCTGCACCTCGCAATATTTTCCATGACACTAAGACTTCACCTATAGCTCTACTTCTCTTGATTGCATAATAAATACGGCGGTGTTGAAACTTCTCAATGGCTTCAACCTTCTGATGTAGAAAAGATTTTGTCAACGGTAGTTTATCCAGCTTCTTTTCTAATAATGCTCTCTCTCCAATTAAATACCCAACCTTACCTACCGTAACTCGAACTGGCTTATTTTCTGGATTAAGAAGTTCTTCAACGACTTTAGTTACTTCTGCCAATATCTCTTCATCCCGCTTATTCCAATCGATTCTTACAGAGGATGCTCTTTTTAATGATTTGGGACTATTCGCTTTCAACCATTCCCTGTCCCTTCTATACAACCTCATATACAGAGCCTTATTTGCATCTCTTAATTGTTTGATAGACTTGTGTGAACATTCCTTTTGCATTGAAAGCCAGCTTTGCTGATCTTGCGTAACAAAGTTCTCAGTATTTTCAATTTCCAAGCCAGTTTCTTCTTCACTATTTAAAAATCGCCTTATTGTATTCGGATCTGCTCCCATTCTTCGAGATAACTCTCTTAATCCAATACCAGACTTTGAAAACTCCTGTAACTTCCTTTCCCATAGTGAACCATAGGATTTAACCCTTGTTCTTCGAAATTTATCCGCTTCATTTTGATCTGGCCCTCGTCTCGTATAGCTAAATTCACATTTAGGGCATGTAAACGTTCCAATGGGTATTTTAGTCTTTTCACATAGAGTAATAGATACGTTTTCGATTATAGGGACATTATAGTATTCGCAAACAATATTCTGGCATGGATAGTTTGGTTGACCAAATGGCTGAGGTAAACTCTTTTTAAAAATCTCTTCTATTGTCAACTCTAAAGCTAAAATTACTAATAGATGTCTTACAGGATGGAAGGACTTCCGATTTTTTTGAACTATTTGCGAAAGCCAATCTTGATTACCTCTTAATGGTGAATGGAAAAGGTGTAACACCTCTTCACTATAGATAGTCTGAAAATATTCTCTCCAATCTTTTTGTTTAACACGACCAGTATAATAAGCCAAACCCATATTAGCTAATTTATTTCTATACTTCTGATCAAACCATTCTAACGGATGATGTACATATGGCTGTTCCAATATCTGCAAAATACTCTTCTTCAACTTCTTGCAATGCATTATGTATTCCAATCTTGTTTTCTCGGCAACTCCATCAAGTACACTCTTTTTTGCAGAACAGTTCTCCAATGTAGGAATAGCAAATCGATGCTTATTAGAACCGACTACTTTTATGTCGCTGTCATAAAGGGGAGTATAGTGCTTTAAACAACAGTGTATCCCACTTATCTGATGGTTCCGATGCCAGTATAATTCACCGAACAATTCTCTATCTTCCTGCACACAGTCTTTGCAATAACGAAGAAATTCATTTTGCGTTACTGCACTTGCATTTAAGCCAGAACGAACGTAAACCCCTTTCCCATCATTACTACACATCTCTGTGTGAATGGTCTTAGCCCGCTCAAATGGTAAAAATGCCGAATTAAATAAAAATAAAGTATGCTGATGAATAACTTGTTCTTCATTCATCTTGGAGAAAGGTGGCATGTTTTTTATTAACGAGCTAATTCCTGAAGGCAAAGAAATCGAAGCTGTTAAGCTCCGATTAGAATACAGATCATCCAGAGTTCCTTTGTAACTAATGTTGCCACTCCTTACATAATATCTGGAACATAACGAAAATAGTAGTTCATCAGGATATGGAGTAGGAAAGAACAGCATCTTTTATACCACCTCCTTAATCTGCTTGATAATTCCTGAATCTATTAAAGAGGCATAAGCTGAAAGCCCTTTTTCCTTGCCTTCTTTCACAATTGTTCTCAGGTCACTTTCTGAATTTACCCTTGTTTCTTTTGTACCTTCATTCTCTAAAACTATTTGTACCGAATATTGATACGCACTTTTCACTAATTCTTGTAAATCAGTAAAGATCGTAGCTTTGCATACTTCGTTAATTGCCTCTTTAGCTTTTTCCTTTGACAGTCCAAGTATATTAAGTCGGAATAGAGCTTCTTCTCTAAGTTTTGTATCATCAATTGAATTTTGTTTATTTTTCATCACTTTAATAAAGTCTTTTTTCTCTAAGTCAATCCTCTCTCTTTCTACTGCTTCTTGAAAGGGAAAATAAATATCTTCATATTGTGCGATTTTACTCATATCACCAGATTTTAAAGCTGTAAGCATAGGCTGAACGAGTTTTAAATAATCCCTTGCTACCTGTCTAACTAAGGTTACTGAGAGACATTCACTACCAGAGGAGATGGCCCTTATTTGTGACAAAGAGAAGAGCTTCAAACAAATGTCAATAATCCCCTGCGATTCTTGGTACATGACCTCAACCATCTCATCAGTCAGTTCTACTGGATTTCTAACCCATTGATATTCCCAAATAGATTCCAAGAACAACCTCCAATACGCATCGTTTTCCATTCTATCCATAATTAAATCACCTTGGCCGCTTCCTCTACGAGCTTGTCGAAATTCCCTTTGCAAAACATTCATAGCGGAAGGAGTTCCAATGAGTACGATAGGTATTCCAATCATATTATTTAGTGTGGTAAAGAAGTTAAGCATTAGCTTAGAACCTACTCCTCTTATGCTGAGATGTTGGACTTCATCGATACATAAAATTCCAGCACCGACCGAATTGATGATTTGCGTCATAATTGGCATCAATGTATTTACTGACAGTTTGTTAGATCGACCAAACTTTTCAAAATAGTTTGTTCCTAATAGACCATCAACAGTTATAAAAAACTGGTTCACCAAACCTTTGACCGATGCATCATGGCTACATTCAAGGCGAAGAAAAACTAATTGTGTAAACAAGAAATCTTTCCCCCGATAGCTCGAATGTTTGATAATTTGAGGTAATTGATCGAAAATTTTCGCAATAGCCGTACTTTTACCAGTACCACTTGGCCCAATTATTGTTAGACCTCTTGGAATTGAGTGATTAAACCAACCTTGGTCTACTTGATTCTGTATATTCTCATGTCCCTGAATTAACGATGAAGCATATGTAGGACTAAATGGATTTCTTCCTATATAACCCTGCCTTAGAAGCCTGGATAACCTGGACTCCAAATCGATGTGAAAGGGAAGAACTTGAAATAAAGAAAAGAGCCTTTGAATAATATGAAATCGATATTGACTATCTAATTGACGTTCACTTTCATCAAAGTGAGGATAATAACACAATTTTTCTACGACTTCCTGCTTTGATAAAATGGGGGGTAGTGCTTCAATCAGGGGATTACCCTCGTATTCTTTTATCACCTGTTCATGGTAAAAAGCATGAATAAACTGATTATTCTTCACGTTTGGCAATCCCCTTCTTCTGCATATTTTTTAGTAACAACAAGTCATCATTAGATACGCCACTCATTGGAATAATATTAGTTCTCATACTCTCCGTTTTTACGTTCTGAGACTCTGCTTGCTCTTGCTGTTTTATTTTTTCTTGTTCAAATTTCCTATGTACCTTTATGTTCTTTATTCGTTTATTATAGCTTTCCTTAACTCCACTCGCCTTTGCTTGTTTTTCAGCATTTTTCACAATATCTTCTATTGCTTCTTTAAGGTCAATTTTGGCTTTCAATTCATTTTGTTTATACCCACTTTTTTGCATCTTCTCGTACTCTTGCAAATAATTAATATCTTCCAGAGATTTGTTTTTATACCGAGATTGATGTTCCAATAGATAACACTCTTCAAATCCATTGTCGTGAACACCTTTTAAATATATTCGGCTGAGGTTTCTCGAATCGTATTTAACTGAAACCTTCCAACTCTTTTTATAACGGGCTTGAACAAACCATTGTTCTTTTAACGCCAAATCTGAACCATAGAATATATTACGAAACTTTATACCAGATTCAGTTACCGTTGCCGTTCCTTCAGGAAGCATGTGCAACATCATTTTTTCTTTTGAGATCTTTCGGAGTCTTCCAGCTCTATTCTCTATCCCCCACTGCCAAATTTTAATCGGGATTGGTTCAACGCCTGCCCTAATCATTTCTTCATCCATCATGTAATTTTCCAATACATAGTAATTATTAAAGTATAAAATGTAATTGATGATTATTTTCTTGAACTCCGATAAGGTTAATTTTCCGCTTAGGCGATGATCTCTGACACCACGTTTTCCAAAGTCCTTATCAACAGCCCCAGGCAATATGGGCTTAATAACCTCGTTGGTTAAGAGTCCAAATTGCCTTTCGATTAGCGATTTTAGATCGCCTCTCCACGAACCAGAGTTTTCCATTTTTATATTCAATTTCTCCGTAAGTACATTAGATGCATTTGAAAGAAGCTCAGCTCTGTCTGCCACAATACAATTAGGTAAATAAGCAGTAGGCCACTGTGATTCATCAATCTGTATATTAAATTGCGAACAATACTCTGTCTTATCCTCAACCATATTCATTAAAGCCAGCCTTGCTTGCTCAAAATTTGGCCCTTCCAATGCAACATGGAAACCAACAATCATTTGCGAAAATACACATTTGGACAAATATAAAATTGGCCTTCCAATCACCCAATTTCTACCCCCACCAAATTCACTTACCAAATATACGTCTGCAACAGTAGCATCAATTTGTACCTTATCCAGAGGTGAACGTACCTCACTTGTCGAACTACCCAAAACTGGTCTGTATGTTAAATCGTAGTTACGTTTCCCTGTTCTACGAATAATCTCCTTTGATAAATTTTGTTCCTTTCTAATCCAATAGAGAAATTGATTATAAGTTGGGAGCTTTTCTGGAGATTCTTCCAGCACCTTTCTAAAATGCTCCTTAATCATCTGCTCATAGGCATACCGTACACTAACATTTTTCTTCGTTTCGTAATATTTAATGGCCGCTAATCTGAATATCCTTTTCACTTCTTCATCTATATTGATTCCATCCCCTACAATTCGCTTACCTTTTCTTGGTCTTCCCCTCTTTCTCTCTCCACTTTGTTTTTCTTGTCCCTTGCACCCCTTGTTTCTAAAATCAGGAAGTAATGAATCTGGATACATTCCTCTTTTCCAGTAACGCTTCAAATATTTAACGACTGTTTTGTGATTTATCCCCATTTCATTAGCAATTTTGTTGATAACTTTATTCCTACTCGTTGTATTTAACAGGTTATCCACACCAAATTCTAATAACCGAGAAACAACTGCCCATGCTTTTTCTTGTACTAATTTTGCCTTTTCACTAATATCATTCTCAGACAGTAATAAAGCCCAAGGATCATTACGAATAATCTTTACTGTCCCATCATTTATAGTATCCTCAACCTCTTTAATCTCCTTGGCTATAGGAAACGAATTATCAAATACATTTATGAGAAAACAAGTTTGATAGTTGTCATCAATAAAGATTACTCTATCGATACTCTTAGGATCATTTTCATATTGAATCAACATGTTGATAAAAAGCACCAATACCCTCTCCTTTATCCACAAAAGTTACCTCTGAACAAGGAAGATCTAAATTAATTGGCTTGTTCATGTTTATTTTCACAATTTTTCTTGCTAACAAATGCTTGTATATGAGTTGTCCAGTCCCATCTTCAGTATTAAGATCATTATTAAATTGGATTGCTACATCTTTTACAGGACTATCTTGGTAATTTGCTATTAGCTTTAGCATGTAATCTATGTAGATTACTTGTTCTTCATCTTTAATGCCGTATTCATCCAGATGGTAAGCAGAGTGGATAAATTCAATGTTTTTTGCAGGGACAATCGGAATTTCTTTATTTGTAATGATGCCGTAGTCTATTCCTCTATATTTCCAATACCTATTCATTACCTCAAAACGTTCGATAACTTGGCTATTCTCTAACTGCCGATAATCCTTAACTGATCTTGCATAATAGCTAATATCACCATCCGCATTTTGCAAAGTAATCAGAAAGGTTGTCACTAATACCATTGGTTCTCCTGATTTCTGATTAAACACACGTTTGATTAGTTGTTTATCCAAGGTTGGCAATATTTCATTCATGCCTTCTATCAAGGGATAATGCTCACGAACATCTATAATTTGGAAACCCTCAAATCCTCCATACTCCAATAGATAAAAATAGCGAGTCTCCGAGTCAGTGAGAAAATGATGTACTCGATTCGTCTTCCACCCCTTGATTCGACTAACCCGCCCTTTGCTTGGTACTCGAATAACATCAAGAAAAGGCTTGTAATCTATTCCCTCTCCCTGACCGTATCCCTTTTCAACTAATTTCGCTAATTTCTCAGCAGTTTGTTCATGTTTCAATACAGGCATTTTATACACTCCATTCAAAGTAAATATATAATAGGAAGAAACTCGGCAAAATCATTGCATTTTCTACTTATTAAACATACAAATTATCAACAGCTCTTTGCTTATCTTCTCCACTGCTATTCACATAGAACCGATATAATGTATCCACCGTAGAATGCCCGCTTAAAATTGCAACGGTTTTGGGATCAACTTTTCCTTCCTTTATTAGATTGGAACAAAAGGTATGCCTGGCCATATGTGGTGAAACAATATAGTCAAGTTGAGCCTTCCTACTATACTTTTCTAAGATTTTATTAATTGCTAACCTTGTAAGCGATCCTCTTTGACCTTGAAGTAGTTTGTTAGACAAGCACTCTGGTCTTACCTCTAAATATGCTCGAATTGCGTTTACTACTTGTGCATTCAAATTAATCTTTCGAATCTTATCTCCCTTTCCATTACGAATAAGGATAAAACTATAGTTGTTCTTTCCATTACGATCTGTCATTTGAATATCTTCTAAATCTACTGATACTAACTCGCTACACCTGACACCTGTTGCAAATAGCAAATAGTAAATTAGAATATCTCTCTTATTTCCATCCGCCTCGATTGTACGTTTCAATCTGTAGAGATCTTGTTTTTCTACAACGGTCACTTCATAATCAAGATAAATATTATTCTTCTGTAGAACCTTTTTCAGATTCACCTCCTCTTTACATATTCCTTTCCTGTAAAGAAACTTTTGAAGTTGGACTATACTTTTAATTTTTCTGTTGATGCTCGTCACTTTTAGCTTTTTATGGAGATTTAAAAATTGACGATATTCACGAATGTCAGTCTCAGTAATTACATCTGTTGCATACCCTATCGTTTCATCTAACCAATCCATAAATTGTTCAATGTCCTTTGCATAGGCTTGAATCGTTAATGGACTCTTACCTTCCCTTTTTAACTCGCTTATAAATTCAGATACCATCTTCATCAACTCCTTCTTTTTGGGCAAAAAAATAGGCGTTATCGCATTCAGGCAAAGATTTTACTTTTTTTAAAGTAAATCTTCCCAAAGCGATAACGCCTATTAAATTTCTATTAGTTTCTATAATTCTATTATAGTGATAATCAGCTTTTTCGCAAGTAAGCTGACTGTAAAAATAATCCTTCTACATAATTCTTAGTTATGTTGAAAGTCTTAATTTTCACCAGACGTAAGAATGCGGATTGATACCCTATAGAAGAAAAATAAGCAACCTTTAACTCTATACATAACTTTTTAAGCCAATTTAATAAGATAACTGCAATAAAATATACGTCTGTCAATCAGCTTTACAGATGTTCAGGCGAGTTATCTCTATATAGAACACCAAGTTAAACCAAAAGAATTACTGGAAATAAGATTTTCTATTTACTTACACTACTATTAGTCATAATTTGACTTCTGCTTTCTACCACTAATCCACCCAAAGTAACCATTTAATAACTTCATCACTTCTATTGATAATTCTTTTACTTCCACCCATGACTGCTCGTCTATTTTCTTTCTCACAGTTAAATCCAACATGATCGTCTGCAATTGAATAAGTGTAGATTTCGCTTCGTTTAACTTCTTAAACCTCACTTTCAAATTCACTTGTGCAATTGCGGCCGCAACCTTAGTTGGGATAATTACAACTTTCTTATTAAGAACGCCAATTTCCTGCTCTGTTAGGTCGGCATTGCAACTCTTTGTTGCTTGTTTAATCGCCATTGATAAATCGTTTGATCGATTGTAAACATCAAAAGTACGGAAAGTCTCAACTTTAATCATATTAAGACACCTCGTTATATACTTTTTCATTGTTCTCTTCCATATGATTAATAAGTTCAATAATCAAATCTAACAATGTGTCTCCAAGATTACTGATTTCATAAAATTGTTCAGTTGAAATATAGTTTTGCATAACTGAGATATCGAGGAAGGCTTTGCACTCTGATACGCTACCAAGGGAAGTATTCAAATAGAGGCTCTTTTGGGGATATGATGCATTTTGAGCATTTCCGAGGTTTTCCAGAATGGATTTTGATGCTCTTGTAATCTGGTCAATTTGACCGTATTTCTCAATCGGAGGGTACTGCTGAACTATTTCGAGGATATGATTGTTGAATAAAGTTGCTTTTTTGATAAGCTCTGAAAGTTCAATTGGAAGCATTACTGATTTATTTACTATTTCTGTTTCATCTATGTCATCCTGATCAAGTTTACTTTCAATCCGTTGCATCAGCTTAATAATCATCTTTAAGATTTCTTCTCCTCTTAAATCTGAACTCTTATAAACAGATTCATCGATATAGCCTTGCATCCTTAGTAAGTCAAGACCTGCTCTAATTTCTGCTACTTTGCTGATAGAACTATTGAGGTGATTTAATTCCTTTCTGTGGTAGAAATTTGTATTCCCCTCAGCCAGATTCGCTACCACACTGCAACTGCTTCGCTTTAACAAATCGGCAAGGTATGATTCTTCTGGCGGAAGTCTTTTAGAAATCTCATACATCACTTTACAAAACAATAATGCCTTCCTATAGACCTTTAAATCTCTTACATTTCCAACATACCTTTTTTTGCTTATCTTCATAGGTAATAGCCTTCTTTCTTGTCTTTTTTGAATTGTGTAAGGGTATTGTTTTTTTTAGTTTTGAAAAGAGAACAAAAACGTGAGGATTGTATGCTTAGTAGGTTGCTGTTGTTGAGGGTGTTTGGGGTTCATAAATATCATCATACACTTGTATTTCTCGATATTTATGGAGGTAGTGACTTATAAGGATTTCCTCTGCTTGGCTCGTATCTGGCATTTCCTGCAAACACCAAATTAGTCCATCGCAAGCCAGTGTTTTTAGGTGATACTCAATATCCATGATGTTGTAGCAGGCTCTTTCCCTTGCATTTCGATATTTTATACGTGTTCTTTTAACTAAGATGTTCATGCTCGTTTCCTCCTTCTATTAGCCATTCTATTTAATTATAGAGGCTTTCTCAAATGGTATTAAATTATCAATTCTTTCACATCTGATATAACTATTATATAAAGAAAGGCAATGTTTGTATTCGTAGTTTCGGTTCTATGGTGTTCGAGCCATTTTAAACAAATCTTACTACGTGTTGGAAGCGTCTCATTGAAAAAATAATTGCTGATTTCATCAATTAACTGTTGAGTAAAAAATCAACTTGGTCAAAACATAAACCTATATTACACAACGAAAAAACCAGGTATTTGAGAACCCTTGATCTACTGCGGATTCCATGAGTGATATCATCAGCAAACTCTGCGGCCAAATTGCTTCATTTATTGCAATTCAATAAGTATCCTGTTTTGTTCATTTAAACATTTGTAGATCCAGGAGGTTTTATTGCGGAGACATTAAAACCACATCTAATCAAAGAGTTAATTTTGATATACACCAAATTCGATCAGACTGTTGACAATTGTCAAACCATTTCATTTTACGCAGGATTCTACAGGAGTTACACCAGGCAGTAGGCGAGTCGTCTTCAAGACGACAATATGAATTACTGCAACCGTAATATCCTTGGAATGACTTCCATATACAGGGAATAAAAGACACATATAATCAAAAGCAATGTTGATGGTATTAACTGTAATCAGTAGAGATTCCATTCACTTGTAGCATCGAATGTATCAATTAGGGTATTACTTAAATAGCTTTTACATTATAAGTGAAAATAGATTTACAATTAGTGTATTGAATTCGCAATGTGAATTCGCAGTATAGAAGTCTCGCAGACTTCCCAAGTTGGGTTATGCAAATGAAAAAAGTCTATTAGCGTTTTGCGAATTATCCTAACATCATCACTCTATTGAAATTACTTCAACAATTAGAATAGTAGTGAGTCCTTGTTCCGTAATCAATGAGCGTATTTAACCTTACAGCCTCATGTAATGTACCCCGTTCTAACTATAAAGAACCTTGAACAATCATCAATAGAGATTTCCTAATACATAGCATATTTTCGCATATCATCCTACTACATACGACAAAAAAGATAGGAATTTTTGTTATAAAGTCGCCCTTGTCATCTATAATATAAAAACTAATAAAGGAGGCTTTAACAATGAACAAAATCTTTAATTTTGCCATCGATTGTGGCAAATCAGAATGCAAGTATTTAGGAAAGTATGACGGTTCTATCCAGAAAGGAAAATTTAAAAATAAGATATTGTCCGCTCAGGATTTCGGTGTTGAAATAGCAGGAAATAACTACATGGTATCTTACGAAGACCAATCCTTTCTTGTTGGTGATGCTGTAGGTGATGAACACATTAACTATGACCTATCCAAGCAAAACTATAACCATCGTCTTTCAATTTATCTGGCTATTACCAGATTGCTTGAATTGGCTGAAAAGGCAAAAGAACCAATTGCATTGGCTCAGATCAACCTTGCTATCAATATGCCTCTAAGTATTTATAAGAGCCAGAAAAAGAAAGAAGAGTTTGAAGGGTATATCAAAAAGAATGAATTAATTGCACTAACAGTAAATAATAAACCATTCTCATTTAGAATTAGAAATGTAGTATTAGCCCCCGAAGGTATAGGTGTGGCTTACCATGATATGGATAAATATAGAGAAAAAAATCTGCTTGTGATCGACATTGGTAGTCTAAACTGTAGCTATCTCCAATTTCACCAATTAGTACCCCAATATGACAGAATGGCGGTAAGCACTCTCGGCATTCACATTCTTAGAGGGAAAATTGCTGAAACACTAAGTAGTCATTATGGAACGACCATCCATGATGAAGTAGTCGAACAAATTTTTAAGGACAAATACTTGATCCTGGATGGCATAAAACAGTCAGAAAGTAAGGAGATAATCGAGAAAATCATTGAAAATCACGTAGAAATGATCTTCAACTACGCAAAAAGTAGAAAGATATCCTTCTCTAATACAAGTGTTGTTGTTGTAGGCGGGGGTAGCACCATATTGAAGCAATACCTCTCCCCATACCCGTTCGTTGAATTCATATCCGATGCCGAATTTGCTAATGTGCTGTCTTTCTTTAATGTCTTACAGGCGAAGATGAATGGCAAAGCATAAAATCTCTATTTCCTTCAAACGAAAGTATCATGATGTTTACGTTTTCCTTAACCACTTGAAAGAAAACAATGAGAACGTTAGCGACTATATCTGCAAATTAGTAAAAGAAGATATGAGCAAAGAGCAGACAAAAATAACCTTTTCGCAGTCTGAAATTGAGAAGATGATTCTGGAAGCTCTCCTTAAAACCCATCAGGTAATACCTCTCAATCCCCCTTCACAGACAGAAAAGCAAAAGACGGGCAAGCTATCTGAGGAAGACATTGATCTACTAAACAACTTATTTTAGAGTAAAAAAGAGAGCCAATTGGCTCCCTTACATATCAATGTGCATTTAACTCCGAGTACACTTCCTCAAACATATCCTCCATAATAAAGCTACGGAAATCACTGTTTTCAAGCATCTTCATAAAGAACTGCTCATTTTGTGACATCCTGGAAATCACAAAATCCATGAACGCTTTTTCATATGAGAATTTAAAATTTTCTTTAGTGTTATTGCGAGCTTTTTGAGCTAAATCTTCATTTCTCACAATATCCTCTTTGATTTGGTCACGACTTAATTTATCTGTTTCTGTAAACTCTGTACCAAATTTATCATTTAGACGATCAATAATGGAAGACAATCGTTCCTTCTCTTCTTCAATTGTTCTTCCCTTACCATGTGAAGGTGGCTTTAATTCCACTTCCCCATCCTGACTTAGAGAGATACTTCCCTCAAAAACTTTTTCATTTCGATAAAACTGTAATGCTACATCATCTGCAATATAAACTGTATCCCCACTACCTCTTGGTAGCTTCTTCATTAGATAATTTAAGTAAACAAAGAGTTTATGAAGGTCAACGTCAGCAAAAGGACTGATTTGTAGGATAAACGAATACGTTCGAATAAATTTTGAAGAAGCTCCTTTGAAATCATCTTTTTGTTCTTTCGTTAAGTCCTTCTTAAATCTCTCCACTGCTTTATCAATAACAGCATTCAATTTCTCCTGAGTCTTAACCGTTTTCTTCTTATCACTGAATTCTAACTTACATACTTCCTCTATTTCTTCCTCAGTATATACCTGGCAAGCATCCAACTCTTGTTGTAAGTCGTAGAGCAAGTTCGGATCAGTCGTTGATTCCAAGCCTGTTACTTCATAATAAGGTTGAAACGACTTTCGAATATCCTCAGCATCATTCACAAAATCAAGGACAAAGGTATCGTTCTTCCCCTTGCACGTTCGATTCAGGCGTGACAGAGTTTGTACAGCTTTAATACCAGATAATGGCTTATCAACATACATGGTGTGCAGTAAAGGCTGATCGAATCCCGTCTGATATTTTTCTGCGACAAGTAATACCTGGTATTCATCAGAAGCAAATTTCTCTGGCAACTCTTTTTCACCAAATTGATTCATTTCTGGCTCTGTAAAAGATACCCCTTTGTCCTCAATCGTTCCAGAAAATGCTACGATACACTTTAGATCGTCATACCCTTTAGCTTCTATATATTTGTCAAACGCTTGTTTGTATCGAACAGCATGAAGCCTACTTCCCGTCACGACCATCGCCTTTGCTCGGCCACCAATCTTATGTCTCGCCACTTGTCGATAATGCTCGATGATAATTTCCGTCTTTTGAGCAATGTTATGAGGGTGCAACGATACATACTTAGCGATTTGTTTAGTAGCTTTACCAGACGGTAGCTCTGGATCATCTTCAATATTCTTAGCAACCTCGTAATACGTCTTGTACGTTGTATAGTATTTCAGGACATCTAAAATAAAGCCCTCTTCAATCGCTTGTCGCATGGAGTAAACATGAAAAGCATGAGGTTTTCCATCTGCATCTAATGTACCGAACTTTTCAATCGTTTTAGCTTTTGGTGTTGCTGTAAAGGCAAAGAAGGAGATATTGTCTTGCTTCCCACTTTTCACTATCGTTTCTGCAATCTTTTCCTCGATATCTTCCATATTCTCTTCGGCAATGCGGTCTGCTTCAAGAGCTTCTTCTAATGTCTTATCAGATAGTAGACTTGTCATCGCTGTTGAGGCTTTACCACCTTGGCTTGAATGAGCTTCATCAATGATAATCGCATATTTCCCTCTCGAAAACTCTCCTACCTTTTCTACGATAAAAGGGAACTTTTGTAGAGTTGTAATGATGATTCTTGTACCATTTGTAAGAGCATTGGCAAGTTGGCTTGAATCCTTATCTATCTTCTCAACCATTCCTGCTTTATGCTCTAACTGATAGACCGCATCCTGTAGTTGTTGGTCTAACACCCTTCTATCCGTAATGACAATCACACTATTATATACAGCTTCATCGTTCTCATTATGCAGTTTGGCAAGTCGATGGGATAACCAAGAAATACTGTTGGTTTTCCCACTCCCTGCTGAATGCTGTATTAAATAGTTGACTCCTACGCCTTTATCCTGAACATCTACTTCAACCTTCCGAACAACATCTAACTGATGATAACGTGGGAAAATAACCGTTTCCTTCTTGTCAATGATTTCTCCTGTTGAATCCAATACATCTTCCTGTTTGATAAAGACAAAGCGGAATAAGATATCCAACATACTATTCTTCTGCAAAATATCTTCCCATAGGTAGCACGTTCGGTAGTTATCATAGACAAGAGGATTTCCTTTCCCACCGTTATTCCCTCTGTTAAATGGTAGGAAGTAGGTCTTATCCTTATTGAGTCGAGTGGTCATAAAAACATCATCGGTATCCACCGCAAAGTAAACAATCACTCTTTTCTTAAATTGAAAAAGAAGTTCATTAGGATCTCGGTCATCTTCAAACTGTTTCATAGAATGTTCGACATTTTGACCTGTTAGCTGATTCTTTAACTCCATGACAACAATAGGTAGACCATTTAAAGAAATCATCATATCCAAGCTATTTTGGTTGTTCTTACTGTAATAGACCTGCCTACTAACCGTAAATATGTTCTTCTCATACAGGTCTTGGAGCATTTGATTCATGGTGCTTACAGGCTTGTTGTATGCCAATTTTAAGGTAACACCGTAATCTTTAATGCCATGACGTAAGCAATCTATCATCCCACGCTTGTCCAACTCACGATGAAGACGGTCTACAATTTTAGCCTTGTACTGCACTTTGTAAGCCTTTTGAAGACGTTCCAGAGACTTAGGCTGTGTAGCTTCTAAAAACTGAAAGAACACTTCTATATCAATGGCATGCCTTCTAAACCCCTCTAAGTCTTGCCCTACAATCTTACGCTCGATATAGCCAGAACTTATCAAGGTACTCTCTATATTTTCTTCAAACCCCTTCTCACTATAATCAATCGCCATTTCTTCCCCTCCCTATTACGACAGCACTTTTTTATAATCCCGCACATCAATTTTTCCTGTGACTGCTTCATATATGAGAGATTGGCGGTATTCTTTAAGTTTGTTTATTTGATCCTTAATTAAAACTATTCCATTACTAATTTCATTGTTAGCTTCATATAGATATGCTCCGATAGACAATTGCTCTTCAAGTGGTGGGCAAGGAAAGAGTCCATTCTTTATAGCTTCTTTTGATAAACCGTACCTTGTAACCCCGTTAGCTCTTGAATAAAATTGCTCTCGAATTTGTGATGATTTTAATAGATAAAATAGATACAACCCATTCAGAACACTTTCCTTTGGGCGTAAAAGAGCAAGGTGATATCCACATAAAACACCATCTAAATCCTCCCCAACCCAAGTAGGAATTGCTATATCTAATGGTGATTCGGAGTCTTTGGTAATAATTACATCATTTTTCTTTAAAGTGAAATTTTTTATCTGTTCTGGCTTAGCCGTAGCTTTCATAAACTCAATTTTATTTGTGATTTCGTCATTATAGTAGACATCAACATAGTTACAAAGCAAAACAGGCGTTTCATTTTCAACAGTCTTTTTATCAACATTACTTGATTCTATTTGCGATAAATTTTTCATTTTTTTTAATTCCCAATGCTCTGGTATTTGACCTATAAAATCCACATTTGAATCCTTCATATTCACATCAGGATTTAATCCTTTTGTCACTACTTCCGTTATGGTCGCTTGACGTTTTTCTTCGAGTAATTCGATCAGTTTTTCTTTGTTTGCTATAAGAGAATCGATTTCAGATGTTTTATTATCGAGGAAACATACAATGTTATTCTGTTCTTGATTAGGAGGAACAGGCATTGATAAATTTGCATATTTCTCTGCACTTACATTTTGAATTGTTGCTTGGATAGTATTTTCTCTGATCCAATCTGCATACAACATCGTTTGAGTATAATAATATACCAATTTCGGATTTACTATATTTTCATTGGCTCTGTATCGAATTAAATAACCTGCGAAACATGCCTCTAAATCACCTTTATGAATATATGCTTTACCAACAGTTGCACCACTTCTTGCGAGCAATATATCTCCGTTTTTCAACATATAACCTTTAGCCTTTTCATATGATAGTGACTTAAAAGTTTCATCTTTTAGGTTTCCTTGTGAATCTAAATCCGTAATTCTAATGTACCTTGGTAAGTCTCTGTCATCTAATTCAGCAGATTCATTTGCACCATACATCATTCTTTCACTTGATAAATATTTCCATTTTACTACATTCCAATTTTCGGGCAATTGTTCTAACCAATCAACAC
This sequence comes from Cytobacillus gottheilii, assembly GCF_001636345.1. GTDB lineage: Bacteria > Bacillota > Bacilli > Bacillales > Cytobacillaceae > Cytobacillus > Cytobacillus gottheilii. The sequence continues at coordinate 4,559,203 of NZ_KV440945.1, forward strand.
CGCTCGGATGATAAACATAATGATTTTCCATCACCCCATCACCTTCTTCAACTTCTCCAAGATGCTCTCTTCCAATGCTTTGATCTCTTCCTTGATGACGGCTGAGCTTCTTAGTGCAGTATATTGATAGAAATGGCGAGTGAATGGAATTTCATACCCAACTTTTGTTTTGCTCTCGTCAATCCACGCATCAGGAACATGAGGCTTTACTTCACGTTCAAAGTATTCATGAATATCTTCTTTTAAAGGTACATTTTCTGTATCACGTAGGTCTGTGTCTGGCTCTGGATTACCTTTACCGTCAACACAAATGTCAGCCATTTCGTCTTTCTCAGATAGTACATTTAAGATTGCTTTTAGTAAAGGTGAACCTATCGTTAATCCTTTGTCCTTAAACAATTTCTTTAACATTTTCGTGAATTCTTCTCGGTTCTTGTACTCTATATCTGATTGAATGGACAAAAGGGCATCTACAATGTCTTGTTGCTGTTGCTTTCCAACTTCAATCTCTTTTGCTCCTGTCTCACCTTTTTTCTTCGATTTAGCTAAGTTTGCAAAGGCTGTTTGAGTGGAAAGCTCTTTTACTCTCTCTTCATCAATTTTAAAGTTCAAACGTAATGGTCGTTCAACAGTAATCTTATGGTAGCCAAAGTCCTCATTGTCAAAGAGTTTAACATACTCACCTTCTTTTAAATCTCCATATAAGCGAACAATCTCGTTAATATGCTCTTCTGATAGTTCATTTCGCTTACTACCCATACTTTTCTTCATCTTTTGATAGAAATGAACGCCATTTACAAGCTGAATCTTACCTTTTCTCAAAGGATTTTTTGCATTGGTTAAAATCCATACATACGTTGAAATGCCCGTATTGTAAAAAAGGTCATTTGGCATAGCTACGATCCCTTCAACCAAATCATTCTCTATCATATAACGGCGAATTTCACTCTCTCCACTACCTGCATCCCCTGTAAACAAAGGCGATCCATTCATGATAATAGCCAGACGTGAACCTTTAGGATTGTCTGCTGATACAGGCTTCATTTTAGATACAAGATGTTGTAGGAAGAGAAGTTGTCCATCCGAAATTCTCGGTAATCCTGCTCCGAAGCGGCCATTTAAGCCCATGTTTTCATGTTCTGCTTTTACCACCTTTTCACTTGGTTTCCACTCCACACCATAGGGAGGATTGGTAATCAAATAATCAAATTTCATATTAGAAAAAGCATCATTTGATAATGTATTACCAAAACGAACATTCTTAGCTTCTTCACCTTTAATCAATGTATCGGCTTTACAAATGGCATACGATTCCTCATTGATTTCTTGTGCAAAGAATTCAAGCTCTGCTGTAGGGTTCATTTCCTTTAAGTATTCTTGTGCCACAGAACCCATTCCGCCTGTTCCTGCACATGAATCATATAATGTCTGAGTAATACCTGGCTTAGTCAAGATGTCTTCATCTTCAAGGAATAATAGATTGACCATTAGCCTTACAACTTCTCTTGGCGTGTAATGATCCCCCGCCTCGGCATGCTCACTAAACCTACGAATTAATTCTTCGAAGATATATCCCATTTCGACATTTGAAACAATTTCTGGATGTAAGTCAATTTCGCTAAAACGCTTTACAACAAGGTATAGTAAATCATTGCGATCCATCTTTTCAATTTGCTTATCAAAGTCAAAATACTCGATTATATCCCTTGCCGTTTGTGAGAATCCATTTATGTAATCACGTAAATTATCTGCAATATTATCTGAGTCACTTAATAGTTTAGAAAAATCATACTTACTGATGTTACTGAACTTCTGTTTTGCTTCACGATTTAAAATTTCATCCCTTGACTCTTCTGGAAGGTTTTTAAACTGCTCATGTTTTTGCAATACAGCTTCTTTTGTATCATCCAGTACACAGTCAAATCTACGCAATACAGCCATCGGCAATACCACTTTCCCGTAGTCGTCTGGTTTGTATGGGCCACGTAGAATCTCAGCTATCGACCATATAAAGTTTACTTTTTCTTGAAAGTTTATCATCTGTTGTTTGCTCCTTATCACTTACTCGTTTATAAATTCATTCTATCAGTAATTACTATATAACAAAATAATTTTCCAAATATAAGAAATGAAAAAAGGATAGATTTAATTCATCCACCCTTCTTCCCAATTCTTTATTCTAATAACCCTTCTGGATGTTGCTCCCACATTTCCTTCTGACTTGGCTTGTTTAGATAAAACGTATAATTCGACAAATAAAATATATACTTATCCATCAAATCAACAAGCTGATCAATCTTATCAAATTTGTGTTCATATTGCTCTACGAGAGTATATAGCCTCATATTATTTTCATCTACTATGACTTGTTTATCTATCTTTTCCTCAAAGATGCTCTTCTTAGCACAAATTAACTTGAATATATCCGTAGTCTCATTCGTGAATTGGCAAGTAACAAAAGCATTTTGCTTGCGATCTGCGAAATACAATTCAAAATCGATGGCAGTTCGCCCTGCTCCATAGCGTAATTTGTTAATATCCATCGTTCTCTTCTCTCTAAAGAAAAGAGGATACTTAATTTTACTTCTTAATTCCCTTACAATACATTCGTTAGTCCTTTCACGAACAGACTTCCTTACATAGCCTTCGTATTCGTTATTCGGTGTACGGTGCTGACAACTACTAACGTACTTATCAAACGTAGTCGTATAAGTGTCTATTCCTTGTAACCTTGGTAAATTATCAATAACCTTTATGATGTGTAGTTGATTCAATTCATCTAAAATTTCAAGGAGATTTGGATTAATTTCAACTGCATAAAACTCTATTCGTTTATAATTAATACTACTTACTAACTCAGCAACTGTTTCCAAAAAATTGTTTGAAAAGGATACTGCCCCCCAAATTACTATTGAATTATCAGGAGCTTTTAAAATGAGTTTCTGAATTGACTCAAAGTGAGCCTTATCTGTTGGCTTAATTTGGTTTTCAACAAATAAAAACTTTCCCTGTTCAGTTTCCGCATAGACATCAATCTTACTGCCTTGATAATATTTTTCTAATTGGATTGCATTTATTTCTTCTGAAACTATATCCTCTAATGCTTGTTTATTACAAAGCGTAATATATAGATTTAAGATATTCTCCCTTTCACTATTGTTCCTGCTCATTTCATTTCCCACCTTTAATCTAAATAAGAGGAGAGGAAAAACTCTTCCACTCCAAACGTTATCTACGCACTTATACCCTTTTTAAATTCATCTACAGCCTGCATAACCTCGTACATATCTCCGATTAACGTTTCTTTTTCCCAATCTAAATCAATGATCACATCTACTAAAGACAATAAGGACTTCTTTGCTTGTGGCGTAAATTCATCTACTCCTTCTACTGCAAAACTATTAGACATAACTAATTGTTCAAATGTTAGCGAGCTTCTAACACTATGATTAGTAGACACTTCTAACAAATCAATGACATCCACTTCCAACGCCTCTGCTAATTTAGAGACAATAGGATAACTTGGACAATTTCTTTTGTTTTTCTCCAATTTATGGATATATGTTGGACAAATACCCGTCTTGTCCGACAACTGTTGCAATGAATACTGCTTTTTTTCCCTCAGATAAAATAGCATACTCCCAAAATTTTTATTCATTGATCTTCCCTTTTTCATTTTCTGTCACCCTCCTAAACGTTTTCGCAATTACGAAATCCTGTTTTGTAAATCAAATACCTTATATGATAGATTTGGAGTTGACATTTGATAACCCACGAAAACATATCTATAAGTATTTCTCGAAGAATTCCATTGATGTTTTCTAAGTAACAACATGAACTTCGTCTATCCTGAATTGTTTATTCCTACCTCCCTATTCCTCTTTGCGTAATACCGTTTTCTCGACAACCACAAAAGCATTTACTCCTAATACAGTTACCTTAAATATAATTGAATACATCTAATATCCTATTCAGTTATCTTTGCAACATTTGAAATCTCCCTCTATTCAAGCATTTATCCTTTAACCTTAGTCCTTCATCCTACTCTCCTTACATCTATTCTCTCGAACCAGGTCGAACCGTTTTCATATAGAAGAAAACTTGCATTTGTACGAAAATATCAATTAAGGGAACTTCGCCCTTAAATCTAATACCAAAGGAGAGTAAGAAAATGACATTACAAAAACTATTTACACCCAAGCTATCCAAATTAGGAAAGAAGGCTTATATGAGCAAAAAGTTAGATAAAGTACGAACGGAATTAAAAGAGCAGGGATACTCAGGAGTAGAATATATGAATAAAGTTTTTGAAGCGAAGCAGGTGTTAGAGAAAGAACTGGCGAATGGCATCATTCGGAAGTATTTGAAGCTCACAGCAAGCAACAAGAAAATCTTTCAAACTCATATCCTTGGTCACAACCTTACTCCCCTCTTTCAAACTTCTGATAAAGCCCACTATCAACTACCACCATCAGTAAAGACAGATAAACAATTCACTGATTACATCTCCAAACAAAATCTATTCTCCACTGTATTTCCTTCGTTTAAGCGTTTTGATGAAGGGAAATGGGAACACTGTATCTTCTCAAAAAATCACGTAGGGTGGATTTCAAAAGATAACAAAGGGTACTATCGCTACTTCTCTAAGAACGTAAAAACGGCTGTAACCATTGGATTTTCTTTACTTGATTTAATTGAGATAGCATGTTCAGATGACAACATTGGAAAGCCTATGGGATACCCAACGGCTCGTAGAAGGCTTGCTACAATCCTTAACGTCAACTACAGAGATTTGGAATACGTTAAATATCAACAGAAAAAATATCAAAGCAATCAAACAATGATTGATGAAGCATCCGATTGGGATACCCTCTACCCCAACCTCTACTCGATTACCAAAAGTCAGCTTTATATCTTAGATGAACTCCATCAATTCGCCTTTCAAAATATTACTGAAAGACGACACGCCATCAAGAATGATACTGTATTCTTTATCTCCATTCGTCACCTTGCCAAGCTCGTTAATGAAAAATACGGAGTTGAAAGACACCCTTCCACTTTTTGTGTGGCTATCAGCCTCTTTGCAGTATTAGGTCTCCTCCACAAAATTCCGTCTGAAATCCTCAATAACAAAGAAGAATTACTTCAAATCGCCCACTCCATCCAAGGTAACAACAATCATTTTCATCTAATTACCTTCATGACAATTCCGTACTATGATTCAGAACTTCTGAGAAAAGCTGAGAAAATGGCAAAGCGACTAAGAATGAATAAAATTACTACTGCAAAGCAAATTACGGGTAAGAATTTAAAAATTGTGCTTGGGGAGAAGAAAGCTAAGTCCATAATAAATGTACGTGAAGTTTCCATTATGAAATTGCAACCAGATAAACTTGAAAGGGTAGCAGAAAAATCTCTTATGGACTTTCCGTATGAAGCGTTTGAGGAGGGTTTGGTGAAGAATTTGGAGGAGACTCCTGAAGAAGAGATTTACTCATTGCAAGACTCTTCCCTATTTGATCTACCAGCTAAAGAGCTGTATGAAATGTCATTACAGCATTTTGAACAGCAAGAGCAATACAATGACTTTGAAGAAGTAGATTAGAGTTGAAAAAGACACGTAAAAGCATCGGTATCAAAATACCGATGCTCCTTTGTATTGATATGTGATATTAAACTAACGCTCTTTAGTTAAAGAAGATATTCTGAGTTGCTCATAATTCAAGGAGTTGGTTGATTCTTCAAGTCTATAATCGCCAACATAGAATTATCCTGAATGATTCCTGTATCTACGAAACCAAATGAAGCGTATAATGTTTTAGCTATGACATTACTTGAATGATAGAAGAGGGCTACATATTCAGCTTCCCCATATGGCATATTTTCAATATCCATCAACACTTTTTCAAAAGCAAGTTTTCCATATCCTTTCCCTTGGTAACTTCTATCAATCATATTATGCCAAATAAAATAACTTTTTTTGCCATAGAAAAGTTATTTTTTAAATGATTCATGATCTAACGTATCGTAAATATACATCAAAAATCCAACCATCGTATCATTCGCATAAATAGCTAATGGCGAAGCTGGTGTACCGTCTGTGTTCAACATATGAGCGTCTGCAAAGCATCTAAGGTTAGTAGTTTCTAATATAAATTCTTTCTGGTTTTCTTCAACTTCAAGTGCTATTACTTCATCTATGTTATCCCCGTTTATTTTTCGTAATTCAATCATTTGTTTATCTCCTCTCTAAGTAAAGCGACTCTTTCCATTATTCTCAAAAATATTTATTGAAGCACCCCGATAGTTGAATTAAATTATTTATTTACCCAAGTAGGAATAAAATCTCCAAAATATTTACCGATTTTCTGAACTTCAGTCATTATACGTCTTATTCCAATTTCAGTAAGAAACCAGTTATCTTTAGTTATTCCATGTCTATCAACAACAGGTGAGACAAGAAACTCTACCTCTTTTGGAAATTCGTGTTGATAACATAATAATGCTCGCCGAGAGTGTCCTGCCTTACAAACAATTATAGCTTTATTAAAAGATATATCTTTATCTCTTAGAACTTTTAAAGAAAAACGAGCATTCTCCAAGGTATGTTGTGCTTTATCTTCTTTTAAAATTACTTCCTCTGGTAGTCCATATTCAATTGCAATTTTACTTAGATATTCCCACTCGGTAGATCCTACGTGTGGCTTATATCCACCAGATGGGAGTATGTACGGTGCGAATCCTTGTTTATATAAATCAACTGCTTTTTCCATTAGCTGAGGATGGTTTGCACCAGGAACTAAAATAACATCTGCTGAAGAAATTTCTGTTTCTACGAAAATAAATTCAGTAATACAATCAAAAGGATAAGTCATCAGTAAATTTCCCCTTATATAAAACAAATACGTTACGGTATCGTAAGTTGGATAACCTTTTAAAGAGCCTCGGAATAAGCCCTTTGCTCTCATGTTGTAGGTATAATATAATCTTTTGTAAACGCAGGTTTATGAAATATGGTATAGCATCAGTGCCAATTTTATCTCTTTGTTATCGTCATCACTTATATGAAATGTATAGTTTGACCATGTTTCGTCTGAATCACCATTAAACATTAAATAATTAGGATGCTGTGTAATTGCTTCTTTAGCAGTGTCGACTACGCTACTAAAATCTTTATTAGGTACAAACATAATTACGGCAGTCTTTGAATCTCGCCAAGTTAGATAACCTAATAGCTGATCTATTGTTTTAAGGAAGCCCTTTTTGCCTGACCAAAATTTACACTCTCCAACAAAAACATTACTACCTTCATAGCGTAATAAAATATCTGTCTTTCCACTTTTATTAAATGTTTCACCTGTTGCACTCCCACCAAAATGTGGCTCTAATAGCATTAAAAAGTGATCCCTTAAATCCTCTTCACCCTTATTAGAATACACTGATGGCTTTCTTTCAAATTCTTTCCCCATATCATTGATTATTTTTAATATATCAAAATAAACTTCTTGGCTTAAAACAGGAGTGGGTGTAAAGTCCTTCGCAGTTTGAACAGGTTTTAAGTTAATTTTCTTTTTTATTTCTGGCGATGGAATAGAAAATGTATAAGACACATTATCTTTTTTTCTTATAGGTACAGCTAATGAGGCATATTGTTCTCTTCTTTTTAAAATCTCTTCTTTTCTCAAATTAACAATGTTTAAAATATGTGGCTCCAAAACACCATTGTACTGCCTAATATCATTATTCAAATTATTAACCATTCCTTGTAAACTGTTAATAAAAGATTCGTATTCTTTATTTATTCTCTGCACATCATCGTAAAACTGAACAAATCTCAACACTAACATATTTGAATTTATATATGCCCTTGGTGGTGATAATGTAAAAGTAGAAGGTCTATAACTCAATAGGTCTGAATTACCAGAATACGGTACATTAAAATAATAAACCTGCTTTGGGTAACTTTTACCACTAACTACATGAAAGTCATACGGGAAATCCTCTGCCTTAATATATTCTTCTTTCGGTTCTGCATATGCTTCCTCGGTGTGTATTACTATTTCATTTAACTCATATTTGCTCTTTAAATGTTGTAAATATTGCTGTGTACCCACGTTTAGTAGATAATCTTCTGTTTCTTTCCAAATTTCAGTTTTAAGTTGATTTTTCATTTCTAATAGATAGTTGGATATATCATCCTTATTAAATAATAATTCTGATCTGTAATACATAATTTCACCTCAATAAGCGTTATATGGAGAACTTCTTATTTACTAACCAATAGCTATAAACGAGCTTATCATTGTGGATACTTTCACTACCACTTATTGCAAAATCAATATGTACTTCCCAATGCTCAGCACTACCATTTGCATGAAACTCCATAAATGATTTATGTAATGGAGTAGATTCATTTCAAGCTATTAAAAAAATTTCATGGCATGGCAAGTTTCCTTTTAGTTAGAAAATTTTGCAACTAATTAACTAAATAGTAAACCAAAAACTGTAAACTTACTATAACGTTATTTGTGTTTTATGAATTCATAAGATACATCTATAACACATTTACTATATACAGCGTCAGTAAATACAGAGTTAGAATGCTCTATACTATATGTAGATTGTTTGTTGTATTTCTTAGTGGTGTTGACAATTGTCAAACCAGTTCATTTTAAGTTCTATGGAAATTGAGTATTACATCAATGACAGCTCTTAAACAACTAAAAGTTGTTCCATTAGAAGAAAGGTTTTAATTGTGTTTAGGAGATATTCAGTAGGAATTGCAAAGGGGCGTTCGCAAATATGTCTATAAGACATACTTACTGAATTTGCAGTATCAAAAGTACATAAAAGAGATAGTAGATAATCTCATTTAAAGATGTAAATTAGCTCTAAGAGTTTTTAATCAAGTAATATATAAGTGATTATTGTTCCGTTTCCCAACATCCTATGAACCTAACAGCCATAAGGGGTAGAGCAATTTTAAACGATCATTTTAAATATCGAGGACTCAAACAACATAGAACCGTTTTGCTATTTTTTCTCTTCCAGGTTTCGCTTATGATAAACATAACAAGTTTCATTCGCTTACACTAATACCCCATACAAAAGGAGAACTTCTATATGACCTACGAAATGCTCTTAGAACGCCTTAACAATACCCCTATCAAAATTAACCCACAGCTTCTTAAAATCTGTATTAAAGATTGTATATCAGTGATTAGAGATGCCGAGAAGTTTATTGGTGATGAAATGATTTCAAACGGTATCAAGGTAGACAATAACTTCATGTCCGAACAATCAATAATTAATTTCTGTAATCAATTCTTTGTTAGAAGATATAGCAATAACACGCACTACATTCTTGAAGACAATGCAAAAATAAGTCTAAGTAAACTATCTGAGCATTTCCCAAGAGAATCTTTTGTTATTGCTTATATCGAATATCGAAAATGTCTACTTTTAAAGAAGAAGTATGAAGCTATTCTCCAACATGAAAGAGATGGCTTTATTCAGCCCAAATTCTCTATCAATTCGGTCGGAAACATCTACACCTCTAAACCTGCTCTTACACTTCCACATCAGTTTCTTAACGCTATTTTCGATTGTAAATCTCACCATTTCAATACCACTGAAGACGCAATGGCCGCTATTGCTAATGCAAAAGAGAGTTCTGAAATTATTACAGTCATCAATAAAACCGTCTACTATCGGAACGAAAACTATGAAAAAGAGAAAGAAATGGATAGACAAGCATTTATTAAGCATGTAGAAGATGGCTTAAACGATAACCTTATTATTTTTCTGTTTGAAGAGTGGGAATATGAACTCGAATATTATGGCTTAAATCATCTGCCTGAACTTTTCTCTTAAAGTATTATTCCATAATACTCCCTAAGAAGGAGGACACTAATAACGATAAAGAAAAAGCATTTCAAGAAGTTCAACAAAAGCAAATTAAAACTGCCGATCTCCGAGTAAAAGAGCTAATGGAAGTTATCAATAACTTAAAGGCTAAAGATAAGAACAAGACCTAAGCAAATTTTAACTTTTAAACAGATAGGCCCTCTTATTGAGGGCCTTTGCTGTTTCTTATATTTTCTCACTTTCTGCATATAAGGTAAGACATCTACTAACAGAAAGGAGAAGGCTTTATGACTACGACATTAACAACTAAAAATAAAAGTAAGACCAATCATGGTAAGGTGTTTGAGAAAGAGTTCTTCAACAGCTTTCCTTCTGAGATTTTTGTTCAGCGGTTAAAAGACGATACGATGAAGTTTGCGAACGTAAAGAACAGCTATGATTTTTTTGCCTACAGTTACCCCATCATTTTTCTATTCGAACTCAAAACCACGAAGCAAAAGTCCCTTCCATTTGCAAACATCAATCAATATCAGATTGACACCCTCTTCCTTCACAATAAACAATCTGGCATTATTGCAGGCTTTGTGATCAACTTCCGATCACATGATTACCAGACATTTTTCGTTCCTGCTGAGAAAGTGCATTACTATTACTATCACGCCGACCGTAATAGTTTCCCTATTGAATGGATTCAGCAAAATGGCATCAACCTTCCTGCCACACTAATTCGCACACGCTATCGATTCGATCTTAGCCCCATTCTCGGAGATTGTGCAATATGATATTATCCATAGTGTATCCATTTTGAGAAAGTTGGGTTTTGACTAATACTCCATAAACTCTGACATTCGTTCCAATTTTGCTCTATAGCTATCCTCAGTTTCATAGGGACTTTCTTCCAAAAATTCTACCACCCTTTCGTCAACTGGCATACCACTTCGTACAAATTCTCGCATCATAATAATATCTCTCTCTTTCACCATTCTCTCCCCCTTTTTTCTCCCAATGCCACGTAAGAAATTGTTAATATGTATATCCTTTTGTTCATCCAAGCAAATAGCTTTAAAGTTGCATGTATCACATCGCTCTTTGTTCTCCGTCTTGTGAAACAGTTCCATTACTTCTGTGTCAGATTTATGTAAGTTCTCTTCTAACTCAGCCATTCTCTTTGCACTTTGTAGAATTAAATCTCGTAGATTATCAGTTTCGTATGTATCTATAACATATGATTTGCTTGTACCACTTTCTAAGAAATCATTACTCACCAGGATGTCTTGTAATTTTGCTCCATATGTATTTTCGAGATACATTGCATATAGGGAAAGCTGTAGTGCGTCATGCTGTGTCTGCTTTCCTGACTTCCAATCGACAATTCCCCATACTTCATTATCTTGGTCATGATATATAAGATCGGCTGAAAGAACAACTCTAACTCCATCCACATAAAATGAGCGGAATTTTTCTGCCTCCATTATTTTCACATTTCCTTTAATAATAAGTTCATTAATTGTTTTAGAATGGATAAATCCGCTAACGCACTTGTCTATTCTTTGCTTAATAAACTCAGTAGTATTCTCACCTAAACCACCATCATAATAAATCTCATAAAGCATAGTATTTGCTTTGGGATCTTTGTACCACAGGTTTAAATCATTTTGGGACTCTCTAAACGACTGTTCAAGCATATCGCTCAACTTTCCCCTTATTTTAGTTTTAGATAAGACCTCTCCTGTTTCCATAAATTTATTGACTTCTTCTTCAATGATTTTGTGAAGCAAATCTCCAAAGAGTAAAAACACATTTTTTAGGTGTTTCAATCGCCATGCAAGTTGGAGGATTGGTGGCTTACTATCAAATTCACCTCTCTTCGATATATGATAATTTAACGCCCACTTCATTTCGCACTCCATTAGCATCTTGTGTTTTGAAAGTGACCAGAACCCGTAGTTGTTACGCATTTATCTCTCTCCTTTCTTATGAGGTTTTCTAAGCAACTGTATTAAAAAAGACATTTTCCATCTTTCTGGAAATGCCTTGTCTTTACTCATTGATGTTTGGTGTTTCTTATATAACAAATACATATTCTCGTTCCTCCCTGGTTCAATAGTTTTCGACATCTCACATCATTAATCACAATTTACAAATGAAGGTATATCAACAGTTATTAATATATGAATTCTATAACCCTAAAACCTGATATTCAATTATGGGTTACTTATACTTCTTAGCAGTCTAATAATTTTCTCGTTCTCAATTGAAAGTTTGCTTCGATAACCTTCGGGAAATCTGGTTATCTTTCTTGGATTTTTTGGTTTAATATCCATTTTAGTTGGTTTATTCTCTATTTTATTTTCGCTTTCATCTAACTCCATGTACCATTGAAAACCTTCTTCAATCTCTTCTTCAGTTTTAGTTTCCAACAGTATCGACAGCTCTCCTATAAAATTCCTTACTTCTTCCTTCGTATAATTTAACTGCTTGCATGCTAATAACATATAGCCGAGAATCATTCTATCTTTCATCATCTTCACCTTGTTTGCGATATATTTTTTCTCATAGGAATACCATGTAAATCACTACCAAGATTGTGCTATTACATTTAAAAAAATAGTATTTTTACATAAGCTCCAATAATTAACCCGCTCAATAGCATAATGAGATCAATAGTTATGTCACGAATAGCCTCCTCTGTTACAAATCTTCTTAATGAATTGTGTATATCAAGCATTAAATCTTCCTCCTTTTTCTAATACAGTTGCCTAAGTAACACCATAAAAAAATCCACTCGTTTTCCGAGTGGATTAGTGTACTTTTTTATTCAGTTGGGCTTTATGGACTAACAAACAATTTTTCATAAATTGCTCCCTCATATCCCAAAGTATTGGTGTGTATTAGTATAATTTGTAAGGAATATAATAAACCACCTATTTTAATATGTCAATAGATCACATTCAATATATTGGAAATTGTTTGGATGCCATAATGATTGAGTTTTTATATTTTTTTTTATGAAGTGTTTCTAAATAATAAGGAAGCACAACTATCAATAAATAGTAGTTTATTAGTTGAAAAATTTATAAAGGTTTATTGCTGATTATCGGAATCATAGCTATGTGTTATCTAATCTCTATATTGGTTATATCTGCTGATTAGATAATGAATTAGAGAATGAATTAGAGAATATCAACATTACTCTTTTAGTTCCGCTTTCTTTACTACCACTGACCATAACCTTCTCTATATGCTTCTCAAAAATCCTCTTTTAGTTAGCTACTGTTGATTTCTCTCCCATTTGAAATATGATCATAGTTAAACGATCATATTAAACAAAAGCACCCGTTAGTTGAGGAACTTATTAGACTAATCCCTGTTAGAAATTTTTTCACTTATTTCTTCTAACTTCTTATCTATTTCGTTTAACCTATTTTTCGTATCATTAAAATAGTGGAAGACTCTTGATATTAAATAAATCACCAATAAAAAAAATATAATGTTTAATATAGCTCCAAAAACATCCATACTCATCATCCTTTTTAATTATTTTTCTTTCACTAATCTGCTCGTTACTTCAACAAGAAGAAGCGATTACCCTTTATTGAGCAATGGCACACATTAGCTTTTAAAACTTCATAAAGTGACTTGAATTTGGATAAAGATTTTCCTTTGAAAATCCTAAAGAAGTATAAAATTTATCAGCTTGTTCCGTATCTGTATGAAGCACCAAAATTTTATAATATATTTTTGCTTCGTCAATTATCTTCTTTACCAAACGGCTTCCTATACCATTTCTCCTATATTCTTTACTAACATAAAACCTCCTCAGCCTACCAATGGATAGTTCATTTGAAAATGGGTCTTTATTTAATCCACCAATAGCAACAATGACACCTTCTTCATTAAACACGCCAAATAAACCTTCTCCAGAATGATTAAAAGTATTACTGCCATTTTTATAATCATTAACTAATCTTTCTACAAAACGAAAACCATCTTCTTTGCTTTGCTTTACTAAACTATCCACATCAAAACTCAACAGATTATATATTTGCTTTACCTCATATTTCCCCATATGTATCCCCCTGCGAATTACGTAATTCTTATTAAACTAACCTGCTCCGTTAGCACAAGAAGCGATTGTTAGTAAAATACACCTGATAGTTGAATAAGCCAATTATTTAATCTTCTCACTCCAAATTTCTTGCGAACTTTTTATCTATTTTACAATCATCAGTTAATTATCTTTAATGGTTTCTATGCCATTCGGCAACTGATTTTGCATACTTTGCTCTTTTTAGCTTCATTGCTTCATCGACCTTATATGTTAAATCCACATCTTCAATATTTAGAGCTTGCATGATCTTTTGTATGTTATCGGAGATTGCCAATTCCTTAACGTATGTTTCCATACCTTTGGATTTATTCCGAGTATAGAAAGAAGAAAGGCTATCTCTTTCAATTCCCATTTCCTTTGCTAATGTCCAAATTTCCTTTTTATTTTTTGCGGAAGCAAAGTAAGAATGCCATTTCTCCATGTAACGTTCACTAAAATAGGCTTTTATTTCTTCATCCAATTGTTTTAATCTTTCTCTTTCCTTAGCTTCATTTATCTTAGCTTTTTTTTCATTCTCAGCACATTCAGGGCAGTTTATTGTTCGATGTTCTCTTCGTCTGTTCCAGTCATCCATTTCAACCACTTCTGTATATGTGCCTTTACCACAACTACATGGATAGTCTCTACTGTACATTTCTTCCCAACTCATAATTGTCCCCCCTATTATAAAATTTACCTTTTACAGTATTTACACTTAGAACTTCGTCTACTGTTAGGTGCTTTCTTTCTTCCATTTATGGCCATTCTCACATAACCACCAATATTCTTCTCTTGCATATGCTCCCACTTCATCAGGGCGTGTACTACCATTTTTGGTTGGATGCCATTGTTTTGCTATTTCTGGTTTTTTTACAACTATTTCTAATTTCATTAAGATAGTGAAAGGCTACGATGTAATGCCAACGTAGCTCTTATCCATCATCTACTAACTTGTTTTTACAAATTACATCCAATAATTTATAACTATTTTAACAGAGATAACACTCGATGTAGGAATGAAATTGTTGGTGTAGAAGTGGAAGATATTTAATGTAGTCTTCATAAAGTTATTAACAAAATAAAATTGTCCCAATATTGTCCTCTAATTGTCCTATAGCTGACCTTAAACATTAGTACCGTTGCGTTTATAATAAAATCAATAAAACAAAACAAGGAGAGATTAAGTGATGCATACTGGTCAGAAAATAAAGGAATTAAGAAAATTAAAGCTCTGGACACAAGCTGAGTTAGCAGATAGAGCCAAAGTTAGTGAAAGGACTGTCCGAAGGTTAGAGTCCTCTGGCACAGCAGAAAGTGCAACACTTTTATCTGTCTTAGATGCTTTAGAAACAAATTTGAGTGAACTTGATAACATCGTTAGCGAGGATGAATCTATAAAGAAAGCGAGTACAGAAAAGCATACAGATGTTAAGTTCCTTCATAGAATCCAAAGTGGTAGAGACTTGGTTAGAATCATCTCCCATGCACATCAATATGGATATGATTACCATGATTGTCATACAGAAGAGCAAACTGAAGTTGTCCAAGTATTCCTAACAACAGTTGCGGATGTATTAGATATATGGGACATTGTTGAAATCGGTCAGAGATTTGACTTAGAGAATAATTTATCAAAGGAGATTAAACACCTGGAGGAACTTGGCTTGTGGGTATTCGGTGATCGTCAGATTAATAAGAAGGATAATTGGATTACTGCTATTGTTGAGATTTACTCTAAAGAAAACCCTTTGATTCAAAAAGTAAAATTAGATAAAGACTTAATGCGAAAGAACAAGTAAAACACTTCGGTATGCGAAATCATAAAATTAGCCAGCTCAGTAAACTAACTGCCTGGCTTTTCTTTATTTACTGAATTCACAGCAATACCTTTCTGGTTAAATCAGATTCCTCTTTGTTCTTTTGCAATGTTTCATATTCTTCTTCAAAACACATAAACCAATAACCCAATTCATCTTGCTTGCAGATGGCACTTCTTTGTTCTGATAAACCTTTCGCATTATAATTGTATGCAGATACCCTTTCTAAATCAGATTCTAAGTCATAATAGCGATATATCATTAAGACGTTTGATTTTTGAACTGCATTCTTCCTTACTATCAATTTGTTTAGAAATTTAATTCGATCACATGATTCTACATTTTGAATTCCTATCACATTATGTGGAATGAAACCTTCTTCTGTATCAGAAAAGATCTTATCGATTGTGTCTTCATCTTTATTCCATTGGTTTTCTCTTTCTAAATGCAGTGCAAGAAGCACATAATTCTCTTTATCTATTCTTTCATCCCACTTCCACCAAGCGAGATCCATTGGTCTTGACCGATCCTTTTTCTTATCATATTTTGCATCTTCAATAAAACTATCAAAACCAAGCATTTCGCCCAAATTTGCAAAGTAATCAATTTCCCTTTGAGTAAACATCGAGCGATTATGAATTCTGGACAAATTCAACCTTCTATAATTACGAACGTATCCCTCAAAAAATTGTATTAAGTCAAGATATTGTTTCTTCATCGGTTTATCCCTCCTAATTCTTCTTGTCTATTTTCATGCCTATCAAATCTACTCCTGAACTAACAAACTAAGTTCATCTTTATCTGGATACTTTGATCCAAAAAAGTATGAATAAAATCCCCATGCCACTTGCACTTCTTCAAATGGCTCTTTTAGTAACTCTGCCTGTTGCTTAAAACTACTATAGACTTCTGGTTTATCTAACACCAACAACATAATTCTTTGAAGTAATGTGAATGGTTTTGCTTCCATTACTTTCTTTCCAGTTCTTATTAAACCTCTATCGACTTCCCTTACAAGTCCATACCGTAAGAGGAAATCCAACTTTTTACATGTACCTGTATAAGATAATCCATATATCTCAGAAATTCGCTTCTTAGATAATCTACAAATTTGCTCATTATCCTCATTCTCAGCCAGGATACCAAGTAATTTCTTATAGCCATCAACAGTCTCTTTGATTCTTATAACCGCTTCAGTATTCAAGATGCACCTACTTTGTTTTTTTAAATTTGCAATAACCTCTATGCCTGCCATTTATTAATGTTGTGCTATTTGATATTAGTTACATTATTAATCAACTTATACAGCCCTTTACTAATCCTTTCAAAGTCACTGTAAACAATTGCATGATGGCTCGGAGCATTCACACAACACTTTGAAGTAATATGTGTTCGAATCGTTGATTCCTTGAATCCAGAATCATTTTTCAGCATAAATTTTACTACCTCGCTAACAGTAAACTCATTGACTCCTTTATTCCCCACAATAGTTCTAACTACGGTTAAAATTTCTTCCCTACAAGTTGATTTCTTATACGACACTTGCTTAGAGGGAATAGTTGATTTATCCAAGCTGTTTCTATTTTCCACTTTCTTACCTTTAGATCTATTCCAAGATGGACTAAGCGTATTGATTAACTCCCATTCGACTTCAAATCTATTAGTAGTATCATAAAAGTAAAGTTCAACATTGTAATTGTTTATTGAATTCTTATAAATCTCGTTATTTATCCTACAATTAGTTGATTGGCCTCCAACAAAACAATTTCTCGGTGATATGTTTCCATATCCCAAGTTAAAACGGTTTGCAAGATTTTCGCATTCTCCTACATACTTAATTTCTTCGTCTATTTTTATAAGATAGACTCCTTCTCTCCTAAGCTCTCTTGAAATCGCAAACCTACAAAATGGCCCCTTGCCATACTTATGTAACACAAGATCATTTGAATTCTCATACTTATTCTGAGGATAGAATGCCTTAATGTTGTCGTCTATTTCTTTTTCAGGTGCGATGTCATAAATGTGTTCGAAGCTAAAATCACAAACATGTAAATTATCCACCTTCAATGCCCCCATTCAGGTTATCTAAAACATATTCATCTATACTCCTTTTAATATTTTTAGATTAGCACAAACAAATTAATACAGATAGTAATTGGAGTGTGTGATTGATTGTTGTGATTGCAGTGAAAGATTTTTAGTAATCTGGTTTTACTCCTGATTCCTTCCTTTGGAAAATTCATATTTTTATTTCGAGTCAATACTCTACCTTGTAACAAAAAATAAGAAGCCAATGTATGTTCCAAATATGAAAATTATAGATACACCTTCAATAATACTTTCTTATCCTAAGGGGATGACATATGGACTTTTTTGAATTTACTTTTAAACAAGGGGATACTTTTGAACATAAATTCAAATCGATAGAGAAATACGTAGGTAAAAACATCAAAAACAAAATAAAACTTAGTTGGAAACCAATAGTAGTTATTCAAATCTTTAAGGAGAGGCGTACAGTATCGCTTGAAAAAGATTTATACGATCTAAACAGGATATATAATCAAACGTTCTTAGTTAAAATATTTGGTGGTGCTACCTTATTTAATCAGGTCTCGCTTAATATAGAGTATATAACTAATGACCAATGTTGGAAGGTAACATTTGTGAACCACGATCCTTTAGAGGGATGGCGAAACCTATCGTAATTACATCAGATTGGACATCATTAGTATTCATAAAAAATTTCGGGTTGGATTTATTGGTTCTCCAACCCTCTCTAAAAATAAAGTGGCTTTTTGCCAATATCCAAATAATTTGATAACTCTTTTTCATATTTTTTTGTACACTTAATTTAGTTTCAGAGGAAGAAAATGTATAATACCTTTTTCCTTCCTTTAATTGTCCTATAAAACGCTATATTTTAAGGTTCATATTTTTGCAAGGAATGATGATGACTTTTGTTGAGGTATTTAAGGGTAGAATTGATTTCACATAATGTCTGCGAGTTAGCTTACTGCCTTTTCATTAGACATTGGGGCATACATATCAGGTTCCTCTAATTTTAAGATCTCATTATCAATGCATTTTCTGAAATAGAGCTTGTTATAATCAAAGTACACTTTAAAGAAGCCCTCTTCTTCCCAAACCATATCAATATATTCCTTTTTCCTTTTTCCACCTAATTCGTAATTGTATATATATTGAGCAACGTTTGAAATATCGTATTTATCTCTATCTTTAAACTCCAAAAACAGAGGCTCTGAACGATTTAAAGCATAGTATCGTATAAGATCGTTTAAATCTTCGAATATATAGTTTGGAATTGTATCTAAATCATTAAGGAACTTATTCACTACAGTTGAATTAATTAAATCAAAGTCACTTTCTTCAATTGTGCTTTTTAATTCATCCGATTCAAAACAATTTGGTAATGACTTTATTAATGTTTGATATGCCTTTTGATTGTTTTCATAAACCAACACTTCACAATTTTTATATCTAACTTCACCGTCTACTGAGAGAATCGGCAGTGAAAATGAATAAAAACCTACTGGAATTGTTTTAATAAAATCTACTCTTTCCAAGTCAGTTGTATCAACAGAATCATCAGCGATTTTAATAAACTCCTCTATTTTCTTTAACGGGATAAGTCTTGGTGCTGTTTTTATATTTACATTACTTAATTCATTCCAGATACCTTCACCCTCGTATAATTTCTTGGGATTAACCCATGCAATCTTATTTTGCCAACTGTCAATAAAACTAACGATAAAGGCTTTTTCAGTACCTCCTGCTTTTTCCCCTCTTAAAGCCCTCCCTATCATTTGTGTCATTAATATTTCTGATATCGTTGGTCTTGTCAAGAAGACAGTTTGTATATTGGGGATGTCAGTTCCTTCTGTAAGGATGTTTACATTTATCAACACGTCTAATTCATTATTTCGATATTTTTCAATAATTTCTTTGTTTGCTTTAGACAAACCACTATCATCTACAATATCGTTATCAGATGAAATAACGTATTCAGATTTTATCCCTCTATCAGTAAATAATTTATTCAACACAATAGCATGTATCTTATTAATCGCAAAAACCAGAAGTTTTCCATATTCATCTCTATTATCAATATACTCTTGCACAATCCTGTTATTTCTTAACTTATTTTCCGATATATGCTTTGCAATATCTTTAGGGATACTGTCCAACATTTCAATAGTTTTAATATCCTTATCGCTTAAATCCGCTCTCATATCTACATAAGTTTTCAATTCCTTGAAGATTGGCTTTGCAAGGATTCCTCTACTGATTAAAGTTCTTAAAGATACCTCATACACGATGTCATCCTTAAAGACTTTCTTCAACAGTCCCTTTTCCTCTTCTGCTGTTCTAAAAGGAGTTGCTGTTAAACCTAATATTCTAAGCCTATTAGCCTTTTTATCTATAACCTCTATAATCTTTCTGTAAGTTTTTGCAGTGGCATGATGGGCTTCATCAATAACAAGAAATATATCATCATGGTATTTTAACCAATTTTCTATTAAGTGTTCTTTTCCTCTATACAGACTGTCTTTACTTGCAATAATAAAATCATCTTCTCTACTTATATTGCGACACCTATCATGCACACCTGAAATAATTCTATAACTAAAGCTCTTCCTTTTATTAAGCAAGATAGAAAAAGAGTTCTTTTTAGCTGATGTTAGGGCTTGTTCCAGTAACTCATGTCTATGAGCTAACCAAATAACTTTCTTATTCTCATTAATAATATTTCTTAGCACCCATTGGACTGCCGTTTGCGTTTTACCTCCACCAGTTGGTAACACTAACAATCCTGAGAATCTTTTTGCTTCACTTTTTCCTATCGCCATATCCAAGGCTTTCAACGCCTCTTTTTGATGCAAATATGGCTCACTCGGTTTTCTTTCTTCACACACTTGAATTTTTCCTGCATACTTGTTTTTAACTGACTTTTTCATTTGTTTTTCCTCCGACTCCACAACGGCTATTTTTGTTTGTTTAAAAAGACGCAAAAAAGACTGATTTACTTAGTACAGACATAATTGCAGAAAAATCCTTATTCCTACCTCACTTCCAGACATACTTGTCCCAAAGTTAAATAGTAGAAATACTGGATCTGCAAAAATGTAAATCTAAGTAAATCAGCCTTATATAGCTGTATAAGTGAATAAAAAAACAATAGAAAAAAATATATAAACTTGCAGATAATATATTAAATTGTTTTTATACTGTACTATCAATTTTGACTATTGTCAACGGTTTTTGTTTTTTTATTTACCCAAAAAAGAACCGAGAAAACGTACCAAAACGGTAATGACTCTCGATTCTTTTGGACTTTACAATTTTAAATGATTCTCTCCTATGTTCTGATAGCAACCTATTTACATCAGGTTGAACTTGAATTACGAGAGAAGAACTTGGTTGCTTAGTGTCTGTTCTCTCTACTTATCACACCTTTGTTTAAGTAAATACTTAAAAAAGCTAATTGATGTTTCATTTGAAAGATCAATACAAGCTAAATCTGTATTCTCAATTTGCAAGAAAATAGTTTTAAAGTAATCATCATCATACACAACTAAATAATCATCAACTTTATCGCCTATTCGGTCTATTCCAATTAGATTGTGTTCATAAAAGGTGACTACATGCTCATTATCGATCTGAAATCCAGTTTCTTTCTTGTAATACGTCTTATTTATCAAATCATCATATATTTCATATCTTACTTTAACCTTTGAATTTTCCATGTTTCTAACTCCTTTCTTATGTTTAGATTGTATTAATGGGCTATAGAATAAACCTTCCAAATTCAGTTAGTTCCCTTATTATCAGTTTATATGTAATTTATTTTTTACCAAAACTGATCGTTAATATGTTTCAAGTGCAGTAACCTTCTTTACACTTTGATATGGTAACTGGTGGGGCTTTCCTAATCCTTAATCCTTGCCGTCTACTTTGTTTCCATCTAAAAAACCTTGGGCAATTCCGCTCCCCCGCTTCAATCCCTCTTTCCCTTCTCCCGCTTTTTCTCACTCCTTTTCCCATCTTTGTGTATAACCTGTTAATATCTAACCATTCTTTTCACTCTTCTTTTCCTTAATTCACATCTTATCCCCACCTTCCCCCTACCTTACTCCATCCTGCTCACCAAGTTTTACAAAAAAAGAACCGAATGGCGTACCGTTGGTACGCTACCCGATCCTTTTCTCTTTTTTAGATTGCTTCTTCTTCATATACCTCAGCCAGTAACTCACAATACAAGTTACGGGTGAAATTAAACTGACTGTACACATGCTTAAATTCCTCTTCGTTTTGCAAGCCTAACTCTAATATCTCCTGTAATGCTTCCTCAATCATATCTATATGATGGAAGATTTGATCAGAGATATCATCAAATTGCTTATATAATTCAGGATTATAAAAATACTCTTTTACTAAATATTTAAGCGGAATAACGTTTGATAAGAGAGTTGTAGCTAATCTTAACGGCTTGTTAAAGGTGTCTTTAAGACTGTAGTGATAGGATTCACTTACAAAGATTCGGATACTGCTTTCAAGATTCTTAGATTGGGTAATTGCTGATTGTAATTGTAATTTGTTCATTTCGAGGTCTCCTTTATATGGGGTTTAGTTTGATTAAGCGTCAGATGGGAGTGCTTGAAGAAGTAGGCTTAGCACATCCATGAGGAAGTTCATCTAATGCTTATGTTTTAATTATACCCTGTCAATTAATATTTACAATCCTTCGAGTGTCGTACCCCTGTCGAACCCCTTTAAACCTTGATACTAAAGGCTTCGTACCAACGGTACGTCATATCTTTTTATCGGCCCAACCAGGACTTAAAGAATCAGGAATAAACATAAAGGTAGCTGTCTCTTTGAAATTAAGTTCTTCCCCGCTTTCCCTCCCCTTCTCCCACTTACCTTCACGCCCTTTCCCTTCCTTAAACCTTCTCACTATTACGTAATTCAAGTTCTTCCCAAAAAACCACCCTTTCGGGTAAAATTCGTACCGATAACGGAACAGTAAGGAAGGTGAAAATGTAATTAAGTTCTTCCATAGTAGGAGTAAGGATTAAGGTTGAAAAGATGGTTGACCAGGTGTTTTTTCAGGCTTTTCTTCACGCCTTTTTTCTTACTTGTTTACAACCTGTTGATATCTAACTCTTCTTCACTCTTTTCCTCTAACCTTATCCCTAATCTGTGTATATTTTGTTGATATCGCAGTATTCCCTTCTCTTTTTCTTTCCCTTTATTCACAACTTATCCCCTTTTTGTTCAAACCTTTCTAACACGATTTTTCACCCTTTTTTATCACACAAAAAAGAATCGAATGGCGTACCGATGGTACGCAAATCGATCCTTCTCTCTTGCCTTATCCTCTACCTTTTTAAAGGATGCCTTAATTTCTTACCTGTTGTCTTTCTTTGTGTATTGTCATCCAGTGTCCATCTCCAAAACTAAAGCTAATGTCCTTAAAGCCTTCGGCTTCTAATTCCTCTTCTATATATTCCATTAAATCTCTACCATCTATTTCTGCATTTACATCTTTGACAAGCATATTCAGTCCATAGTGATATTCTTGATATTCTAACACCCTATCTCCTAATAGGTTCAATATTGATTTTGCAAATTTTGAGTTATTCATTAATCGAGGTCTCCTTTGAGGTTTATTTTTTGTGGTTAAGCATGATGGGAATGCCAGAGAGGTATTTGATGGCATATCCTTTGAGGTGAGCGTCAATTGCTTATGTGTTAATAATACAACGGAAAAAGGCGTGATTCAATAGATTGGATGTCGAACCCCCTTTTAACACTTGATACTACAGGCTTCGTACCAACGGTACGTTTCCCGATCCTTCTGGAGTCTACATACATAGTTGTCAGCTCCCGCTTTCGCCCCTGTTCAGATACCAACTTATTTACAACAGGTACGAACTTGAATTACATAGGGAAGAACTTAAATGCGAAGAGACAGTAGCACGAAGAAATGGAGCCAAAATTTTAGCTTTATCTGCTTCTATTCAATCATTTGTTCATATAAAAAAGAATCGAGACGTACCAACGGTACGTTCCCGATTCTAATATAATCGCCCCTGTCCCCCTCAGTCTTGACCAGACTTTTTTCTTTAAGAACAAAGTTTTTTAGCTTAGCCTAAAGATTTTTGGGTGGGTACACTTCTCTTATATAATTCATTAATACAAAATAATCCTCAAAATACATGAGTAACTCTGAGATTGCCCTAAATATTAACCCATTTGTTGTTTCATTATAAACGTAGTTATCCTCATTCTTTTTAAAAGTCTGGCCCATAAAATGATCGAAGTTTTCGCTTCAGTTTTTCTCTATCCTCTAACATCATCTTTATAGAAACTAATTTTGTTAATCTCCATTGATCATCATATCCTGATAAAAAGGTTTGCATTTGAGAATCATTTGCTTTCTTTTTGTCAAAATTCCCTTTTTCTGTCTCCATCTTCTTAACCTCTCTTATCCTAATACCTTAGTTATATACTCCTGCCAATAAGATTCATCCCCATCAATTTCGTGAATCCAACAGTACATTAACAAAATTTCAAGAAATTGCTTTTTCCCTCTGATAAATGGTTTATTAGATATTCTTCTATGTAGAGAGTTTATATTAAATAAATTGGTTTTTTGTTTATAGTCATACTCATATTTCCTCCAACCATCTTTGCTTTTACTTCTATGTTTTACATCCCACGTTTCCTCATTATTAAAAAATCGGGACACATAGTCTGATGCAAAAGCAAGTAAGTTCACCTGATATTTGTTCCACGTCTTATTAATCCACTCCTCTACTTCTTCTGAAATATAAAGATTTTGAAAATCCAATTTTGGATTACTTTTGATACGATGATGGTCTTTTATAAAGAGGAAAAGCATTTCCGTTTGGTCTTTCAGGTAAGAATTTTTCTTTATAAGCTGAGCGTAACATTCATACGAAACACTCCGAAACTCTTGTTCAGTATTGTATAGATAAAATAAATCATCTTTTTTAAGGAAACTAATAATGGAACGATTAAGCTGTTTGTCAAAATCCTCAAAGATTCTAACCAACCAATCTTGAAGTTCAGGTTCATAGTCTCGAAGTGATTTTTTATACTTTTCAAGTCGCTCTTCGTTTAACACAGTCTTTTCGTCTAACTTTGAAGCATCAAGGTACTGATTAAAATATTCAAAAATATAGTTCATACATGTTTGCATATTTTGAGGTTTAGATTCAATATCAAATTCATTTATTTGATCTTCTTTTTTTCTTTTGGAGATATATTCTTCAAGAGAAAGCATCTCTTTTCACTCCCTTTACTCTTTCTATCTTCTTTTTATTTATTATACATAAGTTCAATTAGAAATTTTAACTTCATTTCCTTAACCCTTTCCCTCTACTATGTCCTCGAATTTTAATAACGTTCCCCCGCTCCACTTCCCCCTTTCTTCCTCAATCGCTTCTCCCTCTAAGGCTCACGCCCTTTTCCCACTCTCTTCCTCTTTCATTTAAAGAATAATAACGTTCCC
>NZ_LUUP01000008.1 GCF_001636345.1 Cytobacillus gottheilii
AAGGAGCATTCCTGTTAGAAGGATTTTCGGGGACTTGAACAAAAAAGAGCCCTCTTGGTATGATTCGGGGTGTCAAATCGTGTGGCGAAATGACCCCTAACTTAGGTAACCAAGGAGGACTCCAAAATGGATTTTAAACAAAATCAGAAAATAAATCAAGTCACCGAAAAAACACTCGTAGTCGGAATCGACATTGCCAAGCGAAAACATTTTGCTTGCTTTGTAGATGATCGTGGACGGGTACTACAAAAATCTTTCTCGGTATTACAATCTAGTGATGGTTTCTTGAGTTTTTATCAACGTATTTTGGCTGCAATGAAAGAATACGAAAAAACGGAAGTCATTGTCGGGATTGAACCTACAGGCCATTACTGGCTTAATTTAGCCTATTTCCTCGAGGATCGGGGGATTCCCCTGGCTATGACCAACCCTATGCACGTCAAACGGTCAAAGGAGTTGGATGACAATTTACCAACCAAACATGACCGCAAAGATGCTTTAGTGATCGCTCGTCTTGTTAAAGATGGACGCTTTAGTTATCCGCGAATCTTGAAAGACGTGGAGGCAGAACTTCGTGTTGGGTCAACGTTTAAAAGTAAGTTGACAGAGGAACTTGGAGCTGTTAAAAACATGATGATTCGCTGGTTAGATCGCTATTTTCCTGAGTTCACCCAGGTCTTTCCGTCATTCGGAAAGATGGCAATGGCAGTACTAGAGTGTACCCCATTTCCTAGTGATCTTCACCAGAAACATCCCGATGAAGTATTAGCACTTTACCGCCAGGTTGATGGGCTCAAATCTCCCCAACGACCGAAAGCAATTCGCCTTATTGAAGTCGCTGCTAATTCCATCGGAGTAACAGAGGGACGTGAAATGGCCCGTATTGAAATCGCCACACTCGTTCGTCGTTACAACCAATTGGAACAAGAAATTGAAAGTATTACACAGCACTTAGTTGAGCTCGTTCAAACATCTGTAGAGTACGAATGGCTCTCAACGGTTCAAGGACTTGGTGATACCACAATTGTCGATTTGTTAGCTGAAATCGGTAGCTTTTCACACTATGAAGATCCACGCCAAATCATTAAACTCGCGGGATTAACATTACGTGAAAATTCCTCCGGTCAGCACAAAGGACAAAAACGCATCTCCAAACGGGGCAGAAGAAAGCTACGCGCCCTCCTTTTCCGAGTGATGATGCCAATGATTCGCCATAATGAAGCCTTTCGAAAGCTACATGAGTATTACACAAACCGTAAGGTTAATCCGTTACGTAAGAAGCAATCCATCGTGGTTCTATGCGGAAAACTATTAAAAGTGTTACATGGGATCAGTACCAAGCACAAAGCATTTGACGCACAGCGAATGATGAAGGATATTCCTAGTCTCGCAGAGGCTATGTAAAGTTCTACATCCCCTTAACAGACCTAGACAACAGGATGACACGGAGAAGCTGGCATTATTTTTTCCATTCGACCTCGAGTCCCTAAAGGAGCTTCGCTAGCCTCTGCCTTATGACTAGACCGAACGAAGGAATGTAGGCACTTAGATGCCCAGAGACATGGGAGGGTACGTCATCATAAGCTACGCAGAGATCCATTGTGCATCACATATTTTCCTAGCACTACTTACCATCATTATCCAGTAGTGACCGCGTAGCGTACCCATACGTTGGAATAGTTTCACATATTATTAAAATTTTGTTAGAAGACGTGTCGAAAAATATTTTTTTGACACCCCACCAACGGGTCAAACCGTTGATAAATCAACATTTATAGAGGGAGG
>NZ_LUUP01000009.1 GCF_001636345.1 Cytobacillus gottheilii
CCCTTGGATTCAGCTGCATACGGCTTAGTGTAAGAAAGGCGGGTGCCTATTTTAGAACATGTACGGGACATCCATTTGGTTCGATACTGCTTTCCATTATCAAAATAAACGGCTTCTGGAACACCGTACTTTTGGATTGCTTGCCGAAAGGCATCTTCAATGATTCTTGAGTCTAGAGTCGGATAGAAGGCTGCATGAACCACTAACCTGGTTGCATCATCAATAAAAGCGACAAGGTAAACCTGTTTATTGATCCCTTTTGGCCCAATAGGCAGATAAGGACCGTATTTAATATCTGATTGCCAAAGTTGGTTCCGGTGCTGTTTTTGAAATCTTCGGGCAGCTACACCGGATTGAGAATAGAGACGCATATGTCGGGTACTGTAACCTTTTTCCGTTAGTTTTTCTTGAAGAGTAGACCTTTTAATTTGTCCTGGATCAGTTAATCCTTCCCATTCTAGAATCTGGATGATTTGCGCCACACTACGGTTTGGCACTTCCTTTCGAAGAAGGATTGCCTGTTCCAATATATGAG